>NZ_BMVV01000009.1:0-2991 GCF_014650895.1 Streptomyces omiyaensis
GTGTCGAAGCGGAGGAACGGCGTGAACTCCTCCCAGGCGTTCTCCCAGAGCCGGACGATCGCCGGATACTTCCGGCCCCAGGCATCGGCGAACTCGGCGAACCGTTCGAGTGCGGCTTCCTCGGTCGCGGCGGTGTGGACGGGCTTGAGGAGTTTGGCGATCTTGTCCCAGTCCTGGCGGGCGGCATAGCGGAAGGAGTTCCGCAGCAGGTGGACCACGCAGGTCTGCACGATCGTCTGCGGCCAGACGGTCTCGACCGCGTCGGGCAGGCCCTTCAGGCCGTCGCAGACCGGCATCAGGACGTCGTTCACGCCACGGTTCTTGATCTCGGTGAGGATGTGCATCCAGTGTTTGGCTCCCTCGCCGCCGTCCCCGGCCCACAGCCCCGAAATCTCGCGCCGGCCTTTCGGCGGTGACGGCCAAAGCCACGTAGATGGGCCGGTTGGCGACGGCGCCGTCGCGGATCTTCACGTGGATCGCGTCGATGAAGACGACCGGATAGACCGGGTCGAGGGGCCGGTTCTGCCACTCGGCCATGCCGTCCAGGACCTTGTCGGTGATCGTGGAGATCGTCTGGCGCGAGACCTCGGCGCCATAGACCTCCGCGAGGTGGGCCTGGACCTCGCCGGTGGTCAGGCCCTTCGCCGACAGCGAGATGACCATCTCGTCCACCCCGGTCAGACGCTTCTGCCGCTTCTTGACGATCTTCGGCTCGAACGAGCGGTCGCGGTCACGCGGCACGGATATCTCCACCGGGCCGACGTCCGTCAGCACGGTCTTGGCCCGGGTGCCGTTGCGACTGTTGCGGCCGTTCTTCCCGGCCGGGTCGTGCTTGTCATAGCCGAGGTGGTCGGTGATCTCGCCCTCCAGGGCGGACTCCAGCAGCCGCTTCGTCAGCTGCTGCAGCAGCCCGCCCTCGCCGGTCAGCTGCAGGCCCTCGGCCTGAGCCCGGGACACCAGCTCGTCGATCAGCCGGTCGTCCACCACCCTCGCCGGCTGCGGCTCAGCCGCCTCGACGGGCTCGCCCTCGGGCACGTTCTCACTGGTCATCGGTGCATCCTCCATGATCGGGAGTTACACCGAACGATTTACAGTCCCCGAGGGAGACGTCTTTGGAATCTACCGCTGGAAGCGTGTCTCAGTACGGGTGGAGCCCGGGGCTTTCGAGTTCCCAGGTTGCGGGTATCGGCCGGGCCCCGCAGGCCAGTAGGCGGGAGCAGGGGTGAGGGCTTCGACGCGACAGGTGCGCTCGGCCGCTTCCGTGTAAGAGCTCGTAACACGATTTTGTCGAAGCGTCCTGGTCGGCCGTGTCCGGTGTGATGATTCGGCCGTTCGCGATGGTGTGAGTACCCGGACGTGGATCGTGGACGATGAGCTGTGGGCGCTGATCGAGCCGCTGTTGCCGCCCTGGCCCGAGAAGGCTCCCGGCCCGCGGTCGGTGCCGGACCGGCAGTGCCTGCAGGGCATCCTGTACGTGCTGCACGATGACATCGCCTGGCAATTGCTGCCTCTGGAGCTGGGGTTCGGCTCCGGGTAGACCTGCTGGCGGCGTCTGGGGCGGTGGCAGCAGGCCGGGGTCTTCGACCGGCTGCACCGGATCCTGCTCGCCGAGCTGAACGCGGCCGGCGAGCTGGACTGGTCCAGAGCGTGCGTCGACGGCTCCCACGTCCGCGCGAAAAAGGGGAGCCGACACCGGTCCGTCGCCGGTCGACCGGCGGAAAACGGGCAGCAAACACCATCTGATCTGCGACGGACGCGGCACCCCGTTCAAGGTCATCACCACTGCTGCCAACGTCAACGACGTTATTTACTGATCGTTTCAGAATGAGTTGAGCTCCGGACTTTGCGCTCGACGATGACTCTGCTGCGCAATTCGACTGGGTGAGCGTCGCGGGTGCGGCATGATCGCCTCTGTGGCCCTGGTCGCGTCATGGGCCGCAGGGGGTGGAGCACATGTCGTTGCAGCCGAAGGGGCTGCCAGAGGTCCCGGCACAGACCGTGGCGGTCGCTCGGGCGGCGTTCCCTCACGGGACGCTGGCGATGCGGGTGCGGGACCGGCTGGGCGAGGTGTTCGCGGACGAGCCGTTCGCCGAGGCGTTCGGACGCCGTGGGGCGCCGGGCCTGCCGCCAGCGGTGCTGTCGCTGGTCACGGTGCTGCAGTTCACGGAGAACCTGACCGACCGGCAGCCCACCGTGATGGCGGTCCGCGCGATCGACTGGAAGTACGCGATCGGCGCGGAGCTGACCGATACCGGTTTCGACGCGACCGTGCTGTCCCGGTTCAGGGCCCGGCTGGCCGAGCACGGTCTGGAGCGGGTGGTGTTCGACCGGCTCCTGGAGGTCTGCCGGGAGCAGGGCCTGGTCCGGACCGGCGGGAAGCAGCGTACCGACTCCACCCATGTGATCAGCGCGGTCCGTGACCTGAACCGGACCGAACTGGCAGGTGAGAGCGTGCGGGCGGCGTTGGAGGCCCTTGCGGTGGCAGCTGGGGGCTGGCTGGCCGACGCGGTGGATATTCCCGAGCTCGCGCACCGCTACGAAGAGCGCGTCAACGGGTGGACGATGCCGTCGTCGAAGACCAAGCGGGACCGGCTGGCCGTGGTGTTCGGGCAGGACGCGCTGGCACTCTGCCGGGCGGTGTGGGCTCCCGGGGCGCCCAGGTGGCTGCGGGAGATCGAGCCGGTCGCGTTCTTGCGCCGGATGCTCGTGCAGACCTACTACGTGTCCACCGACGCGCGGGGACGGGAGGTGATCGTGAAGCGGGAGGCCGATAAGGAGGGCGTCCCGCCCGGTCATCTCCGCCTGGCCTCCCCATACGACCCTGACGCGCGGTGGGCAGCCAAGGGCGACGACCTGTTCTGGCTCGGCTACAAGGTCCACCTCACCGAAACCTGCGACACTCCAGCCGAAGCCGAAGCCGAAGCCGAAGCCGAAGCCGAAGCCGAAGCCGAAGCCGAAGCCGAAGCCGAAGCCGAAGCCGAAGCCGAAGCC
>NZ_BMVV01000009.1:3101-306409 GCF_014650895.1 Streptomyces omiyaensis
TCACGGACGTCCTCACCACCGAGGCGAGCGTCCCGGACGTCAAGGCCACCCGGCCCGTCCAGCAGAACCTCGCCGACCGCGGCCTCACACCAGGTGAGTACTACCTCGACGCCGGCTACCCGTCCGCAGACCTCATCCATGAGGCCGCCGACCAGGGCATCACCATGGTCACCCCGGCACTCCTCGACCACTCACCACAGGACAGGGCCGACGCCGGCTTCCAGAAGAGCGCCTTCCGTATCGACTGGAAGGTCCGCCAGGCCCGCTGCCCTCAAGGCCGCACCAGCACCGGCTGGTTCCCCGTCCGGCAGCACGGCCGCGACGCCATCGTCGTCCAGTTCGCCCGCACCGACTGCCACGGCTGCCCTGCCCAGGACAAGTGCACCACCTCCGCACGCGGCACCCGCATCCTCAGCCTCCGCCCCCGGGAACTCCACGAGACCCTGGCCAGTGCCCGGGCCGAGCAGACCACCAAGACATGGAAGACCAAGTATGCACTTCGCGCCGGTATCGAGGGCACCATCAACCAGGCCCTCGACGTCACCGGCCTCCGCCGGGCCCGCTACCGCGGCCTGTCCAAGATCCGCCTCCAGCACGCCTTCTCCGCCACCGCCGTCAACGTCATCCGCCTCGACGCCCACTGGAACCCCAGCCAACCATCCTTCACGCCCCGGACCAGCAGACTCACCCGCCTCAGCCACCAACTCGCAGCCCGAAACCCGAAGGGTGTAGCTCCAGTTCCGGGGCCGCGGAATACTCGGCTGCAACCAAGGCTGGCCCGCCCATAGGATCCTCGTTCGAGGCGCTGACACGGCGCCCTGCCGACAGTTGGCACTCCAACGGACCCTGGATGCGTGGCGAAATGAGCAGCCGACTCTTCGCAATCTCCTTCGACGTGCACCAGCCCGAGCGCCTAGCGCATTTCTGGTCCGGCGTCCTGGGCTTGGAGAGAACCGACGTTTCCTACGACGGCGTCACCCTGCTGTCCGGGAATGACGCCGGCTACCGCCTCGGCTTCCGTCCCGCCCAGGCGCAGAAGACCGCCCAGAACCGGCTGCACTTCGACCTGACCAGCTCCTCCCTGAAGGACCAACAGGAGACCGTGGCCAGGGCGCTCGACCTCGGCGCGCAGCACGCCGACGTCGGCCAGGGACCGGACGTGTCCCATGTGGTGCTCGCCGACCCCGAGGGCAACGAGTTCTGTGTCATCGAGCCGGGCAACAATTTCCTCGCCGGCTGCGGTTTCATCGGAGCACTCGCCTGCGATGGTTCGCAGGCCGTGGGCTACTTCTGGAGCGAGGCGCTGGGCTGGCCGCTGGTATGGGACCAGGACGAGGAGACCGCCATCCAGTCACCGAACGGCGGTACGAAGATCACGTGGGGCGGTCCGCCGCTGATGCCGGACCCCGGCAAGGACCTGCACTTCGACCTCGCGCCGGACGACGATCAGCAAGCGGAGGTCGAGCGCCTGCTCTCCCTCGGGGCGAAGCGTCTCGACTCTGGCCACGGCGGGGACGGCGCGGTGCTACTGGCCGACCCCGACGGCAACGAGTTCCGCGTGCTCACGCGCCGGTGAAGCCGGAACCGACGGGAGCCGCGCCAGGCGGTTGCTGCTGCGGGGAGCGCAACAGAGGGTCGGGCAGGTCCCCGTCACCAAACGGGCAGCTCAAGCATCCTGCGAGGAGAGAGCTACACCCAACCCCGAATTAAGCAGCAGAGTCGCCGCCCAGCGCAAAGCCGGCCGCGAACTCGGCTCCGCCTCCGCCGTCGCCGACTCCAAGCAGACCCTGCTGTGCACCTACCTCTCCGCGGTGCTCCTGGTCGGCCTGCTGGCCAACCTGCTGCTCGGCTGGTCCTGGGCCGACCCGATCGCCGCCCTCGTCATCGCCGCCATCGCCGTCAAGGAGGGCCGTGACGCCTGGCAGGGCAAGGGCTGCTGCGCACCCACCACGACCTCCGTGACCCCGCCCGCCGCCGAGGCCGACGCGTGCGGCTGCCGACCGGGCTGTGACTGCTGCAGCTGAACCCCAGGACACCACCCGCTGGAGGACGCCATGGAAGTCGAACTGCTTGTCGTGCCGGGCTGCCCGAACACCCAGCCCGCAGCCGCCCGGCTCCGCCAGGCACTCGACGAACTCGGCCTGAACGACCTGGCGTTCAACACGCGTGTCATCGCCGAGCAGGCCGGCGCCGAGGCGGCGTGCTTCACCGGCTCGCCCACGATCCTGATCGACGGCCACGACCCCTTCGCAGAGCCCGGCCGGACGCCGGCCCTGGGCTGCCGCCTCTACCGCACTCCCGACGGCCTGGCCGGCGTGCCTACCGCCGACCAGGTGCGACAGGCTCTGACCAGCGCCCTCTAGGCTGTCCGGCAGAGTCGGCAAGAGGAGCGAGCGAGCATGAGCGACGACGCCAGAGACCTGGCCGAGGCCCAGCGGCGGCACTGGCAGAACACCTACACCGCCCACCCAGGCATGTACGGCGAGAAGCCCTCCGCCCCCGCCGTCCACGCCGCACTGGTCTTCCGTGCAGCCGGAGCCGAGGACGTGCTGGAGCTCGGTGCCGGCCACGGCCGCGACGCCCTCTACTTCGCCCGCGAGGGCTTCACGGTCCAGGCCACCGACTTCAGCCCCACCGGCCTGGAACAGCTCAAGCGGACGGCCCACGACCAGGGCGTCGCGGAGCGGGTGACCACCGCGGTCCACGACGTGCGCGAGCCGCTGCCCCTGCCGGACGCATCCGTCGACGCCGTCTTCGCGCACATGCTCCTGTGCATGGCCCTGTCCACGAAGGAGATCCACACCCTCGTCGGCGAGATCCGCCGCGTCCTGCGCCCCGGCGGCACGTTCGTCTACACCGTCCGCCACACCGGCGACGCCCACTACGGCGCCGGAACCTCCCACGGCGACGACATCTACGAACACGGCGGCTTCGCCGTGCACTTCTTCCCCCGTCACCTCGTCGACTCCCTCGCCGACGGCTGGACCCTCGACGACGTCCACGCCTTCGAGGAAGGCGACCTGCCCCGCCGCCTGTGGCGCGTCACCCAGACCCTGCCCCGATGACCACAGACCCGATACGCCCAGCCGACCTCACCGTCGACGGCACCGGACTGCTCTGCGTCACCCTCCTGCTGCGCCTGCGCAAACAGATCGAAGACGCACCAGCCGGCACCGTGGTCCACGTCATCGCGACCGACCCCGCAGCTCCGCTCGACCTCCCGGCCTGGTGCCACATGGTCGGCCACGACTACCTCGGCCCCCTGCCCGGCAGCCAGCCGGTATACGGAATCCGCTTGACCGCAAACGCCCGCGCCACGCGCGCTGACGCACCCTGGCACCCCGCGTCCACGTCCTCCCGGGGCTGACACGCGCCACCGCGCAACCAGTCCGCAGCTCGGGAACGCCTTGGTATTCCGCAGCTTGTGATAGCCGGAACTACCAGCATTCTCGACGTCCAGCACGATGGAGTTCCTTCCGTTCGCGGGGCGGGTGATCAGGGGCGCAGGGCGTAGCAGCGCAGGACGTCGAGGTCGGCGGTCCGCGCGACGGACCAGCCGGCCGTGAGCAGTTCGGCGTCCGCGGGCGAGATACCGAGGCCGAGGAGAGCCGGGTCGGTGGTCGCGCGGCGGCCGGCGATCTCGGTGACGACCCAGAAGGTGCCGCCGGGCGCGAGGAGGCGACGGACACGGCTGAGGAAGCCGGGCTTGTCGTCCATCCACCGGTAGACCAGGCGGCAGGTGATGAGGGCGTAGGCGGCGTCCGGGAGCGTCGTGAGGTCGCCGGTGGCGATGTCCAGGCACTGCCACGTCGGTCCGGGCCCGGTGTCCTGGGCGGCGGCGAGGGTGATGGCGCTGGGGGAGCAGTCGATGCCGGTCGTGCGGTAGCCGAGCTCGTGGTGGAGGTGGCGGGCGAGGCCGCCGTCGCCGCTGCCGATGTCGAGGGCGGGGCGGCCCTCGCCGGGGCCGAGGTGCTCGGTCATCAGCTGTTCCTCGGACTGGCACAGCGGCCGGTAGCGACGGCGGCTGTGCCAGAGCGGCTCCCAGTGGGCCGGGCTCGCGGTGGATGCGATGGCGGTCACGAGGTTCCCTCTCGGGCAGGCGGCACGGCCGCGGGGGCGGGCAGGACGGGCATGGTGCGCAGAGTGCGTACGGGAGAGCCCAGCAGCAAGAGGACCGGCACGATCTGGAGGAGAGTGCCGATGGCGAGGACGACCGGCACATCCAGGACGCGTGCGAGTGCGCCGGCGCTCGCGGCGGCCAGCGGACGGCTTCCGGCGGTCACGGTGGTGCTGACCGCCTGCATCCGGCCCTGAAAGGCCGGGGCGCACAGGATCTGCCGCAGGGTGCGCTGGCTGACTCCCGCGGCCGTCGCCCAGAACAACTGGGCGGCGAGCGTCGCGGCCAGGACAATCTGCCAGCCGCGGCCGGGCCCGGCCAGAAGGAGCGGCACCTGGGCGAGGGGACTGACCGCGAACCCGATGATGATCACCGGGCCCACGCCGAACCGGTCCGTGATCCGTGAGGTGAGCAGCGCACCGGCCAGACTGCCCATGCCTCCGGCGCCCATGATCACCCCGAACGCGGTCGGGGAGACACCGAGCGCGGTGAGCAGGTAGTACGCCCAGAAGGTGTTCATCAGCGCGAGGCCGAAGGACAGCACGGCCAGGGCCGCGATCACCGTGCGGATCGTCGGCTGCCCGATCACGTAGCGCACGCCGGCGGCGATGTCCCGGGTGAGGCCGCGTGACTTCTCGGCCCCGACGGGGGACACGTGTGGCTCGGGCGCGCGGATGCGCCAGACCAGCCAGGCGGAGGCGAGGAAGGAGGCGGCGTCGACGAGGAGTGACCGTGCGGCGCCGGCGGCTCCCACGAGCGCCGCACCGACGTTGCTGCCCGCGCTGTCGGCCACCGAGGAAGCCGCGCCCAGGCGGGAGTTGGCGTCGTGCAGCAGGTGTGGGGCGACGATGGCCGGCAGGAGACTGATGGCCGCGGCGTCGCGGACCACCTTGGCCGCGCCCACCGCGAGCGTCACCCCGTACAGCTGGCCGATGGTGAGCACTCCGGCCAGAGCGGCGGCCGGGATCGTGGTGAGCGCCGCGGCGGCCACCAGGTCCGAGACGAGGAGCTGGAAACGCTTGGCGTGCCGGTCCGACAAGGCCCCGGCCCAGAGAGCGAGCGTGCTGGGAAGCTGGCCGAGGAACGCGAGCGTCGCCACCTGCCCGGCGGTGGCGCGCAGTTCCAGGACTGCGAGCGCGGGCAGAGCGACGGCGCTCACGCCCGACCCGGCCAGGGTCACGGCCTCGCTGCCGAGCAGGTACCGGTAGGCCGGCAGCGCCCAGGCGGTCGTCATACGGGTCCCGGCGGCGACCGTCACCGGGGTTCACCCCCCACGGCCAGCTCGGGGGCGATCACGTTTGCGTACCGGTGCCCGGCGGCGAAGAAGCGGAGGATCTCGCGGGTGAAAGGGTGGCAGTCGTCGGGCGGGCTGGCGGGATCGACCCAGACGAGCTCGCTGTGGGTGTCCGGCTCCCTGTTGTACGGCTCGCCCTCCCACTCCCTGGCCAGGAAGACGACGCCGGTCACCCGTTCCCCGTCCGCGGCGTGAAGGTGGACCAGCGGGCAGCACTCGAGACGGCCCGGGGTGATGAGGACGCCGGTCTCCTCGGCGAGCTCGCGTGCGGCGCCCGCGTCGAAGAACTCGTCGGCTTCGAGTCGGCCGCCGACGACGGTGAGCAGCCCGGGGGAGTGCCACGACCGCGGCTGGTGCCGGACGGTGAGAACCCGGCCGTCGGCTGGATGGCGCAGCAGGACCATGACGTGCGTGATGCTGCGATGGACGTTGCTCACGGCCGGTCCTCCTTCATGAGCCGCTCCAGGGTCCGCCGGCCTCTGGCGGTGACCTCGGGATGGCCGTTATCCGGGCCCCAGGCCAGGCAGTTGACCGCGTCCAGCGCGGTCAGGCAGCGCAGTACGTGCCGTTCGGCGCCGGTGAGGCCGCGCCCGTACGCCTGGAGGAACGCTCTCTCGCGGTCCGGGTGGTCGAGCCACTCGGTGACGGCGAGGACGACGAGGTCCTGCACGCGGGCGGCCGGGCGGGTGCGCTCGAAGTCGACGAGCGCGAGCCCCGCCTCGGACCACAGCCAGTTCCTCGGCTGGTTGTCGCCGTGGATGCAGCCGAGCGGCACCGGCCCGACGCGGCGGACCTGAGCCGCGTAGTCGCGGACCAGCTGCTGCTCGTCCGCGGTGAGCCGGTCCCCAGCGCGGCCCAGGTACTTCTCCGCGCCATCGGCCGCCGCCACCAGCGACGCTTCGGCTTCCGTCCGGTCGCGGGGGTCGAGCGCACCGGCGTCGTGCAGCCGGGCGCACAGCATGCCGGCCTGCGCGTGCACGGACCGCCACTCGGCGGCGGTCAGTCCCAGCCCAGGTGCCGGGCCACCGGGCGCCACGGTGAGCAGCAGCGCCAAGTCGTCCGCGCGGCTGGCGAGGAGACGGGGCGCCCGGCCGTGCCCGAGCGCGGGAACGACTCCTCGGTAGGCCCGGGTCTCACGGGCGAAGAATTTCCCCGAGGGCGCGACCTTCACGTACCAGCCGGCCCCGCTCTCACCGGTGAGCTCCCACACGCGGGAGCGGTGCCAGTCGTGCGAGGCGTCGCGCACGGTCACGACCGGCCCGGTGAACTGCTCCGCCCAGCGCTGCACGGCGATGGGCAGGGATTTCGTCTGCCTCACGCCGTGCACCTCGCGCTCGGGTGCGACGCGTACGAGGAGCGCAAGTCACAGGTGGCGCTGGTGGCGGGGGACGGGGGCATGGGTCCTCCTTGATGTGGCCTGTCCGCCTGACGGGGCGCGACAGGGGGCGCGGTGAGGTCGGTCAGCGGTCCTGGGAGAGTTCCAGGAGTTCGGCGAAGGTTCCGCCGCCGTGGGTGAGGTCGTCGTACCGGCCCTGTTCGGTGATCCGACCGTGCTCCATCACGATGATGTGGTCGGCGATCTTGGTGTTCTCCAGGCGGTGGGTGACCACGATCGTGATGCGATCGGCGGCGATGGCCTTGATCTGCTCGAAGATCTGGTGTTCGCCCCGGGGGTCCATCTGGGAGGTGGGCTCGTCGAGGATCAGCAGCTCGGGCCGGCGGTACAGGGCCCTGGAACACGCGATGCGCTGCCACTGACCGCCGGAGAGCTCCGTGCCGCCCCACAGGTCCCGGGCGAGGAGGGTGTCGAGACCGGCGGGGAGGTCCTCGACGGCGTCGCGCAGCCCGACCGCGTCGACGGCCTCCCACACCAGTGCGTCGTCGTGGGTACGCGGCTGGCCGAGGGTCACGTTCTCGCGCAGGCGCAGCGGCCACTGCCCGAAGATCTGCGGCACCAGGCCGGTCAGGCGCCAGACCGAGGCCGGGTCGGCGTCGGCGAGGTCGATGCCGTTCCACGAGACCGTGCCCTTGTCCGCCAGGTAGATGCCGGTCAGCAGCCGGGTCAGGGTGCTCTTCCCGGAACCGTTCGTCCCGACGATCGCGAGAATCTGGCCGCGCCGCAGGGTCAGCGAGACGCCGTCGACGGCGGGCTTGTCCTTGCCCGGGTACTGGTAGACCACCTCTTCCAGACGGATCTCGTCCACCGGCGCGGCCAGACGGCAAGGACCCCGCCGGGGCGCGCGGTCGGCGGCCTCGTCGAGGAAGCTCTGCATGTCGCCGAGGTACAGGCTGGTGTGGAACACCGCGGCGCCGCCGGTGACGACCTGGGTCAAGGCGGCGAGCATGGTCTGCACCGCGATCACGGCCGTCGCGGCGACCGCGAGGTCGATCCGGCCGGAGACCGCCAGCCACGCCAGTGCACCCCACGTCGCCGCCAGGCAGATGCCACCGGCGAGCGCGGACAACAGAGCGATCCGCAGGGTTCGTGGCGCGGCGGCCAGGGTGCGCCGATCGCACCGGTCCGACAGAGCCCGGTACCAGTAGACGAGATAGTCGACCATGGAGTTCGCGCGGACCTCGTCGCTGTACTTGGACTCGGTGGCCCACCAGCGCATCATGCCGCGTACGTTGCGATCCGCGATGTTGCCGTAGTGGATCTCGTAGTCCACCCGCGCGCTCAGCACGGCCCCGACACCGGCCGGCAGCACGGCGAGCAGCAGCAGCGGCAGCATCAGCGGGTTCAGCACCGACAGCACGCCACCGGCGGTGACCAGGCGGATCACCGCCGACACGAACTGCTGCGCGTCGGCCACCATCACGTGGGTGCGCATCACCCCCATCTCGGCCGCCTCACGCCGGTCGGAGAAACCGTCCTCCGCGTACGCAGCCGCCTCCACTCGGCACACCGCCTCGACCAGCGCCGAATCCATCTCCGTCGTCAACCGCGGCGTGATCCGCCGCCCCGCGTACGAGGCCACCGCTCCCGCTGTCCGAGCCACGGCGGCGGCGACCGTCACCACGAGCAGCGCCGGCAGGGCACCCCGCAGGCGGTCTCCGGCGGAACCGGCTCCGAGCACGGGTTCCATGGCGCGGGCGGTGGCCGTCAGCAGCACGGCGGCCGAGACGCCAGTGACCAGCTGGCAGCCGAGAAGCAGCTGCACGGCCCCCCGGTCGATCCGCCAGGAAAGCCGCGCGATCCGGCCCAGGACGGCGGGAATCTGCGCGCACATCCGCCAAAAGGACACCTCGGCGAGCGGGTTGATGGAGTACTGCCCGGTGTAGGTGATCTCCGCCGGCGGCGGAGGAGGCGGTGTGGTCTTGTGCTGATCGTTCACGGGAGTCGAGGTCAACGGCGGTTCCTCCTGGACGGTCGCGTGGGGCGGTCGGGTAGCTCAACGACCGCGCCGGGATATCGAACTGGTGTTTTTCGGTCTCGGCGGGATCCCCGAGATTCGGCGCGTGTCGGAGCGTGGCGGATGCATCGACCCGGATCTTCCAACGGTGCTGACAGGTAAGGAGGTTGGCCGAATCGCCGAGGGTGGCAACCTTTAGCGCACGACCGGGCGCGCTGGGGAACTGCTCATCGAGCACCTCGCATACGACCTCACCCTTCAGCCCGGCGGTCACCTTGAGCCGACCGACACCTCGCTGGTCGAGGCGGCGGTGCGCGAGCTGACGGAGGAGACCGGCATGGACCCCCGGCAGGTCTCCGTGGTCTCGCCGACGCCTGTCTACGTCGAGTACGGCAAGGTGCCGGCCCGGCCCGAGAAGGACGAGCCGGAGCACTACCACCTGGACATCGGATACGCCTTCACCACGGTCCGCGGTGATGTCGGACGCATTCAGGAGTCCGAGGTGACCGGCGCCGGCTGGTACCCGCTGGAGGTGGCCGAGCGTCTTGTCGGAGACCGCATCAGGCGAGCGGTCACGGCACCGGCCTAGACGGTGTTTTAGAACGCGCTGACCTGCCTGTTTGGCTGTCCGGGGAAGTCGCGGGCGGCCATCCAGATGGTGAGGTCGCGGGCGATGTCGTTGATGCTGGTCGCCGTGGTGACCTCGTGTTCGTTGCGGGTGGTGTCACGGCGAACGATCTCGTAGCCGTTTCCGTCCAGGACGGCCACGGAGGCGAACCAGACGGGGCCGTCCTCGTCGGGCTGGACGACGACGAAGGTGTTGTCGGAGTCGTTGAGGTCGCTGATCATCATGAACAGCGCGTCCTCGGAGGGGCCTTCGATGCGGTTGCCGTTCTCGCTGTCGGCGCCGTAGTACTGAGCCCCCCTCGTGGTCTCTCCCTCACCCTGTCGACCCTGGTCGCGGTCAGCATGGCATGAGGAACCGACGGCTCGGGCCGGTCACAGCCATTCGCCGATCGTGGCGATCAGGACGGGGGCTTCGAAGCGGACGGCGAGTTTGTCGAACCGGGTGGCGACCGCTCGGTTGCGCTTGAGCCGGTTGATCCCGCACTCGACCGCGTGCCGGGCCTTGTAGTCCTCGCGGTCGATGGCCGGAGGCCGCCCGCCGGCCTCCCGCGCCGTTTGCGGCGGGCGGCCTGGTCGGCGGGCTCCGGGATCGTGCAGCGGCTCCCGCGCTTTCGAAGAGAAGCCCGGTTGGCGCGGGACGAATACACCTTGTCGGCCGGAACCGTGTCGGGCCGAATCCGGGGACGCCCGACACGGCGGGGACGCGCAGACTTGCCATCACTTCAGTGAAGGCGGGCGCGTCGCCGGCCTGTCCGGCCGTAAGCACGAAAGCCAGCGGCCGGCAGTTGCCGTCGGCGGCAAGGTGGATCTTCGTAGTCAGCCCGCCTCGGGAGCGTCCGATGGCGTGGTCCGCTGGCTCGGCGGTTCCAGCCGCATGCTGATGTGCCCGAACGACCGTGGAGTCGACGGATACCACCCGGCTCAGGTCCTCATCGGCCTCTGCTTGGGCCGGCAGGGTGGTGAACACTCGCTCCCAGGTCCCGTCGATCGCCCAGTTCCGCAGACGGCTGTAGGCGCCTTTCCGCGAGCCGAACTCCGCGGGTAGATCCATCCACGGAGATCCGGTCCGGTACTTCCAGGCGATCGCGTCGATCATTTGCCGATGATCACGCCGCCTTCCCCCTCGGCGGGGAGTCCGGTCCGGCCACAGGGGCTCGATCCTGGCCCACTGGACGTCGGTCAACACGCTCAATACAACGAGGGGCCACCTGTGCCCCAACGCCTCAGAACCCAGTCATGGACTTGTCGAGCACCCCGCCCAGCGCGCCGTAGACGCTGCAGCGGACCGAGTGCTTCGCCCTGCGGCGCATCGCGAATCCCACGAGGAACGACAACGCGAAGAGACCGCCGAGGACCGTCGCTACGAGCGGGTCGTAGACGAAGGATACGAAGCACGCGACTCCGGTCCAGACCAGGATCGGCAGGAGGGAGCCGCGCAGCACCGTCTTGAACCTGATCCGTTCCGGCCCCGACGGCAGCACGCGTTCTTGCCACACCTCGATGTGGTTCCTGGTCACACAGTGCTCAGGTCGCATGAAGCCATCACACCACCCACAGCTCGGGTCTTGTGCAGTGATCCGTAAGAATCTGCCTAGCCCTGGCGAGCGCCCTGAATGATCTGGCTGATGATGGCCGTGGCCTGTTCTGGGTGCTTCTCGAGCCATGTGCCGAGGTGTTCTCGTACGGTCTCGGCGACGCTGGTGTGCACTGCGGCGTTGCCCAGCATGCCGCGCGTGGATCCTGAGAACTCGGGGTGGTCCAGCTTGACCGACACGACGGCCGTCAGGCCGTCGCCGGTCTGGTCGACGCTGAGATCGGGCTCTGTCTTTGCCAGGAGCCGCCGCTTTCGCACGTGGGCGTTGACCGCGGCCGCCACCCCGTCGCGGAACCCGGCCGTGTGCGTGCCGCCGTGGGGTGTGGGCTCGCTGTTGGCGTAGCTCTGGAGCCGCTCCTGGTGGGAGCCGCCCCACCGCAGGGCCACCTCGACCGTTCCGGCG
Source organism: Streptomyces omiyaensis (assembly GCF_014650895.1). GTDB lineage: Bacteria > Actinomycetota > Actinomycetes > Streptomycetales > Streptomycetaceae > Streptomyces > Streptomyces omiyaensis. The sequence continues at coordinate 14,490 of NZ_BMVV01000009.1, forward strand.
ATCCGCGGATCCTCCCGCTCGAAGCCGATGACGTCCGGGTGGACGGGAGCTCCCGCCTGCGCGTCGAGGAAGGTGACGAAGTCCCGGGCCCCGCCCGAAAACCGGTACCGCTCCGTTCGGGATCCCATCGGGGGGCGTTCGTCGGTCAGAGTGATGTCCAGGCCCCGGTTGAGGAAGGCCAGTTCCCTGAAACGCTCGGCCAGCACGTCGAACGAGCACTCCGTCGTCTCGAAGATGTCGGTGTCGGGCCAGAAGGAGATGGTGGTCCCGCCTCTGGTCGCCGGTCCTGCGCTGGTGGGTGGGGTGAGCGCGACACCGCGCGCGTACTTTTGGACCCAGTGGATTCCTTCACGCCGCACCTCGGCTGTCAGGCGGCTCGACAGGGCGTTGGTGACGCAGGGCCCAATACCGAAGAGGCTCATGGCCACAGCGTGGCGGCCGCCTGGCTCCGCCCCGGGGTGCATCTGGGTCAGCAAAGCTTCGAGGTCGGAGCCGCCAGTGTTCCCTGCAGCCTCAACGGGGATACCCGGCCCGTCGTCGGCGATACGTACGCCACCGTCGGGTGTGAGGGTGACGCCGACGGTGCTGGCACGGCCGGCCAGGACTTCATTGACCGCCCGGCCCACGACATCGAACACGATCTGGTGCAGGCCACGCTGGCCGGTCGAGCCCACGTACATCCCGGGCCGCTTGCGAACAGCTTCCCACCCCTCCAGTACCTGGATGTGGCTGGCGTCGTACGGGTTGTCGGCGTCACTCATTAAGTCCCCCTCAATGGTGTCCCCAGCGGGACCTCCAGCCTAGGCGGATCTAGGTAAAATGGCAGGTCAGAACTTATTCGCCGAGGGCGTGGACGGGCGGGTGGGTGCCTGCTCGAAGGCCGCCGGCCCCGGAGATCGCACACCGCCCTCGGAGGGCAGCCCAGGGGCTGCGAAGACCGCGGCAGACCCCATTTCCAGCGACCCCGACACCCCCGATTTTGATGCGTCGCACGCCCGCCCGAAACACAGTGTCCACTCGCTTCGCCGCTGGGCTCCTCTCGGAGCACGTACACGGCCAGCCAGGCCAACTGGGCTCTGACAGCAGAGCTTCACGCAGACCGGGCGGGTGGATACCGCCCCACGCAGTCCTCTCGGTCCCGGTCCCGATGTCCCCGACTGCCTCCCGCCCGACCGGTGGGCCCGCACCGCCGTCGGTCTCGCCGCCGCAGCGGAGTGGACCGCCGCCCCGGACCGCCCTGCGGCCGCGCCGAGCTCCGGCCGGCGTCCGCGCGGGGCCGGTCCCGCGGACCCCGGTACCGACCCCACCGCGCCCGGACCGCGCCGTAGGGTCGGGTTCAGCCCGTGCCGATATGGCGTGCGCGGGCGAGGCCCGGCGCCCAGGAGGTCCACCCTCTGGAGGCAGTACCGCCGGGCCGCCCAAACCTCCTGACGGCCCCTCTGCCTGGCTCCGGGCCCCTCCTGGTTCGGCGAGGCGCGGGAAGCGTTCAGACCGCCATCCAGGCCCTCTCCTTCGTGTCGGCTTGCCGTCCCACCTGTAGAAGGATCCCGTCTGTGACCATCGACGCCGCCCTGCACGACGCCCTCCAGGACGCGTTCACCCGCCCGGCCCCGAAGTCCGCCGGCGCCCAGGTGCGCTACCTCGTACGCCAGCACGGCGGCACCCGCGCCGTCGCGGCCCTCCTCGGGGTCTCCCAGCGCACCGTGGAGCGCTACGTCCGCGACCAGATCAAGCGGCCCCGCGCCGGGCTCGCCGCCCGCATGTCCGCCGAGGTCCGCCGCCGCTGGCAGCCGCAGGTCCGCGCCCACGCCCGCAAGGCCGCCTCGACCTCCGAGGGCCTGATGATCGATGTCCGTGCGCGGTTCGGGTTCACCGCCGCCCCGGGCAGTACCGACGACGCCCGTATGCGTCACCTCACCCTCGCCCTCCCGCCCCACCACGCCGCCCGCCTCCTCGACGCCCAGACCGCCGGCGCCACCGACCGCGAGCTCCAGCAGGCCACCGCCGACGTACTCGGCGAGGTCTACTTCCGCGACGGCGGACAGCGCGCCCCCGGCCTGGACGTCGAGCTGACCGACATCGAGCGCATCGCCTTCGAGTTGTAGACCAGCCCCCCGCCGCGCAGTGGCCGTGCGGCCGGCATGAGCCGAGGCACGATAGCTGTCACACCGGCAGGGTTGTTGTCACCGACGATGCAGTGTGATTGTGCGCTTCAGCTTTCGAGCTGTCCTGTCGCGTTGAAGCTGTCGGATTCTCAGTGTGTCGCGCGCTGAGCGACGACGTTTGCCCCGTACGTGGGGTTTGATCTCATTTTCCTGGTCTGGTTCTCGCGGTACCTGTCACGGCCGTTTCGGCAGGTACGCCGAGCCGGGGGTGGCGATGGATCTCGGTCTGGTCGATGTCGAGTGGCTGATGCTGATGCTGAGGGTGGCGGGCTGCGGAGGTCCGTGCTGGAGGCGGTGTCCCGGGTTCGGTTCGAGTCGGTGCTCCCGGTGCGGCGGTTAACGTCGTACCGCGGGCAGCGGCACTTCACGGGCTGGTACTGGCGCGATGACTCGCTGCCATGCCGCCTCGAAGTCACCCCGGCCGATCTCCATAGCCAGATACTGCGGATCATGAAGATCGAACGGCGCGTTGAACGGCCAGTCCTCGACACTCGTCCTGACCGCACCACCGTCGGGACCGATCTCCACCTGCCGCAACCGCCGTCCGTCCGGCCCGAGCTCCATCAAGAAGACCTCTCCGTCCTCGAACTCCGGCCGGCGCAGGTAGACGCGGTCCCGTCTCACCAGGACGGCGAATCCGGGCTGACCACGCTGGGCATCCCTCTTCACGCGGAAGCTGGACAGCGGATTCGGATCCGGAGCGTCAAGATGGACCTCCTCCAAGTCCCATGTCTCGGCACGTCTCACGGCGTCCGGGTTCCTGATCACCTCAACTTCGGCGCAGGCACTGACGATCTCCTCGGCAGAGTCCGCCCACACCCACCGCCACAGACCGCCCATGCCGTAGTCATGAAGGACCAGATAGCGCGTCTTCCCGACTTCATCCAGTTGGCTCACAGCCCGTGAGCCCACGTTGCGCCACGACCAGGCCAGAGGTTCCTCCCGGCGGTCCTATGGGGAGTCGGCTCGCATCGCCCGGCTTCCGCAGAAGCCGGATGCACTGAGAATCCCGAGCCGAGCGTTCTCACTCGACGTGGCGGCCCTCCAGCTGGAAACAAGATCCACAGACAAGCTGAATGCGACAGGACACAGGTCATGCCGCCACTCGGACTGCCCGGCCGACGCTCAGGTCGGGCAGAATACCGAAGGCAAGGCCGCTGATGCGGCGCCGATGGTGACCAGGAACAGGCCGGTGGCCTCCCACTGCAATCCGCCGACCTTCGTCTCACGGATGGCAGCCCGCAGCGCCTCGCTGGCGACGTCTCCCTCGTCGTGGTCGCCGCGATTCTCGCCCGCTGACCCCCCTTGCTCTCTCGCCTCAGGAGTTTCGCATGACGGCATCACGGTGGCGCACCGCCCGATACACGCCCTGGTGTGCATGAACGTGGCCGGACGTGTCAGGGTGAGCGGCCATGAGTACATCGAGCGCCTTGCCGGTCCTGCGGACCGCCGACCTTCCGACCGTCCACCGGGCCGCGCGACGCCTGCTGGACCTCGTTACTCCCCTGGAGGACTACGTGGTCACCGCGGAGATCCGGGAGCTGCCCCTGGCGGAGGCGCAGGCCATGGCGGCCTCTCTCCCCGGGGCAGTGGTGAGCGCGGTCGATCACTACGGGACCGTGGCGAACGACGAGATCAAGCGCGGTATCGCGGCGGGAGATCTGTGGGTGAGGACGTCCCTGCTCCCCGTGTCGTTCTGCCTGGAGACCCGGCCGGCCAGGTTGGTCGAGGAGACGTTCATCCGTCTGGTCGGCTCCAGGACCGGGTATCTCGAATGGGACTTTTTTGCCTGGCCCGCCGTCGCGGAGCTCGGCCTGCGGGAACGCGACAAGGACGCCCGCGTCCAGATCGCCATCAACAGCCAGGACATCTACCAGGAGATTCCCTCCACGGATCACACGCTCTTCATCCACCTTCGCGAAGGCGACATGGAGCGGGGCGAATGGCTGGCCCGGCAGATCGACCTGCGGCCGGAGGGACCGGTACAGCACGGCTACTAACCGTTGTTGCCGAAGGGCACGAAGGCGGGCCGGCCGCCTGTCTGATCTCGGCGGCGGTTGATCGACGGTGTACGGTTTCGGTCCGTACCGGTGTGCCGTGGCGGGACGCGCCCGTCGAGTACGGGCCGTGGGGCCGGGTCTACGACTTGTTCCGCCGGTCGCAGCGGACCGGAACCTGGCACCGGATCATGACCCGGCTGCAGTCCTTGGCCGACGTGAAGGATGCGATCACGTGGGACCTGAGCGTCGACTCCACGGTCTGTCGTGCTCATCAGCACGCGGCTGGGGCCCGCAAGAAGGGGGGCCTGCAGAAGGAACCGCCGGGCGATGTCTCCACCGAGCCCGATGATCACGGACCGGGCCGCTCACGCGGCGGGTTCACCACCAAGTTGCACCTGGCCGTGGAGCAGGGCCAGAAGCCCATGGCGATCGTGATCACGGCCGGGCAGCGCGGGGACTCGCCGCAGTTCGAACCCGTGCTCAACAAGGTCCGAGTGCCCCGCATCGGGCCGGGTCGGCCGCGCGTCCGGCCCGATCGGGTGCGGGGTGATAAGACGTACGCCTCCCGCAAGAACAACGCCTACCTGCGGCGCCGCGGCATCCGCTGCACCGTCCCGGACAAGGCCGACCAAGCACGCAACCGCCGAAAGCTCGGCCCCCAGGGCGGCCGACCGCCGCACTTCGATCCGGTCGACTACCGCGAACGTCACGCGGTCGAGTGCGGGATCAACCGCCTCAAGAGGAACCGCGCCGTCGCCACGCGATACGACAAGCTCGCGGTCTGCTACGAGGCGACCGTCCTCGTCGCGGCCATCAACGAGTGGCTGTGATCCTTAGCCATCACGCGGTGGGATCCACGTTCCACATCGCCGGCAGATCGCTGCCGCAGAAGACACACGCAGAAGACACAGACGAAGTCGTCCTCGCGCACGATGTTGTGCTCCTGGCAGTCGGGGCACCGCCGGAACACCACCTCGTGGGTGAAGGCGGAGGGTCGCCCAAGTTCTACGTCGTCCAGAGCGTGAGCGACTGCCGGCCAGGAGGTCACGTCCGGGCAGTATCCGGTGGACTGGTTGCTGACCTCTCCCACGGTCCACCAGCGTGCCTCACGCGTGAAGCTGATTTCGCCGGCACTGAGAACCATGCCCCCACCAGCGCAGGCCACGTGCCCGCTTCGCCGCGGCGCCAGCCGAAGCACACCGTCCGTGGCGACCACGAAGGTGAACGGTTCGGTCAGCTCTGCTGCCGATCGCTCAGTGATCCAACCGTCGAAGTCAGCCGCCGAGCGGATCGGGCACCCGCCGCTGCCAGGCCGGACCGCAGCCTTCAGCTCCACCGGCCCGACGTATCGGTAACTCCGCCCCCGCGCACTCACAGCAGCCAACCTAAAGCACTTCCGACACACGCCCTAGTCGGCGGCTGAGCATGATGACTGGCCCGCCGATGGCGGAAGGTTCGCCCTGAGCAGGGGGTTTCCGGATTTCGGCATGTGCCGGGCGGTGTTCTGGACGTCTGGCAGGCGGCTGTCGGGGCGGTCAGGGAAGGCATGATCGAGTCTCTGGAAATTTCGACGCTGGGGGTGTGGTGTGGGGGACTGGCGGACTGACCCGACGTTCGCGATGTGCCGTGCGCTGGTGGACGGAGCGGATCTCGCCTCGTTCGTGGGAGGCGCGTTCGATGTCCGGGCGGTGGTGGCCGGCATCCGGCCCGAGACCAAGCGCGCCTTCCTCCTCGACGCCGTCCCGTGGAGGAACTTCCCCCACGGGGACCGTGCCCGGGAGGCCGCTCATCGGCTGCACACCGGCGACACCTCCGCTCGCCGCGCGACGGGCGTGCTTGGCGGTCTGTGTGCCAACGACAGCCGGGCGGCAGCAGCCCTCGCCGTACCGTTCCTCATCCCCATCGCCACCGATGTCCATCACCCACACCGTGCCGACGCCCTCGGCGTACTCTCCGCCCCGGCCCGCGCCCGGCACTTCGGCATCGCCTCCCGCGATGAACTCCTTGTGCACCGCACCGATCCGCGGCGCCACGCTCCCGACGACTACGACGACTACGGCGTCGAGGTGACCGGCTACCCCGCAGGCTGGTCGGTCGCCGCCGCCCGCGCTGCGATCACTGCCGAAACCCCCGTACTCCTGCCCCTTCTCGACGACCCCGACCCCACCCTCCGCATCGATGCCGCCTACGCTCTGGCCACCGCCGCCGACCCCGACCACACGGTCCGAACCGCCTTCGCCACCAGGCTCGCCAAGGAGTGTGACGCCTTGGTCAGCGCCGCCCTGCTCCTTGCCGCCGCCGAGACCAGCCGGGCCGACCCCCACCCGCCGACCGCCTTGTGGATCCGTGAGCGGTGGCAAGACCGGACACTGGCCCCCGAAACCCGCCTGGCCGCAGCGATCGGCTGGCTCTGCCTCACCGACGTACCGGTCCCCGAGGACCTCCGCCACACTTTCGACATCCTCGCCACCGACGTACGCGCACAAGCCATGGACGCCCTGCCGTGGATGGCCGCCGCCGCGGGATCCGGTGAACCGGGGCTCCTGTGCTGCGTTCGCCGCATGCTCCACCTCGAAGAACCCGAACCGGACGACGCCCCCTGGGCCAGCCTGCTCTGAGCGACGAGTGACCAATCGCGGCGTCCGGTCATGACGCTCACACGACGGTCAGTCTCGTAGGCACGGCGTCCGCCCGCCCGTAGGCGAGCACTTGGGCAAGGATCTCGCGGAACCGGGCCACGTCCTCGGTCGGCGCCTCCAGGACGGCCTCGATCTCGCCGTTGTCCAGCCGGAGGCTCTCCAGTGCCTCGGGATCCAGCGAGATACGAAGGACGTTGCCGTCCAGGATGGCTTCGCGCACGCACCCGTAGGCCGTGCCCTGGCCGGCGGTGACGAGACAGTGCGTGTCCATTCCCAGCGCGACCTCCTGCTCGTCGGGCTCTTCCTCCCCCGCCGTGAACATCAGGATGAAGCCGCTGCCGTCCTCGCCTTCCGCGAGGGCGGCCTCGGTGAAGTAGCCGTCAGGATCGATTTCCGTGGTGGCGACGCGAGCGGTGAATCTGTACGTCATGACGAGGTTGTATCAAGGCGGTCAGACAGGTTGCCCAGTACATGCGTCAGCGTCATCACACCCAAGGCGGGGCCAGTCCACACCGTTCCTCGACACGCGTCCCTGCCCCTGGCCTTCTGGTCGCGCACGCCCAGACTGAGCCTTTTCCAACCCCATGTTGAGGTGTGGTGGAGGACGAGGACGGCCTTCACGATGTCGGTGATCCGGTTGGTGCCGCAGCGGAGCTTCCGGAGGAGGCGCCAGCCCTTCAGCGCGGCCATGGCCTGCTCGCCGACGCACCGGATCTGGGCATGGCTGCTGTTGTGCCGTCGCTTCCACCGCTTGAGCCGGCGACCCCGGAAAGGGACCCGGATGAGCCGGTCGGCGCCTTGGTGGGCCTTGTCCGCCCAGCACTTCAGTCCCGCGCCGGCAAGCGCGTCGACGATGCCGTGATTTCGCGCAGCGGTCAGGTCGTGAGTGGAGCCGGGCAGGACTGGTGATGCCCAGAGCAGTCGGCCGAACGGGTCGGTGAGGACCTGCGCATTCATGCCGTGGCGCTTGTGTTTCCCGGACCATGTGGTCGAAATCGACCCTGTGCCCCCGAGCCGGGCGGTTGCCTGCTCCGGTCCGAGCGGGGTGTCGGTGGCGGCCAGGTCCGCCAGGCCCTCGCGCCGGCAGACCTCCGCGACCTGGTAGGGATGGTGCAGGTTCGCGCTCAGGTCGACCAGGAGGCCCTGGTCGACGAACCGCCGCACCACGAATGTCGTCACGTTCGCCGGCTCGCCGTGAACAGTCCGGCTCAGGGTGCCGAGCGCGTAGGCGACCCGGTCGACCCCTGCGCTGCCGCCGACGCGTCTGCGGCGCTCCGCGCGAGGCGGTGCCCCCGCACGACGCTGGAGGGATCAGACGTCCGATGCCCCCTGATCCCCGCCGGTCTCACCGAGCCCGGCCCCTCGAACACTGCCCGGCAGGGCATCGGCACGTGCGCGGAACGAAGCCCGGGGCCGCCGCGAAGGTGGTGGGCTCGGGTGCTTCAGCTTTGAGGGGGCCGGCCGTTGCGTCGCTCGTGGCGGCGGCCGGCCACGCCAACGGCCACCATGGTGGAGAAGAGAACTCCCGTCACCACGTAGCCCACGAGGGTGTCGGTGGTGACCAGCACGATCAGGACGGGGATCAGCGTAAGCGTTCCGATTCTGGACATGGCGAGGGCGTCCATGCGCAGGACGAGTCGCATGAATCGTGAGGGTGTCGCGTCGGTCATGGTTCTTCCTGTGTGGTGAGGGGGCCGACCGGCTTCGGTCAGTCGGCCCCCTGTGGTGACGCTAGCGAGTCATCGCTCGCGTTGAGCAGTCAGGGTCGCGGATTATCGTGACGTGCTCATCGGATCCATCTGGTGCCGAATCCCCAGTGGACGTTGACCTTGCGTCGGTGTTTGCCCCAGCTCTTCTCGCGCCGGAAGGAGTCGATCCAGCGCTTGGGGCTCTGCGGGGCGCCGCGCAGCCGGTATCGGCTCCATACTCCTCCGCCGAAGGCGGTCGCCGCGCCGAATGCCATCCGCTTGTAGTAGCCGGAGCGGGTGCGCTTGGAGTTGGCGATGCGGTAGTTGGCCGCGCCGCCGGTTGCACCGATGGCTGCACCGATGATCAGGCCGCCGGCGCCCGCGCAGATACCCGCAGTCGCGGCGATGCAGGCCCCGCCGACGATGGTGAAACCGAAGGCCGCGACTCCGCCGTAGACCTTGCGGTACTTGCGGACGTGCTTGCCGAAGCGGCTCTTCTTGAACTTGTTCCACCCCTTCTTGCACCAGCCGCAGCTCCACCTTCCGTCGAGGTCGTAGGAGTTCAGCGGGTCGGCGTTGACGTAGTCGTAGGCGTTGGCGCTGCCGCCGTAGACGGGGTCGAGGGAGAGGAAGCGTCCGGTGGTGGGGTTGTAGAGGCGGACGCCCATGAGGGTGAGGCCGGTGAGGGTCTCGCTGGAGCGCTGCTTGCCGCCGAGCCAGTTGTAGCGGCTGGCGGGCTGGCCGGTGCGGGGGTTGCCGTACTCGTCGCTGTCCAGGACCAGGGGGGCTTCGGCCGTGTCCAGCGGGAGCTGGAGGGCGATGTCGCCGTGGATGTTGGTCAGCTGCAGGACGGTGCCGCTCGTGTTGCCGGTGGTGGCGGCGAGGTCGCCCGAGGCGGAGTCGACGTTGCGGGTGATGCTGCCGTCGCTGGGATTTTCGGTGATCCAGCGGGGGTTGTCGCCGTCGCTGTCGAAGTGGTTGACCTTGGCCGCAGTCTGCGTCCAGGTGCCGTCGGTGTTCTCTTCGACGGTCCAGGAGCGGAAGCGCAGACCGGCGTCGAGCTGCCAGGTCTGGCGCTGGTTGCCGGCGGTCTGCTGGTGGACCAGGTCGTTGGCGTAGAAGCCGATCTGGGTACCGGGCAGTGCGGTGGTGCGACCGAAGGCGTCGTAGACGTAGCCGGTGTCGGTGATGCGGTCGGCGCTGTCGTAGGTGTGGGTGGTGGTGGTCCCTCCGGAGACGGGACAGGTCGCTCCGGCCGCGCCTTCAGCCGTGGTGAGGCCGATTCGGTTGGTGCGCTGGTCGAAACTGTAGGTACGGGTGGTGCACGTCTCGCCGACGGTGTCCTTCACCTGGCCAAGGCGGCCGACGGCGTCGTAGGCGTATTCCTGACCGGACCAGCCGGAGTGGCGGATGACCTGGCCGTGGACGGATTCCTCGACGGTGTCGGAGTAAACGACCTGGCCGTCGCTGTCACGGGTGTAGACCCGGGACAGAGTGGCGCCGGTGGTGTCCTCTTCGACGGTGAGGGTGTAGCCCCCGGGAAGCTTTTCCGAGGTCACGGAGCCATCGGCGTCGTAGCGGGCTTCGAAGTCGCCGGCGATGGAGTCGGTCGTCTTCGTGGCCAGACCACGCGGGTCCACAGCCGTGTCATAGGTGTAGGTGACCGTGGACGGTGCCGAGTCGGTCGTCTTGACCGGGCGGTTGAGCAGGTCGTATTCGGTTGTGGTGACCCCGCCGTCGGCGTCGGTGTAGGAGACCTGGCGGCCGAGCTTGTCGTACTCCTTGGTGATCGTTCCGCCGGTCGGGGAGGTCGTCTTGACCACCTGGCCGGTGGCCGGGTCGTACTCGAGCGTGGTCTCGGGGACGGCCTGGCCCGCCCCGCCGGTCATGAGGGTTCGAGTCGGCCTGCCGGCAGCGTCAAAGGTGCTGGTGGTGGTGCGAGTGACACCGTTGGCGGTTTCGATGAGCTTTGCTACGTTGCCCCACCAGTCGTACTCGGTGGTGGTCACGGGCAGCTCCGGCGGGTTGGTGCCGCCGCCAGTGATCGGACCGCCCGGGCCGGTGGAGCAGACCTGGTCGGCCCACTCGGGACGTCCAGCGCAGGCACCAGTGCCGGTAGCGGACCAGTAGGTGGTCACGCGGGTGCCCGCGTCGGTCCCTGTCGCACCAGGCAGGAGCTGCTTGGTCACGCGGCCTTGAGCGTCGTACTCGGTGGTGTCGGTGATCGCGAGGCCGGCCGGGTCCTTGACCGTCTTGACGGGCAGGCCCTTGACCCAGTCGTACACGGTCTGGGTGACGCGCGGGTCTGCCATGGCGGTGGTGCCTCGGACCTGGGCACCGGTGGTGACCTTGGTGATCTGGTCCTCGGCCTTTGCCGTGCCGTCGGTGGGGCGGCCGGCGTCGTATTCGTTGACCGTCCAGGACCGGGCCACGGACGACTCGCCGTTCACCATGACACGGCTTAGCGGTCCGAGTTCCTCCAGCTCACGCTGGCCCTTGGCATCGAAGACCGACGTGGTGCTGAGGAGGTCGGCTCGGTCCGCAGAGGGCAGGTCGTTGATGCCGAGGTCGACGAGGGTGGCCAGGTCGTCTGCGGTTCCGCCGAGCGCGAGGGCACGGTTTCCGGCTGTGAGTTCGCGGACGGTATTGCCGAACTGGTCATACTCAGTGGTAGAGATGTGGCCACCCGGCGCAGCGGTGTTGACCTCGCGTCCGGAGGCGTTGGCGTAGGTGACCGTCGCGCGGCGGTAGTCCGCGGCGACCAGGCCGTCACCGGAGTGGGCGGCGGGGACGGCGTCCGCAGGGAAGACGGCGGTTGCGTCGGAGGGCGCGTCGGTCTGACCCCACGTCTGCACGTCCGCGGCGCTCATGGCGTACGGGGCCCCCGAGCCGCTGAGCGGAACGTCGTAGACGACGGATGTAGAGGCGGTGCCTGACTCGACGTCCTTGGTGCCCTGCTGGAGACCGGCACGGCCGGCCTTGAGGAGCATCCCGTCACCGGCGGTGGCGGCATTGCCGGCCTTGCCGTAGGTGAACGACCACGGCAGCTGCCCGGCAGGGGTGAGGCTGGTGACGCGGCCTGCCGCGTCGTAGGTGTACTGCGTCTTCAGAGCCGGCGTGATCAGCGGATTGTACGTCTCGCGAAGTCGCCCCGCGACGTCGTACACGTACTTCTGCACCGTCTTCGTACTTGCGGTGGCCGCGCCCGGCTCGGTCGACCAGCCGCGGATCTCCTTCACCTGGCCGGCGAAGTCACCGAAAACGCCGCTGGTGGCGGTCGTGGCAGTGGCGTAGACGAACTCCAGCGCCCGGCAGCCCTTCGTGGCAGGCGTCGCCGTGCACGTCGTGGCCGAGGCGGCCGAGGTCGGGGAAATGACCAGCTTCGGGCGGGCCAGCTTCTTGCCGTCCGTCGCGGTCACGGTCTCGGAGATCACCGTGGTCGTCGACTGGGCCAGGCCGTCCATGGAGCTGGAGGCAACCTGCCAGGTGGTGGCTGCGGCATCCTGCCTGGTGAAGACAGTGAGGGTGCCCTCGGTGTCCTTCAGTGTGAACGAGCCGGTCAGAGAACCGGTCAGTGTCAGGTCCTCCGCTCCCGGTTCGGGCTTCCACCCGCCACCGGTGGTGGCAGTGAAACCGAGTTCCTCGCCGTCGACGTCGACCAGCGCGACCGATGTGGCGGAGGTCTTCTTCACGTATGCCCAGTCGGACTCGGTGATCTCCGCGACGGTGCCGGAGGTCCACTGCGGACCGAAGATCGCCGCTTGCCCCTCCTGCTTCGCGCCCGCGTCCGCCTGGCGCGACGACGCTGTACGCGACACCGACAACCCGTGAAGCGAGACATCCGTTGCGGACAGGGTGTAGTCGCCCGTCAGCAGGTTCACCGAACCCGGACCCGCCTCCTCGGAAGGCGCGGTGCCGGCGTTGCGGTCGACCGTGATGTCGTTGGCAGGCGAGTACGCGGTGGTGGTGCCGTCGGTGAAGGCGGCACGCACCTCGATCGGGCCGTCCTCGGCCAGGCTGTCGGTGATGTTCCAGGTCAGGCCGGCGGGCTTGCCGTTCGTCACCGGGACCGGCCACGACGACACCGTCTCCGTCCCCTTGCGGACATCGGCGACCGGGACGTTCTTCCAGGTGTCGGTCTCGCCACGCCGGTACTGGTACGTCACACCGGTGTAGGAGGTCTGGCCTTCAGCCGACAGAGCCACACGCCGCGCCGGACGCTCGCCCTGCCCGGGAGTGAGGAGGGCGGCTCCGGAACCGGCGTAGAAGACGTAGCCGGTCTCCGCGGAGACGTTGCCTGCCGCGTCCACGGTCCGCGCGGTGACCGTGTGCTTGCCCGCGGCGAAGGACAGGGTCTTGGTGACGGTCGCACCGGTGGTGGCGGCGGACTGCCAGGCCCCGGCGTCCAGCCTGTACTGCACCTCGACCACGTCGCCGGCCGGGGGCTTGAAGGAGAACGCGCCGGTGAACTTGCCGTCGGCGCCCGGGGTGCCGGACCAGGTGCTGGCCGGGAAGTCGCCGGAGGTGGTGGTGCTGGTGGCGGGCTTGGTGGTGTCGACGGTGAAGTACACCGACGGCGTCCAGTTCGACCAGGCGCTGCCGTCGGAGGCGCGGCCCTTGAACCAGTAGGTGCGGCCGTTGACCAGCTTGCCGGCGGGCACCGTGTAGGAGACCGTCTTGTTCGTGACCGGGGAGAGCGTGCCCGGGTCCTGGACCAGCAGGTTGGTGGTGCCTTCCCACAGTTCCCACTTGGTGCGCAGGGTCGTGGTCTCGGCGTCGGTGACGGCGTACTTCAGGGCGGGCGTGGTCGTGGTGACCCAGTTCTTGCCGCCGTGGGCACGGCCCGGAGTGGCGGACATCGGGTTTCCGGCGACCGGGATCGTGTTGTACGTGACGGACACGTACGGGGTGTTCGAGGCGGCGTTGCCGGAGTTGAACCGCTTCCACGAGTACGGGTCGGACTCGTTGGTGGCCTTGATGCCCATGGAGTTGGACGTGTTGCCGTTGGCGGCCCAGGCGGTGGCGAGGTTCTTGATGTCCTGCGAGACCCAGCCGTCCGCGCATCCGGACGAGAAGCCCTTCGTCGCCGTCGAGGTCGCCCACTTGTTGGTGAAGCCGGGCTTGTTGGTCCACCGGGTGGCGGTCGAGGCGTGCGGGGTGTCCCATACCTCCCAGCTCGAGGGCGTGCAGGACCAGGAGTGGTGGTTCCACAGGTTCAGCTTCGCGCTCAGGATCTGCTTGCCCGTGATCTGCGCCATCGGGAAGTGCAGGTACGAGCGCGCGACCTGCCCGGAGCCGTTGTTGCCGAGCTTCAGCTCGGTCGACGCCGACATGTCGGCGGTGTAGCCCTCCTGCACGAACGTGTCGAAGCTCGCCCCGATGTTCACGGCCGGGTCCACCGTCACCGGGAACCTCGTCGCCGGGTCGTCCAGGAACGCCGCGTCGGGCGTCAGCGTCAGATCGATCGCGCCGCCCTTCTGGGTCACCTTCAGCCCGACGTCCGCGCGGCGGGTGTGCTCACCGGACTTCTCGTCGACCGAGGCGTCCCACATCTCCGGCGCCGGCAGCACACCGACCCGCTTGCCGGTCTTGGCGTCCAGGAAGGTCACCGACCGGTCGGCGTTCTGACGGGCCTCGATTCCCTCGGCGTTCAGCGTGAGCGTCACCGAGCCGTTCGCGTCGACCGCGCTGCGGTCCTTCAGCTCCAGGAACTGCTCGAATCCCGTACGCGTCGACTCGACGATCAGGTCCGTCGCCGTCAGCACGTTCGCGTACCGCGCCGTCGTCCCCGACAGTGCGGGCTCGGGCAGCGCACCGCGCCACGAAAGACCCAGCGACCGGCCCCCACCGGCGTCCAGGGAGACCAGCGGCACCGGAGCGGTACGGGCCTCGCCCGCGGCGCCCGACGCCCGCACCTTCGCCGCCGTCCTGGCGGGGGTCCTTCCTCCCAGCTTCAGCCCGAGAGGGTGGTCCTTCGCGACGATCGAACCGTCCGGAGACTTTGTCAGGTCGACGTCGATGTTCCGCCACACGCCCGTGGCGCCGTCCCGGAATCGGACCGGTCCCGACGCGGAGTCCGTCGTCACCGTCCCGTCGGGGTTCGCCCACGTCGTGGTCGACTCCGTGCGCTCGGACAGCGCCTCCACCCGCTTGCCCGACAGGCGGGCCGCGACCGTCGCCGACGCCAGATCGGCCGCCTCGGTCGGGTGAGGCGTGTCGGCGGTGGCCGGTGCCCGCTTGTCGGAGGGCATCGCGACGGCGAGTCCGCTGTCCAGGACCAGAGCCATCTCGAAGGCGAGTACGGCGGCGGTGCCGAGCGCCACCTGCTGCAGCGTCCTCCGCGTCAGCAATCTCCTCCCTCGCCGATCGGGTGCGGATATGCGGTCATCCATACTCAAAATTCCTCCCCTTGAGTGTCGCTGTAGCGACTAGCGGATGATCATATTCCGATTTTGATCATGCTCGGTGACGGGTGACGGGTGACGGGTGACGGGTGACGGGTGACGGGAGGGGTGCAGGGGCGCGGGCGGTGCGGACGCGGGTGCGCGGTGCCGACGGGCTCGTGGAGCGAACGCCCTGGTGGAGGGCGTGACGCGGGGGTTCCGTCCGCCGTGGACGGTCAGCGGGTGAGGTGGAATTCGTTGCCGGCGGGGTCGGTGTGCTCACCCGGCAGGCCGTCACGTGCGGTGACCTCCAGGCGCAGACGGTTCCGGCCGGCCCCGGGCGCCGCGGGCGGGCCCATCACCAGGGAGACCGTGGCGACCGGGTCACGGCGCAACCGGACGCCCCCGTCGTGGCGTTCGGCGGAGTGCCAGGCGGACCGGGACTCCCAGAAGGCCGACTGGACACCGAGCTCCTCCTCCGCCACGTCGAGGCAGATCGCGACGAGACCGGCGTCGGCGAGCACCCCGGGGTGGCCCGGCCGCAGGACGCAGAACTCGTTGCCCTCCGGGTCGGCCAGCACGTCCCACGGGACGTCCCCCTGGCCGATGTCGGCCCGTGTGGCGCCGAGGTCCAGCAGGCGGTCCACCTCCGAGCGCCAGTCCGGCCCTCCGGCCAGGTCCAGGTGGAGGCGGTTCTTGACCGGTGCCTTCGGTTCCCGCTCGGGCACGCACCGCAGGCGGAGCCCATCCGTCAGGTCGCGCGTCGCGCTCCGCCAGAAGGCGTCCATGCGGGCGACGTCCGCCGCGTCGATCACGATCCCGGTCAGCATCCCGGTCGGCATCCCGGTCCCCTCGACGGTCGGTCCTCGGTGGTGTCGCCCGTCCATGATGGCCGTCGGCGTCCGCGCGCGGGCGGGAAAGCGCCCGGAGCGCGATCAGCCCGGCCGCGGTCTCCCGGAGCCCGCAGGCGTCCAGGCGGAAGGGGCGCAGGTGCTCCTCGAAGCCGGCGTGCGGCCAGGCACGCCCGGCGGCGCGGGCGTGTTCGGCGGCGGTGGCGACGGGCCGGGCGCCCACCCCTCGCGCCGGCGCACCGGTTCCGTGCCCGGGAAGCCCGTGGCCCCGGCGATGAGAGCGCTCGTCATGCCGGCCCGGCGTAGGGGAACCGCGCGGATCGGGCCGCCCGCGAGCGGGCTCTGATGCTTCAAGAGCGTTTCTGTGCAGAGGTGTTGACTTACGTACTGGTCAGTACCGATGATCGCGGCCATGGCAGCCACCACGGTCCCCCTTCCCCAGTTCCCGCCCGGTTTCCTGTGGGGCGTCTCCACCGCCGCCCATCAGATCGAGGGCGACGTCGCGGGGCGCGCGCGCTCGGTGTGGGACGCGTTCAGCGGGGAGCCCGGGCGGATCAGGGACGGCTCCACGGCGGACGTGGCCTGCGACCACGTGGCCCGCTACCGCGAGGACGTGGCGCTCATGCGCGACCTCGGCGTGGACGCGTACCGGTTCTCGATCTCCTGGCCGCGCGTGCTCGCCCCGGGCGGACTCGACTTCTACGACCGGCTGGTCGACGAGCTGTGCGCGCAGGGGGTGCGGCCGGTGCCGACGCTCTTCCACTGGGACCTGCCGCTGCGGATCGAGGAGGCGGGCGGCTGGCTGGAGCGTGACACCGCCGCCCGGTTCGCCGCCCACGCGGCCGTCGTCGCGGAGCGGCTCGGCGACCGCGTCACCCGGTGGATCACCCTCAACGAGCCCGCCGAGCACACCCTGCTCGGCCACGCGCTCGGCCGGCACGCGCCCGGCAGGAAGCTGCTCTTCGACGCGCTGCCGGTGGCCCACCACCAGCTCCTCGCGCACGGGCTCGCGGCGGGGGCCCTGCGCGCCGCGGGCGCCACCGACATCGGCATCGCCAACTCCCACGGCCCGACGTGGCCCGCCTCGGCCGAACCGGCCGACACGGAGGCCGCCGACCTGTACGACATCCTCCTCAACCGGCTCTTCTCCGACCCGCTGCTGCTCGGCCGCTACCCGGACGGGTTCGGCGAGCTCATGCCGGGCGGCGACGTGGACGCCGACCTCAAGGTGATCTCCGAGGGCACCCTCGACTGGTACGGGATCAACTTCTACCAGCCGACCAGGGTGGGCGCGCCCCGCGCCGAGGACGTGGAGTTCTCCGGTTTCACCCTCCCCTCCGAACTTCCCTTCTCGGTAAGGGAGATCGAGGGGTACCCGGTCACGGACTTCGGCTGGCCCGTCGTCCCGGAGGCGCTCACCGAACTCCTCGTCTCCTTCCGCGACCGCTACGGCGACCGGCTGCCTCCCGTCGTGATCACCGAGAACGGCTGCGCGTACGAGGGCCTCGACGACCAGGCGCGGATCGCCTACCACGACGGGCACCTGAGGGCGCTGCACCGGGCGTCGGAGGCGGGCGTCGACGTCCGCGGCTACTTCGTCTGGTCGCTCATGGACAACTTCGAGTGGGCCGAGGGCTACACCAAGCGGTTCGGACTCGTGCACGTCGACTACGCCACCCAGACGCGCACCCCGAAGGCCTCGTACGCCTGGCTGCGGGACGCGCTGCGGGCGCAGCGGGCATGACCGCCCTCGCCCTGGAGGAACCGGCCGAACGGGTCGGCCGCGGCTGGACGGCCGCCCTGTCGCTGGCCAACGGCGCGATCTGGGTGGGCTGGTACGGGCCGCTGCAGATCCTGCTCGCCCAGCAGGCCGAACGGTTCGCCCCCGGCACCGGACTGTCGAAGGAGTCGCTGCTCGCCTGGGTGACCGGGGTCGGCGCGGTGGTCTCGCTGGCGGCGAACCCGCTGGCCGGAGCGCTGTCGGACCGCACCACGTCCCGGTTCGGGCGGCGCACGCCGTGGATCGTGGCCGGGGCCGCGGGCGGCGCGCTGTCCCTGCTGCTCCTCGGGACCGCGGACGCCGTCTGGGTCCTCTTCGCCGGCTGGTGCCTGGTCCAGCTGACCCTCAACGCGGCCTTCGCCGCGGTCACCGCCGCCGTCCCGGACCGGGTGCCGCGCGCGCAACGCGGCGTCGTGGGCGGCTGGCTGGGCGCGGCGCAGATCCTCGGCGTGGTCGCCGGGACGGGCCTCGCGACGGCGGCCGGCGGCATCGGGGCGGGGTACCTGGCCTGTGCCGTCTTCACGCTGGTGGGCATCGCCCCGTACGTGCTCCGCCACCCGGACCTGCGGCTCGCCGCGGCCGACCGGCCCGCCTGGTCCCGGCGGGGCTTCGCGGCCGGCTTCTGGCTGAGTCCCCGCGCCCACCCCGATCTGGCCTGGGCCTGGCTGACCCGCTTCCTGATCAACCTGAGCAACGCGCTCGTGCTGCTCTACCTCTTCTACTACCTGCGCGACCGGCTGCACCACGCGGACCCCGGGACCGGCGTGCTGGTCCTGACGGCGGTGAACGGCGTGACCCTGCTCGCCACGGTCGTGGCCGGCGGGATCTGGTCGGACCGGATCGGACGGCGCAAACCGTTCGTGCTGTGGTCGGGCGTCCTGATGGCCGCGGCGACGGCGATGCTCGCGGGGTGGCAGACGTGGAACGGGGCGCTCGTCGCCGCCGCCCTGCTCGGCATCGGCTTCGGCGTCTTCACCTCCGTCGACTTCGCCCTCATGACGGACGTCCTGCCGACGGCGCAGGACCGGGGCAAGGACCTCGGCGTCGTCAACGTCGCCAACGCACTGCCCCAGGTCGCGGCCCCCGCCCTCGCCGCCCCGCTCGTCAACCACCTCGGCGGCTACCGCGCGCTGTACCTGGTCGCCGCCGCCCTCGGCCTGCTCGGGGCGCTGCTGGTGCGGCGCATCAAGGGCGTGGAGTGACCGAGGCCCCGGACGAGGGGTGCGGGCGGACGTGCAGGTGCCCGTCGAGGGGGAAGTCCGGCGGCGACGACGGCAGGATGCCCTCGAAGGCGTAGCCGCACTTCAGGGCCGTGCGGCAGGACGCCTCGTTGTCGACCTGGTGGAGGAGTTCGATGCGCTCCAGGCCCCCGGGCCCGAAGGCCGCGAAGGCCCAGTCGGTGACGGCCTCCAGAGCCCGGGAGGCGACGCCCCGGCCGCGCGCCGGGGCCGCCGTCCAGTAGCCGACCTCCGCGGTCGGTCCGCCGGGCGTCCGCCGCTTGAGGACGGCGTTGCCGACCAGCCGCGGCGCCTCCGCCGGCCCGCCCGCCCCGGAGGCGCCACCGGACTCCAGGACGGCGAAGCCGAAGCGGACGCCGGTGGCGCGGTTGCGCTCCTGGGTGCGCAGCCAGTCGAGCGCGTCGCCCTCGTCCTCCACCGCGAAGCCCGTCGACCGGCGGATGCCGGGGTCGCGGTACGCCTCCAGGAGCGCGGTGGCGTCCGCCGGGGACCAGGGGCGGAGGACGAGGGCGGGGGCGGTCGGCGTCGCGGGCGCGCCGAGCGTGGCGGAGACGATCATCGTCCGATCGTACGGGCGGGAGCGTGCGGCGCGGGGGCGTTCCGGCGGGTCCGGGGCGGGCCGGGGAGGCGGACCGTCACGGTGAGGCCGCCGGCCGGGCGGGGGAGCAGGGCGAGGGTGCCGCCGTGCGCCCGGACGATGCTGTGCACGAGGGCGAGGCCCAGGCCGACCCCGGCGTGCTCGTCGGTGCGGGCGCGTTCCGTCGCGCGCTGGAACGGTTCGGTGAGCGTCGGCACGAGCTCCGGGGCGAGCCGGGGGCCGGTGTTCTCGACCCGTACGACGCTCGCCCCGTCCTCCGTGCCGGTGTGCACGGTCACCGTGCCCCCGGACGGCAGGTTGTGGACCACCGCGTTCTGGACGAGGTTCGTCACCATCCGCAGCAGCAGCTCCCCGGAGCCGCTGGTCCCCGCCGCCGTCCCCGTGACGTCGAGCCCTATCCCGCGCCGCTCGGCGAGGGGCAGCAGCGTCTCGGCGGCCTCCTCGGCGAGGAGGGAGAGGTCGACGTCCTCCCGGGCGGTGAGGCCGCGGTCGCTGCGGCCGAGCAGCAGCAGCGCCTCGGTGAGGCCGATCGCCCGCGCGTTGACGGTCCGCAGGCGGGCGAGCAGCTCCTCGCGGTCCCGCGCGGGATCCTCGCGGGCGACGTCCAGCAGCGCCTGGGAGATCGCCAGCGGAGTGCGCAGCTCGTGCGAGGCGTTCGCGGCGAAGCGGCGCTGCCCGTCGACGTGCGACTCCAGCCGCTCCAGCATCGTGTCGAACGCGTCGGCCAGCTCCCGGAACTCGTCCTCGCGGCCCTCCATCCGGATCCGGTGCGCCAGCGACCCGGTGCCCGCCGTCCGGGCCGCCGCCGTGATCCGGGTCAGCGGCGCGAGCATCCGCCCGGCCAGGAGCCACCCCCCGACCAGGCCGAACACCAGCAGGAACCCCATCGCGACCGCGGCGGCGGGGGCGAAGGTGCGCACCAGGAGGTAGCGGTTCGGCGAGATCCCGAGCAGGCCCTGCGGATGGTCGGGGACGTAGCGCAGCAGGTAGCCCCACACCACCGCCAGCAGCAGCGCACCGGCCACGGTCAGGAAGCCAGCGTAGCTCAGGGCCAGCTTCATCCGGGCGCTGAGCCCGCGACGCCTAGGCACCGGCGTCTCCGGCGGGGCCGGCGGCTTCCGAGGCTCGGACGGCTTCCGCGGTTCGGACGGTCCCGGCGGCTTCAGCGGCCCCGAGGGCTCCTCCGGCGCCGGCGGGTGCCGGGCCGCCACCGGGCGGTCCGGGCGTGTCGATGCGGTAGCCGACGCCCGGCACCGTGGCGATGATCCACGGCTCGCCGAGCCGCTTGCGCAGCGCGGAGACGGTGATGCGGACGGCGTTGGTGAACGGGTCCGCGTGCGCGTCCCAGGCCCGCTCCAGCAGTTCCTCCGCGCCGACGACCCCGCCCTCGGCCGCGACCAGGACGTCGAGCACCGCGAACTGCTTGCGGGTGAGGGCGACGTACCGCCCGTCGCGGAAGACCTCCCTGCGGAAGGGGTCCACGCGCAGCCCCGCCAGCTCGCGGACCGGCGGCCGCGCGTACGCCCGCCTGCGGTCGAGCGCCCGCAGGCGCAGCACGAGCTCCCGCAGCTCGAAGGGTTTGGTCAGATAGTCGTCGGCGCCGAGCGCGAACCCGGACTCCTTGTCGTCGATCCGGTCGGCGGCCGTGAGCATCAGGATCGGGATGCCGCTGCCGGACGCGACGATCCGCCGCGCGACCTCGTCGCCGGAGGGCCCGGGGACGTCGCGGTCGAGGACGGCGAGGTCGTAGGAGTGGACGGCGAGCAGGGCCAGGGCGGAGTCGCCGTCCCCGGCGATGTCGGCGGCGATCGCCTCCAGCCGGAGGCCGTCACGGACGGCCTCCGCCAGATACGGCTCGTCCTCCACGATCAGTACGCGCATCCCCGCAGCCTAGGCAGTCCGGTCCGGCGCCGGCGCAGGGGCCGGGGCGCGCCACCAGCGGCGCGACGCGAGCCCGGCCAGCAGGGCCCCGGTGGCGTTGACCAGGACGTCGTCCACGGACGACACCCGGTCGAGCCGGAGCGCGTACTGCGCCGTCTCGACCAGGACCGAACAGCCCGCCCCGAGCACCAGCAGCCGCGCCGGGGACGCGAGCGCCGCCCACCGCACCGGGGCGAAGAACCCGAGCGCCGCGAAGACCAGCAGGTTCCCGCCGAGACCCAGCGGCCCCATCGTGACCAGGTCCCGCAGCGGCACCAGGGTCACCCGGCCGGGCACGACGCCCGCGCCCGGGCCCGGCATCATCGTCATCCACACCCACGGCGCCGTCCCGTGGACCATGCCCACCTCGGCCAGCGACAGCCGCCACGCGTCCGGAGCCCCGGCGGCCCGCCTGCGGCGCGCCAGGACCCATGCGACCAGCAGCGACAGCGGCACCGTGAGCAGCGTCATCAGCACCACGCCGTTGAAGGTGCCCAGGCAGTGGT
This sequence comes from Streptomyces omiyaensis, assembly GCF_014650895.1. GTDB lineage: Bacteria > Actinomycetota > Actinomycetes > Streptomycetales > Streptomycetaceae > Streptomyces > Streptomyces omiyaensis. The sequence goes on from NZ_BMVV01000009.1 coordinate 36,258, forward strand.
CCCACCGCCCGGCCAGGCACGCCGGGGCCGACATCATGAGCGGCCGCCGCAGGGCGAGGAGGGCGCCCGCGGCGGCGAGCAGGAGCAGGCCGGGGAGCAGGAGCGCGCGGGCTCGGGGGAGCCGTACGGCCGGGGAGGCGTCGTCGTTCATGGCGCCATGGATACCGGGCGGGGTGTCGCGCGGGCGTATGCGTTTTCCGATACGCCCGCGATACGCGGCCCGGCGCGTCAGCGCAGGCGGCGGGCGCGCAGGACGACGTCGTGGGTGTGGTGGGCGCCGGCGCCGCCGTCGGGGACGACGCGGGGCCGCTCCTCGTCGACCTCGATCCGCCAGTCGTCGCCGAGGAGCGCGGCGACCATCGAGGGCCAGACGTAGTCGGCCGGGTCGAAGCCGCCGGCCTGCCCGGCGTGGGGCTCGTCCATGCCCGCGTGGTGGACGAGCAGCAGCACGCCGCCGGGGGCGACCGCGTCGAGCAGGGCCCGCTCGGCCGCGCCCTCGGGGGTGCGGAGCAGGGCCGGGTACTGCGCGGAGACCAGGTCGAAGGAGGCGGGCGGGAGCGCGGCCTCGGCCAGCCCGGCGTGCACCCAGCGGACGTCCGCCCCGGCGTCCCGCGCGTGGGCGGCGGCCCGGCCCAGTGCCACGCCCGAGACCTCCAGGGCGGTCACGTCCCAGCCGGCCCGGGCGAGCCAGATGGCGTCCGCGCCCTCGCCGCAGCCGACGTCGAGCACGCGCCCCGGGGCGAGGCCGGCGACCTCCGCGACGAGCGCCCCGTTGGGCTGCCCGCTCCAGAGCCGCTGCCGCTCGGCGTAGCGGCCGTCCCATTCGTCCCGCACGGCGGGATCGCCGACGTAGCCGTCGGTGAAGGAAGGGCCCGTGGAGGAGGCGGAGGAGGAACCGGCGGGGGAACCGTCGGTGGGAAGGACTTCGGTTGCGATGTCGTCGGCCATGCGCCCACCGTGGCGCAGCGCGGCCCGACGGGCCAGCGCTGTTGCCGAAACGGCAAACGCCGGACGGTACGCGGCAAGCGGACGGTACGCGGCAAGCGTCCGACGCCGGGCGCCGGGCGCCGGACGGCAGTCGGGGGCAGGGGCAGGGGGCGGGAAGCAGGGGACGGGGCGGGGGCCGGCCGGGCGGTTCACTGCGGGGCGGGCGGCTCCAGGCGGCCGAGCCAGGTCGTGAGGAGCCCCTCCAGCGACTCGGCCTCGGCGGGCGTGAGCAGGCCGAGGAGCTGGTGCTCGTTGCGCATGTGGTCGGTGAAGGCGCGGTCGATCAGCTCGCGTCCGGGGCGGGTCAGGGCCACGATGCGGCCCCGCTGGTCGTCGTCCGCGCGTCGGCGGGTGACCAGGCCGGCGCGCTCCAGACGGTCGATCCGCTTGGTCATGGCGCCCGTGGTGACCATGGTGTGCGCGGCCAGTTCGCCCGGCGCGCGCTCGTAGGGCGCGCCGGCCCGGCGCAGGGCGCACAGCACGTCGAACTCGCCCTCGCCGAGTCCGTACCGGTCGTACACCAGGTGCAGCTCCGCGGTGAGGCGGTCGGCCAGCCGGTGCAGCCGTCCGATGACGCCCTGGGGGGTGACGTCGAGGTCGGGGCGTTCGCGGCGCCAGTCGGTCTGGATGCGGGCCACGCGGTCCGGTGTCGGCGGGGGCTGGTCGTCCATGGCCGACAGCATAGCTTCCCGGGAAGCTATATATTGGCTTCCATGGAAGCCAATCGCTGGGTCGTGCTGACCGCCGTCGCGCCGGTGGCCTGGGGAGCGAACTACTTCGTCACCCACGCGTACCTGCCCGCCGACAGCCCCCTCTACGGAGCCGCCCTGCGCGCCCTGCCCGCCGGCGCCGTCCTGCTGCTCCTGGCGAGGAAGCGGCCCCGCGGCCGGTGGTGGTGGCGCTCGGCCGTGCTGGGGCTGCTCAACGTGAGCCTGTTCTTCTTCCTCGTCTACGCCGCCTCCCAACTGCTGCCGACGAGCATCGCCTCGACGGTCATGGCGGTGTCGCCGCTCGCGATGATGCTGATCGCCTGGGGGCTCGTCGCCGAACGCCCGGGCGCCGCCCACCTCGCCGGGGCGCTCGTCGGCCTGGCGGGGGTCGGGCTCATGCTGCTGTCGGGCACCGGCGGGGTGGACGGGACCGGAGTCCTCGCCTCCGCCGCCGCCATGCTCGTGTCGGCCTTCGGCCACATCCTCGCCACGCGCTGGAGCGCCGACGCGGACGCCGGCGTCGACGTCCTCGCGTCGACCGCCTGGCAGCTGACCGCCGGAGGGCTCCTCCTCCTGCCGGTCGCCGCCGTCGTGGAGGGCGCCCCGCCCGCCCTCTCCCCGTCCGCGCTCCTCGCCTTCGCGTACGTCTCCCTGATCGCCACCGCCCTGGCCTTCACCGTCTGGTTCGCCGGGCTGCGCCGCCTGCCCGCCGCGACCGTGGGCCTGCTCGGCCTGCTCAACCCGGTCACGGGCGTGCTGCTCGGTGTGGCGGTCGCCGGGGAGTCCCTGACGGGGCGGCAGCTGTGCGGACTGGGGCTCGTCCTGTGCGGAGTGCTCCTGGGCGGACCGGGGCGCGGCGGACGCGGGGCGACTGCACAGGCTCCCGCCCAGGCTCCGGCTCCTGCCCAGGCTCCGGCTCCCGCCCCGGCCTCCGGACCGGCCGACGTTCCTGCCGGTGCCCCTGCCGACGCCGAGGGGCCCGTCCGGGACGCCTCCCCGGACGGCGCCCGGGTGCCCCGCCGGGGCCGGTGGGGCGCGAAGTCCCCTGCGGAGAAGCCCGCTTCGGAGCGGAGGCCGTCCCGTACAGTGCGGTGACGGGGGAGTCCGCGCAGGTCGCGGCCCCTCGCCGGACGGTGTCGGACGGGTCGCGGGGGTGGCGGGGCATGGACGTGGAGCGGCTGTGGGTCGAGGGCTGGGCGGTCGCCCGGCAGGCACCGGAACCGGTGGAGGTGCCCTGGGGCCTGAGGATCGACGTCGGACGGCCGGCCCGGACCGTCCGGCACGTCCTGCTCGGCGCCGACGGCGAGACCGCCCGCCGCCTCGTCGGCACGCTCACCGAACCCGCCACCTGCGTCAAGGCGTTCCTTCCCCGGCGCGAGATGGACCCCTGGTTCCCCGCCGCGTGGGAACCGGTCGAACCCTGCTTCCTGATGGCCGTCGACCTGCGCCCGTCGCGCGCGGCCGTACCGGACGGGTACACCACCACCGTCGATACCTCCGGCGGCCTCACCCGCGTCGGCGTCCTCACCGACGACGGCGAGGTCGCCGCGTGCGGCAGGACCGGCCGGGCCGGCACCGCCTGCGTCTTCGACCAGGTCGTCACCGAGCCGGCCCACCGGCGGCGCGGCCTCGGGACGGTCGTGATGGGCACCCTCACCCGGGCCGCCCTCGCGCACGGCGCCTCCGTGGGCGTCCTCGGCGCGACCGAGCAGGGCAGGGCCCTATACGAGACGCTCGGCTGGAAGGTCCACGCGCCCCTGAACGGCTTCGTCCACCGGCCCGCCACCCCCTGACCCCGGCTCCCCGCGGCCGGTTCCCGCGCGCCCGCACCCCGGCGGCTCCCTGTCCCGCAGGGCCCGTCGACCGCATCATGGCCGGGGAGGCGCCTCGACGCGGGGCGCGGGTCGACCGGGCCGGGGGCCCGAACGAGGGGGCGGGACAGTGGACGGAGCGGCACTGCTCAGAACGGTGGGCGCGTGGCTCTTCATCGTCGGAGGAGGACTCCTGGTCCTGGCCTCCCTCAGCGCCAGGCGCCACACCTCGGCCGGCACCCGCCGCCTCCAGGCCTTCACGGGCCTGTGCGGCGTCGCCCTGGGAGCCCTGGACCTCCTGGGGGACTGAGCGACGCCCGGCGGTCCCGCCATGGGCCGGCACGCCCCGGCGCATCGACGAGGGCCGGCGCGCGGGGCTGTCGGGGGCCTGCCCGAGCCCGGCACAATCGCCGGTATGACGATCACCACGGGGCCGTCGGCCCTGCGCCGCGGCGCTCCCGTCGCCCTGCTCGGCGGGTTCCTGACGGGCGCCGTGATCGGGGCGACGCCCGCCGCGCTCATCGCCGGCGTCGTCGTCGGGAGCGTCCCGCTCTTCGCCGGGGGCCTCGCCCTCCCCGCGGGCCACGGGCTGCTCGTCCTCCTCGCCCGCCGGCGGCGGCGCGCGCGGCGGGCCGCCCTCCCGCCCCGTACCGCCCTCGCGGTGATCGAGAGCCGGGACGACGTCGAGGTCCCTCCGGGGGCGGGCGACGTCCGGGTGCGGTGCGGGCTCGCCGTCGCGCCGGACGGCGCACCGGCGTTCCGCGTCACCGTCACCCAGGACGTCGAGGCCGTCGAGCTGCCCGCCCACCGGCCGGGCCGCGTCGTGGTGGTGGAGTATCCGCCGGACCGGCCGTGGCGGGCGAGGATCGTCGGGCGGCCGACCCCCGTCTGGGAGCGGCGCCTCGCCGCCTCCCCCCGCCCCGACGCCGGCGCGTGGACGCCGAGGGCCGAGGAGCCCCGGGAGGGCCGGGCCGTCGGCTGGATCCGGCTCCTCGGCCTGCTGCTCGCCGCGGCCGCCGTGGTCCACCTCTCCCGCACGGACCTGCTGCCCGACGGCCCGGCGGAAGGATCCGGCATAAGCGGGCCCGGGTACCTCGGGCTGTGGTGCGCGGTGTTCGGGGCGGTGGCGCTGACCGGGTACGCGCGCCACCTGCTCGGCGTGTCGAAGGCACGGCGCACGGTGCGGACCGTCGGCCGGATCGAGCGCGTGACGACGCCCCGCCACGGAGGCTCCCCGCGCGGGGGGGATACCGGTGGTCGTCTCCTTCCGCGACCCCGCCACCGGAGAGGAGTTCGCCGTCACCGGCGACGGCGAGCCCGGCCGGCGCGGCGTCCACTACCCCCGGGGCAGGCCCCACGCCTACCGCCTCACCGACGGCCCCGAAGCCCCCCGGAGCGGTCCCGGCGGCGCGCACCTCGCGCTCCTCGCGGCCTACGCCGGAGCGGTCGCCGCGGCGACGGTCGAGCGGGGCTGGCCGTGGGCGCTGCTCGGGTTCGCCGGCCCGTGGGCCGTCCTCCTCGCCTACCGCCTGCCCGGCACCCTCCGCGGGATCCGCCACCGGGCCGACGGGCTCGCCGCCATGGAGGCGGTTCCCGCGCGCGTCGTCGCCGTCCTCCGGAACGTCACCACCGACGAGGACGGCCACACCTCGACCACCGTCGTCCCGGTCGTCGCCTTCACCACCCGCGCGGGGACGTCCGTCACGGCGCACTGCGCCACGGGCTTCCCCGACCCCGAGAACGCGTACGGAAGAAAGCTGACGGTCCATCACCGTCCCGACGATCCGGCCGAGTTCGTCCTCGACCCGGAGGCCGCGCGCCGCTCCCGCGGGAGCGGCGCCGTCGCGGACGTCCTGGGCCACCTCGTCGTCCTGGCCGCGGCCGTGGTCGGCGCGGTCGCGGTCTGACGCCCGCCGCGGTCCGACGACGGCGCCGCCCCCCGCGTGGCCTCACACGCTGAGCGCCTCGCGCACGGTGCTCTCCGCTCCGGTCCCGCCCGCTCCCGACGAGGTGACGCGGCCCGCCTCCAGGACGAAGTACCGCTGCGCCGCCCGCATGGCGAAGCCCACGTGCTGCTCGACGAGGAGCACGGACAGGCCGCCGCGCGAGGTGAGCGACAGGATCACGTCCTCGATCTCCCGGACGACGGACGGCTGGATGCCCTCCGTCGGCTCGTCAAGGAGGAGGACCCGCGGCCGGGTGATCAGGGCGCGGGCCAGCGCGAGCTGCTGGCGCTGGCCGCCCGAGAGGAGCCCCGCGCGGCGCCCCGACAGCTCGCCCAGGACCGGGAAGAGGTCCAGCGCCTCCGCGACGGCCCGCCGGCCGTCCGGCCGCCCGTCGGCGACGAGGCGGAGGTTCTCGGCGGTGGTGAGGTGGGGGAAGGACTGCTGCCCCTGGGGGACGTACGCCATCCCGCGCGCGACCCGCTGGTGCGGGGCGAGCCGGGTGATGTCCTCGCCGTCCAGCAGGACCGTCCCGGCCGTCGGCCGGATCGATCCCATCGCGGCCCGCAGCAGGGTGCTCTTCCCGGCGCCGTTGTGGCCGAGGACGGCGGCGACGCCGTTCTCCGGGACCGTGACGGTCACCTCGTGCAGCACGGTGGTGCGGTCGTACCCGGCCCGCAGGGCGGTGATCTCCAGCACGGTGCTCACGCCCCTTCGGCGACGGTGGCGGTGGCGGTGGCGGGAACGCCCCCGGGCACGGAACCGGAACCGGGCACGGAACCGGGCACCGAATCGGGCACCGAACCGGGCACCGAACCGGAACCGGCGGCGGATCCGAGGTAGACCTCCTGGACCCGTGCGTCGGCCTGGACGTCGGCGACCGAGCCCTCGCTGAGCACCCGCCCCGCGTGCAGGACGGTGACGCTGCGGGCGAAGGAGCGCACGAAGTCCATGTCGTGCTCGATGACGACGACCGTCCGCTCCCCGCTCACCCGGCGCAGCAGCTCCCCCGTCGCCTCCCGCTCGTCGTGGCTCATGCCGGCGACGGGCTCGTCGAGCAGCAGCAGCCGCACGTCCTGGACCAGGAGCATGCCGATCTCCAGCCACTGCTTCTGCCCGTGGGCCAGCGCGCCCGCGGGCCGGTCCCGCAGCCCGGTCAGGCCCGTCGTCTCCAGCGCCCTCGTCACCGGCTCGGGGACCTCCTTGCGCCGCCGCAGCAGCGTCAGCGGACCGCGCCCGGCACCCGCCGCGATGTCGAGGTTCTGCAGCACGGTCAGCTCCTCGAAGACCGTCGCCGTCTGGAAGGTGCGCCCGATGCCCAGGCGGGCGATGCGGTGCACGGGCCTCCCGCGCAGCTCCCGGCCCTCGAAGCGGACCGAGCCGGTGGAGGGCACCAGGCCGGTGATCGCGTCGACGAGGGTGGTCTTGCCGGCCCCGTTGGGGCCGATCAGGAAGCGCAGGTCGCCGGGGCGGATGTCCAGGTCGACGCCGTCGACGGCGGTGAAGCCGTCGAACGTCACCCGCAGGTCGCGGACGGTCAGTCCGTCGCCGTTCATGCGGTCCCTCCTGTGGGAGCCGGGGGAGTGGTGCGGGGGCGGGCGCGCCGCGCGCGGACGGCGGACGCCAGGGAGGCGAGCCCCCCGGGCAGGAAGCCGACGGCCACCACGAAGAGCAGCCCCTGGAGGTAGGTCCACGCGGCGGGGAAGGCGTCGGACAGGGTGCTCTGCGCCCAGGCCACCGCGATCGCGCCGAGCACGGCGCCGAGGAGCGAGGCCCGGCCGCCGACCGCCGCGCCGATGACGAAGCCGATGGACGGCACGATCCCGATGAGGGCGGGGGAGATGATGCCGACGGCCGGCACGAACAGGGCGCCGGCCAGACCCGCCATGCCGGCCGCCCCGACGTACGCCACCAGCTTGACGGCCGCGGGGTCGTAGCCGAGGAAGCGCACCCGCTCCTCGGCGTCCCGCACGGCGACCAGGAGTTCGCCGTAGCGGCTGACGAAGAGCTGCCGGACCGCCGCCATCAGCAGCAGCAGGACGGCGGCGATGACGAAGTACACCATCCGCTGGTTGACCGGGTCGTCCAGGTCGTAGCCGAAGAAGCCCTGGAAGTCGGTGAGTCCGTTGGTGCCGCCGGTGGTGGCCTGCTGCCCGATCAGCCAGATCGACAGCGCCGCCGCGAGCGCCTGGCTGAGGATCGCGAAGTACGCGCCCTTCACCCGCCGCCGGAAGACGCAGAGGCCGAGCAGCGCGGCCACCGCCATCGGCAGCAGCACCGTCATCGCGAGGGCGAAGGCGGGGTGGGCGAAGGGCGCCCACCACCACGGCAGCGCCCCGGACGTGCCGTACAGCTGCATGAAGTCGGGCAGCGTCGAACCCGCGGCGGCCGCGTCGGCGAGCTTCAGGTGCATCGCCATCGCGTAGCCGCCGAGGCCGAAGAAGACGCCCTGGCCGAGGACGAGGAGTCCGCCGCGTCCCCAGGCGAGGCTGACGCCTACGGCCACGATGGCGTAACACAGGTACTTGGCCAGGAGGCTGAGCCGGAAGTCGGAGAGGACCAGCGGTGCGACGCCGACGAGCAGCACGGCGCCGAGGACGAAGGCCCCCGGGACGCGGAAGCGGGCGGCGAGCGGGCCGCCGGCCGGCTTCCGCGCGGCGCCGGCGGACGGTGGGGAGGGGGAGAGGGTCGTCGTCATGCCAGACTCCGGGTACGCAGTGTGTAGAGGCCCTGGGGTCGCCACTGGAGGAAGGCGACGATCGCCACGAGGACGAAGACCTTGGCGATGCTGACGGTCGTCGAGTACTCCAGGACGGACTGGAGCACCCCCAGCGCGAAGGCCGTGATCACGCTCCCCTTCAGCTGCGCGACCCCGCCGACGACCACGACGAGGAAGGCGTCGACGATGAAGTTGGTGCCCATCGTGGGGCCGATCGGGCCGACCAGGGTGAGCGCGACGCCGGCCACCCCCGCCAGACCCGAGCCGAGGAAGAAGGTCGTCCGGTCCACCCTGGCCGTCGCGATCCCCGAGACCTCGGCGAGGTCCCGGTTCTGCACGACGGCCCGGATGCGGCGCCCCAGCGGCGTCAGCCGCAGCAGCAGCGTGAGGCCGAGCACGCTCAGCAGCGCGAGCCCGAGGATGAAGAGCCGGTTGGTGGCGAAGGTGACGCCCGCGACGGAGACGTTGCCGGTGAGGAGCTCGGGCGCGCGGGTCTGGACGTTGGGCGCGCCGAAGACGTCCCGGGCGAGCTGCTGGAGCATCAGGGAGACGCCCCAGGTGACGAGCAGGGTGTCCAGCGGCCGGGCGTACAGCCGCCGGACGACCAGCCACTCCAGGAGCGCCCCCAGGGCGCCGGCGACCAGGAAGGCCAGCGGCAGGGCGAGGAGCAGCGGGAGGCCCGCGCCGCCGAGGGACTGCTGGAGCACGTACGTGGTGTAGGCGCCGGCCATGATGAACTCGCCGTGGGCCATGTTGATCACGCCCATCTGCCCGAAGGTGAGGGTCAGGCCGAGCGCGATGAGCAGGAGGACCGCACCGATGCTGATGCCGGTGAAGGACTGGTTGAGGACGACCGTCATGAAGCGGCTCCGGAAGGGGACGGGCGGGGCGGGGCGTGCGGGGCGGGGGCCGGGTCAGGAGAGTCCGGCGGCCCAGGGGTAGCCCTTCAGGTACGGGTCCGGGGCGATCGGCCCGCCCGAGTTCCACACCTCGTCGATGAGGCCGTTCGCGCCGATCCTGCCGATCCGGGCGGTCTTGTGGACGTGCTGGGTCGCCCCGTCGACGGTGATCGTGCCCTCGGGGGAGTCGAGGGTGATGCCGTCGGAGGCGGCCTTCACCTTCGCCACGTCGAAGGAGCCGGCCTTCTCGACCATCGCCTTCCACAGGTGGACGGAGTTGTACGCGGCCTCCATCGGGTCGCTCGTCGGCTTGTCGGCGCCGTAGGCCGCCTGGTAGGCCGCGCGGAACCTCTCGTTCGCGGCGCCCGGGGTCGTCTGGTAGTAGTTCCAGGCGGTCAGCTGGCCCTCCAGGTACTGGGTGCCGATGCTCTTGACCTCCTCCTCGGCGATGGAGACCGAGAGCACCGGGAGGCCCTTCGCGGTGAGGCCGGCCGACTTGTACTCCTTGAAGAACGCCACGTTGCTGTCGCCGTTGAGGGTGTTGAACACGGCGTCGGCACCGGCACCCTTGACCTTGTTGACGATGGTGCTGAACTCGGTCGAGCCGAGCGGCGCGTAGTCCTCGCCGACCACCCGCATCCCGTTCGCCTCGGCGTACGCCTGGATGATCTTGTTGGCGGTGCGCGGGAAGACGTAGTCGCTGCCGACCAGGTACAGCCGGGTCAGCCCCTGCTTCTTGAGGTACTCCAGCGCGGGCACGATCTGCTGGTTGGTGGTGGCGCCGGTGTAGAAGATGTACGGGGACTGCTCCAGGCCCTCGTACTGCACCGGGTAGAACAGCAGCGACCGGTACCGCTCGAAGACCGGCTTGACGGCCTTGCGGCTGGCGGAGGTCCAGCAGCCGAAGGTGGCGGCGACCTTGTCGTCCGTGATCAGGGCCTCGGCCTTCTCGGCGAAGGTCGGCCAGTCGGAGGCGCCGTCCTGGCTGACGGGCTCCAGCTTCTTGCCGAGGACCCCGCCGGAGGCGTTGACCTCCTTCACCGCGAGGAGCAGCGCGTTGTGCACCGTCACCTCGCTGATCGCCATGGTGCCCGAGAGCGAGTTCAGCAGGCCCACCTTGACGGTGGCGCCCGACGTGTCCGCCTTGGCCTCCGCGCCGGAGGAGGTGCCGCTGCCGGTCTTGGCGCCGCAGGCGGCGAGGACCCCGGCGGCGCCGACGGCCGACATGCTCGTGAGAAGACCGCGTCTGGTGAGGATGAGCCCGGACATGCGTGACCTCCGTGCCCCGAGGGGCGAGGTGAGGGGAGCGGATGACTCCGATCGCTGAAGTGCGTCACAGCCTGGGCCGGATCTGTTTCCGCCGCGTTTCCGAGCAATTGAAGAACAGTTTCCACAGGAAGCAATTCGCCGGGGAGGGCAGGAGAGGATCCCTCAGAAACCTTGCTGGCCAGGGGAGTTGTCCACCCGCAGGCATTGCTTTCCGGGGGAAGGATCCGTTCTCCCGGTGCCTCTGGGGGAACCCCGCGGGCGGCTGTAGGCTCGACGCGTCCCCCACCCCGGGGCGTACGGAGACGAGAGCGCGAGGAGCGAGATGACGGACCGGCCTCACGACCTGCTCCACCAGCTGACCCGGGCCGAACGCCTCTCCGCCCGCCGGCTCCAGTCCGTGCTCGACGGCTTCGGCTGCTCCCTGGAGGCCTGGCGCGTCCTGGACCTGCTCGCCGACGGCGAGGGCCACCACATGACGGCCCTCGCCGAGCACGCCTTCCTGCCCGCGCCCACCCTCACCAAGCTCGTCGACCAGCTCGTCGACGCGAACCTCGTCTACCGCCGCGTCGACCCCGCCGACCGGCGGCGCGTCCTCGTCGCCCTGACGGCCCGGGGCGCCGAACACCGGCGGCTGCTCTCCCGGGCGGTGCGGGCCGACCGCTCCCGGTGGGCGGACGCGCTCGCCGAGGACGACGAGGAGCGCCTCGCCGGCCTCCTGTCCCGGCTCTCCGAGGCCCTCGGCGGCGGCGCGGCGCTCACCGGGGCGGGGGCGGAGCGGGCAGCTGGGCGAGGACGTTGAAGTCGTGGCCGTCCGCCTGCGCCAGATAGATCCGCTGGCGCACGTGACGGCCGCTCAGACCGAGCAGTCCGCGCGGCCCTTCGTAGGAGACGTGCTCGGCGGCCGCGCCGATGGCGGACACGTCCAGGGTCCGCGCCCGCTCGATCAGCGCGGCGAGCAGCAGCACCCCCTCGTAGCAGGATTCGCCGAGACTGCCCGGCACCGGCGCGTCGATCCCGAAGCGCCCGGCGTACAGCCCGTGGAAGTCCATGCTGTTCCGGTCCGCGAGCGAGGCGAAGAAACCGGCCGTGCTGAACAGGTCGACGGTGGCGTCCGGTCCGCTGCCCAGCAGCATGTTCTCGTCCATCAGCGTGCTCAGCCGCAGACACCGCCGGTCGAGACCCGACGCGGCGAACGCCCGGTTGAACCGGACGGCGTCGCTGCCCACCAGCAGCATCAGCACCCCGTCCGCGTCCGTCCGCTCGACGCGCCGCAGCACCTCGCCGAAGTCCTCGGCGCCCAGCGGCAGATAGGCCTCCCCGCACACCCGGCCCCGGCACGCGCGCGCGTACCGGCGGGCCGCCCGCGCGGTGTGCCGGGGCCAGACGTAGTCGTTGCCGACGACGAACCAGCGCCGCGCGCCGCGCGCCTCGGCCAGCCACGTCATGGCCGGCAGCAGCTGCCCGGCGGGGGTCTCGCTGGTCAGGAAGACGCCCTCGGTGTGCTCCCCGCCCTCGTACAGCGCCGTGTAGACGTACGGCACCCGGTGCGCGATCCGCGGCGCGACCGCCCGCCGCACCGAGGAGATGTGCCAGCCGGTGACGCCCTGCACCGCTCCCGTCGCCACCAGCGCCTCGACCTCCGCGGCGACCCGGCGGGGAGCGGCGCCGCCGTCGACCTCGACCAGCCGCAGCTCCCTGCCCAGCACGCCGCCCGCCTTGTTGACCTCCTCGGCCGCCAGGCGGGCGCAGGCCTCGCAGGTCGGGCCGAAGATGCCGCCGGGCCCCTGCATCGGGTAGACGAGGGCGACGTTCACCACCGACTCGTCGGCCGTGAACCACTCGGGGGTGCGGACGGGGAGCGGCCGGTGCATGGCCCCCATGATTGCCGCCCCCGCGGCGGCGCCCAAGCGGCGACCTGGATCGAGACCGAATCGTAGAGTCGCGGCGCGCCGGGCGGACAGGCGGCACCGTCCGGTCCGGCGGAGGGCGGTTCCGGCGGGAGGGCGGGGCGGCGTCGGGCCCGGCGGAGGACGGTCCCGACGGGCCGGTGGGGGCGGCGTCCGGTCCGGCGGAGGACGGGCGCCGAGGGCTCAGCCGGTCCGGACGTCCCCCACTCCGGCCGGGACCAGGAGGTCGGCGGCCGTCGCGGCCCGGACCTCCTCGACCCCGACGCCGGGGGCGAGTTCGACCAGGGCGAAGCCCTCGGGGGTGACGTCCAGGACGGCGAGATCGGTGACGATCCGCTGGACGACCCCCCGGCCGGTCAGGGGGAGGGTGCAGGCGTCGACGAGTTTCGGGGTGCCGTCCTTGGCGGTGTGCTCCATGAGGACGACGACCCGGCCGGCGCCGTGGACGAGGTCCATCGCCCCGCCCATGCCCTTCACCATCTTGCCGGGGATCATCCAGTTGGCGAGGTCGCCCGAGGAGGAGACCTGCATCGCGCCGAGGACGGCCGTGTGGATGTGGCCGCCGCGGATCATCCCGAAGGAGAGCGCCGAGTCGAAGAACGACGCCCCCGGCAGGGTCGTGACGGTCTCCTTGCCCGCGTTGACGAGGTCGGGATCGAGCTCCTCCTCCGTCGGGTACGGGCCGACGCCGAGGATGCCGTTCTCGGACTGGAGCACCACCTCCACGCCGGGCGGCAGGTGGTTGGGGATGAGCGTCGGAAGCCCGATGCCGAGGTTCACGTAGCTGCCGTCGGCCAGTTCCAGGGCGGCGCGGGCCGCCATCTGCTCGCGGGTCAGGGTCATCGGACGGCGCCTTCCTGTCGGACGGTACGACGCTCGACGCGCCGCTCGGCGGCGGGGTCGCCGGGCGTCACCCGGACCACCCGCTGGACGAAGACGCCGGGCAGGTGCACCTCGTCGGGGTCGAGCTCGCCCGGCTCGACCAGGTGGTCGACCTCGGCGACGGTGATCCGTCCGGCCATGGCGGCCAGCGGGTTGAAGTTCCGGGCCGAGGAGCGGAAGACGAGATTGCCGTGCCGGTCCCCGACGGTCGCCCGGACCAGCGCGAAGTCCGTCGTGATCGCCTCCTCCAGGAGGTAGGGCCGCCCGCCGAACTCCCGCGTCTCCTTCGGCGGCGAGGCCACGGCGACCCCGCCGTCGGCGGTGTACCGCCACGGCAGGCCGCCCTCGCCGACCTGCGTGCCGGTGCCGGCGGGGGTGTAGAAGGCGGGGATGCCCGCGCCGCCCGCCCGCAGCCGCTCCGCCAGGGTGCCCTGCGGGACGAGCTCGACCTCCAGCTCGCCGCTCAGGTACTGCCGGGCGAACTCCTTGTTCTCGCCCACGTACGAACTCGTCATCCGGGAGATCCGTCCCGCGGCGAGCAGCAGGCCCAGCCCCCAGTCGTCGACGCCGCAGTTGTTCGACACGACCCTCAGACCGCCGACCCCGCGCTGCCACAGGGCGTCGATCAGCGTGCCGGGGATCCCGCACAGCCCGAAGCCGCCCACGGCGAGCGTGGCGCCCGCGGGGATGTCGGCCACCGCCTCCGCCGCGCTCGCGACCGTCTTGTCCAGACCCATACGGACCCTTTCCCTCGGGCGGCCCGCCGCGGCGTCCTGCGCCGGCACGGGCCGCCGATACGACCGATGGGCAGCGAGCCTAGGCAGGCGCCGGGGGCCCGGCCATGGTGGTCGTCCACACACCGGCCCCGGGGGAGATGGTGCCCACCACCTCCCGCGTGCGGCGGCGACCGCCCCGGCCGCGACCGCCGCGCACACCCTTTCGCGGCCCTTCCGCGCCCCGAGGCCGGGGCCTCGGGGCGCGGATCCCAGCCCGGGTCCCGGGCCCCGGCCTCGGGGCGCGGCCGGCACCGTCACCAGCCTGCCCGCCACCGTGCCCCCTCTCCCCGCCCCCCCCCGCACCGTGCCCCCTCTCCCCGCCCCCCACAGCGCTCCGTCCCGCCCGCCCCGCTCCGGGCATCCCGGCCACCCGTCCGCCCCGGGCGGATGGTGCCCCGCCCCACCACGGGGCCGTCAGGAATGGGCGATACGCCCATGGGTCGGAACGAATCGCCGTCATAGCCTCTCGCGCGTCCCAGAAACCCGATCCCCGGAGGCACCACGATGCGTCTCTCCCCCGGCTCCCCGCCGGGCGCGCTGCGCCGCCGCACGCTCACGCTCCTCACCGCGTCCGCCCTCGCGCTCACCGCCGTCCCGGCCGCCGCGGCCCCCGGCACCGCCGCCCAGGGAAGCCCGGCCGGACACTGCGCCCGCCAGAACCACGTCCGCGTTCCCGGCGCCGAACTCCAGCGGACGGCCTGCCTGGACGAGCTGACCACGGCCGGCACCGTCGCCTCCGGGCACACCGACCCGGCCGACTGGGCCGGGCTCACCCCCAAGGGCCTGGCCGTCCCCACCGGCGTCCCCGGCCTCCAGATCGACGGCTACTTCCCCGACACCTCCACCACCAACACCAACCACGGCTGGAACCACGACGCCCAGTTCGTCATCCGGCTGCCCGATCGCTGGAACGGCGGGCTGGTCGTCGCCGGCACCCCCGGCAACCGCGAGCAGTACGCCAACGACCGGGCCATCGCCGACTGGGTGCTGGCCAAGGGGTACGCCTACGCCGCCACCGACAAGGGCAACACCGGCCTCGCCTTCCACCGCGACGGCCGCGCCCCCGGCGACGCGATCGCCGAGTGGAACGCGCGCCTCACCCAGCTCACCCGGGCCGCCAGGTCCGTGGTGGCGCAGCGCTACCACCGCCCGCCCGCCCGCACCCTGGCCACCGGCATGTCCAACGGCGGCTACCTGGTGCGCTGGCAGCTGGAGAACCGTCCCGAGCTGTACGACGGCGGCGTCGACTGGGAAGGCACCCTCTGGCGCGCCGACGGCCCCACCCTCCTCGACTTCCTCCCGAAGGCCCTGCGCGCCTACCCGGCCTACGCGGCGGGCGGCGACGGCGCCGACCGCGCGCGGCGCGAGCTGCACGCCGCGGGCTTCCCCGCCGGCTCCGAGTTCCTGTGGCCGTACCACCACCAGGTCTACTGGGACCTCACCCAGCGCATCTACCGCGAGGAGCTGGACCCCGGCTTCGACGGCGCGACCGAGGCCGGCACCCCGTACTGCGCGACGGGCACGCCCGCCTGCGACACCGACTACGCCTACGCGTCCCGGCCCGAGGAGGTCCGGCGGGCCGTCGGGAAGATCGCCCTCACCGGCCGGATCGGCAAGCCCCTGATCACCCTGCACGGCACCCTCGACGTCCTGCTCCCCATCGGCGAGGACTCCGACGTCTACGCCCGCATGGTGCGCGACGCGGGCCGGGGAGGGCTGCACCGCTACTACCGCGTCGAGGGCGGCACCCACACCGACGCGCTGTACGACGTCTTCCCCGACCGGCTGCGGCCGCTCGTGCCGTGCCACCGCAGCGGCTTCACGGCGCTGGAGGAGTGGCTCGCCACCGGCGCCCGCCCGCCGGCCTCCGGGACCGTCGCCATGCCGTCCCCGGCGGACCCGGCCGAGCTCCTGAACCGCTGCCCCCTCGGCGGCTAGCCGCCGCAGTGGTGCCGCACACCACTGTCGGACCGTTCTTTGTGGTGGTCCCGTCCATGGGAGGGGCCCGGAGCTCTCCCTACTGTTTCCGGCCATGACGAACACATTTCCCACCCCGGTCCCCCCGCCGCCCACCGCGGCGGCCGACCTGACCGGTCGCACCGCCCTGGTGACCGGTGGCGGCAGCGGCATCGGCCGGGCCTGCGCGCTGGCCCTGGCGGAGGCGGGGGCCACCGTGCACGTCGTGGACCGGGACGGCCCGGCCGCCGAGGCGGTCGCGAAGGCCGCCGGCGGACAGGCGCACGAGGCCGATCTCGCGGACCGGGCCGCGATCGACCTCCTCCCGTCCGACGTCGACATCCTCGTCAACAACGCGGGGCTCCAGCACGTCGCCCCGCTCACCGAGTTCCCCCCGGAGCGCTTCGCGCTCCTCCAGAGTGTGATGGTCACCGCCCCGTTCCTGCTCATGCGGCGCACGCTGCCGCACATGTACGGACGGGGCTGGGGCAGGATCGTCAACGTCTCCAGCGTCCACGGCCTGCGGGCCAGCGCCTACAAGGCCGCCTACGTCGCCGCCAAGCACGCCCTGGAAGGGCTCAGCAAGGTCGCCGCCATCGAAGGCGCGCCGCACGGCGTGACCAGCAACTGCGTGAACCCCGGATACGTCCGGACCCCCCTGGTCGAGGGACAGGTCCGCGACCAGGCCGCCGCCCACGGCATCAGCGAGGGCGACGTCCTGGCCGACGTCATGCTGGCCCGCTCGCCCGTCAAGCGCCTGCTGGAGGCGGAGGAGGTCGCCGCGGCCGTCCTGTGGCTCTGCGGACCCCACTCCGGCTACCTCACCGGCACGTCCCTGCCGCTGGACGGCGGCTGGACGGCGGGCTGACCCCGAGCCCGCCCCGCTCACCCCACCGCATCACCAGTCCCACACTGCACCTCCAGTCCCACCTGCACCATCTGTCACACCCGCACCACCCGCCTCATCAAGCACCATTCATCCCACCCGCTTCACCCCGTACCACCTGCAGAGCGCTCGTCCCCGTCCCCCTTCCGCCCGTTCGTGAAACCGGTGAACCCATGTCTGACACCACCCAGCCGAGAGGCGGCATCGGCCGCATCGTCGGAGCGAGCCTGATCGGCACCACCATCGAGTGGTACGACTTCTTCCTGTACGGCTCGGCCGCCGCGCTCGTCTTCAACACGCTGTTCTTCCCCACCGCCGACCCCCTCGTGGGCACGCTGATCGCCTTCATCACGTACGCCATCGGGTTCGCCGCCCGTCCGCTCGGCGGCATCGTCTTCGGGCACTTCGGGGACAAGATCGGGCGCAAGAAGCTGCTGGTGCTCAGCCTCCTGATGATGGGCGGCGCCACCTTCGCGATGGGCCTCCTGCCCACGTACGGGACGATCGGCATCGGCGCGCCGATCCTGCTGACGGTGCTGCGGCTCGTCCAGGGCTTCGCCCTCGGCGGCGAGTGGGGCGGCGCCGTCCTGATCGTCTCCGAGCACGGCGGCGACAAGCACCGCGGCTTCTGGGCGTCCTGGCCGCAGGCCGGCGCCCCCGGCGGCAACCTGCTCGCCACCGGTGTCCTGGCGCTGCTCGCCGCCGTCCAGTCGGAGGCCGACTTCCAGGCCTGGGGCTGGCGGATCCCCTTCCTCCTGTCCGGCCTGCTCGTGGTGATCGGCCTGTGGATCCGCGTCTCGGTCTCCGAGTCCCCGGTGTTCCTGGAGGCCCAGGCGAAGGCGGAGGCGGCCGCCGCCGCGGGCGTCAAGGAGGAGGCCCCGGTCGTCGAGGTGTTCCGGCGCAGCTGGCGCGAGGTGCTGTCGGCCATCGGCACCCGCTTCGGCGAGAACATCTCGTACTACATCCTCACCTCCTTCCTCCTCGTGTACGTCACCGTCCACCTGGAGCTGCCGAAGAGCACCGCCCTCAACGCGGTCCTCATCGGCTCGGCCGTCCACTTCTTCACCATCCCGCTGTGGGGCGCGCTGTCGGACCGGATCGGCCGGCGTCCGGTCACCCTGATCGGCTCGGTCGGCATGGCGGTCTGGGCCTTCGTCTTCTTCGGGCTCGTCGACTCGAAGTCGTTCGCCGTGATCGCCCTCGCGGTCACCGCGGGCCTGCTGCTCCACGGCGCGATGTACGGCCCCCAGGCCGCCTTCATCTCGGAGATGTTCGACACGAAGGTCCGCTACTCCGGCGCCTCCATGGGCTCCCAGCTGGCCTCCATCGTCGCCGGCGCCCTCGCCCCGATCATCGCCGTCGAGCTGCTGAAGGAGTACGACTCCTCCACCCCGATCTCCGTCTACCTCTGTCTGGCGGCCGTGGTCACCACCCTCACCGTCGCCGTCACCCGCGAGACCCGCGGCCGTGACCTGGCCCGCGGCCGCGACGAGGCGCCGGCCGCCGCGCAGGCCCCGGTCTCCGCGGGCGACCGGGTCTAGCGGCGAGGGCCGTGACCGGCCCGGGCCCGCCGTCCCCAGGGGGAGGACGACGGCCCGGGCCGTCCCCGTGCGGCCCCCGCCCCGCCCGGGCCGTCCCGCCCATCGCCCCACCGCCTTATCGCCCCACCGCCTTATCGCTCCACCGCCTTATCGCTCCACCGCCTCATCGCCCCACCGTTCACCGCTCACCGCCCCGCCCACCGCCCCGCGAGGAGGCCCCCGTGACGACCGGTCGTCCGACCGATGCCCGGATGCCCGTGGCCGCGGAGGCGGCCCGGCGCGTGCTCGACCTGCTGGCCGCCGACGCCTCCGGCGAGGAGCTGGCCGCGGAGCCCGCCCGCGCGCGGGCGGCCGGTGCCGCGCCGGCGGAGCTCGCCTGGATCGAGGAGACCACCCGCGCCGCCCTCTCCGTACGGCGGGTGCTCGACCAGCAGCGGCGGCGGGAGGCCGAGCTCGTCGCGCTCTTCGACACCGCCGGCGACCTGGCCCGGCTGCGGGACCTCGACGCCGTCCTGCGCGCCATCGTCCGGCGGGCCCGTACGCTGCTCGGCTCCGACGTCGCCTACCTCACCCTCAACGACCCGGCCGCGCGGGACACGTTCATGCGGGTCACCGAGGGCTCCGTGTCGGCCGCCTTCCAGCAGCTGAGGCTCGGCATGGGCGAGGGTCTGGGCGGCCTGGTCGCCCAGACCGCCCGGCCGTACGCCAGCACGGACTACCGGACCGACCGCCGCTACCGGCACACCGGCGCCATCGACGACGGCGTGGCGGAGGAGGGCCTCCGGGGGATCCTCGGCGTCCCCCTCCGTCTCGGCGAGGAGGTCATCGGCGTGCTCTTCGCGGCGGACCGCACCCCGCGGGAGTTCACCCCCGACGCCATCGCCCTCCTGGCCTCGCTCGCCGACCACGCGGCCGTCGCCATCGACAGCGCCCGCCGGCTGGAGGCCACCCGCACCGCCCTCGCCCGCCTCGAAGCCGCCAACGCGACCGCCCGCGCCCACGGCGAGGCCCTCCACCAGGCCTCCGACGCCCACGACCGGCTCTCCAAGCTGGTGCTGCGCGGCGCCGGGACCGACGAGGTCGCCGCGGAGATCGCCGCGCTGCTCGGCGGGGGAGTGGCCCTCCACGACACGGACGGCAGCGAACTGGCCCGGGTCGGCACCGCGCCGGTGGCGCCGTCGCCCGCGAGCCTGGACGCCTCCCGCGCCGAGGGCCGGGCGGTGCGCGCCGGGGGCGTCTGGACGTGTGCCGTCCTCGCCGGCGCGGAGCCGCTGGGCGGCATCGTGCTGACCGGCCGGGGCGACCTCTCCGAGGCCGACCGCCGGCTCTTCGAACGGTCCGCGCTGGTCACCGCGATGCTCCTGCTGATCCGCCGCTCGGTCGCGGAGACCGAGGACCGGGTGCGCGGCGAACTCCTCGACGACCTGCTCGCGGCCCCCGCCGCCTCGGCGCACCGGGACGCCGGCAGCCTCGTCCTGCGGGCCCGCCGGCTCGGGCTCGACCTCGGCCGCCCGCACGCCGTCGCCGTCCTCGACTGCGAGCCCGCCCTGCGCTCCCGGCTCGCCTCGGAGACGGCCCGGACCGCACGGGGACTCGGCGGCCTGGCGGGCACCCGGCACGGCCACGCCGTCCTGCTCGTGCCCTGCGAGCGTCCCGGCGCCCTGGCCCGTGGCCTCGCCGCCGACCTCGGCCGGATCGTCGGCACCCCGGTCACCGTGGGCGCCGCGGGCCCCGGGACCGGTCCGGCGGAGCACGCGGCCCTCCACGCGGAGGCGGTGCGCTGCCTCACCGCGCTCCCTTCGCTGGGGCGCGCCGGCGAGGGCGCCGACATCGCCGACCTCGGCTTCATCGGCGTGCTGCTCGGCGACCGGACCGACATCGGGGCGTACGTCGACCGCGTGCTCGGACCCGTCCTCGCCTACGACGCCGAACGCGGCACCGACCTCGTGCGGACCCTGCGCGCCTACTACGAGCAGGGATCCAGCCTCTCCCGGGCCAAGGACGCCCTCCACGTGCACGTGAACACGGTCGTGCAGCGGCTCGACCGGGTCGCGCAGCTCCTCGGCCCCGACTGGAACGCCCCCGCCAGCGCCCTGGAGATCCACCTGGCGCTCCGCCTCCACGACCTCTCCCGGTCCGCCGGAGCGACCCCGGCGCTCCCCTGAGCGGTCCCGGCGTCCCCCCCCGGGCGAGCCAGGCGTCCTCCTGGGCGAGCCAGGCGTCCCCCCGGGCGATTCCGGCACCCTCCCGGGCGGCGCTCTCGCCCCCTGAGCGGCGTCTTCGCCCCTCCGGTTCGTCCCTCCGGGCGGAACCGTGCTCCGCGCTTCCGTGGGGTCCCCGTCGCGCTCGCGGACGGCGTCCGCGCCGCGGGCCTCGCCGAAGGCCGCCTCGGGGCCGGCCGCGCGCGGGACCGCTTCCTGTTCGTGTCCGCGGGCCGGACCGTCGGCGGGGCGATCGGCCTCGACGGCGGCATCGAGTCCGGCGCCGGCCGGGCGGGCGAGATCGGGCACGTCACCGTGCGACCCGCCCGTGCCCGCGGGCGGGACGACGTTCGCAGTGAGGGTCGCCCCCCGGTGACCACGCCGGGCCCGAGGTGCCCGAGGAACGGGTGGGCGCCCCCCGGGCGTACGCGCCGTCACACCGTGGTGCCGCCGTCGACGGAGAGGCAGGAGCCGGTGATGCCGGAGCCTGCGGGCGACGCGAGGAGCAGCACGGCGGCGGCCACCTCCTCCGGACGGGTGAGGCGACCGGTCGCGGTGCGCCCGACGAAGTGGCGGATCAGCCCCGCGTAGTCGGTGCCCAGCACCCGCGCGGCCTTCGGCCCCTGCTCGGTGACCCAGTCGGTCTCGACGGCGCCGGGGCAGACGCAGTTCGCGGTGATCCCGTGCGGGCCCACCTCCTTGGCCAGGACCCGGGTCAGGCCGATGAGGGCGTGCTTGGCGGCGGCGTAGGCGCAGAGCCCGGGGTCGGGGTCCCGTCCCTCCATCGACGAGATGGTGATGATGCGTCCGGAGCGCTGCGGGACGAGCCGGGCCAGGGCGTGCCGCGTGGTGTAGAGCGCGGTGTCGAGGTTGAGGGCGAGGGTGCGGTGCCAGGCGTCGTCGGTGATGTCGGCGACGGTCGCGAAGTCGGTCGCTCCACCGACGTTGTTGACGACGATGTCGAGGTGCCCGTAGCGCTCCACGACGGTGTCGACCGCGCGTTCGGCGTCCGGGCGGCGGGTGGCGTCGGCGGCGCAGAAGGTGACGTCGTCGCCGGCGTCGAGGCGGGCGAGGGCCTCGGCGCCGTGCTCCTCGCCGCGGCCGGTGACGACGACCCGGGCGCCGTGGTCGAGCAGCGTCCGGGCGATGGCCAGGCCGATGCCCCGGGTGCCGCCGGTGACGAGCGCGGTCCTGCCGGTGAGGTCCATGGGGTCTCCCGTTCGGGTGCGGTGGGCCGGTGGCGGAGGGCGAGCGTGGTGGTGTGCGGCAGGCCGGGCAGCAGCAGGGGCACCAGGTGCCAGCCGCGCGGATCGGGGTCGGTGCCGACGCGCGCCACGGCCGGGCGGGGGACGAGGCCGATCTCCACGTCCACCAGGGCGCGGAGCAGCGGCCATCCGAGCACCTTGGCGACGGCCTCCTTCGCCGTCCACAGGGACAGGAAGGCGACCGGCCGGTCGCTCGCCGGGCACGCGGCCAGGGCGGCGCGCTCGGACGGACGGAGCGCGTGGAGCAGGAGCGCGGGGGAGGGCGGCGCGGTCAGGTGCTCGGTGTCGATCCCGATCCGGGTGCCGGACGCGGCGGCCGGTGCGGCCAGCGCGGCGACGGTGAGGGCGCCGCAGCGGGCCGCGGTGAGCCGGAGCGGGGGGAGGCCCTGGCCGGGGAGCAGGGCGGGCCGGCCGAGGGCGTCGGGGCCGATCCGGAGCGCGTCCGGATCCCGGCCGCAGCGGACGGCGACGGCGTGGCGCAGCAGGGCCCGGCCGTCGCCCCGGCCCGCGGCGGCCGGCCCGAGCCGCCACCAGACGTCCACCGGGCCGGCCGCCGAGGGGACGCGCTGGTGCCGGGGGTCACCGGGCGGCACGGTCGGGCCCGTCCGGCGCGGCGGCGGCGGAGGCGGGCAGGCGGGCGAGGACGGTCGCGCGCATCCCGGTGATCCGGGCGACCACGCGCCCGTCGGCGGCGGTCGCGGTGCTGGTCGCCGTGGCGGGGGAGTGGTGCAGGCGGAGCCCGTCGGGATGGCGGCCGAGGAGGGCGTGGTCGTCGCCGGGCTCGTGGAGCGTGATGCGTTCGATGGAGCGGGGCACCGGGATCGGGTGGCGGCCGTCGGGATCCGGCCGGAGGGCCGGGGTGCGGGCGAGGCTGTCGAGCAGGGTGCAGGGAGTGCCCAGCCGGGGCAGGCCGTCGAGCCGCCGCGGGTCGGGATGCCAGCGGGCGGTGGTGCCCAGGGCGGTGGTGTGGCACTGGTCGGTGGCCCGGAAGGCGCCGGTGAGCAGGACCGGCGAGTCCGGGGCGTAGTACGGGTCCGCGACCGGCCGGAGGGGCGCGGCGAGCGGTCCGCGCGCGGCGGCGAAGGGGACCGGCGCTCCGAGGCGTACGGTCGCGCGGAAGTGTTCCCGGTCCCGGGCCAGCACGCGCCCGTCGGGGGCGGTGGTGTCGGAGCGGACCGTGACGGTGACGGCGCAGCCGGTCCCGCCGCCCCGGGCCGCGCTCCGGGGGAGGTCCACCCGCCGCGCGTCGACGCGGTACGGGGCGGGCCTGCCGTCGGCGCGGGCGCGCACCCAGGCGCTGAAGACCAGGTCGTCGACGCTGCGGACCGCCAGGCCGGGGGCCAGGGTGCGCGCGGCCTGGACCGCGATGTCGGCGAGCAGCACACCGGGCACGGTCGGCCTCCCGTCGACCAGGTGGTCGAGCAGGAACCCGTGGCTGCCCAGGGCGAGTTCGAGCCGCCAGGAAGCACGGTCGCGGTGGTACGAGGAGGGGGCGGGCAGCAGCCCCGGCAGGCCGTGCGCGCCGGGCGTGCCGACGGGGGCAGTGCCGCCCGCCCGAGCCCCGCCGCTCCCGTCGGCCTCCCTGCTCCCGTCGGCCACCCTGTTCTCGCCGGCTCGCCCGCTCCCTCCGTCCTCCCCGCTCCCTCCGTCCTCCCCGCTCCCTCCGTCCTCCCCGCTCCCTCCGTCCTCCCCGCTCCCGGAGGTCACCGGGGGGCCGCACAGCCCGGGGAACCGGAGGTCGAAGGAGTGGTGTTCGGCCTCGCCGACGAAGGTGACGAGCCGGTCCTCGCAGCCGGGCCTGCGGCGGAGTTCGTCCAGGAAGTGGGCGACGCCCTCCTCGGTGGTCATGCGGGACAGGCGCGCGGTGCGCGCGGTGTACGCCTGGACGACCGCACCGGAGCCGAGCCCCGTCTCGTCCCAGATCGTCCACGCGATCGTGAATTCGCCCGGGGGGCCGGCGAGTGCGGCGCCGGACAGGAAGTCGTTCGCGGGGGAGTAGTCGCTCTCGCCGGGCAGTCCCGCGACTCCGGTGACGGACCCGAAGTTGCACCACAGGCGCGGGGCGAGGTCCCCGGTGAAGGCGGAGCGCAGGTGGTGGTGGCCGTACAGCTTGACGTCGCGGACGCGCCGCATGCCGGGCAGGGTCTTGCGGGTGATGTCGCCGGGGTGGTGCAGCCCCGCGCCGTTGACGAGCAGGTCGACGCGGCCCCCGTCGGCGCGGACGGCGTCGGCCAGGCGCCGTACGGCCTCCGGGTCGGTGACGTCGCAGGTGTGGAAGCGGACGTGGTCGTCGCCGCACAGCGTCCGCAGCGCGCGGAGCGTCAGGGCGGACTCGCGGGCGTGCAGGAGCCGGTCGAAGGCCGTGTTGATCTCCCGCACGGACAGGCCGGGCCGGCGGCCCCGCTCCCCGGCGATGTACCGGGCGCGGGCGGCGGGCAGCGCCTCCTCCGGCGTGTCCAGCAGCGCGGCGGGGACGTCGTCGGGGCGGCCGGAGCCGACGAGGTGCACCCGGAGCCGGACCCGGCGGGCCAGCCCCAGGAGGCACGCGGCCGTGATGCCGCGGGCTCCGCCGGTGGCCACGACCACGGCCCCCGGCGCGAGGGGGAGTTCCCCGTCCGGCACGGGGGGCGCGTCCTCGGCGAGGCGCTGCGCGAAGCGGGTCCCGCCGTGGTGGTGGACGACCGGCAGGCCGTCGGCGGGGCGGGCCAGTTCGTCCTCCAGGACGGTCAGCGCGGTCCGCGCCGAAGGGGAGTCGGTGACCACGGCGCGCACCGCGCAGCCGGTCAGCTCCCAGGCGAGGGACTTGACGAAGCCCGTGAACAGGTGGGCGTGCGGTGCGGGCAGGCCGTCACGGAACGGCGCCAGCACGGCCACGGCACAGCTCCCGTCCGCCACGAGCCGGTCGCGCAGCCGCCGTACGGCCCAGAACGCGGCCTCCTGCACCACCAGCAGCCCGGCGGCGGGCGCGGCGGGCCGACCGCCGCGGGAGCGGGCGTCGGCGACGACCCGGACGTGCGCGAACCCCTCCGGGTTCCCGGCCAGGACCGCGTCGACGGCCTGCTGGGGGTCCTGGCCCTCGTCCAGCGCCAGGAGACGGCTGTGTGCGCCGGCCCGGACGAGGGGACGCAGGGCGGCGGCGTGCCGGGCGGCGGTGACGACCAGGGTGCGGTCCGGCACGGGGAGCCCCGTGGGGGCGCAGTCGCCGCGCGGCCGCCAGCTGAGGGTGTGGCGCCGCGTCGTCGGTGCCGGAGCGGAGGCTGCGGTGACGCGGCGCAGGATCGCGACCAGGTCGTCGGCGCCCCGGTAGCCGCGTCCGCCGAGGGCGACGGGCTCGGGCGGCAGGCCGGCCAGCAGCGGGGCGAGCCGGCCGAGCGGCGTCCAGCCCCGCGCGGCCGCGACGGACGCCCGGGTGAGCACCAGCGCGAAGGCGCCCTCGGCCGGCTCGGCCCGCTCGGCGGGCACGTCCGCCCCGCCCGCGCCGTCCGCCCCACCCGCCGTGGCCGTCGCGTCCGCACGGCTCACGCCGCTCAGCCCGCTCAGGCCGTCCACCCCGTCCATCCCGTCCGCCCCGCGCGGTTCGCTCGCCTCGCGGACCGTGGAGGAGTCCGTCTCCCGGAGCCGGGAGAACAGGGGTCCGGAGGCGCCGTTCACCCCGATCACCACGGCCATGTCCAGCTCGTCCCGCCGCAGGCGGTCCGCCGCGGCGCGCAGCGCGTCGCGGCCGGAGGCGACGCCGGTGTCCAGCGTCATGGTCGGGCCGTGCAGGTCGTGGAGCGAGGCGACGCGGGCGGGGATCACGTTGGGCATCAGCCCGGCCAGCGTGTCCTCCCCCGGCGCGGGACGCGCACGCACCGCGTCCAGGAGCGCGGCGGTGGCCTCTTCGAGTGCCTTCGGGTCGAGCCCGGACGCCTCCGCCCCGCGTGCGCCCCCGGCCGGAGCCGAGGTGTGACGGCGTACGGTCTCCGTCAGCGAGGTCGCGTAGCAGCGCAGGGTCACCTCGGGCGAGCGGGACGGGACGCCCGTGTGGGCGGCGAAGACCCCGCAGCGCTCCCGCAGCCCGTCCCACCAGGGGGAGCCGCCCGGCCCGCCGAGCCTCGCCACCACCTGAAGCGCCATCAACTGGGCGCGGTCGACGGCCTCCACGGTTCGCGACGGCATGCGGACGTCGGCGAAGGAGGGAGCGGGGAAATCGGTTCCGAAGGAGGGGCGCCCGCCCGGCGGCAGCCCGGCGGCGAGCCTGCGGGCCACCTCCCGCGCGTCCGGCTCCCCGGGCAGGTGGGCGGCCCACGCCACCGCCACCACGGGGTCCTCGCCGACGGGCTCGGGCACGGAGACCGGAGCGGTCTCCCCGGGCCGGGGCGCGTCCTGGAGCAGCAGGTGGGCGTTGGTGCCGCCGAAGCCGAAGGAGGAGACGCCGACCGTCCGCGGCCGCCCGGCGGGCCGGGGCCACGGCACCGGCCCGGTCGGGACGCGGGGGCCGGCGCCTTCGGCGGGCGCGGTGTAGGGCGTCTGCGGGGGGATCACGCTGTGGGCCAGTGCCTGCAGTGCGTGGACGACGGATGCCACGCCCGCCGTCCAGCCGGTGTGCCCGATCACCGACTTGGTGGACGTGCACCAGGCGTCCGGCAGCTGCCGCTGCACGACGTCGCGCTCCACCCGGTCGCCGACGGGGGTCCCGGTGGCGTGCGCCACCACCCAGTCGACCTCCGCCGCGCCGATGCCGGACACGGCCCGGGCGCGCGCCAACGCCCGCTCCTGGCCCGTGTGGTGCGGTGCGTGCACCGCCCGCCCGCGTCCGTCGGAGGCCGCTCCGAAGCCGGCGAGCACGCCCAGGATCCGGTCGCCGTCGGCACGGGCCCGGTCGAGCCGCTTGAGGGCGACGAACCCGGCGCCGTCCGAGAACAGCACCCCGTCGGCACCCGCGTCGAGCGCCCGCACCGCACCCGACCGGCTCAGCCCGCCGAGCTGGGAGAAGAGGACGCTGTAACGGGGGCCCAGTGAGAACACCCCTCCGCACAGGGCGAGTTCGCACTCGCCGTCCAGCACCGCCCGCGCCCCCAGATCGACGGCGTACAGGGAGGAGGAGCAGGCGGTGTCGACGACCCGCACCGGTGTCCCGCGCCCGGGCAGCAGCCGCTCCACGGCCCGCCGGACGGCGGCCCGCGGCAGGTGCTCCGCCAGCCGTCCGGCACGCGGGTAGCCGGCCCTCAGCAGCTCCCGCAGCCGCTCGCGGAGGTCCCCGTCCGCGGGGACGGGCCAGTGCGAGGCGATGCCCTCGGCGGCGGCCTCCACCAGCAGGCTCTCCTCGACGTGCTGGGAGCCCTCGCCCCACGCGCCGACGAAGCACGCGGCACGGACCCCGCCGGCGCCGAGCTCCCGGACGCCGCACTGGGCCAGGGCGGTGTGCGCCCAGGCCGTCAGGAAGTCCTCGCCGTCGGACGGAACCGGCCGCACGTACCCGGCGACCCGGCTGTACGTGCGGTCCGGCGCGGCCCGGGAGGACCAGAAGTGGTCGAGGGCGAAGCGCTCCCGCGGCTCGCTGAACCGGGGCACCCCCTCCGCCAGCCGCTGCCACAGCGTCTCCGGCCCGTCCACGCCGGGCGCGACGAGCCCCGCCCCGACGACGGCCACGGTCCGCTCCCCGGAGCCCGACGCGGAGGCGCGCACGGACGGCGCGGACGCGGCCGAGGGAACCGAGGCGGACGCAGGAGCGGGGACGGACGCAGGAGCGGGGACGGACGCAGGAGTGGGGACGGACGGAGAAGCCGGCGACGCGGGTACGGCCGGGGAGCCGGCCCCCGCACCCCCTTCCGCCCCGGCCTCCGCATCCGTCCGCGCACCCGTCCCCGACCCCGCCCCCGCCGCAACCGTGCGAGGCGTGAGCATGGCCCGGCCCACCGACAGCCCCCCGTCGGCCAGCAGGCACTGTCCGGTGACCCACCGCGCGTGGGGCGACACCAGGAAGGCCACCACCTGGGCCAGGTCCTCCTCCGTGCCCAGCCGGCCCAGCGGCGACGCCGCCCGGCACGTGTCCCGAAGCCCGGCGGCGCCGGGGAACAGCGCGGCGGTGGGGTTGTCCAGCAGCCCGGCGGAGGCGGTGTTGACGCGGATGCCCAGCGGGCCGAGATCGGCGGCGAGGTACCGCGTCATCGCCTCCAGCGCCGCCTTGCACACCCCCACCAGCAGGTAGTTGTCCATGGCGAGCCCCGCGCCGATGGACGAGACGTTCACGATCGCCCCGCCTCCCCGGGCGGCCATCAGGGGCGCCGCGGCCAGGGCGCACCAGCGGGCCCCGTGGAGGTTGGTGTCGAGCGCGCGCTGCCACTCGGTGTCGGTGAGGTCGTCGAACCGGGCGAAGACGCCGCGGGCCGCGTTGTTCACGAGGACGTCCACGCCGCCGTGTTCGGCGGCGACCGCCTCGAACATCGCCGTCACCTGCTCGCGCTTGGCGACGCTGGCCCGCAGGGCCTGGGCGCTCCCTCCGTCCCGCCGGATCGCGGCGACGGTCTCCTCGGCCGCACGCGGGGAGTGGAAGAAGTTCACGACGACGTGTGCGCCGTGCCGGGCGAGTTCGCGGCTGACGGCCGCGCCGACGCCCTTGCCGCCGCCGGTCACGACGGCGACCTTCCCCTGGAGGCCGGGTGCGGCCGGGGGCACGGGACCGGACGGCCGGCTCATGCCGTCGCCTCCGCCGCGGACGCGTCCAGGGCGGGCAGCGTGCCCAGCAGTCCGGCGAGCGCCGTGAGGGTCGTGTAGCTGGTCAGCCGGGATCCTTCGGCCGGCAGGACCCGTCCGTAGTGCGTGGCCGCGCGGGCGAAGAGCTCGGTCTGCTTGATGGAGTCCACGCCGAGGTCGGCCTCCAGGTCCGCGTCCTCCGTGAGCACCTCGGGCGGGTACCCCAGCGCCTCGGCGTACAGGGCCCTCAGCGTCTCCACGACCCCGTGCCGGTCACCGCCCCCGGCGGCACGGGGCGCGGGAGCCGCGGCCGGGGCCTCGGCGAGGTGCCCGTCCCGGTCTCCGTGGGTTCCGGAGACCCCAAGAACTCCGGAGGCCCCGAGGACCCCGGAGGCCCCGGAAGGATGGACAGGACCAGGAGGCCTGCGCGGATCGGAGGTCCGGGGGAGGGGGGAAGGTGCACCTCCCGCCCCCATCCCCGCCACCGCGTCGGCCACCGCGTCGGCCACCTCCCGTCCCCCCGCCCGTCGCCGCAGCGGCGCGATGACGCGTACGCCGGGCACCGTGGCCGCCACGAGGTCGCTCAGGACGCCGCGCGGACCGCACTCCACGAACACGTCCACGCCGTCCGCGTGCACGCCGCGCACCGCCTCCGTGAACCGCGTGGGCCGTACGAGGTGGGCCGCGACCAGGTCGGCCACCGCGTCCTCGTCGTCCAGGCGCCGTCCCAGGATCGCCGAGTGCAGGGCGTGCCGCGCGGGGCCGGTGCGCAGCGCGGCGGCCCGTCCGGCGAAGTCCCCGGCGACCGGGGCGAGCATCCGGTGGTGGAAGGCGTACGGAACCCTGAGCCGGGTGGCGCCGATGCCGAGCATCGCGGCCGCGCCGCGGACCCGCTCCAGCGGTTCCGCGGGACCCGACACCACGCACTGGCGGGGGCTGTTGTCGGCGGCGAGGGTCACCTCCCACTCGCCCAGGCCGTCCAGGAGCGCGGCGGCGCGGGTCGCGGACACGTCCAGCGCCACCATCCCGCCGTCCGCCGGAGGGCACGCGGCGAAGGCGTCGTCGCGGGCGGCGACCAGGGCCATGCCCTCCTCCGGGCCGAACACGCCGGCGGCGGTGAGGGCCACCAGTTCGCCGAAGCTGTGTCCGACCAGGACGCTGGGCCGCAGTCCGTGGCGCTCGGTCAGGACGCGGAAGAGGGCGGTCCCGGCGGCGAACAGCGCCGCGTGCAGGTCGGCGGGGGACGTGGTCACGAGCTCGGCCAGGGACGGGGCCCGCTCGTCCAGCAGGAGCCGGGAGGGAGCGGTCCGGCCCACCCGGACCGCCGCCGCGTCCAGCACCTCCAGCGTCTCGCGCACGAGCGGTTCGTCGTCGGCCAGTGGGGCGAGGGCCCCGGGGAAGTAGGCACCCTGTCCGGGGAACAGGACGGCGCAGTCCGTCACGGCAACTCCTCCATGGCGCACGGGTCAAGGGGCATGGGAGAGAAAGGGACGAAAGCCCTTGCCGGAAAATGCTCCCGTCACCTCATATGCCGTGTCACCACCCACACTGATGACCGTGGGCACGTCCGTCCGAATCAGGTGCGGCGCTCGGCGATGTTCGCCCGCTTGTACGTGCGCATGAGGACGGCCGTCTCCGTCGCCGTCACCCCGTCCAGGCCGGAGAACACGCGCGTGGTGAAGGCGTGCAGGTCGACGGTGTCGCGGTGGCTGGAGTAGCCGAGGATGTTGGTGGCGCCGGTGGTGAGGACGAGGTGCCGGATCGCGGGCTCCGCCGCGAGCAGCCGGATCGCCGCCTCCAGCCGGCTCGGCGTGACCGCGAGCCGGAAGCGGGCCTCCAGCGGGTAGCCCAGCACGGCGGGGTCGGCGTGCAGCCTGAGGTGCAGGACGTGGGAGGCCATCAGCCGGGCGAGCCGGCGGCGGGCCGTCGTCTCGCCGACCTGGAGCCGGTGCGCCAGGCGCGCGGTGGACATCCGGGCGTCCGTGGCGAGCAGGGCGACGAGCCTGCGGTCCAGGTCGTCCACCGCCGGGGCGGCGGGCAGCGGCGTGCCCTCCCGCACCCTGCGGCGCACCTCGGTCGGCAGGTCGTCGTACGGGGCCCAGTCGCTCGCCGTCAGCAGCAGCCGGAGGACGACCTGGGAACGGACGTCGACCACCCCGTCGAGACGGCCGATGGCGGAGTCGATCAGGGTGAGCAGGGCGTCGTGGTCCGGAGTCGTGTACTCGGCGTAGACCTCCAGGTCGCCGGTGGCGACCTCGACGGAGCGGGCGTCCGCGCGGCGGGCCAGCGCGAGCGCGGTCTCGTGGACGCGGCCGGGGGCGCACCGTACGGCGACCTCGGCGGTCACCCCCTCGCCGAGGTACTCCGGGGTGAGGGCCGCGGTGAAGCGGACCCGGCCGGTGGCGGTCAGCCGTTCGAGCCGCCGGGCGACGGTCCGCTCGTGCACCCCCGCCGTGGCGCCGATCTCGGCGAAGGGCGCGCGCGGATTGCGGTGCAGGGCGCGGAGGACGGTGTGGTCGACGGCGTCCAGGACCGGCAGGGGACCGTTCGGGTCGCTCATGTGTCCGCTCCGCTCCGGGGAAGGCCCGCCGCCATGGCCCCGCCGACCGGCGGCCGACCGTCGCCTACCGCCTACCGCCTACCGCCTACCGCCTACCGCCTACCGCCTACCGCCCACCGGGGTCCGCCGTACCGTACGGCCCCTCGCCAACCCGGTCCATCCTCCGCCGGATCTGCGCCCGTGAAGACGTCCTGATGCCAGTTTCCACCGAAGACCCTCCCCCAGGTGTCTTCTTCCCCCGATCCTGCCCCCGACTCTTGTCGTGCTCCACCCGCGTTCGCGACATTGTGATGCGGATCGCGCCGGGTGACCGATCGTCCCGCAGCCGCAGCCGCAGCCGCAGCCGCAGCCGCAGCGGGGGTCGACGCCGCGGACGGCGTCAGGCCGCACCCCGCCGTGCGGCCGCGCACCCGCCGCTGTCCTCCCTCCCTGCCAGCCCGCGAGGGCCCGCACCGAACAGGTGGTACGTATGACGGACACCGCTGCACCCCCGGCCGCCCGAAGAGCCGCACCGCGCCCCACGCCGGCGGCCGCCGTGCTCGCCTCGGTGATCCTGGTCGAGCTCTCCAGCGGCATCACGCAGGGCTTCCTCTCCCCGGTCCTGCGCAGTCTCACGGACACCCTCGGCGTCTCCGCCGCGGACCTGAACTGGATCAGCATCGCCAACCTGCTCGCCAGCGTCGCCTTCACCCCCGTGCTCTCCCGCATGGGCGACCTGCACGGCCACCGGCGCGTGCTGCGCTGGAACCTCGCCATCGTGCTGCTCGGCTCGCTCCTGGTCGGCGTCGCCCGCGACTTCCCGACGCTGCTCGCCGGACAGATCCTCCAGGGCGCCTTCGCCGGCTTCTTCCCGCTCCTCGTCGGCATCCTCCGCAACCGTTCGGGCGGCGACGCCGAGAGCCGCCGGGGCATCAGCGTGATGGTCGCCGCCCTGGTCGGCGGGCTCGCGCTCGGACTGGTCGCCAGCGGCCTGGTGGCCCGCTCGGTGGACAGCCCGACGGCCGCGCTGTGGGTGCCCGCCGTCGCGACCTCCCTGGCGCTCGCCTTCGGCTGGCGCTTCCTGCCGGAGTCGGACCACCGGCCCGGCGGCTCCATCGACTGGGCCGGGGGCGTCCTGCTCTGCGCCGGGCTCGTCGCCGTCATGCTCGGCCTCGGCCTCGGCGGAACCCCCGGCTGGGAGTGGGACTCCCCGCGCACCCTCGGCTGTCTGATCGGCGGCACGGCCGTCACGGTCGCCTGGGTGCTGGTGGAGCTGCGCACCGCCGAACCGATGATCGACGTCCGGATGTTCCGCCGCCGGAACGTCGCCGTGGTCTCGCTCACCACCCTGACCTTCACCTTCTGCATGCTGGGGCTCCAGGTCGCCAACCCCGTCTTCCTCGGCACCGGCACCGCCCGGGACGGTTACGGCCCCGGTCTCGACCCCTTCGCCATCGCCCTGGCCATGCTCCCCAACCTCCTGGCGCTCGCGCTCGCCGCGCTCGTCGCCCCCGCCGTCGCCCGCCTCCTGTCCGACCGGCTCACGCTGGTCTGCGGCTCCCTCCTCATGGCCGGCGGGTACGTGCTCTCCGCCGCCTTCCACACCCACCTCGCCGCCTTCCTGGCGGGTACGGCGGTGGCCGGACTCGGCACCGGGTTCATGCAGCACTCGACCCGCACCCTCGCCGTCGAGTCCGTGCCGCACGACCGCACCGCCGTCGGCTCCGGCATCAACGAACTGCTCATCAACGTCGGCGGTTCCGTCGGCGCGGCCGTCGTCCTCACCGTCTTCGCCGGCCACACCGCCGCCGGCCGGACGCTCCCCGACCTCGGCGCCTACACCACCTCCTGGACCCTGTGCGCGGTCGTCTCCGTCGCGGGGGCCGCCGTCGCCCTGCTCTACCGCACCCCGAAGCCCGCCGAGGAGCACGCATGACCCCCACCGCGCTGCGCGAGCGCACCCGCGCCACCCTGGCCGGCCGCCGCGACGACCTGATCGGCCTCAGCCACGCCCTGCACGCCGACCCCGAGCTCGCCTACGAGGAGCACCGGGCGGCCCGCCGGATCACCGACCTCGTCGAGGCCGCCGGCTTCGCGACCGAGCGCGGCGCCTACGGCCTGCCGACCGCCTTCCGGGCCACCGCCGGCAGCGGCGACCTCGTCATCGGCATCTGCGCCGAGTACGACGCCCTGCCCGGCATCGGCCACGCCTGCGGCCACAACGTCAACGGGGCCGCCGCGGTCGCCGCCGCCCTCGCCCTCGCGCCGTACGCCGACGACCTCGGCATCACCGTCGCCCTCCTCGGCACCCCCGCCGAGGAGTCCGGCGGCGGCAAGGTCGACATGCTGCGCGCCGGCGCCTTCGACGACGTGGCCGCCGCGATGATGGTGCACGCCGCCCCGCAGGACGCCGTCGGCATGACCTCCCAGGCCATCAGCAGCTGGAAGGTGCGCTACGACGGCGTGGCCGCGCACGCGGCGGCCATGCCCGAACGGGGCACCAACGCCGCCGACGCCATGATGATCGCCCAGGTCGCCATCGCCGCCTACCGGCAGCAGCTGCCCCCCGGCGGCGTCGTCTCCGGGATCGTCACCCGGGGCGGCGAGGCCGCCAACGTCATCCCGGCGCTCACCACCGCCGACTACGACTGCCGCGCCGGCACCATGGAGGAGCTGCGCGCCCTCCGGTCCCGGGTCCGCGCGTGCTTCGAGGCGGGCGCGCTGGCCACCGGCGCCGAACTCACCCTGGAACCCGTCGGCAACGACTACGCCGACCTCCGCCAGGACCTCGCCCTCGCCCGCTCCTACCTGGACGCCGCCCGCGCCCTCGGCCGCGACGTCCGGGACATCGACCCCGCCCTGCGCGGCGGTTCGACCGACATGGGCAACGTCTCGCACCTCGTCCCGACCATCCACCCCATGATCGGCTACGACTGCGGCGACGCGATCATGCACAATCCCGAGTTCACCCGCTACGGCACCACCCCGGGAGCCGATCGGGCGGTCCTGGACGGAGGCCTGGCGATGGCCTGGACGGTCCTGGACCTCGCCACGGACGACACCCACCGCGCGTCCCTCGCCCGCCGCCTGGAGGAGCGCACGCGCGCGTAGCGGACGTCTCCCTTCCCCCGCCCGGCCTTCGAACGCCCGGGCGGGGCCGCTACCTTGGGGGGATGCAGCCCCGGCAGAACCACCCCGCCCCCGCCGCCACGACGCCCCCGGCGCCCCGCGGGCGCACGGCCGCCGTCGCCGTCCCCCTCCTCCTGGGACTGGTCCTCGGGGCCGGGGGAGTGGGCGCCGCCTGGGCCCTGACGTCCGGCTCCGGCACCCCGGCCGCGGGCACCCCCGCCGCCGACGCGCGCGCGGCGTGCCGGGCGCTCGAAGGCTTCGACGAGGCGAAGTACGTCGACCGGGGCCCGGCGGGCGAGACCGCGGTCAACCGCTACGCGGCCGCCGGGACGCTCTCCGCGGCGGCGGCGGCCGGCGACCCGGCGTACAAGGAGCTCGCGGAGACGATCCGCCGCTCGCAGGACCGTCACCAGCAGGTGTTCGACTTCGACGCGACGGTCAGGAAGGACCTGGCCCGGGCCCGCGCGCTCTGCGCCGACCTGTGACCCGCCCCGCCGCGCCCCCGGTGGCCGCGCGCGGGCGCCCGGTTCGTCGCGGCCGGTGACGCCGGCCGGCGGCCGCGCGCGGCGGGCCCCGCCCGCACCGCCGAGGGCGCCCGCACCGCCCCGACCGGACGGCCGCCCCGATCGGACGGTCTTGCGGATGTTCGCCCGTGGGAGTGGAGTCGCGCGGGCACCGTGCCTCGCGGACCGCTCCCGCGTTCATCCCGACGGAAAGATCGTTTCGAGCGGGGAGACGCGCCGTGCCGCGACCCGGCGGAGAAGACGGGAACCGCGGATGAGCCTGGACCAGGACACCCGGCCCCGGACACCGTCCACCACCACCCGTACCGCCCGCGCGGTGGCCGCCGAGCTGCTCCGGCGCACCGTCGGCGCCCCGCCCGGCGACCGGACCGGCCGGCCCCGCTGGACCGTCCTGGAAGCCGGCCCGGTCGGCATCGACGCGGGCGACGAGCGCGCCGCGCAGGCCGCGTGCGGCGTCATGCACGTGCACGGCCGGGCCACCGGCACCCCCGCCCCCCTGACCGCCGCGTACGTCTCCGCGGTCACCGGCGTGCTCGCCGCCCAGGGGGCCACCGCCTCCCTCCTCGCCCGCGCCCGGGGCGGCCCGGCACCGCACACCGTGACCTCCCTCGCCCAGGGGGCGCTCCTGACGGTCACCCAGTACCTCGCCGCCGCCACCGTCGCCGACGGCGACCCGGCTCCCCCCGGCGCCGTCACCGGGCTCGCGACCCTCGTCACCGCCGACGCCGCGCGCGTCGAGATCGAGACCCTCGACCCCACCGCCTGGGCCGGGTTCTGGCGCCGATTAGGAGTGCCCGCCCGCACGGCGGGACGCGGCTGGCTCCCCTTCCAGAGCCGCTTCGGCACGGCCGTCTGTCCCCTGCCGCCGGAACTCCGCGCCGCCGTCCTCGCCCACCCCCTGGAAGCGGTACGGCGTGCGGGCGACGCGCACGGCGTCTCGGTCGCCGTGGTCGGCGGGACGACCGCCGCGCCCGCCCTCGCCCCCTGGACCGTCGTGCCGGGCCCCGTCGCCCTCCCGGACCCCCACCCCCCGGCCGCGCCCGCGTCCGCCCCCACCGCGCAGCCCCTCGCCGGCCTCCGCGTCGTCGAATCGGCCCGCCGCGTCCAGGGCCCCATGGCCGGGCACGTCCTGCGCATGCTCGGCGCCGACGTCGTCCGCGTCGAACCGCCCGGCGGCGACCCGATGCGCGACCTGCCCCCGGTCGCCGCGGGCTGCTCGGTGCGCTTCTCGGCGCTCAACCACGGCAAGTCCGTCGTCGAGGCCGACCTCACCACCCGCCGGGGGCGCGACGCCGTCGTCGCGCTCGCCGCCCGCGCCGACGTCTTCCTCCACAACTGGGCCCCCGGCAAGGCCCGCGACCTCCGGCTGGACGCCGACGCGCTGCACGCCGTCAACCCCCGCCTGGTGTACGCCTCCGCCTCCGGCTTCGGCACCGCGCTCGGCCCCCGCCCCCCGATCGGCACCGACTACCTGGCCCAGGTGCACGGAGGGCTCGCCGCCGCGCTGCGCCCCGAGGGGGAGGGGCCGGCCCCCTCCCTGATGACCGTCACCGACGTCCTGGGCGGCCTGGTCCTGGCCCAGGCCGCCCTCGCCGGCCTCCTCACCCGCGAGCGGACCCGCCGGGGCTGCCGCGTCAGGTCGTCGTTGCTCTCCGCGGCGGCCCTGGTCCCCCGCGCCGACCGGCGCGTCCGGCTCTCCCCGCTGGACCGCCCGCTGCCCACCGCCGACGGACTGCTGTACCTGGGCGCCGAGGCGCGCCTCCACCCCGGCGCGCTGGCCCGCGCCGTCGGGGCCGCCGGCGCCGACGCGGTCGGCGCCCGGCTGAGAAGCCGCCCCACGGACGCCTGGCTCACCGTCCTGCGCGAGGCCGGACTTCCCTCCGTGGCCGTCCGCACCGACCTGGCCGCCCTCGCCGCGGACCCGGCCTTCGCCCGGTCCGTGCTCCGCGCGGACGAGCACCTCCCGTACGCGAGACCCGCGGCGCCCTGGACGTTCACGGACCCCCTCTCCGGCTGACGCCGGCGGGCGGCCGGAAGCGCGGCCCCCCCGATCGGTCCCGCGCCCCGGACGGCGCCGTCCGCGAACCCCGCCACCCCACCGCCGACGCGCGCCGACGCGCCCCCCCCGCACCCTTCCCGACAGCCCGCGGCCGGAACGGTCCGAGCGGTCCGCGGCGCTCCCGCGCCGGGCCGCCCGCGCGGGCCCGCCCGCTCCCTTCCCCACCCCGAGGAGACAGGACCCGATGACCCCGACGTACACCGCGCGCGAGGCCCCCTGGCGCTCCCGGAACGGCCTGGACCTGCCCGACCGGGTCCCCCGCGCCGAGCGCGAGGCCTGGGAGGCCCGGGGCCTCTGCCCGGACGCCGACCTCTTCACCCTCTTCCGGGGACACGCCCTCGCCTCCCCGGGCCGCGAGGCCGTGGTGGAAGCCCGAGGGGCCCTCACCTACGGGGAGTTGTACGCGGAGGTGCTGCGCATCGCCGCCCTCTTCGCGGAGGCGGGGCTCGGCGCCCGGGACGTGATCGCGCTCCGCCTGCCCAACGGACGGCTCGCCGTCGCGGCGGAGCTCGCCGTCTACGCCCTCGGCGCGGTCGCCCTGCCCTATCCGCTCGGCGGCGGGGTCCGCGACACCCGCACGCTGCTGAGCAGGTCCCGGGCCGCCGGCGCCGTCCTCGGCGAACCGGAGGACCTCGAAGCGGCGGCCGGACTGCCCTGGCTCCGGGCCGTGTTCACGGCATCCCCCGGCGCGGCGCGGGCCGGAGCGCGACGGCTCGACCGTGCCGCGCCCGCCGGTGCCTTCCGTCCGTCCGAGCCTCCCGCCGCCGCCCGGGCGCCCGCGCGGTTCCTGGTCTCCTCCGGCTCCGAGACCGAGCCGAAGCTCGTCGCCTACAGCCACCAGGCCATGGCCGGCGGCCGGGCCGCCTACGTCCGCGCCCTCGCCGGGGCCCAGACCGGGCCGCACCGGTTCCTCGTGCTCGTCCCGCTCGCCTCCTCGTACGGCTCGCTGGGCGTGCCCGTCACGCTCGCCGCGCTCGGGGGGACCCTGATCGTGCGCGACCGCTTCGACGCCGCGGACGCGCTGCGGGCCCTCGCCGAGCACCGGCCGACGCACGTCTTCGGGGTGCCGACCATGCTGCGGCGGATGGCCGACCTGCCGCGCCGGCCCGGGGAGGACACCGGCCGGCTGCGGGCCCTCGTCTCCAGCGGCGCGGCGCTGCCCGCCTCCACGGCGCTCGCCTGCCGGGAGAGGTTCGGGGTGCCGGTCGTCACCGTGTACGGCTCCTCGGACGGCGTCAACTGCCACACCGTCGCACCCTCGGGAGACCTCGCCGGCACCCCCGACCCCGCCGTGGTCTCGCTCCGGATCGTCCGGCGTGACGGGACCCCCGCGGACACCGGAGAGCCCGGGGAGATCCAGGCCCGGGGGCCGATGACCCCCCTCTGCTACGCCGGAGCGCCCGAACTCGACGCCCGCCACCGCACGGCCGACGGCTGGGTCCGCACCGGAGACCTCGGCGCGCTCGACGGGGCGGGGCGCCTGCGGGTCCTCGGCCGGATCAAGAACGTCGTGATCCGGGGCGGTCACACGATCAGCCCGGCCGAGGTGGAGCAGGAGCTGGGCACCGACCCCCGGATCGCCGAGGCGGTGTGCGTCCCGGTGCCGGACGAGGAGTTCGGGGAGCGGCTGTGCGCGTGCGTGCGCCCCGCGCCCGGCGTCCCCGCGCCGGCCCTGGCCGCCGTGACCGCGCACCTGGCCGCCCGCGGTCTGGAGCGCCGCAAGTTCCCCGAGTACCTCGTGGTGCTCGACCGGATGCCGCTGCGGCCCACCGGCAAGGTCTGCCGGCGCACCGTCACCTCCCGGGCCCTGGCCGCCCTGGGCGCCGACGCGCGGCCCGGGGCCACGGCCCACGTGAACCCTCCGGCAGGAGATGTCACTCATGCAGGCGAACGTGGCAGGAAATTGCGCGGAGACGCGGATTCGTATGCAATCCTGGAGCAGTAAGCGGAACTTCTGGTTCAACTTCCTTACGCGGCGGGCGCCTTCGACGGCCCCGCCAGTTGCGGAGCACCTTCCATGCGACGTTCCCTCGTCACCCTCGTCCTCGCCTCCGGCGCCGCCCTCGGTCTCCTCCAGGCCCCCGCGCTCGCGGCCGAGGGGACCGTCACCGTCTTCGAGACGGAGGCGCACCCCCTGTCCGTGTACGAGAACCCGCGGGGCTGTCACAAGCTGCCGGCCGCGGCGCACGTGCTCACCAACGCGACGAACGGACCGGTCCGCGTCCACGGCGATCCGTTCTGTCTCGGTCCGGCCTTCGTCGTCGCGCCGGGCCACGGCTCCCACGTGGTGGCCGGAAGCGGCAGCTTCAGCGCCTGACGGCCGGACCGCGAACAGCCGCAGCGAAAGCATGGGGGAAACGTGTCAACAGAACTCGCCGTGGTCGGACTCGGCTACGTCGGCCTCCCGCTGGCCCGCCGGGCCTGCGAGGCGGGGCTGACCACCGTCGGCTACGACATCGGCGCCGACGTCGTCGAGGGGCTGGGCCGGGGGCGGTCCCACATCGAGGACATCCGGTCCGAGGACATCGGGGAGATGCTCGCCGCGGGCTTCCGCGCGAGCACCGACCCCGGCGTCCTCTCCGGCGCCCACACCGTCGTCGTCTGCGTGCCGACCGGGCTCACCCCGGCCGGCGAACCGGACCTCGAACCGCTGGTCTCGGCCGTGCGCACGGTGGCCCGCCACCTCGAACCCGGCACCCTGGTCTGCGTCGAGTCCACCAGCCACCCGGGCACCACGGAGGAGATCGTCCGGCCCCTCCTCGAAGCGCACGGATTACGCGTCGGCGAGGACTTCCACCTGGCGTACTCCCCGGAACGCATCGACCCCGGCAACCGCCACTACGACCTGCGCACCACCCCGAAGATCGTCAGCGGCTGCACCGAGCTCTGCGCCAAGCACGCCACCGCCTTCTACGAGCGGCTCGTCGACGAGGTCGTCGTCGCCGCCGGGACGCGGGAGGCCGAGATGGCCAAACTGCTCGAGAACGCCTACCGGTACGTCAACATCGCCCTGGTCGACGAGGCCGCCCTCTACTGCGACCGGGTCGGCATCGACATCTGGGACGTGCTGCGCTGCGCGGACACCAAGCCCTTCGGCTTCTCCGCCTTCCGGCCCGGCCCCGGCGTGGGCGGCCACTGCATCCCCGTCGACCCTCGCTACCTGATGACCCGGGCCGCCCAGCAGGGCTTCACCTTCCGGACCCTGGGCGCCGCCCGCGCCGTCCTCGACGCGATGCCCGACCACGTC
Organism: Streptomyces omiyaensis; assembly: GCF_014650895.1. Taxonomy (GTDB): domain Bacteria; phylum Actinomycetota; class Actinomycetes; order Streptomycetales; family Streptomycetaceae; genus Streptomyces; species Streptomyces omiyaensis. The sequence continues at coordinate 76,183 of NZ_BMVV01000009.1, forward strand.
GCCGGCCGGGCCCACGACCTGCTCCTCGCCGACGGCAAGGACCCCGCGGGGGCCCGCGTCACCCTGCTCGGCGTCGCCTACAAGGCCGACATCTCCGACACCCGCGAGTCGCCCGCCTACCCCGTCGCCCGCGCCCTCGGCGCCCTCGGCACCCGGCTCGCGTACCACGACCCCTACGTCGGACGCTTCGAGGTCGACGGCGTCCCCGTGCCCCGCCTGACCTCCCGCGAACAGGCCCTGGCCGACAGCGACCTGGTGGTGCTGCTCCAGGACCACGCCGCCTACCGGTCGGCCGACTGGGACGCCGCCGGCTGCCCCGTCCTCGACACCCGCGGCACCGCGGAGGGACGACGCGTGGTGCGGCTCTGACGCCGCCCACGCCCCACAGACCACCGGCCGGGGACGCGTCACCGCGCCCCCGGACCGTGGGACAGACCGCCCGGACGCCCGTCCGGACGGCCGTATGCAGAACAAGGAGAACACCCCATGACCATGGCAGTCGGCAACATCGCCCAGGAGCGTCTCGCGAAGCGTTTCGACAAGTGGGACGCGAACGGCGACGGCGTGCTGGAGCCCTCGGACTTCGTCACCGAGGCCGCCAACATCGCCACCGCCTTCGGCGAGACCCCCGACTCGGCGAAGGGCGCCCAGCTGCGCGACGGCTTCATCGCCATGTTCGAGCACCTCGCCGACAAGGCGGGCGTCGGCGCCCAGGGCCCGATCGACCGCGCGCAGTTCCTCCAGGCCGCCGGTGAGGTCGTCGAGGGTGGCGCCGCCACCTTCAACCCGGTCCTCGGCCCGGTCACCAAGGGCATCGTCGCCCTCGCCGACAAGAACGGCGACGGGGTCATCGACGAGGCCGAGTTCGCCGTCTGGCTGCACGTCATCGGCCTCGGCGAGAAGGAGGGCCGCGCGGCCTTCCAGCAGATCGACACCGACGGCAGCGGCACGCTGTCCGAGGACGAGCTGCTGACCGCGGTGCGTCGCTTCCACACCGGAGACCTCGACGTCGAGCTCCTCGGCTGAGTCCGTCACCCCGCGTGAGAGCGGCCGGCCGGCACCCCCCAGGGGGTGCCGGCCGGCCGTCGTCGTCGTCGTGGGCGGGCCGCCGTCAGCCGGCGGGCAGGAAGACCACCGGGGTCTCCGTCGCCAGCGCCAGGGAACCCCCGGTCAGCAGCCGGTCCGCGTGGATCACGATGTTGTAGTGGTTGGGCAGGTGGCAGCCGTCGAAGCCGAGCACGGTGCCCACCGGCTCGCCCCCGATCAGCACCGTGTCGCCCCGGTCGACGACACCGCCGTTCTCCAGCTCCACGAAACCGAGGAAGCCGACCCGGTCGACCCGGGAGCCGGGCACGTCCGTCCACGCGTCCGTCGTGAGCAGCTCGTGGACCTCGCCCCGGCGCACGCAGCGCGCCGCGAAGGGCTCCAGCACCATGCCCCGGTCCGTGCGCTCGTGCAGCAGCACCTTGACCAGGGTCCCGAGCACCGCCCGTTTGGCGCCGTTCTCGTGCAGGCCGGCGTCGAGCGAGGGAGGGGACGAGGGGAGGGCGGGGGACACGGTCACGGCGACTCCGTCCGGGACGTCAGGTGCGAGCCGGAGGCGCGGGGCCCCGGCAGGCCGGGGCCGGCCTCCGCCGCGTAGACCGCGGCGACCAGTTCGAGGGCGGCCAGGCCGCCCTCGACGGCCCGGTCCGGACCGGGCCGTCCGCGCAGGTCCGCGAACTCCCGCAGGACGCCCTCGTACTCGTGCCACAGCGACTCCTTGAAGCCGGGGCGGCCGCCGAGCATGTCGGCGGAGAGCTCCGTGCCGTCGTCGAGTCGCACCAGCACGTCCTTGACCTCCCCCGGATACGACCAGTCCAGCTCCACCCGCCCCCGGCCGCCCGGCCCGGCCAGCTCGATCACGGCCTGCCGGTCGGTGCCCGCCCCGTCCCGCGTCACGTCCACGGCGACGACCTCCGACGCCGCCCCGCCGAGCAGCAGCCGGACCAGGTCGAAGGCGTTGGGCCCGTTGTCGGCGACGCAGCCGCCGCCGCAGCGGACCGGGTCCAGGTACCAGGTGTCGTCGCCGATGTGCTCCTCGATCCGCTCCAGGTACCGCACCCGCACGGACTCCACCCGCACCGGCGACCCCGGCGGCGGCAGCCGGCGGAGCAGCTCCAGGACCCGGTCGTTGTGGCGGCGGTGGAAGGCGGTGAGGAGCGGGACGCCGTGCTCCCGGGAGAGCGCGGCCAGGCGTCGTCCCTCCTCGGGCCGCAGCGCGAGCGGCTTCTCGACGCAGACCGGGACGCCGGCCCGCAGCGCGTCCGCGCAGACCTCGGCGTGCGCGTGGTTGGGCACGGCCACGACGAGGGCGTCCAGCGGCTCGGCGGCGAGCAGCGCGCGGTGGTCGGTGTGGCAGGCGAGCCGGCCCCGGAACGGGGCGAGGGCCTCCTCCCGCAGGTCGCAGACGGCGACCGTCTCCCACTCGGGCAGCCGCTCGGCGGCGGCCAGGTAGAAGCGGGAGATCACCCCGAGCCCGGCGATCCCCAGCCGGAGCGGGGCGGCGGGGCGCCCCGCCCCGGCCGGTGCGTCGGACGGCGTCACCGCGCCTCCTCGGGGAGGACGGGGAGCCGCAGTCCGAGCGCGGTCAGTTCGGCGTGGAGCGCGGCGGAGAGCGGGACGCCCGACGCGCGCCGCTCCTCGGCCCGTACGGCCTCCGGGTGGCCGGGGTAGCGGACGGGGTCCCGGCCCGGCAGCGGCGGACAGTCCAGGACCGTGCCGAACATCTCCCGGGCGTCCTCGTCGAAGCCGTCGCGCAGGGCGTTCGGCGCGATCGCCAGGACCAGGAAGCCGATGTCGTCGTCGCTGCCGCCCGGCCTGCCGTCGCCCTCCAGCGCCGCCGGGGCGGGGCCGGTGGCCGCCCCCGGGAGCACGGCGGCCAGGAGCTCCACCGCGAGTCCCAGCCCGAACCCCTTGAAGGCGCCGGTCTCCGGGGTGCCGCCGAGCCAGCCCAGCCAGGCCTCGCCCCGGTCGTAGGCGGCCGCGTCCCGCACCGGACGCCCCGCGTCGTCGGTGAGCCAGCCCTCGGGCGCCTCCCGTCCGTCGCGGGCCGCCGTGCGGACCCGGCCGGTGGGGACGACGGTGGTGCTCATGTCGAGGACGAACGGGCGCCCCTCCAGGGCCGGCGCGGCCACGCTCAGCGGATTGGTGCCCAGCAGGGCGGCGGCGCCCAGCGGCGGGCGGGCGATGCGCTGGCCGCCGCAGTTGGAGGCGACGACGCCGATCATGCCCCGGTCGGCCGCCCGCCGGGCGTGGACGCCGGCGCAGCCGAAGTGGGTGGCGCCCCGCACCGAGACCAGCCCGATGCCGCAGCGGGCCGCGCGCTCCGCCGCGAGGTCCATCGCCGCCGAGGCCGCCCAGAGGCCCAGCGCCCGCCGGTGGTCCACGAGCACACAGGCGCCCAGGTCGCGCAGGACGAGCGGCTCGGCGGCGGGATCGGCGCCACCGGACTCGAGGAGCGGGCGGTAGAGGCGGTCCAGGTTGAACACGCCGTGCGAGTCCATGCCGGTCAGGTCGCCGTAGCAGAGCGCCTCGGCGGCGAGCCGGGCCCGGGGGGCGGGGACCCCGAGCCGGACGAAGCAGGCGGCGGTCTCGTCGAGCAGCGCTTCGTACGGGACCGTCACCCGCCTTCCGTCGCCGGGCGCCGGGCCGGCGTTCGGGGGTGCGGCGCCGTCGGACAGCGTGGACGTCATGCGGTTCCTGCTTTCTCGGTGGAGACCGGTAAGGGGCGGTCGGCCGCCCCCTGCCGGAGGTCGTCGGCGAAGGCGGTGAGCAGCGCGGCGGTCTTGGCCGCGAACGCCTCCAGGTCGTGCAGATCGACGAACTCGCCCGCCGCGTGCGCGCGGTTGGCGTCCAGCGAGCCCGGACCGAACACCGTGGTGAAGGTGCCGGGCGTGCCGGCGAGCCAGATCGCGTCGCAGGTGAAGCCCGGTTCGCCGTCGGGCCACCGCTCGATGCCGGCCCGGGCCAGCAGCGCGTCGCCCCACTCCGGCCGGGACGCGTCGAGCGCGGGCAGTCCGCGCTTCTCCCACTCCAGCCGGGTGATCCGCGCCGCGTCGGAGGCGGTCCGCGCGAAGAGGGGCACGCCGGAGAAGCGGGCGGTGAACTCCCGCAGCCCCTCGTCCAGCGCCCGGGCGAGCGCGTGCTCGGCGGCGGCCCCGGCCCCGGCCGTGGCGTAGGCGAGGTTGAGCAGCAGGCTGCCCGTGCCGTGCACCTTGTTGTGCAGCGTGCCCGTGTGCAGCCCCGCCACGCAGACCGTGGACGGGGTCCCGCCGGAGGCGGCCGTGCCGAGGGCGGCGGCCAGGTGCTGGGCGAGGAAGCCCAGCAGGACGGTGGCGTTGTGCCCGGCCTCCGGGCGGTCGTCGACGGCGTCCTCGCCGTCGACCCGGATCCGTGCGGTGGCCGCGGCGGTGGCGCGGGGCAGGTGGCGCAGGCCCGTCGGCTCGCAGAAGACGTTGAGCCGGCCGACGTACCCCTCCTCCACGAGCGGCCGGGTGCCGAAGGTGCCGAGCGCCCCGCCCTCCTCGCCCGCCACCGCCTGGACCAGCACCGAGACGTCCCGGCCGATCGCGGGGCACGCCCCGGCGGCGGCCGCGATCCCGGCGAGCAGGGCCACCGCCGGGCCCTTCGCGTCGACGGCGCCCCGGCCGGTGAACCGCGCCCCGTCGAACGCGGGCGGCTCCCCGCCCGCGACCGTGTCGAGGTGCACGTTGAACATCACCGTGCGCTCCCGGGGCAGTGCGGGCCCGAGCCGGAGCACCAGGCTCGGCTGGCCGTCCAGGAACGCCGGATCGGCGGCGAGCGCGCGGCGCACCGGACGCGGGGTGTCGTCGCGCAGCACCGTCCCGGCTGCCGGGGCCCCGAGGCGTACCGTCGCGAACCCGAGCCGCGCCGCCGCCGTCGCGTAGGAGCGCAGCGCCCCCGTCAGCGCGTGCGGCGCGCCGGGTCCGGTCTCCAGGGGGCCCGCGGTGGGGGTGTGCAGCAGGTGCAGCAGCAGGCCCGCGTCGACGGCGGGCGTCCGCCGCCCGGGGGCCCGGGGCGCGGACGGCGGGGGCACGGCGGGGGAGGGGGCCGCCGGGACCGGCAGGGCGGCCAGTCGGCGGGCGGCCCGGACGAAGGGCGCGGCCGTGTCGGCGGCCGCGCCGGTCACCCCCGCGTGCGGGACGACGGCGAGGTGGGGTTCGAGGGAGTAGGCGCCGCGGTAGCCGTGGTCCTCCAGCAGCCGCACGCAGTCGGCGACGCGGGCGACGCCCTCGCCGGGGAGGGTGTAGACGGCGTCGCCGGGCCGGTCGCCGGGGAGCGCGTCCTTGACGTGGACGTGGGCGACGTGCGGCAGCAGCCGCGCGAGGAGCGCGTGGGCGTCGTACCCGTACGGCACGCCGTTCCCGGTGTCGAACAGGACGCGCAGCGCCGGACTGTCCACCTCGGCCAGCATGCCGAGGGTGCGGGAGGCGTCGGAGCCCGCCCAGCCGGTGCAGTTCTCGTGGAGCAGCTCCACGCCGAGCTCCTCGGCGCGGCGGGCCAGGCGGCGCATCCGGTCGACCGCCCGGGCCCCCCACTCCTCCTCGGGCAGCCCGCCGTCGGTCCACGACATGACGCGCAGGCTGCGGCAGCCCAGCACCCTGCCGTGCTCGGCGAGCCGCTCCAGCTCCTCCAGGTCGGCCGCGAAGGGGCCGGTGACCGGGCGGGCCCAGTTGCCGATCCGGGAGTCGAGGCAGACCACGCCGAGCCCCGCCGCGTGCAGCAGCCCGGCGGCCTCCCGTACGGCGGGGGCCGGCAGCTCGCCCAGCGGGATGCCGTCGAGGGTGCGCAGTTCCAGCGCGGACCAGCCCAGTTCCCGCGCGACGGCGATCTGTCCGGCGAGGTCCGGGGCGGCCTCGTCGCCGATGCCGGTGATCCGGCCCGTCAGGTCACAGGACCGGGACACGGTGGGCCTCCTCGGGGTGGACGCCGGCCGGGCCGCCCGCGCAGCGCCGCTTGGCGTCCAGCAGCAGCCGGACCGCGTCGGCGTGCAGCGCGAAGTCCGCCGCCCAGGACGGGTCCTCGGCCGGGACTCCGGTGAAGCGGGCGTAGGCGCCCAGCAGGAACGAGGTCAGCGCGTCGTCGCGGAAGACCTCGCGCCGGCCGTCGACCTCCAGCTGGACGTGGTCGTCGGCGTCGCTGGGCGCGAAGTGGGCGACGGCCGTGCCGCGTTCGAAGACGAGGACGGCCCTGCGCTCGCGCACCGGAGCGGTGAGGTCGGAGGAGATCCGGGTCCGCACCCCGTTCGCGTGCCGCAGTTCCAGCAGCGCCGAACCCAGTCCGGGACGCACCGCCTGCCCGAGCCGCAGGTCGGTCAGGAGCGCGCCGGTGGTCTCGGCGGGGCCCGCGAGCGACAGGACCAGGCCGAGGGCGTGCGGCAGCTCCACGTCGAAGGCCGTGGGATGCCCGTCGTCGGTGCGCAGCGAGCGGGTGAAGCGCGGCTTGTGCTGGGTGACGTCGACGCGCAGCAGCCGCCCCGCGGCGCCGGAGGCGATCAGCCCGCGCAGGCGTCCGGCCAGGGCGGAGGCGGGCCAGTGCGCCATGACCGCCATCCGTGCCCCGTACCGCTCGCGCAGCGCGGCCACGGCGGCCAGCTGACCGGCGTCGGTGGCCAGCGGCTTCTCCACGATCAGATCGCGGTACCCCGCGGCGCACAGCTCGGTGAGGACGGCGAGCCGGGTGACGGGGGGCGTGCAGACGTGGACGACGGCGCGCTCCGGCGGCAGCAGCGTCCGCGCCCGCGCGAGGGAGGGCGTCACCGTGACCCCGTCCGGCACCGGGGCCCGCTCGCCGGGGCGGGGGTCGACGGCGACCACCGGCCCCCGCCACGCCTCCGGCGACCGCTCCAGGGCGGCCCGCAGGGCCCGCAGGTGCAGGCCTGCCCCGGAACGGCCCAGTCCGACGATCAGGGGCTGTCTCATGCGGTTGTTCCATCCAGTGGTGCGTGCGGGGTGCGGCGAAGAATCTCGCGGGTGCGCGCGACACCGGTCAAGAAATTCAAGGGCGTTGTCACCGAAAAGTATGAAGTTCCTTTCCGGATTCGGGACTTGAATCCCGGTGCTGTTACCTTCGCTGTGAAGACTTTCCCGGGGCGGTCTCCGGCCTGCCCTTCGATCCCGCTCAGGCCCTGGTGGCGGCCTCAGTGGACGCCGGCCGCGGGCCGGCCTAGAAGAATTGTTTCCGCGTGACGTCATCCAGCATTCCCTTTTTCTCCCAGGCGAAGACATTCGAAAGGATCTGGCCGGACCTCCGGGCCGGAGTGGACGAGATTTTCGCCGACGGCAAGTTCTCGCATTCCCGCCAGGTCGGTTGTCTGGAAATGGCCCTCGCGCGCTACACCGGGGCCCGCCACGTGATCGGGGTCAACAGCGGGACCGACGCGCTGGTCCTCCTCCTGAAGGCGTGCGGACTGCGCCCCGGAGACCGGGTCCTGGTCCCCGCGTACTCCTTCGTCGCCACCGCCAGCTCCGTCGTCCTGGCCGGCGGACGGCCCGTCTTCACCGACATCGACCCCGACACGTACGCCATGCACCCCGACCGGATCGCGGACGCGGCCGCCGACGGCGCCCGCTTCATGCTCCCGGTCCACCTCTTCTCCCGGATGGCCGACATGACGGCGCTCTCCGCCTACGCCGCCGACCGGGGGATCACCCTGCTGGAGGACAGCGCCGAGGGCATCGGGATGCGGCAGCACGGCGTCCACGCCGGGCTGCACGGACGCGGCGGCGTGCTCTCCTTCTTCCCGAGCAAGACCCTCGGCGCGCTCGGCGACGCCGGAGCCGTCCTCACCGACGCCGCCGACCTCGCCGACCACGTGGCCGCGCTGCGCCACCACGGCCGCACCGGACGGACCCTCGCCCACTTCCCCGGCATCGCCAACGAGAGCCGGCACATCGGCCACAACAGCAAGATGGACGACCTCCAGGCCGCCGTCCTGCTCGCCAAGCTGACCGTCCTCGACGAGGACATCCGCCACCGCGCCGTCCTCGCCCGCCGGTACGACGAGGGGCTGCGCGGGGTGCCCGGCATCACCCGGCTCCCCGCCGTCACGGACGCCCCCGACGAGGTCTTCTACGTCTACCTGATCGAGACCGACCGGCGCGACGAACTCGCCGCCCACCTCCAGGACCGGGGCATCGGCACCGAGACCTACTACCCCCGGCCGCTGCACCTCCAGCCCTGCTTCGCGGAGACCGGCCACCGGCCCGGCGACTTCCCGGTCGCCGAGGCCGCCTCCCGCCGGGCCCTCGCCCTGCCGCTGTACGCCGATCTCACCGAGGCCGAAGTGGACCGCGTCTGCGCGGCCGTCCGCGCCTTCCACGCCGGGAGGGTCCCCGCATGACCACCACCAGCGACCGGGACGCCACCCCCGACACGGACCCCGCCGGAGCCGAGCGCGTCCCCTTCTTCCCGCCCGACCTCTTCCACGAGGACCGCGACGCCTTCCTGCGGATCCTGTACGACATCGGCACCGGCGCGGACCAGAAGTTCATCCTCGGCGACCACACCCGCCGCTTCGAGGACGCCCTGCGCGACCGGCTCGGCGCCGCCGACGTGATCGCCTGCTCCAGCGGCACCTCCGCCCTCCACCTGATCCTCACCGCCCTCGGCATCGGTCCCGGCGACGAGGTCGTCGTCCCCGCCTTCGGCTGCGCCCCGCTCGCCGCCGCCGTCCTGCACACCGGCGCCGTCCCCGTCTTCGGCGACATCGACCCCCGCACCCTCACCCTCGACCCCGCCGACGCCGAGACCCGCGTCACCGCGCGGACCAAGGCGCTCATGCCGGCCCACATGTTCTCCGTCATGGCGGACATGCCCCGCTTCACCACCCTGGCCGCCGCCACCGGACTGCGGCTGGTCGAGGACTCCGCCGTGGCCCAGGGCGCCGTCCTCGACGGCCGGCCCGCAGGCCTGTGGGGCGACGCGGGCCTCTATTCCTTCGTCCAGGTCAAGGCCTTCGGCATGCCCGGCGAAGGCGGTGCCGTCGTCACCCGGGACGAGGAGACCGCCCGCCGGATCCGCATGCTCCGCAACCACGGCCAGGACGGCGTCCGGCGGGGACTGCACCACGTGATCGGCGTCAACAGCCGCTTCGACGAGGTCCAGGCCGCCTTCCAGCTCCACCGGCTCGCCGGACTCGCCGACCGCCTCGACCGGCGCGCCCGGATCGCCGCCCACTACACCGGACACCTCGCCGACCTGCCCGGCGTCACCACCCCGCCCCCGGGCACCGACGGACGCTGCCACTACGTCTACACCCTGCTCGCGGACGACCGGGACGCCCTGCGCGACCACCTGGCCGCCGAAGGCGTCGACACCCACGTCTACTACCCGAAGACCCTCCCGGACCAGGCCGCCTTCGCCCCCCTCACCGCCGGCCGGCCCGGCGCCGGCTGGCCGCACGCCCGCGACGCCGCGCGACGGCAGCTCTCGCTGCCCGTCCACCACCGCCTCACCGACGCCCAGGTCGAGCACGTCACCGCCGCCGTCCGCGCCCACGCCCTGCGCGCCCACCGCTGACCGCACCGCCCCGACGGACCGCGCCCCGGCCCCACCCCGCACGGAGTACCCCCGCATGACCCCTGACCTCGACATCGCCGTCGTCGGCTCCGGCCTCGCCGGCCTCGCCGCGGCCCACGAACTGCGCCGCAACGGGCACGAGGTGTGCGTCTTCGAGGCCGCCGACGCCCCCGGCGGCCGGATGCGCAGCCTCCGCCGCGACGGCTACCTCATCGACACCGGCGCCGAACAGATCTCCGCCCAGGGCTACCGCGCCACCTGGCAGCTCATCCGCAGAGCCGGCCTCACCCCCGACGACGTCCCCGCCATCGGCCGCCCCATGGCCGTCTGGCGCGGCGGCCGCCCCCACAACGGCGTCGGCGAACCCCGCGCCGTGCTCACCGGAGCCGGACTCCGGCCCGCCGCCCGGCCCTCGCTCGCCCGCTTCCTCGGCTGGAGCGGCCGCCACCGCGCCGCCCTCGACCACGACCACCCCGAGGACACCCCGCTCGGCTCCGACACCGTCGCCGACACCGCCCGCCGCTACCACCCCGACCTCCACGACCACCTGCTCCAGCCCCTCTCCGGAGCCTTCTTCGGCTGGGACACCGCCCGCAGCGCCGCGTCCCCCCTGGTCGGCCTCCTCCTCGCCGTCGGCCCCGTCTCCGCCTGGCGCACCTACCGGGGCGGCATGGACCTCCTCGCCACCCGCCTCGCCGCCGACCTCCGCCCCCGCTACGGCCACCCGGTCGAGACCGTCACCGACCACGGCGACCACGCCCGGCTCACCGTCGACGGCACCGCCCTCACCGCCCGCGCGGTCGTCCTCGCCGTGCCCGCCCCGGTGGCGGTGCGGCTCACGGACGGCGCCGACCCCGACGCCACCGGCTACCCCGCCGCCTCCACCTACCGGCCCATGCTCAAGGTCAGCTGCGCCCTCGACCGGCCGCTCGCCCCCGCCGGGGGCGCCTACGCCCTCCTCACCCCCGAGTGCGAGGAACCCCTGCTCTCCTGCGTCCTCGCGGACCACCTGAAGAGCCCCGACCGCGCCCCCGCCGGCCGCGGCCTCGTCAGCCTCCTCGCCTCACCGCGCCGCATCCCCGAACTCGTCGCGGCCGGCGAGGAGGAGACCGCCCGCCGGCTCGCCGCCGCCGCCGAACGCTACGTACCCGGACTCGGCGCCGCCCTCACCGCCGCCCACGTCCACCACTGGCCGCAGGCCATGCCCGAGCTCACCCCCGGCGCCCTCGCCCTGCGCGCCGCCTTCCTGCGCCGCCCCGCCCGCGCCGTCGAGTACGCCGGGGACTGGGTCGCCGCCCGCCCCTCCAGCGAGGGCGCCGCCCGCTCGGGCGCGCACGCCGCCGCCCGCGTCCTCGCCCACCTCGCCCCGCGCCGGGGCCGTACCGCCCGCCAGGAGACCGCCGCATGACCCCGCACGACCTGGGCGTCCTCTTCGACGAACTCGCCGAAGCCGGGACCCCCACCCGCTTCCACCTCGACCGCCCCTTCGACCTCGCCCCGTCCGGAACCGGCGCCGGGGCCACCTCGTGGACCGTCCCCGAACTCGCCCTGCTGGTGCGGGAGACGGCCGCCGCCCTCGCCGCCGCCGGGGCGGGACCCGGCGAGCGCGTCGCCATCGTCAAGGCCAACCACTGGGACTACGACCTGCTCGCCTGCGCCGCCGTCCGCACCGGCGCCGTCCCCGTGAAGCTCTCCGACCGGCTCTCCCCCGACGCCCTGCGCGTCCTGCTCGACCGCTGCGCGCCCCGCGTCCTCGTCACCGACCTCGACGTCCTCGGCCGGGACCCGGCGGCGGACCTCGCCTCGACCGCCCGCACCACCGTCGTCGTCGGCCCCGCCGGAGACCTCCCGGCCGGCACCCTGCACCTCGACGACCTCAGCGGCCACGCCGACCCCGGAGCCCACCCCCGCGACGACGACGCGCCCCTCGTGATCGTCCACACCAGCGGCACCACCGGCCTGCCGAAACTCGTCTCCCACACCACCCGGACCCTCGTCCACCACCTGGCACGCTTCGAGACCCTGCCGGTCCCGCGCATCGGCCTCCGCCGCGACGACAGCCTCTTCAACGCCAGCTCCTACGCCCACGGCCGCACCCTCTGCTGGACCGCCGTCGCCCCCGTCCGCGCGCCCCGCCACATCAGCCTCGACTCCAGCGGCCGGCCCGACACCACGGACCTGCTGCTCCGCGCCCACCCGCCCACCGTCGTCGAGGCCCTGCCCTCCCGCTACGTACGCCTCCGTCCGCTGACCCGGCGCCTGGACAACCCCTTCCGGGACGTACGGACCTACATCAGCACCTACGACGCCGTGCACCCCCCGGTCGTCCGCTCCTACCTCCAGGCCAGCACACGGCGCCGGCCGCTCTGGATGCAGGGCTGGGGCCAGAGCGAGACCGGGCCCCTGACCTTCGCCTTCCACACCCGCCGCTCGGTCGCCAGGGCCGCCGACGGCACCGCCACCACCGTGCGCGACCTCGGCAGGCCCGTCCCCCTGAAGACCCGGCTGAAGGCCGTCGACCCCGCCACCTTCCGCCCCGTGCCCGCCGGAACCCCCGGCCTGATCCTCTGCCGCACCCGCGCCCTCGCCCCCGACTACCCGGGCGAGCGGGAGCGCTGGGCGGCCAAGCGGCACGGCGACTGGTGGAACACCGGGGACATCGCGACGATCGCCCGCGACGGCAGCGTCCGCCTCCTCGACCGGGAGGTCGACCACCTCCCCGGATTCAGCTGCCTGCGCACCGAGGACATGCTGGAGGACCGGCTGCCCGAGGCCCTGGAGTGCGTCGTCCTCGCCCGCAGCGACGCCGCCCCGCTGCCCGTCGTCGTCACCGAGGACGGCACCCTGGACCCCGCGAGCTGGAAGCGCGCCGCGGAGGGCCTCCCCCGGCTCGACGAACCCGTCGTCGTCGCGTGGGACGACGTCCCGCGCACCGGTACCGGGAAGGTCCGCCGCGCCGTCCTCCTCGAACGGCTCACCGGCAGCGCCGACACCTGCGGCACCGGCCGCTGGACGTGACCGCGAGCCCGCCCGCGCCGAGCCCGGCCCGGACCCCGCACGGCTACGCCTTCGACAACGACAGCCCGCACAGCGCCGCCCACCACGCCTCCCTCGAAGGGGCCCTCGACCCGCTGACCCTCGGCCACCTCCGGGACGGGGCCGTGGGCCCCGGCATGGTCTGCCTGGAGATCGGCGCGGGAGCGGGCAGCGTCGCGCACGGCCTCCTCCGCATGGTCGCGCCCGGCGGCACCGTCACCGCCACCGACGTCAAGCCCGGCCGGATCGCCGCCGCGCCCGGACTGACCGTCCTCGCCCACGACGTCGTCACCGACCCGCTCCCCGAGAGCGCCTACGACGTCGTCGTGGCCCGCCTGGTCCTCCAGCACCTGCCCCGACGGCAGGACGTCCTGCGGCGCCTGGTCCGCGCGCTCCGGCCCGGCGGCCTCCTCCAGGTCGACGAGTTCGACGCCGCCCACGAGCCCTGCCTCCTCGCGCCCACCCCGCAGGACGCCGCCCTGTACGAGCGGTTCACCACCGCCAAGGCGACGCTGATGCGCGCCGGCGGCGGCGACCCCACCTGGGGCCGCCGAGCACCGGCCGCCCTGCGCGAGGCGGGCCTCACCGCCCTCCGCATCCGGCCCCACGTCCTGCTCAGGGCAGCCGGGACACCCGCGCTCGGCCTCCAGCTCCACCACCTCGCCCACCTCGCGCCCCGCCTGCGGGACAGCGGTTTCACCCCCGCCGAACTGGACCGGCTCGACGCGCTCATGCGCGACCCGGGGTTCGCCGCCGCGACGGGCGTCCTCTACTCCGTGCAAGGCCGCCGACCGCTCCGTACCCCCGCCGCCGGCGACGCTCCCGAGGCGCCGCGCGACACCACCCCGGACACCACCCCCAGCCCCGAGGCGACATGACCGACACCACGCTCACGACGACCACCGCGCCCGCCGGGAGCCCCGCCCCGCCGCCCCGCGCCGACGGCCGGTTCCGCACCTACGCCCGGCTCGGGAAGCTGGACGTCTACGACTACTACCTGGGCACCTTCATCGCCCTCTCCGCCGTCCTGCTGCCCGCCGGCGCGCTCGACGGGCGCACCGCGGCGCTCTTCGGGGTCTTCCTCGCCGGCCAGGTCCTCCTGCTCATGGCGATGACCGCCTTCGACGACGTCACGGGCTTCCGCGACGGCAGCGACATCACCAACTACGGCCCCGACCACCCGCTGCGCAACGTCGCGCGCAAGCCCCTGGTCGCCGGGGCGCTGACGGTGCCCGAGGCCCTGCGGTTCGCGTGGACCAGCGCCGTCCTGGCGGCGCTCCTCCTCGGGGCGACCGCCGCCCTCGCCCCCCACCGGCCGGCCTGGACCGGCATCGGACTCGTCGTCCTGTGGGTGGTGACCCTCCAGTACTCGTACGGCGTCAAGCTCAGCTACCACGGCTTCCAGGAGCTCTACCTCGTCGCCCTCGGCTTCGCCCTCGTGATCCTGCCGTACGGCATGGTCACCGGCCAGGCCACCGGATTCCTCCTGGTCCAGGCCGTCCTCTTCGGCTTCGGGCCCCTGATGTTCGGGGTCTACTCCAACACCAACGACGTCGACGGCGACCGCGCGGTGGGCCGCCCCACCGTCGCGGCCCTGGTCTCGGAGCGCGGCAACGCCCGGTTCATCGGCGCGCTCTCGCTGGCCGAGTTCCTGACGATCGCGACCGCGAGCGCGGTCGGCATCGCCCCGTGGTGGTTCGTCGTCCTGATGTTCCCCGCCTCGCTGCTCCGCCTCCGGCAGTACCTGCTGGGCTTCCGCACGGGCGACATCATGCGGGCCCGCCGCACCGGCTTCGCCGTCCACCGCCTCGGCGTCGCCCTCATGGTCGTGGGCAACCTGGTGGCGACCGCGGGCCGGTGACCGGACGGCGAGGCCGGGGCCGGCCCCGGCCCGTGCCCCCGGCCCTGTCCCGGCCCCGTGAGACCATCCGGTCATGAGCAGCGACCCGGAAGTGAGCGCGCTGGCGATCAACGTCACGATCCCGGAGGCGCTCCGCTGGACGGACACCCGGCGCGACGAGGCCTTCACCCTGACCACCCTGAACGTCCGGCTCCTCCCGGACGGCCGCCTCGCCGTGAAGGCCTACGGGCGGCCGGTGGCCGGAGGCCGGGGCGCGTACGTCTCGTTCCCCGTCCCCGACCGGCCCGAGATCGCGGCCCTGGTGTCCGAGGCGGCCGATCGCGCCGGGACGCTCTGGACGGCCCATCGAGGCCTCGGCTGACCGACGGCGCCGCGCTCCCGCCCGAAAGCGGGCGGGGGCCGCGGTCGCCCGGCCCTCCCGGGAGGGAACCCTCCGGGAGGGCCGGGTCCTCTGTCAGGGGGAAGGGTCCGAAAGACGGGCCCGCGGGGGAGCGGCACGGATGCGCAGTGGCAGGGACGAGGCGTTCACGGCCTTCATGGCGGCGCGCTACCCGTCGGTCCTGAGAACGGCGAGGCTGCTGACCGGCGGCGGGCCACAGGCGGAGGACCTGGCCCAGGAGGCACTGCTGCGCAGCTATCGCGCGTGGCACCGGATCGGGCGGCTGGACGCGGCGGAGGCGTACACGCGCACCACCATGGTGCGGCTGCTGGTCAAGGACCGCAGACGGAAGTGGCACGCCGAGATCCCGGCGGAACGGCTGCCGGAGGTGGCCGAGCCGGGCCACGAGGACGGCACGGCGACCGGCCTGGCCGTACGGAAGGTGCTGCTGCTGCTCCCGCCCGCCCAGCGGGCGGTGCTGGTGCTGCGGTACTACCACCAGCTCAGCGAGGAGGAGATTGCCGGTGTGCTGGGCTGCTCGCGCGGCACCGTGAAGAGCCGCGCCGCCCGCGCGCTGGCCACCCTGCGCGAGCAGGGCGTCCTCGCCGCGGTCTCCCACGACACCGAGAGGGGCTAGACGTTGACGGATCGGCGGCACAGCGAGGAAGAGCGGATCCACCGGTTGCTGGCCGTCGCGGCGGAGCGGCCGGACAGCCCGGCCGCTCCGGGCGCCGACTTCACCGCGCGCGCCCGGCGGAGTCTGGCGCGACGGAGACTGGGGGCCGTCGCGGGAGCCGTGGTGGTGTGCGCGGGCGCGGCGGGAGCCGTCTCCGTGCTCCGGGACGCTCCGGCACGCGGCGAGGAGGTCCCCGTGGCGTCGGCGGAGTGCCTGCGGAGCACCGCGGAGCGCCTGGGCGAGGCCGGACGGAGGGGGTTCGGCCTGGTCCAGGGAGAGCTGAGGGCGGGCGCGATCGACACGAGCGACGGGATCACCGAGGGGTCGACCTTCCGCTTCGAGATCACGGGCACCGTCGTCCAGGCCGGGGGCATCCCCTCCTCAGGGCCGGTCCTGACCTGGTACGAGGCGCTGGAGTCGCAGCACCCGGACCCCGGCCGGTACGTCCTGCTGCTCAGCGAGGCCGAGAGCCCCGCGACGGACGGCACGCCGCTCTACCTCTACGACCCGCACGAGATCCTGCCGGTCGCCCCGGACGGCCGCGTGCTCCTGCCGTGCGGGGACGGCGGGACCGCAAGCGTGGGGATGGAGCAGCTGCGGACCGCCGTCACGGACGCGAAGTCCCTTGCGGGAAAGGGGAATTCGGGGTGAAGTCCCCGGCCCGCGGGCCGACGGTGGCGGAGAGGGGGCCGGAGCGTCCGCCTGTGCGTGGGCGACGCGCTACGGTGGGTGATCGCCGGCCCGGTGCGGTCGGCACCCACCACCGTGGAACTCCGGCGCGCGACGAGGCAGGCGAGTCATGACCCGAACCCCCTGGCAGGAGCGATCCGTCGTCGTGACGGGCGGCACGCGCGGCATCGGGCGGGGCATCGCCGAGTGCTTCGCCCGGCGCGGGGCGGCGGTGCTCCTGACCGGCCGGGACGCGGCGGCGGCCCGCGAGGCCGCCGCCGAGGTGGCCCGCGCCACCGGCGGGCGCGTCGCCGGTACCGGCGTGGACGTGCGCGAGGCCGGCGCGGTCGAGGCGATGGCGGCCGAGGCCGAACGGCTCCACGGGCACGTCGACGTCCTGTGCGCGAACGCCGGCGTCTTCCCCGAGAAGCCGCTGCGGGAGATGACCGCCGCCGACGTCGACGAGGTCCTGGCGGTCAACCTCCGGGGCTCCATCCTCGCGGTCCGGGCCTGCCTGCCCGCCATGGAGCGCGTCGGCCGCGGGCGTGTCGTCCTCACCTCCTCCATCACCGGCCCCACCACCGGATACGCCGGCTGGTCGCACTACGGCGCGAGCAAGGCGGGCCAGCTCGGCTTCCTGCGCGGTGCGGCGCTGGAGCTGGCGCCGCTGGGCATCACGGTGAACGCCGTCCTGCCGGGGAACGTCCGGACCGAGGGCCTGGAGGGACTGGGCGAGGAGTACCTGCGGAGGATGACCGCCTCGATCCCGCTGGGCAGGCTGGGCGAGCCCGCGGACGTCGCCGACGCCGTGGCCTTCCTGGCCTCGGACGAGGCGGCCTTCATCACCGGGCAGACGCTCACCGTCGACGGCGGGCAGACCGTCCCGGAGTCCCTCGACGCGCTGGCCGCCGCCGGACCCGGGGCCGTGGCGGGTCTCCGCTGAGGCGGCCCGGGAGACCGGGCGGGTGCGGCGGGTTCCCCGGACACCCATGCGCACCGCGGCCCCGCCCCGGACGGGCGTCCGGGTCGGGGCCGGGGCGCGCGGGCGCGGGCCGGCGGGGGAGGGGGCCGGCGGGGGAGGGGGGTCAGTTCAGCTCGTCGGGGTGCGGGCCCGTGCGCAGGCCACGGTCGAGACCGGCGATCGCCGTCATCTCCCCGTCCGTCAGGGCGAAGTCGAAGACGTCGAGGTTGGCGCGGATCCGGGCCGGGGTGACCGACTTGGGGATGACGACGTTGCCGAGCTGGAGGTGCCAGCGGAGGACGACCTGGGCGGGCGACTTGCCGTGGGCGGCGGCGATCGCGGCGATCACCGGGTCGTCGAGGACCGCGCCCTGCGCCAGTGGGCTCCACGCCTCGGTCGCGATCCCGTGCTCGCCGTGGAAGGCGCGCAGCTCGGACTGCTGGAGCGCGGGGTGCAGCTCGATCTGGTTGACGACCGGGGTCAGCGTGGCGCCGTCCAGCAGCCGGCGCAGGTGCTCGGGCTGGAAGTTGGAGACACCGGCGGCGCGGATCCGCCCCTCGTCGGCGAGCCGCTCCAGGGCGCGCCAGGAGTCGCGGTAGAGGTCGCGGGCCGGGGTGGGCCAGTGGATCAGGTACAGGTCGACGTAGTCCAGGCCGAGCTCGGCGAGGCCGGCGTCGAAGGCGCGCAGGGTGGCGTCGTACCCCTGGTCGGCGTTCCACAGCTTCGTGGTGACGAACAGCTCCTCGCGGGCGATCCCGGAGGCGGCGAGGGCGCGGCCGACGCCGGCCTCGTTGCCGTAGACGGCGGCGGTGTCGATGCTGCGGTAGCCGGCTTCGAGGGCGGCGGTGACGGCGGCGGTGGTCGCGTCGTCGGGGACCTGGAAGACGCCGAAGCCGAGCTGGGGCATCTCGACGCCGTTGTTCAGGGTGACGGTCGGGACGGTGGGGGTGGTGGAAGCGGCGGGAGTGGTGGACGGTGCCATGGTGCGGTGCTCCTTCAGTGGGTGGGCGCGGGGCGCCCGGTGGTGCGGGGGGAGAGGGTGTGGTGGGCGGTCCGGGCGCCGGTGAGCCCGTCGCGGAAGACGAAGGTGTCCACGCCGTCGTTCTCGGCGATGAGGTCCGGGTCGCCGGTGGCGAAGCGCTCGCCGTGGTCGGCGAAGACCTCTTCCGGGCCGCGGCTGCGCGGGGTGGTCACGAGGGTGCTCCTGCGGGCGGTGCGGTCAGTGGTGTACGGGGGCGGGAGCGGGTGCCGTGGCACCGGCGGCGTCCTGTACGGGGGCGCGGCGCTCCAGGACGGCCGACCAGAGGGCCAGGCCGAGGGCGGCGGCGGCGAGGAGGGCGCCGACCCAGTTGGGGGCGGTGTAGCCGAGCCCGGCGCTGATGACGAGTCCGCCGAGCCAGGCGGCCAGGGCGTTGCCGAGGTTGAAGGCGCCGATGTTGACGGCGGAGGCGAGGGTGGGGGCGCCGTGGGCCTGGTCGAGGACCCGCTTCTGGAGCGGGGGGACGGTGGCGAAGCCGAGGGCGCCGACGAGGGCGATCGCGACCGCGGCGAGGACCTTGTGGTGTGCGGCGAAGGTGAAGAGGGCGAGGACGAGCGCGAGGCCGCCGAGGGTGACGTACAGCAGGGGCATGAGCGCGCGGTCGGCGTAGCGTCCGCCGAGGAGGTTGCCGAGGAACATGCCGATGCCGAAGAGGACGAGGAGCCAGGTGACGGCGCCGTCGGAGTAGCCGGCGACCTCGGTCATCATCGGCGCGATGTAGGTGATCGCGGCGAAGACGCCGCCGAAGCCGAGGACGGTCATCGCCATGGCGAGGAGCACCTGGGGATTGCGGAAGGCTCCGAGCTCGCCGCCCAGACGGGTGCCGCGGGGGCGCGGGGTGTCGGGGACGAGGCGGGCGATGCCGAGCAGGCCGAGGACGCCGAGGGCGGCGACGGCGGCGAAGGTGGTGCGCCAGCCGACGACCTGGCCGACGAAGGTGCCGAGGGGGACGCCGACGATGTTGGCGACGGTCAGGCCGGTGAACATGGTGGCGATGGCGGCGGCCTTCCTGTCGGGGGCGACGAGGCCGGCGGCGACGACGGAGCCGATGCCGAAGAAGGAGCCGTGGGCGAGGGAGGCGACGACCCGGCCCGTGAGCATCAGCCCGAAGGAGGGGGCGAGGGCGGAGACCAGGTTGCCGAGGACGAACAGGCCCATGAGGAGCATGAGCATCTTCTTGCGGCCGGCCCTGTTGCCGAGGACGGTCAGCAGTGGTGCTCCGACGACCACGCCGAGTGCGTATCCGGTGACGAGGAGGCCCGCGGTGGGGATGGAGACGCCGTAGTCGTCGGCGATCTCGGGCAGGAGCCCCATGATCACGAACTCGGTGGTGCCGATCCCGAAGGCCCCGACGGCCAGGGCGAGGAGGGCGAGAGGCGCGGCCCGCCCCTTCCCGGAATTACTTGAGCGATCCCTTTGCATGCTTCGACAATAGTTGCATGCGCGCCATATCTGCAAACGCGGGTATGCCGTGCGATCGGGGTGGGGGTGGTCGCCGGTGAGATCGGTGCGAGCGGTACGGGCGGGGCGGGCGGTACGGGTGAGGTCGAAGCGATCCTGGGCGGTCGTGGCTTCTGCGGCGACGGTGACGGCGACGGCGAGGGTGCGGTCTCGGCCTCGGCCTCGACGCCCCGCGCGGCGGTCGGCCTGCGGCCGAGATCGCACCCTTGCTCCGTCGAGCGGGCCGACGCCGCACCCCTCGGCCTCGCGGTGGGGCCTCCGGTTTCGGCCAGGTCGCGGGCGGGTCTGGGGTGCGCACGAGGAGACCGCGGCCTCTGCCATCCAGAGGCCGAGGGTGCCCGCCGCCGTCGGTTCGCCCGACACGGGGAGCCCGGGTGCGGACCTCGGCGGGCCCCGGGCCCCCTCCCTGCCTTCCCGCCCCTTCGTGCCCTCCGCCCGCGTCGACTCAGAAGCGGTCGCTGTCGTACCGGCGAAGGCGGGCGGCGAGGGCCTTCTCGGTGCTGCCGAGCGCGGCGGCGATCTCGCCGTCGGTGTGCCTGCGCGTCGCGGCCCGGGTCACGTAGGGGGCGTCGGTCTCGATGACGGCGTCGAGGGCGCCGATGATCCGCAGGGCGGTGAGCGGGTCGGTGTCCTCGGCCTCGTCCAGGCGCTCGCGTATCCGGGAGACGAGCCGCGCGACCTCCTCGGGCAGCGGGACCGCGGCCGCGCTGACCTGCCGGGTGTGGGCCGCCCAGTCCCGCTCCGGGCCGGAGGTGTCGTAGAGGAACGGCTCGCTGTCCGGCACCAGCTCCCACGCGATCGGGTACGTCGTCCCGCTCGCCCAGCCGCAGGCGCAGACGGCGCGCATCCGGTTGGCGAGCGGCCTGCGCAGGGTGCCGTCGTAGACCCACCAGCCGGTGAAGCCCGGGACGTGCCCCGAGCCGTCGAGGTCGATGTAGACGGGCCCCGGGGTCGTGCCGTCCTCCAGCAGCACCCCGACCCTGCCCACGTGTCCGTCCGCGCCGTCCGGCTCCCACATGATCCGGCCTCCCCTTCCGCGAGTTCGGTGCGGCGCGCCGCCCAGCCGGTGGCCGTCCACTCCACGGTGCCGGTCCGCCCGGGGTCGCCGCAGCCGAATTCCGCATATTCCACCGGCGAGTGACAGATTGTCCGGATCGCGACCGTCCGCCTCTCCCGCCGACTCCACCGGGTCGTCCCCCGCACCGCCGGCGGGGCACAGGGCACGAGCGGCCGCCCGGACGCGCGTTGCACGGCCGGGTGCGGGCCGCCGACACGGAACTCCGCCGGCGGCCGACCTCGGCTGCTCCCACCGACCGGTGCACCGCAGCCCCCACGAGTCGGTCACCGCCATGGCGGAGCACCGCGAGCGCGGCCGACCGAGGACGAGGGGGCGCCGGCCGGGCAGGTCGTCACCCTGGAGGCCGGGCCGGAGACCTTGGCCGCGGAGACAGGGAGCGTCGCGGCGAGACCGCGGACGGCGGACCTGAGAGGCGCGCATCCGGCACCGGGCACGGCACCGGCAGCCGACGCCGAGTGCCGTCGTCCGCATGGCCCTCTGCGCGGACTTCGAGCTCCTGGCCGGCTCCGCCGGCTGTTTCGACGCGTCGCTCACGCACTTCGGCGGATCTTTCGGTCCTGCCTTTCGGGCGTCTCGGGCGCCACCGATCCGGGCACTTCGGTCGCGGGAGTCGCCGAGGCACCCTCCGAGCCGTAGCCGGGTGTCGAGGGCCGGCGGACCGTCAGGACCACGGAGTGCTCCTCCGCGTACCAGGAGTGGTCGACGCCCCGGCCCCAGAGGACGTAGTCGCCCTGCCGGGCGAGCACGACGCTGCGGCCGGGGAGCTCCACCCGGAAGCGTCCGCTGACGAGGACCAGCAGGGCGGTGCGCCGCTCGTCCGTGACCCATCGGGCCCGTTCGTCGCCCGGCGGGTGGACGCCCCACTTGATCTCCACGGCCTCGCTGTGCCGGGGGTCGGAGGCGTCCTTGAAGTGTCCCAGCAGCCAGCCCCGGTCCAGGGCCGCGTCGGTGCCCGCGTTGCCCACGTACACGCCGTCGTCCATGGCACCGGAAGGTAGCAGCCGTCCGCGCCGGCGCGGACGGCTGCGGCCGTCGCCCCGGGGTCGCCATGGCACCGCGCGCCACATTGCGGTCCGCGGAAGTGGTGGGACGACATGTGGGCGGGGATCGCCCGCGCTCTTCAGGATGTCGGCATCCCGACCCCCCGTCCTGGAGAAGCGTATGAAGATCAGACAGTTCGTCGTGGCCGTCGCGGCGGCCCTCGGCCTCGCCGCGACGACGGTCGGCGGCGCGACGGCCGCCGTCCCGCCGCCGACCGCGGGCTCGCTCCAGCGGTACGACATCAGCGCGACCTACGTGAGCGGGCTGTCGTCCGGCGGCTTCATGGCCAACCAGATGCACGTCGCGTACTCCGACGTGTTCCAGGGCGCGGGCATCTTCTCGGCCGGCGCGTACGACTGTGCCCAGAACAACCTCAACACGGCCCTGTACGCCTGCATGGACACCTTCCAGGCGCGCAAGTCCCCCGCCCAGCTGGTGCAGTTGACCAAGGACCGGGCGGCGGGCGGGAAGCTCGACCCCGTCGCCAACCTCTCCGGCGACAAGGTCTGGCTCTTCCACGGCACCAACGACACCACCGTCAAGCAGCCGGTCAACGACGACCTCGCCACCTACTACCGCGGCCTCGGAGCCGACGTCGTCTACAACAGCACCTCGGCCTCCGGCCACGCCTGGGTCAGCCCCATCGGCCCCAACGCCTGCACCTCCACCAGCTCGCCGTACGTCAACAACTGCGGCGGCGACCCCGTGAAGGAGATGCTGACCCACCTGCTGGGCGGCGTGAGGCCCGCGAGCTCGTCGGCGCTCACCGGCACCCTCGTCCGCTTCGGACAGGGCGCGTACGCCCCCGGCGGCAGCGCCTCCGCGATCAGCATGGGCGACGAGGGCTTCGCCTACGTGCCGCGGTCCTGCCGGGACGGCGCCTCGTGCCGGCTGATGGTCACCCTCCACGGCTGCTACCAGTACTACGGCCTGGTCGGCAACGCCCTCATGGACAAGGCCTACCTCAACGAGTACGCCGACACGAACGACCTGATCGTCCTCTACCCGCAGGCCACCACCATGACCGGCAACCCGCGCGGCTGCTGGGACTGGTGGGGCTACAAGTCGGCCGACTACGCCCAGAAGAGCGGCCCGCAGATGACGGCCGTGATGAACATGGCCAAGGCGCTCGGCGCCGGCGCGACCGGCACGCCGGGCACCCCCGCCCTGCCCGCCCCCACCGGCCTCGCCGGCACGGCCGGCGCGACCACCGTCTCGCTGTCCTGGAACGCCGTCCCGGGCGCGGCCTCCTACGAGGTCTACCGCGACGGCGCCGAGGTCGGCACCGCTCCGGCCGGCGCCACCGGCTACACGGACACGGGCCTCACCGCCGGCACGAGCCACGGCTACGCGGTCGCGGCCGTCGACGCCTCCGGAACGGTCGGCGCCCGGAGCGCACCCGTCACCGTGACCACCACCGGGTCCGCCCCGGTCTGCGTGACGGCCAGCAACTACGCCCACACCGTCGCCGGCCGGGCCCACCAGACCGGCGGCTACACCTACGCCAACGGCTCGGAGCAGTACCTCGGCCTCTGGAACGTACTGGCGACCAGCACCCTCAAGGAGACGTCCCCGGGGTACTGGGTCACGTGCTGAGCGGGTGGCGGTCGATCCACTCCCGGGCCGACGCGAGCTCCGGCCCGGCCGGGGCGGGACGCAGCCGGTCCGGGTGGCGGAGCAGGTAGTGGTCGCGGGCGGTGGCGAGGCCGACGGCGCGGGCCTCGGGGGAGAGGCCGGGATGCTCGGCCACCGCCCGGGCCCGCTGCCACCAGTCACGGCCCCGGAGGTTCACGGTGTAGTGCCACAGGGGCTGTTCGGGGAAGGCGAGGCCCAGCAGCACCTGCCGCAGGTGGTGCTCGTTCACACCGGTGCCGGTCCCGTCACCGAGCAGCCGGTCGGCCACGAGGAGCGGAGGGGTGCCGTCGAGCCGGGCCCTGGCCAGCACCCACGTCATCAGCACGCCCACGTCGGCGCCGCGGGCGGTGGCGAGCCGCCACAGCTCGTCGGCCTTGGTCTCGTCGGGCGCGCCCAGGAGGGTCAGGGGCCGCAGTTCGTCCTTCCAGACGGGCCGAGGCCCGTCCCACCAGGCGACGAGCCTGTCCGCGGCGGGGTGTCCCAGGTCGAGGGCGAGACAGGTGAGGGTGACGAGCGGGTGGCGCCACTCGGTGTACGTGGTGCGGTACTTCTTGGTGAGGTCCTTCAGCCGGCGCGGCAGCAGAGCGTCGACCTCCGCCGCACCGGCGAGGCCGTGGGCGTGGAGCAGTTCGAGGCAGAAGCCGAGCCCCTGGAGCCCGGTGCCGGGGTCGGCCACCCGCTCGCGCAGCCGGCGCACGTCGGCGTCGGTGAGCGTCCGGTAGCGGTACCAGGTGTCGCGCAGCGCGGTCTCGGGGGCGGTGAGGTCGGGGCCGCTGCCGGCCGACAGCTCGTCCCGGACGGCCTCGTACCGCCGGACCGCGGCCGCCGCCCCCTCCCCGTCGGCCGGACCGGGACCGCGGGCCGGACCGGGAGCGGCGTCCGGGGCGGCGGGGAGCGGCGCGCCCTCGGTGCGGAGCGCTTCCTCGCGTACGTGTTCCACCTGGTCGCGCGCCGCCTCGGCGGCGAGTACGCGCAGGGGGCGCGGCAGCCGCTCGTCTGTGGCGAAGCGGACCGCCGCGAGGGCCGCGTGGGACCGGCCCGCCGCGTACCCCGCGCCCGTCTCCCGGCGCCAGTCGGACGTGACCGCGCCGATCAGCGCCGTGTAGAGCCCGCGCAGCGCGGACTCCGGCGCGTCGTGGGCGGCGAGGTCCGCCGCGAGCGCGACCACCGCCCGGACCGCGTCCGGTTCGCGGAGCGACCGGTGCAGCGCCAGCCAGGCCGGCACCGCGGTCCGCTCGCCCGCCCGGGAGTGCTCCCGGGCGACGGCCAGGCCCCGTTCGGACGGCACCCGGGGGAGGATCCGGGCGGCCTCCGGCCCGAGGGCCGCGACGACCTCCCAGACCTCCCGGTGCTCGTGGCGCAGCAGGGCGTGCAGCAGCTCCCGCCACCCCGTCCACTTCTCCGGCCGCCCGGGGTACGCCTCCCGCCAGGCGTGCAGCAGCCGGTCGGTCTCGTCCGGCGTGAGCCCGTCCCGGCGCTCCAGCGCGACCGCGCACCGGGTCGCGGCCGTCAGCTCCAGGGGGCCGGCCAGCCGTGCGTGGAGCCACGCCGCCTCGGCCGGCGACAACGGCCGGTACCGGAGGAACGGGCCGCCGCGGTCCAGCGGCTCGGCGAGCGCGTCGAGGAACTGCCGGACGCCGTCGCGGTCCGCGGGATCGGGCAGGCCGGCGCCGTCCCGCCGCGTGATCCGGTCCAGCCGGAAGGCGCCGCCGGGACCGGCGTCGACGACGCGGAAGCCGTCCGGCCCCCCGCCGAGTCCCGCGCGGACGACAGCGTGCTCCCCGCCCCAGTGCAGCAGCAGTTCGCCCGTGAGGGCGCCGGAGCGGTCGAAGGCCCGCCCGTGGGACTGCCAGTGCCAGTACGCGAAGGAGACGGGACCGGTCAGCCCCTGCCGCCCGGCCAGCTCGGCGGCGTCCTCGTGGCCGTCGGACTGGGTGTACCGGCTCCGCCCCGGCGGCGGGAGCACCAGGAACCCGTCGCCTCCGAGCCCCCGCCACCAGGCCTTGACCAGGGAGAGGTCCGATGCCTTCCGCCGGGCACGGGGGCGGGCGGACGGAGCCGCCGGGGAGGAAGCGGCGGAAGGGACGGTCTCGTTCACGGGGCGCTTTCCGGGGGGCGGGGGCGGGCGGTGGTGACGGGGCGGGGCGACGGCGTCGGGCCCGCGCGTCAGGAGCGGGTGGCGGTCGCGCAGTCTCCGTCCGCGGACGCCGTCGTGTCGCCCGGGCCGATCGGTCCGGTGCGATCGTACGGATCGACCTGGTGGGACGGGTCGGCGGCTCCCTCGTCGGCCGTGCCGAAGGGCGGTACGAAGTAGCCGGTGGGCGCCGAGCAGCCGCCGTTCGTCAGGTCGAGCGCGTACGAGACGAGGGACATGGTGCCGGGCCTGGTGACGACCTTCGAGGGGTCGTCCCAGCTCATGACGACCTCGCGGCGCACGATCGTACGGACCACCTCGGCGTCGCTCCCGCCGTCACCCGCGGCCGGCGTCACCGGGTAGACGAAGGTGACGTCGGCGGTCACCTCGACCGCTCCCCGCCTGCCCTCCCGGTACGTGAGCCGGCCGCGCGTCCTGACGGTGTCGCCGACGAGCCGGGCGTGGTCCGGGCGGAAGCGGCTGAACAGGAGCAGCGGATCGGTCTCGGCGGTGGGCGTCGCCGACGACAGGGAGGCGCGGAGGTACTCCTGGACGTCCTTCTGCTCCGGGTTGAGCAGGGCGATCGCCTCGGTCGGCCGCTCGCCGCGCAGGACCCGGGGGTCGAGCCCCGACGCCACCATGAAGTCACGGCTGCGGATCAGGGCGCGTTCGACCTGGGCCGCGTCCATCCAGCCCGTCGCCCGGGCCGCCGGCACCGAGATCCCGGCGGCACCGTCGGCCCAGCGGGCCGCCGGCGAGCCGCGGAAGGGCTCGGCGATCGTGGCGCCCGGGCCGGGCTCGGCGCCGGGCGCCTCCTCCGGGCGCGCCGTCTCCGGCGCCGCCGCGGCCGGACTCGCACCGCCGTCGCCACCGCCGAACCAGTCCACGACCCGGTGCGGGAAGAGCGCCAGGACCAGGACCGCCGCGGAGGCCGCGAACCCCGTGACGTACCAGCCCGTCCGCCGGCGCCGGGGCCGGGCCGGCGCGTACGTCCGCCAGCCCTCCGGCGGTCCGGAGCGCTCCCGCAGGCGTCGCTCCGCCTCGCGGGCGCGTGCCGACGGCTCCACGGGCGCGCCGGGCGCACCCGCCTCCGACTCGCGCAGGAACCGCTCCCACTCCTCGTCGGGCACGGACTCCCCGCCCCGGTCCCCCACCCCGTTCACACCGCTCTCCGTTCCCCGCCGCCCGGCGTCCTTCGAACGCCGGTTCGCCCGGCGCCGATCGGCATGATCGCATGACCGGAGGACAGGGCCTGCCGGGACGCGGTCCGGTGCCTCTTCCGGAGCGGACGGGCCGGTCGGGCGGACGGAGCCGTCTGCTCCGGAAGAGCGGACGGAGCGTCAGAGCTCCGACACGCGCGTGGTGTCCACCATGCGGGCCAGCTTGTGCCGGGCGCGGGTCGCGTGCGCCCGGGGCACGCGGATCTCGGCGCGCGCCCGCGCGGAACCCGTGACCGCGTACGCCAGGGCCAGCACGGGCGTGCCGACGAGGGCGGCGGCGATCCGGCCGAGGGCGCCGGGGGTGTCCTTGAGGGAGACGACCATCGTGCACGTCTCGGTGGCGCCGGAGGCCTCGGCGCTGTCGGTGGCGGTGCGGGTGTCGGGTGCGGTGCGGAGCAAGGTGTCGTGTGCCATGGGGTGTTCCTGTCCAGGTCTGCCGGGCCGGGTGGGCCTGCGGGTCAGGGGGGGCGGAAAAGGAAAAGACCCCTCGTGGGACACGAGAGGTCTGCGTGCGGGCGGTGGGGTCGCCTGGGAGGGATCACCCCCGGGTCACTCCGGTGCCGGCACGCGGGCGCTGATAATGAGACGCCGCTGCATGCCCGGATCGTCCCACGGCGGGGGTGCGGCACCAAGGCCGTCTCACGGAGCGGACGGCGGTGGCGTCGGCACCCCGCGAGAGCGGTGGCGTCAGCGGCCCGCGAGGACGCCCAGGAGACGGGCCACCTCGTCCGCGACGGTGGCGCGGGCCGGCCCGAGGTACTTCCGGGGGTCCACGACGTCGGGGTGGGCGCCGAGATGGGCGCGGACGACGCGGGTGAAGGCCTTGTTGAGGTGGGTGGACACGTTCACCTTGGTCATGCCGGAGGCGACCGCCTCCGCGAGGCCCGCGTCGCCGACCCCCGAGGAGCCGTGCAGGACCAGCGGGGTGGCGACCGCCGCCCGCAGCCGGGCTATGAGGGCGAAGTCCAGGACGGCGTCGCGGGTCAGCATGGCGTGGGAGCTGCCCACCGCGACGGCCAGCGCGTCCACACCCGTCGCGGCGACGAACGCGGCCGCCTCGTCCGGGTCCGTACGCACCCCGGGGGCGTGGGCGCCGTCCTTGCCGCCGACCTCGCCCAGCTCCGCCTCGACCCACACCCCCGCGCGGTGGCAGCGGGCGGTGATCTCGTGCGTCGCCGCCACGTTCTCGGCGTAGGGCAGCTTCGACGCGTCGAACATCACCGAGGTGATGCCCAGGTCGACGGCCTCGTGGACGAGGTCGGCCGACTCCGCGTGGTCGAGGTGGACCGAGACCGGGACGGCGGCGCCGTCGGCCAGGGCGAGCGACGCCAGGGCGATCGGCGCGAGCGAGCCGTGGTACCGGACGGTGTTCTCGCTGATCTGGAGGATGACCGGCAGCCCGGCCCGCTCCGCTCCCGCGACGATCGCCTCGGCGTGCTCGATCTGGACGACGTTGAACGCTCCGACGCCGGTGGTGCCCGCGTACGCGGCGGCGACGATCTCGTGGGTGACGGACAGGGGCATGGGTCTCTCTCCAGGGAGGCGGCGTCCGTGCGGACGCCGGGGAACGGGGTGGTCCGGCGGGTCGCGGGGCGGGTGTCCCGACGGGGGGCCGAGCCGGGGTCCGACGGGCGTCCCGGCAGAGGGTCCGGCCGGCGCCCCGGTGTCCGGACCGACGCGTGGCCCGACGCATGGGGCGACGGGTGGGGCGACAGGTGGTCCGGCGGGGTGCGGGGAGGGTGGCGGGGCGGGTCACTCCGGGCGCGGTCCGAGGACCACGGAACGCGTCAGGTTGCGGGGCCGGTCGGGGTCGTAGCCGCGCGCCTCGGCGATCCGCACGGCCAGCCGCTGCGCCAGGATCAGGTCCGCCAGCGGGTCGAGGCCGCCGGGGCCGTCGCCGGACCCCGCGACCAGCGAGCCGCCGACCCGGGCCACGTCCTCGCCGAGCCCCTCGGGGGGCGGGCCGAACACCCAGGCCACCCGGCCGGGGCCGGTGATGCTGATCGGACCGTGCCGGTACTCCATCGCCGGGTACGCCTCCGTCCACGCCCCGGCCGCCTCGCGCATCTTCAGTCCGGCCTCCAGCGCCAGGCCGTAGCGCCAGCCGGTGCCCAGGAAGGTGAACTGTTCGGCCGCGCACACCGTCGCGTCCAGCTCCCGGGTCACCGCCTCCCGGGCGTCGGCGATCGCCCGGTCGAGCGGGCGCACACCCGCCGGGAGCGCGTCCTCGGCCTCCAGGTGGGCGCGGAGCAGGGCGAGCACGGTCGTGGCGAACCGGGTCTGCACCACCGACTCCTCGTCGGCGAAGTCGAGGACGGCGACGGCGTCGGCCGCCGCCATGACCGGGGTCGCCGGGTCGGCGGTGAGGGCGCCGGAGGGCGTGTTCCCCCCGAGCCGTTCCAGCAGGTCGAGGACCTCGGTCGTGGTGCCGGACCGGGTGATCGCGAGCACCCGGTCGTACCGGCGGCCGTGCGGGAACTCCGACGCGGCGAACGCGTCCGTCTCGCCGTGGCCGCCGGCCTCGCGCAGCGCGGCGTAGGCGAGGGCCATGAACCAGGAGGTGCCGCAGCCCACGACGGCCACGCGCTCGCCGCGGCGGGGCAGCGCCGGGGCGTGGCGGTCGAGCGACTCCTCGGCCCGCAGCCAGGTGTCCGGCTGCGAGGCGATCTCACGCGCGGTGCGGGACGACGCCGTGGTGGTCATGGGACGACTCCTCAAGGACGGGTCAGGGCGCGGAGGATGCGCCATGGAATGTTCGATAGCGCGCGATGCAAGCTCACTTCAAGCATTTCCGAGCATATTCGATGCGAGGAGTATGGTGGACGGACAGCTCGTGGTCCAGAGGTCGAAGGAGTTCCGACGCATGTCCAAACGCGAGAGGTGGAACGCGCTGCTGGAACTGCTGGCCACCGACGGCAGGCTGGAGGTGGAGGAGACCGCCGCCGCGCTGGAGGTCTCGTCCGCGACGATCCGCCGCGACCTCGACGAGCTGGCGGAGCAGCAGATGCTGGTCAGGACGCGGGGCGGCGCGCTCGCGCACGGCGTCTCGTACGAGCTGCCGCTGCGCTACAAGTCGACCCGGAACGCCTCCGAGAAGCAGCGCATCGCCGCCGCCGCCGTCGAACTCGTCGGCGACGGGGACGTCGTGGGGTTCAACGGGGGGACGACCACCACCGAGGTGGCCCGCGCGCTCGCCCTGCGGGCGGGCGGGGGGCGCCGTGACCCCTCCGACGCCACGGACGCCACCGCGCCCGTCTTCACCGTCGTGACCAACGCCCTCAACATCGCCGGCGAACTGGCGGTGCGGCCCCAGGTCAAGCTGGTGGTCACGGGCGGCGTCGCCCGCCCCCAGACGTACGAGCTGGTGGGTCCGCTGACGGCGGGCGTGCTCAACGAGGTCGTCCTCGACGTCGCCGTCCTCGGTGTCGACGGGCTCGACCCCCGGCTCGGCGTGATGACCCGCCAGGAGGACGAGGCGAGCATCAGCAGGCTCTTCGCCGAGCGCGCCCAGCGGGTCGTCGTGGTCGCCGACTCCTCCAAGATGGGCAAGCGGGCCTTCGCCCGGATCTGCGGCCTCGACGCCGTCGACGTGGTCGTCACCGACACGGCCGCCCCGGCGGACGCGATCGCGCGGCTGGAGGACGTCGGCATCAAGGTGATCACGGTCTGAGACCCGAGCGGCGCCCCTCCGGAGGCCGTACGGCACTGCCCCGGAGGTCGAACGGGACCGCCCCGGACGCGGCATGGCGTCGCCCGGGACTTCGGGCGGCGCGGCCCGGGGTGCGGCGCGGTGTCGCCCGGGGGGTCGGGTGGCGCCGCTCCGGCCGTCGGGTGGCGTCGCCCGGGACGTCGAGTGGTGCCGCCCCGGACGTGGCGCGGGACCGCCCCGGACGCCGTGGGGCGTCCGGGGCGGCTGTCCGCCGGCCGGGGTGGTGGCCGGCGGCCGACCCGGGGTCAGGGGGCGACGGCCATGTCGAAGACGTGGACGTTGCCGTTGGCCGGCAGGACCACGAACTCCACGCGCTTGCCGGGGTCGAGCGGTACGGAGTGGGCGAAGACGCGGTACGCGATGCCCGCGTTGCCGTATCCGCTCGGCCGGTTGCGCCCGTCGCTGGACGCCACGAGGGTCGCCCCGTGCGCGTTCGCCGGGTCGAACGACCAGTTCGGGAAGCCGATCGCGCCCGAGCTGCTCGTCCCGTCCGTGTAGTGCACGGTCACGGTGCCCGACGCCCCGCTGGTGACGCCCGAACCCAGCAGGACGAGCTTTCCGCCCGTGCCGTCGAGCGTGACGGCCTGTCCGGCGGCGGAGACGTTGTTCCTGGTGCCGCTCGGCACGTTCGGCCAGCGCAGCGTGGCGCCCAGGGCGGTGACCGGCTCTCCGGGGCGCAGCCCGACGGCGGCCAGCTTCTGCGCGGAGAAACTGTTGCCCTCGCCGTCGTAGTCGCCGGGCCCGGTGGCGCTCTCGTCGGTCACGCCCACGTTGTTGTAGGCGGCGGCCAGGTTCGCCAGGGGGGTGCCGCTGCGCTGCGTCCTCGTGGCGGTGGCCGTGCCCGCCCCGTCGCCGCCCCTGTACGTCGCGGTCGCGGTGAACGCGCGGACGGTGAACCCGGCGCGCCGCTCGGGCACCTGGATCCGGAAGACGGCCTCGGCGGAGGCCCCGGCCGCCAGGGAGCCCTCCACCTGCACGGTGGAGGGCTGTACGGCCCAGCCGACCGGGCCGGCGAAGGACACCTTCAGCGTGCGCATGCGCTCCGGTCCGGCGTTCCTGACGGTCACCTTCACCGTCGAGATCGCCGGACCGTCCAGGTCGACGGCGGAGATCGCCACCTGGGTCGCGGCGGCGGCCGGCGGTGCCTCCGCCGCGACCGGGGCGGCGGAGGCACCGCCGGCGCCCGCCCTGGGGGCGGTCGCGGTCGCGGTCGACGCCGGGACGAGGGTGAGCGCGCCCGCCACGGCCATCGCTCCGAGCGATCCGATCAGTCCTGCTGGTCTCACGTGCTGCTCCTTCGGAGGAGGGGCGGAGGCTGCGGTCAGGCGACGGGGGGCATCTCGGTGGTGCGCGAGTCGAGGCCCGTGCGGAGGTTGACCCAGGCGCCCCGGGTGAAGTCGGGCACCTGCACCGGACGGCCCTTGGCTGCCAGGGACATGACACTCAGGGGTACGGGGGCGCACCAGGCGGCCGAGTCGTAGACGTCGATGTCGGGCACCAGGCCCGCGCGCATCAGCTGGACGGTCCGCCACTGGAGCACGTAGTCCATGCCGCCGTGGCCGCCGTTGTTCGCGGCGTCGTCACCGATCTTCTTCCAGAGCCAGTGGTCGAACTCCTTGCGGTAGGAGCCGAAGTCCCGCCACGCGTGCCCGCTGTGGTCCGGCTCCACGTAGACGCGCCCGCCGCCGGCCGACACCACGCCCGCGTAGTCCTCGAAGATGCCCCGGGTGCCGGCGAGGGTGTTGATCCGGCTGTAGGGACGGGGCGAGCTCACGTCGTGCTCGGCGCGGATGATCCGGCCCTTGGCCGTCTCGATCAGACAGGTGACCAGGTCGCCGTTGACGTACGTCTCGTTCCACGAGGGGTGGTTCCTCGGGACGAACCGCTCCCGGTAGTCGGCCAGGCCCTTCGGCTCGGTCGCGGTCGCGGTCAGCGTGGCCATCCGGTCGCCCCGGTTGACGTCCATGGCCGCGGCGATCGGCGCGAGGCCGTGCATGGCGTAGAAGGAGGCGGTGCTGCGGGTGTGCCACCGGCGGCGCCAGGCGTCGGTGTAGTACGTGTCGGAGAACAGCAGCGCGCGCAGGTCGTGCAGGTAGCCGCCGTGCCCGTTGGTGACCTCGCCGAACAGGCCCTCGTGCGCCATCTTGAGCATGGCCAGCTCGTTCCGTCCGTAGCTGCAGTTCTCCGCGAGCATCAGGTGCCTGCGGGTGCGCTCGGAGGTGTCGACGAGGTCCCACAGCTCGTCGAGCTCGGTGGCGATGGGCAGCTCGACGATGACGTGCTTGCCCGCCAGCAGCGCGGCCTTGCCCTGCTCGTAGTGGAACTCCCAGGGAGTGGCGATGTAGACGAGGTCGATGTCGTCCCGCCGCAGCATCTCGGTGTAGGAGTCGGCGGAGCCGCCGTACTCGGCGGGGCGGGGCTTCCCGGCGGCGGCGAGCCCGTCGGCGCCGCGCCTGGCCCGGTCGGCGCGGATGTCGCAGACGGCGGTGACGGTGCAGCCCGGGACGACGGACCAGCCCGTGGTCATGCCCGAGCCGCGGTTGCCCAGCCCGATCACGCCGACGCGCACCGTGCGGTGGGCGGCGTAGGGCACGTCGATCATGGACGTCTGTCCTGGCCGCCGTCCGGGCGCGGGCGCCGCGACCGCCGCACCCGCCGCGGACGGGGTCGCGGCCGAGGCGACCGGTGAGGCTCCCGCCCCGGCGGCGAGGGCCCCGGTCGTCGCCAGGGCACCTCCCAGGATCAAGCGGCGTGAGACTGCTCGGATCTCCGGCATGTCTGGCATCTCTGGCATGTTCGTCATCGCTCCTCGACAGGTACGGGCAGCGGGTGCGGCAACGACTCTGACGGGGCGGTCACAGGCATGTCAATAGATGTTCATTCAGTGCCTGTTGGAAGCATTATCGCGCAATCACGCGACGGAATCGCGCATGCCGGTTCCCGTCCGGGGGAAGTAGGGGGGAGGACGGGACCGGAGCGCGCGCCTCACGGATACGGGGTCGGATCCGGGGGCTTGGCGAGAGGGGCGGGAGAAGCGGGAGACGTACGAGGCGGGGGCGAGGGCGCGAGGGGGTGACGCGCGATCCGCGGCGGCAGGAGGGCGGGCGGGTGGCGGCGGGCGGTGCGTCGTCGGAGCGTCAGGGACGCGGCCCGCGCGGCGACTCCGTGCCGGGGCGTCGGAACGCCGGGGCGCCAAGGCATCGAGGCGTCGTGCCGCCGGGGCGTCGGAAGCCCGGCAGGGCCGGGCGGGGTGGGACCACGTCCCGGGTCGGACCGTGCCGCGGCGCGGTCTCGCGCTGCGGCGGAGCGGGCCGACCCGACCCCCGTCACCCCGCGCCGGCGGCCTGCCGGGCTGATGGCGGTGACGCTACGCGGGCCCTCGCCGCCCCGGCGTCAACCCGCCGGTGGACACGGGGTAAACCCTCGCGGTAGGCCCGGCGAGGACCGGGGCCGCGTGGCGGGGGAGACCTCCGCGTCCACCTTCCGCGGTACCGCGCGGGGTTGACGCCGCCCCGGCGGACCGCCGCTAGGCTGCGCCGATGCAGCGTCCGCGAGTGCCGATACTCAGATCCTCCCTGGTCCTGGACACCGGCATTGCGTCGGCCGTCCTGGCCTGCGCGCTGCTGCTGGGCCGCCAGGACTCCGGCGAGGGCTATCCGCCGCTGGGCGCGTCCGGTCTCCTGCTGACGCTCGCCGTCCACCTGCTGCTGTGCTGGCGGCGCCGGTACCCGGACGAGGTCGCGGCCGGCATCCTCGCCCTCTGGACGGTCTACATCGCGCTCGGCCACTGGCCCGTGGTGAACAGCCTGGCCGCCCAGCTCGCCCTCTACACCGTGGCCTCCACCCGGCCGCTGCGCACCGCCGTCGCCGTCGGCGCGGCGCTCGGCGGCATCTGGCTGTACGCGGGCATCGCCGCCCCCGAGGGCTCGGTGGCCGCCGCCGCGGCGCTGGGGATCGTCGTCCCGACGGTGCTGGTGCGGTTCGGCCACTCCGCGCGGGAGTCCGAGCGCCGTGGGGTGCGGCTGGCCGAACTCGCCGAACAGCTCCAGCGGGAGCGGGACGCCGAGGCGCTCCGTGCGGTGGCCGAGGAGCAGGCGCGGATCGCCCGCGAGCTCCACGACGTGATCGCCCATCACATCTCGGTCATCTCCGTGCAGTCCGGGCTCGCCGACTACGTCTTCGACACCGACCCCGGTACCGCGCGCAAGGCCCTCGGCACCATCGCCGACACGTCGAGCGAGGCGCTGGAGGAGATGCGGCGCATGCTGACCCTGCTCCGCGCCGGGGACGACGCGCCCGAGTCGTACGCCCCGATGCCCACGCTGGGCGGCCTCGCCGACATGGCGACCCGGATGCACGCCGGCGGGGTCCCCGTCGAGCTGATCGTGGAGGGCAGGCCCCGGGCGCTTCCGCCGGGGGTGGAGCTGTGCGCGTACCGGGTGGTGCAGGAGGCCCTCACCAACGTGCTGAAGCACGCGCGGCCGGCCGCCGCCGTGGTCCGGGTGCGGTACGAACCGCGGCGTCTCCTGGTCAGCGTCACGGACGACGGACCGGGAAGGGATCCGGCCAGAGTCGGCTCCAGAACCGGCCATGGCTTGATCGGCATGCATGAACGCGCGAAGCTCTACGGCGGTGCCGTGACGACCGGCCCGGGCCCCGAAGGGGGCTTTCGCGTACGGCTGACGCTGCCGGCCTCCTCCCTCGCGGGAGGACAGGCACCGGCCGGCGGCCGAGAGGAGAGAGGCCGGCCATGACGATCCGGGTGCTCGTGGTGGACGACCAGTACCTGATCCGCGCCGGCATCGTCGGACTGCTGCGGGCGGCCGACGGCATGACCGTCGTCGGTGAGGCCGGGGACGGCGTGGAGGCCGTCGCCGAGGCCGCCCGCCTCCGGCCGGACGTGATCCTGATGGACATCCGGATGCCGCGGATGAACGGCATCGAGGCGGCCCGCAGGATCCTCGGCGGACGCGCCGGCGGAGACGGCGGAGACGACAGGCACGACGGGTACGGGGGAGACGGCGGCGCCGACGGGGGCGACAGGGAGATCGGGGCGGCCGGGGCGGTCGGGGGCGAGGAGGCCGGCGCCGGCCCGCCGCCGCGGATCCTCATGCTCACCACCTTCGACCTCGACGAATACGTCTACACCGCCCTGCGCGCGGGGGCCAGCGGCTTCCTCCTCAAGGACACGGGCCCCAAGCGGCTGCTCGCCGCGGTGGCGGCGGTCGCGGGCGGCGACGCCCTCTTCGCGCCGAGCGTGACGCGCCGCCTGGTGGAGGCCTTCACCCGGGCGCCCGCGACCGCCGCCACCGCCGCCCCGCGGCCGGAGATCGAGCAACTCACCGCCCGCGAGACGGAGGTGCTGCGTCTGACCGGAACCGGACGGTCCAACGCGGAGATCGCGGAACGGCTCTTCATCTCCGAGGCCACGGTCAAGACGCACCTCAACCGCACCATGGCCAAACTCGACCTGAGCAGCAGGGCCCAGGCCGTGGTGCTGGCCTACGAGTCGGGCCTCGTGGCGCCGGGCCGGGGCGCCTGCCTCCCGTGAGGCTCCGCCTCCGAGCCGCGCGTCCCGCCCGGGGACGCACCTGACGGAGTCCGGCCGCGCGGAGGCCCCCCGGGCTCCGCGCGCGGGCCGGCCCGGGCCGGCCCGGGCCGGTGCGCGACCGGCGTCGCCGGCCCGGTGCCCGGGGCGGGGAACGGCGGGGAACGGGCGCTCGGGAGCCGAACTGCTGTGGTGCCGTGCGTGTGTTGCTGGTGGAAGACGACGAGCCGGTCGCGGAGTCGCTGCGGCGCGGACTGCTGCGCTACGGGTTCGAGGTGGAGTGGGTCACCACGGGGGCCGCGGGGCTCGCCGTCGCCACGCCCTACGACCTGGTCCTCCTCGACCTCGGCCTCCCCGACACCGACGGGCTCGACGTCTGCCGGGCGCTGCGGCGGCGCGGCGACGTGCCGATCATCGTGATCAGCGCCCGCAGCGACGAGACCGACCGCGTCGTCGGCCTGGAGGTCGGCGCCGACGACTACGTGTCGAAGCCGTTCGGGGTGCGCGAGGTCATCGCCCGGATCCGGGGGGAGGCCGTCGGCAGCAGGACGGCGTCCTCGGCGTACAGCTCCGTGACCCGCTCCGGGTCGCCGGAACGCAGCGCCGCGTTCCACCGGTCGAACAGCGCCGCGATCTCCCGCTCGCCGGCCCGGGCCCGCCCGTCGCCCTCCCCGCCGGCCCGCGCGACGCCGACGCCGGCGGCGACGCTCCCGAGGGTCGCCACGGCGAGACCACCGGCGAGAACGGCACGGGTGCGGGACATGCGCTTCATCAGGACTCCTGCGTCGAGGGGACGTCCGCGGACGCGGCGGCGTCCGGGTGCCGCCACTCTCGCCGCACCCCGTACAGCCCCCGTACAACGGAGGGCCGGCGACCGGCCAAGTCTCGCGGGACCCCGGCCGCCGGAGGGGACGGGAGCGGAGGAGGCACCTTCCGGCGCGTCCGGACGGCCCGCCCGGCGGGGTACGGGGTGGCGTGCGCGGCGGGGGTACGGGGTGGTGCCGGGGGTGGGGGGCGACCTGTCGGGGCGGCGTGCGGGGAGCCGTCGCGTTCACTCCGCGGACAGGGGCGGGAGCAGTCGCCGCACAGTGCTATCGTCCACCCCATGCAGCACACCGCCACCCTCGCCATGATGCGAATGATGCCCCCGCCCCCGGAGGCGCTTCGCTAGCGAAGCCGTGTGCGCGCAGGACGCGACGGACCCTCCGGAGACGGAGGGTCCGTTTTTTGTTGTCCCGGACCGGCCGACGAACCCGCCGAACTCCGCCGATACCCGCCGATCCCGCCGCACCCCTCCGGACCCCGGTACCCCGGCGAACCGCCGCACCCCCGAAACAGCCGTTCCCCTCCGGCGTCCCCTCGCCGGCCCACCACTCGACAGAAGGGCGGAGCACCCGCCATGACCACCCTGCCTCCGGTCGTCTCCCTCACCGACTGCGCCGACCCCAACGCGCTGGCCCGGCAGTCCACCCGGATCGCCACCCTCTTCGGCTCCACGCCGACCGTCCTCCCGCTGACGGGACCGGACCCGGAGGGCGCCGCCGCCCTCACCCTGCTCGACCTGCTGCGCTCCACGGACCTGATCGGCGGGCCGACCCTTCCGGTGACGGTCCTCGTCAACATCGCTCCCAGGGACGGACACTGGCCCAACGGCGTGCCCTTCTGCTTCTTCCGGTACGGGGAACACCTGGTCATCAGCACCCTGAACCGGCGCGTGCTCGCCCCGCTGGCCACCTATCTGGGACTGACGGAGGTGCAGGTCACCGATGTGCGAGAGGTGCTGGAGACCGCCGCCGGAGACTGGGCGGAGCTGTCGGCGGCCGAGGTCGAGGAGATGGTGCGCACCCAGTTCCGGAGCCTCTGGTACGTGCCCCTGCTCGCCCGCTGGCTGGCGGACGGCCGCCCGGTGCCCGCGCGGCCGGCACCGGTGCACCCGGAGGCCGCGGCGGACGAGGTGAGGGTCGCCGTCGTGGACAACTTCGGCAACTGCAAGCTGGACCGGCCGGCCGCCGAACTTCCCGGCCGCGAAGGGGCGAAGAGTCTGTTCGTCCGCAACCGGCTCGACGGGCGCGACGTCGAGGTGCGCTGTTACGACCGGCTCCCCGACGTCCCCCTCGGCGAACCCGGAATCACCGTCGGAAGTTCCGGCATCGGATTCGCCGAACTGGTCGTGCGGGGTGGTTCGGCGGCCGAGGTATTCGGTCTGAACCAGGGCGACCGGGTGTTTCATCTCACCAGCTGACATGTTATCAATGCGTTACCCGGGCTGCGGACTTCGGGATGGACGCCGGTCTCCGCGAACCGGAATACTGAAAAGTATGTCCGGAACCCTCCCGCTGGTACGCCGCCGCCACGTGGACCACGTGCGCTGTGCCGCCGACCTGTGTCGCTGAGCGCATACCACCAGCCTCTCCTCTCCTCCTGCACTTCTCCCGGACTTCTCCGAAGGACCTCCGATGTCCCGTACCCGCATTTCCCTGGCGATTTCCGCCGCCCTCGCCTTCGCGCTGGCCGCCGTCGGCTGCGCGCCCCAGCCGCAGAGCGACCCGGCGGCGGGCTCCCGGAAGGCCCTCGACTGCACGAGCGAGAGCTCCAGCCTGCACCAGCGCGGCCGGCTGACCGTCGCGACCGATTCCCCCGCCTACGAACCGTGGTTCTCCGACAACAAGCCCTCCAACGGAAAGGGATTCGAAAGCGCGGTGGCCTACGCGGTGGCCGGGAAGCTGGGCTTCGAGCGCGACCAGGTGGAATGGGTCATCGAACCTTTCGCCCATTCCTACGCGCCCGGAGCGAAGTCCTTCGACTTCGACATCAACCAGATCTCCATCACCCCGCAGCGCGCGAAAGCGGTCGATTTCTCGACCAGTTACTACACGGCCAACCAGGCCATTCTGACCCTGGAAGGATCCGCATTCGCGAAGGCCACCTCCCTCGGCGCCTTCAAGGACGCCAGGATCGGCGTGCAGGTGGCCACCACCAGCTACCAGGCCGTCCTGGAGCAGATCGCGCCCACGCGCCTGCCCCACGTCTTCAGCACCACCAAGGACGAGGTCACCGCGCTGAGGAACGGTCAGATCGACGCGATCGTCACCGACCTGCCCACCGTCTTCTACCTGGCCGGCGCGGAGCTCGACAACGGCGAGATCGTCGGCCAGTTCGGCTACGCGGGCGGCACCCCGGAGGAGTTCGGGCTGCTCCTGCCGAAGAACAGCGGATACACCCCGTGCGTGAACCGGGCGCTCGCCGCCCTCAAGGCCGACGGCACGCTCGCCCGGCTCACGCGGCAGTGGCTCTCCGCCTCGGCGAACGTTCCCGAGCTGAAGCGCTGACGGGCCGCTCGTGGACATCAGCAAGACGACCCCGCAGCCCGACCCGACCGCGCAGCCCGGCCCGGCCGCGGAGTCCGGCCCGGCCGCGGAGTCCGGCCCGGCCGTGCCCGCAGCCCCGATCCCGCCGGCCCGCCCGGCCGCGTCGCCGGACGGCGCCGACCTCCCCTACCGGCCCAGCGACCACGAGCGGGCGCGGCAGCGGTACCGCCGCGCCCGCAAGCGCCGCCACACCTGGGTCTCCACCCTCTGCACCCTCGCCGCCCTGCTGGCCCTGGGGGCGGCCGCGGTCGCCTCGCCGGGCTGGGAGCGGGTCGACAGCCTGTTCTTCGACGGCGCCGAACTGCGCGCCGCCTTCCCCGAACTCCTCCGGGGATTCTGGCTCAACGTCCAGATGTTCCTCGTCGCCGAGGTGCTCATCCTCGTCCTGGGGCTGCTGATCGCCCTGGTGCGCGTGACCCGGGCCCCCGGCCTCCAGCCGCTGCGGCTCGCCGCCACCGTCTACGTCGACGTCTTCCGCGGCGTGCCGACGCTGCTGCTGGTCTTCCTGGTCGGTTTCGGACTGCCGGCCCTGCAGTTGCAGGGGACGCCCTCCGAGCCGTGGGTCCTCGGCGTGATCGCCCTGGTCCTCTCCTACACCGCCTACGTCGCCGAGGTGTTCCGGGCGGGCCTGAACTCGATCCACCCCGCGCAGCGCAACGCGGCCCGGGCCCTGGGCCTCGGCGAGCGGCAGACCCTGCGGTTCGTGGTCCTGCCGCAGGCGGTCCGCAACGTACTCCCGCCGCTGCTCAACGACTTCATCGCCCTCCAGAAGGACACGGCGCTCGTCGCCGTCCTCGGCCCGCTGGAGGCCCTGCGCGCCGCGCAGATCAAGGCGGACTACGACTTCAACTACACCCCCTACCTGGGAGCGGCCCTCTTGTTCATCGCGGTCACCATCCCCCTGACCCGCTTCGCCGACCGGCTCCAGCGCCGCACCGACCGGCGCACCTGGGCGGAGGCGGCCCGATGAGCCGGCCGCTGCTGCGGATCCGCGGCCTGCGCAAGGGGTACGGCTCCCGGCTCGTCCTGCGCTCGATCGACCTGGACGTCGCCGAGCACGAGGTCGTCTGCCTCATCGGCGGTTCGGGCTCGGGCAAGTCGACCCTGCTGCGGTGCGTGGACCTGCTCGACGTCGTCGACGACGGCACCGTCCACCTCGGCGACAGCGAACTGACCGACCCCCGCCTCGACCCCGACGTGGCCCGCCGGCGGATCGGCATCGTCTTCCAGGCGTACAACCTCTTCCCGCACCTCAGCGTGATCGACAACATCACGCTCGCCCCCCGCCGGGTCCACGGCGTCCCGCGCGGGAAGGCCGAGGCCACGGCCCACGAGCTGCTGGCCCGCCTCGGACTCGCCGACAAGGCCCACGAACACCCCGACCGGCTCTCCGGCGGCCAGCAGCAGCGGGCCGCGATCGCCCGCGCCCTGGCCACCGAGCCGGAGCTGCTGCTCTTCGACGAGATCACCTCCGCGCTCGACCCCGAGCTCGTCGGCGAGGTCCTGGACGTCGTCGCCGACCTGAAACAGCGCGGCCTCACCCTCCTGATGGCCACCCACGAGATGGACTTCGCCCGCCGCGTCGCGGACCGGGTCTGCTTCCTGGAGAACGGCGTGATCGTGGAGCAGGGCCCCGCGGAACAGGTCCTCACCGCCCCGCGCGAACAGGCCACCCGCCGCTTCCTCGCCCGCGCACTCGACCGGGCCTGAGTTCCCGGTCCGGCCGATCAGGCCGCTCGTGAGCCGGAGGCGAGCGCCGGGCCGGGGTCCGTGGTCGTGGACACCGCTGGTCCCGAAGGCCGTGGACGCCGCCGGTCTCGAACACCGGGCCCGGAGCGGGGCGCTGGGGCCCGGGTGCCGTCTCGGGCGCCGCCCGGGGTGCCGCCCCGCGGCGACGGCAGGCCCTGGGCCGCCGCCCAGGCGCGCAGCGCGGACTCGGCCGTTCGGCGGGACCGGGGGCCGGGGGCGAGGCGGAGCTGCTGGAGGTGGCGGAGCGCGGCTCCCACCGCGCGGCCCGGGGCCGTCCCGAGCAGGGCCATGATCTCCTCGCCGTCGAGGGGCACCGGAACCCCGGGCAGCCGTCGGGAGCGGGTCCGTTCGGCCGCCGCGCTTTCCTCCGCCGCGCAGGCGGCCCGTTCGCCCGCGTCCCACGCGTCGTGCCGGCCGCGCCGGACGCGTCCAGCGCGGCCCGGCGCCAGTGCTCCTCGTTCCGCCCCCGGCCGAGGCCCGCTTCCGCGAACAGGCCGCGGCGGTCCGGCGCGCCGGGGCCGGACGGGGCGACGCCGAGCCGGGCGAGCGTCGCGTCGATCGGCCGCTCCTCCCGTGGTCCG
This sequence comes from Streptomyces omiyaensis, assembly GCF_014650895.1. Lineage (GTDB taxonomy): Bacteria > Actinomycetota > Actinomycetes > Streptomycetales > Streptomycetaceae > Streptomyces > Streptomyces omiyaensis. The sequence goes on from NZ_BMVV01000009.1 coordinate 117,910, forward strand.
CCGAACTCCGAGGCGCGCACCGGCCCCCACTCCCGCGCACCGCCTCGCCACACGGCGGCGGTCCGCTCCCCGTCGCCGCCCGGAAGTCCGCCTCCACAGGGGCCACAGGCCCGCCCGAGAGAGGTCCCGCAGCAGGTCCGGAAGGCCGTCGCGGAGCCCGGCGGAGAGGGGCGGCGGCCCCAGCCGCTGCCCGAGGGGCGCGACCACGGCCTCCGGCGTCCCTCCGGCCCAGCCCGCAAACGGTCGAACTCACCCACGACGGCGTCAAGTCGGTACGCCATCCGGGCGCCGTACTCCATGGTCGACACGCGACCGTACCGATCGGAAGGCGGTGGCATTCGGTCATCATCGATGCACGGAAGGTGAACCGAGGAAGGCCGGACCGCAAGGGAAAGCCCGAGTTTCCGGGCCGCGCCCCTCCGGCGGCGGACCCGTCCCGGCGTGTCCGAGGGGCGGCTCCGGCGCGCCGAACAGCCGGAACGACCGTTCGGTTGCCGGGTGTCGGGTCGCGTGTCCGTAAAGAGGCCACCGAAGTGCGCGGCGACTTTCGTTTGCGACAGTATCTGCGGCGTCCAACCCCCAAGACGCAAAAATATTTTGCGTTGAACCTTCTCTTCGAAAGAGAGTCACGTCGTGCGTCATCGCATCGCTGCCGTCGCCGCCTCCACCCTCCTCGTCCTCGCCGGCTCCGCCGGCGTCGCACAGGCCGGGCCGGACAGCCTGTACGCCCCGTCGGCCCTCGTCCTCACCGTCGCCCAGGGCGACGAGCAGGCCGCCGTGGTCCGGGCGTCCACCCTCAGCTGCGCGCCGACCGCCCAGGGCACCCACCCCGACCCCGAGGCCGCCTGCGCGGCGCTCGCCGCGGCCTCCGGCTCCCTCGACGGCCTGCTGGCCGCTCCCGCGCCGGACCGCGCCTGCCCCCTGCACTACGACCCGGTCACCGTCTCCGCCGACGGCGTGTGGCAGGGGCAGCGCGTCTCCTGGAAGCACACGTTCTCCAACTCCTGCGCCATGTCCACCACGCTGAACGGCAACGGCGTCTTCGCGTTCTGACGTCCGCCGACCCGGACGGGCGCGCCACGCTCCCGCGCGGGGCGCCCGCCGCTCCCGGAAGTCCCGGCACCTCGTAGGGCCACGGTGAGCCGCCCGGACGCGACGGCGACCTCTCCTCCTGTCACGGGCGCGACGCCCCCGGCCGATCCGGACGCGCCCTCACCCGCGACCCCGCCCACGGCCCGGTCGACCCCCGGGTGGCCGACCCCGCCCCGCCCCTGGGCACGGTGGAGCCGCTGGACCGTCCGCACCGACGAGACCCTGCCGGCGCACAGCCACCGGTTCCACCCGCACACCACCCCGATGCTCCTCGCCCACCGGGACGGGCGCCGCCTCGCCCCCGGTCCGGCACGACACCCTCGGCCTCCCCGGCGGCGCCCCGGTCGACCCGGTCGCCTTCCTCGTCGCGTACGAGGACTGCGCCGGCCGCACCCTCGCCCACTGCCACCGGCTCCAGCACGAGGGCCTCGGCACGACGCGGCCCGTCGACTACGTCGGACCGTGGGCCTCCGCGGCGCGGACCGCCGGCGACGCCTGACCGTGGTCCTCCGCCCGGCCCCGAGACACCCCGGCGAGCAGGGCGGGCGGTTCGCGCATGTCGTGGAAGACGGCGGTGAGGGCGGCGAGGGCCTCGGGCAGGCCGTCCACCGGGTCGAGGCCGAGGTCCACCGCCTCCCGGTGGCGCCGGACGAGCGGGCTCCACCAGAGACCGGCGGTCCGCTCGGTGAGCTGCCCGAGGATCGCCTCCTTCGACCGCCCGATGAAACGCTCCACCACCTCGTCGGCGGTGAGCGGCCGGCCGAGCTCCGCTCCGAGCGCGATCTGGAGGCGCACGGCGAGGTGTTCGGTGTCGACGAGGACGCCGTCGCAGTCGAAGATCACGAGCTCCACCGGTCCCGTCGTGCCCCCGGGGCGGGCGGCGAAGCGGGGGGCGGTCACGGCCGCTCCCCGGTCAGCGGGGAGAGCGGGCGCTCGAAGAAGGTCTCCAGGACCACCGTCGCCTGGGTGCCGCTCACCCCGTCGATGGCGTAGATGCGGCGCAGCACGTCCTGGAGCTGCTCGGTGGTCGCGGTCCTGACCTTCACCAGCACCGAGGCGCTGCCGGCGATGACGTGCGCCTCCAGGACCTCGGGGAGCGCGGCGAAGGCGGGTGCCGAATCGCCCATCCAGGACGTCGAGTCGACCATGACGTACGCCAGGACGGCGCTGCCCACGGCGGCCGGGTCGACGTCGACGCCGGTGCGCCGGATGACGCCGCGCTCCCGCAGCTTCCGCACCCGCTCGTGGGCGGCGCCGGCGGACAGGCCGACGGCCTGACCGAGCGCGGCGTAGGGCTGGGTGGCGTCCTGCTGCAGCTGCGCCAGCAGCGCGCGATCGATGTGATCCACAACTCTCCATTCGGAATCGACTGGCGAAGTCAGTATCCCATCTTGCAACATGCGCGGCAGACCGATTCACATTCGGTACGGGCTGGGTTTTTGAGGAGGGGTCACCATGAGCGGCGGGCGTCCGGAGCTGTACGAGATGCTGGACGAGCGGTTCCGCACCGGCAGGTGCATGAACGGGGACGACGGGCTCGAGGTCCTCCACACCGGCTGCCGTTGGGCCGAGGGCCCGGTCTACGTGCCGGCCTGGCGGCAGGTGGTCTGGAGCGACATCCCGAACGACCGGATGCTGCGCTGGGACGAGGAGACCGGCGCGGTCGCGGTCTTCCGCCGCTCCGCCGGGCACACCAACGGCAACACCCTGGACCGCGAGGGGCGGCTGGTCACCTGTGAGCAGGGCAACCGCCGGGTGACCCGGACCGAGCACGACGGCACCCTCACGGTGCTGGCCGACCGCTGGCGGGGAAAGCGCCTGAACAGCCCGAACGACGCGACCGTGAAGTCCGACGGCTCCGTCTGGTTCTCCGACCCCGACTTCGGCATCACCAGCGACTACGAGGGGTACCGCGCCGAGAGCGAGATCGGCGCGAACAACGTCTACCGGATCGACCCGGCCACGGGCGAGGTCCGGCGGGTCGCCGACGGCTTCGGTGCCCCGAACGGGCTGGTCTTCTCGCCCGACGAGCGGCGGCTCTTCGTCTCCGACACCCGCGCGGGCCTCATCCGCGTCTTCGACGTGCGCGACGACGGCACCCTCTCCGAGGGGACGGTCTTCGCCGAGGCCGCACCCCGCGAGAAGGCCCGCTTCGACAACCTCCGCTTCGACGACGGCGGCCGGCTCTGGGTCGCCGCGATGGACGACGGAGTGCACTGCTACGACCCCGACGGCACCCTGATCGGGCGCCTCGCCGTCCCCGAGGCGGTCTCCAACATCTCCTGGGGCGGCGCCAAACGGAACCGTCTCTTCATCACCGCGGAGACCAGCCTGTACTCCGTGGTCATGGGCGTCACCGGCACCCACCCCACCGGACCGGGACGCCGGCCCTGGCTGGACCCGGCCGCCCGCTGACCTTGCGGGGGAGAGGCGAGAAGTAGAGAGGAGAGGGAGGGGAGAAGGGGAGAGGGCGGAGGGGGAGCGCCCCGCCCGGGACGTTCGGTACACCCGCCGGGTACCGCCCCCGAGGACCCGCCCGGCCGTGTCCAATGCGCGCCCGCCGGGATGCCCCTCGCTACGCTCGGTGTCCGGCGGCCCGTGACCGGCGCGAGCCCGCGGAAGGCCGAGGCATGGAGTCGCGAGAGAAGCTTCTGGCGGAACTGGTCGTCCGCTCCCGCTCGGTACCGGGAGCGGGCCTGGCCGGGCTCGTGGACGAGGTCGGCCGGCGCATGGGCCTGACGGAGGTCCGGATGTACGTGACCGACCTCCAGCAGGCGCGACTGCTCGCGCTGCCCACCTCCCGGGCCGGGGAGGAGGCGCTCGACATCGACGACTCGCCGGCCGGCCTGGCCTACCGGCTGGAGCGCACGCAGCACACGCGGGACGGCGGCACGGTCTGGGTGCCGATGATCGACGGAGTCGAACGCCTCGGTGTCCTGAAGGCCACGGCCCCCGTCGTCGACGAGGAACTGGCCGGATGGTGCGAGGCCCTGGCCGGACTGGTCGCGCTGCTGCTCGTCTCCAAGTCGTCCCACAACGACCCCCTGGTCGAGGCCGAACGCCGCCGGGCGATGACGGTGCAGGCCGAACTGGTGTGGGCGTTCCTCCCGCCGCGGACCATCGGCAGCGCGCACGCGACCTCGTCCGCGGTGCTGGAGCCCGCGTACGACATCGGAGGCGACGCCTTCGACCACAGCTTCGGGGACGGCGCCCTGCACCTGACGCTCCTGGACTCGATGGGGCACGACCTCGCCTCCGGCGGGGCGAGCGCGGCCGGCCTCGCCGCCTGCCGCGCCACCCGCCGCTCGGGCGGCGGCCTCGCGGACATCGTCCCGGCGATCGACCGGATCCTGGAGGAGTGGTTCACCGACCGGCTCATGACCGCGGTCATCGCCCGTCTGGACACCGGTGACGGAACGCTGACCTGGATCAACTGCGCCCATCCGCCGCCGCTGCTGATCCGCGGCGGCCGGGTCCTGCCGCGCATGCTCGAACGCGAGCCGGACCTGCCCCTCGGCTGGGGGTTCCACACCCGGGTCCCGCCCGCCGTGCACACGGTGCGACTGCGGCCGGGCGACCGCGTCCTCCTCTACAGCGACGGGGTCACCGAGGCGCGGTCCACCCGGGGCGACCTGTTCGGCGAGGTGCGCCTCACCGACACGGTGATCCGGGCGATCGGCGCCGGCGATCCCGCGCCCGAGGCGCTCCGGCGCCTCGTGCGGGACCTCCTGCACCACCAGGACCACCGGCTGCGCGACGACGCCACCATCGTGCTGGCCGAATGGCACCCCGACCGTTACGGGGCGGGGGAGTAGGGCGCCGGGCCGACGCTCGTGTCCCGTGTCCGTCGGCCCGGTGAGCCGCCGGGCCGTCAGGCGCGCGGTTCGGCCTTCGCCGCGACCGCGTGCGGCAGTTCCGCCATGACCGCGCGCAGGCGGCGCGTCAGGTCCTCGGGGGTGTGGCCGGAGGGCTGCGCCACCCAGGCGTCCAGGGCCTGCCGGAACGCGGAGACCAGCATGTCGAGCGCCAGGCGGGCGCGCAGGCGGCCGGGGCCGTCGAGGGCGAGGCGGTGGTCGAGCACGACCAGCGCGGCGCGGATGGTGCGGTCGCAGAAGGCGAGGCCGTGGGCGTCCATCGACGGGGTGCGGGCGGCGAGCCGGCGGCTGGCCAGGACGCGCCCGGTCCATCCGCCGGCCGGCATCCGGCCGATCGCCCCGGCGAGGCAGTCCTCGAAGAGCCCGAGCAGCGGCCGCCCTTCCGGCTGTGCTCCAGGCCTCCCTCCCGGCTGCCCTCCGGCAGGGCGGGGGGCGGGACCCGCGGCCGGGCCGGTCTCCAGGAGGTCGAGGAAGGCCGCCCAGAGGTCCTGGGTGGGGGCCATCGCCACGTCCTCCTTGCTCGCGAAGTAGCGGAAGAAGGTCCGCTTCGACACCTCCGCCGCCTCGCAGAGCCCGTCGAGGGTCACGCCGTCGAAGCCGTGGGCGCCGAAGAGTTCGAGCGCGGTGGCGACCAGCGTCTGCCGCGTGCGCAGTTTCTTGCGCTCGCGCAGCGGGAGCGCCGGGGGGATCTCGGCCGTCATCGGGCCCACTGTATCGGAGCGGCGAACGCCCCCTATAGGCTTGTGCCACTCAGTGGCACATTGACGGTACGTCCGATGGAGGACCCCCATGCGCGCGCTTCTCGTCGACCCCGCCGCCCCCGGCGGCCTGCGTCTCGGCACCGCCCCCGACCCCCGCCCCGCACCCCACCAGGCACTCGTCAGGGTCACCGCGACCTCCCTCAACGCGGGGGAGGTCGCCTTCGGGCTGGAGTCCGCCCCCGCGGGCGCGGTCCTCGGCTGGGACGCCGCGGGCGTGGTGGAGCGGCCCGCCGCCGACGGCACGGGACCGGCCGCCGGAACCCCCGTGGTGACCCTGAGGGGCGACGGGGCCTGGGCCGAACTGCGGGCGGTCGACACCGCGCTGATCGGGACGGCACCCGCCGGAGCCGACCCCGCGGCGCTCGCGACCGTCCCCGTCGCCGGCGCCACGGCCCTGCGCGCGCTCCACCGGATCGGCCCGCTGCTCGGCAGGGACGTCCTCGTCACCGGGGCGACCGGCGGCGTCGGCCGCTACGCCGTCCAGCTGGCCCGCGCCGCCGGGGCCCGCGTCGTGGCCTGCACGGGCGATCCCGCCGCCCACGGCGACCTGCTGGGCCGCCTGGGCGCGCACGAGGTCGTCGGCGCCCCGGAGGAGGTCCGCCGTCCCGTGGACGGAGTGGTCGAACTGGTCGGCGGGGCACGGCTCGTCGAGGCGTACGGGACCCTCGTCCAGGGCGGCACCCTCGTCGCCGTCGGGCACTCCGCGGGCAGCGGCGAGACCTTCCCCTTCGGGGCGCTCTTCGGCGACGAGGGGCGGCATGACAGGACCCTGGTGACGTTCTTCCTGCTCGGCTGCGCGGGACTCGGCCGCGATCTGGGCTGGCTCGCCCACCGCGTCGCGGACGGGACGCTGGACCCCGGCATCGCCTGGCGGGGCGACTGGAGCGCCGCCGCGGACGCGGTGGCCGCCCTGCGCGCGGGGCACCTCCACGGCAAGGCGGTGCTGACCTTCTCCTGACCCGGGCGGGCGGGACGGCCGCAGCCGGGGAACTCCCGCCCCGTCCCAGGGTGTCGGAAGGGGGCGGCCGGTCCCGTCCTCGGTATACCGGGGGCGTCGAAGTGCCACGCAGAGCAGGACCGAACAGAGGGAGAACCCGCATGACGCTCCAGCGGATGGACAACGTCGGCATCGTCGTCGAGGACCTGGACGCCGCCGTCGCCTTCTTCGCCGAGCTGGGCATGGAGGTCGAGGGCAGGATGCCGGTCGAGGGCCTCTTCGCGGACCAGGCCGTCGGACTCGACGGGGTGCGCAGCGAGATCGCGATGATGCGGACCCCGGACGGCCACGGGAAGCTGGAGCTCGCGCAGTACCGCACGCCCCCGGCGATCGCGGACGGACCGCGCAACCCGCCGCCGAACACGCTGGGTCTGCACCGGGTCATGTTCGCCGTCGACGACATCGACGACACCGTCTCCCGCCTGCGCGGCCACGGTGCCGAACTGATCGGCGAGGTGGCGCGGTACGAGGACGTCTACCGTCTCTGCTACCTCCGCGGCCCTTCGGGCATCCTCCTCGCCCTGGCCGAACGGATCGGCTGACGGACCCGCACGGGCGGCCGGTGCGGGTCCGTACGGCCCGTGCGGTCCGGACCGTTCGGACCTCCCCGACGGTCACCGGCCGTGGGCGCGCGCCTGTCGCTGGAGCCGTCCGCGCGCCGCTCTCCGGGAGGCGCTTCAGGGCAGGGTCGAGGAGCTCGCCGACACCGTCGGAGGCCGGTCCCGAGGGTCGGACCCGATGGGGGCCCTGGGCGTCGAGGACGCCCGCACGCTCGCCGAGTTCGTCGCCGCCCGGTCGCCCGGCCCCGCACCCTGCGCGCCGCCGGTCTCGCACTCGATCCGGTGCGCCGGACCGTCCTGCGTGACGGGCGCCCACCGGAGCTGTCCGTCGAGGAGTTGGCCGTCCCGGAGGACCTGCTCCGCGCGGGCCCCGGCTTCCTCGGCGCCGAGGACCTCCTGGAACGGGTGTGGGACGAGAACGCCGACCCCTGCATCGACACGGTCACCGTCACCATCGGCCGCCGCCGCGAACTGGGCGCCCCAACGGCCGTCACGACGACCCCCGAGGTGGGCCACCGCATGGCCGATGCCCCCGAAGTCGGCTGATCTGAGAAGGAGTTGATGGTTTCCCTCTCGTTCATCGTTTCAACTTTTCTGTGGGAATGGAGAAATGGCGAGCAGAAGGGCCTGCTGTGCCGGTGTCGGCGCCGACGGATTCCCCGAGCGGCCGCCGATCTTCCACCGTGCAGAGCGGAATGCGCGCTCGAATAGCCCGTCCTATCCTTGGAATTGTTCGCTCGCAGCAAGCGGCCGGCGACTCGTTATTGAGCATTCATCGACCGTGAAAAGAGGCGCGAGCCCTGTTGAAGGCGGGCGTTCGGAGTCGTACGCTCGAAGGAGTCACCATGGCGAATCTGGTTGGCGAATCAAGTGATCCGGGCGTGCCCGCCATCAAGGGCACCCATACGACCGGCGAAGCTGTGCACGCCGTGACCAACGCGGCGGACGTCGCGGCCATCGCCGCATTCGGCCTCAATCCCGACGGAGGCGGGGCCGCGCTCTTCGCGAAGAAGGAAGGCAACAAGGGGCATGCCGGATTCTTCCTCGGCAATGTCTTCGTGAAGGGTAATGCCGCCGGTGCTGCCGTCTGGGGAGAAAGCGAAAACGGTGAGGCCGTACATGCGGCTACAAACGCCACGAATGTCGCCGCAGTTGCCGCTTTCGCGACGAACGAAGGGGGAACGGGTGCCGCGCTGTATGCGGAGAAGAGAGGGAGCGGCGGGCACGCCGGATTCTTCGTCGGCGACGTCTTCGTAACGGGAGACGTGGGCGTCTCCGGTGACCTGGTCCTGACCGGCGGGGACGTGGCGGAGCAGTTCGACGTCGCGGAAAGGGAGGCGGGAACCACAGGGATCGACCCCGGCACGGTCGTCGTCCTCGACGACGAAGGCGCTCTGGCACCGTGCAGGGAGGGGTACGACCCCCGGGTGGCAGGTGTGGTCTCCGGGGCCGGCGACCGTGTCCCGGCGCTCATTCTGGACCGTCGGAAGCCCGGCGCAGGGCAGAAAGACGTTCTCCGCAGGGCAGTTGCCGTCGTCGGGAAGGTCTGGTGCCTGGCTGACGCCTCGTCGAAGCCGATCCATGTCGGTGACCTGCTGACGACCGCGACGACGCCCGGCCACACGATGGCCGCGACCGACCGCGAGGCCGCGTTCGGCGCGGTGCTCGGGAAAGCCCTCACACCGTTGGCCTCGGGGACCGGCATGGTCCTGGTCCTCGTCGGACTGGGTTGAGCCGGGAACCCGAGGGCCAGGGGAACTCGAGGCACCGGAAGGGGCCGAGGGACTCCCGCGGACTCGTCTCCGAGCGCCGTTCGCGTCCGCACGACGCTCGGAGCGAGCCCGACCAGCCGCTTACCACTGATCCGTATCGAAGTGACGGGATGGACCGACCATGCCCAGACTGCGAACGGCGATCCACAGTGCCCGTGACAGAGGCGTCCTGCCGCAGTACCGACCGGACGGGAACGTACGCCAGCTCGTCCGGCGCCTCGACATGCTGGCCCCGATCTCCACACGCCATCTCATCGCGCTCCTCGACGGCCTGCACATCGTGGTTGCGCCTCAGCCGTCTCCGGCGCCACCACCCCCGGAACCGCAGGTCTCACCACGGCCCGAGATCACGGTGCGGGTCGAGGGTGCCGGAGGAGCCGCCGTCTTCGTCGTCGACGGCGTGCGGTTCGCCCGCAACGCCACGGTGATCGTCAGGGTCGTGGACGACGCACTCGCCCAACGCGCCTTCCAGCTGCCTTCCGACGGGGGAGGCGTGCTGCGGATGCGCCAGAGCATTCCGTGCGTCTCCGGCCTGGCGTTGCACTTCTCCGCGACGGACGGACGACGGGACCGGAACGATCTGACCGGTGTCCTGTGGAGCAACACCGTCACCCACTCGTGTCCGTGAGTCCATGAGCCCACGACCGGGGACCGAGCACCTGCTCTTCACCACCCACCACCCCCCACCCACCACCCGGGATCCGTGTTCCCGGGTGCGTCCTGACCGATCGGGATGTCCACCATGACCTCACTGAAACAGAGCGTCCGTCGATTCGACCTCTACGCACCCCCGCGGATCGTCAGTCTCCGTGAAGTGGCCGACGGCGTCGGGGCCGAACGCCCCGTCTCCGCGCGCGAGGTGCTGCGCCGCCTCGACGCGGTGCCGAGTGAGGTGAGGCTCGCCGAGCCGGTCACCACCGGAACGGCGCTCGGCGGGCGCGCCGAGATGGTCCTGCGGAGCAACGGCACCTACACGTCGACCGGACACATGCGCGCCACGGGCTTTCCGTCGTTCGCCTTCGTCGTCCAGCCCACGGTGGAGGGCGGCGGCGGCCGCTTCCGGGCCCTGGCCGTGCACCAAGGCCGCGTCTTCGGCACGGACACGCCGGGCGACCGGCAGCGGAACTGGTCCGAGGACGGTCGCAACGAAGCCGTCCGGCAAAACTGGCTCACCTTCGCGCGCGACGCCCGGCTCACGGTCCGCAAGGAATGGGAGGTGTCCGGGGTCCTCGGGACACTGGGGGACATCGCGACGGCCGTCGCCCAGTTCGTCGGTGCGGCGGCCGTGACCGGATCCGGAGGCATGGCGGCGGCACTGGTCATCGGCTCCCGGCTCGGCGAGGCCGCACACGAACCGTGGCCTTTCCCGGGGCTGCCCGTCGGCGTGACGATCGCCTCCGGGGTGCTGCTCGTCTTCGGCCCGGCCGCGATCGTTCCGGCACTGGCCGCAGGCGTCGCCGTCGAGGCCCTCGTCGACCACCGGCCCCTGTCGACCGAGGAGGAGGCCTTCGCCGTCAAGGTCTTCGGACCCACCCTCCCCCCTCGCGAACAGATCATCCTGACCAACATCAGCGGCCTGGACGACCGCGCGTTCGTCGTCCCCGGTGCGGGCGGCTCGTACCTGGTCAATCTCGGAGACCACTTCGACGACCCGATGGCTCCCCGGGGGAAGTACCGCCAACGCGGTCAGATGCTGATACACGAACTGACGCACGTGTGGCAGGCGAAGCGGTGGCCGGCGACCACGTACTTCTGCCAGGGCGTCACCGAGAGCACCTACGAACCGGGCGGCGACCCCGGCCGGCCGTGGTCTGCGTACGGGATCGAGCAGCAGGCCACCATTGTCGACCGGTGGTACGCGGCCGACCCCGGCTTCCTCACCGGCGAGTTCCAGAAGCCGCACCCGAACTTCTCCCTCAAGGCCGCCCACCCCTACGACCACTACATCCACCTCCACATCCGGGCCGGTATGACCTGAACCCTCCGGTCCGCCCCCGCTTCGTGCGCGCGGGGGTCAGGTGGGGCGGAAGACGCGGAGGCCGGAGACCTCGAAGGACATCTCGTTCGTCCCCGGATCGGGTGCGGGGTGGTAGCGGCCGGCGCACACCGAGAGGTTGACGATCAGGCAGGCGTGCCAGTCGCGTCCCACGCCGCGTCCGTCCGAGAAGACCTTGGTGCCGTTCACCCACCAGACGACGGACCGCGCGCCGAACTCGGTCCGCAGGTCCACCCGGCCGCCCGGGCGGATCGCGGGGGAGCGGTAGTAGTGGTGGGTGCCCCGCACCCGGTTGGAGAGCTCCAGGAGGTCGGGGTTGTCGGGGTGGTACTCGAAGACGTCGACCTCCTGCCCGCCGTCCCGCCAGGTCCAGATCGCGGGCCAGGCGCCGGTCTCCTCCGGGAGCCGGACCCGCGCCTCCAGCACGTCCCCGGCCCGCGCCTCGAAGCCCTGGGCGCTGCCCTCGGTGGTCAGCAGTCCGCTGTCCCACAGCCCGTCCCGCCGCCGGCGCGCGCGGAAGACGCCGGAGCGGCTGAACGCGGGGTCCTCCACCAGGTGGTCGAGCTTGTTGTCCAGCGGATTGACCGGCCCGCCGCCGGGATAGGCCCAGGACCGTCCGGCGACCCACTGCGCCGACGAGCCGAAGTCGGCGGTCAGGACCGGGACTCCGGGGAGGGGAGGCAGGGACATGGGGGCTCCTCGGGGCAGGCGGCGACGGATCGGACGACACCGTCCCCGGATGGCTCCCCCGCCCCCGGCCCCGCATGCGGAACCAGGCGCTCCCTGGCGAGAACTCGTCAGGAGGGGAGGCCCTCCGCGTCGTCGGTGCCGCCGCCTCCGTCGCGTACCAGGCAGAAGGGGTGCCCCGCCGGATCGGCGAGGACGCTCCAGCCGCGCTCCGGGTCGCCGCCGTCGAGCAGCCCGGCCCCCAGGGCCAGGGCCTCCGTCCGGGCGGCGTCCAGGTCCTCGACGCCCAGGTCCAGGTGGAACTGCTGGGGGTGGGCGGGGTCGGGCCACCGGGGCGGGCGGTGGTCGGCGACGCGCTGGAAGGCCAGGACGAGACCCCCCTCGGTGTGGAGCGTCGACCAGTCGTCGTCGAGGGACCAGCGGGGATCGGGCCGGTCCACCGCGCCGCCGAGGAGCGACCGGTAGAACCGGGCGAGCACCGCGACGTCCGGACAGTCCAGCACCACGCACTGCAGTTTGGCGATCATGCCGGGAGCGTAGGGCAGACGGAGGCGACCGCCCACCCGCGGTCATCGGGCAGGGCTGGGGCGGGGCGGGGTGGCCAGGCGTTGCCGGCTCGTCGCGGCTGACGTGGGTGTCAGGGCCCGGGATGCGGCCGGGGCTCCTCGGAGGCGGGAGGGCGGGTCGCGTCCTGTGCGGCCAGGACCTCGTCGCCGTGCTCGAACGCCCAGGCGCCGAACGCGTCGATGGGCGCCAGCAGCGTCCGTCCCAGCGGGGTGAGCCCGTAGTCGACGCGCGGAGGAGAACCGGGCCGGGCATGGCGGTCGACCAGCCCGTTGAACTCCAGCCTGCGCAGCGTCTCGGTGAGCACCTTGGAACTGATGCCGCCGATCCGCTCCCGGAGCTCGACCGGTCGGCGGGGTCCGTCGCGCAGGGCCCAGAGCACCACGGCGTTCCAGGTGTGCGAAAGCAGGTCGAAGGCGAGGCGGGCGCGGCAGTCGGCGAGGAACGGTTCGGCGGTCACGTACCGAATGGTGCCCGAGCCGCGGCCTAACGTCGTGTCCGGGACCGAAATCCGGTCGGAGAGGCGGTAATCGATGAGGATCGGCGTACTCGGGACGGGCAACATGGCCGACGCGCTCGCCACCCACTGGGCGAGTGCCGGGCACCACGTGACCATCGGGGGGCGGGACGAGGCGGCCGCCGCCCGGCTTGCCCGGCGCGTCGGCGGCGGCGCCGCTTCCGGTGGCCTGCGGGCCGCCGCCTCGGGCGACGCGGTGCTCGTCGCGCTGCCCTTCGGGGCGGGCGCGGACGTCGTCCGGGAACTGCGGGCGGAGCTGGTGGGGAGGACGCTGGTCGACTGCTCGAACCCGGTCGGACCCGGCTTCCGGCTCCTGACGGAAGGGGGACCCTCCGCCGCGCGGCGCCTCGCCGACGCGGCGCCCGGCGCCCACGTGGTGAAGGCCTTCAACCTGTGCCACGAGGACGTGTGGCGGATGCGGCCGCCGGTCTTCGGCGGCCGGCCGCTGGCCGTGCCGGTCTGCGGCGACGACGAGACCGCCCTGGCACGCGTCCGGACGCTGGTACGGGACGCGGGCTGCGCACCCGTCTCCGGCGGCGGCCTCGACCGGGCGGGCCTCCTGGAGGCGACGGCCGCGCTCTTCATCGGCCTGTGGGTCGGCGAGGGCGCGGACGCCCAGGCGATCGTCCCTCCGCTGGCCCACGCGGCCGGCCCGGGCTGACCGGCGGCGACCCCCGTCCGCCGCCGGTCCGTCGGGGTGCCCGTGCCGGTCCCGTCCACCGAGGCCGTCGTGCCGCCCCCGTTCGTCACGCTGTTCGTGCCGGCTCCGGCCGGCGTGACGGTCGCGGTGACCCCCGTCCGCCGCGACCGTCACGCCCGCCGGGGGCCTCCGGTGTCCCCGCCGTCCCCCGGCGGCGGGCGGATCAGGAGGTGACCGCCGGAGCCATCGGGGGCGCCGGGGTCGCCGGGGTCGTGGCCGGGCCGGAGGCGGCGGGGGCCGTGCGACGGAAGTCCATCACCCAGTTCACCACCCACTCCTCCGTGCCCTCCGGGGCGAAGGCCTGCTCCCAGCGGGCCGACTCCGAGGTGATGTCCGACCAGCGGAACCGCACGCGGACCGCGCGGTCGCCCCAGTGGTCGTTCCCGTGGAACTCGCCCGTGCCGTCGGGGCCGAAACGTCCCCGCACCGGGGGGAGGAGGCGGCCGGTGCGGGTGCTGGACCAGTTCAGGGTCCACTCGCCCGTCTCCGGTTCGAACAGGCGCAGGGTCAGACCGGCGAAGCCCTTCGACGGGAAGGCGATCTCGTCGACGTGGGCCCGGCCGTCCCAGAAGAGGCGGCCGGAGGTGTGCCCCTCGAACTCCTCCCAGCCGGAGTCCGCGTCCAGGAAGTCGGCGAGGCGGCGGTTGCGGACGGTCCAGTCGCCGACGAGGAAGTCGAAGCCCCGGGAGGTCATCCGCGGACCTTCCCGTCCCCGGCCGTGCCCGTCGTGCCCGTCGTGCCCGTGCGGAGGGAATCCGCGAGGTAACCGGGCAGGTCGGGCACGTCGGGGGCGAGCACGTGGCGGATCCAGGCCGCGCGCTCGTGCTCCAGCGGGGCCAGTTCCCAGACGCAGCCGATCCAGGAGCGGTCGCGGGCGGTGCCGGTGATCCGGACGAAGCGGGCGGGGTCGGTGTCGGGGCAGTCGAGCGCGGGCTGACCGGCCGCGGCGCCGGCGAAGTGCAGCACGTTGTCCCACGCCCAGCTGTAGACGTTGAGGTACGCGCCCGTGTCCCCGCCCCGGTGGAGCACGACGAAGCTCGCGGCCGGCGTGCCGTCCGGCTCCGGCAGGAGCTCGGGGAGCAGGGCGTAGGCCGCCTTCTCCACCTCCGGCTCGATGCCGTCCGGATCGGAGGTGACGTGATAGCGCTTGACGTGCCGCCCGGCGAGCTCGACGGGCTCCGGCACGATGAGGTTCTTCTCCGCGAAAGCCATGGCTGGACTGTAGGAGGACTTCACTGACACGGTGTGTCAGTGAAGTCCAGCCGTCTTCTGTCGATCCTGCTCCTCCTGGAGACCCGGGGCCGGATGACCGCGTCCGAGCTCGCCGGGGAGCTGGAGGTCTCCGTCCGCACCGTCTACCGGGACGTCGACGCGCTGCACGCCGCCGGTGTGCCGCTGTACGGGGACGCCGGGCACCGCGGCGGCTACCGGCTGCTCGCCGGTCACCGGTCCCGGCTCACCGGCCTGTACGCGCGCGAGGCCGAGGCGCTCGTCCTTGCCGGACTGCCCGCCGCCGCCGACGAACTCGGGCTCGGCGGTCACTTCGCCGACGCCCAGCTGAAACTGCGCGCCGCCCTGCCGGCCCCGCTCCGCGAGCACGTCGACCGGCTCAGGGCCCGCTTCCACATCGACGCGCCCGGCTGGTACGCGGAGGACACCGAGGCCCCGTTCCTGCCGCGGGTCGCCGAGGCCCTCCGCGAGGGACGGGTGATCGCCGTCCGCTACCGCCGCTGGAAGGAGCCGACCGACGTCGACCGCCGGCTCGCCCCGTACGGCCTGGTGCTCAAGGCGGGCCGCTGGTACCTGGTCGCGGCGCCCGGCCCGCGGACGTACCGCGTCGACCAGATCATCGACCTCACCGTCACCGACGAGGAGGCGGAGGTCCCGGCCGGTTTCGACCTCGCCACCCACTGGCGGGCGAGCCAGCGGGACTTCCACGCCCGGCTCCACCAGGGCGAGGCCGTCGTGCGGATCTCCCCGCGCGCGGCCGCCGGGCTCACCGGCGCCGCCGCCCGCGCCCTCGCCGAGACGGGTGTCCCCGAACCCGACGGCTGGACCCGCGCCACCCTCCCCGTGGAGAGCACCGACCACGCCCACGCCACCTTCCTCGCCCTGGGCGCCGAGGCCGAGGTCCTCGCCCCGGCGGAGCTCCGCGACCGCGTCGCCGCGACCGTCCGCGCCCTCGCCGAGCGCTACGCGTGAGCCGGACCGGCCGCGCGCGGCGGCCTGCGGGTCACTCCGGGCGGCCGAAGCGGCGCGCCGCCCACAGCAGGGCCAGGATGCCCAGGGCGAGGAGCAGCCCCGCTTCGAGGAGGAGCGGGGGCTGCCGGCCGGCCCATTCCACCGAGCCGGCGGCCGCACCGTCCGGCACCCGCAGGGCGATGGAGCGCCGCAGCACGTCCACGCCGTAGGCGAGGGGGTTCGCGGCGGCCAGCGCCTGGGCCCAGCCGGGCAGCGAGGTGAGGGGGAAGAAGCCGCCGGAGAGGAAGAGCAGCGGCATCATCACCAGACCGAGCAGCGTGTGGAAGGTCTCCGGGCTCCGCAGGCCCACCGCCAGGGCCAGGGAGAGCGCGGTCAGGGCGAAGGAGGCGAGCGCCATGCCCCCCAGGAGCATGGCCAGCAGGACCGGGTCGTACGGCAGGCCGACCGTGCCGGCCAGCGCGAGGAGGACGGCGCCCTGCACCGTGGCCACCAGGGTGCCGCCGGCGCAGCCTCCCAGCAGGAGGGTGGTGCGGCCCACGGGGGCCATCAGGAGCTCGCGCAGATAGCCGCTCTGCCGGTCCGTGATCAGGCGGATGCCCACCATGATGGCCGGGGTCTGCACCGTCATCATCAGCATGCCGGGGAAGAGGTACGTCCGGTAGCCGACGCCCAGCGAGGCCGTGGGGATCAGCGCTGCGAGACCGCCGCCCAGGATGAACAGGTACAGCACGGGGTGGAGCAGCATCAGCGCGGTGGGGACGCGCTGGCAGGCGAGGCGGAGCAGGTCGCGGTGGACCAGGGCGTGGACCGCGCGCAGTTCGCGCCGGAGGCGGCCGGTGCGCTCCGGGGCGGTGTCGTCCGCTCCGGGCAGGACGAGCGCCGTCACCGGCCGCCCCCCGTCCGCTCCGGGCCGGCCAGGCTGCGGCCGGTGTGGTGGAAGAAGACGTCGTCGAGGGTGGGCGGGGTGGCGGAGGCGGAGTGGACGGCGATGCCGTGGACCTCCAGCGCCGCGCAGAGGCGGGGGATCCAGGCGCTGCCGTCGGGCAGCCGCAGCCACAGGCCGTCGGTGTCCACGGCGACGGACCGGTCCGGCGGGACGAGCGGGCCGAGGACCCGGCGGGCCTCCGCGTCGTCGCCGGTGCGCAGCACCACCCGGTCGTCGCCGATCTCGGCCCGCACCCCCCGCGGGGTGCCCTGCGCCACCAGCCGGCCCCGGTCGATGATGGCGAGGCGGTCGCAGTGCTCCGCCTCGTCGAGGTAGTGGGTGGTGACGAAGAGGGTGCTGCCGTGCCGGTCCCGCAGGGTGTGCAGGTGCTCCCAGACGCGGGCGCGCGCGTGCGGGTCGAGGCCGGTGGTCGGCTCGTCCAGGAAGAGGACGCCGGGGGAGTGCAGCAGCTGCCGGGCGATCTCCAGGCGCCGCCGCATGCCGCCCGACAGGGTGCGGACGAGGGAGCGCCGCCGGTCCGACAGATCGGCCAGGTCGAGCACCTCGGCCGTGCGCCGGCGGACCTCGGCGCGGCGGAGCCCGTACAGGCGGGCGTGGACGCGGAGGTTCTGCTCGGCCGTCAGGTCCGGGTCGAGGGCGCTGTGCTGGAAGAGCAGGCCGACCCGGCGCCGGACCCGCTCGGGTTCGGCGAGGACGTCGGCGCCCGCCACGGTGGCGCGGCCGGAGGTGGGGCGGGCCAGCGCGCACAGCATCGCGATGGTCGTGGACTTGCCCGCGCCGTTGGGGCCGAGGAAGGCGAAGGTCTCGCCGCGGCGCACGTCCAGGTCCAGGCCGCGCACCGCGTCGGTGGTGGTGCCGTCCGGGCCGCGATAGCTCTTGACCAGGCCGCGCGTGCTGATGGCGAGCCCGGCGTCGTCGGGACCGGTCCGCGGTGCGGCGGCGGCCGTGCGGGCGGGCTCGTGGTCACGGGCGTGGAGCTTCATGGGCCGGTCCTCGTCCAGGGGTCGCCGTCGGAAGGGCCGGTCCGGTGCGGGAGGAGACGTCGGGGTGACGGCTCCGCGGCACCGGACCGGCCGCGCCGCCCGGAGGGGCGGTGCGGGTGCCTCACCCCGGCCGATGGCTGCCCCGGGACAGCCACCGGCCGGGGGAGGCGACGGGCGCTACGCGCAGCTGATGCCGATACAGACGGTGTTGAGGAGCGTGAGCAGGCCGACGCACTCGCACGTCGCGGCGAACGGCGCTCCGTCGACGCCGACCGGGTCGGTCTCCGGAAGGGCGTGCAGGCGGGCGAGCAGTTCGAGGTCCTGGTTCTCCATGGCATTCTCCTTCTCTGTGAGGCGGCGGCAGGTTTTCTGCCGCTCATACCGGCTGCTGGACCATCCAGTGCCGGGGCTCTGTGGGATGGCGGACCCTCAGGAGGAACGCCAGGATTCCGGCGGCCCCGTCGCTCCAGCCCGTCGAGACGTCCCCGTACTCGTTGGGAAAGACGACGTGACCGCCGCGGTGGGCCGCTTCGGCGACGATGAGGTCGGCCAGGCGCCCGGCGTCGGCGCGGTGGGCGGGATCGCCCGTCGCCTCGGCCAGGTCGAGGAGCAGGTCGCCGTTGCCGGCCAGGCCGTGGCACTGGGTCAGCGCGGCGCGCGACGCCCGCTCCACCACGGCCCGGGCCGCCCGGCGGGCGGGCGCGCCGAACCGGTCGTCGCCGGTCGCCCGCCACAGTCTGAGCAGGAACGAGGCGATGCCGGCCGAGCCGTGGCACCAGTACGGGGCCGTGGGGACGTCCCCGGTCTGCGCGGGCCACTGGGCGGCGCCGCCCACGTCCACGGTGTGGGCCAGCAGGTGTTCACCCGCGGCCACGGCCAGCTCCCGGTCCTCCGGGCGGCCGGTGACGGACGCGGCGGCGAGGAGGAAGCAGCCGATGCCGGACGTGCCGTGGGCGAAGCCGAGGTACCGCTTGCCCGCCTCCTCGGCGACGGCCTCCGCCGGGACCGGCCAGCTCGCCCCGGTCCCCTCCCGGCGCGCGGCGGCGGCCAGCCGGTCGGCCGCGTCGGCGACCGCTTCGGCGAGGCGCGCGTCACCGGTGCGCCGCCACAGGTGGACGGCGGCGAGTCCGCCGCCCGCCGTGCCGTGGGTGATGTCGTGGCTGGGCGTCGGCTGCTGCGGAGCCAGGGCCAGGGCCAGGGCGTGGTCCGTCAGGGCCCGGTCGCCGACCGCGCGCCCGGCGTCGTACAGCGCCCAGGCGGTGCCCCGGGCGCCGAAGTGCAGGCCGGGACGGGCGGAGGCGGGGTCGGTGCGGTCGGCGATCCAGTGGCCCGCGGTGGACAGCACCTCCGGGAGGCGGGGGTCGCCGGTGAGCTCGAAGTACCGCGTCAGCACCGCCAGGACACCGGCGGCGCCCTGCTGGACGGTGCACGGGTCGCTCTCGCCGGCCCGGGTGGAGACGGGCCACAGCCGGTCCTCCCCGGGTGCCATCGTGTCGAGGAGGTGCCGGACCACGCCCGCCACCGCCGTCTCGACGGCCCGGGCCGTCCGGTCCTCCCGGTCCGTCCGGCCGCCGGTGTGCGCGTCGGCCGGGGCCCCGGGCCGGACGGGACCGGGTGCCGCTCCCGGCGGGCGGGCCGCCGCGAGGGCCTCGCGGGCCGCCGCGGGGGTCCAGCGGGCGGCGGGCTCGTCCCGCATCAGCCCGAGGACGAGCTCCCGCATGCCGTCCGGGAGCCGTACGGAGGCGGTGCAGGCGGTCAGCCAGTCGGCGAGCCGCTCCTCGGCGGGTCGGTCGGCGGGCTCCTCGTCCAGCAGGTTCGGCACCTTGCCGGTGAGGACGAAGCAGACCGTGGCGCCGAGGCTGTAGGAGTCGGCCGTCGGGGAGACCGGCGCGTCCACCAGGCGCTCGGGGGCGCTGAATCCGGGCGTGCCCACCCGTGTCGGGAGCGGGGCGTCGTCGTCCAGGACGGCGAGCTCCAGGTCGATGAGCCGGAGCTCCCCGTCCGGGCGGACCATCACGTTGCCGGGGGTGAGGTCCCGCAGGACGCAGCCGCGGGCGTGGGCCGCCGCGACCAGGTCGACCAGGAGCGCCACCTGGGCGGCCGCCTCGGTGCCGTACCGCTCGCCGCCGGCGTCGCGGAACCGCTCCGCGACCCAGGTGCGCAGCGGGACGCCCGGGATCTCCTCCTGTGCCAGGAACAGGTGCCCGCCGTGCTCGAAGAGCGCCAGCGGTTCCGGCGCGAGGCCCGTGCCCCGGAGCTTCTCCAGCGTCCGGGCCTCGGCGCGCAGCCAGTCGCGGACGTCGAAGCCGGAGGCGTCGGCCTCGACGTGCGGACGGGTCTCCTTGATGACCACCGGGGCTCCGGTGCGGACGTCGCTGCCCCGGTAGACACCGCCCTTGTTGGTGTGCCGGATCGCCTCCCGCACCGAGAACCGGCCGCCGATCACGACCGGGCGGCTCGGCGCCTCGGGCGCGCGCGGGGCGGCGGGCGCGGGGGCGGGGAAGGGGCTGACCGCCCACTCCGGCGGGGTGTAGGCGCCGGTCCGCCGGTCCTCGACGGGATTGCCGTCGGGGTCCTCGAAGTACCAGACCAGCAGTCCGTCGTCCGACAGGCGCCGGCGGCCGACGAAGGCGCCGTACCGGTAGTGCACCAGGCT
This sequence comes from Streptomyces omiyaensis, assembly GCF_014650895.1. Classification (GTDB taxonomy): domain Bacteria; phylum Actinomycetota; class Actinomycetes; order Streptomycetales; family Streptomycetaceae; genus Streptomyces; species Streptomyces omiyaensis. The sequence continues at coordinate 138,218 of NZ_BMVV01000009.1, forward strand.
GTTGGGCGCGTACGCCTGGTCGGAGAGGATCCTCGGCCCGGCGAGCCCCGTCGTGGCCCGGTGCAGCTCCCCGGCGAGCCGGGCCGCGTCGGCGTCCGAACGCGGGTACACGGTCACGAACTTGCCGGAGCTGCCGCGCGGCGTCGCACGGGAGTTGAGCGCGCTCACCTGCTCCAGCGAGCGGGCGAACTTGAACCCCGACGTGTCGGGAAGCAGCACTTCCAGGGCCTTCGCGAGGACCGCCGGCGCGGAGGCGGCCGTCGCCGACAGGTGCAGCTTCCAGCCCTGCCGGCGGCGCTCCCCGGAGGTCGGTGCCACCCGGCACCACAGGTCGTCCGTCTCGGTCGTCCAGCGCCCGCCGGTACCCGTGGCGTGCAGCGCTCGGTGCAGGAGTTCTTCCAGTACGGCTTCGGTGGCGTGGCTCGTCATGCCCATCCCTCTCAACGGCGAGAACCGCTGGCGGGAACGTGCCCGGCGCACGTGCCGATCCGAACCTCCCACCCCCCGGATTCACCGGTTACGGCGAGCGCGCGGCCGAGTTGTCCCACCGGGAGGCGCGCCCGGCGCGGAAGGGCGCACGACCGCTCGCTCGGGGGCGGTCGGGGCCGTTCGGGAGGGGTGGCCGACCGTGCCGGAAGGGTGGTCGCGGCTGTGGGGGAAGGGTGGTCGGGGCCGTGCGGGAGGGGCGTGGGCCCGGTCCGGCGGCGGAGTCGGCGGCGGCGGAACGGGTGCCGCGGGGCCGCCCCTTCCGGGACGCCCCCCAGGGGACGGCCCCCGGGGACGGCCCCGCCCGGGGTCACGGCCGCAGACGGGTCCCGACGTGCCGGTAGAGGGTGCCGGTGCCCCCGAACTCCTCGAGCACCGGCGCCCAGACCTCCTCGATGTGGGCGACGGCCTGCTCCTCCGAGAGCCACTCGGAGAAGCTGAGGACCTTCGTCCCGTCCAGGCTGATGTGCAGGTGCGCGGCGACCGCCCCGGGATAGGCGCGGTCGGCCCCCTCCGAGCTCTCCTCGGACGCCAGCAGGCCGTCGAGCCACTCCTCGGCCGCCGCCGCGTCCGCCGTGTCGAAGAAGGCGACGGGGAAGGACTCGGTGAGGGCGGCGGGGTCGGCGGGGGCGGTGCCGAGGACGGCGCGGTAGTGGCGGAAGGGCGTGCCGGCCGGGGTCCCCGCGCCGGGGAGGGCGTCGAGGCCGGGGGGCCAGGCGGTGGCCGGACCGGCGTCCTCCAGTGCCTCGGCGAGGGCCTCCTCCGAGCCCCACTGGGTGTAGGTGAGGACGGTGTCGCCGGTGTTCGAGACGTAGACGCTGGACGAGAGGAGGCCCTGCGGCCAGGCGTCGGCCTCGCCCCCGGCGCGCGCCGCCGCCTCCGCCGCGGCGAGTCCGCCGTCGGAGGAGTCGACGGACACGGTGGCGACGAGCGCCACGGCGCTGTGCGGGCTGTCGAGGACCGGCCGGGTGGTGGCGGGGGTCGACGGGTGGGGCACGGGAGCCTCCTGGGCGAGGGCGGGATGTCCGGGACGGATCAAGTCTCCGGGTCCCGGCCGGGCCGCCCAAGAGCTGCCGTGTCAGGTCTTCGTCAGGTCTTCGACCAGAGGATTTCCGCTCGGTGCGGGGAAGCCCGCGCGGCGGGCTTCCCCGCACCGTCATCCCTCGTGCAGGAGCCGCTCGGTGATCTCCTCCAGGCGGCGCGCGGCCGTGCGGTCGAAGTCGCGGGTGTCGACCCGGAGCGGCCGTCCTTCGACGAAGGCGGTGAGGGGGGCGGACGGCGGGTCGTCGAGCGCGGCGGTGATCGGCGGCAGGGCCGCCGACACCGGCTTGGCGCCCCGCTGCATCGCCCGGATGTGCAGGAGCGTCCCGGCGTCGTACTCGCCGGAGAAGCCGGTCGCGGTGACCCCGGGGTGGACGAGGACGTACCGGACGCCCGTGGTGGCCGCGTACCGGTCGGCGAAGGCCACGCCCAGGAGGTCGTTGAGCTTGCCGCCGTGGCCGAGCGCCGCGCCGCCGTGGTAGTCCCGCCCGAACTGGAGGTCGTGCCAGCGCACCACGTCGAGCGGGGCGCCGGGCCCCGCCACGTTGACGACCACCCCGCGTCCCGAACGGCCCAGGGCCGGGGCCAGGCCGTGGCCGAGGAGGTAGCGGCTGAGGTAGAAGAGGGCGAAGTTCTCCTCGTACCCCTCCCGCGTCTCGGTGCGCCGGTAGCGGTAGTGGCGGGCGCAGAGCACGAGCGCGTCCACGGCGGGCGCCCGCCCGGCGATCTCGTCGACGGCGGCGGTGGTGTCCGCGACGAGACCGAGGTCGGCGGTGACGAAGTGCGCCCGGCCGGCGGCGCCGCGGTCCCGCGCCCGCTCCAGGTAGGCGCGGCCCTTGACGGGGTCGCGGCCGATGACGAAGACGGTGTCGCCCCGGTCGAGGTGGCGCTCCGCGAGGGCCTTGCCGATGCCGTCCGTCCCGCCGGCGACGACGAGGGTGCTCACCGTTCCTCCCCTCGGGCGGCGCCGGCCGCGGCGCCCTCCCCGGTGGTGGACGGGGCGGGGTCCTCGCCGGCCCGCGAGCCGGTGCCGGCGGGCGGTGCGGACTCCTCCGCGGCGGGCGGGCCGGACTCCTCGGGCTGCTGCCGCGGTCCGGGGCGGCCGGGGAGCTGGGTGGCGGCGGCCAGGGTCACGACCAGGGCGATCGTCACCGTCCAGGCGGCGGCGCGGAAGCCGCGCACGGCGTCGCCGTCGCCGGCGGTCTGCACGACGAGGGCGACGGTGGCGATGCCGACCGAGGCGCCGAGCTGGTTGAGCATGTAGAGGACGGAGCTGCCCTGCGGGACGAGCGCGGACGGCAGGGTCCGGTAGAGGGAGGCGATCCCCGAGACGGGACCGGTGGAGACCGTCTTCACCGCACCCGGCCACCCCTGGACCAGGGAACTGATCGACGCGGTCCCCGGCCGCGGCCGCTCACGGGGGACCGGGGACTGACCGTCCCCCCGGAGCGGAAGCCGACCGCTCACGCCGAGCCGGCAGCCCACCGCCTACACAGAGCCGGGGACTCGCCGCCCCCCCCGGACCGGAAACAGGTCGTTCACGCCGGGCCGAGGGCCGACCGCACCGACCGCACCGCCCACGTCTCCCCGGCGGGTACCGGGACGGCCACCGCCGCCGCGTACCCGGCCGGGGCGGTCACCTGCGCCACGCCCCACCCGGCCGGCCGGGCCGCCGGCGCCGCGTCCCCCAGGTAGTCCGCGCGCGGCGGCCGCCCGAGCCCCGTGCCCAGCCCCTTCAGATACGCCTCCTTGCGCGCCCACAACCGGGTGAACTCCGCCGCCCGCCGGGCCGGGGCGACGCTCTCCAGCTCCGCCCGCTCCCACGGGTGCAGCCGCGGCAGGCACGCCTCCACCGTGCCCGGCGGGCACACCCGCTGCACGTCCACGCACACCGCGCCGGCCGCCACGGCGACGGCGACCACCCCGTGACCGTGCGACAGCGAGAAACCCGGCGCCGCCGCGCCCCGGAGCACCGGCCGGCCGTACCGCCCCTCCCGGCCGAAGCGCAGCTCGCCCGGAGCCACCCCGGTGTACCGGGACAGCACCTGCCGCAGCGCCAGGTGCGCCGCCACGTACCGGCGCCGCCCGGCCTCCGTCGCGAACCGCCCGGCCCGGCGCCGCTCGCCCTCGTCCAGCGGCCCGCACGCCCCCTCCGGCAGCTCCGCCGGCACGTCCAGCAGCCACACCTCCACGGTGACCGGCCCCGTCGGCCCCCTCACGGCCGCGCCCGCCCGCCGGACGGTTCCCGCTCCCGTGCCACGGCCCCGGCGGGTACGGTCCCCGGCTCGCCGCGCCGCCCGGCGGCGAGGGCCCCGAGCCCCGCCGCCAGCGACACCAGACCGCCGGCCACGAACGCCCACCGCACCCCCCACCGGTCGGCCAGCACGCCCACCAGCAGCGCGCCCAGCGGCGTCGACCCCTGGAGGATCAGCGTGTAGAGGGCCAGCACCCGGCCGCGCAGCTCGGGCGCGACCCCCAGCTGGACCCGGTGGTTGGCGGCCTGCACGAAGAAGATCGACGCCCCGCCGGTCAGGAGGAGCAGCACCATCGAGGGCCCGTACGAGGACACCACGCCCACCGCGGCCTCCAGCACCCCGAAGGCGACCGCCGATCCGGCCACCAGCCGGGCCGACGGACGGCCGCGCCGCACGGTGGTCACCAGCGCCGCCACCAGCGACCCCGCCGCGAAGACGGCCGTCACCACGCCGAAGGTCGAGGCACCGGCGTGATGCACCCGCGCGGCGAGCAGCGGCAGCGTCAGCTGGAAGTTCAGGCCGAACAGCCCCACCACGGCCACCAGCACCAGCGGGACCGCCAGGTCGAAGCGGCCCGCCGCCTTCAGCCCGTCCACCACCCGCACCCGGCCGCCCCGCCGCCCCGCCCGCCCGGCGCCGCCCCGCATCAGCCGCAGGGCGACGACGGTGGCCGCGTAGCTCGCCGCGTTCAGCAGCATCACCCACCCCACCCCGGCCGCCGAGATCAGCAGCCCCGACAGGGCCGGACCCACGACCCGGGCGACGTTGAAGTAGGCGGCGCTGAGCGCCGAGGCGTTGGGCAGCAGCTCCGAGCCGACGAGCTCCCCGACGAACGCCATCCGGGCCGGCACCTCGACCGAGTTCACCACCCCGAGGGCGCACGCGAAGACGTGGACGTGCCAGAGCCGGACCCCGTCCGTGAGCACCAGCACCGCCAGGCCCAGGGCCAGCGCGCAGGACAGCACGTTCGCGCCCGTCAGCAGCGCCCGCTTGTCGTACCGGTCGGCGAGCCGTCCCCCGTACAGCGTGAGCAGCAGCAGGGGCGCGAACTGGAGGGCCGTCACCGTGCCCAGCGCGCTCGCCGAGCCACCGGTGAGGCCGAGGACGAGCCAGTCCTGCGCGACGACCATCATCCACGTGCCGGCCACCGACACGAGCTGGCCGAGGACGAACAGCCGGAAGTCCCGGACGCGCAGGGCGCTGAAGACCCCGCCGGAGCGGGCGCTCACGCCTCCCGCCCCGTCGGCCCGCCCGCGGCCAGGCACTCCTCCAGGAACGCGAAAACCCTGAGGTGGTACGTCCGGGCCGCCCAGCCGAGGCTGACGTTGTGCCCCGCCCCCGGCAGCCGGTCCACCACGACGCGCGGCGAGCGGGCCAGCCGGCCCGTCAGGTCGGCCACGTCGTCCGGCCCGTGCCGCCACCACGCCTCGTGCTCGGCGAAGGTGAAGCGCACGGGCACCGCGACCCTCTCCAGGACGTCCGCGCCGCCGCCGGCCCAGCCGCCCACCGACTCCACCTCCCGCCGGGGCATCGGCGCCACCACGGACCGGCTGGCGCGGAAGGTGCCCGGCGGGTAGAGCCCGAAGGTCGGTCCCCAGTCCAGCTGCCGGGCCCCGAAGCCGTCCCCGCGCGCGGCCCGCCCGGCGGGCACGGCCAGTCGGTGCCCGACCCCGGACACGTCCACCGCCACGAGCCCGCGCGGCGCCCGGTCCGCCGCCAGGGCGAGGGCGACCTTGCCCCCGAAGGAGTGCCCGAGCAGCAGCAGGGCCCCCTCGGCGAACCCCGCCAGCGCCTCCGCGACCACCCCGGCCTGCTCGGCCACGTCCCGTCCGTCCGGCTCCAGGCCCGCGTACGGCCCGTACCCCGGCCGGTCGAGGGCGAGCACCGCGTAGCCGAGCCGCGCCCCCAGGGAGAGGAGGGAGACGTCCGGGTGCGCCTGCCCGTCGAAGTACCCGGAACTCATCCCGCCGCCGTGCAGCGCGACCACCAGGGCGCGGGCCGCGCCGGGCCCGCCCTCGGGCTCGGCCAGCAGCCCGGTGACGGGTGCCTCCCGACCTGCACCGAGCGTCACCCGACGCACCCCGGGCGACACCCGCGACGACACGGCGGTCATCCGCCCACCCCTCCCCGCCCGACACCGAAGAAACGACACCTCCAGCATCGGCAGGCGCCGCCCGCCGCCTCAAGACGCGCCGGTCCAGGACTCGGTGAGCTTCCCGCCGCTTCCCTCGGAAACGTCCGCGCCGCGCAAAGCCGGGGTCAGGGAAGTGTCAGCACCCTCCGGCGCCTTCCCCTTCCGGCCGAGGCTCCCTTCCTCCGGAGGGGGCCCGACACTTCCCCCCTCCCTCCTCCTGCGCCTTCCTTCCCGAGGGGCCCCGGTCTCCCGGGGCCCCGCCCGGACGGGTCAGTGCACCACCTCGCGCTCCCACCGCTCGCGCGGCTGGGCGTGCAGCCGCCAGTACCGCTCCGCGATGTCGTCGGGGTCGTACGCCGTCCCCGGCGCGACGGCCCCGCCGACCGTGACCGTGGCGACGTGCACGCCGGACGGCCCGTACTCCGCGTCGAGCAGTTCGACGAGGGCCCGTACCCCGGCCTTGCCGAGGGACAGGCTCACGTACGACGGCTTCGTCTCCGGCATCCCGCCGGTGACGACGAAGGTGCCCCGTCCGCGCCGGGCCATCCCGGGCAGCAGGTGCGCGGCGGTGGTGAGGGCGCCGAGGACGTTCACCGCGTAGGTGTCCAGGTGGGCGCGGTGCGGGAGTTCGCCGACGGCGTCGGGCCGGATGACGGCCGCGTTGTAGACGACGGCGTCCGGTTCGCCCAGCTCCTTCACGGCGGCGTCGAGCGCGGTGCGCAGGGCCTCCTCGTCGGCCACGTCGGCCGTGAGCGGCACGGCCCGCACCCCCAGCGCGCCGATCTCCGCGGCCGCCGCCTCCACCGTCTCCTCCGTCCGCGCGACCAGCCCGACCGGCAGCCCCTCCCGCGCGAACCGCCGTGCCACCGCCCGTCCGATACCCGGCCCCGCTCCGATGACCAGCACTCCCGCCATGACCGTTCCTCCGCTTCGGCGTCCGACGACGGTGGGGACAACCGCACGCTGCCGGGAACCCTTCCCTCCGCGCGGATCACCGTCGATCACGGCGTATCACCGGGGGAAAAGAGCGTGGCGGATCCCTGTGGACCCTGACGGATCACCGGAGGCCAGGGGGAGCACGGGGACCACCCCGGGTCGCGGGGAGAGCCGGGGCCGCGGCGGGATCCGCTTGACCTTGACACGGTGACAAGCCTTTGACTGCGGTCGAGGAGGTGGTCCCGATGACCATGACAGGACAGGACCGGCAGGACGGGCAGGTCGGGCACGCGGAGCAGGACCGGAAGGCGGAGCCGCAGGACGTGCGGGGCGCGCTGGCGGCCCTGGAGGACGGGCGTCCTTCGGTGCGGCTGCGGGCCGCGCTGGCGGTCGGCACGGCGCCCGACCCCCGCTTCGTGGACCCGCTGGCCGAACGGTGCGCGGTGGAGCCGGAGTTCTTCGTCCGCGACATGCTCACCTGGGCCCTGACCCGCCACCCGGTGGAGCTGACGCTCCCCAGGATGCTCGCCGAGCTCCGCTCGGAGCGGGCGAGGGCGCGCAGCCAGGCCCTGCACACGCTGTCCAAGATCGGCGACCCGCGGGCCTGGCCGGCGATCACCCGGGGGCACCTGACCGACCCGGACGGCGAGGTGGCGCGGGCCGCGTGGCGGACGGCGGTGGTGCTCGTGCCGGACGGCGAGGAGGCCGCCCTCGCCGCGGTGCTCGCCGGACAGCTGGGGCGGGGCGGGCAGGAGACGCGGCTCAGCCTCAGCCGTGCGCTGATCGACCTCGGCGAGGTGATCGCCCCGCTCCTGGACGCCGCCTCCTCCCACCCCGACCCGGAGGTCCGCGCCCACGCGCTCGCCACCGCGCGGATCCTGGCCGACCCCGACACGGGGTTCGCGCACGCGATCGAGGAGGCGAAGCGCGTCGTGGCGCTGGGCGGGGCCCCGGACGGGGGACACTAGGGCGTGTTGATCGGTGAGGTGGCACGGCGCTCCGGCGTCAGTGCCCGCATGCTCAGGCATTACGAGTCGCTCGGCCTGGTGCGGCCCTCGGGCCGCACCGGCTCGGGGTACCGCGAGTACCGCGACGAGGACATCCGGCGGATCTTCCACGTCGAGAGCCTCCGCTCGCTCGGACTGTCGCTGCGGGAGATCGGCCGGGCCCTCGACGACCCCGGCTTCACCCCCGCGCAGCTCGTGGGCGACCTCATCGACCAGACCCGCGCCCGCATCGCGGCCGAGACCGAACTGCTCACCCGCCTGCGCCGCATCGACGCCGCCGGACCGGCCGACTGGGACGACGCCCTCAAGGTCGTCGCACTCCTCCAGGCCCTCGGGTCGGCGAGCAAGGACGCCCGCCAGCGCGCCGCCCTCTCCTCGGGCGACGAGGTCCCCGTACCGGTCGAGGCACTGGTCGAGGCGGTCCTGAACGAGCCGGAACCCAACGTCGCCGGAGCCCTCCGCTGGGCCCTGGCGCGCTCCGGCGACGGCGGCCCCGGCCTGCTGGCACGGGCCCTCGGCTCCCCGTCGGCGGCGGTGCGGGAACGGGCCGTGCGGACGCTCGCCGCGCTCCCCGGCGACGGGGCCGTCGCCGCGCTCCGCGACGCCCTCGCCCACCACGACCCGGTGGTCCGGGCCCAGGGGGCGCTGGCCCTCGGTGCCCGCGGCGAACCCGACGCGATCCCCGAGCTCGTCGCGATGGTCCTGGACGGCAGGAACGACACCGACGCGGCCGACGCGCTCGGCGTCCTCGCCGCGGACGCCGCCACGGCGGACGCGATCGCGGCCCGCCTCGTCGACGGCCTCGCGCGCCCCTCGGCCGGACCCGCCGCCCGCGGCCGCCTCACCCAGGCGCTCGCCGACGTCCCCGGGCCGGTCGCCTCCCGGGCCCTCGCCGACCTGGCCCACGACGAGGACCGTGCCGTCTCCCTCACGGCGCTCTACCTCCGCCGCCTCCGCGACGCCCCCTGACCCGACCGCGACCGCGCCCCGGATGAGGTCGCCCGCTGCCCGCTCGCCGGCCGGTGGCGGTCCGTGCCCGCGCCGGTCAGACCGTCCGCCAGTCGAGGTGCGAGGCGGCGGCGAGGGAGCGGAGGAAGTCGGCCGCGTCGAAGAGCGCGCCGGCGGAGGCGACGCCCGTCGTCCGGGTCCGTCCGGTGAGGATCCGGTCCAGCGCCTCGACCGCGAGCGGGGCCGTGACGGCGTAGATGTCCCGTCCGGTGGCCACAGCGCGCCGCTCCCGCCCGCCGGAGCGCACCACCACGTCGACGAGGAAGGTCTGGGCGGACCGGCCGCGCTCGTCGACCGCCGTCGGGGCCGGCGTGTCCGCCCCGGTGACGCCGCCGGCCGCCTCGGTCGACATGTAGGTGCGCACGGTGGGCACGGAGAGGTGGCTGGGGAGGGTGACCACGTCGGCCATGGTGAACTCGCCGACGACGGCCCGCGGCCCCATCGGCTCCGGGAACGGCCATGTCAGCGTGGGGAGTTCGTCGGTGTGGTACTGGAGCCGCCCCTCGGCGAAGCGGACCCGGCGGCCGCCGCGCCGCTCCGCGGAGACCTTTCCGGCGAGCCGCGTCCCCTCCGTGGGCTCCCAGCCGCTCAGGCCGTAGGCGACGTGCGCCTCGTCCGCCGTCGTCCAGTCGCCCATCGCGGCCGTGGCGAGGAGGTCGCCGAGACCGCCGTAGAAGGCCATCGCGGGCACGACGACCGCTCCCCGCTCCTTCGCCCGCTCCGCGAAGCGGGCGAAGGTGTCGGCGTTGGCCTCGATCTCGGCCGCCACGTCGACGTAGGGGATCCCGGCCCGCAGCGCCGCCTCGACGACGGGGGCGGCCGTCGTCGCGAAGGGGCCCGCGCAGTTGACGACCGCGTCCGCCCCGGCCAGCGCCCGGTCCAGCGCCGCCGGGTCGTCGACCCCGGCCGGGCGCACGGCGAGCCCGGGGTGCTCCTCCGCCAGCGCCTCCAGCTTGCCGCCGTCACGCCCGGCGAGGACCGGGACGAAGCCCCGCTCCCGCAGGTGCGCCACCACGAACCGGCCGGTGTGCCCGTACGCGCCGTACACCGCCACCGTCTGTCCCGCTGCCATGAGGTCTCTCCCCGCCCTGTGCCGCGCCCGGTCGGCGTCGGCTCCGGGACCATCCTGGGCGGCGCGGGCGGGGCCCGCGAGTGTCGGGAACGACATGCCCCGCACACTTCCGGACACGGGCCCCGCCGAGCCCCCTCGGGGTCAGTACGTGAGGATGCCCGGGTCCGTCACCCCCTCCGCGCCCGTCTCCACGTGCCCGGCCAGACGGCGCACGTAGTCGGTGTGCGCGGCGGAGGTGACGGTGACGTCGTACCACCGGCCGGAGGCCGCCAGCGGCACCGAGAGGGCGACGGTCGCCCCCTGGCCCACCGGGACCGTCCGGGTGCCGCCCCCGTAGGCGTGGGTGAGGGTCACGGTCGTCGCGGGGCCCGCGTTGGTGAAGGTGAGGTTCAGGGCGCCGTTCGCGGCGTCGTGGCGCGCGGTGACCTCGGGGACGGCGGTCTTCCCGGGGGAGCGGAAGCGGCGGAGGAAGCCGTTCGGGCCGTGCACGGTGAGGTCGGTGGTGCCCTTGGAGTACTTGGTGTTCCAGGTGTCCGCGATCGACTTGCCCGCCTCCGCCGTGTACGTCCAGGGGGCGTCCGTGCGGTTCGCCGAGGTCACGTGGAACTGGGCGCCGGCGGACGGGCCGCCGCTGAACGCCAGCCGGAAGGTGCCGGCCGCGGTGTCGGCCGAACCGTCCACGTAGGGGGCGTACTTCAGCGGACGGGTGGGCTTGGAGCCGGGCTCCTGGCGGGGCATCGTGCCGACGGCCGGCGCGGTGGCCGGGAAGTCCGGGTGCCGGTCGCGGTCCGGCGGGTAGTAGCCGCTCGTGGGCGGCAGCGCGACGGGCTGCGTCTGTGCGCGGGTGAAGTCGAAGGCGGAGGTGAGATCGCCGCAGACGGCCCGCCGCCAGGGCGAGATCTGCGGCTCCCGGACCCCGAAGCGGCGCTCGATGAAGCGGATGACCGAGGTGTGGTCGAAGGTCTCGGAACAGGTGTAGCCGCCGGTGGACCAGGGCGAGACGACGAGCATGGGGACGCGCGGCCCGAGGCCGTAGGGCCCGGCGACGTACCCCGTCCTGCCGGGGAAGTGGTCCAGCGCGGTCGGGGTCGTCGACAGGCCCTGCGCGGCCGAGCCGGGGACGTACGGGGGGACGACGTGGTCGAAGAAGCCGTCGTTCTCGTCGTAGGTGATGAAGAGCGCCGTACGGGCCCACACGTCCGGGTTGGACGTCAGCGCGTCGAGGACCTGTGCGATGTACCAGGCACCGTAGTTCGACGGCCAGTTGGAGTGCTCGGAGAAGGCCTCGGGCGCGGCGATCCAGGAGACCTGCGGCAGCGTGCCGGCCCGCACGTCGGCGCGCAGCCGGTCGAAGTAGCCCTCGCCCGCCTTGGCGTTCGTACCGGTGCGGGCCTTGTCGTACAGGGGGTTGCCGGGCTGGGCGTTGCGGTAGGCGTTGAAGTAGAGCAGCGAGTTGTCGCCGTAGTTGCCGCGGTACGCGTCGTCGATCCAGCCCCACGAGCCGGCCGCGTTCAGCCCGTCGCCGATGTCCTGGTAGACGCGCCAGGAGATCCCGGCCGCCTCCAGCCGCTCCGGGTAGGTCTTCCAGCCGTATCCGGCCTCGGCGTTGTTGAGGACCGGGCCGCCGCCGGTGCCGTCGTTTCCGGTGTGGCCCGACCACAGGTAGTAGCGGTTGGGGTCGGTCGAGCCGATGAACGAACAGTGGTAGGCGTCGCAGATCGTGAACGCGTCGGCGAGCGCGTAGTGGAAGGGGATGTCGTCCCGGGTCAGGTACGCCATCGTCGCCTTGGTCTTGGCGGGTATCCAGTTGTCGTACCTGCCCTTGTTGAAGGCCTTCTGGCCGCCCGCCCAGTCGTGGTTGAGTCCCTGGAGGAACTCCATCCCGAGCTTCGCGCTCTCCGGACGGAAGGGCAGCGTCACCTTCGAGCCGTCCGACTGGTTCCACACGGACTTCCCGCTGGGGAGCGTGACCGGACGGGGGTCGCCGAAGCCGCGGACGCCCTTCATCGCTCCGAAGTAGTGGTCAAAGGAACGATTCTCCTGCATCAGGACGACGATGTGCTCGACGTCCTGGAGCGTGCCCGTGGAGCCCTGGGCGGGGATGGAGGCGGCGCGCGCGATGGACTCGGACAGCGCGCTGAAGGCGACGGCGCCGCCGGCGAGCTGAAGGAACCGGCGGCGATCGAGGTCGGCCATGGGGGAGTAGTCCTCCGGAGTCGAGCGGACGGAAACGGAACGGCGGCCGGAGACCGGCGCGGAGCGCCCCAAGAAGAGCGTCCGAGAGCCACCACGCCCCGACCGTCCGGTGACTTCCCGCTGTACACCCGGCGAAATCCCCCACGCACCACCAACATGAACGCGCATCTTCGGACATGTCGGCCGCGCGCCGTGCCGGCACGGCGGCGCGCGGGGGGCGGTCCCGCGGGCACGGTGGAGCCTCGCCGACCGCGACTCCCCCGGGAGCGGGGCCGACGCGCTGCGGACCGGTCCGAGCGGCCGGCTCCGGATCGGCGCGGTCCCCACCGCCTCGGGCGGGGTGGCCCTCCCGACCGGCCCCTTCCGCGGGCGGCACCCGCTCGTCACCGTCGAGGTGACGGCGGACCCGGGGGCGGAGGACGTCGTCCGGCAGCTGCGGAGCTTCGGGATCGACACTGGGGCGACGTGCCCGCGCCGGGTGCCCGGGGGCTTCCGGGCGGTCCCCCTGGACGAGGAGCGGTACGTGCTCCCCGGCGATGGCGATGGCGATGGCGATGGCGATGGCGATGGCGATGACGACGACGACGCCTCCGCCGACGGCCCGGACGGCCGCGCCGGGGCCGCCTGGGCGGAGGCGTCCCGCCTGCCGCCGGGCCTCCGGCCGGGGCCGTGCAGGCGCGGCGGGCCCGCCCCGCCCCGCGCGCGGTCCGACGGCCGTGAGCGCGGGGGCGGGGCGTCAGACGGCCGGTTCCTCCTGCGGGTGCTCCTCCGCCCGCGGCTGCGGCTGCGCGGCCGCGGGGACGTCGGCGTGGCGGAGCTCCTCCAGGAGTTCGCGCTGGCCGACCAGGAGTTCGGTGAGGATGCGGCGGGCGGCCTTCAGGAGGTCCGCGACGTCGCCGCCGGCGAGGGCGTAGCTGACGGTCGAGCCGTCGCGGATGGAGACCACGATGCCCGACCTGCGCAGCACGGCGAGCTGCTGGGAGAGGTTGGACGGCTCCACCTCTATGTCCTTGAGCAGTTCGCGTACGGGAAGGGGGCCGTGCTGGAGCAGTTCCAGCACGCGGATCCGGACGGGATGCCCGAGCATGCGAAAGAACTCCGCCTTGGCCTGGTACAGCGGCACCTGCATGCGACGACTCTCCCCCCGGACCGGTCCGCCCCGGACGACGACGGCCGGACCTGCCGGATCCTTGATCCACAACTTCGGCCATTCTCGCGCCTCCCGGCTCCCGCCCACCCTCAACTGATCACTTTCAGATGTGCCGAGTTGAAGAGTTCTTCAAGTCGAGGGCGTGCGGAGCCGGGAATCGCGAGGACGGTTACACCTCCAGCTCCGCCTCGATGCGCCGCAGCTGGTGCCTGGCCATGGCCAGGTTGGCCCTGCCCTTGTCCAGGACTATGTAGAGGAACAGGCCGTTGTTGCCACGGCTCTTGATCAGCCGGATCAGGTGGTACTGGCTGCCGAGGGTGATCAGCATGTCCTCGATGCCGTCCTGGATGCCCAGCATCTCCATGGTGCGGATCTTGGCCCGGACGACGTCGGTGTTGCCCGCCGCCGCCACGGTCAGGTCGAGGTCCTTGCCCCCGCCCATCGTGCCGAGGGCCATGCCGCTCGTGTAGTCGACCAGCGCGGCCCCCACACTGCCCTCGATCGAGGTCATCGCCTCTTTCAGCGACGTCTCCACACTCGCCATCTGTCGTGCTCCCTTGGTTCTCGACGGCCCCGGCCGGGCTTCCCCGTCTGTGGCCGGCCGGGCGGTGATCACAGACATGCACCACTAGACACCAAGTGGGCTCCGCCCGGGGCGGTTTCGCCGGAAGAAGATGCCCCGGGCACGGGACGGCCGGCGCCGTCCTTCCCCGGACCGGCATCGCGTCCCTCCCGGGGCCGGCATCGCGTCCTTCCCGGGCCGGCATCGCGTCCTTCCCGGGCCGGCATCGCGTCCTTCCCGGGCCGGCATCGCGTCCTTCCCGGGCCGGCATCGCGTCCGGCGGGACCGTCGGCCTAGGGTGGACCGAATGAGCAGACACTCAATCGACCGCCCGGCCGACCTCGACGCGGTGCGCGACTCCTACGACCGGGTGGCCGACAACTACGTCCACATGGTGCGGACGACGGGCATCGGCGACATCCGCCGGCACCCCTGGCTGAAGGCGTCGATCGACGCCTTCGCCGACAGCGTGGACGGCCTCGGGCCCGTCCTCGACGTCGGCTGCGGACCCGGCACGGTCACCGCCTACCTCGCCGGGCGCGGCCTGGACGTCTCCGGCGTGGACCTCTCGCCCCGCATGGTCGAGAACGCCCGCCGGCTGTACCCGGAGTGTCGCTTCGAAGTCGCCTCCGCCACCGAACTGGACCTCGGCGAGGCCACGCTCGGCGGCGTCCTCGGCTGGTGGTCGCTCTTCAACCTGCCCCGTGCGGTCCTGCCCCAGGTCCTCGCGCACTTCGCGCGGGCGCTGGAGCCGGGCGGCTTCTTCATCACCGCGACCCACGTCGGCGACGGGGACCTCCGCCGCACCGAGGCCTACGGGGGCGTGGCCGTGGAGTGGACGACCCACAAGTGGCGTCCGGAGGAGCTCGTGGAGCTGATCGAGCGGGCCGGGCTCGCCCCCGTCGCCGAGCTCCGGATCCCCGCCGACGAGCACACCGGGCCGGGTGTGGTCGTGATGGCGAGGAAGCCCGCCTGAGGGGCCGTGAGCGGGTCGTTGTCAGTGGTGCCCACTAGTTTCGGAGGTGTTGCAGGACACCGTTTCGACAGGGGGCTTCGATGACCGACGGCTGTGTGGACACCGCGCTGCGGGTGGTGTTGACGGATGTCAACGCCGGGGTGGTGGAGGCCTGGCGCGCCGCCTTCGCCGACGTGCCGGGGATCGAGATCCGGCGGGGCTCCATCCTCGACGAGGACGTGGACGCGTGGGTCACGCCGACCAACGCGGCCGGCCGGATGGACGGCGGCGTCGACGCCGCGATCAAGCGCCACCTGGGCGCGGGGATCCAGCTGCGGGTGCGCCGTGCCATCGCCGACCGGTTCGCCGGCTCCCTGCCGGTCGGCAGCGCCGTCTGCGTCCCCTCGGGGGCGACCGTGCCGCGCTTTCTCATCTCGACGCCGACCATGGTCGCCTCCTCGCAGAACGTGAGCGACACGCTCAACGTGGCCATGGCGTGCGCGGCCGCCTTCCAGGCCGTGCACCGGCAGAACCGGAAGGCGCCGGGCAGCATCCGCTCCGTCGCGCTCGTCGGGATGGGCGCCCGCACCGGCCGCGTGTCGGCGCGGGTCTGCGCCAACCTGATGTGGACCGGGTACACGCTCTTCCACGACCACTGGTTCGAGGACGACGACGAGCTGCGCGCCACCATCGCCACCCAGCTCGCGGGCATCGACCAGAAGCCGCACACCACCCGGGTCCGCATCACACCGCCCGGCGGAGCGGCTGCCGAAGGAGCAGGCGCCCCAGGGGGAGTCGCCAAAGGAGCAGGCGTCGGAGGCCCCGTCGCCAAAGGAGCAGTCGCCAAAGGAGCAGGTGTCGAAGGAGGGCCCGCCGCAGGCGGCGCCGGGGTCTTCCCCCGCTGCTGAGCAGGCCGGACCGGCCGACCCCGCACCGACCCAGCCCGCCACAGGCACGACCACCGGGAGTTCCCCCGCCATGAGCGACGCGCCCGCCACCCAGCCCGACCCGAACGACCCCCTGGCCCTCACCGGGCTGTTCACCGGCGGCGGAGAGGCCTGGCTGCCCCTCCTGAAGCCCGCCATCGAGGCCCGGGCGGACGCCGACCGGTTCATCGGACCGGGCCGCAGCCCGCAGGTGGTCCCGGTCCGCGAGCTCACCTTCCAGGCGCTGAAGCCCCACCCGCCGCACAAGTGGAAGGTGGTCGTCTTCGGGCAGAACCCGTACCCGAGGCCGGAGAGCGCCACCGGCATCGCCATGTTCGACAACACCTTCAACGACTGGAAGGACAGCCAGTTCGGACGGGTCGTCAGCATCCGCTGCCTCATCAAGGCGGCGGCGATGTGGAAGTACGGCATCGTCAAGAAGACCCCCATCAAGGACGTCCGCGCCCTGCTGAAGGAGCGGGACACCGTCCAGCCGCCCGAGTGGTTCCAGGCGATGCTCACCCAGGGCGTGCTGCTCCTCAACGCCTCGCTGACCGCCAGCGCCGACGGCGCCATGGCCACCGACGAGCACACCCGCTTCTGGCGGCCCGTCGCCGAGCGGATCGTCGAGGAGATCCTGCGCGCCAAGCAGGAGGCCGAGGACCCGGAGGACCGGGGCGTCGTCTTCGCCTGGTGGGGCGCCCACGCCCGCAGCCTGAAGTCGACCGTGCGGCGGCTGGAGCAGAAGTACCCGGGCGTCGAGGTCCGTCACCTCGACCACGCCAACCCGGCCGCGCAGGGCGACCTGTTCTGCGAGGGCGACCACCTCGCGACCGTGAACGACGCCCTGCAGTCGCTCGGCGCGGACCCGGTCGACTGGCTGCCCAGCAAGGGCTGGAACCAGCCCCCGGCAGGGGCGGACACCGCCGCCTCCGGCGGCCAGGACGGCGACGTCGCCGCCCGGATGGGCGCCTTCATCGCCTCCACGATGGAGCTCCACCAGCTCTACCTGGAGCGGCTCACCAGCGTCCGCGACGAGGGCCACGTCCTGCCGCCGCTCACCGGCGTGTTCGACACCCCGCTCATGCCCTTCGAGGACGCGGTCGCCCCGGTCGCCCGGGTGCTGCGCGGGCTCGGCGGACACATCGACCGCTCCCGCGAGTTCGGCAAGCGGCGCGCCGACGAGCAGGCCGGCGCGGGGCTCTCCGCCGACGCCATCGCCGCGCTCTTCCTCTACACCTGCGAGTCCGGCTTCTACCGGAACATCAACGCCGTCCTCCGCTCCCCGGACCGCGACCGCGTCGTGCCCTACCTGCCCTACCTGCGGCTGCTGTTCTCGGCGGTGGAGTCGCTGCCGGTCCGCACCGAGCCCCTGTGGCGCGGGGTCAACCTGGACCTGCGCCGCCAGTACCCGGTCGGCGGGACGGTCACCTGGTGGGGCGTCTCCTCCTGCACCTCCGAGCTGGGCGTCGCCCGCGCCTTCCTCGGCGGCCGGGGCAAGCGGACCCTGTTCGAGGTGACGCCGGCCCGCGCGGTGGGCATCCGCAGCTTCTCCGCCTTCACCGGCGAGGAGGAGTACATCCTCGCCCCCGGCACCCAGCTGGAGGTCACCGACGTGAAGGCCGAGCGGGGCGGCCTGTGCACGGTGAGCCTCAGGGAGGTGGAGACCCGGCTCGTCTCCTGACACCGGCGGCGGAGGTCTCCCCGGACGCGGCTCCGCGCCCGGGGAGACCTCCGCGGGGGAGCCGCTCGCCGACCGTGACCGGCCGGCCCGGCGGGCGGCCGGGCGGGCGGGCGTCCGCCCCCTGACCTCGGCTTTCCTTTGGCCTGGACTATTGCGGAGAGTGATCGTTTCGGGAATGATTCCCCGCCGTGACCCTCTTGTTCGCCGCCGCGCTCGGCCTGTTCCTCGTCGTGCTGTACCGCCTCTTCCTCGGCCCCCGACAGGCCGAGGCCTGGGTGGCGGAGCACTTCGTCGCCACCGACTACGGCCTCCCGCCCCGCGAGGTCCTCGACGCCCGGCGGGCCGGCCCGCCCCCGCCGCCGCACCGCGGGGAGGAGTGCCAGGCCGTCGCCGACGCCGCCTGGGCGGGAGACTGGCAGCGCGCCGCACGACACGTCCGCGCGGCCGGCGAGGACTGGGACGAGCGCTGGAGCCGCATCGAACTCCTCCAGCACATCGCCGGGGAGGACGACTCCTGGCTCGACGCCTGGCGGACCGCCGAACCCGGCGACTGCGACGCGGCGACGCTCCAGGCGAGCCTCATGGTCCACCGCGCCTGGGCGATCCGCGGCGGCGGCTACGCCCACGAGGTCATGTCCTCCGACATGGACCGCTTCCGGGCCATGCTCCCCGCCGCGATCGAGGAGGCCCGGAAGGCCGCGCTGCTCGACCCCGCGAACCCGGGCCCCTGGGTCGTCATGGTCACGGCGGCACGCGGAGCGCAGTACGACCGCGCGCGGTTCAGGCCGCTCTGGGACGGGCTCGTCGCCCGCGCTCCCCACCACTACGAGGGCCACTGGCAGGCCCTCCAGTACTGGTGCGCCAAGTGGTTCGGCAGCGACCGGCTGATGCTGCGGTTCGCCCGCGGCGCCGTCCGCAAGGCCCCGCCCGGCAGCCCGCTCGCCGGCATCTACCTCCACGCGCTGGGCGAGATCGCCGAACGCTCCGGTTCCGGCTCCGTGCCCTCCACCCCCCTGGCGCAGCGGCTGCTGAAGCAGGTCGCCGCCTCCTTCGAGCACGTCGCGCCCGACGACGAGCGCCTGCCCGCCCTCCGCCACCTCCTCGCCCACTCCATGCTCCGGGCCCGGCTCTACGGCCCCGCCCTGGAGCAGTTCCGCCTCATCGGACCGTGGTGCGGGGCCCAGCCCTGGCGCAAGGACGGCAACGCCGTCGTGGCCTTCGAGACGGCGCGCGGCACCGCCGCGAGGCTCTCCCGCACCCGTCCCGCCCCGGCCGCCCGCACCCACGGGATCGGTCACTGACCCGACGCGGCACCCACGGGCCGCCGCGTCCGGCGGGGAGGGACCGCACGGTGCCCCGCGCCCCCGTCCCTCCCCGCCGGTGCCGCCGGGCGCGGGGGGAGGGCGGCGGGTAGCGTAGTGGGCGGGGAGGGCGAGACCAACCGCCGGCGCCGCCGAAGGACGGAACTTCCCTGTGTCTTCCCGCGATCCGGGCGACGCCGAGCCGCGCCCCGTGCAGGACCTCGGCTCCGCGCGCCGACCGCCGCGGAGCGGATGGCGCGGGCCCCTCGGCACCCGGTGGGCGGTCGTCCTCGTCGTCGCGGTCCTCGCCGCGGCCAACCTCCTCCTGAACCACTGGACCGGTCCGCTCCGGCTGGCGGCGGCCGTCGCGGTCACCGCCCTGCTGCTCGGCGTGCTGCGAGGGGCGGGCGGCACCTGGGCGGACGCCGGTCTGGCGCCCGGGACCCGGGCGCGCGGGGCCCGGTGGGCGCTCGCCCTCATGGGGATCGTGGGGGTCTGCTACGCCGTCGCCGCGCTGCTGCCGGCCACCCGCCCGCTCTTCGAGGACCAGCGGTACGAGGGGATGTCCGGAGCCGAGCTGGCGGTGCGGGTGCTCGTGGTGGTCCCGGTCGGCACCGTGCTGGTGGAGGAGGTCGCCTTCCGCGGAGTGCTCTACGGGCTGGTGCGGCGGACCGGGGGCGCGGTCCGCGCGACCGTGGTGTCCAGCCTGCTGTTCGGCCTGTGGCACGTGGTGCCGTCCCTGCACCTGTCCACCGCGAAGCCCGTGCTGACGGACGTCTTCGGGGAGTCCGCGCTCGGGTCCGCCCTCGCGGTGGCGGCCGCCGTCCTGTTCACCGCGGCGGGCGGCGCGGTCTTCTGCGAGCTGCGCCGCCGCAGCGACAGCCTGCTGGCCCCCATGGGGCTGCACTGGGCGCTGAACTCCTTCGGCTACGTCGCCGGGTTCGTCCTGCCCTGAGGACCCTGGCCCGAGGGCCCGCCCGCTCCGCCCGCCCGCCCCGCTCCGGCGCCCCTGCCGCCCGCCCGCCCCGCTCCGACGCCCCTGCCGCCCGCCCGCCCGCCCGGCCCGCCCCGGCGTCCGCCCGTCCGTCTGCCCGTCCGTCCGTGCGCCTGTCTGCCCGTCCGCCCGGCCCGTCGGCTTCGTCCGCCCGGCCCGGCCCGTCCCGCTCCGCCGTTCCGCCCGGGCCGCCACCGCGGCCGTGTCACCGATCCGGGGACCGGATGATCTCGCGCAGGCGCTCCAGGTCCTGCGAGGTCACGTCGGCCGGCCGCATGACGGCGTTCCAGGCGTCCACGTACGCGGCCTTGTAGGAGTGGCCGTGGCCGTCCGGCACGCCCGTGGAGAACGGCAGGTCGGCGGTGACCTGCCAGAAGGTCACGAAGGGGATCCAGACCATCTCCTCCAGCACGTCGCCGCCGGGCGCCTGGCCGATCCAGTCGGGTTCGGAGAGGGCGAGCCGCGGGCTCCACCAGACGATCGGGTCGGAGGGGTGCACGAGGTACAGCACCCGGGTGCCGTCCCACGGCCGGTCCGCCGGCCCGATGCCGGCGACCGGGTCGTCGGTGAAGCGGACGGTCCGCCCGTCCTTGTAGACCGGCTCGATCTCGGGGCTGCCCGGCTCGCGGTGGTCGCTGAACTCGCGGAAGAGGGTGTTGAAGTTCGGCGGTCCGGCGAAGACGGCTCCGGCGGTGCGGTTCCTCAGGTCGTACTCGCCGCTGAAGGCCGTCTCGCCGCCGAAGGAGCCGAGGCTCTCGCCCGCGACGAAGAGCCGCGGACGCTCGTCCCGGGGCAGCTTGGACCAGACGTCGTAGACCGCGTCGAAGAGCTCGCGGCCTGCCTCCCGCGCCTTGGACTGGTCGACGAGGTAGGAGAGCCAGGACGGGAGGTAGGAGTACTGCATCGCCACGGTGGCCGCGTCGCCCCCGCCGAGGTACTCGAAGGAGTCCACGGCGGCGGCGTTGACCCAGCCGCTTCCCGTGGTGGTCATCACGAGCAGGTTCGCGCGGGCGAACCCGCCGGCGCGCTGGAGGTCGGCGACGGCCCGTTCCGCGCGCGTCTCGGCGTCGTCGGAGGTGGCGAGCCCCGCGTAGGCCCGGACGGGCTCGCTCGCCGGGCGGTGGGTGAAGGCGGTGATCTCCTGGGCCGTGGGGCCGCTTCCGGTGAAGACCCGGCCCTGGCGGCCCAGCGTGTCCCACGGCACCAGGGAGCCCGGGCCTCCGGAGCGCAGGGCGGAGACGGGTTGCCGCACGCCTTCGGGGGTCTCGGTGTCGCGCAGCGAGAAGGCCTCGTTGGCCGCGCCCACGAACCCGGACAGCAGCACCCCGCTGACCAGGGACCAGGCCAGGCCCGCCACGACGAGCCAGCCGACCACCCGGGCGGCCCGGGGACCGATCCAGCGCCGGAGCAGGGCGGCGACCCACCGGTAGAGCCGCCGGAGCCCGCGGCCCGCCGCCAGGAGCAGCAGGAAGACGGCGGCGGCGACGAACGGGCAGGCGAGGGTGGTGAGGACGTTGTAGTCCGTGACGCCCATCAGCCCGCGGATCTCGTGCTGCCAGTACTGCCCCCACCCGAAGGCGAGGCCGAGCAGCACGACCGCGGAGAGCCCGAAGAGCTGCCACGACCGGGTCGACGGGGTACGCGCCTTCCGGTCGGCGAAGGCGCGCCACACGTACGCCGCGGTCACGCCCAGGCCGTAGCCGATCGCCGCGCCGATGCCGCAGACGAGCCCCTGGAGCACGCCGCCGCGGGGGAGCAGCGACGGCGTGAAGGAGAGGGCGGCGAGCAGCAGGGCGCCCCAGCAGCCCGGGAGCGTGAGGCGGAGCGACCGGCGGCGCTTCCCGGCGGCCGGTGCCGGGCTCGTGTCGTCGGTCTCCGGCTCCGTCCGCTCGTCGGCCGGGCGGCCGGGCGGCACGGAGTCGCGCGGGTCAGGAGTCATGGCTGTCCTCCGTGGCCCATGGTCGCAAGGGGCGGTGCGCGGTGCCACCCGGGCCCGCAGCCCGTCCCGCCCCACCGTCCGCACGCCGCCCGCCCCGTCCTCCTGCCCGTACGCCCGCCTCGCCTCGTCCCGTCGTCCGGCTGGCGCCCGCCCCGGCCCGTCTCGCCCCGCCGTCCTCCTGCCCGCCCGCCCTGCCGTGCGGTCGTCCGTGCTGGTCAGCCCACCTCGTGGTGGGCGTCGGCGAGCGCCGCGCGGGCCGCCTCCTCGGCCGTGGCGCGCTCCCGCGGTACCAGGCCGATCCGGGTGCGCCGGTCGAGCAGGTCCGAGGCGTCGAGGGCGCCTTCGTGGCGGACGGCCCACACCAGCTCGGCGCCCGTGACGGGGTGTCCGGGCACGACGGGCTCGGCCAGCCCCGGGTCCCGGAGGCCGAGGGCGTGCACGGCCGGTGCCTCGGAGCCGTACCGGTGCACGAGCCGGGACGGCACGTCGAGTCCGGCGAGGACCCGCGGCGCGGCGGCGCCGACGAGCGGCACGGACGCGGTGCGGCAGGGGCCGGCGTCCAGGGAGCGGGCGTCGACGGCGGCGTCGACGGCGTCCTGCGCCATCCGGCGGTAGGTGGTGAGCTTGCCGCCGACGACCGTGACGACGCCGTCGGGGGAGGTGAGCACCGCGTGCCGGCGCGAGATGTCGGAGGTGCGGCCCGACGCGTCCCGGGTCTCGAGCAGCGGCCGCAGACCGGCGAAGGCCCCGATCACGTCGGACCGCCGGACGGTGACGTCGAGCGCGGAACCGAGCACGTCGAGGAGGAAGCCGATGTCCGTCTCGGGGACCTCCGGCACGTCGGGGACGTCGCCGTCTACGGGTTCGTCGGTGAGGCCCACGTACACGCGTCCGTCGCCCTGGGGCAGGACGAGGACGAAGCGGTTCGACTCGCCGGGGATCGGGATGTGCAGGCCGCTGGAGAGGCGGCCGAGGTCCTCGGCGCGCAGGACGAGGTGGGTGCCGCGCGAGGGCCGCAGCCGGACGTCGCCGACGAGGCCGCCCGCCCACACCCCGGTCGCGTTGACGACCGCGCGGGCACGGATCCGGAGCGTCTCGCCGGTGGTCTCGTCGCGGACCAGCGCCCCGTCGCCGTGCAGTTCGAGGGCGCGGGCGCGGGTGAGGATCCGGGCGCCGTGGGCGGCCGCGGTGCGCGCGACCGCGGTGACCAGCCGCGCGTCGTCGCAGAGCCGGCCGTCCCAGGAGAGGAGGCCGCCGCGCAGTCCGGTGGACCGCAGGGCCGGGGCGAGGTGGCGGGTCTCGACGGCGGAGAGCGTGCGCGGCCGGGGGAGCGTGGAGCGCGAGGTGCGCGCGCCGACCCGCAGCAGGTCGCCCGCGAGGAAGCCGGCCCGGGCGAGGGCCGCCTGGCCGCGGCTGACGAGCGGGGTGAGCGGCAGCACGAAGGGCTGGGCCCGGACCAGGTGCGGGGCGGTGCGCTCCATGAGGACGCCGCGCTCGACGGCGCTCTCGTGGGCGACGTCCAGCTGGCCGGAGGCGAGGTAGCGCAGTCCGCCGTGGATGAGCTTGGAGCTCCAGCGGGAGGTGCCGAAGGCGAGGTCGTGGGCGTCGATCGCGGCGACGCTCAGGCCGCGGGTGGCCGCGTCGAGCGCGGCTCCGGCGCCGGTGGCGCCGAGGCCGACGACGAGGACGTCGAGGATGCCGCCGGTGCCGTCGGCTCCGTCGGCGATCCGGTCCAGCTCCCGCCGGCGCCGTCCGGCGTCGAGCGAGGAGCCGGGCAGGGCGGTGCCGCTCGTGGGGTTCACGGGGTGAGGGTCCTCTCCAGCAGGGTGCGGAGCTCGCCCAGGAAGGCGGTCTCGCTCAGTTCGGGATCGGTCTCGTCGGTCATGGTCCGCAGCGAGAGGGTGAAGGACTGGACGACGAGGAGCAGCGAGCGGGCCTGGAGGTCGACCCGGACACGGCGTACGGAGCCGTCCTCCTGGCCGTCCTCCAGGGCCGTGTGGAGCAGGCCGAGCAGGGCGTCCTGGCTGGCGCCGCGCCGGTCGAGGACGTACGGCAGCAGCAGCTCCGGGTCCACGTCGACGATCTTGTGGAAGAGCGGGTGGGCCCGGAAGGCGGCGGCTCCGGCGACGAGCCCCTCGACGATCCGCTCCCGCTCGGGCCGGTCGTCGTCGGACGGGGGCATGGCGTCCGCGGCGACGCCGATCCACTCACGGGTCATCAGGTCGCCGACCAGGCTGCGCACGTCGGGCCAGCGCCGGTAGAGCGTCATCCGGGACACCCCCGCGCGCCGGGCGACGTCGGTGAGGGTGGTTCGCCGTACGCCGACGGCGAGCACGCAGTCGCGTGCGGCGTCGAGCACGGGATCTGCGTCTGCATGGTTGTGACGAATGGGCGTCATCTGTCACAGTGTAATGCCAGTACGGGTCGAGCGGCAGAGCCGTCCGTGAAACAGACCGTGAGGAAGCCTTCTAAGTGGACATGTTGTGGAGCGGCTGGGGCGACCCGGCCAAGGCGGCACCCCTGCCCGACGCGGTCACCGACCTCCTGCGCCGACTGCTCGGCGTCACCCCGCGCGAGGGCGGCCCCGCCGCCCTCGCCGACATCGAGGCGCCCGCCCCCGTCCTCACCGACGAGGCGCGCGAGGCGCTGCGCAAGGCCGTCGCCGCCCCGGACGCCCTGCGGGAGGACGCGGAGAGCCGCATCCGGCACACCCGCGGCAAGTCCACCCCCGACCTGCTGCGCATCCGCGCCGGCGAGGTCGCGGACCTCCCCGCCGCCGTCCTCCTCCCGGCCGGCCACGACGAGGTCCTCGCGGTGCTGGCCGTCTGCGCCGACCACGGCCTCGCCGCCGTCCCCTTCGGCGGCGGCACCTCCGTCGTCGGCGGCCTCGCGCCCACCACCGAGCGCCCCTTCGTCGCCCTCGACCTGCGCCGGATGGACCGGCTCCTCGCCGTCGACGAGGTCTCCCGCACCGCCACCCTCCAGCCGGGCCTGCGCGGCCCCCGCTGCGAGGAGCTGCTCAACGCCCGGGGCTGGACGCTCGGTCACTTCCCGCAGTCCTTCGAGTGGGCCACGGTCGGCGGCTTCGCCGCGGCCCGCTCCAGCGGCCAGGCCTCCGCCGGATACGGCCGCTTCGACGAGATGGTCCTCGGCCTCACCGTCGCCACCCCCGAAGGCACCCTGGAGGCCGGCCGGGCCCCGCGCTCGGCGGCCGGCCCCGACCTCCGCCAGCTGATCCTCGGTTCCGAGGGCGCCCTCGGCGTGATCACGGCCGTGACCGTCCGCGTCCGCCCGCTCCCGGCCCGCCGGATCTACGAGGGCTGGCGCTTCACCTCCTTCGAGGCCGGCACGGCGGCGCTGCGCCGGCTCGCCCAGGACGGCCCCCGGCCCACCGTGCTGCGCCTCTCCGACGAGTCGGAGACCTTCGTCGGGCTCGCCCAGCCGGACGCCATCGGCAGCGCCGAACTCCCGCAGGACCCCGGCTGCATGGCCGTCGTCGGATACGAGGGCACCGAGGAGGAGACGGCCGCCCGCCGCGCCGCCGCCCGCGAGGTCCTGCTCGCCTGCGACGGCGAGTACCTCGGCGAGGAGCCCGGCGACCGCTGGGAGCACGGCCGGTACAACGCCCCCTACCTGCGCGACTCCCTCCTCGACGCGGGCGCCTTCGCCGAGACCCTGGAGACGGCCGCCTTCTGGTCCGCGATCCCGGGCCTCTACGCCGCGGTCCGCGACGCGCTGACGACCACCCTCACCGAGGCGGGCACCCCGCCGCTGGTCATGTGCCACATCTCGCACACGTACGAGAACGGCGCCTCGCTCTACTTCACCGTCGTCTCGGCGCAGGGCGAGGACCCCGTGGCCCACTGGGCGCCGGCGAAGCGCGCGGCCAACGACGCCATCCTGGCCGCGGGCGGCACCATCAGCCACCATCACGGCGTCGGCACCGACCACCGCGACGGCTACGTCCGGGAGGCCGGCCCGCTCGGCATCCGCATGATCCAGGCCGTCAAGGCCGAGATCGACCCGTCGGGCGTCCTCAACCCCGGTGTGCTCGTCCCCGTCCGCTGACCCCCTCTCCTGCCGCCCGGAGGTCTGATCCATGCGACAGTTCACCGCCGTCGTCAACCCCACCGCAGGGGGTTCGAGCGGAACCGCCGGCCTGCTCCCGCTGGCCCGTCTGCTGCGGGAGGCGGGCGCCCGGCTCGACACCGTGTACAGCCGCAGCCTGGAGCACGCCCGCGAACTCGCCCTGCGCGCCGGAGAGCGGGGGCACGTCGTCCTCGCCGTCGGCGGCGACGGCATGGCCGGCGGCGTCGGGGGCGCGCTCAGCGGCACGGACACCGTGCTCGGCCTGGTGCCGGCCGGCCGGGGCAACGACTTCGCCCGCGCCCTCGGACTGCCCGCCGACGCCCCGCGCCTCGCGGAGATACTCCTCGGCGGCGAGCCGCGCGCCGTCGACACCATCGAGGTCGAGTCCGCCACCCACGCCCGCACCTGCGTCCTGGGCAGCGTCTACGCGGGCGTGGACGCGGTGGCCAACCGCCACGCCAACGCCTCCCGGATCCTGCGGGGCGCGGCTTCCTATTACGCCGGCGGCCTGCGGGCGGTCGTTGCCTGGAAGCCCGCCGACTACCGCATCACGGTCGACGGGGTGCGCCACGACCGCACCGGCTACACGGTGGTCGTGGCCAACTCCGGCTTCTACGGCTTCGGGAGGAACATCGCCCCCGGCGCCCGGGTCGACGACGGGACGCTCGACGTGGTGGTGATCCGGCAGGCCCCGAAGCGCCTCTTCTTCGCGATGATGAACGAGCTGAAGACGGGGGCGCACCTGGCCCGTCCCCAGGTCGAGATCCTGCGCGGCGAGGAGATCCGCATCGAGGCCGACCGCCCGCTCCCGTACGGCGCGGACGGCGAGGTCGACGCCACCCTCCCGGTGACCCTCCGGGTCAGACCCGCCGCCCTCCGGGTCCTGGCCTGACCCGACCCCGCCCGGACAAGGAGCGGGGCGGGAACGGTCCCGGCGGCGGCAGGCCGTGGTGCCTGCCGCCTGCCGACCGGGTCCTGCTGGTGGCCGTCCACTGCCGCACCAACCTCACCATGCGGCAGCCGGCACCGCTGTTCGGCATCCCGCCCGCCACGGTCTGCCGGGCCACCAGGCGACTCCGTCCGCTGCCGGCGCTCGAACGGGCTCCGCGGCCGGTGGCGGACACCGAACGGCTGTGGACCGCGGACGGCACCCTGGTCCCGGTCCGCGACCGGAAGGCCGGCGACTCGTCCCGCGACCACCGGTTCCCGGCGAACGTGCGGGTCGCCATCGACGCGGACACCCGCCTGGTCATCGAGGCGGCCCGCCCGGCGCCGGGCGACAAGGCCGGCGCGCATGTCCGGCGCGAGTCGGACCTCCTGCCGCACCCTTCAGGAGACGTCGTAGCAGGTGGTGCGTACCTCGGATCCGGTGCCGTCCTTCGGCCGCGCCCACCAGGCCCAGGCGTCGGGGCCGCAGACCGCCCGGCTGCGGACCCGGGTGGCGTCGTCGTCCGCGCCGGGCGCGATCCGGTGCTGGCCCAGGACGCGGGCGTCGTGGGAGCCGGAGCAGGGGACGGTCACCACCTGACGGCTGCTGAGCTGCCCGGTGGCGAAGTCGATGCAGCCGCCCTTGCGGACCTCACCGATGTCCCGCACGCTGTCCGCCGCCTTCAGCACCCGGCCGGCGGCGGCCGGGGAGGGTGCGCCGGACCCGTACCCGGACAGGGAGAGGTCCAGGGTGAGGGTGGTGAAGTCCGCCAGGCCGCCGTCCTTGCGGAAGGCGTCCTCCACGGTGATCCCGGCCCGGGTGATCCGGCCCCGGGCGTCCACCTCGACGGTGAGCGGGACGGGCGGGCGCCGGCTCGCGCTCGGGCCGGACAGGACGACGTGGGGGTGCAGGTCGTGAGGGAAGAGCACGGACAGCGCGCTGTCGGACAGCTCCGCCCGGTAGGCGCGGCCGCCGGCCGGCGTCTGCCGGTACGAGGTCGCCTTTCCGGCCGTCAGCGCCTCCAGGAGGGTGCCGCCGACCGGGGACTCGCTGCCGCGCATGAACTCCAGGGGATCGTTGTCCGTGAGCCCGCCGGAGCCGCCGGAGGTGTCCGCGGGGGCGTAGTCGATCCAGTACGGGGAGGAGGCCGCGCGGTAGCGGATCCGCTGGCGGTCGACCAGATAGGTGCCCGCGGTCTCGCCGTCCTCACGTGCGGGGGTGACGCCGAGGA
This sequence comes from Streptomyces omiyaensis, assembly GCF_014650895.1. Lineage (GTDB taxonomy): Bacteria > Actinomycetota > Actinomycetes > Streptomycetales > Streptomycetaceae > Streptomyces > Streptomyces omiyaensis. Next base: position 166,112 of record NZ_BMVV01000009.1, read on the forward strand.
CGGCGGTGCGCGCCTTTCCCGAGGTCCTGGCGGGGAGGTCCCAGGAGACCTCGGCGTGGCCGCGGTCGCCGGCGAAGTCCAGGCCGCCGGTGGTGGTCCGGACGATGCTGCCCTTCTTCCCCGTGAAGGTCAGCTTCTGGGCGAAGCGCGCCGTGGGCGCCTTCTGCGTCTCGCGCACCGCGAGGAAGACCTGCCGTTCCGTCTTCTGCCCGAAGACCGGGTGGGCGGCGGCCGCCGACGGGGACGGTGGTGCGGCGCCCTGCCCGCCGGCCGAACAGGCGCTCAGCGGAAGGGAGACGGTGGCGAGCACGGCGGCGGAGCGGACGATTCTCTTGGGCATGTTCCGATGACGGTCACGCGGGGCGGATGGTTGCCCGCCGCGCGGTCACGAAACGATCACCATCACCTCGCCCCGGCGCGGGCCGCCGGGACCGTCCGCCCGTTCCGCCGTGTGCGCCGAGTGGGCCGACACGATCAGCAGGGGCACCCGCCGCACGCTGGGGTCCACGGCACCGGCCGCCGCCCTCCGGGAAGGAAATCCTTCGGGTCGCGGTCCCGCGGCGCGTACGCTGCTGCCGTGGCCTTCGTCGTCCAGCGGCCGAGGACACCCGTCTCCGGTTCGCCCGGAACGGGAAACCCGGGTTCGAATCCCGGTGGAGACCACGCCCCTTCCGGGGGGCGCGTGCTCGTATGCGATCACGCCCCGACCTGCGCAGCGCGAGGGCGCATGGGGCGCTCGCCGCCTTGTGCCGCCACGGCGCCCTCACCGAGGGCCGCCTTGATTTCCCGGGCTCCCTCCGTCTTCCGAAAGCGCCGGCCGTCGTGACTCCGGGTACGGAGCTTTTGCCGTCCGGCGCGTCCAGGGACAGATCTCGGCCGGTCTGTCAGCAAGCGTTGTTCGAGGCCTCGACCGTCCGGACCGCGGTAGCGCTTCGCGCGGTCGGTGGCGTGCTGCGGCGCGCGGGTCACCGATAGCCCGTGACGTCCGCGGACGCGCTCGACTGATCGACCTCGGCGATATAGCGCCAGGCGTCGGGCGCGGAGCCGTCGGTGTCCGTGAAGCCGTACTCCCGGGCCAGGCCCCCGCTGGAGAGGGACCGCCCGTTCCAGCGCGCCACATCGGGATCGGCGGCGAGAGCGGCCAGCGCCCGTCCGATGTACGCGGGCGACTCGGAGATGGCGAAGTGCGGAGCCTGCTCGCAGGCGTCCCGCCAGTTCTCCTCGGTGACGCGGAAGGCGCTGTCGAGCATCGCCTCGGAGCGGAGCCAGCCCGGCGTGAGGCACACGGCCGTGCAGCCGAACTCCTTCAACTCCTCGCCCAGGCCGTACGCCATGCGGATCGGGGTCGTCTTGGCGAGGTCGTAGAAGAACGGCTCGCGGTAGGTGGTGCGGTTGTACTCCTCGGTGCCGTCGGTGACCTCGACGAGCAGTCCGCCGCGGTTGCGGACCAGGAGCGGCAGGGCGCAGTGGCTGGTGACGATGTGCGACTCGATGCCGAGGCGCAGGACCCGCAGTCCCTTGTCGAGGTCCATTTCCCACAGCTTCGGCTGCTCGCGCAACTCCATGTCGAAGTGGACGTCGCCGCCCCAGAGGTCGTTGACGAGGAGGTCGAGACGGCCCTGTTCCCGGTCGATGCGGGCGACGAGTGCCCGTACCTGCTCCGGCTCCAGGTGGTCGGTCGGCACGGCGATGCCCCGGCCTTCGGCGCCGGCCGCCGCGTCGACCAGTTCGGCGGTCTCCTCGATGGTCTCGGTGGACCGGCCGACCTCGCTGACGTGAGTACGGGTCGTGCGTCCCGTGACGTACACGGTGGCTCCGGCGCGTCCCAGTTCCACGGCCATGGCCCGCCCGGCGCCGCGCGTCGCGCCCGCGACCAGGGTGATCTTTCCCTCGAGTGCCTGTGCGTTCTCCATGCGCCGAGCATCTCGCCCAAAGCCGACAACCACTGTCCGGATTTCCATGGGGTTTCCTTCGGCAGGTGCGCGCATGCCGATCTCCCCTCGCCGAGGCGATGCCGGCTCTTCGAGGGTCGGGCCGGTGCCGACAGGGACGCGGTGTGATCCGTGCCTCCAGGGGAACCGGAGGTCCGTCGTGCGGGCGCATCCGGTTCCCGACACGCCCGCGACGCATCGGATGCGGACCCGTTCGCCGGTCCAGGAGGCGGAGCCGGTGGCGATGCACTGGTTCTCCGACCGCACCCGGCACCGGGAAGCGGGTGGATGGGCGAGCCCTACCAGGCCGGGCGTGGATCCTGGCGCTCGGTGGAGAAACCGGGCGGAGCGGTCGTGTCCGTCCGCCACAGCAGGCCCGGCTCGGGTGGGTGCTCCGCGGTGGCCGGCGCGGGAGGGTGCAGACGCCTGTGGCCGGGAAGTGCCACCTCGGTCAGCACGCCGTCCTGAATCATCCACAGCCCGAAGCAGTCGTCCTCCTCGTCGTGGACGAGCACCTGCACGCTCGCGGGGTTCGGCCACGCCAGGGACTCCAGGCATCGAAACAGACCGGATCGCCCCCCTGCACGGTTGAACTCGGCCACCCATCCGTCGACCTGGTGGAGCCGCTCGAAGCGGCCTCCCCACTCGCGCGAGTCGTCCGGCCGCGTCAGGGGTTCCATCACCTCGCCCGCGAACGGTGCCAGCACGATGACCTCGGCGATTCTGCTCATGCCGAAGTATCTCCGCATGCGAAGGGCCGACGGCCATCGAATTCCGAGGTACGGCCAACGGCAGGGCATCCTCGGGGCACGGCCCGGACGGCGTGCGGGAAAGCCGCCGCCCTGCCGCCCCCCGCCGGGGAGCGGCCAGGTCAGCGCAGACGGTCGAATGCCTGGTCTGCATCGGTCACGGCCTCGGGGTGGACGTCGTGGGCGGTGCGGCCGTCGGCGATCTTCTGCCAGTTGCTCCGGGCGAGCACCCGTTGGACCGCGAGCACCTGGGCGGCCAGCAGACGCGCCCGGACGCCCTCGCCAAGGGCGTCCGCGAGCGCCTCCTCGTCCTCGATCTGGTACCGCATCAGGCGTCCCGCCAGGCTCGGCGTGGTGAAGACCAGTCGGTGGAAGGCGACGACCTCCGGGTGATCGCTGAGGCCGGTGACGGGATCCCGTCGATCGAGGCCGGCCCGGAAGTGCCGGTGCAGTGCCGCCACCGGCCCGACGCCGGCCGTGCGGTCGCGTACGACGCGCGCCGCTTCGCCCTGGTGGTCCGCGAACCGGTGCAGCACCAGGTCTTCCTTGGTGGGGAAGTACCGGAAGAGGGTCGGTTTGGAGATCTCGGCCGCTGCGGCGATGTCGTTGACCGAGACGTGGTCGAAGCCGTGCTCCAGGAACAACGATACGGCCGCGTCGCCGATGGCGTCGCGCGTGCGTTCTTTCTTGCGGGCCCGCAGTCCCGGCGACTCGCTCACCCGCCCACCGTAACATTCGGTACCTGGTTGCATTTTTAACCCGGTAACGTTTTTATGGGCTCCATGGATCGGACAGACACTCCTCCCGTGCTCGTCACCGGGGCCACGGGCCGGGTCGGCCGCCTCGTCGTCGACCACCTCCTCGACGCGGGCGTACCGGTCCGCGCTCTCGTCCGTCGCCCTCGGGCCGCCGTGACGCTGCCGGCGGAGGTCGAGGTCTTCACCGGCGACCTCACCGTGCCCGAGTCGCTCGACCCCGCCCTGAGCGGTACGGGTGCGGTCTTCCTCGTCTGGACCGCCCCGCCCCGGACCGCGGCGCCAGTCGTCGGGCGACTGGCGGCCCAGGTGCGGAAGGTCGTCTTCCTCTCCTCCCCGCACCGGACCGCGCACCCCCTCTTCCGGCAGCCCAATCCCATGGCGGTGCTCCACGCCGACATCGAGCGGCTCATCGCGGCCACCGGACTCGAGTCGACGGTCATCCGGCCGGGAATGTTCGCGTCCAACGCGCTGGCCTGGTGGGCGCCCGCGATCCGGGCCGGCGACGTCGTCCGATGGCCCCATGGCGCTGCCGAGTCGGCGCCGGTCGACGACCGCGACGTCGCGGCCGTTGTGGCACGAACGCTCTCTCAGGGCGGCCACTCGGGACGCGACTACGTCCTCACGGGCCCCGAATCGCTGACTCAGGCAGCGCAGGTGGGCGTCATCGGTGACGTCCTGGGACGCCGGATCGCGTTCGAGGAGATGACGCCGGAGGAGTTCCGAAGCCTGTGGGAGGGCGCAGCGCCCGGCCCGGTCATCGACATGCTGCTCGCCGCGTGGAGCGCAGCGGCCGAGCGGCCCGCGTACCTCACCGACACGGTGGCCGACGTCCTCGGAACGCCCCCGCGCACGTTTCGCCAGTGGGCCGTCGAACACTCCGAGGCGTTCACGAGGGTTCCGTGAGCGGAGGAACCCGCTCGTCCGGAAGGCTTCGGAACGCCGCGGGGCGCGAGGCCCCGGCCGTATCCGGGACACCGCGGACCTGCCGGGCCGGCGCGCTCGGTCAGGGGGACGGCTGATCGCTCGGGCCTCGCGGTGGACCGAGCGGCGCCGGTGCCGTCCTCTGTGGCGGCCGGTCCGCTCCGCGACGGGAGGACGCGGCCCGATGCCATGGTCACGCCGGCCGCCCGGCGATCGTTCCCCGGTTGCGGATGGGGCTCTTCCGCGCGGCGTCCCGGCGCAGCGCGCGTCCCGGCCGTGCCCCCGTCACCTCGCCGCCGCGCAGCACGCACTCCCCTGCCACCAGCACGTCGCGGACACCCGTCGCGTACTGCCACGGGTCGGCGAAGGTGGCGCGGTCGGTCACGGCGGCCGGGTCCAGGACGACGACATCCGCGACCTGGCCGGGGGCCAGGGTGCCCCGGTCGGGCAGCGGAAGGCGGGACGCGGGCAGCGAGGTCATCTTGCGTACGGCGTCGGCGAGTTCGAGGACCCGGTTCTCGCGGACGTAGTGGCCGATGACCCGGGCGAAGGTGCCGAAGTTCCGCGGATGGGGGTGGCCGTCGCCCGGGGCGTGCAGGACCCAGCCGTCGCTGGCGACGGCACTGGAAGGATGGCGCAGCACGGTGTCGACGTCGTCCTCCGCCATCGCGTGGTTGACGATCATCACCTCGCCCCGGTGCGCGGCCAGCACGTTCAGGACCGCGGCGGCCGGCTCGACGTCCTCGTCGCGGGCGACGTCGGCGATGCTGTCGCCGATCCGGTCGCTGTAGCGGCCCGGGCCCATCATGGCGAGGACGACACCTTCGGGCAGGAAGGTACGGCCCACCGCCGGACGGAGGCCGGCGAGGATCCGTTCGTGGGTCTCGGGGTCGGCGAGGCGTTCCAGGAGCGCGGCGGGTCCGCCGTCCATGGCCCAGTCGGGCAGCCGGGAGGTCAGCCGGGTCGAGGAGGCGGTGTACGGATACACGTCGCAGGCCACGTCCAGGCCGTCGCGCACCGCCGTGTCGATCATCGCGAGGGCGGTGTCCACCGCGCCGTGGTTGGCCGGCCCCATCGCCTTCAGGTGGGAGATCTGGAGACGCACCCGGGAAGCGGTCGCCACGTCGAGGGCTTCCCGCACGGCCTCGATCAGGTGGTCGCCCTCGTCGCGCATGTGCGTGGCGTAGAGCAGGTCGTGGGCTGCCGCCTCGCGGGCCAGCGCCACGATCTCGTCGGTGCTCGCGAAGGAGCCCGGGGCGTAGATCAGTCCGGTGGACATCCCGAAGGCCCCCTGAGCGGCGGCGGTCGCCAACAGGGCGCGCATGGAAGCGAGTTCCGCGTCCCCCGCGGGGGCGCGCCCGGTTCCCATCACGGCGGTGCGCAGGGCGCCGTGACCGATGAGCGGAGCGATGTTGAGCGCGGGGCGGGCCTCGTCCACTGCGGCCGCGAAGGCGTCGAGGTCGTACCACCGGCCACCGGCGGGCGTGCCGGGACCCGCCGCGTCCCGGCCCTCGTCGGGGGCCTGCGGGAAGGGTGACAGCCCGCAGTTGCCGGTGACGAGGGTCGTCACGCCCTGTCGCAGACAGGCCTCGGCGTCGGGCATGGCCAGGACGGAGAAGTCGGCGTGGGAGTGCAGGTCGATGAAGCCCGGGGTGACGGTGAGTCCGGCCGCGTCCAGCACCGTGGTGGCGGTCGCCGTCGGGGCGGGCTCCCCCACGTGGACGATACGGCCCCCGCGCACGGCGAGGTCTGCGCGGCGCGGGGCCGCGCCCGTCCCGTCGATCACCGTTCCACCGGTGATCAGCACGTCGTACGGGGCGGTCTGTTCGGGCATGTCGCGCTCGCTTCCGGAGGGTGGTGCGGTCGAGGAAAGGGCGGTGGGCGGCCGGGGTCTCACAGGATCAGCGCCAGCAGCGCCGTGTACAGCGCACACGCCGGGACGAGCAGGGCCCAGCCGGTGCCGAGGAGGTAGGGCAGCCGGTCGGCGCGGGCCAGGCCCATGGCGCCGACCATGTTGGCGTTGGGCAGGGGGCCGTACGTGTCGGCCTTGGACGCCCACAGCAGGACGATCACCCAGGCGGCCGGACCGATGCCCAGCTCCGTGCCGAGCGGGCCGAACACCTCGCCGATCAGGATGACCTGGGCGGCGGTGGCGCCGGGCACGCCGACCCAGCCGAGGGCCGCGACGGCGAGGGCCAGGGGCAGGGCCGCCATGTGGGACAGCTGCGATCCGAAGGTGTCCAGGACGACGTCGTACGGCTTGAGCAGGTCGATGAAGCCGAAGAGGGCGGCCAGCATCCAGAACAGCACCAGCATCGGCAGCATGCGGCGGGCCCCGGTGAGCAGGGCCCGGCCCGCGCGCCGTGGCGACAGTCCGGCCGCCGTCGCCGTGACCAGCGCCATCAGCGGCAGGGCGACGAGCGGGAAGGTGGTGCCCGCCTTGGTCGCGGTGGCGTGGACGACCGTCACGGCGAGGGCCAGCGCGAAGGCCCACGTCGCACGCCGGGTGCGGGCCGTGGGGCCGGCGCCGGTGCTCGCGCTCGGTCCGGTGACCTCGCCGGGGTGGTAGAAGTCCTCGCGGGCCGCGCTGCTGCGCTGCACCCAGGGCACGACGACCGCCGCGAGCACCAGGGAGAGCAGGACCAGGGGACCGGCGCCGACCGTGACATACGTGAGGTAACCGACGTCCGCGGTGTTCATGATGGCGATGTTCGAGCCGGCGAACGGTGCGAGGGCGAGGCCCGCGCACCCGCCGAGGAACATGGTCGCGGCCGTGGCGGACCGGGTGAACCCGGCGTTCGCGGCGATGGGGACGAGCAGCGGCGCGGCGATCGCGAGGGCTCCCGCGAGCGTGCCGAGCGCGGCGACCAGCACCAGGCAGGCGAGCAGCATGCCGTACATGAGGACCGTGGTGCCGTGTCCGTCGACGATCCGCATGATGCCGCGCACGAGGGCGTCGGCGACGCCCGTGACCCGAAGCACCTCGCCGGTCGCCGCGCCGAACACGATGATCACGCCGATGACGGTGACCGGGTCGATCACCGATGCCGCGAGGACGTCGCCTGTTTCTGCGGGCGGCGGCAGCGCGACGAGGACGGAGCCGGCCAGCGCGAGAGCGGTGACCAGGAGGAGGTCCATGCCGGTCAGGGCGAGCACGGCGTACAGGGCGATCGGCAACAGGCCCCAGGCCGTCGGGCCGTGGGTGAGCAGCCCCACCACGAGGCTGGCCGCGAGGGCGACGGCCGCGGCCGGCAGGAGGACGACGCGACGGCGTGGCTTTGGGCGGGGAGGGGCGTCGGTGTGGGTGCCGTTTGCGGCGGACACGGGCATGGTCGGTCCTCGGATCGCGCGTGCGGGGGCGGGGCGTGGGGATCAGGAGGCGGTTCGCGCCGTGGTCAGGGCGAGCAGCCCGTCGGCGTGCCGGGCGCCGCTCTCCGCGGCGATCTCGTCGAGGGTCTGCGCGTCGCGTACGGGTGCGCAGCGCACGGTCCCGCCGTCGAGGGCGTACCCGTGGACGGCGGGGCGGGGCAGGCTGTTGTACGCCCACGGCGTCGAGAAGTAGTAGGCGCCCGTGTCGCGGAGGACGACGAAGTCGCCTTCCTCCAGGACGGGCAGTTCGCGTGCGGAGGCGACGACGTCGCCCGCGAAGCAGCACGGTCCCGCGAGGTCCTGGGGCACGGTCGGCCCGTGCTTCGGCCTGCCGTCCGCGTCGAAGGCGCCCACCCGCAACGGCCAGGCCTCCGGCATGAAGACCGTGCGCGTCGCGGTCTGCGCGCCCGCGTGGGTCACGGCGATCCGGCGGCCGCCGGCCTCCTTGGCGTACTCGACGCGGGCGGCGATGAAGCCGTTCTTGGCCAGCAGCGACCTGCCGAACTCGGTCACCAGGCCGTAGCGGCCCTCGAACAGGGCGGGCACGGCGGTGCGCAACGCGGTGACGTAGTCGTCGTAGGTGGGGCGCACCGCGTCGTCGGTGAAGTTCACCGGGAGGCCGCCGCCGATGTCGAGGCTCGTGACCTGGCGCCGGCGGAGGCGGTCGTTGATCTCCTCCGCGAGCCGGTACGTCTCGGCGATGCCCTCGGCGATCAGCTCCAACGGGCAGCCCTGGGAGCCGACGTGGGCGTGCAGCCGCGTCAGCCAGGGCCGCTCGGCGAACGCCCGGTGGACGCGTTCGCGGGCGCCCTCGTCGCGCAGCGCCACACCGAACTTCGACGTCGACGTCGCCGTGCTCATCGCGCCGATGGAGCCGCCGCCGACCTGGGGGTTGACGCGCAGCCCGATCACGGAGGCGCAGCCGGCGGGGCGAAGCGCGTCGATGCGGTCGAGTTCGTCGAGGTTGTCGGCGTTGAGGGCGATGCCGAGGGCGAGTGCCTCGGCTATCTCCTCGCGGGTCTTGGCGGGCGAGTCGAGCACGATGCGGGCCGGGTCGCATCCGGCGTCGAGGGCGAGGCGCAGTTCGCCGGGGCTCGCCACTTCGCAGCCCATGCCCTGGTCGGTGAGGAGCCGCAGCACCGGTACCAGGGAGGACGCCTTCACCGCGAAGGTGTGCAGCACGTCGGGGACCGCGTCGAAGGCCGTGCGCAGGGCGCGGACGCCGGCGCGGACGCCGTCCGTGTCGATGAATCCGGCCACCGGCTGGTGGGTGCCGAGCAGCCCGTGGTCGAGCGCGTGCCGAAGGACCCGGGAGACCCGGTCGACGGATGCGGTGGGCGGGTGCGGGACGGCGTCAGGATGCGCGTTCACGTGCCGGCTTTCGTCGTGGGGTGCGGAAGGAAGTGGCACGAGCTTCCGGTGTCGGCGGGCTCCGCGTCTTCGTCGCCCCGGACAAAACCGCGGCGATTCCCTGTCCACCAGGAACAACACCGCGACAAAACGGATCAAGTGCTTTCCGGTGGCCGTCCGTCGGCGGTGTCGGCGAGGCGGACCGCCAGGGTGACGACCAGCCGGGTGTCGGGGTCGTCGAGGTCGATCCCGAAGCGCTCGCGCGCCCTCCGCAGCCGGTAGCGCAGGGTGTTGGGGTGCACGACGAGGCGCTGCGCGGCGCGCGGGATGTCGCCGCCCGCGTCGAGGTAGGCGGCGAGCGAGCGGACCAGCTCTCCTCCGGCGGAGAAGTCGGCCGTGAGCAGGTCGTGAACCGCCCCGCCGTGCCGCTGCCACACGGGCCGGACGGCGTCGAGGAGCCGCAGCACCGTCACCGTGTGCGCCACGTCGCCGTGGCCCGCGTACCGCGCGGCAGGGACTGACGCCCCGGAGGGGCGTGCCGCGCGCTCGCGCAGGGCACGGACGACCCATCGGGCCTGCTCGCAGGAGTCCGCGGCGTGGATCGGCGTCGGGACCATGGGGCCGACGCCGATCCACACCGGGGGCGCGTCGGGCAGGGCGGTGGCCAGGGAGTCGAGTTCGCGGGCAAGTCCCAGCGCCTCGCGCCCGTCCCCCTCGGGCAGGGGCAGCAGCACGGTGATCCGGTCGCTCTCCCTCATGACCCGCACGTCGGGACGGTGCGCCGTCGCCTGCAGCCACAGGGCCTGAAGGCTGCGCTCGGTGGCATCGCCCGTCGGGCGGTCCCGCTCCGCGACGACCACGGCGCACGGCGTCTCGGGCGCCAGTCCGAGCGACCACAGGTGCGAGCCCGCGTCGCCCTCGCCGCCCAGCAGGCCGCGCAGCGCGTGCTCCTCCCGGCGCCGGTTGACGGCCGTCCGCAGGCGGTGCTGCAGGAGGTGGGGCACGGCGACGTCGGCGGCGCGCCGCAGCGCCTCCTCGGCGTCCGGGGAGAAGCTGCTGCCGTCGGCCGCCGCCCAGATGGAGCCGAGCATCTCCCCACCGCTGCGGATGGCGACGACGAGCCGCTCGGGGTCGCCCTCGTCGGCGGCGCGGTGGATGACGTCGCGGGAGGTCCACAGCGCGCGCAGCAGTCCGCTGCGCCGCAGTTGCGCGACGCGCCGGTCGGGCACCTTGCCGCCGAGGATCGTCGAGGTGCGCTCGGGGTCGGCGGCGGTGCTGGTCGCGGAGTGCGCGAGCAGACGGAACCGGGTGTCCTCGATGGTGATGGATGCCCGGCAGTAGCGGGCCACCTCCTGGGCCAGTACGGCGAGACCGCCGCCCGCGATGTCCCCCGCGAGCCGGTCCCCGCTCCCCACGGCCGCGAACGCCATTGCCGAGCGGAGGAGTTCGACGGTGTCGGCCCAGTCCGCCCACGCGGCCCGCTCCAGCAGCGCGACGCCGGTCTCCCGCGCGGCCGCGACGACCTCCTCGAACGGCGGCTCGGCGCCGCGGCTTCTGACGACCACCGCGGCGGCGCCCCGCCGGGCTGCCTCCCGCACGGCGCCCGCCGCCGCCCCGGGCTCGCTCCCCGGCCCCGCCGCCAGGACGACGCGCCCGTCGTGCGGCCGCTCGGCCCCTTCGTCGCCGATGACCACGCCCCGCACGACGACGTCCTGCCCGGTGGGAGCCAGCAGCAGACGCAGGAGGCCGTCCTCGTCGTGGGCGAGCAGCTGACGCAGGGTGACGTCCGTCGGCGGGGAAGCGGGGATCATGCCGCCAGCATACGAACCGGTGCCGGCCGCCCCGGGCCGGTGCCCGGCGGCTGATCGCACGCCGCGCACGCTCGGCCCCCGGGGTTCGCCCCACCGCCGGGTCCGGCCGCGAACGGCGCGGTCGGCGCGGTGACGGCGGTGCAGACGACCACGCCGGCACCGCCGTCACCGCGCCGACCGGACCCGCTGTCGCCCCGGCGGCTGGTGGACCGCCCCGCCCGCCGCCGCACACCCGCCGCCGCACACCGCCCACCCGCCGCCGCCGACCCGGCGACCTGCGACGCATACCCGCCGCAGGCGACAAGGACTCCAGCACTGATCCACTGCTCGTCGGGAAGACCCCCCATGCCCCCATCATGATCATCGCGAAGCGAGGTGCGGACCGGAACCCGGTCGGAAGCGCGACCTAACCGGCGGGGACCCCGCGGGCCCTCCGCGTCCCCGTCGGTCGCACCGGTCCGTGCGCCCACAGGGCGATGCCGATGAAGAGCAGCTGCTCCGGGATCCTGAACCACAGCGGGGTGGCCGGTCCTCCGTCGAAGGGGACGTCCGAGACGGCCGCGTGGATGTTGGCCGGCAGCATCAGGACGAACAGCGCGGCCAGCCCGAGTCCGGCCGCCGGCCGGGTGGACGCCCGGAGGAGTCCGGCGGCGCCCGCGAGTTCCAGCACGCCGGTGACGTACACCGCCAGGTGGGGGAGGGGCACGAACGGCGGGACCATCGCCACGAGATCCGCGTGGCCGGGCATCGGCCCGAAGTCCGCGGGGACGAAGTGCGCGCTCGCCGTGAAGACGAGCATCACGGCGAGGCCGTGCACCACGGACTCCCGCCAGGTCGCGAAGCGGCGGACGCCGCACGCGCCGAGCAGCCGGAAGAGCACGGAGGGGACGGCGAGCAGCATGAGCGTGCCGAACATGGAGCGGACCCCTTTCGGTCGTCGAGGACGCCAACAATGGATAATAGCACTCTCTACTATCCATTGAGGGGGGCGAGGAGTTGAACGGCGCCGTGGGGGAAGGGAGTTCGCCTCCTTCGGCTCACCTGCGAGGCGTCGTGCCCCGGTTGCCGAGCCGCTCCGCGAGGAAGGCGATGATCTCGTCGCGGGCCCGCAGGGTGGGGTGGCCGGCCGTGTCCACGAGATGGGCCGTGACGACGCTGTGCGCGGAGCCCACGGCGTCGCGGAAGAAGGGCGGCGGGTCCGGGTTCGCCGCGCCGGCCGGCAGGACCCGCCCGTCGAACGCGTCACCGAGCAGCGCGCGGTACGCGGCGAACCGCCGTCCCGTGCACCACCGGTCGTCCTCGAAGCGGTACGCGAGCACCTTCAGGCCGTCCCGCCGGACCCGGTCGGCCACGGCCGAGGCGTCGGCCGCGCTCAGTTCGAGCCCCGCCGGATCGTCGAGCGGCAGCGACGGGTGGTTCACCACCGGTGCCACGACGGCGGGTTCGAGCACCATGGAGAGGGCGAAGTTGCCGGTGAAGCAGAGGCCGATGGCCCCGACCCCCGGCCCGCCCCGCTCCGCGTGCGCCGCCCGCGCCAGGCCCCGCAGCCACGCCACCACCGGACTCGTGCCCCCGCCCGCGAAGGCCCGGAACTCGGCGGCGACGCAGGCGCGCCGCAGGACGCCCTCCGCCGGCGCGGTCCGCGGATAGGCCCCGTCGACCCCGAACAGCGAGGGCACGTACACGGAGAACCCCGCGTCCCGCACCCACCGCGCGAACCGCGCCACGTCCGGACTGATGCCCGGCATCTCCGGCATGACGACGACCGCGGGTCCCGCGCCCGAGACGTACACGCGCTTGCCGACGCCCTCCACCTCGACGTCCCGCCGCCCGAAGTCGTCCAGCGGGTCGTCGTCCTGTTTCTGTCCGCTCGTCATGACAGGCAGGATGGGGGGAGCGACGCCTCCCGGAGAACCGGCGATGTCGCCTGATCCCCGGGGGATCCCGCCACGGGTGTGGTGGTCGTTCCCTTGTCCGTACATCGTGGTCGGTGGTCGGTGGTCGGTGGTCGGTGGTCGGTGGTCGGCGGTCGGACGGCGGTGCCGTGGTTCCCGGCCCGTCGTCCGTCGTCCGTCGTCCGTCGCCCGTGGCTCCTCGTCCGCTGTCCCCCGGCCCGTCGGAGGTGGCCCGTGACCCCCGTGCGCGTGAGCGTGCTCGCCTACCCCGGCGTCTTCGCCTCCGAGGTGTACGGCGTCCCCGACCTCCTCACCATGGCGGCGCACGTCGCCGCGGCACGGGGCGCGGGCCGGGCCGCGTACGAGACCGCCGTGGTCTCGCCCCGCCGCCGGGTCGTCGCCTCCGGGGGCTTCCGGCTCGACGTCGCCGCGGTGCGCCCGGCCGACGTCCTGGTCGTGCCGGGCTTCGAACCCACCCCGGCGGGCGAGCCGGAAGCGGCGCTCGCCGGCCTCGGCCCGGAGCTCGCCACGATCCGGGCGCAGGCCGCCGCCGGCACCGCCGTGGTGGCCGTCTGCGTGGGGGCCTTCCTCCTCGCCGAGGCCGGACTCCTCCGCGGCCGGGGGGCGACGACCGGCTGGCTGTACGCGGACCGCCTGGCCCGCCGGTACCCCGAGGTCCTGCTGCGCAGGGAGCGGCTGGTGGTGACCGACCGCGGAGTGACGACCACCGCCGCCTTCAGCGCCATGTACGACTTCGCCCTGTCCTTCGTCCGCGACCGGGAGGGCCCCGGTGTCGCCCGGGCGACGGCCCGCGTGGCCCTCCTCGACGACACGCGCTCCTCCCAGACGCCCTACGTCGACACCGCCCTCCTCCCCGCGCCCGGGCACGGCTTCGCCGCCGGCGTCATGCGCCGGCTCGACCGGGACCTCGCCGCGCGGTACGACCTGCCGGCCCTGTCCCGGGAGTTCGGCGTCAGCACCCGGACGATGCTGCGCCGCTTCGGCGCCGAGACCGGCCGGACCCCCCTCGCCTACCTGCACTCCGCGCGCGTTCGCAGGGCCCGCCACCTCCTGGAGACCACCGACAGGACCGTCGCCGCGATCGCCGCCGACGTCGGCTACCGCGACGCGGGCACCTTCACCACCCTCTTCGTCCGGCACACCGGCCGCCGCCCCAGCGCCTGCCGCACGCCCCCCGACCCCCACCGCGCCACCTGACACCGCACACGGGCCCGCCCGTGCCGCCGCTCCCGCCGCCGCCCCCGCGCCGGGGCGCGGCCGCCGGCCCGGCGGTCCGCGGGTTCCCCGCGTGTGCGACGCTCCGGCGGTCGTCCGCTCGGACCTGGACGCCTGACCCGCGGTGCCGGAAGCGGGGCTGCTGGCCGTCTCCCGGGAGTTCGCGCACCTCACCCTCTCGCCGCACTCCCGCGACCCCTGTCCGGAAGAGCCGTCGCCGGACCACTCGGTCCACGTCCACGCCGACGGGTACGAGGACGGCGCGCGCGTCGCCCGGCTCGCCGCCCCGATCGGCGTCGAGGTCACCGACCGCGTGGAGCGGGCCCGATCCGAGGAGCGCGCGCCTCCGCCTGACGGGCGCTTCGGGCCCCCGCGTGCCGAAAGGACCGGCGGGCGGGCGACCCGAGGCTCCGGCGGTCCGGCGCCAGGGCCGGGCCTCGGGCCGGATCCCCGGGCCGCCGGAGCCTCGGGCTGGATCCCCGGGCCGGATCCCCGGGCCGGATCCCCCGGCCGGATTCCCGGGCCGGATTCCCGGGCCGGGCGGTCCTCAGGGTGGCGGGGTGCCGTACAAGGCGCCGAACGCGGCGGCGCGTTCGCGCAGCGAGGCGCGGAGGGACTCGGGCGCCAGGGCCTCCGCGTCCGTGCCGAGCCGCCACAGCGCCCAGAGGGCGTGGCGCGCGTCCTGGAAGACCACCTCCAGCCGGAGCCGCCCGTCCGCCGCGGGCTCCTCGGCCCGGACCGCCAGCACGGTGTCGAGGAGTTCCTCGCGCCGCACGGGATCCAGCCGGATCAGGACGGTGAGGTGGTCGCCGCCGGAGAGGAAGACGGCCGAGCGTTCCCGCCAGATCCGGTCCAGGTCGACCTGGTCGGGCCGCTCCGCCGGTTCGGGCAGTTCCTCGGCGGCGAGGACCCGCGACAGGCGGTAGGTGCGGTCCGCGCCCGCCCGGGTGGCCGGCAGGTAGGTCCGGTCGCGCACGGTCACCAGGCCGATCGGGTCGACGGTCCGCCACCGCGCGGGCCGGTCGGCGGCCGCGTAGTGGATCCGCAGCTTGCGTCCGGAGAGCACCGCGCGCCGGACCTCGCCCATCGCGGTGGCGGGCACGTCCTCCGTGACCGCCCGGCGCGCGAGGAGGTCGGTCTCCGGTTCGACGAGGAAGCGCCGGGCCGCGTCCCCGGCGGTGGCCTGGTGGTCCTCGGGCAGCGCGTCGACCACCTTCCGCAGCGCCTAGGCGAGGGCCGCCCCGAGACCGAACGCCCGCTCCCCGCGCCCCGGTCCCGCCGCCAGCAGGGCGATGGCCTCCTCGTGGCTCACCCCGGTCGGCTCGGTCCAGAAACCGGGCAGCAGTGCGAAGCGCCGTGCCGGCCGCGTTCGGCGTAGACCGGGACGCCGGCCGCGGACAGGGCCTCGATGTCGCGCAGCACGGTACGGGTGGACACCTCCAGCTCGCGGGCGAGCGCGCCGGCGGTCATCCGGCCCCGTCGGCGCAGCAGGAGCACCAGGGAAACCAGCCGGTCGGCGCGCACGCGGGAACCGTACCGGCATACATGACGAAGGGTGTCGTGATTCCTTGGCAGGCTCCTTCCCACGACGCCGCGGGCACGGCGAAGACGCGAAAGCACACGCATCGCACGCGACCACGCGGCCGCGCGGCGCACGCATCGAGCCCGACGGACGCGGCGCACGCGACGAACGGAACGGAGCAGACATGACGATCGAGCGAACCGCGGTCAACCCGGTGGTGTGGTCCGAGGAATGGGGCTTCAACCAGGGAGAACTGGTCACCGGTCAGACCCGCACCCTCTACCTCTCGGGCCAGACGGCGACGAGCGCCGAGGGCAGGCCCCTGCACGACGGCGACATGGCGGCACAGCCGGCGGTCGCCGTCGAGAACGTGGAGGCGGTGCTGGCCGGGGCCGGCATGACCCTCGCGAACCTCGTCCGCCTCAACGTCCACACGGTCGACGTCGACGCCCTCCTCCCGCACTACGGCGTGCTGGCCGGCTGGCCGCGGCGGGCGTCGCCCCCGTCACCACGATGCTCGGGGTGACCCGGCTGGCCGTCCCCGGCCAGCTGGTGGAGCTGGAGGGAACGGCCGTCGCGTGACGCCCGGAGGGACGGCCGCCACCGGGCGCTCCGGAGGCGGCCGCCCCGCCGCGCGTCCGGCGGACGGACCGTCCGGCCGCTACCGGCCCACCGGGATCCGTACGCTCCGGCAGCAGCGCAGGCCCGTGTCGACCAGGTCCGGCAGGCCGGGGGAGGGGACGAGGGTCGCCAGGCGGTGCATGGCGAGCGCCGCCTCCCACGCCGAGGCCTTGGCGGGCGAGGCGTCCCAGAACCCGGCGTCGAGCCGGGACCAGAGGTGCGCGCCGAACCCGAGGTGAATCGTTCCTGCCCGTGCGGCCTCCTCGTTCAGCGCCTCGCGCACCGCCGTCAGGAACGTCACGGCGTCCTCCGGCTCCAGGGCGTCGACGACGATCCGCAGGTAGGGCGCGATCAGCGAGGTCGCCTCCGTCCATCCGTC
Source organism: Streptomyces omiyaensis (assembly GCF_014650895.1). Classification (GTDB taxonomy): domain Bacteria; phylum Actinomycetota; class Actinomycetes; order Streptomycetales; family Streptomycetaceae; genus Streptomyces; species Streptomyces omiyaensis. Next base: position 182,654 of record NZ_BMVV01000009.1, read on the forward strand.
CTCGTGGCCGAAGCGCTCGCGCAGGTGTGCGTGCAGCGGGTGTTCCATGTCAGGAGTCATGCAATGAGAGATACGTTTCATCAGTGGATCTCGTTCGCGGCGACACGCGGATCGTCCGGCCCGCCGCTCGTATGGAGGGGGTCGGTCCGCGGGCTCCGGCGGGGCCGATCGGGTGGCGCCGCCGCGACACGGGGGAGGGGGCGGTCCGGCGGATCGATTCGCCTTCCGGCCCCATTCGTAGGGTGAGGCCCTTCCTCCTTGATCATCTCCGGAAGGGTTTCCCGCCATGAAGCTGCGCACCACGCTCGGCGCCTCCCTCGGCGCCTTCGCGCTCCTCCTGTCGACGGCCGGTTCCGCCCAGGCGGCCCAGGGCGAGTTCCACTACAAGTACGTCGACGGCTACGGCCAGGAGCGCCACGTCACCCTCCACGACCCGCACGGCGGCAAGTGCGTCAACCTCCACGCCGTGGGCGAGGACGACGAGCTCCCCGGCTACGGCCCGCACAACGACACCGACGCGGCCGTCACCGTCTACCTGGGCGCGAGCTGCACCGGGGCCGAGTGGCGGCTGCGGGCCCACGGCAAGCCCGCCAAGGACACCCTGGAACTCCGCTCGGTGCGCTTCGACGCCCCGGCCGCCCGGTAACACCCTGGGCGGTGGGCGGTGGGCGGTGGGCGGGGGGCAGGGGGTGGACGGGGGTGAGGGTGAAGGCGCGGACCGGACTCGGGGCCGGTTCCGCACCCGTCCGCCCACCGCCCGCTCGACCGCCTGTCGCCCGCCCCCGCTCGCCCGCCTGTCGCCCGCCCGCCGCGAGGGTCAGCAGGTCTCGTCGAACTTCACGGCGGTGAGGGCGACGGGCCGGCCGTCGAGCGCGGTCCCGGCGGCCGGGTCCTGGGTGCAGACCCGCCAGTTGGACTCCACGAGGATCATCCGGCCCTGCGGGGACGCGTCGGTGACCGTGAGGCTCGTCGAGGAGTCCAGGGACCGCCGGGCGATCTTGACGGACTTCCCCGTGAAGTCCGGCATGGTGGTGGCCGTCTCCGGCTCGGCGGCGCCCTGGTCCTTCCCGGGGCACTCCTCCTCCAGCCTGACCGTCGCGAAGTCGACCGTGACGTCGGTGGGGTGCTCGCCCGCGCCCGGCGTCTGGCCGCACACCTTCCAGTTGCGGTCCAGCGCCTGGGCGCGTCCCCGGCCGAGGGCGTCGTGGGAGCGCAGGGCGAAGAAGCCGGCGGCCTGGGCCTGGTCCTGGGCGGACTGGAGGCCCTTGCCGGTCATGTCCGCCAGCGTGCCCACCTCGTCGTCGCCGGTCGCCGGCGTGGCGGCCGGCGTGCGGGCCGGCGTGCCGGTGCGGCCGGTGGCCGGCTTGTCGGAGCCGGTCCCGCCGCCCTCCTCGCAACCGGAGAGGGTGAGGACCAGGAGTGCGGTGCCGGCGACGAGAGCGGTGTTCGTGAGGCGCATCGGTCCAGCCTGACGGAGCGGTCACGGTCGGTGGGCGGGGTTCACCAGGTTGTGACCCTGCGCTTCGTCCGCCCTCCCGCGGGAGCCCCGTCCGCCGTCCCCCGGGAGCCCCGTCCGCCGTCCCGCGGGCGGCCCGCCGTGAGGACGCGGCGGCGGGTGACGCATGCTCTTCCCCATGACTTCGTACGAGCCGCGCGTGGAGCACCTGGACGTCCTGATCGTCGGCGCCGGGATCTCCGGCATCGGCGCCGGCCGCTATCTGCGACTGGAGCATCCGGGCAGATCGTTCGCGATCCTGGAGGCCCGGGGCGCCTCCGGCGGGACCTGGGACCTCTTCCGGTACCCCGGAGTCCGCTCCGACTCCGACCTCTACACCTTCGGCTACGCGTTCAAGCCCTGGCGCGACCGGGAGTCGATCGCCACCGGCTCGCGCGTCCTGTCGTACCTCCGGGAGACGGTGACGGAGAACGGCCTCGACGCGCACATCCGGTACCACCACAAGGTGCTCGATGCCCACTGGTCGTCCGACCGGGCCCGCTGGACCGTCCGGACCGAGCGCACCGACCCGGAGACGGGGGCGGTCGAGCGGGTCGACCTCACCGCCGGGTGGATCTTCTGCGCCACCGGCTACTACCGGTACGACGAGGGCCACACCCCGCGCTTCGAGGGCCGCGACCGCTTCCGCGGGCGGATCGTCCACCCCCAGCACTGGCCCGAAGACCTCGACCACCGCGGCAAGCGCGTGGTCGTCATCGGCAGCGGCGCCACCGCCGTCACGCTGGTCCCGGCGATGGCGGAGGAGACGGCGCACGTCACCATGCTCCAGCGGACACCGACGTACATCGTGCCCGTCCCGAAGGAGGACCGGCTCGCCCGGCTACTGCGCGGTCTGCTGGGCGACGAGCGCGGCCACGCCCTGAGCCGCCGCAAGAACATCGTCCGCCAGCAGCTGTTCTGGCGGCTCTCCCGCCGCCATCCCACCGCGACCCGGAAGCTGATCCGCGCGGCCAACGCCCGCCTCCTGCCCGCCGGCTTCCCCGTCGACGAACACTTCTCCCCGCCGTACGACCCCTGGGACCAGCGGCTCTGCGCGGCACCCGGCGGCGACCTGTTCAAGGCCATCGGCTCCGGCCGGGCCTCGGTCGTCACCGACCGGATCGCCACCTTCACCGAGGACGGGATCCTGCTCGCGTCCGGCCGGGAGCTCCCCGCGGACGTCATCGTCACCGCCACCGGACTCGACCTCCGGCTCCTGGGCGGCATACGCCTGACCGTCGACGGCACGGAGGTCTCGCCGGCCGACTCGCTGCTCTACCGGGGCACGATGCTGTCCGGCGTCCCCAACCTCAACCTCGCCATCGGGTACACCCACGCCTCGTGGACGCTCAAGATCGGACTGCTCTGCGCGTACGTCTGCCGGCTGCTCGCCCACATGGACCGGCACGGCCACGACACCGCCTGGCCCGAGAGCGAACCCGGCCTGCCCACCCGCCCCATGCTCGACTTCGGGGCCGGCTACGTCCGGCGCGCGCTGGACCACCTTCCCCGGCAGGGCCCCGAGGCGCCCTGGGCGACGTCGACGAGCTACCACGGCGACCGCAGGCTGCTCCGGCAGGAGGAGATCGCCGACGGGCACCTCCGCTTCTCGGGCCCCGCCACCCGCGCCGCGACCGCCCCGGCGCCCGACCGGGCCGCTCCCGTGCCCGACCAGGCCGCCCGTGCCGCGACCGCTCCCGTGCCCGACCAGGCCGCCCGTGCCGCGACCGCTCCCGTGCCCGACCAGGCCGCCCGTGCCGCGACCGCTCCCGTCCCCGACCGGGCCGCCCGTGCCGCGACCGCGCCCGACCGCGCCTCCGTCCCGGCCGGGCCCGCACCCGCCCCCGGACGAGCCCCCGTGGACGGGGAGGGGGGACCGCCCCTCGCCGAGGAGACCGCCCAGGACCTCGACGCCGACGGGAAGACCGGCGAAGTGCGTTACGGGGGCGAGGAGTTCGGGGGTCCCGAGGCGAACCCCGGGCTCCGCGCGGCGACCCCGCTGTGAGATCTTGCTCGCTGTGACGATCTTCGACGAGGCATGGCCGGCGGCGCCCGAGGCGGTCCGGCGCTGCCTGGCGCTGGCCTACGAGGCGCTCCGGGCGGGCGGACTCGCGGTGGGATCCGTGCTCACCGACGCGAACGGGACGGTACGCGCCGAGGGGCGCAACCAGGCGTACGACGACGGTCCCGGAGCCGGCGCCCTGCGCGGCACGCCGCTGGCGCACGCCGAGCTCAACGCGCTGGCCGCCGCGCGGACCGAGTGGGACCTCGGCACCCTCACCCTGTGGAGCACCCAGGAACCCTGCTCCATGTGCACCGCCGCCGCGGCCTTCACGGGCGTGGGGGCGGTGCGGTACCTCGCCCCCGACCCGTGGGCGCTCGCGAGCGCGAACCACGGCTCCTCCGGCGTGGCGGGACTGGAGCAGCAGCCCTGGCTGGTGGCGGCCAACGTCATGTTCCTGCGGAGCGTCGCGGTCGCCGCCCGGGGCCCCGAGGAGCCGGCGACGCTGGTCCGCTGCCGGGAACTGGAGCCCGAGACCGCCGCCCTGCACGACTCCCTGCCGCCCGGACTGCCCTCGGCACCCACCGCCGAGGCGTGGCTGCGGGAGCTGTGGCCCGGCGTCGCCGCCGCCGCGCTCGCCCGGCCCGCCGGCCGGCACGGGGGAGGCGGCCGCGGCAGGCCCCACCGCACGGGATAGCCTGCCCGGACACGTCCCGGCGCGCCCGCGCCGCCGCGAGGACGCCCTTCCGGACGACGAGAGCGCCGACCCGATGCCCGCACCCCTCCCGACCCGCCCCGCGGCGCGAGCCCGCGGCGTCGGACAGGGGCTCGCGGCATCGGCGGTCGCCGCCCTCTGCGTCCTCCTCCCCATGGCCGGCCACCTGCTGGCCCAGGGCCACCTGCCCCGGTGGGCGCTCCCGGCCGTCCTGCTCGGCACACCGGCCGCCGGGGCGTACGCGCTCACGCGCCGCCGCCTGTCCGACCCCCAGCGGCTCGCCGCGCTCCTCGGCGCCCAGGCCGCCCACCAGCTCGCCTACGCCCTGCCCGGCGCCTGCGCCGCGGTCGGCCTCCCCGGCGGGGCCGGCGCGGCGGCCGGTCACGCCACCGCCGCCGGAATCCCGCCGGAGGCCTTCCTCGCGGGGCACCTCGTCACCCTCGTCCTCGCCGCGCGCCTGATCGGCGCCGAGGCGCGGCTGCGACGGCACTCCGCGGCCGTCCTCGCCGGGGTCGCCGCGCTCCTCGGCCTCCTCCGGCCGCTCCTCGTCGTCCGGGGCGCCGGTCCCGCACCGGCGTGCCGGCCGTCCGACGCGCCGCTCCCGCACTCCGCCCTCGTCCCGCGACCGGTCACCGGCCGGGCACCGCCGCGCGGCCCCTCCGGCCGCGTCCTGCTCCACGGCCGTGCCGGGGCCCGCCGATCGCCCTCCCTCGCCCTCGCGGCGTGACCGGGGGCGGGGCCCGGAGCCTCCCGGCCCGAGTCCCCCGCGGACCGGCTCCCGCGTAGGGGTCCCGGAGCCACTCGCCGTGCCCCCACCCGCCGTGCCCCCCACCCGCCGTGCTCTCGCCCGCCGGGGCGGCGTGCCGTCCCCGCGACGGCGGGCGTCCCCGGGCACCCTCGCCCGCCGAGCCGAGCCGAGCCGAGCCGAGCCGAGCCGAGCCGGGCCGGGTCGGACCGGGGCGGGTGGCCGGACCGGGGCGCCCGAGAGCGCGACGGGGGGCCGCTCGGTCCGGAGCGGGACGCTCGGCCCGGCGCGGGCCGCCGCGCTCCGCGTGCGCCCCTCCGTGCACCTTCTCTCTCCCCCTTCCTCTTTTTCCTCTCTCCCTTTCCCTTTCCCCTCCCCCTCCGAGGCATCATGACCACGCTGAAGAAGAACCTCCTCGCGGCCGGCGTCCTCGTCGCCGCGCTCGCCGTCGCGTTCGGCTCGTTCCTGCTGTTCGCCCCCCAGGACCCCGCCACCGGCCCCTACACCGGCCCCGCGGCCGACGCCAGGGCCGTCCGCGACACCAGCCACCGCCTCACCTCGCCGGCGAGGAGCGAGCTGACGGTGGTGGAGTTCCTCGACTTCGAGTGCGAGGGCTGCGGCGCCGTCCATCCCACCGTGGAGAAGCTGCGCGCCGCGTACGGGGACCGGGTCACCTTCGTCGCCCGCCACTTCCCGATGCCCGGCCACCGCAACAGCACCGCCGCCGCCCTCGCCGCCGAGGCCGCCGCCGGACAGGGCGGGTTCGAGGCCATGTACCGCAAGCTGTTCGCCACCCAGAAGGAGTGGGGCGAGTCGAAGGAGTCCAAGGAGGGACTCTTCCGCGAGTACGCCGCCGGCCTCGGCCTCGACACGGACCGGTACGACGCCGCCGTGAAGGACCCGGGCACGCTGCGCCGGGTCGAGGCCGACCAGCAGGACGGCCTCGGCCTCGGCGTGCAGGGCACCCCGACCTTCTTCGTCGACGGGCTGAGGATCGAAACCCCGCGGACGTACGAGGAGTTCGAGGCCCTCATCGACGCCAGGCTCGCCCGGTGAGGCGGGCGGCGGCGGCACGGCGGACGGGCCGTCCCCGCTCCGCCGGGTGCCCGGGGGCCCGGTGCCCGCAGGCCCCGCGCCCGTAAGGGCCGGGGGCCCTCCCCTCGCACGACGGGATCACCGGCGCCGTCCTCCGGCGTCGGCGATCCCGATGTCCTCGCGGTGTCCCGGCCTCCTCTCCCCCTTACGTCAACGCCGTTGACGCTCGGTGTCGGGCGGCGGTTCGATGCTGCCGACGAGGGGGCCGGCCGTCCGGCCGGCCGCCTCCGCCGCACCTGGAAGGGACGCCCATGACCCACCGCACCGACCTCGCCGCCCCCGGCGACGGCAGCGCGCACGCCGAACTCGCCTACCTGCCCGCCACCGAGGCCCTGGCCCGCTTCCGGGACCGCTCCCTGTCGCCGGTCGAGCTGATGACCGCCGTCATCGCCCGCGCCGAGGCCGTCGAGCCGAAGGTCAACGCCCTCGCCGAGCGGACCTTCGAGGAGGCGCTCGCCGCCGCGCGCGAGGCCGAGGCGCGGTACCTGGGCAAGGGGCCGGCACCCCGGGCGCTGGAGGGCCTGGCGGTCGCGACGAAGGAGGAGCAGCCGATCGCGGGGCGCCGCAGCACGGACGGCTCGCTGGCCTTCCGGGACGAGATCGCCGACGAGACGCACCCGGTCGTCGAGCGCGTCCGGGCGGCCGGCGGCATCGTGCACGCGCGGACCACCACGCCGGAGTTCAGCTGCGCGGCCTTCACGCAGTCGCGCCTGTGGGGCGTGACGCGCAACCCGTGGAACCTGGAGTTCAGCCCCGGCGGTTCGTCCGGCGGCGCCGGCGCGGCGCTCGCCTCGGGCACGACGACCCTCGCGACCGGCTCCGACATCGGCGGCTCCATCCGGATCCCCGCCTCCTGCACCGGCACCGTCGGCTACAAGCCGCCGTACGGCCGGGTCCCGGCGATGGCGCCCTTCAACCTCGACACGTACTGCCACGACGGGCCGATGGCACGGACGGTCGCCGACTGCGCCCTCCTGCAGAACGTCATCGCGGGCCCCCATCCCCTCGACGCCGTCTCGCTGCGCCCCCGGTTCACGCTGCCCGACGGCTTCGAGGGGGTCGAGGGCCTGCGGGTGGCGCTGTCGGTGACCCTCGGGGACTGGCCGGTCGACCCCGAGGTCGAGGCCCACACCCGCGCGGTCGCGGAGGCCCTGCGCGCGGCCGGAGCCGTCGTCGAGGAGGTGGAGGTGCCGATCACCCGCGCGGAGGTGAGGGAGGCGGCGATGATCCACTTCGGCACGGTCTTCGGGCCGTACGTCGCGTCGGTCGCCGCGGACCACGGCGACCTGCTCACCGCGTACGCGCTCGACTTCGCCGCGCGCACCGCCGAGGCCGCCCGCGAGCCCGGCAGCGTCATGCGCGGCCTGGAGCTGGAGGCGGGCGTGCAGCGGAGGCTCGGCCTCCTGCATACCCGTCACGACGTCCTGCTCTGCCCGACGACCGCCGTCCCGGCGCTGAAGGCCGACGACGACCACCTCTCCACCAGGATCGTGATCGAGGGGGTCGAGCTGGACTCCTACCTGGAGGCCGCGATGACCACGGCCTTCAACATCGCCGGCCGCTGCCCGGTCCTGAGCGTCCCCTCCGGGCTCGCCTCCACCGGCGTTCCGACCGGCGTCCAGATCGTGGGCCGGACCTACGACGACACCACCGTCTTCCGGGTGGCCGCGGCCGTCGAGGCGGCCCGTCCGTGGAGTGCCCGCCGCCCGCCCCTCTGAGCGCGGACGCCGTCCGCCGCGCCGTCCGCCGCCGTCCGGCCGCGGATCGGCGGAAGTTCGTCCCCGGCGCCACTTCCCCTCGCCCCGTGGGGCGTTGGAGGATCCGGGCATGACTCAGAACGCATCCCACGAGCCGGACGGGGCGTCGGCCGCCTACCTGGCGGGGCTCCGCGCGCGGCTGACGGCCGACGGCTGCACGGTGACCGACTCGGAGTGGCGCGGCTGTCCGGTGGTGGCCGCCCACCGGGCGGACCGCAGGGCGCGGTGGTTCGGGACGAAGGCGGAGCTGTTCGTCCTCGCCGCGGCCGTCCCCCAGGCCGACGTGGCCGCGCTGGAGGGGTTCACCCTGTGGGCCATGGAGCGGGCCAAGAGCCTGCGGGGCGGCATACCGGGCGCCCGCAACGTGACCCTGGTGCTGCCCGCGCTCGTGAGCGCGCGGGTGCAGCCGGAGGCGGCGCAGTGGGCGGCCCACGACGCCCGGACCGTCGACTCGACCGTGGTCAGCCGTCCGGTCACGGTCGAGTGCGGCCGCGGGGTCAGCCGGACCACGCTGTACCGGGGCCGGGTCGTGTGGGGCGGGCTGTTCACGAAGCACGTGCTGGAGAAGGCGGGCCGGTACTTCACGTGACCCCCTCCGGGCGGGGCGGGGACCACGGGCCCCGCCCGCCCGGGGCGCGGAGCCCCGTGACGGTCCGGGGCGCCGAGGCCCCCCGACGGTCCGGGGCGGGGCGGCCGCCGGCGCCCGGCGCGCCGCCCGTGCCGGCGACGGCCGGGAGGGCGGCCGCGGCGATGACGGCCGGAAGGCCGCCGGCCGGTGCGGCGGCGCGGGGTCAGGCCCGGACCAGCGGCGTGTCGACCAGGTGCTCGGCGACGAACCACGCCTGGAGCTCGCCCGTACGGATCACCTGGGACACCAGCAGGTCGTTGGTGCCGTCGTCGCCGAGCGCCGCCGTGCGCGCCGCGGCGTCGTGCGCGTCGGTCAGGATCGCCTCGTGCGCCTCCAGGAGCCGGGAGAGCATCGCCGGGACCTCCTCGACGCCGTCCGGGGGCCGGGGCACGGTGGTGAGCTCCGCGACGTGCCGGGGGTCGCCGACCGCGACGCCGCCGAGCGTCTGGACCCGCTCCGCGAGCGCGTCGACCAGGGCGAGCTGCTCGCCCGCGTGCTTGTCGAGCACCAGATGCAGCTGGTAGAAGGTCGCGCCCCGCATCAGCCAGTGGTGCTTCTTGTAGAGCCCGTACAGGATCTGGGTGTCCGCGAGGACCTTGTTCAGCCGCCCGCACGCGTACGTCCGGGCCTCCTGCGCCAGACCGACCGGGAACCCCTTCACCGTCCCGAACTCCTGGACGATCCGCCCCTCCTGGGGGAGGGCCGGCCGGCCCCCGTCCCACGCCTGTCCGTTCGCACTGTCCATCTGCCGCCTCCTGCGGTCCGGTCCACCGGGTACGGAAGGGGACGCTAGGCGGCCGGCGCGCCGCCGCTTGTCCGGCGGCGCACGCACGCCCGGCCGGGAGCGCACACCCCGGTGCGCGGGAGGGCCGCACCCGGTGCGCCCACGGCCAAGGCGCCCGCCGGCCGCCGCCGTACGTTTCGGGTCGTCAGCGGGACCCGGCCGGACCGGCACCGCCTCCGGGACGGACCCGTCGAGGAGGGCCGGTCCGGAGAGGCGCGGTCCCCTTCCCAGGAGGGTTCCGGAAGGTGTCCAGCATGCCGGTCGAGGGGCTCGTGCCCCGCGCCACCGAGGAAGACGCGGCCGACCTCGTCGTCCGCAACGCGAAGATCCACACGGGCGATCCGGCCCACCCGGCGGCCCGGGCGCTCGCCGTCCGCGACGGACGGATCCTCGCCGTCGGCGACGACCGCACCGTCGCCGGGCACATCGGTCCGGCGACCCGCGTGGTCGACGCGCTGGGCCGCCGCGTCGTCCCCGGACTCAACGACTCCCACCTGCACGTCATCCGCGGCGGCCTCAACTACGTCCTGGAGCTGCGCTGGGACGGCGTCCCCACCCTCCGCGAAGGGCTCGCCATGCTCCGCGAACAGGCGGCGCGGACGCCCAGGGGCCAGTGGGTGCGGGTCGTCGGCGGCTGGTCGGCGGAGCAGTTCGCCGAGCGCCGGATGCCCACCGTGTCCGAGCTGAACGCCGCCGCCCCCGACACCCCCGTCTTCGTCCTCCACCTCTACCAGGCCGCCGTCCTCAACCGGGCCGCGGTGCGCGCCGCCGGATTCACCCGCGACACCCCCGACCCGCGCGGCGGACGGATCGTGCGCGGCCGGGACGGCGAACCGACCGGAATGCTCCTCGCGGCCCCCGGTGCCCTCGTCCTCTACTCGACCCTCGCCAAGGCGCCCGCCCTCCCGGAGGAGGAACGCGCGCTCTCCACACGCCACTTCCTGCGGGAGCTCAACCGCTTCGGGCTCACCTCGGCCATCGACGCCGCCGGAGGCTTCCAGAGCTTTCCCGACGACTACGCCACGGTCGTCGGGCTCGCCGCGGCGGGACGGCTCACCCTGCGCATCGCCTACCACCTCTTCCCGCAGACCGCCGGGCAGGAACTGGCCGACCTCACCCGCTGGGTCGCCACCGTCCGCCCCGGGGACGGCGACGCCTGGCTGCGGCTCAACGGCGCGGGGGAGAACCTCACCTGGGCCGCCGCCGACTTCGAGAACTTCGCCCAGCCCCGGCCCGAACTCGCCCCCGGCTACGAGGACGAGTTCGAGCGGGCCGTCCGCCTCCTCATGGAGAACGGCTGGGGCTTCCGCCTGCACGCCACCTACGACGAGACCATCCGCCGCGACCTCGCCGTCTTCGAACGCCTCGCGGCCGACGGCCTCTTCCCGGCCGGCAACCGCTGGCTCTTCGACCACGCGGAGACCGTCTCCGCCGCCAGCCTCGACCGGATCGCCGCGCTCGGCGGCGCCGTCGCCGTGCAGAACCGCCTCTCCTTCCAGGGCGGCGCCTTCCTCGGCCGGTACGGACCGGGCGCCGCCGCCGACGCCCCGCCGCTGCGGGCCATGCTGGAGCGCGGCCTCACCGTCGGCGGCGGCACCGACGCCACCCGCGTCTCCACCTACAACCCGTGGATCGCCCTGCACTGGCTGGTCTCCGGCCGCTCCGTCGGCGACCTCGTCCTCCGGCCGCCCGGCAACCGCGTCGACCGCGGGACCGCCCTCGCGATGTTCACCCGGGCGGGCGCCGTCCTCACCGGCGAAGAGGACGTCAAGGGCGTGCTGCGCCCCGGCTTCCTCGGCGACCTCGCCGTCCTCTCCGACGACTACTTCACCGTCCCCGAGCCCGATATCGCCCGCATCGAGTCCCTCCTCACCGTGGTCGACGGGCGGATCGTGTACGCCGCCGCCGAGTACGAGGGCCTCGACGAGGAACTCCCGCCGGTCAGCCCCGCCTGGAGCCCGGTCGCCCGCTTCGGCGGCTACCGACCACGACTTCCCCCACCTGATCGCCGAGCCCCTCGACCGGAGCGCCGCCGGACGGCTGCTCGACGCCCAGCCGCATCCGCCGCGGGGCAAGTACCGCGCCCTCGTGCTCGACCAGGCCGCGGGCAACCCGCTCGCCCTCGTCGAGCTGGCCCGCGCCGTGGCCCGCACCCCCGACCGCGCCGTCGCCGGACCGGACGGGACCCTGCCGCTGACCGCCCGGCTGGAACGCCTCTTCGCCGCGGGCCTCCCCGGCCTGCCCGACGTCACCCGCCGCGCGCTGCTCACCGCCGCCGCGGCCGGCCCCGACCGGCTGCCCGACCTCCGGCGGGCGCTGCCCGAGCTCGACGACCCCGCGGTGTGGCAGCCCGCCGAACGGGCCGGGCTGATCCGGGTCGAGGCCGGTCACGTCCGGCTCCGCCACCCCCTGGTCCGCTCCGCCGTCTACCAGGCGGCGTCGTTCGCCGAGCGCCGCGCCGTCCACCTCGCCCTCGCCGACGCCCTCGCCCGGGAACCCGACCGGCGCGCCTGGCACCTGGCCGCCGCCGCCCCCGGGCCGGACGAGGAGGCGGCCGGCGCCCTCGCCGAGACCGCCGAACGCTCCCGCAGGCGCGGCGGGTACGCCGCCGCCGCGACCGCGCTCGAACGCGCCGCCGACCTCACCCCGGACACCGACCGCCGGGCCGGCCGGCTGGTCGCCGCCGCCACCGCCGCGATGTTCGCCGGGCACCCCCGCTGGGTCGGCGACCTCGCCCTCCGCGTCGCGACCCTCACCGACGACCCCGCCCACCTCGCCGAATCGTCCCTGCTCGGCGGCTGGTCGCTCGCCGTCACCCTCCGGCACGAGGACTCCCTCGCCTTCCTGCTGCCCGTCGCCGAGCGGATGGCGACCGCCGCCCCGGAGCTGGCGATGGGCGCCCTCAGCACCGGCGCCACCCCCGCGTACAACGCGGGATCCCCCTTCCACCGCGCCGAACTGCGCCGCCTCGCCGCCCTCATACCCGAAGGGCCGCTCCCGCCCGGCCGTCTCTGGACCCGGCTCGTCGCCGACCCCTTCGCCGACCGCGACGCCACCCTCGCCGAACTGCGGCGGCTGACCGCCGAGACCTCGCAGCCCACCCTCTCCGACCTCGTCGTCCTCGGCGCCGCGGCCTGGATCCTCGACGAGACCGAACTCGCCGTGCGCCTCCTGGGCCGGGCCAGGGACCACCACCGGCACGCCGCCACCGCCGGAGCCAACTGCACCGTCGCCCAGGCCCTCGCCCTCGCCCACTTCGAGCGCGGCGCCTGGACCGCGGCCGCCACCGCCGCCGAGGAGGCCTTCGCCATGGCCACCGAGGCCGGCGCCGACAACGTCACCGTCGGCGCGCCGATCCTCCAGGCCGCCCTGCGCGCCGTCCGCGGCGACAGCGACGGGGCGAGGGCCCGGGCGGCGGGCGCCGTCCACGGCGTCGACCTGCGCGGTTCCCGCAGCCTGTACGTCCGCCACCGCCAGGCCCTCGGCCTCGCCGCCGCGGCCGAGGCCGACCACGCCACCGCCTACGCCCACCTGCGGCGCTCCTTCACCCGGGACTTCCACCCCGTCCCCGTGCACCACCACACCTCGGTCCACCAGCTCGCCGACCTCGCGGCCGCCGCCGTCCGCGCGGGACGCGCCGACGACGCGCGCGCCGTGCTCGGCTCCACCACCGCCGAGCTCGGCTCCGCCCGCTCCGCCCGCCTCGACGCCGTCGTGCACCGCGCCACGGCCCTGCTCGCCGACCCGGACGAGGCCGAGCCGCACTTCCGCGCCGCGCTCGACGACCCGGCCGGCGCCCGGTGGCCCTTCGAACACGCCCTGACCCAGCTCGACTTCGGCGAGTGGCTGCGCCGCCGCCGCCGCCGGGCCGCCGAGGCCCGCGCGCCGCTGACCGCCGCGCTCGACGCCTTCGAACGGCTCGACGCCCGCCCCTGGGCCGACCGCGCCGCCGCCGAACTGCGCGCCGCCGGCGTCGCCGTCACCGAGCCCCGGGCCTCCGAGGCCGCCGACCTCACCCCGCAGGAGCTCCGGATCGCCCGGCTGGCGGCGGCGGGCCTCACCAACCGGGACATCGGCGCCCGCCTCTACCTGTCGCCGCGCACCATCGGCTTCCACCTCCACAAGATCTTCCCCAAGCTGGGCGTCACCGCCAGGGCCCAGCTGCGCGACGCCCTCGGGGACCCTCCGGAGCAGGGCTGACCGGGCACGATCGGACCGCCGGCGGTGCGCCCGCGGACAAGCGGCGCCGTGCCGCCGCACCTAGCCTGACGGCGTCCGATCCAGCGACGTAAGGAACGCACGATGCCGTACATCACCGTGGGCCGGGAGAACTCCGCCCCCATCGACCTCTCCTACGAGGACCAGGGCACCGGACAGCCGGTCGTCCTCATCCACGGCTTCCCCCTCGACGGGCGCTCCTGGGAGCGCCAGACCGCCGCGCTGCTCGCCGCCGGCCACCGCGTCGTCACCTACGACCGGCGGGGCTTCGGCCGCTCCTCGCAGCCGGCCACCGGCTACGACTACGACACCTTCGCGGCCGACCTCCACACCCTCCTGGAGACCCTCGACCTGCACGACGCCGTCCTCGTCGGCTTCTCCATGGGCACCGGCGAGGTCGCCCGTTACGTGTCCCGGTACGGCACCGGGCGGATCGCCAAGGTGGCCTTCCTCGCCTCCCTGGAGCCCTGGCTCCTGAAGACCGAGGACAACCCCGACGGGGCGGCGGACCAGGACTTCTTCGACGGCGTCGTCGCGGCGGTCGAGGCCGACCGGTACGCCTACTACACGGCGTTCTTCCAGGACTTCTACAACCTGGACGAGAACCTGGGCAGCCGCATCAGCGAGGAGGCGCTCCGCAACAGCTGGCTCACCGCCGCGCGCGGCGGCTCCTTCGCCGCCTCGGCCGCCCCGTCCACCTGGTACACCGACTTCCGCGCCGACATCCCGGCGGTGGACGTCCCGGCGCTCATCCTGCACGGCACGGCGGACCGCATCCTCCCGGTCGAGCACACCGGCCGCCCCTTCCACCGCGCTCTCCCGTCCGCCGACTACGTGGAGATCGAAGGCGCCCCGCACGGACTGCTGTGGACCCACGCGGACGAGGTCAACGAGGCGCTGCTGGCCTTCCTGGCCCGGTAGGCGGAAGCGCACGCCGTCCGCCGCGGGCCGGTCCTCCGGGGGCCGGCCCGCGGCGGACGGCCGTCCTCGCGCGTCAGCGCGCGGCGGGACCGGCGTCGAGCGCCAGGGTCCAGTTCTGGCCGACGAGGTCGTGGCCGAAGCGGTGGACCGGCTCCTCGTCGGCGAGGGCGAAGCCGAAGTGCTCGTAGATGCGGCGCGCGGAGGTCAGGTTGCCGGTGGTCCACAGCGTCACGCGCCGGTACCCGGCCTCGCGGGCGAAGGCCAGCGCGTCGCCCACGAGCCGCGTGCCCAGGCCGAGGCCCCGGGCCGCCGGCGTGACGACCAGGACCCGGAGCTTCGCGAGTCCCTCCCCGCCGCCGTCGACGAGGAGGACGCAGCCCGCGCGTGCGCCGTCGACCTCGGCGATCCACGCCGCCTCCCGCGCGGGGTCGTGCCCGGCCGCGTACCCGGCCACCACCTGTGCGACCAGGGCCTCGAAGTCGGTGTTCCAGCCGAACTGCCGGGCGTAGACCTCCCCGTGGACCATCACCACCCAGCCCAGGTCGCCCGGCCGGTCGGCGCGGCGGACCACGACCCGCCGCCGGTCGTCGGCTCCGTCTGACATCTCACACACTCCGGCACCCCTGCGTCACTGAGAGCTACTGACACGAGTGTGTCAGTAGCTCTAGGCTAGATCCATGTCCTCCGATGCCGCAAACCCCTCGGCCCGCCGGACCGAGCTGCTCGAAGCCGCCTACCGGTACGTCCTCGCCCACGGCCTGACCTCCCTGTCCCTCCGTCCGCTCGCCGAGGCCGTCGGCTCCAGCACCCGCGTGCTGATGTTCCTGTTCGGGAACAAGGACGGACTCGTCCACGCCCTGCTGGAGCGGGCCCGCGCCGACGAACTGGAACTCCTCGCCGGCCTCCGGGCCGACCGGCCCGCGGGACTCGCCCAGGCCGCAGACGAGGTCTGGGCGTGGCTCGCGGCCCCGGACCACCGCGCCCTGCTGCGCCTGTGGGCCGAGGCGTACGCCCGCTCCCTCGTCGAACCCGACGGCCCCTGGGCCGGATTCGCGCGGGCGACCGTCACCGACTGGCTCGACGTCCTCGCCGCCTGCCAGCCCGCACCGGAGCGGGAGAGCGAGGAGGGGACCCTGCGCCGCACGCTGACCCTCGCGGTCCTGCGCGGAGCGCTCCTCGACCTCCTCGCCACCGACGACGCGCTCCGGGCGACCGCCGCCGTCACCTCCTACACGGCCTCCCTCCGGTCCGGCGACGCCGCCCCGGAGTAGCCCGCCCGCGGCCGGCGGCCGGACCGGCGGGACCCCGCTGCCTCGCCGTCCGGCCGAGGTGGTGCCAGCCTGGGAGTGTCGCCCCGCAGGGGCCGCGGCCGGCGGGGCGGACCCGCCCGGAGGTGAGCCATGAGCGAGCGTGACCCGTACGGACGGGCACCGGACCCGTCGTACGCCGACCCCGGCCGGCGGACCGCCGTGCTCCTCGTCCTCCTCGCCGCGCTCGTCTGCGGCGTCCTCGGCGGCGCGTACCTGTGGAGCTTCGCCACCGGCGTCGACCGGGCCCGCGCGGCCGACCTGCACCGCGTGACCGCCACCACCACGGGGCGGGCCGCGCAGCCGGAGGCCGCCCTGCGCCTCGGCTCGGATCCGGTCGCCGTCGCACCCGCCGTCTGGGAGTACCCGGACGACGTCCGCCGCACCGGGACGGTCGAGGTCCCGCCCCGCACGCCGCCCGGAGGGACCGTGGCCGTGTGGGTGGACGACGCGGGCGCGCTCGTCCACCGGACGGGCGGGAACGCGGACCGCCTGCTCGTCACCTTCGCCGGGGGCGTCGCGACCGCCGGGGCGGCCGGCGCGGCGGGAGCCGGCGTCGTCGCCCTCGTCCGGTACTGCGCCGACCGCCGGACCCTGGCGGCCCTGGAGCGCGAGTGGGAGCAGGTGGAGCCCGTCTGGACCGGCCGCCTCCGGCGGGGCAGCGGCCCGCCCGCGGACGACGCGTGACCGGGCCGGCGGCCGCACGGAACGGCCCCCGCCGGGTACCGGAGGAAAAAGTTCCGCCGACCCCATCCGGACGGCCCCTTCGGGCGGAAGGCATGGGTGACAGACAGGACACCCGATCCACGGCCGCGGACCCCCGTCCGGGCCCGTGGGAGGAGGACGTCATGAACACCACGTTCACCCGCCGCCGCGTCTCGTCCGCCCTGGCCGCAGCCGCCCTCGCCGTCTCCTTCGGGGCGTTCGCGCCGCACGCCTCCGCCGCGGAGGCCGACGCGCCGTTCGGCCCGGGATGCGCCGCGCTGCCGCAGGAGGGGGCCGGTTCCGCCGCCGACATGGCCGACGACCCCGTCGCCACGGCCGCCTCGAACAACCCCGCCCTGTCGACGCTGGCCGCGGCCGTCGAGAAGGCCGGCCTGGTCGACACCCTGAACGAGGCGGAGGACATCACGGTCTTCGCCCCGACCGACGAGGCCTTCGCCAAGATCCCCAAGGCCGACCTGGACAAGGTGCTCGCCGACAAGGCCACCCTCACCGAGATCCTCACCTACCACGTCGTCGACGAACCGGTGGACAAGGCGGACCTCGCCGACGGCTCCTTCAAGACGCTCCAGGGCGGCACGCTGACCACCGACGGCTCGGGGGACGCCTACAAGGTGAACGACACCGCCACCGTCGTCTGCGGCGACGTGCAGACCTCCAACGCCACCGTCCACGTCATCGACACCGTGCTCATGCCGAAGTGAGGAGGCCGAAGGGAATGGACGCTCCCACCCCGCCGTCCGAGGGCGCCCGCTGTCTGGTCACCGGCGCGAGCGGCTACATCGGTGGCCGTCTCGTGCCGGAACTGCTCGACAGCGGGTACGCCGTCAGGTGCCTCGCCCGCCATCCGGACAAGCTCCGCGACTTCCCCTGGACCGACCGGGTGGAGACCGTGCGCGGCGACGTCACCGACGCCGCGAGCCTGCGGGACGCGTTCCGCGGCGTCGACGTGGCCTACTACCTGGTCCACTCGATGAGCTCGTCCGCCGACTTCGAGAGCACCGACCGCCGCGCCGCGCGCACCTTCGCCGCCGAGGCGCGGGCGGCCGGCGTGCGGCGCATCGTCTACCTGGGCGGCCTCTCCCCGCGCGGCGTACCGGACGAGGAGCTCTCCCCGCACCTGCGGTCCCGCGCCGAGGTGGGGCGCGTCCTCCTCGACTCGGGCGTCCCCACCACCGTGCTGCGCGCCGCCGTCGTCATCGGGTCCGGATCCGCCTCCTTCGAGATGCTCCGCTACCTGACCGAACGCCTGCCCGTCATGGTCACCCCGAGCTGGGTCGGCACCCGGGTCCAGCCCATCGCCGTCCGCGACGTCCTGCGGTACCTCGTCGGCAGCGCCGCCATGCCCCCGGACGTCAGCCGGGCCTTCGACGTCGGCGGACCCGACGTGCTCACCTACCGCGAGATGATGACCCGGTACGCGGAGACCGCGGGGCTCCGCAAGCGCCTCATCGTCCCCGTGCCCGTCCTCACCCCCCGGCTCTCCAGCCACTGGATCGGACTCGTCACGCCGGTCCCCGCCTCCCTCGCGCGGCCCCTCACCGAATCCCTCCGCCACGAGGTCGTCTGCGCCGAGCACGACATCGCCCGGTACGTCCCCGACGGACCGGGCAGACCCATCCCCTTCGACGAGTCCCTCCGACTCGCCCTCCGCCGCGTGCGCGAGGCCCGGGTCACCACGCGCTGGTCCTCCGCCTCGACGCCGGGGGCGCCGAGCGACCCGCTGCCGACCGACCCCGACTGGGCGGGCGGCAGCCTCTACACCGACCGGCGCTCACGGCCGGTCGACGCGAGCCCCGAAGCCCTGTGGAAGGTCATCGAGGGAGTCGGCGGCGAGAACGGCTGGTACTCCTTCCCGCTCGCCTGGGCCGTGCGGGGCTGGGCCGACCGCCTCGTCGGGGGCGTCGGACTGCGCCGGGGCCGCCGGGACGCGCACCGCCTGCGGGTCGGCGACGCGCTGGACTTCTGGCGCGTCGAGGAGATCGACCGCGGACGCCTGCTGCGGCTGCGCGCCGAGATGCGCCTGCCGGGCCTCGCCTGGCTGGAGATGTCCGTCGACCGCGACGACCGCGGCCGCACCTCCTACCGCCAGCGGGCGCTCTTCCACCCCCGGGGCCTCGCGGGACAGGCCTACTGGTGGAGCGTGGCCCCCTTCCACGCCGTCGTCTTCGGCGGCATGGCCAGGAACATCGCCCGCACCGCGGAGACGGAGGAGCAGCGGTGACCCCGCCGGACCAGCGCACCGCACCCCCGCCGGACGGCCCCGCCTGGACGGTGGCCCCCGACGCCGGCCGTACGGCTCCGGCGCACTGCGCCCACCTCGACGCCCCCGTCCCGCCCGCCGGCGCGGCGGCCGGGGCGGTCTGCGCGCAGTGCGCGGCGCGCGGGACCGCCTGGCGGCGCCTGCGCCGGTGCGCCGCGTGCGGCCACGTCGGCTGCTGCGACAGCTCCCCGGGCGCCCACAGCCACGCCCATCACACGGCGACCGGACATCCGGTGGCGGTCTCGCTCGCCCCCGACGAGGACTGGGCCTGGTGCTTCGTGGACGAACTGTTCCTGCTGCGGGCACGGGACGACGAGCCGGGGAGGGCGGCGCCGCGCCCGGGGAGCGCCGCCCGCACGGGCCGGTGACACCGCCGCGCCCGGGTCCCCGCAGGCGGGGGCGACACGGCCCCGCCCCTCCCGGAAACCCCGTCCGCACGGACGGGCGACGCCCCCGCGCCCGCCGGGGCTCACTCCGCCAGCATCGCCCCCAGGGTCACGAACGGGTCCGTCAGGCGGGCCAGACCGTACGCCTCCTCGTAGGCGCCGTCGCCGATCCGACGGCGCGCCTCCCGCTCGGCCCGCACCCGCAGCGGCCCCAGCTCGGGGGTCCCGCGCTGGGGATGCCCGACCATCTCCCAGAACACCTGGCCCGCCCCGTAGGCGACCGCCGCCTCCTCGCCCTGGTCCAGCGCGGCCAAGGAGACCGCCAGCAGATCGAGGCCCAGCCCGAGCCCGAAGGCGTCGCCGATGAGGAGCTTGTCGCGGAGCATGGCCCGCGCGTGCGCGGCGGCGTCGGCCGCCCGCTCCTCCAGGACCGCTATCACCGCCAGCTGGTACTCGGTGTAGGAGCGGGTCCAGTGCTCCCCGGCCGACGCGGAGTCGTCCCGCAGTGCCTCGGCCTCCGCCCGGGCCTCTCCCAGCGCCCCGGAGGCCGTCAGGGCGAAGACGCGCACCAGCCGGCAGCGCGCCACCGAGGGCGCCGGGCGGGCCGGTCCGGTCAGGGCGGCGTCGGCGACGGCGAGCGCGTCCAGCGGCTCGCCCCGCAGCAGCATCACCAGCCCGCGCAGATAGGCGGCGTCCGCGAGCAGCGCCGCGTCCCCGGCCCGTACCGCCTCCTCGTCGGCGCGCCCGGCCAGCCGGGCCGCCGTGACGTACTCGCCGCGGAGGCAGCGCACCACCCCCAGCGCCCAGCACAGCCGGGAGAGCAGGGCCGGGGGACCGGCGACCGCCTGGAGGCACTCCTCCAGGTAGTGCGCGGCCTCGTGGAGGTGCCCGGAGCACGCCCACAGGAAGCCGACGGCACCGGCCAGCTCCCCGGCCCTGACCGGATCGGTCGCCAGCAGGTGTTCGAGGGCGGCGCACAGATCGGCGTGACAGGCGGTCAGCCGCGCGTAGGTGCGCGCCTGTTCCGGCCCCCACCAGGAGTCCTCGACGGTCAGGGCGAGCGCGTGGAAGCGCAGCGCGTGCCGGTCGGCCAGGCTCCGCGTCTCCCCGAGCTCCGCCAGCCACAGGGCCCCGTACTCGCGCACGGTGTCGTAGACGTGCAGCCGGTCGCCGGAGAGGGAGACGACGCTCTTGCGGACCAGCCCGTCGAGGGCTTCGGCCAGCCCGTCCCCGGTCAGCGGCCCGCCGCGGCAGACCCACGCCACGTCGGCCGTCGTGGCCCCCGAACGGAACACCGAGAGCCGGGCCCACAGCAGCCGCTCCCGGGGCTCGCACAGTTCGTGGCTCCACCCGATCGTGGTCCGCAGCGCGCGGTGCCGCGCCGGCTGGATCCGGCTCTCCGGTCCCTCGGCGAGCGCCAGCCGGCCGCGCAGCAGCCGGGCCATCGACCCCACCGGCCGCTCCCGCAGCTGCGCGGCGGCCAGCTCCAGCGCCAGCGGCACCCCCTCCAGCCAGTGGCACACCTCGGCGGCGGCGACGAGGTCCTCCGGCGCCGTCCACCGCGCCCCCGCGGCGGCCGCGCGCGCGGTGAACAGCTCCATCGCCTCGCTGTCGGGGGAGAGCGGGCCGACGCGGTACGGCTCCTCGCCCTCCGTCCCCAGCGGCTCGCGGCTGGTCGCGAGCACCACGAGCGCGGGGCAGCGGGCGAGGAGCGCCCCCACCAGCGCCGCGCAGGCCCGGACGAGGTGCTCGCAGGAGTCCAGGACCAGCAGCACGCGACGGGAACCGATCCAGCGGGCCAGGCCCTCCACCGGGTCGCCGGACGAGTGGTCGGACAGGCCGCAGGCGTCGGCCACCAGGGAGGTCAGCAGCGCGGGGTTGCCGATCGTCCAGAGCGGCGCCCAGTGCACGCCGGTGAAGCCGTCCCGCCCGGTCACGTCGACGACCCGCGCGGCGAGCCGGGACTTGCCGATCCCGCCCATGCCCACCAGCGTCACGAGCCGCCCCGTCCGCACGCGGGACACGACTTCCTCGACGGCCCGCTTCCGCCCGACGAACGGACCGCTCTCCGGCGGCGCCCACGAATCCATCCGCGCATTCTCCGGCAGAACGCGCCCCCCTCCGACCACGGACGCCGAGAGGGGACTGTTTTCGGCCGGTCGCCCTCCCGGGCGGCGGTGGCGGGGTCCGGAGGGCGCGTCGCGTGCATCCGGCGGGCGACGCGCGCGGGAAGCGCGAGTGTAGGAGTCCGTACGCAGTACGCCGGACCGGCGCGTCCGCGCCCGCCCCCGGCGGCCGAACAGGGAGGGCGCGATGACCGTCTCCGTCGTTCTGTACACCTCGGACCTGAGGGTCCACGACCATCCGCCGCTCCGGGCCGCGCTCGACGGGGCGCAGGAGGTGGTGCCGGTCTTCGTCCGCGACCCGGCCGTCGACCGGGCCGGGTTCGCCGCGCCCAACCGGCTGGCCTTCCTCGCCGACTGCCTCGCGGACCTGGACCGGGGGCTCACGGAGCGGGGCGGCCGCCTGGTGGTCCGGGAGGGCGACACGGTGGCCGAGGTGCTGACCCTGGTGCGCCAGACCGAGGCGGACGAGGTGCACATGGCCGCCGGGGTGACGGCCTTCGCCGCCGCGCGGGAGGCACGGCTGCGGAAGGTCCTGGAGGACGACGGGCGCCGGCTGTACGTCCACGACGGCGTGGTCACCGTCGTGCCCCCCGGGGACGTCGTCCCGCAGGGCTCGGACCACTTCGCCGTGTTCACGCCCTACTACCGGCGCTGGAGCGACCAGCCGCCCCGGACGCCGCTGCAGGCCCCGAGGACGCTGCGGGTGCCGCCGGGCGTGCGCTCCGATCGCGTACCGCGCCGCTCCGACGTCGCGGACGTCTCGCCGGCCCTCGTCGCGGGCGGGGAGAGCGAGGCGCGCAAGCGGCTCGGTTCGTGGCTCTCCGACCACGGCGACGCCTACGAGGACCGCCACGACGACCTGGCCGGCGACGCCACGTCCCGCCTCTCGCCCTACCTCCACTTCGGCGCCGTCTCCGCGGCAGAGGCGGTGCACCGGGCGCGCCGGCGGGGCGGCGCGGGCGCCGACGCGTTCGTGCGGCAGCTGTGCTGGCGCGATTTCCACCACCAGGTCCTGGCCGCCCGTCCCGAGGCGGCGGCCGAGGACTACCGCACGCGCCCCGGCGGCTGGAGGACGGGCGCCGACGCCGAGGCGGACCTCGCCGCCTGGCGCGAGGGGCGGACCGGATATCCGGTGGTCGACGCCGCCATGCGGCAGCTCGCCCACGAGGGGTGGATGCACAACCGCGGCCGGCTGATCACGGCCTCCTTCCTGGCGAAGACGCTCTGCGTCGACTGGCGGGAGGGCGCGCGCCACTTCCTCGGCCTGCTCGTCGACGGCGACGTGGCGAACAACCAGCTCAACTGGCAGTGGGTGGCGGGCACCGGCACCGACACCAGGCCCAACCGGGTCCTGAACCCGGTGGCGCAGGGCAGGCGCCACGACCCCGACGGCGCCTACGTCCGGCGCTGGGTCCCGGAGCTCGCGGGACTCGACGGTCCGGCCGTGCACGAGCCGTGGAAGCTCACCGGGCCCGACCGCGCGGCCCTCGACTACCCGGAGCCGCTGATCGGGCTCGCGGACGGCCTGGACCGCTTCCGGCAGATCCGGGGGATCGGCTGACCGGGCCCGCGGGGAGCCGGCTGCATCGTTTCGATGCGAAAACGATGCGACTTGTGGTGAGGGGGCCGGTAACCGGAACGTGAGGGGCACGGGGCCGACGAGGTCCCGGAGCCACCGCTCCCGCAGCGGCGGTCAGCCCGGTGGACGCCCGCTCCACCACCCGGAGGAGGAAGCGCCATGACCGCACCCCGGATCACCGCCGACCTCGCGACCCCCGCCCCGTCCGGCCACCCGCCGCACGCCGCCCCCCGCGCGGAGGCGCAGGGGGGCGGCCGGGTCGTCGGCGACGCCCACCGCGGGGGCAGCGCGGACGCGCACACGGCCGCCGGGGTCCACCGCGCGGACCGCGCGGGGCACACGGAGTACGCCGGCCCCACGGAGCACGCGGACGGCGAGGACCGCCGTGCGGCCCGTGCCGGCTCCCGCGCGGAGGGCGGGGCGCGCGGCGACGCCCGTGCCGCCGCCTCCGCGGACGACGACCTCGACTGGATCGCCCGCGGGCTGGTCCGGGGCGACGAGCACTGCCTGGCCGCGGCCTACCACCGCTGGGGACGGCTCGTCCACACGCTCGCGGCGCGGGCGCTGGGCGACCCGCGCGAGGCGGAGGACGTCACCCAGCAGGTGTTCGTCGCCGCCTGGCACGGGCGGGCCAACTTCCGCCCCGAGCGGGGATCCCTCCCCGCCTGGCTCATCGGCATCACCCGCCGCAAGATCGCCGACGCGCTCACCAGCCGCACCCGCCGCGTCGAACTCGCGGCGACCCTCGGGGCCACCCTCGAACACGCCGACCGGACGGACGAGAGCCCCGAGCGGATCCTCGACCGCCTGGTCGTCACCGAGGAGCTGGCACGGCTGCCCCGCGTCCAGCGGGACGTGCTGGCGCTCGCGTACTTCGCCGACCTCACCCAGACGCAGATCGCCGACCGCACGGGCATGCCGCTCGGCACGGTCAAGAGCCACGCGCGCCGGGGCCTCCAGCGCATGCGCCACAGCCTCGCGCCCGCCGCCACCGGCGGCTGACCGGAGGACGGACCGGCGCGCCCGCCCGGGCACGGGACGGCCCACCGGCCCGCCCGCCGGAAGGACCGGCGGACGCGGCGGCCCGCACAGCGGCCGACGTACCGACCTATCGACAAACAAAAGAACGAACGACACTAGGGGTGGAGACGATGAACGGACGGACCGTCGCGGTGGTGGGGGCGGGTGTGGCGGGACTGACCGCCGCCCACCTCCTGTCCCGCGCCCACGACGTGGTGCTCTACGAGGCGGACGGCCGGCTCGGCGGCCACGCCCACACCCACGAGCTGCCGGCCCGCGAGGGCGGCACGCTCCACGTGGACACCGGCTTCATCGTCCACAACGACCGCACCTACCCGCACCTGCTGCGCCTCTTCCGCGAACTCGGCGTCGCCACCCAGGACTCCGAGATGAGCATGTCCGTCCGCTGCGACGGCTGCGGCCTCGAGTACGCCGGCGCGCGCGGCCTCTCCGGCCTCCTCGGCGGCGGCAACGCCCTCCGCGGCCGCCACCTGCGGATGCTCGCCGACGTCCCCCGCTTCCACCGCGCCGCGCGCCGCCTGCTGGCCGCCGACGACACCACCCGGACCTTCGGGGACTTCCTGCGCGACCACCGCTTCCCCGAGTACTTCGTCGGCCACTTCGCGATCCCGCTCGTCTCCGCCGTCTGGTCCTGCGCCCCCGACACCGCGCTGCGCTACCCGGCCGCGTACCTCTTCCGCTTCCTCGACCACCACGGCCTCCTCTCGGTGACCGGCTCCCCGCAGTGGAAGACGGTGACGGGCGGATCGGCCGCCTACGTCGAGCGGATCGCGAAGGGCCTCGCCTCCGTACGGACCGCGACCCCGGTCCGCGCCGTCGTCCGGGGCGCGGACCGGGCGACCGTCGTCACCGCCGACGGCGAGTCGGCCGAGCACGCGGCCGTCGTCGTCGCGGTCCACCCCGACCAGGCCCTGCGTCTGCTCGCCGACCCCACCGAGCAGGAGCGCCGCGTCCTCGGCGCCTTCACCTACTCGCGCAACCCGACCGTCCTGCACCGCGACACCACCCTCCTGCCGCGCTCGCCGCACGCCCGCGCCTCCTGGAACTACTGGCTGCCCTCCTGCGCCGCCCGCCCGGGATCCGTCCAGGTCAGCTACGACATGAACCGGCTCCAGCGGCTCCCGGCCGCCGAGCCGCACCTCGTCACCCTCAACCCCGGCGACCGGGTCGACCCCTCCACCGTCCTGGCCCGCATGACCTACGAGCACCCCGTCTACACGCCGGAGTCCGTGGCCGCCCAGCGGCTCCTGCCCACCCTCCGCAGCCCCGTCACCGCCTACGCCGGCGCCTACCACGGCTGGGGCTTCCACGAGGACGGCTGCCGCTCGGGCTTCGAGGCCGCCCGTCACCTGGGGGCGGATCCGCGATGACCGTCCCCCCGGCCGCCCCCGGCCCGACCGCCGAGGGCACGGCCGCCCCCGCCCCGGCCACCGCCGGGCGGTCGCCCGCCGCCCCGCCCCCGGTCCCCGCCCTGTACGAGACCGAGATCGCCCACACCCGCACCACGCCCTTCTCCTACGCGCTCCGCCACCGCACGTACATGTGGCTGGTGGACGTCGACGAACTCCCCGTACTGCCCCGGGCCCTGCGCCCGCTGGCCCGGTTCGACCCGCGCGACCACTTCGACGGGCACGCCCCCACGCTGCGCGCCGGCCTCGACGCCTGCCTCGCCGCCCACGGCGTGCGGGACGCGGACGGGCCCGCGCTGATGCTCACCCACGCGCGCGTCCTCGGGCACGTGTTCAACCCGCTCACCGTCTACTGGTGCCACGACCGCGCCGGCCGACCCGTCTGCGTCGTCGCCGAGGTGCACAACACCTACGGCGGGCGCCACACCTACCTGCTGCGCCCCGACGGACGGGGCCGGGCCGAGGCCGCCAAGGCCTTCTACGTCTCGCCCTTCCTGGACGTCGAGGGCGCCTACCGGATGAGGCTCCCGCTCCCGGGCGACCGCCTCGACCTCACCGTCCAGCTCCGCCACTCCGACGGCACCCGTCCGCTGACCGCCACCGTCCGGGGCACCCACCGCCCCGCCCGGCCGGGCACCCTGCTCGCCGCCGCGCTCCGCCACCCCTGGTCCACCGCCGCCGTCTCCCTCGGCATCCGCCGCCACGGCGTCCGCCTCTGGCTCAAGGGGCTCCGCGTCCGCCCCCGTACCCCCTCCACCCCGCAGGAAGGCACCTCGTGACCCTCTCGCTCCCCCCGGCCACGCCGCCCGCCGCCCACCCCGGCGACGTCCCGGCGGACCACCTCCCGGTCCCGGCGCAGCGCATGCCCGCGGACCGGATCCCGGTGGACCCGGGCCGCTGGCCCGACGTCGCCCGCCCGCCCCGGGCCTCCGCCCCGCGGACCGCCGTCGCCCGCCGCCTGGTGGAACGCGCCCTCTCCCGGATGCCCCTGCGGATACGGACCGCCCCGAGCCCCGTCCCCGGCCCTCCGGCCCCGGTCTCCGCCGGCTCCCCTGCCCTCCCCACGCTCACGCTCCACGACCCGGACGCCTTCCACCGCAGGATCGGCGCCGACGGCCTGATCGGCTTCGGGGAGTCGTACATGGCGGGGGAGTGGGACTCCGACGACCTCGTCGGGCTCCTCACCGTCCTCGCCCGGCACGTCGACGACCTCGTCCCCGCCCCGCTGCGCGCCCTGCGGGGCGCCTGGGTCCGGCGCAGGCCCGGGGCCGACCGCAACACGCCCGACGGGTCCCGCGCCAACATCCGGCGCCACTACGACCTCTCCAACGAGCTCTTCTCCCTCTTCCTCGACCCCGGCCTCAGCTACTCGTCGGCGGTCTTCGACGCCCTGCCCGAGGGGCCCGCGCTCCTCCCCGACGAGGACTTCACCGCCGCCCAGCACCGCAAGATCGACCGCCTCCTCGACCTGGCGGAGGCCGGCCCCGGCACCACGCTCCTGGAGATCGGCACCGGCTGGGGCGAACTCGCGATCCGGGCCGCCGCGCGCGGCGCCCGCGTCCGCACCGTCACCCTCTCCGAGGAACAGCTCGCCCTGGCGCGCCGGCGCGTCGAGCGGGCGGGCCTCGCGGACCGGGTCACCGTCGAGCTCCGCGACTACCGGGACGTCCGGGGCCGCTACGACGCCGTCGTGAGCGTCGAGATGATCGAGGCCGTCGGCGCCGAGTTCTGGCCCGACTACTTCGCCGCGCTCCGCCGGCTCCTCGCCCCCGGCGGCCGGGTCGCCCTCCAGGCCATCACCATGCCGCACGCACGGATGCTCGCCACCGCCCGCACCCACACCTGGATCAGCAAGTACGTCTTCCCCGGCGGCCTGATCCCCTCGCCGACGGCCCTCGCCCGCGAGAGCGCGGCCGCCGGGCTGCGCATCACCCACGACCAGGGCTACGGCGACCACTACGCCGAGACCCTGCACCAGTGGCGCGCCCGCTTCCTCCGCGCGGAGGCGGAGGTCGACGCGCTCGGCTTCGACCCGGTCTTCCGGCGCATGTGGGAGTTCTACCTCGCCTACTCCGAGGCCGGTTTCCGCGCCCGGTACCTCGACGTGCGCCAGCTGCGGCTGACCGCCGACGCGACGGGAGCGGGCCGATGAGCGGCCCGACGAGCACCCCCGTACGCGGCCACGGGACGGAGGCACGGCGATGAGCGCCGTCGACACCGGGACCCTCGGCGTCGTCCTCGCCGCCTCGGCGGCGGCCGCGCTCGCCGTCATGCTCGTCGCCTTCGCCGTCGGCACGGCGAAGAGCCTGCACCGGATCGTGGACGTCGCCTGGGGCCTCGCCTTCGCCGCCGTCGCGGTCGTGGCCTGGTCCCTCGCGGCGGGCCACGGCGACGACACGCGGCGCACCCTCGTCGCGCTCGCCACCGTCGTCTGGGGACTGCGGCTCACCCTCCACATCGCCCGCCGGGGACGCGGCCACGGGGAGGACCCGAGGTACGCGCGGATGCTGGCCCGCGCCCGCGGCAACCCCACCCTCTACGCCCTGCGGAAGGTGTACCTCCTCCAGGGCGCCCTCGTCTGGCTCGTCTCCCTCCCCGTCCAGGTCGCGGTCCTGCTGCCCCAACCCGTGGAGGCGACCGCCCTGCTGGGGCTCGCCCTCTGGGCGGCGGGCCTCGCCTGCGAGGCGGTGGGGGACCACCAGCTCGCCCGCTTCAAGGCGGACCCGGCGAACCGGGGCCGCGTCATGGACCGGGGCCTGTGGAGCTGGACCCGCCACCCCAACTACTTCGGCGACTTCCTCGTCTGGTGGGGCCTGTACCTGACGGCCTGCGCCACCTGGCAGACCGCCCTCCTCACCCTGGTCTCCCCCCTCGTCATGAGCGGCCTCCTCATCTGGGGCAGCGGCAAGCGCCTCCTGGAACAGCACATGGCCGACCGCCCCGGCTACGCCGCCTACCGGGCCCGCACCAGCGGCTTCGTCCCGCTGCCGCCCCGCCGCGGGCCGGGCACGGAGGCCCGGAGGGGGTGACGGCGCCCCTCGTACGCTCGCCCCACGACCTATGTGCATCCCCGCTGGGGACTCCGGTTCCACTGGTGGGCGGTGGACCCGTTCGACCGGGTCGGGTTGTTCCGGTCCGCCTTCGGCCAGGTGCCCACCGCGGCCCACGCGCAGGCGCGGACGATGGACGAGGCGGCGGCGTGGGCCAGGAAGCGCCACCCGGAGTGGTTCGACCTGGACTGCGGAGGGGAGGACTGCCCCTCGCACTGCCCCGTCGGGCTGGGGCGGGCACCGTACCTGTTCGACTGGGACGACCACCACGACTCCCGCTACGTCCGCTCCGGAGTGCCGGCACGACCGCTCGGGGTGTCCGAGCTGCCCGCGGACGTCGCGGCGGCCGCGCGGCTCGTGCCGGTCGGCTTCCCCTTCGACCGGGCTCCCCAGGTCGACCTGGGCTATCCCGGGGGCCGGGAGGCCATCCGGGCCTCGTCGCTCACCCCCTGCACGTGCTGCCGACCGCACCCGGGCGGGCGGGAGGCCTCCGCGGAGGGCGAGGCCGGGGTCCCGTAGGGCGGGGACCTCGTCGAGCCGGGGCCCGGTGGAACGGGGACCCCGTGGAACCGGGAGCCGGCCGTGGGAAACCCGCTTCCGCCCGGCGGGACCTCCTCAGCCCTCGGCGTTCCCGCCCGGCCCGCCACCGCCGCCGTACAGCCGCGCGATCACGCCGATCGCCTCGCGGAGCCCGGCGGGCCGGGCCATGCCGGGGCCGGGGGGCCGGCCGAGCCACCCCGGTCCCGCCAGCAGGACCAGCGGGGCGGTCCGGGCCCCCCGGACCCCGAAGGCGGTCCCGGCGACGTGCCGGGCCAGGGAGTGGCTCGCGGTGGACCGCGCCTGCGACCAGAGCGCGACGGCGGCGGGGCCCGACCGCCGGACCGCCGCGTCGAGGGCCTCCGCGGGGACGGCCGCGCCGAACATGCGCGTCGGCAGGCCCCGTTCGGCCAGTCCCGCCGTCAGCGCCTCCAGCGGCAGCGTGTGCTGCTCCCCGGGGACGCACGCCAGCACCACGGGGGCGGCCGTCGGGGCGACCACGGGCGCGGTGACCGAGACCCGCCGCAGGGCGGTCGAGACGTGCCAGGAGAGCAGGTGCTCGACCTCGACGTACCGGTCGTCGGACGACTCCCACTTCCGGCCCACCGCGTGCAGCGTCGGCGCCATGATCTCCTCCCACGCGGTGACCAGCCCGTACTCGGCCAGCACCTGCTGGAGCAGCGCCTCCATCGCGGGCCCGTCGAGGCGCACGGCCGCCCGGGCGAGTCCCCGGCACTCCCGCCGTACGTCCCCCAGCGGCAGCCCGCTGCCGGGCCCGCCGCCGTGCGCTCCGGCGTGCGCTCCGTTCACCCTGTTCGCCCGTACGGGCTCCGGCGCGGTGACCGGCTCCGCACTTTCCCCGGGCCGGTCGGTCCCCCCGGTCCGGCCGGGTTCCTCCGGCGGGGGCGGCACGTGCGGGGCGGCCCCGGCGGGGCCGGGACCCTCCGTGGGGGGCCGGGTGCCCCGGGCCGCCCGCGCCGCCTCGGCGGGCGGGACGCCCGACGCGGTCAGGCGGCACATCTCCTCCAGCAGGGCCACGTCCTCGGGGCTCCAGCGCCGGTGGCGTCCGTCGGCGCGGACGGCGGGACCGATGCCGTACCTCTGGTCCCAGGAGCGCACCGTGGTGGGGGAGACCCCCAGGCGCCGGGCCACGGCGCCGGTCGTGATCCCGTGAGCGGTGTCGGACATGTCATCCACCATACGATGCGGAAACGCTGCGAACTCGGGGCGGGTTCATGGGGGCACCGGCTCGCCCCCGGGAGGGGCCGGGGCCGGACGGGGCGGGGACAGGGCCGGGGGCGAGGTCCGGGTCGGACGCGCGGGATCAGGGGATCCGTTCTCCCGCGGCCTCCGGGAGGCGGCGCGCGACGGCGTCGGCGAGCCGCTCGAACTCCGGACGCAGGAAGGGGGCCAGCGGCCGGGCGAGGCCCTTGAAGGTCAGGGAGGCCCGGTAGCGCAGCCGGGTGGCGGTGCCCTCCGGCTGGAACCACAGGTCGTCCACCGCGGTCACCGTCCGGTTCTCTCCGACGAACACCAGCCGTGCGGGCTCGCGCACGGTGAGCTCGTAGCGCAGTTCGGTCTCCCGGCCGCGGAACCGTGACGTGTTCCGCCAGCCGGCCCCCTGCCGCACCGGTCCGTCGTCGAGGCGGACACACCGGACGGTGCCGGGGTCCCATTCCTCGGTGCGGGTGAAGTCCTCCATATAGGCGACGAGCTCGCTCAGGGGGCGTCGCACCACGATCACCCGTTCCACGCTGATCACCGCACGGTCCTCCTTCCGGTCCGGTTCCGATGCCGGGGCACCGGCCCCGGACACCCCCACTTCCCGCGCCGGGCCTCCGGCGGATGCGCCCCGCGCGCGGTTCCTCCTCCCTCTCTTCACCCCCCCGCCTCTTTTCCTCCCTCCCCGACGACGGGGGCCGTCCCCACCCCGGACGGGCCCGGAGGCCGGATGGAGGTGACGGGCCGTCGGACGGGAGGGTGGGGGCATGACAACACGCCCGGCGCACACGCCCCTTGCCGCTTCCGCCGTCGTCCTCGCCGCGGCCGCGCTCGTCTCCGCCGCCCCGGCGAGCGCGACCGCCGACCGCCCCGCCCCGCGCGCCGCCGGCCGGGCGGCCGCGACGGTGGACGCCGCCGTCGGCGGCCCGCTCCGGTGGGGCGACTGTCCGGCCTCGGTGAAGCCCGCGGACGGGCAGCGCTGCGCGACCCTCTCGGTGCCGCTCGACCACGCCGACCCCACCGGCCCCCGCGTCGGCCTCGCCGTCTCGCGCCTCGCCGGCACCCGCCCGGAGGAGCGGCGCGGCACGCTGCTCGTCATCCCGGGCGGACCCGGCGGCTCCGGGGTGCAGCGGCTCGCCCAGAAGGGCGCCGCGCTCGCGGAGGAGACCGGCGGGGCGTACGACCTCGTGGCCTTCGACCCGCGCGGGGTCGGCGGTTCGGCGAAGGCGCGGTGCGGTCTCGCGGACGAGGACCGGTGGATGGTGACCCTGCGCTCCTGGCCCGCCGCCGACGGGACGATCGGTGCCACCGCCGAGCGGGCCCGCCGGATCGCCGACGCCTGCGCCCGCAACGGCGGCCCCGTGCTGCGGAGCCTCACCACCGCCAACCAGGTGCGGGACGTGGAGCTGCTCCGGCGGGCCCTCGGCGAGGAGAAGCTGTCGGCCTGGGCCACCTCGTACGGCACCTACGTCGCCGCCCGGTACGCGCAGGAGCACCCGGAGCGGACCGACCGCTGGGTCCTGGACAGCAGCGCGGACCCGGACCCGCGCCGGGTCGCGTACGGCTGGCTCGCCGACATGGCGAAGGGCGCCGAGGACCGCTTCCCGGACTTCGCGGCCTGGGCCTCCCACCCGGACCGGGCGGCCGGGGGAGCGCGCCTGGCCGACACCCCGGAGGGGGTGCGGGCGCTCGTCCTCGAACTCGCCGCGCGCCTCGACCGGGAGCCCCGTGCCACCGGGGCGGCCGGCGCACCGCTCACCGGGGCCGCCTTCCGCCAGGCCCTGCAGAGCGCCCTCTACTCCGACGCCGCCTTCCCCGGCTTCGCGCGGCTCGTCGGCCAGGTCCTCGACCCGGAGGGCGTGCCCGTGCTGCCGCCCGAGCTGGCCGGGCCGATGCCGGACGAGGCCGCGGCCATCACCGTGGGCGTGATCTGCAACGACGTCGACTGGCCCCGCTCCGTGCCGGCGTACGCCCGCGCGGTCGCCGCCGACCGGGTCCGGCACCCGCTCACCGGGGGCATGCCCGTCAACACCACCCCCTGCGCCTTCTGGAAGGGCGGTGCGGTGGAGAAGCCGGTCCGCCTCACCGACGACGGCCCGTCCAACATCCTCATGATCCAGAACCTCCGCGACCCCTCCACCCCGCACTCCTCGGGGCTGCGGATGCGCGAGGCCCTCGGCGACCGCGCCCGCCTGGTCTCGGTCGACCGCGGCGGCCACGGCGTCTACCTGACGGCCGCGGGCGGCGCCGGCAACGCCTGCGGCGACCGCGCCGTCACCCGTTTCCTGCTGACCGGCACCCGCCCGGCCACCGACATCCGCTGCTGAGGGGTGTCCTGCCGGCCGGCCGGGGCGGGCGCTCCCGGCTACAGGCCGCCGGTGTGGAGGAGCTTGTTGGGGGTGCCGTTGCTGACGTTGGTCAGGACGTCCTTGGTGGACTGCTCGTCGAGCCACGCGGCGACCTCGGCCGGGGCGGCCGAGGGGTGCGCGGCCTTGTAGAGCGCGGCGACGCCGGTGACGTGGGGGGCGGCCATGGACGTGCCGTTCAGGGAGGCGGATCCGCCGCCCAGACGGGCCGACACGATGTCCTGGCCCGGGGCGTAGAGCTCGACGCACCTGCCGTAGTTGGAGAAGGACGTCTCCTCGTCCCACGCGTTGGAGGCCGCGACGGTGACCGCGCCCTCGGCCGAGGCGGGCGACACGTCGCAGGCGTCCTTCGCGTCGTTGCCGGCCGCGAGGACGGGCAGCACGCCGGCGTTGCGCAGGGCGGTGGTCGCGTTGTTCAGGGCGGCGGACCTGGCACCGCCGAGCGAGCCGTTCAGGACGGCGGGCTGCCGGGCGTTGCGCGCCACCCACTCCAGTCCGGCGATCATGCCCGAGTACGAGCCGCGACCGTCGCAGCCCAGGACGCGGACGCTGACGAGGGCGGCCTTGCGGGCGACGCCGTACGTCTTGCCGGCCACCGTGCCGGCGACGTGCGTGCCGTGCCCGTTGCAGTCCTGGCCCGAGCGTCCGTCGCCCATCGCGTCGAAGCCGAACGAGGCGCGGCCCCGGAGTTCGTCGTGGGCGTAGTCGATGCCGGTGTCGAGGATGTAGGCGGTCACGCCGGCGCCGCTGCCGAGGGTGGTGAAGTCGCCGTCCAGCGGCAGGTTCGCCTGGTCGATCCGGTCCAGGCCCCAGGAGGAGGCCGGGCTCCGGGCGCCGTCCGGGAGGGCCGGCCGCGGCGGGGCGGGGGTCACCGCGTCCTCCTCGACCGACGCCACGCCCGGCGTCCTGCGGACGGCGTCGAGCTGGGCCGCGGTCAGCGGGGCGGCGAAGCCGTTGAGCGCCTTCTTGTAGACGAATGTGGGCGTGAGGCCCAGCTTCTCGGCGACCGCGGCCGCGTCGGCCGTCCTGTCGAGGGTCACGATGTACTCCCCGGGCACCGCGTCGGCGGCGCTGACGAGCGGTGCCGGGACGGGTTCCGGCCCGGCACCGGGATCGGAGGCCGTCGCGGCGGGGGCGGTCAGGGCGGTGAGGGGCAGGACGGAGAGGGTGACGCTCGCCAGGGCGAGTCGGGTACGTGTGTTCACACAGGGGAGCGCATCATGCAGAAACGATCAGCCCCTACGACATCCGCGCCCGATTCAAACGGATGCCTGAAACATCATCACAATGGGTCTCCCGGGCGCCGTTGGGATGCGGGTGGGGCCGGGCAGGATCGGTGGGGACCCCAGGAACGGTGGGGCCGGAGGGAGACCGATCGTGGCCAGTGAGTTCCAGCGCGACAAGCTCGTCAACATGTTCCGCGCCTTCGACGCCGACCGGAACGGCCATCTCGACCGGACGGACTTCGAGGCCCTCGCGGAGCGGTGGCGGAGGCTCCCGAGGGTGCGGACCGGAGCCGGGCTCGCCGCGCGGGTGGACGCGGTCATGCTGGGGTGGTGGGACCGGCTCGCGGCCCACGTGGACACGGACGGGGACGGCAGGATCGACCTGGACGAACTCCTCGCCATGGTGGACCTGCTGCCCACCCTGCGGGAGGAGGTCGCCGCGACCGCGGAGACCGTCTTCGACGCCGTAGACGAGAACGGCGACGGACGGATCTCGCCCGCCGAGCACCAGCGGCTGGTGGACACCTGGCACGGCGAGAGCGTCGACGTCACCGGGGTCTTCGGCCTGCTCGACCAGGACGGGGACGGCCACCTGAGCCGGCCCGAGTTCACCGCGCTGTGGATCCAGTTCTGGACCAGCGACGATCCCGCCGAGCCGGGCAACCAGCTCTGCGGCCCCGTCCCGGCCCGCACCTGACGCCGGACCGACGCGGCGCGGGCGGTGCCGCCGCCCGCGCCGGTCAGGCCCAGATCGCGTCCGCGAGGGTGGTGCCGACGAGGACGGCGCCGAGTCCGGCGACGACGCTCGCGACGACGTTGGCCGCGGCGAGGAACCTCGCCCCGGTCTCGGCCAGGCGCAGGGTCTCGTAGGAGAACGTCGAATACGTGGTCAGGGCGCCGCACAGGCCGGTGCCGAGGAGCAGCCGCAGCGACTCGGACGCGGCGCCGTGGACGGCGGCGCCGGTGAGGAGGCCCAGGACGAAGCTGCCGGACACGTTGACCGTGAAGGTGCCCCAGGGGAAGGCGGAGTCGTGGCGCCCGCGCACCGCCCGGTCGGTCAGGTGGCGCAGGGGCGCGCCGACCGCGGCGCCGAGGACCACCAGCAGCCAGTTCACCGCGCCCCCTCCCGGCGCCCCGCCACGATCCGGCGCGTCAGCCACGCCGCGCTCCACACCGCCGCCAGCGCCACCAGGAGCGTCCCCGCCAGATAGGCCAGGGCCCGGAGGGGCCGGCCGCCGTCGGCCAGCTGCTGGACGTCGGTCGCGTAGGTCGAGAAGGTCGTGAAACCGCCCAGCACGCCGGTGCCGAAGAACGGCCGGACCAGAGGGGGCGCCGCCCACACGTCGGTGACGATCACCATGAAGACGCCGATGACCGCGCAGCCGGCCCCGTTGACCCACAGCGTCGTCCACGGGAAGCCGCCGTCGGGCGTCGGCCAGAGGAGGGAGGCCGCGTAGCGGGCCGTGGCGCCGAGCGCACCGCCCGCCGCGACCGCGCCCACGACCGCGAACCGCTCGCCCCGGGCGGCCCCGGGCGAGCCCGGGGAACCGGCGCCGGGCGGGTGTCCGGCAGGGGCGGCGCCGGGGTCGACCGGCTCGTCGGAGGGGGACCGGGGGACCTTCATCGGCTGTCCTTCTCCTCCTGCTCGCCGCTCGCCCTCCACGCCGGGGGGTGCGCGTGACCGCGGGGAGGGACCGTCGGCGGCACCTGCCGCGGTGGGGGTACGGCGGGCCCCAGCGCCGCGCGACCGGCCCTCGGGACGGCCGCCGGCCCCAGGGTACCCGGGGGCGATCGGACCGTCTCGTCCGAGCCGGCGGGGCCACCGCCCCCACCCCCGCGGGCCTCGGGGCGAAGCGGCACCGCGAACCGGCCGCCGCCCCGCGTCCGGGGGCGGACGCGGGGCGGCGGGGCGTTCCCGGACGCGGGGTCAGGCGGCCCGCCGGGGCTCTTCCGCGGCGGGGGCGGGCATCGGGGGCCGGTCGTCGCCCGCCGGGCGCGGGTCGTCGGTCAGCACCAGGGTCTTCGCCCGGCGGAACTCCTCGTCCGTGATGGCGCCCCGCGCGTGCAGGTCGGAGAGGCGCGCCAGCTCGTCGGCGCTGCTGGGCCGGGCCGTTCCCGAGGCGGTCCTGCGGATGTACGCGTCGAAGTCCTGCTGCTGCGCCCGCGCCTGGGCGATCTCGCGGCGGCCCATGTTCTTGCCGCGCGCGATGATGTAGACGAGGACGCCGAGGAAGGGCAGGAGGATGACGAAGGCCAGCCAGCCCGCCTTCGCCCAGCCGTTCATCTCGTGGTCCCGGAAGATGTCCGTGATGATCCGGAACAGCAGGATGAACCACAGGACCCACAGGAAGAACCAGAGCATGCTCCAGAACACGCTGAGCAGCGGATAGTCGTAGGCCAGGTACATGTCCCTCTCTCCGTTCTGCCGCCTCCCCGGACGCGTGGCCCGGAGCACCGCCCCGCCCGTCAGACGGGTGTGACCGGCCCGTCGGGGCCGTCACGTCCGGGGATCCCCGCCTTGCGCAGGGTGGAGCGCCACGCCAGGGCGAGCGCCGTCTCGGCCAGTCCCAGCAGGACCAGCCAGAGGCCGAGCAGCCGGGTCAGCACCCGGGCCGACTCCGCCGGCAGGGCCAGCACCACGATTCCGGCGGCGATGCCGAGCACCGCGACGCCGATGACCAGTCCGCGGTGCGGCAGGCCCTCGGCGGCGATCGCGCCGTAGAGCGTGACGACGCCCGACACCAGCCAGACGGCGCCCACCGCCAGCGAGAGCACGCCGATCGTCTGGAGCGGATGCCGCAGGCACAGCACCCCGCCCAGGATGAACACCACAGCCACCAGCAGCCCCGGGATGCGCTCGCCGGCCGTCCGGCGGCCGAACACCATCACGAAGCGGAAGCCGCCCACGACCAGCAGGTAGAGGCCGACGACCACACCCAGCACGTGGAGGGTGGCGTCGGGCCAGACGAGAGCCACGATCCCGGGCACCAGGGTCGCGATCGCCGCGCCGAGGAGCCAGAGCCAGGAGCGCCCGAGCCGTGCCAGCTGATCCGCCGGATCGGCGCCGGACGGAGCCGTGTCCGCGGCGGGGCCGGAGCCGTACGGAGAGGTCGTCATCCCTCCTCCTCCCGAACCGGGACGGCGGCGGCGGTGCGGGACCGCCCGCGCCGGCCACCGTGTCCGGTACGCACCTTTCGGTGCGTACCTTCCGGTATATGCCTTCCGACGGTACCG
This sequence comes from Streptomyces omiyaensis, assembly GCF_014650895.1. Taxonomy (GTDB): domain Bacteria; phylum Actinomycetota; class Actinomycetes; order Streptomycetales; family Streptomycetaceae; genus Streptomyces; species Streptomyces omiyaensis. The sequence goes on from NZ_BMVV01000009.1 coordinate 219,482, forward strand.
CCCCGGGCACGGGCTGTCGCCCGCAGGACCGGAGCGGGGGGAGCCTCCCGGCACGGCGGCGGGGGAGCGCCCCCGCCGGGGCCGCCCGCCCTTCCCCCGGGGGGTTCCGCACCGCCGGGTGGCTCAGGAGCGCGCGCCCGGGACGGACCGCCCGCCGAAGCTGGACGGACCGGCGCGACCCGCCGCCGACCCGTCCAGGAGGTTCCGCATGCCCCGATCCGCCCCGGCCCCGCTCCCGCACCGCCCGCGCCGGGCCGCCGTCACCGCCCTGCTCCTCGCCGCCGCGCTGACCGGTCCCCTCCTCCCGCAGGCCGCGGCCGGCGAGCGGCCCGCGCCCCGCGCCGGCGGCTCCGGCCCCTCGGACGGGGAGCTCCGCCGGGCCCTCGCCGAGCTGGTCGCCGCCCCCGGCGGACCGCCCGGCGCGATCGCCGTCCTCACCCGGGACGGCGTGGAGCGGGTCTACCGCGCCGGCACCGCCGAGGTCGGCACCGGACGCCCGCCCCGCACCGGCGACCACATGCGGATCGCCAGCGTCGCCAAGGCGTTCAGCGGCGCCGTGGCCCTGAGCCTGGTGGACCGAGGGGCGCTGGGCCTGGACGACACCCTGGGGCAGCGGCTGCCGCACCTCCCGGAGGCCTGGCACGCCGTGACGCTGCGTCAGCTGCTCCAGCACACCAGCGGACTGCCCGACTACAGCCGCACCGAGCGGTTCCAGGCGATCGTCCGCGCCGACCCCCGGCACCGCTTCGTCTCCCGGCGCCTGCTGGAGTTCGCCGCGGGCGAGGGGCTCGCCTTCCCGCCCGGCAGCCGGTACGCCTACTCCAACTCCGACAACATCGCCGTCGCCCTCATGGCCGAGCAGGCCACCGGCCGGCGCTACGAGGACCTGCTGCGGGAGCTGGTGTACCGGCCGCTGCACCTGCGCGACACCAGCCTCCCCTCGGGGTTCCGGCTGCCCCGCCCCTTCCTGCACGGCTACTCCACCGCCCCCGGCGAGGACCCCGAGGACGTCAGCGAGGCCGTCAGCGCCTCCGGCGCCTGGGCCTCGGGCGGCATCGTCTCCACCCCGGCCGACCTGGGAGCCTTCTTCGGCGGCTACGCGGGGCCCGCCCTGCTCTCCCCGGCCACCCGGTACGCGCAGACCCGCTTCGTGCCCGGCGAGTCCCAGCCCGCCGGACCCGGCGTCAACGCCGCCGGGCTCGGCGTCTTCCGCTACACCACCCGCTGCGGCACCGTCCACGGCCACACCGGGAACACCCCCGGGTACACCCAGTTCGCCGCCGCCACCCCCGACGGGCGCCGCACCGTGACCGTCTCCGTCACCAGCCAGGTCACCCTCGACCCCGCGCTCCTGGCCCGCCTGCGCGCGACCGAGGAGCGCTTCGTCTGCGCGCTCCTGAAGGACGGCAGGGGAGGAAAGGACCCGCACGCCCCGCACGCCGGGTACGGCGACGACCGGTCCTGAACCCGGGTCGCCGGCCCCGCCGGAGGTCCGGCCCGGAGGCGGCGCGGCCGCCGACTGCCTTTCCCCGCACCGTGGTTGACTGGGACGGCGGGTGCCGTGCGGCCCCGCCCGACCTCCGACCCGAGGAGCCGAGATCCGGAACACGCCCGCGGTGCTGCCCCCGTCGTCGCGCCCCTGGCTCGGGCCGGTCGCCGTCCTCGCCGCGCTCCTGGGCGCCCTGCTCGGCCTCCGGTACGCCGGTGCCGACGGGCCCGGCGCGCTCGACACCCGGCTCCGGGCGGCCACCGACGCCGCGGGCCCGGCCGGATGGCACCTCGCCCGCGCCACCGACTTCCTCGGCGAGCCGCTGGGCGCGGCGGCGCTGGTCGCGGCCGCCGTCACGGCCTCGCTGCTGCTGCGCCACCCGCGCGCGGCGGTGCTCGTCGTCGCCGGCACCGGTCTCACGGTGGCGGCGACGACGCTCCTCAAGCCGCTGGTGGGCCGGACCATCCACGGCGGATTCCTGTCCTACCCGAGCGGGCACACCGGCTTCCTCACCGCCTTCGCCCTCGCGGTGGCGCTGGGCGCGGCCGGCCGCTTCCGCCTCGGCCGGACGGCCGGCGGGTGCCTCGTCCTCGCCGCGGCGCTGCTCGCCGGCGCCGCCATGGGCTGGGCGCAGGTCGTGACGGGCGCGCACTATCCGACCGACGCCCTCGGCGGCTGGTGCACCGCCCTCGTGGTGGTGCCGGCGGCGGCGTGGCTGATCGACCGCGCGGCCGCCGGGGAGGCCGGCCGCCCCGCCGGGACGGGGCGGCGCGGCCCCGCCTGACACCCGCTCAGGCCAGGCGGCGGAAGACCGGTCTCACCGCCCGCCCGCCCATCCAGGGCGTCGGGTCGCCGGCGTCCAGCGCCTTGCGGTACACCGCGCACGCCTGCGCCACCGCGTCGACGGTCCGCTCGATGTCGGCGTCGTCCAGCGCCGCGCTCACCACGAACGACGGCGCCAGCACCCCGCCCGCGAGGAGCCGCCGCAGGAACAGGGTGCGGTACTCCTGCGACGGCCGGCCGTCCCCGTCGAGCGTGGCGAAGACCAGGTTGCTGGCCCGGCCCCGCACGAGGACGTGGTCGCCGACGCCCATCCCGGAGGCGGCCTCCCGGACACCGGCGGCGAGCCGCTCGCCGAGCGCGTGCAGCCGGGCCGTGACGCCCTCCTCGGTGTAGGCGGTCTGCACGGCCATCGCGGCGGCCAGCGCGTGCGTCTCCGCGCCGTGCGTGGTCGACAGGAGGAAGACCCGCTCGCCGGAGTGGCGCAGCCCGCCGCGCTCCATCAGCTCGCGGCGTCCCGCCAGCGCGGAGACGGCGAAGCCGTTGCCCAGCGCCTTGCCGAAGGTGGAGAGGTCGGGCACCACCCCGTACAGGCCCTGGGCGCCCGCCTCCGACCAGCGGAAGCCGGTGATCATCTCGTCGAAGACCAGGACGCAGCCGTGCCGGTCGGCCAGCGCGCGCAGCCCGGCGAGATAGCCCGGCGGGGGCTCGGCGTGGGTGGCGGGTTCGAGGACCAGACACGCGATCTCGCCCTCGTGCCGCGCGAGCAGGTCCTCCGTGGCGGCCAGGTCGCCGTAGGGGAACGTCACCGTCAGGTCCATCTCCGGGATCCCCGCCGACATCGGCGTGGTCCCGATGAACCAGTCGTCGACGGAGAAGAACGGGTGGTCGGCGCAGAGCGCCACCCGCGCCCGCCCGGTCACGGCCCGGGCGAGCCGCACCGCGGCGGTGGTGGCGTCGGAGCCGTTCTTCGCGAACTTCACCATCTCCGCGGTCGGCACGGTCGCCAGGAAGCGCTCCGCGGCCTCGACCTCCACGACGGACGGCCGGACGAAGTTGCCGCCCCGCTCGATCTCCCGCCGCACCGCCTCGACCACGCGGGGGTGCGCGTGCCCCAGGCTGACCGACCGCAGCCCGGAGCCGTACTCCACGTACCGGTTGCCGTCGACGTCCCAGACGTGGGCCCCGCGCCCGTGCGTGATGACCGGCGCGAGTCCCTCCGGATACTGGTCGTCGCCCTTGGCGTAGGTGTGCGCGCCCCCGGGGACGAGGGCGTGCAGCCGCTCGTTCGCCGCCCGCGACCGGGGGAGGCCGAACTCCCCGTCCGTCCCGCCCATCTCAGCCCTCCCTCGACTGCAGCACCTCGGCGAGGCTCGGCGCCTCCCGGTCCCGCCGGGACACCGAGGCGACCGGCAGCGGCCACTCCACCGCGAGCTCCGGGTCGTCGAACGCGATCGTCACGTCCTCGGCGGGATCGTGCGGGCGGTCGATCCGGTACGACACGTCGGCGGGACCGGTCAGCGCCTGGAAGCCGTGCGCGCACCCCGCCGGGACGTACAGGGTCGTCTGCGTCTCGCCGGAGAGCTCGAAGGTGGCCACCGTCCGGTACGTCGGCGAGCCGGGCCGCAGGTCCACGACGACGTCGAAGATCCTTCCGTACGAGCAGCGCACCAGCTTCGCCTCGCCCGCCCCGGACCGCAGGTGCAGGCCGCGCAGCACGCCCCGCGCCGAGCGGGACAGGCTGTCCTGGACGAAGGCGTCCGGGTCGATGCCCACCGAGCGGACCACCTCGGCGTCGAAGGTCCGGCAGAAGGAGCCGCGCTCGTCGGCGTGCGGCGTCGGCTCGAACAGGAACGCCCCGGCGATCGCCGGGACTTCGGTCGCTCTCATGGTGCCTCTCGCGGAGTGGGAAGGGTGTGCGGGAACAGGAAGGCGGTCAGCGCGGCCAGGTGGGCGTCGAGGCGCCGGGCGGCGGAGCGGTTGCGCTCGGCGAGGGTCCGCCGCAGCCCGGCCGCGTCCTTCTCCAGCTCCCGGAACTGCTCCATGAGCCGGTCGGCGTCCACCTCGCGCGCCGGGTGGCGGTAGGCCCCGAGGCCCATCCCGGCCATCAGCGCGTCGCTCTTCGCGGCGTAGCTGAGCGCGAGCGTCGGCGTCCCGGCCCGCAGCGCGCAGACCAGGTTGTGGTAGCGGGTCGCCACCACGGCGTCGGCGGCGGCCGCCTCCTCCATCAGCTCGGCCAGCGAGGCCGCGCCGGAAGCCGTGACCAGCGGGGAGTCCACCGCGTCGAGGATCGCGTCGACCACCCGTGCGTCGCAGGCGTCGCCGGTGAGCAGCCGGACCCGTCGGCCCTCCGCCGCGAGCGCGCGGACGAAGCGGGTCGTCCCGTCGAGGTAGCGCCGGTGGATCTCCTCCGCCCGGGCCCGGTCGTCGTTCCCGCCGTGGAAGTCCATGACCCCGACGCAGACCGGGCCCGGCGGTCCCGCCGGACGCTCCGCCGGCACCGCCGGCGCCGGCAGGGCGAAGGCGAGGTCGGGGTGGACGGCGTCCCCCGCGGTGTCCACGCCCATCGCGCGCAGGGCGTCCCGGGACAGCTCGTCCCGGTAGGAGCGGTACGCGGCCAGCCGCGCCGACCAGCGGACCAGCGCCCGGGTCGGCCGGTCGGCGATCGGGCCGGCGCCGACGCCGACCAGCGCCACCGGGGTGCGCAGCAGCCGCCCGGAGGCGCACAGCAGGAACAGCGCGTACGGGAAGCCCCACGGCCGCAGCGGCAGGGTGGCCTCCAGCACGCCCATCCCCGGCACGACCACCACGTCGTGCCGGCGCACCCAGGCGGCCGTGCGGACGGCGTCCACGAGCTTGCCGAGCCCCTTGCCCGCGACGGCGCCCGCGCGGGACGCGGTGCGGTACTCCCCCCGGTACCAGTGCAGCCGCGTCGCGGGGACGCCGTACCGGGCGGTGACCGTCTCGGGGCCGCCGCACAGCGCGTCCACGACCGCCTCGGGGCACGCGGCGCGGAGCCGGCCAAGGACGGCTTCGAGGGACCCGTCGTTGCCGAGGTTGCCGGAGCCGAGCAGGCCGAACACGCCGACCCGCACCGGCTTCCCGCCGGTCGGCGTCACGGCCGCCTCCCCGCACGGCCCTCGCGCCCGGCGACCAGGCCGTCGACGGAGACGGAGAGCTTCGCCGGGTCGACCGGCGCGCGGTCCTCGACCCGCTCCCCGGCCCCCGGCCGGGCCCGGCTGGCCGCCCACGCGGCCAGGTGCCGGTAGCAGGCGCGCCGGTCGGCCGAGGAGAGCGGCGCCCGCCGGATCGCCGAGACGTAGCCCCCCACGTACTCGGCGAGCAGCCGGGGCGTCGGGTGCAGCGGGCCCGCCCGGCGCGGGTCCAGGTTGACGCACCGGGACCGCTTGGACGGGTTGGCCCGCTCGGCGCGGGTGGGGTGGTCGCGCCGGAAGTACAGCAGCTCGGGCACCTGGTGGAAGGGCCCGTGCAGACCGATCTCGGAGACGAAGGTGCGGTCCGCGTGGTGGTAGCTGTCGTGCGGCTTCACCCGGCGCAGCACGTCGGCCCGCATCACCCCGTAGAAGTCGTCGCCGCCGGGCTCGAAGAGCATGCTGCGGAACCGCTCCGGGGCGGACGGGGAGGCGGTGGCGAGCCCGTAGGCGTAGGGGACCTTCACCCGCCCCTCCTCGTCGATGACCGCCTGGTCGGCGTGGGCGAGGATCACCTCGGGCCGCTCGTCCAGCGCCTCCACGCACCGGCGCAGCAGGTCCCGGGCGTACAGGTCGTCGTGCGAGGCCCACTTGAAGAGCTCGCCGCGGCACTCGGTGAACACGTAGTTGTGGTTGGGCGCGGCCCCGATGTTCCGGGGCAGCCGGATGTACCGGATGCGCGCGTCCTTCTCGGCGTACCGGAGGCAGATGTCCCGCGTGCCGTCGGTCGAGGCGTTGTCGGAGACGACCAGCTCGAAGTCCTCGTACGTCTGGCCCAGCAGCGCGTCGAGGGACTCGGCGAGGTACTCCTCGCCGTTGTACACGGGCAGGCCGATGCTCAGCCGGGGTCGGGCGGTCATGGGGTCCTCACTTCGTGGTCCGGTTTCCGGTGGTGCTCCCGCAGGGCGGAGCGCAGCTGCAGCCACCACACGGCCGAGCCGCAGACGGTGGCGGCGGCGACGCCCCAGGCCGAGCCGACCGTGCCGGCCGCGACCGCGCCGCCCAGCCCGCCGGCGACGTAGCAGGCGGAGGCGATCAGCTGGCTGCGCAGGCTGCGGCGGGCGGCGCCGAGCGCGCGCAGTCCGGCCGCCGCGCCGGTCCCGAGGCCGGCGCCCGCGACGCCGACCGTGACCGGCACGACGAGCTCGGAGGCGGCGGCCCAGACGCCGCCGAGCACGAACTCCCCGAGCCGGTCGGGGAGGAGGAGCAGCGCCCCGCCCCAGAGCAGCGCGGCGGCGGCCTGCCCGCCGCCGAGCATCAGACAGAAGGCGCCGAGGCGGTGCGGGGCCCGCCGCAGCACCCGGGCCGCCTCGGCGACGGTGACCAGGGACAGCCCCATCAGCACGGCGAGGAACGGCCCGAGCAGCAGCTCGGCGCCCCGCACCACGCCCACCGCGCCGACCCCGACGATCGCGCCGAGTCCGTACGCCCGCAGCTGGCTCGCCCCGCTGTTGGCGACGTTCTCGACCAGGTAGCGGGAGCCGAGGTCGCGGTGGTCGCCGAGCCAGGCGCGCGCCCCGCCCGGCCGGGGACGGAGGCCCGCCTGGAGGCAGCCGTACGCGGCGGCGACCGCGGCGGACGCCCCCCAGGCGAGCACGAAGGCGGCCACGCTGCCCACCCGGGCCGCCACGATCATGGCCGGGACGAGCGCGACGGCCCACACCACGTCGTTGACGAACGCCTTCCGCCCCGCCCCGGCCGCGAAGAACGCGAACCGCCAGGCGTCCTGGAGCAGCAGCCCCGGCAGGACGACCCCGAGGCAGGCGAACGCGGTCCCGACCCGCCCGCCGACCGCGAGGCCGGCGAGCAGGCAGGCCGCGCCGAGCACGACGCCGGTGCCGAGCGCGGTCCCCGACGAACGGGTCACCGCCGTGCGCCAGGACGGCTCCGGCACGCCGCTGAAGCGCACCACGAGCGGGTCGGTCGCCAGGCCGCGGGAGACGTTCAGCACGACGCCGTAGGTCACCCACGCCAGACTGAAGACGCCGAAGGCGGTCAGCCCCAGCGACCGGGCCACGTGGATCCCCACCGCGAAGTTGGAGATGCTGGAGGCCGCCTGGTCGGCCAGGCCCCAGGACAGCCGGCCCGCGACGGCCCGCTTCGCGGTCCGCCGGGCCGGCGCCTCCGCCGTCCCCTCCCCGGTGGTCATCCGCGTCATGCCTTGATCAGCCCGGCGTCGCGCAGCGCGTCCGCCGCGGTGGCGACCGTGTCGAACGGCAGCCCCGACCGCTCGGCGACGTCGAGGAGGTCGTGCCCGCCGTCGGAGAGGCTGAGCACCCACAGCATCGCCATCTGGGCCTCCTGGGTGTCGCTGCGGCCGCCGAGCGCCCCGTACAGTCCCCGGCGTCCCAGCTGCGGTTCGCCGTAGGGGCTGAGGTTGAGGTGCCGCCGGTTGCGGTCCAGGACGCCGAAGGCCTCCCGCAGGACCGCCAGGGTGTCCTCCATCGCCTCCGGCGCGACGAAGGAGGGATCGTCCGCCGAGGTGTGGTACTCCGGGTACCCGGCGTACGGCGTCCGGGTGAGCGAGCCCACGCCGAGGTCGAAGCCGGGGGAGCAGAACTGCCGCTCGTCGTAGCCGTACGGGGTGAACTCCCTGATGGTGTGCGGCCGTCCGGAGGCGGTCAGGACGTGCCGCATCACCCGGTCGATCTCGGCGTCGCCTCGCCTGCTCCGCTTGTACGTCAGAGCGCCCCGGTCGCCCGCGCAGGCCAGCACGACGCCGTGCCGGACCTGCTCCACCCGCTCCGCGTTCCGCGCCAGCCAGGTGATCGCCCCGATGGTGCCGGGCGCGAAGAGGAACCGGTACGTGTGGTACGGGGTGCGCTCCGCCAGCTCCCGGGCCAGGAACGTCGCCACCGCGACGCCGGCCAGGTTGTCGTTGGCCAGCGACGGGTGGCAGACGTGACAGGAGACGATCACCTCGTCGGCGACCTGCCCGGGCACCACGTGCTCCGCGTAGGTGAGGTGCCCGTCGGCGAGGGTCGAGTCGATCCGCACCTCGTAGTCGCCGTCCGGCAGCGCGTCCAGCGTCTCCTGCGCCAGGCAGAACCCCCAGGCCGGCTTGTAGTAGCTGGTGCGGTACGGCACCAGCGACGGCTGGTCCGGCAGGGTGTGCAGGTGCGCGCGGAGCTCGGAGAGCGGCATGGTCGCCGCCACCGGCACGCTGTAGCCGAGCACGTGCAGGCTGGACGCGGCGAAGTCGACGACCCGCCGGCCGGTCGCGTCGGCGACGTACGCGTCCCGGATGTTCCACTCCTGCGGCACCGTCCAGTCGAGCACCCGCGTCCCCGTCGGCACCTCGTGGACCTGGAGCGGCAGGTACTCGCCGATGACGTCCAGGGTGGCGCGCACCCCGTCGCCGGTGATGCTCCGGCAGAGCGGGTAGAGCCGCTCCACCAGGGCGTGCATCTCCTCGCCGGGCGTCGTCATCGGCGCCACCGCAGGGTGTCGTCGACGGTGCCGGCCTCGGACGCGGAGCGCAGGACGGCGAGACGGGTGAAGCGCCGCTCGAAGTCCTCCCGGGTCAGCCCGTGCTCCCGGTAGGCGTCGGCGAGTTCGAGCGCGCCCCGCTTCACCGTCCACGCGCAGTCGAAGCCGGGAACCGCCTCCCGGAAGCGGGAGAAGTTCACCCGGTACGAGCGCGGGTCGGCGCCGTTCTCCCCGGTGATGACCACCTTCGCGCCGTCCACCGCCTCGGCGACCTGCCCGGCGATCTCGGCGACCGTCACGTTGTTGGTCTCGCTGCCGATGTTGAACGCCCGGTCGTGCACCGCCTCCCGGGGCGCGGCCAGCGCGGCCGTGAAGGCCCGCGCGATGTCGTCGGCGTGCACCAGCGGACGCCACGGGGTGCCGTCCGAGAGGACCAGGACCTCTCCGGAGAGCAGGGCGTGGCCCACCAGGTTGTTCAGCACGATGTCGGCGCGCAGCCGGGGGGAGTGGCCGAAGGCCGTGGCGTTGCGCATGTACACCGGGGTGAAGTCGTCGTCGGCCAGCGCGTGCAGGTCGTCCTCGACCCGCACCTTCGACTCCGCGTAGGGCGTCACCGGGCGCAGCGGCGCGTCCTCGGCCACCAGGTCGTCGCCGCCGGAGGCGCCGTAGACCGAGCACGTCGAGGCGTAGAGGAAGCGGCCCACCCCGGCGTCGCGGGCCAGCCGGGCGAGCCGCACGGACGCGTGGTGGTTGATGTCGTAGGTGAGTTCCGGCGCCAGCGACCCCAGCGGGTCGTTGGAGAGCGCCGCCAGGTGGATCACCGCGTCCACCCCGGCGACGTGCTCGGCCGTGACGTCCCGCAGGTCCACCCGGTGCCCCGCCGGGTCCTGCGGCCGCGGGCCCAGCACGCAGTCGGCGAACAGGCCGGCGTCGAGGCCGACGACCTCGTGCCCGGCGGCGGCGAGGACCGGGGCCATCACGGTGCCCAGGTAGCCCTGGTGTCCGGTCAGCAATACGCGCAAGGTTCATTCCCCCAGGTCGAGAGTGAGTTTGGTGACGGCGAACGCCTCGGCGTAGCGCGCGTGGCATTCGATGCCGCGGATCCGGGCGAGGCCGAGGAAGGCCTCCCGGTCGTACCAGGGCCGGTGCCGCTGCGAGGGGTAGTGCTCCTGCAGCAGCCGCACCTTCTCCTCGGCGGTCTCCGGCGTCAGCGGCTGGTAGGCCACCGGCCGGCCGAGGTCGCCGTCCCACTTGACGATCTCGTAGCCGAGCACGAGGTGGTCGCGGAAGGCGGTGGGGATCAGCCGCGCCAGGCCCCGGTGGTCCTGGTGGGCGTCCTCGGCGCGCGGGGCGATCACCAGGTCCGGGTCGGTCCGCCCGCGCAGCTCCTCCACCGCGGACTTGGCCTCCTCCCAGTGCGCGGGGAGCCGGCCGTCCGGCAGCTTCAGCACGGTCAGCCGCAGGTCGGCGCCCGGACAGAAGGCGGCGAGCGCGGCCCGCTCCTCCGCCTCCCGCTCCCCGCCGCCGCCGGAGAGCACCAGCGCGTCGACCCGGAGGCCGGGCCGCGCCCCGCAGAGCGTCAGCAGCGTGCCGCCGGCGCCGATGGCGATGTCGTCGCAGTGCGCGCCCACCGCGACGACCCGTTCCAGCGGCCGGGCCCCGAGCCGGATCACGCGCGGGCTCCGGCGTCCGCCCGCGCGCCGTCCCGCTCCCACACGGCCCACGGGCGGTCGCCCGTGGCGTAGGCGGCGTCGAGCGCGGCCCGCTCCTTCACCGTGTCGGTCGGCTTCCAGAAGCCGCGGTGCCGGTGCGCCACCAGCCGGCCCTCCTTGGCGAGACCGGCGCAGCCGTCGGCGACCAGGTCCCCGTCCTCCGGTATGTGGTCGAAGACCTCCTGGCGGAGCACGAAGTAGCCGCCGTTCTCCCACAGCGGCAGGTCGCTCACCGCGGTGATCCCCCCGACCAGGCCGTCCTCGCCCAGCTCCACGCAGTGGAACGAGGACTGCGGCGGCACCACCATCATCGACGCGCCGGCGTCGCGCGCGGCGAAGCGGTCGATCATCTCGTCCAGCGGCGCGTCGGTGAGCACGTCGGCGTAGTTGGCGAGGAACATCTCGTCGCCGTCCAGGTGGTGGCGCACCCGGCGCAGCCGCTCGCCGATCGGCGACTCGATGCCGGTCTGCGCGAACGTGATCGTCCAGTCCGATATGTCGGTGGACAGCAGCTCGGTCCTCCCGCCCCGGAGCACGAAGTCGTTGGACGCGGTCTCCTCGTAGTGGAGGAAGAAGTTCTTGATGTGGTCCGCCCCGTAGCCGAGGCACAGGATGAACTCCCGGTGCCCGAAGTGCGCGTAGTAGCGCATGACGTGCCAGATCAGCGGCCTCGGGCCGACCATCGCCATCGGCTTGGGCACGTCGTCGGAGGCACCGCTGCGCATCCGCATCCCGTAACCGCCGCAGAACAGAACGACCTTCATGACGTCACCTCGACGATGCTCAGCTCCGGGATGGGGAAGACGAGACGGCCGCCCCACTCGTGGACGAAGGACAGCTGCTCGACCAGCTCGGTCCGCAGGTTCCACGGCAGGACCAGGACGTAGTCGGGCCGGTCGGCGGCGATCCGCTCGGGCGGCAGGATCGGGATGCGGGTGCCCGGGGTGTACCGGCCGTGCTTGTAGGGATTCCGGTCGACCGTGTACGCCAGCAGGTCGGGCCGGATGCCGCAGTGGTTGAGCAGCGTGTTGCCCTTGCCGGGCGCGCCGTAGCCGACGACCGTCTCGCCGCGCTCGGCCGCCTCGACGAGGAACCGCAGCAGGTCCCTGCGCACCTTCGCCACCCGCGCCGAGAACTCCGTGTACCCGGACAGCTCCTGGAGCCCGGCGGCCTTCTCCCGGTCCAGGACCTCGGCCACCCGCGCGGTCGGCTCGCCGGCCGCCCCCTCCGGCCGGGCCCACAGCCGGAGGGAGCCGCCGTGGGTCGGCAGCAGCTCGACGTCCACCAGCGTGAGCCCGCCGCTCGCGAGCGCCCGGGCGGCGGACGCGACCGTGTAGTACTGGAAGTGCTCGTGGTAGATCGTGTCGTACTGGTTCTCCTCGATCAGCGTCAGCAGGTGCTGCACCTCGACGGAGACCCAGCCGTCGTCGGCGACCAGGGCCCGCAGCCCCCGGGTGAAGCCGGTCACGTCGGGGATGTGCGCGTACACGTTGTTCGCCACCACCAGGTCCGCCGGACCGTGCTCGCCGCGGACGGCGGCACCGGTCTCCGGGGACAGGAACGCGGTGAGCGTGGGCACGCCCGCCTCCCGCGCCACCGCGCCGACGTTCACCGAGGGCTCCACGCCGAGGCAGCGGATCCCCCGGTCCACCACGTGCCTCAGCAGGTACCCGTCGTTGCTCGCGACCTCGACGACGAACGCGTCCGCCCCCAGACCGAGCCGCTCGACGGCGCCCTCGACGAAGGTGCGCGCGTGCTCCACCCACGAGGTCGAGTAGGAGGAGAAGTACGCGTACTCCCGGAAGGTCTCCTCCGGCGCGATCAGCGGAGGCAGCTGTGCCAGCCAGCAGTCGGCGCACACCCGCAGGTGCAGCGGGTACGCCGGCTCCGGCAGGTCCAGCTGGTCCTCGGCGAGAAAGCTCTCGCACGGCGGCGTCGCCCCGAGGTCGACGACGCTGGTCAGCGCCGTCGAGCCGCACAGTCGGCAACGTGTCATCTGCTTCCCCCATCCCGCTCGCGCGGGCGGACCCGCGGCGAGCCAGTCGTTTCCCCTGAGGGCGGCGGGACGACCCCGCCGCCGGACCGGCCCGCGATCACGGACCGGTACTCCTCCTCCAGGCGCGCGAGGCCGACGGCCGGGCCGAAGCCCCGCTCGTACCGGCTCCGGGCCGCGAGCCCCATCTCCCGGTTGCGGACCGGGTCGGCCGTGATCCGCCGCAGACCGTCCGCGAGCGAGCCCGCCTCGCCCGGCCGGTGCAGCAGCCCGGTCACCCCGTCCTCGACGAGCTCGACGAAACCGCCGTGCCCGGCGGCGACGGCCGGGACCCCGGCCGCCATCGCCTCGGCGACCACCAGACCGAAGGTCTCCTTCGCCAGTGAGGGGGCCACCACCGCGACCGCCCGCGCGACCGCCTTCCGGCACTCCTCCGGGTCGTACAGGCCGGCGTACCGGACGTCGTCCCGGCCCGCCGCCCAGGCGGTCACCTCCGGCTCCAGCGGTCCGGCCCCGGCGACCACCAGCGGCACGCCCACCCCTCCCTCCGCGGCGAGCCCGTCCCACGCGGCCATGAGCAGCCGCACGCCCTTCGGCTCCGCGAGCCGGCCGAGGAAGAGCAGGTGCTCTCCGCCGCCGGTCCTGCGGATGCCCGGGTCGGGCACGAAGTTGTGCTTCACCACCAGCCGTTCGGCCGGCATGCCGGAGCGCACCAGCACGTCGCGCTGGGCGGCGGAGATGCAGAGGAACCGGTCCACCCCCGACCACCACCGCCGCCGGTTGACGCTCTGGCCGACCGCGAGCGGCACCGTCGCCAGCCGCGAGTCCCGGTAGCAGCCGTGCCGGACCGCGGGCAGCGACGTGCGCGTCCCCACGCACTCGGAGCACGGCCGGCCGTCCCGGTGCAGGGTGCCCGGCGGGCAGACCTGCGTGTAGTTGTGCAGCGTGGCGACGACGGGCACCCCGGCGTCCGCGCAGGCGGCGAGCACGGCGGGGGAGAGGAGCGGGAAGACGTTGTGGACGTGCACCACGTCCGGCCGGTCGGCCCGCAGCCGCGCCGCGAGCTCCGTCCGCACCCCCGGGTTCCACGGCACCAGCAGCGGCACCGCGACCTTGCCGAGCAGGGACCGGCCGGCGATGTCGTCGCTGCGCCGCTCGAAGAGCTCCACCCGGTGTCCGGCCGCGCGCAGCAGCCCCACCTCCTCGTCGACCACCCTGTTCTCCCCGCTCGGCTGCGCCGAGGAGTAGCGGTTGTGCACCACCAGGACATGCATGCTCAGGTCACCTCCGGGCCCATCGCGGGACGCGTCGTCGGGGGGTGTCGGCCGCCGGGAGCGGCGCCGCCGGGGCGGGCACCGCGAGCAGCGAGGCCGCCAGGGTCAGGTGCAGCAGATAGGCGGAGGCGTCGCCGAGCCCCACCTCGGTGTACGAGGAGAGGGCGCAGTAGCCGATCAGGAAGATCGCGCAGGCCCGCGGCAGCGACGGCGGCCGCAGCAGCGCCACGCCGCCCAGGGCGATGATCATCGCGGCCACGATCGCCACGCCCACCAGGCCCTGCTCGTGGTAGACCGCCAGCCAGCTGTTGTCGATCGGCAGGCCGTCGAAGGACTTGTCGCTCAGCCCCACCCCGAAGGCCTCCTCGCCGGGCGTCCGGGGCGCCGCGAGCAGGGCGTCCCACACCTTGGCCCGGCCGGTGAGGTTGGAGAAGTTCTCCTGGCTCTGCCCGCGCAGGAACCACGTCCGCAGCGCCGAGCTGAAGACCACCGCCGCCACCGCCGCGCACAGCACCGCCCAGGCGAAGAACCGGCGGGCGGCCCCGCTGGTCAGCACCAGCGAGCCGATCGCCAGGACGAGCCCGATGACCAGGCCCAGCGTCGCCGTCCTGGTGTGCGTCATCGCGAGCAGCACCAGCGACGGCACGATGACCAGTGCCGCGCCCGCCCCGCCGGTCCTGCGGCCGAGGAGCAGCAGCACGGTGAGGCCGATGACCACGGCGGCGTACTGTCCGATCTGCGGCGGGGTCAGCGGCCACAGGGCGCCGACGAGGCGCCCCCCGTAGTACTCCGGCAGGGCGGTGCCCGGCGCGACCGCGAGGCCGACGGCCACCAGCACGAGCACCGCGAAGTACATCCGGACGTGGTACCGGACGAAGGTCAGGCTCCCGTCCCACCAGCGGCTCAGCAGCCACAGCGTGGCCACGAACAGCGCCAGCCGCGCGCACCGGAACAGGGCCCCGAGGCCGACCTCCAGCTGCACGCTGGCGATCAGGCTCGGCACCAGCAGCAGCGTCAGCAGGAAGACGAAGGCGCTGGGCCGGATCCGCACCCGCGGATTGAGGGCGAGCGCCAGCGCGAACGCGGCGACCAACGCCCCCATCGTGCCCATCTGGATGAGGGAGCGGGGGAGCGGGACGACCGTCTTCGCCCCGGCGGACCCCAGCGTGTTCAGTCCGAGCAGCGCCCAGGCCACCCCGACGCCCTTCGGCGTCCCGGACACCGCGGGAGCGGCACCGCTCGGGCCCGGGGCGTCCGCGGAGCCGGGAGCCGCACCGGAGGCCGAGCCGGAAGCCGCACCGGAGGCCCCGCCGGACATCCGGCCGGAAGCCGCGCCGGACGCCCCGCCGGAGGTCTCGCGGCGGGTCGGTTCTCCGCCCATCTCAACCACCGGCCCGCGGCTCGAAGGTGCTGCCCGCGTCCTGCCGGTGGGGCGCGCCCCGCCACTGCCCGGCGTCGAGAACCCCGCCGAGACCGCCCGCGGCGAAACTCCACGGCCCCCGGTAGACGTTGGCGTGCCAGCGGTTCCCCTGCCGGTGGGCGATCGCCTCCGCCACCCCTGCGCCCCGGTAGGGCGACCAGTCCGGCGCGGTGCCCTCGTTGGCCACCACCGCCATCCGGCCGCACTCCGCCGCGCACCCGGCGGCGGCCGGATCGAGGAGGAAGAGGTTGTCGTGGATGTCCACCCGCTGCGTCTTCCACCGGCAGTCGGAGCGGAGCGGCTCCTCGGCGATCGCCGGCGGCGCGCAGCGGCCGGCCCCCGCCACCAGGAGCGTGCAGTAGCCGGCCGAGGTGTTGGCCGGGCTGTTGCAGAACCGGTCGGCGTTCTCCCACAGGGTGATGCCGTTCCAGTTGTCCTCCAGCACGTTGCGGTAGACCTCGATCCTGTCCGTGCGGGCCCGGACGCGCGGCTCGCCGCCTGCCTCCGACAGATAGACGGTCGCGTACGGGAAGTCGTCGCCGCGCCCGGCCGCCGCACGGCCCTCGACCCGGTTGTTCCGCCGGATCGTGTTGTCCCGGACGACCGCGTTGTAGCTGGTCTCGTACATCAGCGCGGCACCGTCGTTGGCCTCCAGGACGTTGCCCTCGAAGAGGAAGTCGTTGTTGTTGGTGTCCGCCCACAACCCGGCGCCGCGGTTGTCGTGCACCCAGTTGCCGCGGACGTCGGCGCCGTCGACGGCCCAGAACTTCACGCCGCCGGTGCAGCCGCAGCCCGGCTCGCGCCGCTCCCAGTCGTCGGTGTTGTTGCCCGTGATCTCGTTGCCCTCCACCACCAGACCCCGGATCGAGTCCCCCGCCTTGTACGCGTTCATGCCGTACTGCCCGTTGTCCTTGAGACAGCTGGCGCGCAGGTGCTGGCGGGCCCCCGCCATCAGACCGGCCCCCGCGTTGTCCCGGATCGTCGTGTGCTCGATCACCCATCCGTCGGCCGAGTCGTGGTTGACCACGCCCTCGTCGCGGGGCGCGACGAACCCCCGCACGGTCAGGTGCCGGAGGGTCACGCCGGCGGCGGTGCCGCCGAACGCGTACTGGTTGGTCCGGCGGCCGTCGAGCACCGAGCCCGGCGCGCCGAGGTAGCGGTTGCCCTCCTTGGGGATCACCTGCGCGTAGGCCTCGGGCTCCAGCCGGTGCTCGCCGGGGCGCAGCCAGAACGTGGTCCCCGCGGGACTGCGCTCCGTCTTCGCCGCGAGGTCGCCGACGACCGAGGGGTCGACGACCACCGCACCCGCCGGTGCCTTCGCCGGCCCGGCCGCGGGCGCGTCGCAGACCCGGGCCACGGCCGCCGTCGCCGACGACGGCGCGGCCGGTGCCGCCGCCGGCCGTGCCGCCGGGGCGCCCTCGCAGCCGGTCGCCGCCAGCAGCGCCAGCGCCACCGGCACCGCCCGGCGCCGCCACGTGATCCCCACGCTCCCCCTCCCCCCTAGCCGTGGAACCCGAGCACGGTGGTGAACCCCCGCATGCCGTCGGCGAAACCGCTGCCGACCAGCGTGGTGCTGGGCTCCTTGCGCCCGAAACCGGCGGAGTACCAGCCCAGCGGCGGCGAGGTCTCCCCCCGGTGGGCCCGCCAGGACAGCTCCCCGGGCAGGTCGAGCACCGCGGAGCGGTCCTCGCCGTCCCGCGTCCAGCGGAGCACCGCGCGGTTCCCCTCCAGCTCCGCCGCGATCGCCGGGCCGAGGTGGAACGCCAGACGCACCGCCGTGCGCCCGCCGGTCACCTCGTCGACCACGCGCAGCTCCCGGTTCCCGCCGTCCAGCTCCACCCGGCGCCGGTGCACGGCCCCCTCGTACCCGTCGTGCTCGGCGCACCACCGGGCGGTGTCCCCGCCGGAGGCGTCCGCGACCAGGACGCGGCTGCGGGCGTGCCGGGTCCACAGGAACGGGCCGCCGGAGACGGACTGGTCGGTGCCGCCCAGCTCCAGGGTGTTGTGGCCCAGGGTCGACCGGAAGTACCGCCGCCACTCGGGCTGCCCGTGGTAGCAGTACGTCCCCGGGTCGGCGAGCACGTCGACGCCGTCGTGCCGGACCTCCACCGACAGCGCGTCCGCGTGGGCGTGCGCCGCGATCGACAGGAAGCCGTGCGGACCGCCGTCGCAGCGGCACCAGATCCCCCCGGGACCGCGCAGGACGGTCAGACCCGCGTCGGCGAAGTGCGCGGGCCGGCTCGCCGGCCGGCGCACCGCGGGCGTGCCCCCGCCCTTCCCGTACGGCCGGACGAGCGCGGCGAGGAGCGTCGTGCGCACGTCGGTCCCGGTCACCTCGGGCCACCAGTCGAGCCGGCCGAACACCGCCTCCCCGGTGGCCAGCAGCGAGCCCCACCGGTCGGTGCCCGCCCCGTCCACGACGAGCCCGTGCCCGTCGTCCGCGTCGCCCTGGCGCGGCGGCCGCAGCCGCCCGTCCACGACGGCCGCGAGCGCGTCGGTCATCCGCAGCAGCACCAGCCGGACCGCGGCCGGGACCGGCACCCGGGCGGCGTCCGCCTCGGCCAGCGCGGCCAGGCCGAGTTCGAGGACCAGCCCGTGGTACTCGGAGGCCAGCTCGCGGTTGAGCCCGGACGGGAAGGTGTTGCTCCGCAGGTGCCGTTCGAGGGAGCGCAGCGCGTCGGCCCGCCACCGCGCCGACGCGGGGAACCAGTCGAACGCGCAGGCCGCGGCGAACTGCCCGGCGGCCTCCGCGACGACGTGGTTGTTGGCCGATGAGCCCCGGCTCGGGAAGGCGGCCAGCCAGCGCTGGTGGTGCCAGATCTGGCTCACCGCCACCGGGTTGCCCTCGAAGAGGCCGGCCGCGCCCGCCCAGCCGTCGAGCAGCCGGCGGACCCACACCCAGGAGAGCAGCCGGATGCCCAGCTCGATGCCGCTGGTCCAGTGCACCCCCCGCAGCGGCGCGTTCGCCGCCCACCACGACCGCAGGTGCTCGGCGACCCGCTCCGCGTACCGCTCGTCCCCGGTGACCGCGTAGGCGGCGGCGAGCACGGTGAGGTACTGGTGCCGGGAGAGCTCCCAGATCTGCTTGATGTCGCCGACCGCCTCCTCGTCCCGGTACGGCACGTCGAAGGCGTACCCCCACGGGGCCCGGCGCCCGGTCTTCGGGTCGAACCACCAGTCCGGGTCCACCAGGTCGTCGCGCTCCACCCCGAAGTACTCGGCGTGCCCCGCCATCAGCCGGTCCGCCTCCGCGACCAGCCGCTTCGCCGCGTCCGGGTCCACCGAGGCGACCGTCCCGGCGGGCAGCACCGCGGTGAAGCGGGCGCCGGGCGCGCCCGGGCACTCCGGCCGTGCCGACCGCCACCTGCGCCGGCGCACCGTGTCGACCGCCCGGCCGCCCACCTCCCGCGGCCCCATCCGGGACAGCCGCCGGAGGTACCAGCCCGGGCTCCCCGCGCTCACGGTCATCGCGGCCCCGCCAGCGTCACCGGCGCGCCGGTCCCCAGAGCGGTCTCCACGGCGAGGGTGGCCGCCGTCGTCGCGACGAGCGACTCCAGCGGCACCGGCATCGGCCCGCCGCCGCGCACGGCCCGCACGAACGCGGCCAGTTCGGCGTTCTGGCCCTTGTCGCGGGCCTTCGGCAGCCGGGAGCTGACCCACCGCTCGGGACCGTGGACCGAGGCGCGGACGAAGTCGTCCAGCTTCAGCACCTTGCCGTCGGCGATCAGGTCGAGGGTCTCCTTGGGGAAGCCCGAGGGCCCGGTGGTGACGTAGCTGATGGTAGCGGTGGACCCGTCGGGGTAGCCGAGGACGACCTGGAGGTCCTCGTTGCCGGCCGTCGCCGTCGCGTACACCGAGACCGGATCGGCGCCGAGCAGCCAGCTCGCCGTGTCGACGAAGTGCCCGCCCTCGCCGGCGAACCGCGATCCCTCGCTGCCCTGCCGCAGGTACCAGCTGCCCTGCTGGAGCCGGCCCGCGTTCACCAGGTAGCGCAGGCTCGCCGGACCGGTCCGGGCGCCGAACCGCCGCCCGGCCTCCTGGAGCAGCGGCGCGAACCGCCGGTTGAAGCCCACCTGCAGGCGGTCGTTGCCGGACTTCTCCACCGCGGCCAGCACCCCGGCGAGCTCCTCCCCGGTGAGCGCCAGCGGCTTCTCCACGAAGACCGCCTTGCCGGCGAGCAGCGCCCTGCGCGTCAGCTCGGCGTGCGAACTGTGCCGGGTGACCACGAACACCGCGTCCACGGTCGGGTCGTCCAGCACGGCGTCCAGGTCGGTGGTGGCCGAGGCGAAGCCGAACTTCCGCTGCGCGTTGGCCGCCGAGAGCGCCGTCGTGGTCACCACCGTCGACAGCTCGACGCCCTCGCGCCCCACCAGGTGCGGCAGCAGCATCGACGTCGCGTAGTTCCCCGCGCCGACGAACGCGAGCCGCACCGGCCCCCGGACCGCCCGCGCCGGAGCCGCCCGCCCGGCGCGCCGCACCTCGGGGACGGTCACCGCCGGGGCCTGCGCCTCCTCGTCCCCGGCGCCCTCGGGGTAACGGAAGAGCACGGCCACGGCCTTCAGCTCGCCGTCCTCCAGGGACCGGTACGTCTCGACGGCGTCGTCGAAGTCGGCCACGTGCGAGACCAGCGGCTCGACGTCGACCCGGCCGCGTGCCACCAGGTCGAGGAAGCACGCCAGGTTGCGCCGCTCGGTCCAGCGCACGTAGCCGATCGGGTAGTCCCGACCCTCCAGTTCGTACTCCGGGTCGTAGCGCCCGGGGCCGTAGCTGCGCGAGAAGCGGACGTCCAGCTCCTTCTCGTAGTACGCGTTCCACGGCAGGTCGAGGCGGCACTTGCCGATGTCGACGACCCGGCCCCGGTCCCGGGCCAGCCGGGCGGCCAGCTCCACCGGCTGGTTGCTCGCGCCGCCGGCCGCCAGGTACACCTGGTCCACGCCGTGACCGCCGGTCAGTTCGGCGACGGCCGCCTCCACCGCCGGGGACGCGGGATCGCCGCAGGCCGCGGCGCCCAGTTCCCGGGCGAGCGCGCAGCGCGCCGGGTCCGGGTCCACGCCGACGACCCGGACCCCGGCGGCGGTGAGGAGCTGCGCCACCAGCTGCCCGATCAGCCCGAGGCCGATGACCAGCGCCACCTCGCCGAGCTGCGGCTCGCCCTGGCGGACGCCCTGGAGGGCGATCGAGCCGACGGTCCCGAAGGCCGCGTGCCGGGAGGCGAGACCCTCCGGGACCGGCGCGTAGAGGTTCTTCGGCACCCAGTTCAGCTCGGCGTGCAGCGCGTGCTCGTTGCCCGCGCAGGCGACCAGGTCGCCGGCCTTCACGTCGTCGATCCCGGCGCCGACCTGCTCCACCACCCCGCACAGCGAGTAGCCCAGCGGCGTGTACGAGTCGAGCTTCCCCATCACCTTGCGGTAGGTCGCGGGCACCCCGTTGACGGCCACGCTCTGCATGACCTTCGCCACCTGGTCCGGCCGGGAGCGGGCCTTGCCCAGCATCGACATGCCGGCCTCGGAGACCTTCATCAGCTCGGTCCCGGTGGATATCAGCGAGTAGGCGGTACGGACCAGCACACCCCCCGGCTTGCACCCGGGCACCGGCACGTCGAGCACCGCCAGCTCGCCGCTCTTGTAGTTCTGCACAACCTGTTTCACCGAAGTCCCCTTGTTTCCGAGCCGTCTTCTACGCCGCCGAGCGCGCGTCCCCGCCGGACCCGGAGGTCGCGTCGCGGTACCAGTGCTCGAGGGTCAGCACATGCCAGAGGTGCTTGGAGTAGTCCCGGTGTCCTGCGGCGTCCTCGGCGACCATGCGCGCCAGCGCGTCGCGCCGGAGCAGCCCCGACTCCACGAGCAGGCCGTCGTGCACCACCTCGCGCACCAGCGGGGCCAGGTCCCGGCTCATCCAGGCCCGCAGCGGGGCGCTGAACAGGCCCTTGGGCCGGTACACGATCTCCCGGGGCAGCACCGTGGCGGCCGCCTCCTTCAGGACGGCCTTCCCCTGCCGTCCCACGATCTTGCGGTCGCCGGGCACCGCGAACGCCGCCCTGACCACCTCGACGTCCACGTACGGCACCCGCACCTCCGTCGACGCGGCCATGCTCGACCGGTCGGTGTAGGCGAGGTTGAGCCCCGGCAGGAACATCCGCGCGTCGCCCAGGCACATGCGGTTGACGAAGTCGTCGAGGTCGTTGTCCCGGTACACGTCCGCGTGCTCGGTCAGCACGTCGTCGACCGTCCCCGCCAGGTCCGGGTCGACCAGCGCGAGCAGCTCCGCCCGGTCGTACAGGGTGTAGCTCCGCCGGAAGGCGGTCTCCTCCGGCAGGTCCGCGAAGGAGAGGAACCGCTTCGCGAACCGCACCGACCGGTATCCCCGGCGGGCCGAGGCGACCGGCAGCCGGTCGACCGCGGCCGACAGGCCGCGCCGCAGCGGCCGCGGCACGCGCTGGTAGCGCAGCGCCAGCAGGTTGGCCAGGTGCTTGCGGTAGCCGGCGAACAGCTCGTCGGCCCCCATGCCCGACAGCATCACCTTCACCCCGGCCTCCCGGGCCGCCGAGCAGATCAGGAAGGTGTTGATCGCCGCGGGATCGCCGATCGGCTCGTCCAGGTGGTACGTCATCCGCGGCAGCAGGTCCAGCACGTCCGGCGCGATCTCGATCTCGTGCAGGTCGACCCCGTACCGGGCGGCCACCTGCCGGGCGTACCGCAGGTCGTCCGGCATGGCCTCGAAGCGGGCGTCCTCGGCCCGGAAGCCGATCGTGTAGGCGGAGATCCCCGGCCGGTCGCGCGCGGCGAGCGCGGTCAGGTAGCTGGAGTCGAGCCCGCCGGAGAGGAAGGTCGCCACGGGCACGTCGGAGAGCAGGTGGCGCCGGGTCGACTCCGCGACGACGGCGGCGAGGTCCGGCAGTTCACCGGACCGGGCCCGCTCCCGCCCCTCGGCGGCGACCTCCCGCAGGTCCCAGAACCGGCCGCGGTCCGTCCGGCCGTCGGGCCGCACCCGCAGCCAGCTTCCCGGCGGCAGCTTCTCCGCCTCCCGGTACGCACACCGCGAGTCCGGCACCCAGTAGTACAGCAGTGAGGCCACCAGCGCCCCGTGGTCCACCTCCAGCCTCCCGCCGGTCGCCGCGGCGAGCGCCTTCAGCTCGGAGGCGAAGACCAGGCCCCCGCCGCGCCGCAGCAGGAAGAGCGGCTTGATGCCCAGCTGGTCCCGGGCGAGCACCAGCTCGCCGGTCCGCTCGTCGAAGATCCCGAACGCGAACATGCCGCGCAGCCGGGGCAGGCAGTCCGTGCCCCAGCGCCGCCACGCCTCCAGCAGCACCTCGGTGTCGGAGGTGCCGCGGAAGCGCGCCCCGGCCGCCGTCAGCTCGGCCCGCAGCTCGGGGGCGTTGTACAGCTCGCCGTTGTACGTCAGGACCAGTCCGTCCGAGACCATCGGCTGGGCCCCGGTGTCGGACAGGTCGACGATCGCCAGCCTGCGGTGCCCCAGGTGCACCTCGCCGTCACCGACGGGACGGCCGTACCGCCCCGCACCGTCCGGCCCCCGGTGGGCGAGGATGTCGGTGAGCCGGTCGGTCACGGCCTTCCCGTCCGGCCAGCGGTACGTGCCTGCGATGCCACACATGTCCTACCTCGCTCCCTGATCGCTGTCCGGTCCCTGCGCCGCCCAGGAGGGCAGCCGTTCCGCCCGCCGCCGTTCCGTCCCGTCCCGCCGGGCCGCCGGCCCGTCCGTGGCGTCCGGCCGGCCCGGTGCGGCAGGGGCGGGCGGGCCGGACCACAGGGTTCCGTCGGTGCGGTCCCGCGGGTCGGGGGCGAGCAGCACCACACCGGCCACCTGGACGTGCTGCTCCGCGAGCTGCCGGGCCACCGTGTGCAGCCACGCGACGCCGGCGTGCCCGGCCCGCACCACGAGCACGGTCCGCGGCCCGAGGAGGGGCAGCTCGGACCAGGCCGTCCCGGGCGCCACCGAGCCGACGCCGAGCCGCAGCTCCTGCCGCGGCACGCTCCCCGCGTGGTCGACCCCGACCACGGTCGGGTCGCCCGGCCTGGCCCGGCGGTCGGCGAGCCGCCGCCCGGGCAGACCGTCGACCACCACCACCGGGCCGTCCGCCGCCAGCACCCGCGCGAGGTCCAGGGCGAGCGCCGCGGCGTCGGGCGCGCACCCCAGCTCCAGCAGCGACAGCGGCTCCGCCGCACCGCGCGCGGTGCGGGCCAGGGAGGCGGCGAGCCGGGAACGCTCCGCCCCGATCCGCCGGCGCCGCCACGGCGAGGCCGACCGGCGGGGAAGCTCCCCGACCACCGAGGCGCCGAGGTGCGCCGCGATCTCCCGGCGCAGCACCGGCCGGTCCGCCACCACCGTGCCGACCGCGGACACCGCGAGCCCCAGGGCGAGCCCGAGGGCGAGCCCGATCGCCGAGTTGGTGGCGGCGGTCCCCGGCAGCGAGTTCCGCAGCGCGCGCGGCGCGTCCACGATCTGGGTGCCGGCGATGAGCCGGGGCGTGCCGATGCGCGCCTCCGCCGCCCGCTGTCCGAGGTCGGAGATCTGCGAGGTCAGCTCGGCCCGGCGGGCGAAGAGCGACTCCATGTCGGAGGAGGCCGGGGGCCCGCCCGCCGGGGGACCGTCCGCGATCGCCGTGTTGACCTGGGTCAGCTCGCCCCGCAGCCGGTCGCGCTGGTCGATCAGCGCGTCCGCCTCGGCGTTCCACGCCTCCCTTATCCGCCGCACGTGGTCCGCGACGAAGGCGTCGGCCAGCGCCCGGGCACGGGCCACCGCCTCGGCGTCGCTCTCCCCGGTCACCTCGATCTGCAGCACGTTGTTGGTCAGCCCGCTGCCCACGTAGTCCTTCATGAAGTCCTCGGGGCTGTCGGGGGACTTGAGGGCCTTCAGGGCGTCACCGGCGATCCGCGTCGTGTGCAGCAGCGCGGCGTCGGTGCGGATCAGCGTCCCGGGGTCGTTCGGCTGGTCCTCCTGGTGGGCGACCAGCACCTTGGTCACCGCGGTGGGCGGCGTCGGCAGCAGGACCGCCGAGCCCGCGCCGCCGAGCATCCCGAGCAGCGCCATGGAGCCCCACAGGCGGCGCCGCCTGCGGACCGCCACCACCAGCGTGTGCAGGTCGAGCAGCGGAGCCGCGGCCGACGGCTCCGGGGTCGTACGCGTCGTCACCCTGGGACCCCCGTCGTGTCGTCGACCGTGAGCGCCGGAGCGGCGGGCCGGGCGGGGCCCGCCGACCGGGTCGGCCGGGCCCGGACCGGGCCGGCCAGGACGATGCCGACGACCTCGTGCCCGGCGTCGGCGCACGCCTCGGAGATGCCGGAGAGCTCCCCGGCGGTCCAGCTGCCGGCGCTGAGCACGACCAGGGCCCCCGACTCGCCGTCGTGGTCCGGCACCAGCGGCTCGGAGACCGCCACCTCCACCACCCGCAGCCGGGGGTTCCCCCCGCTCGCGGAGGCGCCCTCGGCCTCGGCGAGGAGCTCGGCCGCGGCCCGGCGGGCGATCCCGTCGCCGTCCGGGACGACGACGAGGAGGCGCCGGGGAGCCGGCAGCACGTCCCGGAGCCGGGCGATCACCCGCCGGTAGCGGATCCGCCGGCCGGCCTCGTCGCCGGAGGCCCGGGGGACCGGCAGGTCCCATCGGACGTCCACCCCGAGGAGACGGCGGAACAGGGCCCACGGCCCGCGCCCCTCCCGCCGGTACGCGGCCCGGTCGCCCGGCACGTCGACGGTGCCGAGCAGCACCGAGCCGAGCGCCGCCGTGATCTCCGGTTCGGTCCGCGGCCGCCGGCTCACCCGCGCGGCGGCGAGGTGTCCGACGACGGCGAGCAGGAAGAACAGCAGGGCGCCCGCGGCGACGAGCTGGGTCCGGGTCGGCGGCGCCTCGCCGGACGGGCGGGCCGCCGGCCCCATGACGACCATGTTGGCCTTGCCGGAGGCCGGCGCGGCCTGCTCCAGCTTCTCCACGGCCTCCTGCAGCGAGGTCCGCAGCTTCGCGAGCTCGGTGCGGGTCTGCACGCTCTCCACGGACTTCCCCGTGCCGGCCGCGTCGGCCAGCTCGGTGATCCGCCGGTCGGTCCGCGTCACCAGCCGCCGCAGCGCCTCCGTCCGCGACGCGGCCTCCGGGTCGGTGTCGTCGCCGACGACCCGGGTGGCGAACGCCACGAACTCCTCGGCCACCTCGTCGGCGAGGCGCTGGGCGCCCTCCGGCGTCCCGGCCGTGCCCGAGATCCTGACGATGTTCCCCTCGGTCGCCTCGGCGCCCACCCGCTCGCGCAGCCCGGCGGCGTCGACGGCGGGGCGGCCGAGCGCGGCCGCCACGCGGTCGAGCACCACCGAGCTGGTGGCGATCTCCGCCTGCGTCCGCAGTTCGCGTTCCTCCCACGCCCCCGGCAGCAGCACCGACGCCGAGGTCGTGTACCGCGGCGGGAGCAGCACGGAGGTGCCGTACCCGACGAGCGCGCCCGTCACCACGAGGAGGGTGAGCAGCCGCCGGCGCCGGCGGACGATCCGCCCGATCGTGACCAGGCGTATGGTGTCGTCGCTCAACGGCGCGGCCTCGTCCCCGCCCGGCCCGGGACGGTCCCCGGCACCGGCGCGCGGTCGCGGCAGGCGGCTTCGTAGGCGGCGAGCAGCGCCCGCTGGGAGTGGCGCCAGGCGAGCGGCCCGCCGATCCGCTCCTGCCCGGTCTTGCCCATCAGGGCCCGCTTCTCCGGGTCGTCGAGCAGCTCCGCGACCAGCCGGGCGAACGCGGACTCGTCGTTGGCGGGCGCGTAGACGGCGGCGTCACCGGCGGAGACGCGCGCCTCCCGCAGCTCGAAGGAGACGATCGGCCGCCCCATCACCATGTACTCCAGGACCTTGTTCATGGTCGACACGTCGTTGAGCGGGTTGTGCGGGTCGGGGGAGAGGCACACGTCGGCGGTGGACAGGTAGCGGGCCAGGTCGGCGTCCGGGATCCGGCCGGTGAACTCCACCTGGTCCGACAGACCGAGCCGACGGGACAGCTCCACCATCGCGTCGAAGGTGTCGCCGCCGCCGACGAAGACCGCGTGCCAGTCGGAGCGTCCGACCTCGTCGCGCAGCTTCGCGAGCGCCCGCAGCGCGTAGTCGACGCCGTCCTGCGGCCCCATCACCCCGAGGTAGCACAGCAGATGGGGCTTGCCGCGCTTCAGTTCCGGTTCGGCCGGCACCGGGTGGAACCGGTCGGTGTCGGGCGCGCTGCGCACCACGAACACGTCCTCGGGGCTCCGGCCGCCGCGGCGCACCGCGACGTCCCGGTAGCTCTCGTTGGTGGCGAGCACGACGTCGGCGGCCCGGTAGGTCAGGCGCTCCAGCGCGCACACGCCGCGGTAGAGCAGGTCCTCGCCGCGGTCGAAGCGGGAGAGGTACAGCTCGGGCACCAGGTCGTGCTGGTCGAAGACGAACCGGGCGCCGCGCCGCTTCAGCCAGCGGGCCGCCAGGAACAGCAGGTCCGGCGGGTTGCAGGCGTGGACGACGTCGACCGGGCCGATCCGCCGTGCCAGCCGCACGGTGTGCCAGAGCGCCGCCCCGTACTCGCGCAGGTAGCCGGCGGGCCCTCCGGTGGCGGCGCGCAGCGGGTAGCGGTGGATGCGGACGCCGTCGATCTCGACCTCGGCCTCCGTGTCCCGCTTGGTCCCCTGCGGACAGATGACGTGCACCGTCCAGCCCGCGTCGCGGAGCGTCGTGCATTCCTGCCAGACCCGCCGGTCGAAGGGGACCGAGAGGTTCTCGACCAGGATCAGCGCGCGCCGGCCGTGCCGGTCGCCGCCCCTCGCTTTACCAGGCAAGGCCCACGTATCCCGGTTCGGCCCGGCGCGCGGCGGCGTCGGGGAGGTGGACGAGGTCGATGATCATCGGGCCGGTGCCGCCCCGGGGCAGCGCCGCGAGGACGGCCGGGTCCCTGGTCCCGACCAGGCACACCTCGGCGTGGTCGAGTACCTCGTCGACGGAGTCCGCGAGGAGCTGCGCGAGGTGGGGGAGACGGTTCTCGATGTACTCGCGGTTGGCTCCGAGGAGCCGGGCGAGGCTCACGTTGGCGTCGTGGATCCGCAGGTCGTACCCCTTGCCGAAGAGCCGCTCCGCCAGTTCGACGAGGGGGCTCTCGCGCAGGTCGTCGGTGCCGGGCTTGAAGGAGAGCCCGAACAGGCCCACCTTGCGCAGGCCGGTGCGCTCGACCAGTTCCACCGCGCGCTGGAGGTGGTCGGCGTTGGAGGGCAGGACGTGGGCGAGGATCGGCACCGAGACGTCGGCCCGCTGCGCCGCGTGGACCAGGCTGCGCAGGTCCTTGGGCAGGCAGGAGCCGCCGAAGGCGAAGCCGGGCCGCAGGTAGGCGGGGCTGATGTTCAGCTTGCGGTCGGCGAGGAAGACGTCGATCACCTGGTGCGAGTCGACCCCGAGGGCCCGGCAGACGGCGCCCAGCTCGTTGGCGAAGCCGATCTTGAGGCCGTGGAAGGCGTTGTCCGCGTACTTGATCGCCTCGGCCGTCGGGATCGGGACCCGGAACACCTCGCCGGGCAGACCGTCGTAGAGCGACTCGACCACGTCGCCGCTGGCCTCGTCGAGCTCTCCGACGACGGTCTTCGGCGGGTCGAAGAAGTCCCGCACGCTGGTGCCCTCGCGCAGGAACTCCGGGTTGACCGCGACCCCGACGTCCACGCCGGCGGTGCCCCCCACGTGCTTCTCCAGGATCGGCAGCAGCAGGTTCAGGCAGGTGCCCGGGAGCATGGTGCTGCGGAAGACGACGGTGTGCCGCCCGCCGCGCTCGGCCAGCGCGGCCCCGATCTCCTCGGTCACCCGCTCCAGGTAGGTGGTGCACAGGCTGCCGTTGGGCTCCGAGGGGGTGCCGACGCAGATCAGCGACACCTCGCTGTCCCGGATCGCCTCGCGGACGTCGCGGGTGGCGCGCAGCGCCCCGGTCCCCACGACCTCGGCGACGAGCTCGCCGATGCCCTCCTCGACCACCGGGGCCTTGCCGTCGTTGACCAGGTCCACCTTCACCTGGTTGACGTCCACCCCGACGACCTCGTGCCCCAGACTGGCCAGGCACGCGGCCGACACGCAGCCCACGTAGCCGAGGCCGAAGACACTGACCTTCATGACTCGTTCCTCCCCCCAGGCAGGCCGACGTGGCCTGCGGTCCGCGTGCCGGCCGTACGACGCGGCTCCCCGCGCATCAGTAGGCCCCCTGTCCGTGCAGCACCGCGCGCAGCGTCTTCCACAAGATCACCGTGTCCAGGGCGAGCGACCAGTCCTCCACGTACCGCAGGTCCAGCCGCACCGCCTCCTCCCACGGCAGGTCGCTGCGTCCGCTGATCTGCCACAGACCGGTCAGGCCGGGCTTGACCAGCAGCCGCCGCCGGATGTCCGGTCCGTACGCGGCGGACTCCTCGGGTAACGGCGGCCGAGGACCGACCAGCGACATCGATCCGGTCAACACGTTGAAGAGCTGCGGCAGTTCGTCGATCGAGTAGCGGCGCAACACCGCTCCCACCCGGGTCACCCGCGGGTCCCGGCGAAGCTTGAAGAGGGGCCCGGCGCCCTCGTTGAGCTCTTCCAGCCCGGCGCGCGCCCGGTGGGCGTCGGCGACCATCGTCCGGAACTTGAGGATGGTGAACTCGCGTCCGTCCTTGCCGACCCGGCGCTGGCGGTAGAAGGCGCCGCCCCGGCTGTCGACCGCGACGAGCAGCGCGACCAGCGCCATCAGCGGGGCGAAGAGCAGCAGCAGCACCGCCGCGCCCAGCCGGTCGACGACCTCCTTGACCGCCCGGGGACCCCCGCTGAAGGTCGGCATGCTGACCCGCAGCAGCGGGATCCCGAGCACCGCGTCGACGTGCAGCCGCGGTCCGGCCACCTCCATCAGCACCGGTGCCACGACCATCTCGGCGTCGCTGCCCTCCAGGTTCCAGGCGAGCCGGCGCAGCCGGTCGGGCGACCAGTGCGGGTCCGGCGTGACCGCCACGACCCGGTAGCCGTCGCGCCGCACGTGCGTGGAGACGTCCGCCAGCGGCCCGACCACCGGCACGCCGTCCACGTGGTCGCCGTCGGGCCCCAGGCCGTCCGTCGTGCACACCGCGTCCACCCGCCAGCCGAGGTGCGGGAACTTCCGGGTCCGGTCGATCAGGTCGCGCACGGTGTCCGCGCTGCCGGCGGCCAGCACCGGTCGCAGACACCTGCCCTCCTTCCGCTGCTTGTGCAGCCACAGGCGCAGCAGGTACCGCGCGGTCATGGTGACGAGCGCGATCGCGGGGATCGCGACGAAGATCCAGAGTTTGATGTTCCGCGAGGTCAGGGCGATGCCGCCGAGCGCCAGGACGACGGTGGCCGCGAACAGCGAGCGTCCGAGCCGGCGGAACTCCTCCGCGCCCTGGCCGAGCACGGCCGGCGCCCACGCGCGGCCCACCGCGAGCGTCCCCAGCACCAGCAGCTGGGTGCCGAACGCCAGGATGCCCCACTTCTCGTGCCAGTTCGCCGCGTCGCGGACGCCGAAGAACTCGCCGATCGTGCCCACCACGAGGGCGGTGGTCACGGTGTCGCTGATGATGACGGTACGGCGGTAGCGCTGCTCCCAGTCGGTGGCAGGCCGGTCGATCGTCCCGTCCGCCAGACGCTCGTGCGCCGACGGAAACGGGCTGACTAGTCCCCCTTGCCGCACAGAACCCCCCAGGTCCCAGTGGTTCGACGTGTTCGCCCGACACTCCTCGGGAGGCCCCCGCCCCTTCCCCGGCGCGGACGTCCCGGCACTTTCGGCATTGCGTGGACCACACATCCCGACGGCGGCAGGCGCACCTGCCCCGTCGGGCGATCGAAACGCGCGCGGAAACCTCGCAGAACCCCGGGTGCTCCCCACACCCGGGGACCCCCCTGGGTCCCCGCGAACCGATCGTCCCCGCGGTCTCGTGCCGGGGACGCGAAACTGGCTTTGCGTAGCGCCGGACCGGGGGGACCACCTGTGGTCGCCTCCGGCCGGGCCGTCTGAAGCATGGTCAATCTAGAGCATCGGAACGGGAGTTGGAGAGAGGATGTGGGTAATTTGTGGTCAAACTTTGAGCCTGTCTCCACCGGTCCCCAACCGTCCGTATCCGCCCCTGGCGTCCCCTCCGCTCCAGAGGTCGGCCGGAGGCCCACCCGCAGGTGAAGGAGGGGTGGACGGGCGTCGTCGGGGTGCGCGGGACGGTGCCCCGCGCACCCCGCCCCGAGCGCGTCAAGGGCGCCCCGCCGACGCGCGCCCCCGGCCGGAACGGCCGGAAATCGGGGCTGGAAGCGGAGGGGCGCGAGGGCGCGAGGGAGGCGCGCACTGCGCGGAGGTCAGCGCCCCCGGACGGGGCCGTCGGCGGCGGGCGGCTCCGTGCCCCCGGACGGGGCGGTGTCCGCCCCGGGGGCGAGCAGGGCGAGCGGTCCGCCGATCTCGTGGCCGGCATCCGCGGGGTGGCGGAAGGGGGACGAGATGTCGATGCGGTGGCGGTTGCGCCGCCCGTCGGTGCCGCGCGTGCGGGTGAGGTACCCGCCGGCCTCCAGGTCGGCGACGATGGCCCGCACGGTGCGCTCGGTGATGCCGCAGCGCTCGGCCACGTCCCGCAGCCGCACTTCCGGGTCGCGGGCGAGGGTGAGCGGCACGCGCGCGTGACTGGTGAGGAAGGTCCACCCGGAGCGTCCGGGTCTTCACGGCGCGTGTCTCCCTCCCTCCCGCTCGGCCAGCGTTTACCCGTTGCGTATTTCGCGTAAATATTGACGTGTATGTCGCCCCGGCGGACACTCGGGGTACACGCCCTCCCGGTCCAGGAGGCGAGATGACCGCGTCCCCCGAGTCCACCCCGCCGGCCCCGCCCCGGCGCGACGCGGACGACGCCCGGATGTGGACGCGGACGGCACCGGCACCCGACGGCACCGGGGCCGCGATCCTCGTCCGGCTCGGCGGCGAGATCGACCTGGACACCGCCGAGGGACTGGAGACCGCCCTCACGGCGGCCCTGTCCGGGTGCCACGACGGCGCCGGCCTCCTCCTCGACCTCTCCGAGGTCTCCTTCTGCGACTCCACGGGACTCAACACGCTGCTGAGACTGCGCCTGCTCGCGCTGGGCCGGCACACCCCCCTGACGATCGGCGCGGCGAGCGACCAGGTCTCCCGCCTCCTCGACGTCACCGGGACCGGCGCCCTCTTTGCCTTCCCGCCCCGCCCCGCGGCCCCCGCCGACGGCCCCCCGTGACGCCCCGGGCCCGCACCGGCGCCCCGCGGCCCCCGGCATGACCGCCCGCGCGGCGGGTAGAAGCGGCGGCGAGGCGAGGAGCCCGCCATGAGGATCCTGACGATGGGCGTCGAGGAAGAGTTCGTCCTGGTCGACCGGACGACACGCGCCCCGGTGAACCGCGCGCCCGACGTCATCCGGCGGGCGGGCCGAGAACTCGGCGATCTGGTCCAGGCCGAATTCTTCAACGCCCAGATCGAGACCTGCACCCGCGTCACCACCGACCGCGAGGACCTGCGCGCGCAACTCTCCCGGCTGCGCGGCGCCGTGGGCTCGGCCGCCCTGGCCGCCCACTGCGTGCCGGTCGCCAGCGGCACCCCCGTGCTCCCGCCCGAGGAGCCGCTGACGGTGACGGACACCGAGCGCTACCGGCTGATGGCCCGCCACTTCGCCCCGCTGGTCACCCGAGAGGACGGCGTCACGCGCGACGACGGGCTCGTCTGCGGCTGCCACGTCCACGTCGGCACCCTCGACCGCGCGCGGGCCCTCGCCCTCGCCCAGCACATGCGGCCCTGGCTGCCCGTGCTCCAGGCACTGGCGGGGAACTCGCCCTACGCGGGCCGCCACGACACCGGCTACCAGAGCTGGCGGGCCGTCGAGCACGCGCGCTGGCCCACCGTCGGCCCCACCCCGGTCCTCGACGAGCCCCAGTACCTCGCGCACGTCGCCCGGCTCGTCGCCGACGGGACCCTCCTCGACGACCGCATGGTCTACTGGCACGCCCGTCCCTCCGAGCACGTGCCGACCCTGGAGATCAGGGTCGCCGACACCAACGCCGACCTCGACACCGTGGTGCTGCTCGCGGTCCTGGTCCGCGGGCTCGCCGCCACCCTCCTCGCCCGCGTCGACGCCTCGGTCCCCCCGCCCCGGGTCCCCGCGCGCCGGCTGCTCCACGCCCACCGGCTCGCCGCCGCGCGGGGCCTCACGGGCCCCGGCGTCGACCCGCTGGACGGCCGGGAGCGCCCCGCCCCCGCGCTCCTGGACGACCTCCTCGCCCTCGCCCGGCCCGGTCTCGACGCCGCCGGCGACACCGACTGGGCGTGCGAGCGGTGGCGGCACGTCCGCGCCGAGGGCGGCGGCGCCGCGCGCCAGCGGGCCGTCCTCCGCCGGTACGGCCGGTTCGGCGCCGTGGTCGACGCGCTGGCCGCGGCGACGGTGGCGGGCTGACCCCGGGGGCACCGCGGTCCCGGCCGCTCCGGCGAGCCGTTCGTGACCCGCGCCCGCCGGAAGCGGTTCGGAACGGCGGGCGCGGGCAGTCGCGCGATGACCGCGCCGTCCGGCTTCCGGACGAGAAGGGTGGTACGCCATGCCCGCCTACCCGCACGAGAACGAGAAGCCGGACGCCGCCGTCCGGCCGGGCGCCGAGGAGAAGCCGCACGACGCGCGGAGACCGTACGGCGCCGACGGGCCGGACGGCGCGGAGAGGCCGTACGGCAGGGGCGGACCGCCCCGGATCAGGCCGCTCCCCGAGGGACCGGTGCTGGTCGAGGGGCCCGCCGAGATCGTCATGCCGGACGGCACCGTGATCCGCTGCGACCGGCCGGTGATGGCGCTCTGCACGTGCCGGCGCAGCCTGCGGCAGCCGTTCTGCGACACCAGCCACCGCCCGCGCAGACCGCGCCGCCCCGGTGGCCCGCGCAAGGAGGCGCAGCAGCCATGACGCCCGCGCGGACGGCCGTCGAGGCCCCGCCCCGGCTGCCCGAGGCCCGCGGCGAGGTGTCCCACGCGCTGCGGGCCCGGCTCCTCGGCGGCGGCTCCGCCCTCCTCCCCGGCGCGGGTCGGATCGCCCGCGCCGCCCCGTACGGGGAGGACCTCCAGCTGGCCCTCCACCTCTGCTACGAACTCCACTACCGGGGCTTCGCGGGCGTCCCCGACACCCTGGAATGGGACCCCGGCGTCCTCGGGATCCGGGCCCTCCTGGAGCACCGCTTCGAGAGCGCGCTGCGCCACGACTGCCGCACGGCGCCCGACGCGGGCGAGGCGCTGGCCGCCCTGCTCGCGGAACCGCCCGGCGGCACCGGCGTCTCCCGCTTCCTGGTGTCCTCCGGCACGCCGTGGCACCTGCGCGAGTACGCGGCCCTGCGCTCCGTGCAGCAGCTGCGCGAGGCCGATCCGCACCTCTGGGTCGTCCCCCGGCTGCGCGGCCGCGCCAAGGCCGCCATGGCGGCCGTCGAGTACGACGAGTACGGCGGCGGGCGCGAGGAGAGGATGCACTCCCGCCTGTACGCCGACCTCATGACCGATCTGGGGCTCGACCCCTCGTACGGACGGTTCGTGGACCTGGTCGGCGCGGAGACGCTGGCGGCCTCGAACCTGATGTCGCTGTTCGGACTCCACCGGAGGCTGCGCGGGGCGCTCGTCGGCCACTTCGCCGTCCTGGAGACCACCTCGCCGCCCGCCGCCTCCCGCATCGCCGTCGCGATGCGCCGGACCGGTGCCGGACCCGCCGCGGAGCGGTACTTCGACGAACACGTCGAGGCCGACGCGGTCCACGAACAGCTGGTGCGCCGCGACGTCGTGGGCGGGTTCCTGGACGACGAGCCCGCGCACGCACCGGCCGTCGCCTTCGGCATCGCGGCGACCCTCCTCCTGGACGACCGCTTCGGCGACCACGTCCTGGACGCCTGGAGCCGCGGCGAGAGCGCCCTGCGCGGCCCGCTGCCGGCCCGCCCCGACGGCGAGCGGCCGGGGCCCCCGGCACGGGAGGGCCCGTGAGGCCGGGCGGACCGCGCGCGGCCCGCATGTCCGGCCGGGACGGGGGCACACGCGCTGGTATCGAATCCCCGTGCCGGTCACCGGCCGGCCGGGCCGCGGACAGCGGAGGTGCCGTCATGGTTCCCCTTCTTCTCGTACTCCTCCTGATCCTGGTGCTGTTCGGTGCGGGTTTCGCGCTCGACGTGCTCTGGTGGGTGGCCATCGCCGTGCTGGTGCTGTGGCTGCTCGGCTTCTTCATGCGCAGCGGGAACGGCCGCTGGTACCGCTGGTGAGCGGGCTCCCCGCCCCTGCGCGCCGCACTTCCCGGCAGGTGCGCGACCGCTGTTAGCCTGCGGGCACGATCGGGGGGAGAGAGACCGGCAGGCCGCGCGAAGGAACCGGCCGGCAGCGGAGCGGAGCGCGTACTGATCCTGGCCGGCTTCGTGAACCGGGTCGGCAACGGCCTCTTCAACACGGCGTCGGCGCTCTACTTCACCCTGGTCGTGGGCCTTCCGGCGGCGCAGGTCGGCGCCGCCCTCACCGTCGCCGGCCTGATCGGCCTCCTCGCGGGCGCGCCGGGCGGCCGCCTGGCCGACCGGTGCGGTCCGCGCACGGTCATGATGCTCGCCCTCGCCGTCCAGGCCGTGGCGATGTCCGCCCTCGTCCTCGTCGACGACGGGGCCGGCCTCACGCTCGTCGCCACCGTCGACCAGCTCGCCGCCGCCCTCGGCGCCACCGGCCCCGCCCTCGAACGCTGGGGCGCCCGCACCCGTCCCCGGTACGCGCGGGCCGCCCCGGAAGCTGCCGGGGAACCGGACGCGGCCCGCGCCTGAACACGCCCGTCCGCCGGGCGCGGCCCGTTCAGCCGCGTCCGGCGGGCGCGCCGAGGTAGCGGACGTGGGGACGGCCGTCCGGCGCCGGGTGGGTGACCGCGGCGCGGACCCCGTAGACGTCGGCCACCAGCCGCTCGGTGAGCACCTCCGCCACCGGTCCTGCGGCCGCGACGCGCCCCTCGCGCAGGACCACCAGGTGGTCGCAGTACAGGGCCGCGAGGTTGAGGTCGTGCAGCGCCATGACGCAGGTCAGGCGCAGGCCCGAGACCAGGGCCAGGAGATCGAGCTGGTGCCGGACGTCGAGGTGGTTCGTCGGCTCGTCGAGCAGCAGCTCGCGGGGTTCCTGGGCGAGGGCGCGGGCGAGCTGCACGCGCTGCCGCTCGCCGCCGGAGAGCGTGTGCCAGGTGCGGTGGGCCAGACCGGAGAGACCGGTGCGGGCGAGCGCGGAGCGCACGGCCTCCTCGTCGGCGGCCGTCGGCGGGGACCAGGCCCGCCGGTACGGCAGCCGCCCGAGACGCACGGCGTCGGCGACCGTGAGGCCGACCTGGGTGTCGGCGTGCTGCCCGACGACGGCGACCCGCCGGGCCAGTTCGCGCCGGGGGAGGCCGCGCAGGGGATCGCCGTCCAGCGTCACCACCCCGGTCTCCGGGGCCAGGACCCCCGCCAGCAGGCGCAGCAGCGTGGACTTGCCCGAGCCGTTCGGGCCCAGCAGCCCGGTGAGCGCGCCGGGACGCGGTGCCAGGGTCACGCCGTCCAGGACGAGCGCCCCGCCGGCGGTCCGCGAGACGCGCTCGGCGCGCAGTCCCGTACGGCCGGGGGCGGGTGAGGGGGCGTCGGTCATCGCGCGCTCCTGGTGCGGTGGAGGACGAGTACGAACGCGGGGACGCCCACGAGCGAGGTCACCACGCCGACCGGCACCTCCTGGGGGTCGAGGACCGTACGGGCGAGGGTGTCCGCCCAGACCAGGAAGACCGCCCCGGCCGGTGCGGCCAGCGGCAGCAGCCGGGCGTGCCCCGGTCCGGCGAGGGCGCGGAGCGCGTGCGGCAGGACCAGGCCGACGAAGCCGATCGCGCCCGCGGCGGCCACCAGGACGGCGGTCAGCAGCGCCGTGACCGTCAGGAGGGCCAGCCGGGTCCGGGCCACCGGCACGCCGAGCGTCGCCGCCGTCTCCTCGCCGAACGCGAAGGCGTCGAGCGTGCGGGCGTGTCCGCCGCAGACCAGCAGCGCCGCGACGAGCACCGCCCCGCACACGCCGACGTCGGTCCAGTCGGCGCCGGTCAGCGAGCCGAGCAGCCAGAACAGCACGCCCCGGGTGGTCTCGGCGTCGGCGGCGGTCATCACCACGAACGACGTCAGCGCGGAGAAGAGCTGCATCGCCGCCACCCCGGCCAGGACGACGCGGTCCGTCGTCCCGCCCAGCGTGTGGCTGAGGAGCAGGACCAGCGCGAAGGAGGCGAGCGCCCCCAGGAAGGCGCCCCCGGCGACGGAGACCGCGCCCCCGCCCACGCCGAGCACGACGACCGCCACCGCCCCGGTCGACGCGCCGGACGACACGCCGAGGACGAACGGGTCGGCGAGCGGATTGCGCAGCAGGGACTGCATCACCACTCCGCAGACCGCGAGTCCGGCCCCGCACACGGCCGCGAGGAGCGTGCGCGGCAGCCGCAGTTCCCAGACGATGCCGTCCCGGATCGGGCTCAGGCCGGACGGACCGCCCCCGAGCCGGGACACGACCACCGACCAGGTGTCCGCGACGCGGATGTCGGCCGGGCCGAGGGTCACCGCGAGGGCGACGGAGACGCCCAGGAGCAGCACCCCGGCCACCCCGGCGACCAGCGGACGGCTCCGGGGGGAACGGACGCTCCCGTCCTTCTCCCGTCCGGACCGGCCGGCCGTCGCCGGGCCGGGGCCCGTCACTTCGCGAACCCGTACGTCCGCAGCGCGGCGGCCACCTTCTCGATGCCCTCGACGGTGCGGATCGTCGGGTTCATCGCCTGTCCGCTGAGGACCACGTACCGCTTCTTCCGCACGGCCGTCATGTTCCGGGTCACCGGGTGCGACTCCAGGAACCCGACCTTCGTCGCGGCGCTCTCGGCCGACTGCGCCCTGCGGGTCAGGTCGGCGATCACCAGCACGTCGGGGTCGCGGTCGACGACGGTCTCCCAGTTGATCTGCGGCCACTCCTCCCGGGTGTCGGCGAAGACGTTACGCACCCCGAGCGCGCCGCTGACGATCCCGGGCGCGCCGCAGCATCCGGCCATGTACGGCCCCTGCGCGTCGGAGAACCAGTAGAGGACGGACGCCTCGCCGAAGCCGGCGCCGGCCGCGGCCGCGTCCACCCGGGCGCGGAGCTCGCCGACGAGCTTCTCGCCGCGTTCCGGGACGCCGAAGATCCGGGCCAGGTCGCGGACTTCGCCGTACACGGCGTCCATGGTGAGGGGCGCGGTCCGCACCCCGTCGCCGTCGCCGCCGTTGTCCTTGCCGACGCAGTCGGCGGGGGAGACGTAGGTGGGCACGCCCAGCTTCGTGAACCGTTCCCGGGGCGCCACGCCGCCCTCGCCCAGCGTGTGAAGGAAGGAGGCGCTGACGAAGTCGGGCTCGGCGTCGAGGACCTTCTCGAAGGACGGGTAGCGGTCGGCCAGCCGCGGCACCGCTGCGTTCGCCTTCTCCAGACCCTTGAGGACGGGGTCCGTCCAGGTGGCGGTGCCCGCCATGCGGTCGGCGAGGCCGAGCGAGAGCAGGA
This sequence comes from Streptomyces omiyaensis, assembly GCF_014650895.1. Taxonomy (GTDB): domain Bacteria; phylum Actinomycetota; class Actinomycetes; order Streptomycetales; family Streptomycetaceae; genus Streptomyces; species Streptomyces omiyaensis. The sequence continues at coordinate 257,304 of NZ_BMVV01000009.1, forward strand.
TCTCCGCCGACCCCTGGTCGAGCGCGACGGCGCGGCGCGGCGGGCGGTCGACCTCGACCCGCTGCCCGCAGTTGTCGACGGCGACGGCGACGGGGGCCGGAGCGGGGCCCGCCCCCTCCTCCCCGGCCGGGGCCGCCGGACCTCCGGCGCCGCAGCCGGCCACGAGTACGGCGCCGGCCACGAGCAGCGCGGCGGGACGGACGGAAGGGGGGAGGGGCACGTGAGGAGTCCTCTGCGTCACGGCTCATGCGCGGAGCCTGTCGTACGGTGCTCCCCGGACGGCGGTCCGCGCCCCCGGGGCCGCCAGCAGGTCTTCGGACTCGGGGTCGTCCGGACGGAACGCCTTCCCGGACCCTCCTGGTCCAGTGGCCGATGTCCCGCCCGTCACCCTCACCGCTGCGCGTCAGCTCCGGATTCCCACCGGATTCCCCGACCCGTGCACGTACCGCGCCTGCGATACGTACAGAGGTGCGACTGGCCCGGGCAAGCTATCACAAGAGGATCTTGCCCCCGCCGTGCTCTCCCGGCGTCCCGGCCCGCGTCCGGCGGGTCCGGGCGCCCGGGGCTCAGCCCCGGCGGCGGACGGCCGCCAGGGCGTCCTTCACCTGCCGGGCGACGCGCGCCGCGTCCTCGGGGTTGTGCACGACGTCCGTCTCGTTCATGTCGACGACGAGGACCTCGCTGACCGAGTAGTGCTTGTGCACCCAGTCGTCGTACCCCGACCAGAGCGTCCGGTAGTACTCGACGAGGCCCTCGTCCTGCTCGAAGTCGCGCCCCCGCAGGCCGATGCGGTGCAGCACCGTCTCGAAGTCCGCCTTGAGGTAGACCATGAGGTCGGGCGCCTTGCGGTAGGGCAGGCCCTCGATCTCGCGCATCATCTCGTCGAGCAGCCCCTCGTACACCCGCATCTCGAGGGAGGTGATCCGGCCGAGGTCGTGGTTGACCTTGGCGAAGTACCAGTCCTCGTAGATGGACCGGTCGAGGACGCTGTCGTCCCCCTTGTACGCCTCCTTGATCGAGGCGAACCGGGTCTGCAGGAAGTACAGCTGGAGGAGGAAGGGGTAGCGCTTGGCCTGGATCTCCTCGGGGCTCGCCGAGTAGAAGAGCGGCAGGATCGGGTTGTCGTCCACGCTCTCGTAGAAGACGTCGCTGCCCAGCTCCTTCGCCAGCAGCTCGGCCACGCTCGTCTTGCCGATCCCGATCATGCCTCCGACGCAGATCACCGGCATACCTCACTTCTCCCTGGGGTCTTCTGTCCGTGGACGGGGGCTGGGCTTCCCGCACCACGGGGACGCACGCCGGTGGTCACGCGATTCCCCGGATTCTCGTGATCCACGTCATGATGCCCGCCGCCGTCGGCGGCGCTCCGCGGCCCGCGGCCGCCCTGAATTTTAAAGGACGATCCGCCCGGTCCCGTCCCCCGCTCCGGCTCCGCGCTCAGGGGGCGGCGGAGGCCGGGGGAGCGGGGGCGAAGGAGCCCAGCACGTGCGCGACGTGGGCGCGCAGGCGCGCGGGGGGATAGGGGCCGAGGTGGAGCAGGAGCCGGTAGTACAGCGGTCCGTAGAGCAGGTCGACGACCATCTCCACGTCCGCGTCCGGGGCGAGCTGCCCGTGGTCGCGGGCGAGGCGCAGGCGGTCGCGGGCGGCGGCGACGCGCGGGTCGAGGAGCTGGGCGCGCAGCTCGCGGGCGAGGGCCGGGTCGTGCTGCGTCTCGGCGATGATGCCGGCGTACACGGAGGCGCGGGGACCCGACAGGATGTTGGCGAGGACGGCGGTCATCTGCGTGCGCAGGTCGGCGACGACGTCGCCGGTGTCCGGGAACCGGGTGGCGGTCCCGGCCAGTTCGACGAAGGCCTCCAGGACGACCGCGCCCTTGGTCGGCCACCACCGGTAGATCGTCTTCTTGCTCACGCCCGCGCGCGCGGCGATGGCTTCGACGGTGACGTTCCCGTACCCGTGTTCCACGCACAGCTCCATGGCGGCGTCCAGGATCGCCCGGTGGCTCTTCTCGCTGCGCCGCTGGGGGTTGGGTGTCGGGTTCATGGCGCGACCTTACAGGAAACGGCACGTGTCGTGTTGACAGTGCGAGGCCACCGCCCGCAGAATTCGTGACACGACACGTGCCGTGTCTTTCCGGCCGTGCCGGGGTCCATCGCCCGACGCACGCCAGGGGGAGGGGCGTCGAGCGGCGGACGAGGAGAGGGAAGAAGACCCATGGGAGACACCGTCAAGGTCGGCGTCGTCGGAGCGCACGCCACGCGTGGCTGGGCGCGCGCGGTGCACCTGCCCGCGCTCTCCGCGCTGCCCGACTACGAGATCACCGCCGTCGCCGGCACCGGCGAGGCCTCGGCCCGGGCCGCGGCACAGGTGTGGGGCGCGGCGCACGCGTTCGACGACCCGCACGCGCTGATGGCCCACCCGGACGTCGACCTCGTCGTCATAGCCGTCCAGCTGACCGGCCGCGACGGCCTCGTCGACGCGGCCGTCGCGGCCGGCAAGCACGTCTACTGCGAGTGGCCGCTCGCCCTGGGCGCCGCGCCCGCGGAGGTCTTCCGGGCGCGCGCGGAAGCGGCCGGGGTGCGCCACGCCGTCGGCCTCCAGAGCCGCCACCACCCGGCGGTCCGGCAGCTGCGGCGCCTGGTGGCGGACGGACGGGTCGGCGAGGTGCTGTCCGCCACGCTCACCTACTCCCTCTCCGCCCCCGAGGTCTGGTCGCGGCGGTACGCGGCCCTGTTCGACGCCACCAAGGGCGTCAACCACCTCGCCGTCGTCGCCGGCCACTCCCTCGACATGTTCCGCTCCGCCGTGGGCGACTTCACCGAACTGTCGGCGACGCTGGCCACCCGCATCACCGCCGTCACCGTCGAGGAGACCGGCGAACGGATCGAGGTGACCTCGCCCGACCAGATCGTGGTCGGCGGCCTCCTGGAGTCCGGCGCGGCCGCGTCGGCGCACTTCATGACCGGAGGCCCGGCGGGCGACGGCTTCCGCATCGAGGTGCACGGCCGGGCCGGCCGCCTGGTCCTGTCCGCCTCGGACGACTCCCTGGTGGGACCCGAGTTCACCCTGTACGGCTCCGACGGCACGGGCGTCCCGGTCCGGCTGCCGGTCCCCGACCGCCGTGTCCTCCCGGACGCGCCGCCCGCCGTCGCCAACGTCGCCGAGGTGTACGCGGACCTGGCCCGCGCCATCCGCACCGGCGGCCGGCTCACCCCGGACTTCGCCACCGCCACCGCCACCCACCGCCTCCTCGACGCCGTCCGGGAGGCCGCGACCACCGGCACGCGCCAGCGCCTGAAGTGACGGGCGGACGCCGTCCGCGGCGCCCCGTCCCCGCCCTCGGCGAGCGGGATCCGGAGGCCCGCGGCGATCCGCGGGACGCTCGTCCCCCGAAGGGGGTTCAGCATCCGCCGGTCCTCGTGTTCGATGGGGTCCCCCGCGTGCTCACCGCCGCGCGCCCGCGCGCCGGGCCCGCCGGGAGAACGGCTCGATCGTGTGGGAACGGGACAGCGGAGCGAGGAGGTCGTCATGGGAGACGCCGAACGGGCGGCGGGCGCTTTACGGTTGCTGCTCGCCGCCGAGGACGCGGACGCGGACCCGCGGGCCCTGCGGAGGCGGGCGAGGGTGCGCCTGCTGGTGGAGGACCGCCTGCGGACCACCGACCTGGGGACGGCGGCACTGGCGCGGCTCGGGGCGGAGCCGGGCGGGGGCGCGTTCGCCATCGCCGTGTCCGTCCTGGCCGACGAGATCGCGCGGGACGCCACCTTCGCCTCCTTCCTCGACGAAGCCGTCGCGGAGGCCCGGCGGCCGGAGGCTCCCGCCGGCCCCACGGCCGCCACGCCGCCGGCGCCACCCGCCACCGCTCCGGCCGGCCCGGCGCCCACCGGTCCGCCGGACGCTCCGCCGTCGGTGTCCGCCGGCGGTCCGTCAGGGGCCCGGCCGCCCGTGCCTCCCGCGCCGCCCCTCGCCCCGTACGGCGGGGATCCGTACGGTCCCGTGCCGCCGCAGGGGGCTTCGGCCGCGTACCTGCTGCCCCCGGCGGCGCGCGGGCCGCTGCCGCCCGCGCTCGCCCGGCACCCCTGGTGGATCTGGCTGCTCGGCTTCCCGACCGTCGCCGTCCTGTCGCTGCTCCTCGCGCTCCTCGGGTTCGGCCCGGTGGGACTGGTGCTCGGGCCGCTCGCGCTCGTCTGCCTGATGAGCTCCTTCGGCTGGGCGCTGTGGCTGCTGCGCAGCTACCACAGCACCTCCCTGGTCGCCGCGGCGAGCTTCCACGGCGGGCTGCTGCTCGTGGCGGCGCTGAGCATCCTCGGCAACCTCGTCTGACGGCCCCGCCCGCCCCGCCCGCCGGCGGCGGGGCGGGGCACCCTGCCGGGCCGTGCAACCGAAGGACGGCGCGGCGCGTGTATCGGCGGAGACGGCGACCGCCGTCGGACGGGGCGGCCGTGCGGGGTGGATCCGGCACGGCCCGGAGGAACAGGAGCCGTGCCGTGCCGGACCAGAAGGACGACCGGGTGCTCGAAGCGTTCCGCCAGGAGTGCGAGGCGCTCGACGCCGCCGTGTCGGGACTGTCCGCGGCCGAGTGGAAGCTGCCGACGCGCTGTGCCCCCTGGTCGGTGCGCGAGCTGCTCGGGCACGTCGGCGTGGTGATCGACTGGCTGCCGGGCATGCTGGACGCCCCGGCTCCGCGGCGCGCGGAGATCTCCGCCGCGGAGTACTACCGCCCGGACGAGCGGTTCTCCCCGCCGGCCAACGGCACGCGGATCGCCCTGGCCCGGGAGCGGGCGGCCCGCACGGCCGACGGCGCCGCCTCCGCCGGGGAGTTCGCCGCCACCTGGCGGCGGGCCGACCGGCTGTGCCGGGCCGAACCGGCCGGCCGGACCGTGCGGACGCGCCACGGCGACGCGATGCTCCTGTCGGACTTCCTCCTCACCCGCGTCGTGGAGGTCGCCGTCCACGGCCTCGACGTCGCCGACGCCCTCGGCCGCGAGCCCTGGCTGACCGCGCGGGCCGGGGACGCCGTGACGGAGCTGCTGCTCGGGGCGGACCACGAGGCGGCGGTCGAGGGCCTCGGCTGGAGCCGGCCCCGCTTCCTGCGCAAGGCCACCGGCCGGGAGCCCCTCGACGCGACGGAGGCCGCCCGGGTGGAGCGCCTCGGCGTCCGGTGGCTCGCCCTGGGCTGACACCCGCGACCCGCCGGGCGGCCCGGACGCCGCCGGCCCCGCCGAAGGCTCCGCGGCCGTCCGCCCCGGGTCTCCTCCCGGCCGGCACCGCCCCCGGCGCGACCGGCGGCCCATCACCGCACGGGGCCGCCGGCGGGGGAGCCGCGCGGGAACCGGGGACGAACCCCGGAGGCAGCACGCGCTCTTGCGCCACAACGGCGTCTTCCGGCCAACATCGTGACGATCCGGTCCCTCCGGACAACCGGACGTCCCCCCGCCCCCTCTCACAGCGCGGGACACGGCGAGTGCCCCACGCCGCGTGGGCCCCGGGGCGCGACAGCCCCGGCCGGCCGCGGCCGCTCACCGCACACACCATCCGGAGGACGAGGGAACGATGACGACGACGCGCACCAACCGGCCACGGCGACCGCTGCTCGTGGGAACCACGGCCGTCGCCGCCATGGCCGTGACGGTCGGCTTCATGACCGCGGCGCCGGAGCAGGCGAAGGCCGCGACCGGTCCGAAGCTGAGCCTCATCGCGGCGACCGGCTCGGTCACGCTCACCTCCTGGAAGGAGGAGCCGGGCGTCTACCTCGACCTCGGCACCTACCTGACGGCGGAGGGCACGCCGCTGGAGCTGAAGGTCACCCGCAAGTCCTACAAGGACCCGGTGACCATCGCCCAGACCGTCTTCGAGGGCGGCAGGACCACGACCAGGACGCTGCCCGTGGGCACCGTGAAGGACTTCTCCGGCCTCCCCGGCTTCGCCGAGGTCACCGTCACCGACAAGACGGGCAAGGTGGTCGCCAGCCGCAAGGAGAACTTCTGCCCCAACAACGCCAGCGGACGGGTCCGGCCCGACGCCCCGGCCACCTCGAAGTACCCGGAGAGCTGCCCCACCAACCCCTTCACCCTCGGCTCCGTGTGGGGCATCGAGAAGGGCTGGGCCGCCAACACCTACGCCGGTTCCTACACCGAGCCGGTGAAGCTCGCGGCCGGCACGTACACCGCCAAGGTGCGCGTCGCCAAGAAGTACCGCGACCTCTTCGGGATCGCCGACAAGCCCGCGACCGTCAAGGTCACCATCGAGGAGCGCAGCTGGGAGAACGGCCGCGCGGCCGCCGCCTCCGAACACGCCGGACACGGAGCGGGACACCAGACCCCCGCCGCGCACGCCGGCCACGGAGCGGGGCACGCCCCGACGCCCGCCCAGGCGGCGGCGCCCGTGACCAGCGGCGCCGGCCCCTCGTACAACGTGGGCCACGGACCCCTCAAGGCCGCGCCCCCCGCCCTCCCGTGGGCGCTGAAGGTGCAGCAGACCGGCCGCGCCGGCGCGCAGGCCGCCGGGGACGGCACCGGGCAGACCGACGGCTCGCGCCAGGCGCCCGCCCTCACCCCGCGCTCCGCGCGGCCCACCGGCGCCCCCTCCGTCCCGGACGTCCCCAAGCCCGACCTGCGCTCGCTGCCGGCCTACGGCATCACCATCAGCGACGGCGGCGGCCAGAACGTCCCCGGCAAGGACTACCTGGCCTTCAGCGCCAACGTCTGGAACGCCGGCCCGGCCCAGCTCGTCGTGGACGGCTTCCGCTCGCCCGGCAAGGCCAAGATGGACGCCTACCAGTACTTCTACGACGCCAAGGGCAAGCAGGTCGGCTACACCCCGACCGGCACCATGGAGTGGGACCCGCGCCCCGGCCACGTGCACTGGCACTTCACCGACTTCGCCAGCTACCGCCTCCTGAAGGCCGACAGGAAGGAAGCCGTCCGCAGCGGCAAGGAGGCCTTCTGCCTGGCCAACACCGACGCCGTCGACTACACGGTGAAGAACGCCAACTGGCACCCGTTCAACACCGACCTGTCCACCGCCTGCGGCCAGGAGAACTCCATCTCCGTCCGCGAGGTGCTGGACGTCGGCTCCGGCGACACCTACACCCAGGACCTGCCGGGCCAGTCCTTCGACATCACGGACCTGCCCAACGGCACGTACTACATCCAGGTGCTCGCCAACCCGGCCAAGCGCCTCAAGGAGACCGACCTCAACAACAACAGCGCCCTGCGCAAGGTCGTCCTCGGCGGCACCCCCGGCCGGCGCACCGTCACCGTTCCCGCGCACGACCTGGTGAACGCGAACTGACCCCGCGCGTGGGCCCCGCACCGGCCCCCGCGTCCCCGCCGCGCCCGGCCCTCCGCACCCGCGGAGGGCCGGGCGCGGCCGCGTCCCCGCCCGGCCGCGACACCCGGCCTCCGGCGAACCCCGTCCCCGGGGCCGCCGCGGCCGGTAGCCTCCCGGGATGGATCCGACTCTGGACGAAGCCGTCCGCGCCCGGCTGAGAGCCCCTCACATCTGGTACGTGGGAACCGTGTTCGCCGACGGGGCACCCCAGGTCAGCCCCATGTGGGTGGACCTGGAGGGGGATGCGGAGCTGACCTTCAACACCTCCGTGGGCCGGGTGAAGGAGGAGAACCTGCGGCGCGACCCCCGCGTCTACCTCTCGCACGCCGACACCGCGAACCCCCTCGACCGCGTCCAGATCAGCGGCGTGGTGTCCCGTTTCGTCGAGGGCCCCGAGGCGCACGCGCGCATGGACCGGATGGCCCGCAAGTACCTCGGCGCCGACCGCTACGAGTGGCTCATGCCGGGAGAGCGGCGCGTCGCGGTGATCGTGCGCCCGGTCAAGGTGCGCCACATCGTCGGTGTCGAGCGGTTCCGCCCCGGAGGCCCGGTCCCCGCGCCCTGACCGGACGCCGGAGCGGCCGGACTCCCGCGCGGGGCGGGGCCTCAGGGCGCCGGCGCCGGGCGGACGACCGTCGGGGAGGAGGCGGCCGGGGCCAGCAGGCGCGGCGTCCCCGTGCCGTCGGCCGGCACCGACCAGACTCCGCCGCCGTAGCCGTACGCGAGGGTCTTCCCGTCCGTCCACAGCGCCTGGTCGTCGATGCCGCGCCGCTCGGCGACCGGGTGCTCGCGACCGGTGGCGAGGTCGTACACGTACAGCCGCCACGGCTCCTCGGGGCCGGCGGAGACGCGCTTCTTGAAGGCGAGGCGGGTGCCGTCGGGGGAGAGCGACGGGCACTCGACGTTCTCGCGGAGGGTTCGGGCCGACCAGTTCGCCATGTCGCCCTCGACGAGGTGGGTGCGGCCCTCCGTGGAGACCGTGGCGTAGAAGCGGTTGTCGTCCGCCGCGAAGCTGACGCCCCAGTAGTTCACGTCGGGCGCGTGGTGGCGCCGGCCGCCGAGGGTCAGCGGGATCTGCTCGATGTTCTTGATCAGGTAGCCGGTGCGCAGGTCGAGGACGGAGGTGCGGGTGGAGAAGGACGAGCGGGCGTAGGAGTCCCCGGTCGCGAACATCGTCCAGGCGAGCATGTTCCCGGAGGCGGAGACCCGCGCCCGGCTGGGGATGCCCGGCAGGCCCATCCGGCGCACCTCGCGCAGCTGCCGGTCGAGCACGATGACGTACGAGCGGGCCGGGACGCCGGGCCGCCGCCGGAGGCAGAGGGCGGTGTCGGCGGCGGCGTGGAAGCGGTCGCAGACCGGGCCGCCGGCCGTCCGGCCGCCGGGCGCGGACGGGTCCGGGCGGGCGACGCGCCCGGTCGCGGTGTCCCGGACGTAGAGCGCGCCGGTGCCCCCGGCGAGGGTGAAGCCGGGGTCGGCGGGCCGGGTGGCGGCGGCCTCGCGGCCGGACGCGGCCCGCAGGGCGTAGGCCGTGGCCCCGCCGCCGAGCAGCAGGAGCGCGAGGACGACGATCCAGACCCGGGTGCGGGGCGAGGCGCCGGTCGGTGCGGTCATGGGCGGTCGGTCCTCTCGGAGGGCTCGGGGAGGGGCGGCGGCCCGGTCCGGGCCGCGACGCCCCGGGGCAGCAGGCGCGCGGAGCAGCAGACGGCGGCGGCGAGCGCGACGAGGGCCGCGACCAGCGCGGTCCGCGGGCCGGCCGCGGTCCAGACGGCGCCGAACGCGACGGCGGCGCCGAGCCGGGCGAGCGCCTGCGCGGTCTGCACGAGCGCCAGCCCGCCGGCCTCCCGCCCCTCGACCAGGAAGGGACCGGTCAGCGCCATCAGCACGCCGTCGGTCGCGGCGTAGAACAGGCCGAGCAGGACCAGGACGCCCGGCAGGACCACCGGGTCGGGCAGCGGGGCCAGCAGCAGCCCGTAGGCGAGCAGCAGGGCCCCGTGCCCGTACAGGAGGGGGCCGCGCCGCCCGAGGCGGTCGGCGAGGCGGCCGGCCGGGACGGCGAGCAGCAGGAAGACGGCGGCGGCGCCGAGCGGCAGGACGGGGAACCAGGTGGGGTCGAGGTCGAGCCGGTGCTGGAGCAGCAGGTAGAGGAAGGAGTCGCCGATCGTGGCGGCCCCGAGGAGCCCGGCGCACAGCACGATCCGCCGGTAGCCCGGCGAGCGCAGGGCGGCGGGGAGCCCGCAGCGTCCTCGGGGCGGCGCCGGAGCGGCCGGCCGCGGGGCGAGCGGGACGCGGGCCCGGCCGGGGACGAACAGCAGCCACAGCAGGACCCCGAAGGCCCCGACGCAGAAGCTGACGGCGAAGACGGCGTCGTACGCGTCGGCCGTCGCCCACAGCAGGGCGAAGGCGGCCAGGGGCCCGAGCAGGGCGCCGGTCGTGTCCATGGCGCGGTGCGTGCCGAAGGCCCGCCCCAGGTCCTCCGGCGGACTGTGCAGGGTGATGAGGGCGTCGCGCGGGGCGGTGCGGACGCCCTTGCCGAGCCGGTCGGCGCCGATGGCGCCGGCGATCCAGCCGGTGGCGCCGCCCGCGAGGAGCAGGCCGAGCCGGGAGGCGGCGGACAGGGCGTAGCCGATGCCGCCGACCGTCTTGTGCCGTCCGCCGCGGTCGGCGGCGGTGCCGCCGAGGAGCCGCACGAGGGCGGTGGCCCCGGTCGACAGGCCGTCGAGCAGTCCGAACTGGAGCGGGGAGAGGCCGAGTCCGAGGACCAGGTAGAGCGGCAGGACGGCCGTCACCATCTCCGAGGAGACGTCGGTGACCAGACTGACCGTGCCCAGGGCGAGGACGGTGCCCGGGACGCGCCGCCGGATCCCCGCGGGGGCGGGCGGCGCGTCGGGGCGACCGGTGGTCGCGAGGTACATCAGTGGCAGGTGTAGGTCGGGGCGGAGTCCTTGACCTGGTCGTCGGTCCCGACGTACTGCCAGGTGTAGGTGGTGTCGGTGAAGCTCAGCTTCAGGACGCCGTAGGGTCCGCTGATCCGCTTCTGGCTGTGGGGCTGGACGGTCTCGATGTCGTACGGCTCGGCGCCGCCCATGCCCCCGACGATCTCGACGATGCCGTCGGCGGTGGCCCGCCCGTCCGGGTCCTGCGGGGCGAAGCGCTCGTAGTGGTGGTCGTGCCCGTTGAGGACGAGGTCGGCCTTGGCGGCGTACAGGATCTGCCAGACGGGCTTGGATACGGGGTCGTTGCCGTGGCCGCCGGACGAGTACAGCGGGTGGTGGAAGTAGGCGGCGACGCAGCCCTTGGTGGTGCGGGCGAGGTCGTCCTTGAGCCACTGGATCTGCGCGGCGTCGTCGAAGGAGTTGGAGTCGAGGGCGACGAAGTGCCAGTTGCCCTGGTCGTAGCTGTAGTAGGGCTTGCCCTGCGGGTAGGCGATCGAGCCGAAGTAGGCCTTGTAGCCGGCGAGCGAACCCGCCGGGTCGTACGTCTCGTGGTTGCCGGGCACGGGACGGGTCTGCGCCTTGAACGCGCCCCAGGACTTGTCGTAGTAGGCGCGGAAGTCGGACAGCAGGGCGTCGTCGTACTGGTTGTCGCCCATCGTCAGGTAGAAGGACGGTGCGATCCGCTGCGCCAGGGCGGCGGTCTTGGGGTGGGCGCAGGAGCTGCTGGAGGCGGTGCACTGGGCGGCGATGTCACCGGCCGCGACGACCGTGAAGGCGCCGGTGGGCGGGGGCGTGGTGGAGGCGGTGCCGTACACCTCGACCGTCCAGAGCGAGTAGCCGTACGAGGTGCCCCGCGCGGTTCCGTGGACGCGCAGGTAGCGGCCGGAGCCGGTCAGCCCGGTCCAGTCGTCCGTGCCGCCGTTGCCGGCGGTCTCGGTGGCGAGGCGGGTCCAGGTGGTGCCGTCGGCGGAGATCTCGACCCGGTACGCCTTCGCGTAGGCCGCCTCCCAGACGAGCTTGACGCGGGAGACGGTGGCCGAGGGCCCGAGGTCCACCCGGATCCACTGGGGGTCGACGCCTTCGGCGCTGGCCCAGCGGGTGGTGGAGACGCCGTCGAAGGCCTTCTCGGGGCCGAAGGTGGCGTCCTCGACGGAGGAGGAGGTCGCCGGACGGCCCTGCGAGATCAGCGGGTCGGCGACGGCGCCGGCCCGGTCCGGGAGGGCGAGGAGGAGTCCGCCGACGAGCAGCAGCACGGCGGCGAGGACGAGCGGCAGGGGGGTGGCGGTCCTGGTGCGGCGAGGTGGGGCGGTGGCGAACAGGTGCATGCCTGAGGGCTCCCTGGCCTGAGGGTGTGGGCGAGAGCTGGGCACCGGCACGGGGCACCACGGAGCGCGCCGTCCGCGCCGCGCGGTACGGCGGCGCGCACGGACGGCCGGCCGCGCGGGGTAGGGGGCGTCGCACGGACGGAGTGGTGCTCGGCGGCCGGGTCAGAGCTCTCGCTGAGCGCGTCACGTCCTCGTGGTGGGGCCGCCGCGCCGAGCCGCTGCGGGGATGCTAGCGGACAGGAAGGTTTCCTACCAGTGCGCGAACGGGCCTGGGCGCAAAGGTTTATGACGCTCCGTCACCCCGTCGTCCCGCCCGTGACCAGGGCGGAACGGCGAGGTGACGGCGGGGTGACGCCGGGGCGACGGCCTCGGCGGAGGCGTCGACGGCGACGGGCCCTGGGGCGGGGTCGGCCGCGTGGGCGGGGGTCAGCCGGTCGCGTCGTCGGACGGGTGCCGGGCCAGGGTGCGCGTGATGGCGGCGAAGGCGACCGCGTGGCCCCGGGCGTTGGCGTGGATGCCGTCGGCGGCGTAGAGGCCGGGGTCGGTGGCGAGCGGGTGGTGGTGGGCGTCGACGTGGACGCCGCCGAGCGAACCGGCCAGGCCGGCGGTGACGCGGTCGAGCTCGTCGAAGCGGCGGGCCATCCTCCCGGCGTGCTCCGCCGGGACGAGGCCCGACCGGGCCAGGTCGAAGAGGCCGATGGTGACGACGAGGGCGCCGCTCTCGGCCAGCGGCGTGAGCAGCGAGGCCAGCCCGGTCCGCAGCGCCTCGGGGTCGAAGTCGCGGAAGGCGTCGTTGCCGCCCGCGCTCACCATCACCACGTCCGGCTCGAACTCCAGCGCGGGGACGAGCTGCCGGTCCCGGATCTCGTCGAGGAAGAGGTACGGCTCGGCCAGGTTGACCGAGGCGAAGCCGGGCCGGGTGGCGGCGAGGGCGTCGGCGAAGCGGTCGGCGAAGGAGCGGTGGCGGTAGCCGGGGAGGGGGTCCATCACGCCGGCGGTGACGCTGTCGCCGAGCACGGCGAGTCGGTTCCACGGCAGTCCGCGGAGCAGCTCGGCGGCGGCGTCCGGCTCGACGCAGTGCGGGTCGGACGCCTCGGCGGCGTGGTCCGGGGGGAGGGTCCGGTCCGTCCGGGTGGTGGTCATCGCTGCTCTCCTTCGAGGACGGGGGCCGCGGCCGGGCCGGCGGGGCCCGGGCTCTGCCGCGTGCCCGGGATCGGGGTCGGGGCCTGGTTCGGGGGCGGGGAGGAGCTCCGGTGCGGAGCGGGGGAGCGGTTCGGAGCCGGGCTCGTGCCCGGCTCCGCGGGCGGGGTGGGGCCCGGAGGCGTGTCGCGCAGGGCGAGCCCGCCGAGCGCGGCCGTCGCGCCGACGGCGGTGGCGAACCCGTACGCGGCGGCGTACGGCTCCGCTCCGGTGCCCGCGACCTCGGCGATGATCACGGCCGTGGCGGCGATGCCGAGACCGCCGCCGACCTGGCGGGCCGCCATGACCGTGCCCGTCGCGGCGGCGAAGTGGCCGGGCGCGACCGAGAGCGCGGCGGCGCTGGAGATGCCGACGGTGGCCATGCCGACGCCGGCGCCCATCACCGCCCCGGCCGGGAGCCAGAGCGACCAGAAGCGGGGCTCGGTGTCGATGAGCAGGGCCAGGACGCCCGTCGAGGCGGCGACGAGGGCCGAGCCGGCCGCCACCAGCGTGCGCGGCGGGAGGGGGACGGGGAGCCGCCCGATGCCGACGCCGACCACGGCGGTGACGAGCGCCGCCGGGCTCATCGCCAGGCCCGCCTCCAGGGCGGAGTAGCCCCAGGCCCCGGTCAGGAAGAGCACGCCGAGCAGCATCGTGGTGAACAGCGCGGCGCCGTACGCGAGGGAGACGCCGCCGGCCACGGCGAAGCTCCGGCCGCGGAAGAGGTCGAGGCGCAGCGCAGGCCGCGGATGCCGCAGGGCCCGCGCCACCGTGCCCGCGCCCGCGGCCAGGGCGACCCCGGCGGCGACCGGGACGTGCGCGGACGACCAGCCGTGATCGGGGCCCTGGGTGAGCCCGTACACCGCCGCCCCGACGGCGAGCGCGAGCAGCAGGCCGCCCGCGAGGTCGGGCGCCCGGCCGGTGCGGGGCTCCCCGGCCGGCAGCTTCCTTCCGGCGGCCAGCACCCAGACGCCGACGGGCAGGTTGAGGCAGAAGAGCGCCCGCCAGTCGAGCACCTCCACCAGGACGCCGCCGACGGCGGGGCCCGCGGCGGCGGCGAGCGCGCCGGCCGCGCTCCACACGCCGATCGCGGCCCGTCTGCGCTCGGCGGGGATCTCCGCGAGGACCAGGGCCAGCGAGGCGGGCACCAGCAGCGCCGCCGCCAGGCCCTGGGCGGCGCGGGCACCGAGGAGCACGGGCAGGTTCGGGGCCAGGGCGATCAGCAGCGACGACGCCGTGAAGGCGGCGACGCCGATCAGGAAGAGACGGGCCCGGCCCACCGCGTCGGCCAGCGGTCCGGCGGGGGCGAGCAGGGCGGCGAAGGGGATCACGTAGGCGGTCGCGACCCAGGAGGCGGTCGTCAGCGGGAGGTCGAAGTCGTCGGTGATCGCCGGCACCGCGAGGTTGGTCACGGTGGCGTCGAGGAAGCTCAGGAAGGTGCCCGCACAGGCGAGGGACAGGGCGAGCGAGGCCCGGCGGGCAGAGCTGGAGGGCGTCATGGCGAGGATTTAAGAATACGATCGTTCGTACGTCAATGGCGTACGGTCGTTTGCTAAGCTGACGGGCATGGCAGGACGTGCATCGGCCCAGGCAGCCCTCGAGACCCGGCGGGCGGTGCTGCGCGCCGCCGCGGAAGTGGCCTCCGCGGAGGGCCTGGACAGCGTGACCATCGGCCGGCTCGCCGACCGGCTCGGGATGAGCAAGGCCGGGGTGATCGGCCAGTTCCGCAGCAAGGAGAAGCTCCAGCTGGAGACGGTGGAGCTGGTCATGGAGGACTTCCGGGTCCGCGTCTGGCTGCCCGTGCGGCACGTGGACGCGGGCCTGCCGCGCCTGCTGGCCGCCTGCGCGGCCTGGGTGCGCTACGCCGCCGACCCCGGCTACCCGGGGGGCTGTCTGCTCACCCAGGTCACCTACGACTACGACGGCCGCACCGGCGCGGTCCACGACCGCATCGCCGAGGGCCGCGCCCGCTGGAGGGACACCCTGCGCCACGACGTCGAGACCGCCGTCGCCGCGGGAGGCCTCCCGCCCGGGACGGACGCCCCCCAGGTCGTCTACGGCCTGGAGTCCCTCGCCGCCGGCATCACCCCGGCCCGGCTCCTGCACGGCGACGACCGCACGGAGGAGTGGGCCCTGCGCGGCATGCGCGCGATCCTGGGCCTCCCCGCCCAGGATGCGTGACGAAGGAACCCCCACCGCCCGGTGACCACCGCGCCCCCTCGCCCCTCCCGGCGCGCCCCCCCGCGTCGCACCCGTGTGAGCGGGAAAGGGGGAGGGGGGACCGGGAGGCGGCCGAACCGGGCGGACGCGCAAGGAAGTTGCGATCTTCCGTACAACCATGCGAACCCCTCACGGGTCTGACCGCGCACGGACACATCCGTGCCCGGTCGCTCTTCCGAAGGGGTTCACTTGCAGCACCGCACCGCCGGCACCCGCCTCGCCCTCGCCGTCACGACGGCCCTCGCCGTCACGGGCCTCGGCGCCGGCACGCTCGCCACGGCGCCGGTCGCCTTCGCGGCGGCCCCGGCCGCCGCCCCCGCCGCCCTCCCGGCCGCACAGGGCGAGGCGCTCCCCGTCATCGGGGAGGCCGCCGAACTCGGTGGCCTCGGGCCCTCCGGCTTCCTCACCTACTCCTTCAGCCGCGCGGGCGACAGGTCGCTGCTGTGGACGCCGTTCGACGGGAGCGCCCCGGTGCCGCTCGGCGAGCCCGAGGGCTGGGACATCGGCGGCGGCGACGTGGTCGCGCTCGGCAACGCGAGCTGGACCGCCGAGATGGACGTGATCGGCCTGCGGAACATGGCCGACCCCTCCGCGCCGGCGGTGGAGATCGACCTCCGGCCGATGAACGGCTTCCACGTCGCCGTCCTCGGCCCGAACAGCCTGCTCGCGCAGTTCCGGAAGGCCGACGGCACGGCAAAGCTCCACATCGTCACCAAGGACGGTGCCGGGACGACCACCCGCGAGGTCACGGGCCTGCCGGGCGACGCCACCGACCTCCTCGCCTCGAAGGCCCGGGACGGCAAGGTGCTCGTCGGGTACGCGACCGGCCCGCAGGACGCGCGGACCGGCGGCCGCGCCCTGGTCGACCTGACGTCGGGGGCGGTGACGGAGACGTACGCCTCGATCGAGTCCGGCTACGACTTCAGCACCCTGCAGTTCTCCGGCTCGCACGTGGCCTGGGTCGACTACGACAGCGCCTCCGGCCTGTACGTCACCTCCGTCGACCGCACCACGAAGGAGCGGAAGAAGACCGTCCTGGGCGCCCGCGACAGCCTGGCGTACGCGGGTCTCCTCGGCTCGTGGCTGGTCTACGGCAACCCTTCGAGCTCCTCGAAGGAGGCGAAGGCCGTCGACCTGACCACCGGCGAGACCCGGGTCCTCGCCGAGCACGGGTCCTCCGTGCTGACCCCGGGCGACGGCACCCTGGTGCTCCAGGGCGCCCTGACCGCGGGCGACGAGGGGCTGTTCCGGGTCGCGGCCGGCGCGGACGGCGCCCCGGCCGTCACCGGGAAGCTGGCGGCCCCGGAGAGCACCGAGCCCCTGACGATCGACCGGGCCGAGGTGCCCGCGACGGTCGACCTGGAGAGCACCGGCGGCAAGGTGGCGATGAGCTGGACGCTGTCGCGTCCCGACGCCTTCCTGCTCGTCCGGCTGACCCACGTGGCCACGGGCAAGGAGTACGTGGACTTCCCGGCCTCCCCCGCCGAGGACGGGAACTTCTCCCTCGAGTGGGACGGCCTCGTCGACGGCGTCGACGCGCCGAACGGCGCCTACACGGTGTCGGCCGAGGCGGAGCTGCACAACCACTCCGGCGACACCGTGCCGTGGACCGGGCAGCTGACCCTCACCCGCGCGGCCAACGCGCACGACTACTCGAACAACGGCTCCACTGACGTGCTGGCCCGCGACGCCTCCGGCGTCCTGTGGCGCGACGACCTGCTGGAGCGGCCCGCGGACGGAAGGATCGCGACCGCCGAGCGCGCCCGGATCGGCTCCGGGTGGAACACGTACCAGCAGATCGAGGCCGTCGGGAACCTCGGCGGCGCCGCCCACGCCGACCTCGTCGCCGTCGACGGCACCGGCATGCTGTGGCGCTACCTCGGCAAGGGCGACGGCACCTTCACCTCCCGCGTGCAGGTCGGCGGCGGCTGGCAGGTCTACCGCCACCTGACCGGCGGCTCGGACCTGAACGGCGACGGCCGCTCCGACCTCCTCGCCTCCGACACCTCCGGGACGCTGTGGTTCTACAAGGGCACCGGCGACCTCTCCCGGCCCTACGACACCCGCGTCAAGGTCGGCGGCGGCTGGCAGGTCTACAACCAGCTCACCGCCGTGGGGAACATCGCCGGCTCGGCCGCCGGGGACCTCGTCGCCCGCGACACGGACGGCGTCCTCTGGCTCTACCAGGGCAACGGCGCCGGAGGCTTCGCGGGACGCGTGCAGATCGGCGGCGGCTGGCAGGTCTTCAGCCAGCTCGTGGGCGGGGGCGACGCGGACAACGACGGCCGCCCGGACCTCGTGGCCTACGGGGCGAACGCCACGTACGTCTACCGTTCGAACGGTACGGCCTCCGGCACGTTCACCCGCCTGGGCACCGACCTGTACGCGGGCGAGGGCACCGCGTTCACCAGCGTCTCCTGACGGCCGGGGGTCCTTCCCTTCCCGCTCGCGTGCGGAGCGGGCGGGGGAAGGACCCCCGCTGGTTCCCCGTACGGCTACCGCACGACGAAGTGGTGCGCGGGGAAGACCGTGGGCTCGACGTCCGCGTGGCCGAGGTCCGCCAGGACCGGGGCGAAGGTCCGCGCGTGCGTGGCGAGGGCCTCCTCGCTCTCCCAGACCTCGGTCACCCGGAACCCCCCGTCGACCGGCCCCGCCGCGTGGGAGAGGAGTCCCGTGTTCGGCAGGTCCGCGAAGCACGTGAAGCCCCGGCCCCGGGTCACGCGTGCGATGACTTCGTCGCAGAGCTCCCGTCCTGCGCCGGGGAAGTCGAAGCTGACGATGACGGCCATGTGGATGTCCCTGTCTCGATCCGCCGCACGACTGCGGCGACGGCCGTCATCCCAGCCCTCGGTGATCGGCCGATCTCACGGTGTGATCATCGGTTCGGCGGCCCGTCCCCGTCCCGGGGAACCCGGGGGAGGCTCGGTCGCGGGCGGGGACAGGTGACGGCGGATCGCCTGGGCGTAGCGGTCCACCGCCCCGGGGGAGTGGGCCAGGAAGAGGGCGGGGGTGACGAGTTCGAGCTCCAGCACCATCGGCTCGCCGTGCTCGTCGTGGAGCAGGTCCACCCGGGCGGAGAGCAGCGGTCCCGCCGGGGCGAAGGCGGCGAGGGCGGCGTACGCGACGTCCAGTTCGGCCGGGGTCGGCCGGTGGGCGCGCGGCCCGGGGTGGACGGGATGGGCCCCGTCGAAGGGGACGCCGGGCCTCAGGGCGGGCTCCTTGACGACGGCGTGGTCGTAGGAGCCGTCGAAGAAGACCAGGTTCACCTCGCCCAGGGTCTCGATCGCCGGCACGTACGGCTGCACCATCGCCGTCTCCCCGCGCCGGTGGAGGTAGGCGACGTGGGCCAGGGCGGCGGCCGACTCGTGCGGGCGGTACCGCGCGGTGGCCCGCGCCCCGCCCGACGTCACCGGCTTCACGACGAACTCGCCGGGCGGCACGGTGAACGGACCGTCCGGGCCGCCGGGTTCGGCGAACACCGTCGGCACCGTCGGCACGCCCGCCGCCGCGAGCCGTGCGAGGTAGCGCTTGTCGAGGACCTGGCGCATGACGGCGGGGGGATTGAGGACGGTGCTGCGCTGGGACACGTCGACGGCCCACGGCACCAGGTGCTCGGGGTAGAGGACGAACAGGTCCCAGGGCGAACGCAGGACGACGAGGTCGAACCGCCCCCAGTCGAGCGCCTCGTCGTACCAGTACACGACGCGGGCGTCGACGCCGCGGCGCACGAGGGCGTCGCGCAGCGGCCCGGTGTCCGGGTCCTGCCAGCCGTTCCGGGCCAGGTGCTCGGTGGTGACCAGGGCCACCCTGGCGGCCTGCGGCCGATCGGTGCTCATGCTGTGCCCTCCTTGCGCTCGTCCGCGTGCGCGCCCGTCCGCGCACGCCCGCTGCTGCTCAACTCGGCGACGACGTCGACGATCAGGTCCTCCTGGCCGGCGACGGCCTGCCGCCGGCCCAGTTCGAAGAAGACGTCCCGCGGGTCGACCCCCGCCGGCAGCGCGTGGCGCAGGACGTGCTGCCGGAACGCCGCGACCACCCCGGCCAGACCGCCGACGATGCCGGCGGAGTCCGGGAACGGCGGGGCGGGGACGAACGCGCGCCCGGCGAACTCGGCCGCGTCCAGGACCCCGTAGAGATCGACGCCGGTGGCGAAGCCGGTCCGCTCCAGCACCGGCACCAGCACCTCCAGGCGGGTGTTGCCCGCCCCGGCCCCGAATCCCCGGGCACAGGCGTCGACGACGCCCGCTCCGGCGCGGGCGGCCGCGAGCGAGTTCGCCACGGCGCAGCCCAGGTTGTCGTGCCCGTGGAAGACGACCGGCACGTCGACCGCTCCGGCGATCGCGCCGATCCGCTCGGCCACGTCGTCGGGGAGCAGGTGACCCGCGGAGTCCATGATGCCGACCCCGCTCGCCCCGTACTCGGCCAACAGGGCCGCCTCCTCGGCGAGTCGGCCGGGCGAGGCCATGTGGGACATCATCAGGACCCCGTACGCCTCCGTGCCGCGCTCCCTCAGGTGTCCGATGTGCCGCTCGGCGAGGGTCGCCTCCGTGCAGTGGACGCCGATGCGGACCACGTCGGCCCCGTGGGCGACCGCCCTGTCCAGGTCGGCGGAGGTGCCCCAGCCCGGCAGCAGGAACACCGCCATCCGGCTGTGCCGCAGGGCCTCCCTGACGGTCGACAGCATCACGTCGTCGCTCACCGCGGCCCGCCCCGCCTGGAGGGACGAGGCGCCGAGGCCGAGGCCGTGCCCGACCTCCACCACCGGGACGCCCGCCGCGTCGGCCGCCTCGGCGTACCCGCGCAGCTCGGCCACGCCGAGCCGGTGCGCCACCGCGTGCTGACCGTCCCGGAGCGTGGCGTCGTGGACCACCACGGTGCTCCTCGCGGAGTCCGTGGGTGAATGCGCGTCAGGGGTACCGGAGTTCATGCCGACACCACCTCCGCCCCGGCCGCCGCCCGGGCCGCGTGCCGCTCGGCCACCAGCACGGCCGCCGCGTCGATGATGTCCAGGTTGCCCGCGTACGCCGGCAGCACGTCCCCGGCCGCCGTCACCTCCACGCAGACCACCACCCGGCCGTCGGACGCCGTACAGGCCACCACGCGGTACCCCGGCGCGAACGCCCTTACCCGCTCGGCCGTTTCGCCGGCCACGGCCCGCACCTCGTCCGGGTCCGCGCCGGGCGCGACCGCGTGCACCGCGGTCCGGAAGACGGCCGGCGGGACGGCCGGGCTGATGTTGAGGATCGCCTTCGCGTCGGACACCCCCGAGAACGCGGTGACCGCCTCCGCCGTCGTCGCCACGTACTCGTCGAGGTTGAGCCGCGTGGCCCGCCCCGCGACCACCGACGCCACCGTGGAGACGACCTCCACGTACCGCACGTCGAAGCGCCGCGCCAGCGCGTGCACGACGGGGATCGCCGCCTGTCCGCCGCAGCTGATCAGGCTGACGCTCCCGGAGTCCGGGGGCGTCACCCCCGTCACCGCGGGCACGACCGTCCGGCCCAGCCGGCTCGGGGTCAGATCGACCAGCAGGGTGCCGAGCGGCGCCAGCAGCCGCGCGTGCTCGGCGTGGGACAGCGCGCTGGTGGCGTCGAAGACCACCGCGAACGGCTCCTCCGACGCCAGCACCGCCCGGATCCCGTCCGCGCTGGTCGGGCAGCCCCGCTCCGCCGCGCGGCGCAACCCCGGTGAATCCGGATCCCGTCCGGCCACCAGGCCGCACCGCAGCCACGGCGAACGCCCGATCCTGCTCACCAGGTCCTGGCCGATCACACCCGTCCCCAGGACGGCGACCCGGACGGGCCCCCCGGCCCCCGGCACGTGCTCACCCGACGTGGACAACACCGTGTCATGCCCTCCTCGAACGCCACTCCCCGCACGGGAAGAATCCATACAGAAGGATCTGAATCTGTACGAAACCTACCCGGGTGGTGGTCAGGAGGAGGCGCGCCACGCGACGGGAGTCCGGGGCGCCGCCGACTCAGCCGATGACGGACGAGAAGGAGTCGAGCTGGATCCAGCGCACGAGGTTGGTCGACGGCGGCTGGCCCGCGGCCGTCTTGGTGCCGAAGGCCTTGAGGCGTCCGTCGGTGCCCACCTCGACGCGGATCGCGCTGATGCCCTCGTGGTTGTTGCGCGCCGCGATGCCGCGGGTCAGCCTGGGCGGCCGGACCGCTGCCGGTAGGGTGCCGAGGTAGGTGTCCTCGGTGAACTCGGTGAGCGCCACACCGCGCAGCTGGAGGAACTGCGTGCCGGCGATGCGGACGATCCGGGCCTGCAGGGGGGCGCCGGTCTCGAACGTGACGGGCGGCTCCAGGGCGACGGGCGTCCAGTCCTGGACCGTCTGGCAGCCCGTGAGGGGGTCCGCGGCGGCGGCCGGGGCCGCGGTGGCGAGCGGTACGCCGACGGCGGCGACGGGGGCGGCGAGCGCCGCGGCGAGCAGGGAACGACGGCTGGTCGTGGTCATGGGGTGATCCTCCGGATCGAAGAGGTCGGTGGGGTCGCGGCGGTCTCTCGGTGATGTCGGGGACACGGGGCGAGAGGCCGGCGAGGGGTGAAGGGGCGCCGCCGGGCGGCGCGGTGCGGAGCGGGGCGTCAGCGCCAGGCGCCGGAGACGCTGTTGAGGTCGACCCAGGTGATCGCGTTGTCGGCGGTCGCGCCGTACACCCACAGCTCACCGGTGACGGTGGTCTCGATCGAGCAGATCGCGCGCCCGCTGTTGTTGTTGCGGGGCGCGTTGTGCCGGAAGGGGACCGTCGGGCGCAGCCGGTGCGGCAGCGTCGCGAGCCTGAACTCCTTCGTCGCCCCGGGAGAGACGGAGAAGGAGCCCCGGAACTGCAGGTAGGTGGTGTCCGCGACGGCGACGAGCCGCACGCGCGGGGCCTCGCCCGCGGCGGTCAGACCGCCGGCGAGGGCGAGCTCCTCCCAGTCGCCCAGGACCTGGACGCCCTCGACGGGCTCCTCGGCGGGGAACCAGCAGATGGTCACGTCGCGTTCGTACTTCTCGCCGGGGATCGTGTTGCTGAAGCCGAACAGCAGGCGGCGCTTGCCGGTCGCCGGGTCGATCTCGGCGCTGAGGCCCTCGGGTTCGCGGTGCACCAGACCGGGGGCGGCGGTCACGAGGACCGGTTCCGCGTCGATCGGAAGCCCGGTCGTCCAGGAGAACCTGCGCAGGAGGGTGTGCCCGGGGTTGGTGCCGACGGCGAACTTGGCCCACTGGTACACGTACAGGACGTCGCCGATGGTCTGGAAGCCCTGGAAGCTGAGGTTCTTCGCCAGAGCGGGCGTCTGCGGCAGGCTGGGGGCGACGGTCGCGTGCGGCTGCGTGCGGGGAAGGGTGACGCGCTCGCCGCTCCGGTTCCAGGTGCCGGCCTTGGCCGAGGCCCCGTCGTACCGGGTGAAGTGCCGCTCTTCGCCCTCGATGTGCATGATGGTGACGGTGGGTGCCGCGACCGTGGGGTCGTACGACGGGCCGGTGGCGGTGTTGCCGACGGCCGGTGTGAACCTCGGCAACACGGCGGTCTCGGCGTCGAGCACGGGCGTGTTGACAGGGTCGTACTTGAAGCGCGTGGCGGTCGTGCCGACGGCGAAGGCCCTGGCCGGATCGTCCGCGTCCACGATGTGCAGCGGGCCGCACTCGGTCCACAGATAGGTGTCGGTGCCGTCCGCTTCGGCGCCCAGGGACAGCCCGTGGCCGAATCCGATGAGCCGCATGTGGTCGAGGCGCTTGCCGGTGGTCCGATCGAAGCGGTTGAGTATCAGGTGCCCGAGCCTCTTGTCCGTCGTGGACTCCACCTGCAGGACGAAGATCCGGTCGTTCTTCGTGTCCGTGGCGATGGCCTGCGGCGCCGGGTTGTGCGCGAGGTCTCCCTTGTGGAGCAGCCGGCCGCTCGGACCGGCCGGGTCGATGCCGTTCGCATCCCTCGTGGTCATGTTCTTCCTCCCCCTCGTGGATGCGGTGATGATCCACGTCCGGGTGATCATCACATGAGATGAATGCGCGGGTCGCGTCGGTTTTGCGGCCTCGCCCGGGAGCGCACGGGGCCGGGGGCGGGGAGGTGGGCGAGAGTCTGTCAGGTCCGCCTTCCCGCCCCCGGCCCCGTGCGCTCCACCGTCCCCCACGCGACCGGGGGCGGCCCCCGGTGCGGACGGCACCCGGCCGCCCCTTCCCGGGGCATGATGGGACGGTTCCGGACGCGCCGACGCGTCCGGACGCGGCCACGACGGAACACCAGCTCAGGAGCGTGCATGGCGAAGCGGGTCCACCAACCCCGTGAGGACGCGGAGTTCGACTTCATCCTCCGGATGAGCGACGTCCCGGTCCTCGCGTACTTCACCGGGGCATGGCCCAAGGCGATCGAGCCGTGCCGGACCATGGACCCCGTCGTGGCCGGCCTCGCCGAGGCCTGCGCGGGCCGTCTGACCGCCGTCCGCACCGACATCACGCGCTGCCCGGCCGCGACCGGGCGGTACGAGGTCACCGGGGCCCCCTCCTACGTCCTCCTCAAGGACGGCGAGGCGGTGGCACGCGCCGAGGGCCTCGTGAGCGACACCGCGCTGCGGGAGCTCGTGGAGCCGCACCTCTGACCGGCCGCGCGCCGCCCCGGCCCACGGGGCGGCGCTCTTCCCGTCGGCATGGGATCGCCGGATGGACGAGAACCTCGCCCGCGAGGTCGACGGCTTCGGCCCCATGCGGCTCAAGTCGAGCGTGGTCGAGAAGGCCTGACCGGGACTCCCGTCCCCCGCCCGGCGTGCCGCATGCCGCATTTCGCGTTCGGCGTCTCCGGCCAGGGGTACGGGTACGGACGCGGGTGCGTCCGGGGAATCGCCTCTCCGTCCCGTCGAGACCGTTGAGATGACGCGGAGCCGCGAGGATGATCCCCATGGTGAACAGTTCCGAACGGACGCGGTGCGCGCCGCGCGTGCGCCGACGGCCGCACCACACGCCCGACGCCCCTGGGCGGTCCGGCCGGAGGTCCCGGTGAAGGCGCCGCTCTACCAACTCAAGGCCGAGTTCTTCAAGACGCTCGGGCACCCGGTGCGCATTCGCGTCCTGGAGCTCCTGAGCGTGCGGGAGCACGCGGTCTCGGAGCTGCTCGCCGAGATCGACGTCGAAGCGGCCCACCTCTCCCAGCAGCTCGCCGTGCTGCGCCGCTCGAACCTGGTCGTCGCGCGCCGCGAGGGCTCGGCGGTGTGCTACTCGCTGACCAGCCCCCAGGTGGCCGAGCTGCTGGCGGTGGCCCGGGCGATCCTCTCCGGCGTGCTCGCGGGCCAGGCCGAACTCCTCGCCGATCTCCACGCGGCCGGGCCGGCCGCGCCGCCGCCCTCCTGACGGCGGACTCGTTCCGGGCGGCGGACCCGTTCGGGGCGGCGGACCCGTTCGGGGCGGCGGACCCGTTCGGGACGGCGGACCCGCTCCTGACGGCGGACCCGCCCCGGCCGGCCGGTGGGACCGGCCGGCCGGAGCGGGTCGCGGGAGCCGGGCTCAGGCGGTGTGGAGCCGCAGGCCGTACCGGCCCAGGATCTCGTTGACCGGCTGGAACCACGTCTCGCCGCCGGAGGAGCAGTTGCCCCAGCCGCCGGAGGTGACGCCCTGGGCCTGGTCGCCGCTGAGGAACGAGCCGCCGGAGTCGCCGCCTTCGGCGCAGACGCTGGTCTTGGTCATCTGGTGCACGGCACCCTGGCTGTAGTTGACCGTCTGGTTCTTCGCCAGGACCGTCCCGCAGTGCCAGCGGGTGGTCGAGCCGGAGCGGCAGACGGACGCCCCGACCGGCGCCTCGCCCGAGCCGCGCACCAGCTGGTCGGGCACCGTGCCCCAGCCGAGCACCACGGGCACGGTCCACCAGCCGCTGTGGATCGAGACGTACGCGTAGTCGTCACCGGGGAACGACGAGCCCTGGAAGGTGCCCATCGCGGACCCGTCCCAGCCGCGCACCGCCGCACCGGCCCGCCCGCAGTGGCCGGCCGTCACGAAGCCGCCGTGGACGGAGAAGCCGATCGAACAGCGGACGTTGCCGGTGTAGTACGGGTCGCCGCCGACGGTGCCCGCCGCGTACGTACGGGGTGCCTGGGCCGTCTCCGCCACGGTGACGAGGCCCCCGGCCAGGGCCTCGGCCCGCTCCACGTAGGACCGCACGGCGGCCGTCCGCCGTTCGGTGCCCACGACGTCGACGACCACGCTGTTGGACCTCGGGTCGACGTGCCAGCCGGCCACCCCGGCGGGCGCGCGGAGCGTGTCGAGACGGGCCTTGGCGCGGTCCAGCGCCGCGGCGCTGTGCCTGACCAGCCGGGTGTCGGCGCCCAGGGCCCGCACCTCCGCCTCCTCGGCCCGGTCGGTCACGGCGACGACGAGCCTGCTCGTCGCCGGGTCGAACCACGAACCGGCGTAGGCGGCGCCGGCGCCGGCGCGGGCGGCCTTCTCCACGTCCGCGGCGGCCTTCTCGGCGCGCAGCCGCTCCTCGGCCTGGGCCGGGGTGAGCCCGAGGTCCCGGTGCATCGCGTCGAGCAGTCCGGCCGAGGCGGGGGCCGCGGCGGTGGTTTCCGGAACCGGGGCGGCGTTCGCCGCGCCGGCCTGGGCCGCGCCCAGACCGGCCGTCAGGAGCAGGGCGGCGAGGGCTGCGCGCAGGGGGGTGGTGCGTTTCACGGGGCCTCCTGGTGTGGGGGAGTCAAACGCTGAGAGCGCTCTCAAGGAACGCGACCGACACGCTAGCGGGCTCTGCTTGTCAGGTCCATACCAAATTTCGGCCTACCGGGACGGCGCGCGAAGCCGGAACGCGCCCCGGCTCCCTCCGCGAGGCCGGGCGCCCGCCCTTTCCCCGGGCCCTCGCCGCGCGCCCCGCCCCTCGTGCCTTCCCCCGCGCGCCTCCCCCTCGCGCCGCCTCCCGGTCGATGCACGATCGATGCGACTGGTGGCGGCGGTCGCCGCGAGGGACGGTGGAGGCCCGACGGCGGAGGGCCGTCGCGTACTTCCGGGAGTGGCCATGAGCGTGCCGTTCGTACCCCCCGAAGAGACCCCGCCCGCGGAGGGCTCCACGTCCTCCGCCCACCCGGACGGCGCCGACGGAGGCATCTGGGAGCACCCGATGATCTGGGTCTCCCTCATCGTCGCCGGTGCCGTGCTCGGCAGCCTCTTCTTCCTCTTCCGGTTCCTCGGCTTCTGAGGGAACCGCGCCGGGGACTCCGCGCCGCGCCGACGTCCGGCGCGTGCGGCCGGGAAGGCGCCGGACGCACAGCCGGCGACCGCGCCGCCGCCCCGCCACCGGTCATCCGGAAGGGCGTCCGCAACGAATGAAAGGTGACGCGACCGGATGTGGTGAGTGCCATGACCGACGAGGAATTCCTCCACCTCCTGGAAGAGGCGAGGAAAGAGGCGCGCAGGACCGTCCTCCCCCCTGCCGCCGCGGAGGGCGACTCGCGCTACGAGCGTCTGGGACGCCACGCCGAGGCGGGGGCGAGCGCACACTGAACGCGCCACCGGACGCGGGGAGCTGACGGTGCGGCACGACGCGCACGGCAGCGGTCTCCCCCGGGACGGCACCCCTGGGGAGAGCGTCCCCGCGGGCACGGACCGAGCCCCGTCGGGCAGCCGCACCGCCCCTCCCTCCGGCCCGCGCCCGGGTGACGGCGGATCCGCTCTTCAGGCGCCGATGGGGATGACGCCCAGGGGTTCGGTGGTGGGCTGGGCGGAGCCGCCCGAGGGCTCGACGGTGATGCCGACGGCGACCGCGTCGCCCAGCGGGCTGTCGAGGACGCGGGTCTCCCGCCCGCCGGTGCCCTCCAGCAGGCCCGCCGGGCGCAGGTCGCCGGCCTTCCCGGCGTACCAGAGTTCGTACACCTTGTCGCTCGGCAGCGTCGGGAGGTCGCGGGCGGTGAACGCGGCCGTGGCCCGCTCGCGGGAGACGACGACCGCCGCCCGCGTCCCGTCGGAGAGCTCACCGGTGTACACGGTCGCGTCGGGCGCGGTGAGGACGTACGCGAAGGCTCCGCCCGCGGTGCGGGCCTCTTCCCGGGCCTGCGCCGCCTGGGAGCGGGCCTCCTCGGCCTCCTGGTGCTCCCGGACGGCGACGGCGCCGAGCACGGCCGCCGCCGCGACGCTCGCCGCGAGCGCGAGACGCAGGCCGCTTCGGCGGAGGGAGCGCCCGCGGGGGCGGGCGGGGGGCCGGTGCTCCTGCGGGGTGCGGGAGACCCGCTCCAGGACGCGCGCCCGCAGCTCCCCGGGAACCGGGGCGTCCTCGGCGGCCGCCAGCCGGGCGGCGGTCCGCTCGTGCGCGGTCACGTCCCGGCGGCAGGTCGCGCAGCCCGCGAGGTGGTTCTCGAAGGCGGCTTCCTCCGCGGGCGGCAGGGCGTGCAGGACGTACGCCGCGGCGTCGAGGTGCGGATCCTCCCGCGCCGTCATGATCCGGCCTCCATGCAGGCGCGCAGCCGGTCGAGGCCCTTGCGCATGCGGGACTTGACCGTCCCCTCGGGCGTGGACAGCGCGTGCGCCACCTCGACGTAGGTCATGCCCTGGTAGTAGGCGAGCACCAGCGGCACGCGCTGGAGGCGTTCGAGGGCCTTCAGGCAGTGGTGGACGCGGCGGCGCTCGTCGCTGTTCTCGACGGTCTCGGCGACCTGGTCGAAGTCCCGGTCCGCCGACAGCATGCCGGCCCGCACCTCGCGGTCCCTGCTCGCCTGGACGGAACGCACCCGGTCCACGGCGCGCCGGTGGGCGAGGGTGAGCACCCACGCCTTCGCCGTGCCGAGGTCGGGCCGGAAGCGGCCCGCCGTCCGCCACACCTCGATCATGACGTCCTGGGTCACCTCCTCGGCCTGGCCGGCGTCCCGCAGGATCCGGCAGGCCAGCCCCATCACCGGCCGGGCCAGCGCGTCGTACACGTCGGCGAACGCCTTCCGGTCGCCGTCGGCCGCCCGGAGCAGGAGAGCGTCGAGGTGCGCGTTCGTCTCGGGTGCGTGAGGCA
This sequence comes from Streptomyces omiyaensis, assembly GCF_014650895.1. GTDB lineage: Bacteria > Actinomycetota > Actinomycetes > Streptomycetales > Streptomycetaceae > Streptomyces > Streptomyces omiyaensis. The sequence goes on from NZ_BMVV01000009.1 coordinate 285,249, forward strand.
ATGGTCGTCCCTCGTCGTGCCTCTGGTGGCCCGTCGTCCGGCCGTGCGGCCGGGCCGCCCCTCCTGGGCCGCCCGACCGGTCCGACTCTGCCGTCTCCGGCGCGGTCGCGCCGTGCGGCCGGGCCGACCGGGTGAGCCGAGGCCGGGACGGGAGTCCGTCGCGGCGCTCTCCGACGGCCGTGTCCGGACGCCGAGGGCGATACGAGGGCCACGGCCGCTCCCCGGAGACGGGAACCTCCTGTGTGAGGGGTTCGTAGCCGTCCCGTGCGCGGATGACCGGCCGAGGAATACGTGCGACCGGCCGAAGGAGAGGGGCGACCGCCGGGCCGGAGCCGCCCCGCCCCGCTTCCGTACGGCTCCGCTCCCGCCCCGCCCCGCTCCCGTGCGCGATTCCGGCGCTTCCTCATCCGCGGGCGGCCGGGCTCCGAACCCCTGGTGACCCCGCACGGCGGGCGGGCCGTCCGAACCGAACGGCACCGCCCGGCGCGCTCAGGCAGTCGATCCATCGAGGGAGGTGCGTCCGATGACCGCGTCCATGCGCGCCCGTCGTCTGGTGGCGAGCGCCGCGGCGACGGGAATGCTGGCAGGCGGCGCCGCGCTCGGCATGTCCGGCACGGCCACCGCGGCACCCGCGCCCACGTCCGTCTCGACCGTCGTGGCCGGTGACCGTCACGACCACCACGACCGTCACGACCGGTGCGAGTGGAAGAAGGGGCACTGGGAGAAGAAGTGGGTGAAGGGCCACTGGGAGAAGAAGCGGGTCCACCACAAGACGTGGCACCCCGGCCATCACGACAAGCAGGGCGACTGGCACAAGGGCCACTGGAGCCACGACCGCTCGTACAAGTGGGTCTACGTCCCCGCCCACTGGGACCACCACTGGGTGAAGGGCCACTGGGACTGCCACCACCGGTGACCGACGGACCCGAACCCCGGTGAGGCCCGGCCCGGGCCCCACCGGGGGCACGCGTACCTCGGCACGCACGTCACCAGGGACGTGCGTGCCGAGGTACGCGTGCCACGGGGGCCGGGCGCTCCTGCGGGCGTGTGCTCCGCGGAATGTCTGCCCCGTGAACGCCTGCCCCGAGCGGGGCGAACGCTCTCAGACCGCGCCCGACCCGAGGTCCTCCAGGACCGCCCGTGCCGCCCGCGCCCCCGAGGACAGGGCGCCCTGGAGGGAGCCGGTGGCCCGGTGGTCCCCGCACACGTACCTGCCGGGTGCCCACCGCACGGTCCGGGACAGCGGCGTCGGGCCCGGCATCGCGGGCAGGGCGTCGGTGACCGTGACCCGGTGGACCGGCTCCCAGCCGCTCGTGTCGGCGCCGTACACCTCGCCCAGGGCGCGCAGGACCGCGGCCGTCTCCGCCGTGTCGGGGGAGCCGAGCACCGAGGTGGACACCAGGGCCCGGCCGTCGGTGGAGAAACCCGGCTGGACGGCGGTGAGGACGCAGGTGTTGAGGAAGCGGCGGCGGGAGTCCACGACCAGGACGGGTTCCTCCAGCGGAGGCCGGTCGGCCGCGTGGTAGAGCGTGGTCACGATCCGGCCCTCCGGGACGCGGAGCCCCGGCAGCAGTCCGGCGGCGACCCGCTGCCCGGTGGCGACGACCACGGCCCGCGACGGCACCTCGCCGCCGTCCGCGAGGACCACGCCGTCCGGCGTCAGGGCGGCCACCGGGGTCCCGGTCCGCAGCACGTGGCGCGGCAGCCGCGCGGCGAGCTGGGCGGGCACCGCCCCGATCCCCTCGGCCGGCAGGCAGAGGGTGCCGCGCAGCATGCTCCGCCAGACCAGGTGGAAGAAGCGCGCCGAGGTCTCGAGCCGGTCCTCCAGGAACACCCCGGACAGGAACGGGCGGAAGAAGGTCTCCACGAGGTCGGGCGAGACGCCCGCCGCGGCCAGGGCCTCGCGCGTGGTGCCGTCGGTGCCGCGCCGGAGCACGGACGCCGGCGCCAGGGTGTCGCGGGCCGACAGGACCGACAGGGCGAGGAGGTCGCGGCCGGAGGCGAGCCGCCCCCGGAGCAGGTCCCCGCTCTCCTTCGGGCGCCGGCTGGGATCGGTGAACCGGCGCAGCCCGCCGCCGGTGTCGACGAGCACCCCGGGGGTGAACGGCCGCAGTCGCAGCGCCCGGAGTTCCACGCGGCGCTTGACCTGGGGGTACGAGGTGTTGAAGACCTGGAAGCCGCGGTCCGCGGTGAATCCGGCCACCCGGTCGGTGCGCATCCTCCCGCCGGGCGCGTCACCGGCCTCCAGGAGGAGGACCCGCAGGCCCTCCGCGCACAGGTCGCCGGCGCAGGCGAGGCCCGCGGCCCCCGCCCCGACGACCACCGCGTCGTACGGTCCGTCGTGCGTCGCCTTCTGCATGCCGCCCTCTTTCCGTCTCCCGGATCTTCCGGGTCTTCCGGGTCTTCCGGTCTTCCGTCTTTCCGTTCTCCGCGCGATCTCCGGCCGCGACCGGACCCGCCCCCGCACGTCCCCTCGGCGCGTGCCCCGTCGGGGCCGGTCACGGCGGGGAGTCCCCCCGTACGTCCTGCCGCTCCCGCTCCTGCTCCAGGAGGGCGGCCAGGTCCGGCAGCCTGTCGAGGCCCCGCACCGCCCGGGACATGCGGGCGTTGCGGCCGAACGCGGCGCGGTTCCGGTGGAGGAAGGCCCAGTACCCCGCCGTGAACGGGCAGGCGTCCTCGCCGACGCGCCGGTCCGGCCGGTAGGGGCAGGGCCCGCACAGGTCGCTCATGCGGTCGATGTAGGCGCCGCCGGAGGTGTACGGCTTCGTCGTCATCCTGCCGCCGTCGGCGTACTGGGACATCCCGAGCACGTTGGGCAGCATCACCCAGTCGTACCCGTCGACGAAGCTCCGGTGGAACCAGTCCGTCACCGCGGCGGGGTCCCAGCCGCGCTGGAGGGCGTAACTGCCGAGGACCATCAGGCGCGGGATGTGGTGGGTCCATCCGGTGTCCCGGACCTGCCGCAGCGCCGTCGCCACGCACCGGGCCGACACGGCGTCCGCGTCGAGGGCGTCCCACCAGTCGGGCAGGGAGGCCGTGTGGCCGAGCGCGTTCGACGCCCGGTACTCCTCGCCGAAGTACCAGTACAGGTGCCACACGTACTCGCGCCAGCCGGCGATCTGCCGGACGAACCCCTCGACCGAGTTGAGCGGCGCGTCCCCCGCCCGCCAGGCCGCCACCGCCCCCTCCACGCACTCGACCGGGTCGAGCAGCCCGAGGTTCAGGGACGAGGACAGCAGGCTGTGGCTCATCGTGCCGTCGCCGGCGAGCACGGCGTCCTCGTACGCCCCGAACCCCGCGAGCCGGTGGCTCAGGAAGCGCCGCAGCGCCGCCAGCGCCCCACGGCGGTCCGCCGGGAAGGAGCGCGGACCGTCGCGGCCGACGAAGGAGACGTCCCCGTCCCGCTCCCAGCGGTCCAGGTCGCGGCGGACCTCCTCGTCCACCGCGTCCTCCCGGGGGCGGTGGGGCGCGGGCACGCCGAGCGTCCGCGCCCCGCGCGGCGGCGGCCGGCGGTTCTCGTGGTCCAGGTTCCAGGTGCCTCCCGCGGGCTCGTCGCCCTCCATCAGCAGGTCGTGGTCGCGGCGGACCTGCCGGTAGAAGGCCTCCATGCGCAGCGTGCGCTGTCCGCCCGCCCAGGCGGCGAACTCCTCCGGCCGGACCAGGAAGCCGCGCGGCGGCAGCACCGTCACGCGGTCGAGCGAGCGCACCAGGCGCAGCGCCGCCCGCGAGGTCGGATGGCACACCGTCACCCGCCCGCGGCCCACCGCCTTCCGCAGCCCTTCCCGGTAGGTGTCGGCCCGCACGTACGTGACCCGGTCGCCGAGCTCGGCGGCGCGGTGCCGCATCGCCGAGAGGATCAGGTGCGCCTTGGCCCGGTGGAAGCGGCGCCGCCGGAAGACGGCCCGCGACTCGATCATCACCACGGGCGCGTCACGGTCCGGACCGCCTTCGTCCGGCGAGAGGAAGGACGGCCCGAGCTGGTCGCCGAAGAGCCAGTGCGTGTGCGTCATGCCGCATCCGTCCGTACGTGGGCGCCTGGGGACGCGGTGCTCCGTCGCACCGCCCCTTCCCCCTTCACCGCGGATGCGTCCGGCGGATGCGGCGGATGCAATGGCTGCGTCGGCTGCGGCGGACGCGGTGGAGTCGGCGGACGGGTCGGGTGCGTGGGGCCTCGGCCGGGATGGAGGCGTCCGTCCGCGTCCACCCGCATCCGCGACCCTCCGCCGGGCGAAGTTGCTGGAGAGGCATCTCTACGCAAAAGATCTAAAATCGTATCCTCACCCTTCATCGGAGGCCCTCATGGCCCGCTCCTGGGAACTGCAAGGACGAACCGCGGTCGTCACCGGCGCCGCCCGTGGCCTGGGCGCCGGTCTGGCCCGGCACCTCTCCCGGCGCGGCATGCGGGTCGCCCTGCTGGGCAGGGAGCACGCCACGCTCGCCGCGGTGGCCGACACGCTCGGCACCGAGAGCCACATCGTGGAGGTCGACGTCACCGACGACGCGGCGATGCGGCGGGCCGCCGAGGACATCACGCGGACCTTCGGCCCGCCGTCGGTGGTCGTCGCCAACGCGGGAGTCGCCGAAGGGGGTCCCTTCGAGAGCTCCGACCCGGACACCTGGCGCCGTGTCGTCGAGGTCAACCTCGTCGGCAGCGCCGTCACGGCGCGCGCCTTCCTTCCCGGGCTGCGCTCGACCCGCGGGTACTTCCTCCAGGTCGCGTCGACCGCCGCCTTCGGCTCGGCCCCCATGATGAGCGCCTACTGCGCCTCCAAGGCGGGCGTCGAGGCCTTCGCGCGCTCCCTCCGGGCCGAGGTGGCGCACCGGGGCGTGGGGGTGGGGGTGGCGTACCTGCACTGGACCGACACCGACATGGTCCGCGACGTCGACGACCACGCCGTCCTCCGGGAGCTGCGCGGGCACATGCCCGCCCCCGCGCGCCGGGTCTACCCGGTCGACCGGGTCGCGTCCTGGCTGACCCGGGGCGTCGAACGGCGCGCCGCCTCCGTCTACGCCCCGCCGTGGCTGCGGCTCGCCCAGGCCGGGCGCCCCTTCTTCCCGGTCGTGGTGGACCTGCTCTCCCGGCGGGAACTGCCCCGGCTCATGCGGGAGCACGAGTTCGAGCAGACGGGCCTGCTCGGCACCGGCGGTCGCGTGGAGGAGGCGATGATGGGCCACTCCGCGGCCGGCCGCGAGAAGGACCGCTGACCGGAGCCGTCCGCGGCCGATCGGCTCCGTCCGGTTTCGGGCGGGATCGCCCGGATCGGCCCGTGACCCGGATCACACTCCTCCCGCATCCGCGCCGCGGCGAGGGAGGGAAGAGAGGGTGTCCGGCGGCTCGTTCCGCTCGGCGGGGGAGGGTCCGCGAAACCCGTTTCGCCTCGTGGTTCAATGTGTCTCGATCATTGAGATAGTTGATTGTTGAGAGATACTCGGGGAGTTCTCCATGTCCACACCCACGCGCTGGGCGAGCAGGCTGCTGCCGCTCCTGGTGCTCGTCGTCTGGCTCGCCATCGGAGGCGGGCTCGGTCCCTACGCCGGGAAGCTCGGCGAGGTGGCCACCAACGACCAGGCCGCCTTCCTGCCCCGCAGCGCCGAGTCGACCCGGGTCCTCCAGGCCCAGGAGGCGTTCCGCCAGGAGGAGACGCTTCCCGCCCTGGTCCTGTGGACCGCCGAGGGCGGCGGCCCCGTCGCCCCCTCGGCGCAGGCCGAGGCCACCCGCTCCCTCGCGGCCCTCACCGGTACCGAGGGCGTGGTCGGCGCGCCCTCCCCCGCCTTCCCCTCCGAGGACGGAGAGGCCCTGCGGGGCGTCGTCCAGCTCCGGACCGACCTCGGCGACGAACTGCCCGCCGTGCTGGAGCGGATCGACGCGGCGGCGTCCGGGGTCCCGGGCACCGAGGTGTGGCTGGGCGGTCCCGCCGCCACGCAGGCCGACCTCGGCGACGCCTTCGCGGGCATCGACGGCCTGCTGCTGGTCGTCGCCCTGGCGACCGTCCTGGTGATCCTGCTGCTGGTCTACCGGAGCGTCCTGCTCCCCTTGCTGATCATCGTCGGCGCCGTCTTCGCCCTCGGCCTGGCCTGCGCCGTCGTCTACGTCCTGGCCGACCACGACATCGTCCGGGTCGACGGCCAGGTGCAGGGCATCCTGTCCATCCTGGTCATCGGCGCCGCCACCGACTACGCCCTGCTGCTCGCCGCGCGCTACCGCGAGGAGCTGGGCGCGCGCGACGGCGACCGCGTGCCGGCCATGCGCGCCGCGCTCAGGCAGTCCTTCGGCCCGATCGTGGCCAGCGCCGCCACCGTCGCGCTCGGCCTGCTGGCCCTGCTCTTCAGCGACCTCACCAACAACCGCGCCCTCGGCCCCGTCGGCGCCATCGGCATCGCCTGCGCCGTCCTCAGCGCGGTGACGTTCCTCCCCGCCGCCCTCGTCCTCCTCGGCCGCGCCGCGTACTGGCCGGCCCGCCCCCGGCACACCCCCGACGGCGAGGCCGCCCACCCCGTCTGGCGCAGGGTCGCGGCCCTCGTCGACCGCGCGCCGCGCAAGGTCTGGGCGGGTTCCCTCGCGGCACTGCTCGCCTGCGCCGCGTTCTCCTTCACCCTCGACTCCAAGGGCGTCCCGCTCGACGAGATCTTCGTCAAGGACGCGCCCTCCGTCTCGGCCCAGGAGCGCCTGAGCCGGCACTTCCCGGGCGGCGCCGGCAACCCGGCCGTCGTCATCGCCGACGCGGACGCCGCGGAGCGGGTCCGCACGACCGCCGAGGGCGTCGACGGCGTCGACTCCGCGACGCTCTTCGCCGTCCCCGGCACCTCGGGGCCGCTCGTCGCCGACGGGCGCGTCCGCGTCGACGTGACCCTCACGGACGCCGCGGACTCCGACGCGGCCAAGCGGACCGTCGCCGCGCTGCGCACCGCCCTGCACGCCGTCCCCGGGGCGGACGCCCTCGTCGGGGGCTCGACGGCCCAGCAGTACGACACCCAGGTCACGGCCGAACGCGACCGGAAGCTCATCGTCCCCGTCGTGCTGGCGATCATCCTGGTGATCCTGGTCGGCCTGCTGCGCTCACTGCTGCTGCCCGTGCTCCTGGTGGCGACGGTCGCCCTCAACTTCCTGGCGACGCTGGGCGTCGCGGCCCTCGTCTTCGAGCACGTCCTCGGCTTCACCGGCACCGACTCCGCCGTCCCGCTGTACGGATTCGTCTTCCTGGTCGCCCTCGGCGTCGACTACAACATCTTCCTCATGTCGCGGGTGCGGGAGGAGACGGAGCTCCACGGCACCCGCGAGGGCCTGCGGCGCGGCCTGGTCGCCACGGGCGGTGTCATCACCTCGGCCGGTGTCGTCCTCGCCGCGACCTTCGCGGCGCTGGGCGTGATCCCGCTGGCGTTCCTGGTCCAGATCGCCTTCATCGTCGCCTTCGGCGTCCTGCTCGACACGCTGGTCGTCCGGTCGCTCCTCGTGCCGGCCCTCGTCCGGGACATCGGCCCCACCGTCTGGTGGCCGGGGGCGCTGCGCAAGCGCCCCTGACCCGCGAGGCCCGGTGCCCGTCCCGACGCGCGGTCCGGCGTGCGGCGGGGCGGGCCCTCGATCGGAGATCTTCTTTCCTTTACAGTGTTGTAGAAGATCGGGCCCCACCGGCCGGTCCCGCCCGGATCCCGTCCCGCGACGCCCGGGATCCCCCTCCCCGGACGAGTGAGGAGCGAGCGACCCGCAATGGGTGAGCCTCCCAGTAGGAGCCGTGCCACCGCCTGCCCCGACGCGTCGAGCCGGGGAACGGGGGTGGCACGGTGACCGAGGTGCTGCTCCTCCTGCTCGCGCTCGTCCTCACCCTCGCGTGCGCCGTCTTCGTGGCGGCCGAGTTCTCCCTCACCACCGTCGACCGCGGTGAACTGGAGCGGGCCGCCGAGGCGGGGGAGCGCGGCGCCGAGAGCGCGCTGCGCGCCGTCCGCCGGCTGACCGTGCAGCTCTCCGGCGCCCAACTGGGCATCACCGTCACCTCCCTGGTCATCGGCATGCTCGCCGAACCGTCCCTGGCCGCGCTGCTGCGCGGCCCGCTGGAGGCGATCGGCCTCGGCGCCGCGGCGCCGCCCGTCGCGACCGTCCTCGGAGTGGCGGTCTCCACCGTGGTCCTCATGGTCGTCGGCGAGCTCGTGCCCAAGAACTGGGCGATCTCCCGGCCGCTGGCCGTCGCCGAGGTCGTCGCCGGACCGCAGCGCGTCTTCACCGCGGCCTTCGGCCCCTTCATCCGGCACCTGAACGGCACCGCCAACCGGTTCGTGCGCCGCTTCGGCCTGGAGCCGGCCGAGGAGCTGCACACCGTGCGGACCCCCGCCGAACTGGCCTCCCTCGCCCGGCACAGCGCGGCGGAGGGAGCCATCGAGGCGGATTCGGCCGAACTGTTCGTCCGGACGCTCCACTTGGGCGAGCTGACCGCCGAGAACGTCATGACGCCCCGCGTGGACGTCCACGCGCTGGAGGCGCGGGCCACGGCCGCCGACGCCGCCGACCTCACCCACGCCACCGGCCTCTCCCGCTTCCCGGTCCACCGGGGGAACCACGACGACGTGATCGGGACCGTCCACATCCGCGACGTCCTCGCCCTGCCGCCGGAGGAACGGTCCACCACCCCGGTCGCCGCCCTCGCCACCCCGCCGCTGCTCGTGCCCGAGACGCTGCCCGCCGACCGGCTCCTTGAGCGCCTGCGGGCCCACCGGGGCATGGCCGTCGTGATCGACGAGTACGGCGGCATGGCCGGCGTGGCGACCGTCGAGGACATCGTCGAGGAGGTCGTCGGCGAGGTGCGCGACGAGCACGACCCGGTGGAGGTGCCCGACCTGCTGCCCGCACCGCCCACCGACGACGGCCGGGCCACCTGGGAGGCCGACGGGGGCGTACGGATCGACCAGCTGGCCCGGATCGGGCTGCGGGCGCCGGCAGGCCCGTACGAGACGGTCGCCGGCCTCGTCGCGACCCGCCTCGGCCGCATCCCGGCCGAGGGCGACGTCGTCCTGCTCGGCGGCTGGCGGCTCGACGTCCTCGACGTCGAGCACCACCGGGCGGACCGCGTCCACCTCACCGAACCCGCCCCCGCCGCCGAGCCCGAGGACGCCGGAGCGGCCCGATGACCGCGCTCCAGCTCACCATCGGCTTCCTCACCCTCCTGACGAACGCCTTCTTCGTCGGCGGCGAGTTCTCCCTGATCTCCGTCCGCCGCAGCCAGATCGAGCCGTCGGCCCGCGAGGGCGACCGGCGCGCCCGCATGACCCTGTGGGGCCTGGAACACCTCTCCGCCCTCCTGGCCACCGCACAGCTCGGCATCACCGTGTCCTCGCTGGTCCTCGGCGCGGTCGCCGAACCCGCGATCGCCCACCTCCTGGAGCCCCTCTTCGAGGCGGCCCACGTGCCGCACGGCCTCGTGCACCCGATCGCCTTCGCCCTCGCCCTCGCCCTGGCGACGTACGCGCACATGCTGATCGGCGAGATGGTCCCGAAGAACATCGCCCTCGCCGCCCCGGTGCGGACCGCGCTGCTCCTCGGGCCGCCGCTCGTCGCCCTCACCCGCGCGCTGCGGCCGGTCGTCTTCGGCATCAACGCCTTCGCCAACGTGCTGCTGCGCCTGCTGCGGGTCGAGCCGAAGGACGAGGTCGCCGCCGTCTACACCGACGACCAGCTCGCCCGCATGGTCCAGGACACCAGCGAGGCCGGACTCCTCTCGCCCGCCGACGGCGAACGCCTGCGCGACGCCCTGGAACTCGGCACCCGCCCGGTCGGCGAGCTCGTCGTCCCCGTCGCGCGGATGGTCACCGTGGACCACCGCGTCACCCCGGCGGTCCTGGAACGCACGGCGGCCCGCGCCGGCTACTCCCGCTTCCCGGTCACCGGCCCCGCCGGCGCCGTCCTCGGATACCTCCACATCAAGGACACCCTCGGCGTCGCGGACCGCGACAGGCCCTTCCCCCGGACCGCGCTCCACGCCGTCACCCGGGTACGGATCGACACCCCGCTCGACGACGCCCTCACCGCCCTGCGCGCCGCCGGCAGCCACCTGGCCGCCGTCACCGGCGAGTCCGGCACCGTCGTCGGCTACGTGACGATGGAGGACCTCCTGGAGGAGCTGGTCGGGCCCGCCACCGTGTGACCCCCGACTCCCGACCCCCGCCCTCACCCCACACCCACCACCACCCCGAGCCCGATGACCGCCCCACGAAGGAGCCCCTGCTTGTCCGCCAGAACGACGCGTCCCGTCCCCCCGAAGGGATGCGACCGCCGATGAACGCCGCTCTCGGCCTCCTCGCCGTCCTCGTGCTGACCGCCGGCACGGGCTACTTCGTGGCCCAGGAGTTCTCCTACGTCGCCGCCGACCGCCTCGCCCTCGCCCGCGAGGCCGAGGCCGGCGACAAGCGGGCGGCCCGCGCGCTGAAGGTCCTCGAACGCCTCTCCTTCATGCTGTCGGGCGCCCAGCTCGGCATCACCGTCACCGGCCTCGTCGTCGGCTTCCTCGCCGAGCCGTCCGTCTCCGCGCTCCTGAGGCCCCTGCTCGACGGCACCGGCCTGTCGGACGGGGCGGTGTCGGCGATCTCCGTCGTCCTCGCCTTCGTGGTCGCCACCGTCCTCCAGATGGTCCTGGGCGAACTCGCGCCGAAGAACCTCGCGCTGGCCGTCCCCGAGCGGCTCGCCAAGGCGCTCGCCCCCTCCACGCTCCTCTACCTGAAGATCGTCGGACCGGTCGTCCGCGTCTTCGACGGGGCCGCGAACGGGCTGCTGCGGAAGGCCGGGATCGAGCCCGTGGAGGAGCTGCACCACGGCGCGACCCTGGAGGAGCTCAGCCACCTCATCGGGGAGTCCCACGAGCAGGGGCAGCTCCCGGCCGACACCGCGGAGCTCCTCGACCACGCGCTGGAGTTCTCCGAGCGGACCCTGGACGAGGTCATGGTGCCGCGCGCCGACGCCGTCTTCGTCCGCAAGGAGGCCACGCTCACCGAGGCCGTCGAGCTGATCGCGCGGCACGGGCACTCCAACTACCCCGTCCTCGGCGACCACCCGGACGACGTCGCCGGCGTCCTCGGCGTACGCGACCTCGCCCGGCTGCCCGCCGACCGCTTCGACGCCGTCACCGCGGGGGAGGCCGACCGCGCGCCGCTGCTGCTGCCCGACACGCTGCCGCTGCCGCAGGCGGTGGCCCGGATGCGGGAGGCGGACGACGAGTTCGCCGTCGTCCTGGACGAGCACGGCGGCGTCGCGGGCGTCGTCACGTACGAGGACATCGCCGAGGAACTGGTCGGCGACATCGCCGACGAGAGCGACCGGGTCGTCGCGCTCGCCGTTCCGGACGGCGACGGCTGGCGCGTCGACGCGGGCCGCCGCCTCGACGAGATCGAGGACGCCACCGGCATCGCCCTCCCCGGGGACGACGACTACGACACGGTCGCGGGCCTGATCATCGACCGGCTCGGACGCTTCCCGACCATCGGCGACGGACTCACCGTCGACGACGTCCGCATCGACGTCCTCAGCCTCGACCGCCACGTACCGGGACGCGTCCGCCTCGAACGCCTCCCGTCGACCGCCACGGCCGAGGAGGCCCAGGCATGAGCTTCCCCATGGCCCTCTTCGTCACCGTCCTGCTGCTCATCGGCAGCGGCTTCTTCGTCGCCGCCGAGTTCGCGCTCGTCGCCGCCAAGCGCCACCGCATCGAGAAGGCGGTCGCCGACGGCCGGCGCGGCGCGAAGGCCGCCCTCGCGGGCATGCGCGAGCTGTCGCTGATGCTCGCCGGGGCCCAGCTCGGCATCACCCTGTGCACCCTGGGCCTCGGAGCCATCTCCAAGCCCGCCATCTCCCACGAGCTCGACCCGCTGCTCGTCGGGCTCGGCCTGCCGCCCGCGCTCAGCTACGGCATCGCGTTCGCCGTCGCCATGACCGTCGTGGTCTTCCTCCACATGGTCCTCGGCGAGATGGCGCCCAAGTCCTGGGCCATCGCCCACCCCGAGCGCTCCGCCATGATCCTGACCCCGCCGTTCCGGGCCGTGGTCAAGACCGTCCGCCCGCTGATCTGGGTGCTGAACAAGGTCAGCAACGGCCTCGTCCGCCTGTGCCGCGTCCAGCCGCGCGACGAACTGGCCGCCGTCCACAACCGCGAGCAGCTCACCCACCTCGTGGAGGAGTCCGAGCGCCTCGGTCTGATCAACAGGACCGACTCGCAGCTCATCACCCGCTCGCTCACCGAGCCGCAGACCCCCGTGGCCGCGCTCCGGACCCCGGCCGCCGACATCGTCGCCGTCCCGGCCGACGCGGACCTGGACGCGATCCTCGGCCAGGCGTCCGACAGCGACCGCTCCCGCCTCCTCGTCCGCGACGGGGACGCGATCCTCGGCTCGGTCCACACCCGGGACGTCCTCGTCGCCCGCACCCGCGGCAGGGAGCTCACCGCCCGCGACCTCGCCCGCCCGGTGCCCGAACTGGCCGCCACGGAAACGGTCTCCGGCGCGATCGAACAGCTCCGCAGGCGCCGCGCGTCCCTCGCGCTCGTCCGCGACGAGACGGGCGAGCTCACCGGTCTGGTCAGTCTGGACGACCTCCTGGTCCGGATCATGGGCCCGCAGACGATCTGATCCCCGCCCGACTCCGGCCACTTTCGGACGACGTTGGCGGAGAACGGACGGCGGACCTCACGGGAGGCGCGTCCTCACCTATCCTCTACAAGCGTGTAGAGGTGCCGTGGGCCGCGCCTCTCGGCCGTCCGCGGGTCCGTCGTGCCCCGGCCGGCCCCGCCCGGGCCCACCCGTGAATCCGAGGTGACCCCGCATGACGGACGACGCGCCGGACTGGGAAACGGCACTGCTCTCCGGAGGTCCCGCCGACGGCGTCAGCGTGCGGGTCCAGGGCCGCCCGGGCCTCGTCCAGGTGACGTACCCCTGCGAGGTGGACGAGCCGAGGGGCGGCATGCGCGCGACCGCCGTCTACGTCTACCGCCGCGAGGGCCGGCCGCCCGGACCGCTGCGGTACGGCTACGACCCGGCCGCCCCCTGACCTCGGAAAGTCCCACCCGCCCCGCTCGCGCAGGCCCGCCACACCCCTAGTCTTCTACACGTCTGTAGACGAAAAGCGGATCCGTGTCGAACGCGGTCCCGCACCAGCAACTCGAAGGAGTGAACGCCCGATGGTGTTCAAGCGTCTGCTCGGCTCACTGGGCGTCGGAGGCCCCTCGGTGGACACCGAGCTCGACCCGGGCGCGGCGACGCCCGGCGGCACCGTCACCGGCCGGGTCCGCCTCCGGGGCGGCACCGCCGACTTCACGATCGAGCACATCACCCTGGAACTCGTCGCCCGCGTCGAGTCCGAGCAGGGCGACGAGGAGTCCGAGGGCGTGGTCGTCTTCCACCAGCACGTCGTCGCGGGCGGCTTCCGCCTGGCCGAGGACGAGCACCGCAGCGTGCCGTTCTCCTTCGCCCTGCCGTGGGAGACCCCGATCACCGAGCTGTACGGGCAGGGCCTCGGCGTCTCCCTCGGCGTCCGCACCGAACTCGGCGTCGCCGGCGCCAGGGACAAGGGCGACCTCGACCCCCTCGCCGTACGCCCCCTCCCCGCCCAGGAAGCCGTCCTGGAGGCACTGGGACAGCTCGGCTTCGGCTTCACCTCCGCCGACCTGGAGCTCGGCCGCATCGGCGGCACGGGCCAACAGCTCCCCTTCTACCAGGAGATCGAGCTGGCCCCGGCGCCCCGGTACGCCCACCTGGCCGAGGAGATCGAGGTCACCTTCCTCGCCGGCCCCGCCACCCTGGACGTGGTCCTGGAGGCCGACAAGCGCGGCGGCCTCTTCTCCGAGGGCCACGACACCCTCACCCGCTTCACCGTGGACCACGACGACGCCGGCCGCCTCGACTGGAACACCGAGGTCGACGCCTGGATCGGCCACCTCCTCCAGCACCGCACCACCCACGCCCCGCACGAGCCCACGGGCGGCGCGCTCTTCGCCCGGAGCACCCACGGGACCCACGAAGGCCACGCCCACCACTCCGCCCCCGGCACGGGCACGGCGATCGCCGCGGGCGCCGCGGGCCTGGCCGTCGGCGTGGCCGGCGGCCTGGTCGCCGCGGAGGTCGTCGACGAGGTGGGCGACTTCTTCGAGGGCGACGAGGACGAGGCCGAGGCCGAGGAGGAGTAGACCGGGGACGAGCGGCAGGGAGGGCGGGCAGGGGAGGGGGGCGCCGGGACGCCCCGCTCCCGAGGCCCCGGCAGCCGCCCCGGACTCCCGCGCCTCCTCCCGGGATGACAGGATGTCCGGCCATGGACGAGGACCCGGAAGACCCCGCGAAGGACCGAGGCATTCCCGAACCGGCCGAATTCTTCCGCGCCTTCGGCCTCCTGGGGTTCCTCGGAGGACTCGGAGGGCCGGGCGCCCCGGCTGTCTTCGACGTCCTGGACGTCTTCGGCGTCGATGCCGACTGGCCGGAGTCGCGGCAGTTCACGGGGCACGGCCACGACCGGACCACCGGCGACGCCCACGTCTCCCTGTGGTTCGGGTCTCCGCTCTTCGACGCCGAGGTCCCCCACGTCACGGTGTTCAGCGGCTCCTCCGGCAACCCGGAGAACGACGAAGCCCTGGAGCGGGCCTTCGGGACCTGCCCCCACCCCGACGGGGAAGCACCGGTCGCGCCGCCGCCCTCCCGGCCCGTCACCCTCACCGCGGACGGACGGGCCCTCGCCTTCGAGCTCTGGCGTGCCGGTGACGGGGAGCGCTGGGTCGCTCGGGGACGCGTCGGCGACACCGTCGTCGTCCTGTCCGGCGCCGGGACCGAACCCGGCGAGCTCCGCCTGACCCGCGTGACCGGCCCGGCCGGGTTCACGACCCCCTTCGCGCCTCTCGGGTGACGGCACGGCAGGGGGGCGGGCGGCGCGGAGCCCTCCTACCAGCGGTTGCGCGCCTCCTCGGCCCAGCCGACCAGCCCGTCCAGGCTCGTCTCGGTGCCGTCGTCGGTCAGGGCCCGCCCGGAGAAGTGGCCGAAGCACTGGTGCGTCTCGCCGGCGACGACGCCGAGGTTCGTCCGGGCGACCCGCTCGTGGAACGGGCGGAACCGGACCTCCACCCGCTCCCCGCTGATCCGCCAGGGACGCAGCCAGTCCGAGCGGTCGTAGCTCCAGCGGAGCTCCTCGCCGATCTTGTGCAGCCGGCCGTCGACGAAGAGCGCGTTCTCGGTGACGCCGGTCCCCGCGGTCCACTTCCCGCCCAGCTGGATCGCCCGCCCCGGGGCCGCCCCGGCCGCCCAGTTCCACGTCATCGCGTACGGCCACCTGCCGCGACCGTGGTCGAGGACCGCGAACGACCCGGCTCCGCCCACCTCGTGGGTCCGCCCCCGCACCGTCAGGGTGCCGTGCACCGGACGCCCGACGTCCTTGACCGTGTACTGGAACCGGGTGCGGCTCCACGGCACGACGACGCCGAGCGACTCGTGCCCCTCCGGGAGCGGCACCTCGACGTCGAGCCGTACGCCGCCCCCCGCCGCCCGGATCGAGGAGCCGTCCGGGCGCTGGCGGATCGTCACCTCCAGCCCGCCGCCGCGCACGGACACCTCGCCCTCCCCGCTGCGCGCGGGGAAGCGGACCCCGCGGGCCAGCGGGACCACGGCGTCGACCGTGGTCTCCCGGCCGGTCGCGCGCTCCAGCACGTAGAGCCCGTGCACGCCCGCGTAGTCCAGGGACGAGGCGACCAGGCCGACGACGTGGTCGGGGGTGACGACGCCCCAGTACTCCCAGCGCTTCGTGCGTCCCCAGCCGCGCAGGTTGGCGAGGTGCAGGGGCCGCCGGGTCCAGCCGACCGAGGCGGGGTTCAACCGCCCGTCGGGAAGGCACAGGTCCACGGGGGAGGTCAGCTCCGGCTCGTGCGTCATGCGCGCAGGGTAGCCCTGCCCCGCCTGCCCCGCCTGCCCCGCCTGCCCCGCCTGCCCCGCCTGCCCCGCCTGCCCCGCCTGCCCCGCCTGCCCCGCCTGCCCCGCCTGCCCCGCCTGCCCCGGCCGCGGAGGCCGGGACGTCGGCGGGCCCCGTCGGCGAACCCCGGGAGCGGACCCCGTAGACGCCCCCCGCCACCCGGAAGCCGGTGTGGCCCGTCGAGGAGTCCGGGGTGTCGGCCGTCCGCGCCGAACAGCGGCACCGGTTGCCGTACGAGGCGTGGCACAGGTGCGGGCCGCCGCGCAGGGCCCGGGCGGGGGAGCCGGGCGCGAAGAGGTCGGCCGTCCGCTTCCGGACGTTGCCGACGGCGTGGCACAGTCCGTGGCCGTCGGGCGCGAGCGCGCGCACGGGGCGGTGCCGACCCCGGCCGTCGGACGGTCGGGGAAGCCGCCGCGGAAGGTCACCGCACGGTCCGGGACCGGCGGTTCGTCGCCCCACGGGCGGCGGGCCCGGTCGAGGCCGCCCCGGGCGGCGTACTCCCACTCCGCCTCGGTGGGCAGACGGGTGCCGGACCAGGCGCCGTACGCCTGCGCGTCGCGCCGGGGGACGTGGGTGACGGGGTGGTCGAGGCGGTCGTCCGAGCGGGACCCGGAACCTTCCGGCTCCCGGTGCCAGGCCCCCGGCACCGCAGGCCACCCGTCCGCCCCGGGCACGGGCACGGCCCGTTCGCGCGCCGCGGCGGTGACGCCACCGCGGAAGACGAAGGAGGCGCCGAAGCGCTCGGCGTCGTCAGGCCGTGCGGTCGGCGGCCAGGGCGGCCGCGAGCCCGGGGATCCCGAGGGCCCGTTCGTCCGCGGGCGTGGCCTGGTGGAGGCTGTTCCGCAGCTGGTACGGGTCCGCCCGCAGGTCGTAGTACTCGCGGAACTTCACCTGCCCCGTGCCGCTCACGGTGCCGGCGGCGTTGGTGTGCAGGTCGTAGTACTCCGTGTACTGGCGGTCCTTGGCGACATACGACGACCAGGTGTTCTTCGCGGCCGTCCCCGAGCCCTGCCGCCACCACTCGACGAGGAGGTGGTCGCGGGCGTGGGGGCCGAGCAGCGAGTGGCCGTCGTGCGGGGTGTCCGGGGTGATCCCGGCCGCGTCGAGGACGGTGGGGGCGATGTCGATGTTCGCCACGATGCGGTCGTCGGTGGTGCCGCCGCCGAGCCCGCCGCCGGGCCAGGAGAGGTAGAACGGCACCTCGTGGGCGGGCCGGTAGGGGACGGCCTTGCCGGTCAGGCCGTGGTCGGCCCAGTTGAACCCGTTGTCGCCGATGTAGACGACCAGGGTGTCGTCGAGCTGCCCCAGGGCCGCCAGCTTGTCGCGGAAGGACTGCACGGCGTCGTCCACCGAGCGCAGGGCGCGCAGTTGCTTGGCGCGGACCAGGCGGCCGTCCTCGAGCGTCTGGGTGGCGTCGCGGACGTACGCGGGCTTGTCGCTGCGGTCCTCTTCGGGGACGGAGGGGCGGCCGTCCCAGGCGGGGACCTCGGTGCCGGCGTACTCGGGCTCCGGCGTGAAGGGGCCGTGCGAGGCGTACGGGGTGACGCAGGCGAACCAGGGACGGCTGTCGGTGCGGGACTTGTCGAGGAAGGCGAGGGTGCGGTTCCTGATCACGGTGGTGGCGTAGCCGGAGATGGTCCGCACGGTGCCGTTCACGTTGAACGTGCCGTCCGTGTACGACGGCCGCAGCAGCGCGAACTCCTCGAAGTGCGGCGGGTTGTCGGCGACGTCCCAGGCGTTGAGGTACTTGCCGAACAGCCCCGTCCGGTAGCCGGCCTGGCTCAGGTACCGCTGGAGGGTGGTGTGCCGGTCCAGCGCGGGGGAGGTGCTGTTGTTGCGGACGCCGTGGTTGTGGGCGAAGCGGCCGGAGAAGACCGAGGAGCGCGACGGCGCGCACAGCGGGGTGGTGGCGTGCCCGTTGCTGAAGCGCACTCCCCGGCCGGCCAGCCAGGCGACCGTCTTGGGCGTGGCCCACTCGGTCTGCTTGGGCTGGTCGTCGGTGACGATCAGCAGCACGTTGGGCCGGTCGGGGCCGGCGGCCCGGGCGGGCGGGGCTGCGAGCGCGGGCAGGACGGTACCGGCGGCGACGGCGGCCGCGGTGCCCAGGACCCCACGACGGCCGGGACCGGACAAACTAGACGTGGCCATGACAGTAACGACCTCTCGTCGGTGTGCGGGATCGGCGGGAAGCAAACCGGGAAGGGGCGGCAAGGCAAGAGAGGAGAGCCGGGAAGAAATGCCGAGAAGGAGGCTGTGGGCGCACCCGGGCGCGTTCCATGCGCGGGGCACGAAGGGTTCGTTGCCGCGATGTTGCGAGGCCGTCGCCCCGGAGGACTGCCGCACGACGCGCCGGGCCGCTACCGTGGTGGTATGGCACGGGAACTCCGCATCGAGATCAGCGACGAGGCGTACGAGGCGCTCCAGCACGCCGCCGCCGCGAGACACGTGGCCGCAGAGGACTACGCGGAGCGGGTGCTGGACGCCGACCTCACCCGGACCCGCTTCCTCGACGGCGCCCGCCACGTCGTCGCCCGGCACGGCGACGCCTTCGCCGCGCGCTACGGCCGGTCCGCCGCGTCCGGCACCGACGCCGCCTGACCCGGGGACCGGTAGATGATCCTCCAGGTCGACCTGGCCTGGCTCCTCGACATCGCCCAGAAGGTCATCCCCGGTGATCCGAGCATCACGGACTGGGGATCCCTCGAAGCGGCCCGCTCCCGCCACTCCTTCCACGTGATGGACACGCCGGTCTACGACCGGCCCCACCACCGGGCCGCGGCCCTGCTGCACCAGCTCGTCCGCGTACCCGCCCTGGAGCACTCCAACGAGCTGTTCGCCGTGGCGGTCGCCGTCGGCTACCTCCAGGCCTCCGGCGAACCGGTCGACTTCACCGGCCAGGACGCCATCGACCTCGTCGACGAGACCCTCACCGGCGAAGCGGGCGTACGCCGGATCGCGGCGGTCCTGAAGACCTGGACCACCTGAGACGTCCGCCCGGTCCGCCCTCCGCTCCCCCCCCCGTACCGCCGAGCGGGTACGGGCGATCGCCGTCGTCGGGGCGAGGCGCCCGCCGCGCCCCGCCACGGATCGGGCCCGGACCTGCTTCGACTGAGGGGAACAGGCTCCGGACCCCTCCCGACCCGGCAGACGGTCCTCCTCACCCCCGCCGACGAACGCGTCCTCCTCCAGGCCTGGGAGGTCCTGGAGGGGCAGGACGCCCGGCGGACCCCACCGCGGCCGCCCTCCGACCGCTCCACCCCGCCTACGGAACGACCTCCGGCCAGTGGCGCCGCCACGCCCGACAGGCACACGACCTGCCGGGCGGTCCACCGGCCGGCGCCTAGAAGACGCCGCCGTACTGGGACTCCGCGAGCGCGGCGGCGCGCTGGTCGCGGAAGTTCGTCACGTACGCGTCGTGCATCTCGGGGCCGACGTACTTCACCAGCGCCTCGTCGTTGGCGGTGAGGGCCAGCCCGGTGTACGGATGGCTCCCGGTGAACACCAGCTTCTGATCCTTCACACCCTTGTACGAGCCCTCGATCAGCAGGTACTTGGTGTGGGTGGTCGTCCCGGAGACCTCGGGCGCGGCCGGGTTCCTCACCTCGTCGTTCGCCAGGCGGTGGAGGGATATCTTCCCCTTCGCGGTCGACCGCGTCAGCCAGTACGCGGTCTCCCGGTGCGTGCCGACGGCCGCGTAGTCGGAGAGCTTGCCGTACACGACGTCGACGTAGCAGCCCGCGTCGGCGAGCGTCCACAGCTTCTCCGCCACGGCCGGCCGCGAGATGTGCCCGTTGGCGATGCGGATCACGGTGCGGCCGTCCGCCGTGCCGTGCCCCGGGGTGTTCCCGTGGCAGACCGGAGCGGTGGTCCCGTCGGCGTTCGGCACGCGGGTCTCGACCATGCTCAGGATGTTCTCGACGACATCGGTGGAGGAGCGGGGGAAGAAGTAGCCCTTGGCCTGCCCGGCCTCCACGTCGATCGCCAGATCGCTCACCGTTCCCGACCCGTCCGGCCGCGCCTGCGAAGCGGCCATCAGGTCGAAGTAGCGGACGTACCCGGCGTGCAGGGCGGCGTTGTCGGCGACGGTCATCGCGTCGTTCCAGCCGGACTCGCGGTCCCAGGCGGTCAGGTTGCCGGAGGACTGCACCACGATGTTCTCGACCACCGCGCCCGTGGTCGCCGAGCCGCTGCCGGTGGACCGGGAGAAGAGGAAGAACTTGTTGTGGTTCACGCCGCTCGTTCCCGCGGCCAGGCACGGCCGGCCCGCCGCGCACACCCGGAACCACGACGTCTGGCCGGGCGCGGCCTGCGTCGCGAAGGCGCCCTGGAGCTTGTCGCGGACGGTCTTCCCCGACGTCCCCATCCACGCCGCGCCGACCGTGGTGTCATCGACGAGGACCTGCACGTTCACGTTCCGCTGGTGCGCCTTCACCAGCTGGTCGGCGAGCCAGGACGACCCGAACGCGTACAGGGATATGCGGATGGTCGACCCGCTGGGGGCACCGTTGACGAGCCGCCCGAGGTGGCTGAGGATCGCGCCCTGCTCGGCGGTCGTGCCGTTCGGCTTGTTGAAGACGACGCCGGTCCTCACATACGTCTCGTCCTGCGCGGTCGCGGCCGGCGCGCCCACCCCGACCAGTCCCACGACGAGAAGCCCGGCAAGAAACCTGTTCTTGATCATTCCCGCCACCCTAGCCCCGTCCCCACGCCCACTCACCCCACGCCCGATCCCTGAGAAACCTCGACGGTCCCGCTTCCCATCGCCGTTCCTCTCCGGGAGGGACACCGCGCTCCCCGGACCGGTCACGAGCCGAAGTTGACATGGACTGCACCCGATCCGTAGTGTCCTCCGAGCTGTCCGACAGTGAGCACCGACTCCGGTCGGCCCCGGACAGCGATTCCGCAAGAACCACCGAGCCTGACGGCCGCGATTCGTCGCGCCCTCCTGCTTTCCGTGTGTTTTTGCGAAATGAGGAATCCGTGTTCGAAGTCCGGGCGCAGCCCCGATTCGCATCGGGAGCAGGGAATCCGCTAAAGTCTCACTCGTCGGAACGGCCCAACAGCCGGGAAGGCGAATCCCGCTGACTGGGAATCAGACACTGAAAGGATCTGATAGAGTCGGAAAGCGCCGGAAGGCCCCGAGTAAATCGAATTCGGGACCGGAAAGCACCGAGGAAATCGGGTCGGAAAGATCTGATAGAGTCGGGAACGAAGGAAGCGCCCGGAGGGCCCGGAAACGGGAACGAAG
>NZ_BMVV01000010.1 GCF_014650895.1 Streptomyces omiyaensis
GGGGGGGGGGAGGAGGGGGAGGCACGCCCACCCCGGCCCCCCGGGTCGCCCCGGCCCGACCCCGCCCGGTCGCGCCCGACCCCGACCCGGCCCGGCCCCGAACCCGGCCCGCCCCACGTCCCTCCCAGGCCCGCCCCCGGACCGGCCCCGCCCCGGGCTCCCCTACGCCCCGTACACCGGCTGCGGCGGCTCCGCGAGGGCGAGGAGTTTGCGGGCCGCCTCGCCCGCCTCCGCCGGGGTCCTGCGGTCGCCGCTGGACTCGCTGGGGCCGGGGCGCCAGCCCTCCATCACCGTCAGCCGGCCGCCCTCCGCCTCGAAGACCCGGCCGGTGACGCCCGAGGAGCCGGCCGAGCCGAGCCAGACGACCAGCGGGGAGACGTCCTCGGGGAGGGCCTGGAGGCCGTCGAAGACCTGCTCGGTCATCCGGGTGCGGGCGGCCGGGGCGATGGCGTTGACCTGGACGCCGTAGCGGGCGAGTTCGGCGGCGGCGACCAGGGTGAGGCCCACGATGGCGGCCTTGGCCGCCGCGTAGTTGCCCTGGCCGACGCTGCCGAGGAGCCCCGCGCCCGAGGTCGTCTGCACCACCCGCGCCTCGGGCACGCGCCCCGCCTTCGCCTCTTCGCGCCAGTGCGCGGCGGCGTGCCGCAGCGGCAGGAAGTGGCCCTTGGCGTGGACGCGCATCACCGCGTCCCAGTCCTTCTCGTCGAGGTTGACCAGCATCCGGTCGCGGAGGAAGCCGGCGTTGCAGACCAGGGTGTCGAGTCGGCCGAAGGCGTCGAGCGCGGTCGTGACCAGCGAGGCGGCGCCCTCGGTGGAGGCGATGTCGCCGCCGTGGGCGACGGCCTCGCCGCCGGCCGCCCTGATCTCCTCGACGACGGCGGTGGCCGGGTTGTCCGGCCCCGGCGTGCCGTCGAGGCCGACGCCCAGGTCGTTGACGACGACCCGGGCGCCCTCGGCGGCGAAGGCGAGGGCATGCGCCCGCCCGAGGCCGCGGCCCGCTCCGGTGACGACGACCACACGGTCCTCGCAGATCCCCATCTCGGTTCCCCTTCAAGGCTGTTCGGATGTCCCGCTGCTGCGCGGCGCAGGGCCGCCGCGGTGTGACGGCCGCTCCACGGAGGACGGGCGCACCCCTCCCCTACGGATCCCCCGGCTGCTACCTTCCTCCCCGGGAGGCCGCCTAACAAGCGTTTGGTTGACGGTAGCCGATGCGCTTCCGCGTGTCTCCACCCGCACCCCTTTCCCCCTCAGTAAGGGAGTCCGCCATGTCTCTGTCGAGACGCGCACTGCTGAGCTCCGCCGGCGCCGCCGTCGCCGTCGGGGCGCTCGCCCCCTCCCCCGCCTCGGCCCGCCCCCGGACCGCGGACCCGATCCGGCAGATCGCGCTCCAGGGCGCGGTGAACGTCCGCGACCTGGGCGGTCGCCGCACCGTCGACGGCGGGCGGGTGCGCCACGGCCTCGTCTTCCGGGGCGATCACCTCGGCAAGCTGACCGACGCCGACCTGGTCGTGCTCGGCGGGCTCGGACTGGCCCGCGCGGTCGACTTCCGGATCCCGCTGGAGGTCGCGTCGGACGGGGCCGACCGGCTGCCCGCCGGGGTGACCGCCGTCTCCCGGCCGATCACCGACGACGGCCTCTACGGGCGGTTGCAGGCCGCGATCGGCTCGCGCGACCCGGTGCGGCAGGAGCAGATGCTGGGCGGCGGCCGGGCGGCGGCCTTCATGTCGGGCGTGTACCGCACCTTCGTCACCGACGCGGCCAACCGCGAGGCCTTCGGACGGACCCTGCGCGAGCTCGCCGCGCCCGGCTCGGGGCCGGTGCTCCACCACTGCACCTCGGGCAAGGACCGCACCGGCTGGACGAGCTGGCTGGTCCTGCGGCTCGTCGGCGTGCCGGAACGCCTCGCCACCGAGGACTACCTGGCCTCCAACGCCTTCCGCGCCGCCCATGACGCCCGGGTCCGCGAGGGCCTCCGGCAGGCCGGCCTCATGCAGGACCCCGGCCTGATCGTGCCGCTCCAGGAGGTCCGCACGGAGTACCTGGACGCCGCCCTCGCCGAGGTCCGCGCCGGTTACGGCAGCCTGTACCGCTATGTGACGGCCGGCCTGGGCCTGGACCTGCGCACCCTGGCGGGTCTGCGGGAGCGGCTCGTCGGCTGACGCGGGCGGGCGCGGCCCGTGCGGGGGCCGCGCCCGCCCGCGTACGACCGCGCCCGCCCGGTCAGGCGCGCACGGCGATGCCGTCGAGGACCATCGACAGGTACTGGCGGGCGATCTCCTCGGGACGGTGGTGCCCGCCCGGCCGGTACCAGGAGGCCGCGACCCAGACGGTGTCGCGGACGAAGCGGTAGGTGAGCCGGATGTCGAGGTCGGCGCGGAACACGCCGTCCGCCACCCCGCGCTCCAGGGTGCCGAGCCAGGCCTTCTCGAACCTGCGCTGCGAGTCCGCGAGGTACGCGAAGCGGGGCAGGTCGGTGAGGTGCCGGGACTCCTTCTGGTAGATGGCGACGGCGGCGCGGTGCCGGTCGATCTCGCGGAAGGACTCCGTGACGAGCGCCTCGATGGTCTCCCGGGGGCCGAGACCGGCGGCCAGGACGGCGTCGTACCCCTCCCAGAGCTCGGCGAGGAAGGTGGAGAGGATCTCGTCGAGCATCGACTCCTTGGAGTCGAAGTGGTAGTAGAGGCTGCCGGCGAGCATGCCGGCGGCGTCCGCGATCTTGCGGACGGTGGTGGCGTTGTACCCCTGGGCGGCGAACACCTCGGCGGCGGTGTCGAGGAGTTCGCGGCGCCGCTCGGGCGCGGCGGCGTTCACCTGGTTCTTCTTCTTGGTCGCTGACACCCGCCCATTGTCGTCGCTCCGGGGGCGCCCGCCGCCGTACGGCCTCCGGGACGGGCCGTACGAGGACGAGGAGGGGCACGGGTACGGGGGGCGTACGGGTACGACGGGGAGGCGTACGGGTACGTGCGGCTCAGGCGTCCTCGCGCGGCGGGGCGTCGTCGTTGCCGCGCCGCAGCGTCCGGAGCGGGCGGCCCGGGCGCCAGGTGGTGAAGAGGAGCTCCTCGCCCTCGACCCGGATCCGCACGATCTCGCCGGGCTCCACCCGGAAGACGTGGAAGGGCAGCGGCATCCCGACCTCGGCGGCGTACCACGCGGCCTCCGCGGGATCGGTGACCTCGACGGCCCGGCCGGAGATCCGGACGTCCCCGCCGCCCATGGACGTGCCGGCGCCGGGGTTGGCGAGGAGCGAGAGGCGCGGGTCGCGCCGCAGGTCGAGCGCCTTGCGCGAGTTCGGCATCATGCCGAGCCGCAGGTCGCCGCCCCGGAAGTCCGCCTCGATGCCGCTGAGCCGGGGCGAACCGTCCGCGCGGAGGGTGGCGAGGGCGTGGTGGGTGTACTGCCCGAAGCGCTCCCGCACGGTGGCGGCCAGCGCGGGCTCGGCGGCCGCGAAGGCGGGCCAGGTGGTGGTTCCGGTGTCTCGCATGCGTCCAGGAGACACCGGATACCCGACACCTACTGTCCGGATTGCTCCGGGCGGCCGGAAGGCCTACGCGGCGGCCCGCTCCGCCGCGCTCCGCTCCACGCAGAACTCGTTCCCCTCCGGGTCGGCCAGCGTCGCCCAGCCGGTGCCGTCCGGGTTGCGGTGGTCGCCGACGAGGGTCGCGCCGAGGGCGAGCAGCCGCTCGACCTCCTCGTCCCGGGTGCGGTCCTGCGGCTGGACGTCGAGGTGGACGCGGTTCTTGACCGTCTTCGGCTCCGGGACCCGGATGAAGAGGAGACCGGCGCCCCCGGACTCGACGAGGGCCTCGGGGTCGCCGGGCCGGTCGTCGTCGGAGACCTTGGCGTCGAGCACCTCCGCCCAGAAGCGGGCGAGGGCGTAGGCGTCGGCGCAGTCGATGGTCACGTGGCGTACGAGAGAGCTCATGCGCCCATGATCCCCCCGGAGCCCGCGCCCGTCACCGGCGTTTCCACGGCCCGTCAGGAGCGGACGATGCCCTGGGCTCGGGCGGCGTCCAGCCAGCGGGGGAACTCGGCGACCAGCCGGTCGTACAGCTCGCCGTCCGCGACCCGGCCGGGCTCCCTCCCGGCATGGAAGAAGCCGGAGTTGTCGACGCAACGGCGCTCGGGGACGGCGAGTTCGTCGAGCCGGCGCAGGAAGTCGAACTGCTTGCTGCCGGGGTCGCCGAAGCCGACGAACTGCCAGAAGATCGGCAGCCGGGCCGCCTTGCAGACGTACCGCTCGGCGGCGAGCCGGTTGATGGGGCCGCCGTCGGTCTGGAAGACGACGAGGGCGGGCGCGGTGGCCCCGCTGTCGAGGTAGTGGTCGATGACCGCGTCCATGGCGAGGTGGTAGCTGGTCTTGCCCATGTGGCCGAGTCCGGCGACGATCCGCTCCACCCGCCCCTGGTGGTCGTCGAGGCGGATCTCGGTCTCGGCGTCGACGTCGGTGGAGAAGAAGACGACCGGCACCCGCCCGTCGTCGTCGAGCTGGGCGGAGAGCCCGAGGACCCGGTCGGCGAGCGCCTGGACGCTGCCGTCGTTGTAGTAGGGCTTCATCGAGCCGGAGTAGTCGACCACCAGGTAGACGGCGACGCGCTGCCCGTCGACGCCGTGCCGGCGCAGCGACTCCCCCGCCGACTTGTACAGACCGACCAGCGCGGGCGCGGTCTCCTCCACCTTGCGCAGGCTCAGTGCCATCTCAGCGCTCCCCCTCGGCTCTCTCGATGTCCGCGAGCACGGCGTCGGCCGGGTCGCGTTCGGCGGCGTGGTACCGCTCGGCCCGGGTGAGGGTGAGCAGCGGGTGCGCCCACGTCTCGTCGGCCCCGGCCGCGTCGGCGGCGGCGCGGCGGCGCGGGGTCTCGGCGTGGATCCGGCTGAGGGACGGGCTCCCGTGGAAGAGCCCGGGCGAGCGGTCCGCCCGCTTCTCGCAGTCGTAGCCGGACGGCTCCCGCCCGAAGGAGGGCGGTCCGAGCACGGCCCGGCTCGTCGCGGGAATCCCCGGCACGGCTCCGTCGTCCACCCCGTCCACCACGGACCGCAGTCTACGGCCCTTCCCCTCCCCGGCCTTCCCGATCCGGGTGACGGCCCGCACCACCAGGATCCGGGCCGGCCACGGCGTCGGCGAGGTGACGTGCCCGGTCCAGAGGGACACGGTCCCCCGGGAGGCCTGTCCGGAGGCGATCCGCCGGTGGTGCGAGCGGGTCACCCGCGCTTCCGCGGGAAAGGCGCGGGCGCGCGGGGATGCGCGGGGAACGCGCAGCGACGCCCGCCCCCTGAGTCCTCGGTCGGGGACGGGGCGGGCGTCGCTCAGTTCCGCACGTCGTTGTACGGGACATCCAGGGGCGCGTCAGACCAGCAGGGAGCGGTCCGTCGGGCGGATCGGGGCCGGCAGGGAGCTGGCGCCGGTGAGGTAGCGGTCGACGCCGCGGGCGGCCGAGCGGCCCTCGGCGATGGCCCAGACGATCAGCGACTGGCCGCGGCCGGCGTCGCCGGCGACGTAGACGCCGTCGACGTTGGTGGCGAAGTCCGCGTCGCGGGCGATGTTGCCCCGCTCGTCGAGGTCGACGCCGAACTGGGAGACCAGGCCGTTGGCGACGTCCGTGCCGGTGAAGCCCATGGCGAGGGTGACCAGCTGCGCGGGGATCTTCCGCTCGGTGCCCGGCTTCTGGGTCAGCTTGCCGTCGACGAACTCGACCTCGACGAGGTGGAGGAACTGGACGTTGCCGTCCTCGTCGCCCTCGAAGTGGGTGGTGGAGACGGAGTAGACCCGCTCGCCGCCCTCCTCGTGCGCCGAGGTGACCTTGTAGAGCATGGGGAAGGTCGGCCAGGGCTGGTTGGCGTTCCGGTCCTCGCCCGGTCGGGGCATGATCTCCAGCTGGGTGACGGAGGCCGCGCCCTGGCGGTGGGCGGTGCCGACGCAGTCGGCGCCGGTGTCGCCGCCGCCGATGACGACGACGTGCTTGCCCTCGGCGGTGATCGGCGCGGCCACGAAGTCGCCCTCGACGACCTTGTTGGCGAGCGGCAGGTACTCCATCGCCTGGTGGATGCCGGCCAGCTCGCGGCCGGGCACCGGCAGGTCGCGGGCGGTGGTGGCGCCTGCGGCGACCACGACCGCGTCGAACCGCTTGCGCAGGTCGGTGGCGGTGATGTCGCGGCCGACCTCGACGCCGGTGCGGAACTTGGTGCCCTCCGCGCGCATCTGCTCGATGCGGCGGTTGATGTGGCGCTTCTCCATCTTGAACTCGGGGATGCCGTAGCGCAGCAGGCCGCCGATGCGGTCGGCGCGCTCGTACACGACCACGGTGTGGCCGGCCCGGGTCAGCTGCTGGGCGGCGGCGAGACCGGCCGGACCGGAGCCGATGACGGCGACGGTCTTGCCGGAGAGGCGGTCCGGGGCCTGCGGCTTGACGTCGTTGGCGTCCCACGCCTTGTCGATGATGGAGACTTCGACGTTCTTGATGGTGACGGCCGGCTGGTTGATGCCGAGCACGCACGCCGACTCGCACGGCGCCGGGCACAGGCGGCCGGTGAACTCCGGGAAGTTGTTGGTGGCGTGCAGGCGCTCCTGCGCCGCCGACCAGTCCTCGCGGTAGGCGTAGTCGTTCCACTCGGGGATGAGGTTCCCGAGCGGGCAGCCGTTGTGACAGAACGGGATGCCGCAGTCCATGCAGCGGCCGGCCTGCTTGCTGATGATCGGCAGCAGGGAGCCGGGGACGTAGACCTCGTTCCAGTCGCGGACGCGCTCCGCGACGGGGCGGGTCTCGGCGACCTCGCGGCCGGTGGTGAGGAAGCCCTTCGGGTCAGCCATGGGTCGCCGCCTCCATCATCTTCTCGGTGGTCTCCTGCTCGGAGAGACCGGCGAGCTCAGCGGCGTCCTTGGCGGCGAGCACTGCCTTGTACGTGGTCGGGATGATCTTGCTGAAGCGGCTCACCGCCGCGTCCCAGTCGGCCAGGAGCTTCTCGGCCACGGTCGATCCGGTCTCCTCCTGGTGGCGGCGCACGACGTCGTGCAGCCAGGCCTCGTCGTCCTCCGACAGGGCCTCGACCGCGCCCTGGTTGCCGGAGTTGACGTGGTTCGGGTCGAGGTCGATGACGTAGGCCACGCCACCGGACATGCCCGCCGCGAAGTTGCGGCCGGTCTCGCCGAGGACGACCGCGGTGCCGCCGGTCATGTACTCGCAGCCGTGGTCGCCCACGCCCTCCGAGACGACCAGGGCGCCGGAGTTGCGGACGCAGAAGCGCTCGCCGGTGCGGCCGCGCAGGAAGAGCTCGCCGCCGGTGGCCCCGTACGCGATGGTGTTGCCCGCGATGGTGGAGTACTCGGCCAGGTGGTCGGCGCCCCGGTCCGGGCGGACGATCACGCGGCCGCCGGAGAGGCCCTTGCCGACGAAGTCGTTGGCGTCGCCCTCCAGGCGGAGGGTGACACCGGCCGGCAGGAAGGCGCCGAAGGACTGGCCCGCGGAGCCGGTGAAGGTGAGGTCGATGGTGTCGGCCGGGAGGCCGGCGCCGCCGAACTTCTTCGTCACCTCGTGGCCGAGCATGGTGCCGACCGTGCGGTTGATGTTGCGGATCGCGACCTGGGCGCGGACCGGCTGGGCCTGCTCGGCGGAGGGGGCGTTCAGCGCCTCGGCGGCGAGCTGGATCAGCTGGTTGTCGAGCGCCTTCTCCAGGCCGTGGTCCTGCTCGACCAGGGCGTGGCGGACCGCGCCCTCGGCCAGCTCCGGCACGTAGAAGAGCGGCTCCAGGTCCAGGCCCTGCGCCTTCCAGTGGGAGACGGCGCGGCTGGTGTCGAGCAGCTCGGCGTGGCCGACGGCCTCCTCGATGGTGCGGAAGCCCAGCTCGGCGAGGAGCTCGCGGACCTCCTGCGCGATGAACTCGAAGAAGTTGACGACGTACTCGGCCTTGCCGGAGAAGCGGTCGCGCAGGACCGGGTTCTGGGTGGCGATGCCGACCGGGCAGGTGTCCAGGTGACAGACGCGCATCATGACGCAGCCGGAGACGACGAGCGGAGCGGTCGCGAAACCGAACTCCTCGGCGCCGAGCAGCGCGGCGATGACGACGTCGCGGCCGGTCTTCAACTGGCCGTCGGTCTGGACGACGATCCGGTCCCGCAGGCCGTTGAGCAGCAGCGTCTGCTGGGTCTCGGCGAGGCCGAGCTCCCAGGGGCCGCCCGCGTGCTTCAGCGAGGTCAGCGGGGAGGCGCCGGTGCCGCCGTCGTGGCCGGAGATGAGGACGACGTCCGCGTGGGCCTTGGAGACGCCGGCCGCGACCGTGCCGACGCCGACCTCGGAGACCAGCTTCACGTGGATGCGGGCCGCCGGGTTGGCGTTCTTGAGGTCGTGGATCAGCTGGGCCAGGTCCTCGATGGAGTAGATGTCGTGGTGCGGCGGCGGCGAGATGAGGCCGACGCCGGGCGTCGAGTGGCGCGTCCTGGCGACCCACGGGTAGACCTTGTGGCCGGGCAGCTGGCCGCCCTCGCCGGGCTTGGCGCCCTGGGCCATCTTGATCTGGATGTCGTCGGCGTTGACCAGGTACTCGGAGGTGACGCCGAAGCGGCCGGAGGCGACCTGCTTGATCGAGGAGCGGCGCGCCGGGTCGTACAGGCGCTCCGGGTCCTCGCCGCCCTCACCGGTGTTCGACTTGCCGCCGAGCTGGTTCATGGCGATGGCGAGGGTCTCGTGCGCCTCCTGGGAGATGGAGCCGTACGACATGGCGCCGGTGGAGAAGCGCTTGACGATCTCGGAGACCGACTCGACCTCGTCGACGGGGATCGACGGGCGGTCGGAGGAGAAGCCGAACAGGCCGCGGAGCGTCATCAGGCGCTCGGACTGCTCGTTCACCCGGTCCGTGTACTGCTTGAAGATGTCGTACCGCTTGTTCCGCGTGGCGTGCTGGAGGCGGAAGACGGTCTCCGGGTCGAAGAGGTGCGGCTCGCCCTCGCGGCGCCACTGGTACTCGCCGCCGATCTCCAGCGCGCGGTGCGCGGAGGCGATGCCGGTGGCCGGGTAGGCCTTGGCGTGGCGGGCGGCGACCTCCTGGGCGACGACGTCCAGGCCGGCGCCGCCGATCTTGGTGGCGGTGCCGTTGAAGTACCGGGCGACGAACTCGGCGTCGAGGCCGACGGCCTCGAAGACCTGGGCGCCGCGGTAGGAGGCGACCGTCGAGATGCCCATCTTCGACATGACCTTCAGGACGCCCTTGCCGAGGGCGTAGATCAGGTTGCGGATGGCCTGCTCGGGCTCGATGTCGCTGAGGAAGGTGCCCGCGCGGAGCAGGTCCTCGACGGACTCCATGGCGAGGTACGGGTTGACCGCCGCGGCGCCGTAGCCGATGAGCAGGGCGACGTGGTGGACCTCGCGGACGTCGCCGGCCTCGACCAGCAGGCCCACCATGGTGCGCTGCTTGGTGCGGATGAGGTGGTGGTGGACGGCGGCGGTGAGCAGCAGCGACGGGATCGGCGCGTGCTCGGCGTCGGAGTGCCGGTCGGAGAGGACGATCAGGCGGGCGCCGCCCTCGATGGCCGCGTCGGCCTCGGCGCAGATGGCCTCGATGCGGGCGGCGAGGGCCTCGCCGCCGCCGGAGACCCGGTAGAGGCCGGAGAGCGTGGCGGCCTTCATGCCCGGCATGTCGCCGTCGTGGTTGATGTGGATGAGCTTGGCGAGCTCGTCGTTGTCGATCACCGGGAAGGGCAGGGTGACGCTGCGGCAGGAGGCCGCGGTCGGGTCGAGCAGGTTGCCCTGGGGACCGAGGGAGGAGCGCAGCGAGGTGACGAGCTCTTCGCGGATGGCGTCCAGCGGCGGGTTGGTGACCTGCGCGAACAGCTGGGTGAAGTAGTCGAAGAGCAGCCGGGGGCGCTCGGAGAGGGCCGCGATGGGCGAGTCGGTGCCCATGGAGCCGATCGGCTCGGCGCCGGCGCGGGCCATCGGGGCGAGGATGACGCGGAGCTCTTCCTCGGTGTAGCCGAAGGTCTGCTGGCGGCGGGTGACCGAGGCGTGGGTGTGCACGATGTGCTCGCGCTCGGGGAGGTCGGAGAGCTCGATCTCGCCGGTCTCCAGCCACTCCGCGTAGGGCTGCTCGGCGGCGAGGCCGGCCTTGATCTCGTCGTCCTCGATGATGCGGTGCTCGACGGTGTCGACGAGGAACATCTTGCCGGGCTGGAGGCGGCCCTTGCGGACGACCCTGGCGGGGTCGATGTCGAGGACGCCGACCTCGGAGGAGAGGACGACGAGGCCCTCGTCGGTGACCCAGTAGCGGCCGGGGCGCAGACCGTTGCGGTCGAGGACCGCGCCGACCTGGAGGCCGTCGGTGAAGGTGACGCAGGCCGGGCCGTCCCAGGGCTCCATCATCGTGGAGTGGTACTGGTAGAAGGCGTGCCGCGCGGGGTCCATGGAGTCGTGGTTCTCCCACGCCTCGGGGACCATCATCAGCACGGCGTGCGGCAGCGAGCGGCCGCCGAGGTGGAGCAGCTCCAGGACCTCGTCGAAGGAGGCGGTGTCGGAGGCGTCCGGCGTGCAGATCGGGAAGATCCGGTCCAGGCCCTTGCCGCCGCGGCTCTCGCCGAAGACGTCGCCGGCGAGCTGGGCCTCGCGGGCGGTCATCCAGTTGCGGTTGCCCTTGACCGTGTTGATCTCGCCGTTGTGGGCGACGAAGCGGTACGGGTGGGCGAGCGGCCAGCTCGGGAAGGTGTTGGTGGAGAACCGGGAGTGGACGAGGGCGATGGCGGAGGCCAGGCGCCGGTCCGACAGGTCCGGGAAGAACGGCTCCAGCTGGCCGGTGGTGAGCATGCCCTTGTAGACGAGCGTGCGGGCGGAGAGCGACGGGAAGTACGTCGCGGCCTCGCGCTCGGCGCGCTTGCGGAGGACGAAGGCCTTGCGGTCCAGCGCGATGCCGGTGCTCTCCCCGTCGGTCACGAAGACCTGGCGGAAGACCGGCATGGTGGAGCGGGCGCTGGCGCCGAGGAGGCCGGGGGCGACGGGGACCTCGCGCCAGCCGAGGACGGTGAGGCCCTCGTCGGCGGCGATCGTCTCGATCGCGGCGGCGGTCTCATCGGCGGTGTCGACGGGGAGGAAGGCGGTGCCCACCGCGTACGCGCCGGCCTCGGGCAGCTCGAAGCCGGTGACCTCGCGGAAGAAGGCGTCCGGGACCTGGAGCAGGATGCCCGCACCGTCGCCGGAGTCCGGCTCGGAGCCGGTGGCGCCGCGGTGCTCGAGGTTGCGCAGTACGGTCAGCGCCTGCTCGACCAGCGCGTGGCTGGCCACACCGGTGAGGGTGGCCACGAACCCGACACCGCAGGCGTCGTGTTCGTTACGGGGGTCGTACATGCCCTGGGGGGCGGGGCGACCGTCCATGGGCGACCAGGCGTCGGAACGCATCGGCTCTCCCGTCGTCGTCGTGGCATATGCAGATGCCGAGGGACGACGTTGGCCCTCCGCGAAATTTCGTGCAGGTTACATGATGGCGGGCTTCTCGCCTAGCGGATAGCTCGTTCCAGCATGCGGACACCTCCGACACGGAGCGGTGGTGTGCGTTCACCTGTTCTTCCTGGGTGCGGCGGCAGTGACTGCTCCGTGACTGCTCCGCGGGGGACGGGACC
Source organism: Streptomyces omiyaensis (assembly GCF_014650895.1). Taxonomy (GTDB): domain Bacteria; phylum Actinomycetota; class Actinomycetes; order Streptomycetales; family Streptomycetaceae; genus Streptomyces; species Streptomyces omiyaensis. The sequence continues at coordinate 11,591 of NZ_BMVV01000010.1, forward strand.
GGACCGGTCCGCCTCTGGAGGGCTTCATTGCCCAGCGACGCTTCTGCCTCTTTCCCGTTGGTCACGGGTTCGAAACCGCCGGGTAACCGGCTACATATGTGGCGTCCTGCATAGTGTCTCATCGCCGCGAGGATTCCGAGCAGGGATATTCGTCACAGCGAGAATGCGGCCTTCAGACCGAAAAGTCACCCCGAAAAGCCCGGAAGATCCCCCCTGGGATCCTCGCGGGCTTCTGCGGTGGTGCGGATTCCGTCCCCCGGCCACGCGGGGGGACGGGCGGCCGGCACCCCGGCCGGACGGCTAGAGCGCGGCCCCGAAGAGCATGCCGAGGCCGTACGTGACGGCCGCGGCGGCACCGCCGAGGACCAGCTGGCGCAGGCCGCTGAAGAGCCAGCCGCGCGCGGTGACCCGGGCGACCAGCGCGCCGCAGGCGAAGAGGCCGAGGAGGGCGAGCAGCACGGCCGGCCAGAGCGCGGTCGCGCCGAGCAGGTACGGCAGGACGGGCAGCAGCGCACCCAGGGCGAAGGAGCCGAAGGACGAGACGGCGGCGACCATCGGCGACGGCAGGTCGTCGGGGTCGATGCCCAGCTCCTCGCGGGCGTGGATCTCCAGCGCCCGCTCGGGGTCCTTCGACAGCTGCATGGCGACCTCGCGGGCGAGCGCGGGCTCGACGCCCCGGGAGACGTAGAGGGCCGCGAGCTCCTCCATCTCGTCGATCGGGTGCTTGCGCAACTGACGGCGCTCCACGTCCAGTTCCGCCTGGACGAGCTCGCGCTGCGAGGCGACCGAGGTGTACTCGCCGGCCGCCATGGAGAAGGCGCCGGCCGCGAGGCCGGCGAGGCCGGTGACGACGACCGTCTGCGAGGAGACCGCGCCGCCGGCCACGCCGGTCATGAGGGCCAGGTTGGAGACGAGTCCGTCCATCGCGCCGAAGACCGCCGGGCGCAGCCAACCACCGTTCACGTCACGGTGGGTGTGGTTGTCGCGGTGGGCCTCGTGCAGTGGTGCCTGGGCTTCGATGATGGACATGGCTCTCCCCTCGTTCCGGCGGGCCGGGTCGCACCCGCCGCTCCCGACACCCTCGAAAATACGCGCGATGTAAGGGTCTCGCCAGCAAGGCAGGCCGTACTTAGTAAGGCCCGCCTCAGTGTGGCGAGCCTTCCTTGACGCCCCGTCAGTCCCGTTCGTCCCACGGACAGACGGGTGACAGTCCGCCTCCACCGGCGAGTCGTCCGTTCCTCGTGGCACAGATCCAGGCGAAGGGGTACCGCCGAAGAGGTGCCCGCACCGAGGAAGGGGCGCGGAGATGGTGACCACGACATGCGACACCCGTGAACGGGCGAGGGGAGCGCTCCTCGGCCTCGCCGTCGGCGACGCGCTCGGCGCCCCCGCCGAGAACATGAAGCCCTCGGAGATCCGCCGCAGGTGGGGGCGGATCGAGGGCTTCCTGACGGACCGTCCGGCCGGCACGGACGACACCGAGTACGCGATCTTCTCCGCGCTGCTGCTCGCCCGGCACGGCTCGGCCCTCGCCGTCTCCCACGTCGAGGAGGCCTGGCACCGCTGGATCGCCGACCTCGACGAGGGCCCCTTCCGGGGCGCCGGCTTCTCCGAGCGCGGCACCCTGGAGAACCTCCGGCGGGGCCTGGCGGCCCCCATCTCCGCCCAGCACCGCCACGCCTGGTCGGACGGACTGGCCATGCGGGCCGCCCCCTTCGGCGTCTTCGCGGCCGGCCGGCCCGCCGAGGCGGCCCGGCTCGTCGCCATCGACGGCAGCGTCAGCCACGAGGGCGAGGGCATCTACGGCGGCCAGGCGGTGGCGGCGGGCGTCGCCGCCGCGATGTCGGGCGCCACCGTCACGTCGGTCATCGCGGCGGCCCTCTCCGTCATCCCCATGGACTCCTGGACGGCCCGCTCGCTGCGGCGCGCCGTGGTCGCGGCCCAGCGCGTCCAGCCGGACCCCCTCACCCGCGAGCGCCAGGTCCGCTCGGCGGTCGTCATCGGCGGCTACCCCTGGACCGACCTGGCCCCGGAGGCCGTCGGCCTCGCCTTCGGCGCCTTCGCGGCGGCCCGCGGCGACTTCCGCACGGCGGTCCTGACCGCCGTCAACATGGGCCGCGACGCCGACACCACGGCGGCGGTCGCCGGCGCCCTGGCCGGCGCGGCCGGCGGCGTCGCCGCGATCCCGGAGGAGTGGGCCGGCGCCATCGCCCCCGTCACCGGCAGCTGTCTCCCCACCATGCGCGGCTACCACGTCCTGGACGTGGCCGACCTCCTGACCGCAGAGGAGCCCCTCCGATGAGCGCCGACCTCACCATCACCGCCGACCCCCCCGCCCCGACCGGCCCCCTCACCCCTTCCGGGACCGCCCCGACCGGCCCCGCCGCCGGCCGCGCCACCGCACCCGCCGTGCCCGCCGCCCGCGACCGCGTCGAGGGCCTCCTGCTCGGGCTCGCCGCGGGCGACGCCGCCGGCTGGCCCGCCGCCCGGCACCGCGCCGCCCGGATGCCCGAGTGGACCCGCCGCCTGACCCGCGAGCTCGACACCTTCGCGGAGCAGAACGCGACGACCACCCTCCCCGTCCCCATCGCCCTCAACCAGCCCCCCGAGCCCCTCCGCCTCGGCCCCTCCGACGACGCCGAGTGGGCGGCCTTCACGGCGGAGGCGGTGCTCGCCGCCGCCGGCCCCCTCTTCGCCGGCCTCCCCCCGGAGCGCCGGCTCCGCGCCGCCGTGGACCTCGCCTGGAACCACCTCGCGGGCCAGGTCGCCGCCGCCGCCGACCGCGCTCCCGAGATCGAGTCCGCCGTCCTCCCGCTCCGGGCCCGGATCTCGGTCCGCGCCGGTCTCGGCAATCTGGCGACGGGGCTGCGGCCGCCCGCCACCGGCCACGACAACCCGCACTACTTCGACGACGCCGCCTGCGTCCGGGCCTGCGTCCTCGCCGTCGTGCACCCCGGCGACCCGCGCGCCGCCGCCGGACTCGCCGAGTTCGACGCCCGGTACACCCAGGACGGCGACGGCGTGCACGGCGCCCGCGCCGTCGCCGCGGCCGTCGCCGCGGCCCTCGGCGGCGCGGACGCCGACACCGCCGTGGCCGCCGCGCTCGCCGAACTCCCGCCGGCCACCGAGATCGGCCGCAACGCCCGGCACGCCGTGAAGCTGGCCCGGACCGCCGATTCCGCCTTCGAGCTGGTCCCGCTCCTGGAGCACCAGATCGTCGACCACGTCTACAGCTACGGCATCGCCGCCGCCGAGACCGTCCCCGTCGCACTCGCCCTGGCCGTCGCCGCGCGCGGCGCGATGACGGCGGCGGTCCCGGCCGCGGCCTGCCTCTCCCGGGTCGCGGACTCCGCACCCGCCCTGGCCGGCGCGCTCACCGGCGCGCTGGGCGGCGGCCGTTCGGTCCCGTCCAGCTGGCGGGAGGCGTGCCGGACGCTCTCGGGCTGCGCGCTCCCCCGCCTCGCCGGCACCGACCTGGTGGAACTCGCCGGGCTGCTGGGAGCCACGGAACCGGCGTCCCCAGGTGGACAATTCAGACATGACACCCACACTGGATGACCGGATCACCGGAAGTCTCCTCGGTGCCGCCGTGGGCGACGCCCTCGGCGGCCCCGTGGAGGGGTACACCCCCGAGCAGATCGCCGAACGCCACGGCGGCAGGGTCACCGGGATCGTCGGCCCCTGGAACGGCGACTCCTGGCGCACCGCCCGCCCCATCGCGCCGTACCACAAGGGTGACGGCCACGTCACCGACGACACCCTGATGACCCACGCGCTGATCCGGGTGTACGAGAGGGTCCGCGACCACCTCGACGCGTACGCCGTCGCGGACCACCTCGTCCCCGAACTCATGGGCGCCCCCGTGTGGATCCCCGAGCTGGAGGCGGAGGCGCTGCCCCTCCAGCGGGTCTTCCTCGCCGAGAAGTGGATCGTCGCCCGCCTCCACTACGGCCACGCCGACCCGCGCGAGGCCGGCACCGGGAACATCGTCAACTGCGGCGCCGCGATGTACATGGCCCCGGTCGGCCTGGTCAACGCCGCCGACCCGCACGGCGCCTACGCCGAGGCCCTCGACGTCGCGGGCGCCCACCAGTCCTCCTACGGGCGCGAGGCGGCCGGCGTCCTCGCGGCGGCGGTCGCGGCGGCCTGCGCCCCCGGCGCCACCCCGCGCTCGGTGGTCGACGCCGCCCTCGCCCTCGCCAAGGACGGCACCCGCGCCGCGATCGAGGCGGTCGCCGAAGCCGCCGACCGGCACCGCGACTTCGAGTCCGCGCTCGTACCGCTGCGCAGGGCGGTGGCCCCGTACGACTCCGTCGGGCCGGACTACCGGGCCCCCGGCCTCGACGCCCGCCGCCCCTCCCGCCTCCACTCCATCGAGGAGCTGCCGATCGCGCTCGGGATGCTCCTGGTCGGCGAGGGCGACTACCGCCGTACGGTCCTGGGCGCGGTCAACTACGGCCGGGACTGCGACTCCATCGCCACCATGGCGGGCGCGATCGCCGGGGCCCTGCACGGCGAGGCGGCCGTCCCCGCCGACTGGGCGAAGCGCGTGGCGGAGGCGAGCCGGCTCGACCTGCACGCCCCGGCGGCCGCCCTCACCGCCGTGGCCCACGAGGTCTTCGCCCGCGACACCGCCCGCCGCCGCGCCCACGAGGCCGCCCGCGCCGCCCTGACGGACCCGGCCCGATGACGGACACCGCGCCCCTCGCCCGCGCCCCGCTCGCGCCCCCCGGCCCGGATCCGGCCGTCCGGGTCACCTGGGTGCAGCCGGAGGACCTGGTCGGGCACGAGCTGCGGCAGGCCGGCGAGGACGGGCGGGACGCGCGGAGGATCGCCGCGCGCTGGGCCGCCGCCGGGGGCCGCCCGGCGCCGCCCGCCGCCGGCGCCTCCCCCGAGCCCCGGCCCGAGCTGCGGCCCCTCGCCGAGGAACTCCTCGACGCCCTCGCCGCCCTCCCCCGCCCCCGGGCCGCCGACGAACCCACCGCCCTCGACGCGATCGTCGCCGCCTGCCCCGACTGGCCGGGCCCCCGGCCGGCCGCACCGGGCGAGGGCCCCCCGGCCTCCCGCGCCTCCGACCCCGGTCTCCGCGACCGCCTGCACGCCGCCTGGCTCGGGCGGGCCGTGGGCTGCCTGCTCGGGAAGCCCGTCGAGAAGCTGCCGCTCGCCGCGATCCGGGCGCTCGCCCGGGCCGCGGGGAACTGGCCGCTCGACGACTGGTTCACCGCGCGCGGGGTCCCGCCGGAGCTGCTGGCGGCGCACCCCTGGAACCGTCGCTCCGCCGCCACCTCGCTCGCCGAGACCATCGACGGGATGCCCGAGGACGACGACCTCAACTACCCCCTCCTCGCCCTGCTCCTGCTCCGCCGCCACGGCCGCGGCTTCACCACCGCCGACGTGGCCCGCCTCTGGCTCGACGAGCTCCCCGCCGGCCGCACCTTCACCGCCGAGCGGATCGCCTACCGCAACCTCCTCGACGGGGTCGAGCCCCCGCTGACCGCCCTGCGCCGCAATCCCTTCCGGGAGTGGATCGGCGCCCAGATCCGGGCCGACGCGCACGGCTGGACCCACCCCGGCGACCCGGCCGCGGCCGCCGCGCAGGCCCACCGGGACGCCGTCCTCAGCCACACCGGCAACGGCGTGTACGGGGCGATGTTCGTCGCCGCGACCGTCGCCGCCGCCGCGGGCGGGACCGCCGACGTCCACCGGGCGCTCGCCGCCGGGCTCTCCGTCGTCCCGCCCCGCTCCCGGCTCGCCGAGGCCGTCCGGTACGCCCTCGACGCCGCCCGCGCCACACCGGCGCTCGACACCGTCGTGGACCTGCTGCACGCCCGGTACGGCGGGTACCACTGGGTGCATGCCGTGCCGAACACCGCGCTGCTCGCCGCCGCCCTCGCCCACGCCGACGGCGACTTCACCCGCTCCGTCTGCGCGGCGGTCTCCGGAGGCTGGGACACCGACTCGAACGGCGCCACCGCCGGCTCGGTCGCCGGGCTCCTCGCCGGGCACCCGGACCGGCTCCCCGACCGCTGGACCTCCCCCCTGAAGAACCGGCTCGCCACCTCGGTGCCGTCCTTCGACGGCATCGGCTTCGACACCCTCGCCGACCTGACCCATCTGGAGGCGGTACGCCCATGACCAGCATCGTGGTGCTCGGAAGCACCAACATGGACCTCGTGGCCTACGTGAAACGGGCCCCCGCCCGCGGGGAGACCGTCACCGGCCGCTCGTTCCGCACCGTCCCCGGCGGCAAGGGCGCCAACCAGGCGGTCGCCGCCGCCCGCGCCGGCGGCGAGGTCGCCATGATCGGCGCGGTCGGCTCCGACGACTTCGGCCACCGGCTCCGGGACGTGCTGGAGCACTGCTCCGTCGACACCGACCTGCTCCGCACCGTCGAGGGCCCGTCCGGCACCGCGCACATCGTCGTCGACGAGGAGGGCGGCAACGCGATCGTCGTCGTCCCCGGCGCCAACGGCTCCGTCACCTCCCTCAGCCGGGGCGACGAGGCCCTGATCAGCGGCGCCGACCTGCTCCTCCTCCAGCTCGAACTCCCCCTCTCCGTGGTCGTCGACGGTGCCGCGCACGCCCGCGGGCAGGGGGTCCGCACCGTCCTCACCCCGGCCCCCGCCCAGCCCCTTCCGCCCGAACTCTTCGACCTCACCGACCTGCTGGTGCCCAACGAGCACGAGGCCACCGCGCTCACCGGCCGCACCGACCCGCACGCCGCCGCCCTCGCCCTCCTGGAGGCCGTGCCCGAGGTGGTCGTCACGCTCGGCGCGGCCGGCTGCCTCTACGCGGCGCGCGGCGCGGAGCTCCTCACCGTGCCCGCCCCGCGGGTGCGGGCCGTCGACACCACCGCGGCCGGCGACACCTTCGTCGGCGCCCTCGCGGTCGCCCTCGGCGAGGGCCGCCCCGCGCCCGAGGCCCTCGCCTGGGCCGGCACCGCCGCCGCGCTCTCCGTCCGGCGCGAGGGCGCCTCGACCTCGATGCCGTACCGCACCGAGATCGAGGCCGCCCTCGGCACCCCCCCGTCCCTGGAGGCCGATCCCGCATGACCACCGCACCCTCCCCGGCGACCGCCGCGCCCTCCCCCGCCCCGCCCCTCCGGGGGCTGCGCGTCCTCGACCTGGCGACGCTCTTCGCCGGCCCGATGGCCGCCATGATGCTCGGCGACTTCGGCGCCGACGTCGTGAAGGTCGAACACCCCCGCAAGCCGGACCCGTCCCGGGGCCACGGCCCCTCCAAGGACGGGATCGGCCTCTGGTGGAAGGTGCTGGGCCGCAACAAGCGGACCATCACCCTCGACCTGTCCACCCCGGGCGGCCGGGACACCCTGCTCCGGCTGGCCGCCGACGCCGACGTGATCGTGGAGAACTTCCGCCCCGGCACCCTGGAGCGCTGGGGCCTGGGGTGGGAGGAGCTGTCCACCGTCAACCCCCGGCTCGTCCTGGCCCGCGTCACCGGCTTCGGCCAGTTCGGCCCGTACGCCCACCGCCCCGGCTTCGGCACCCTCGCCGAGGCGATGAGCGGCTTCGCCGCGATCACCGGCGAGCCCGACGGCCCTCCGACCCTGCCCCCCTTCGGCCTCGCCGACTCGATCGCCGCGCTCGCCACCGCGTACGCGGTGATGACCGCGCTCACCGCGCGGACGGCCGACGGCCGGGGCCAGGTCGTCGACATGGCCATCATCGAACCGATGCTCTCCGTCCTCGGCCCCCACGCCCTCTGGTACGACCAGCTCGGCTACGTCCAGCCGCGCACCGGCAACCGCTCCCGCAACAACGCCCCCCGCAACACCTACCGGACCCTCGACGACTCCTGGGTGGCCGTCTCCACCTCGGCGCAGTCCGTCGCCGAGCGCGTCCTGCGGCTGGTCGGCCGCCCCGAGCTGATCGACGAGCCGTGGTTCGCCGACGGCTCCGGCCGGGCCGCCCACGCCGACGTCCTCGACGAGGCCGTCGGCTCGTGGATCGCCCGCCACACCCGCGACCAGGCGATGGAGGCCTTCGAGAAGGCGGAGGCGGCCATCGCGCCCGTCTACGACGTGCGGGACGTCCTCGCGGACCCCCAGTACCAGGCGCTCGGCACGCTCACCGAGGTCCCGGACCCCGAGCTGGGCCCGATCCGCATGCAGAACGTGCTCTTCCGGCTCTCCGGCACCCCGGGCGGGATCCGCTGGGCCGGCCGGCCGCACGGCGCCGACACCGACGAGGTCCTGACCGCGGCCGGCCTCGCCCCGGCCGAGATCGGCGCCCTGCGCGCGCAGGGGGCGGTGTGAGCGCCCCGGGGGCGGGCGTCCCCGGCCCGGGCCCCCGCCGGGCCGGCCGGCCCGGCGGGGCGAACGGCAGGCACCGCGGCCGCCCCCTCCTCACCTGGCTGTACGCCCCCGGCGACCGCCCGGAGGTGGTCGCCAAGGCGCTCGGCTCCGGGGCCGACGTGGTCATCGTGGACCTGGAGGACGCGGTCGCCCCGGAGCGCAAGGCGTACGCCCTCGACGCCACCGCCGAGCTGCTCTCCGACGTCCACCCGGTCCCGGTGCACGTCCGCATCCACGCCCCGCGCGACATCCCCGCCCTGGCCTCCCTCCCCGGCCTCGGCGGTCTGCGGGTGCCCAAGGTGACGCACCCCTCGGACGTCCACCGGATCAGCGAGCTCGCCCCCGGCCTGCCCCTCTACCCGCTCCTGGAGAGCGCCCTGGCCGTGGAGCAGGCGTACGCCATCGCCACCGCCCACCCCGCCGTCCGCGGCCTCTCCCTCGGCGAGGCGGACCTCCGCGCCGACCTGGGGGTGCGGGAGGACCGCGGGCTCGACTGGCCCCGCAGCCGGATCGTGGTCGCCGCCCGCGCGGCCGCCCTGCCCCCGCCCGTGCAGTCGGTCCACCCGGACATCGGCGACCTGGAGGCGCTGGCCGCCGGATGCGCCCGGGGCCGGGCGCTGGGCTTCCTGGGCCGGGCGGCCATCCACCCCCGGCAGCTCCCGGTCATCGAGCGGGCCTACCTGCCGACGCCGCAGGAGATCGACGCGGCCCGCGCGGTGGTGGCCGCGGCGGAGACCGACCGGGGCGCGCTGGCCCTGGCGGACGGCCGGTTCGTGGACGCGGCGGTGGTGGCGGGCGCCCACCGCGTCCTCGCCCTCGCGGAGCGCGTCGGCTGACCCGTCCCCGGACACGCGCCCCGGACACGCGCGAGGGCCGCCGGGACCTCTCGGTCCCGGCGGCCCTCGCGTGCCGTGGGAAGGGGTCAGCCCTTGGCGGCCGACCCGGCGCCGTTCTCGGCGTCCTCGCCCGCGTCGGCGTCACCGTCGCGGACGGCGCGGTCGTCGGCGCCGGCGTCCGCGGAGTCCGCGGCCTTCGCCGTGTCGCCGGCGCCGTCGGAGTCGGAGTCGGAGTCGGCGGAGTCCTCGGCGTCGGCGGCATCCGCCTTCTTCCGGGAGCGCGGCTCGACGACCTCCTCGCGGCCCGGCCGGAGCCGTGCCGAGACCACCATGTAGACCACCGCGAGGACGAAGACGACGATCGCGGTCCACACGTTGAGGCGCAGGCCCAGGATGTGGTGCGCCTCGTCGACGCGCATGTACTCGATCCAGCCGCGGCCGGCGCAGTAGGCGGCCACGTACAGGGCGAAGGCGCGGCCGTGGCCCAGCCGGAAGCGGCGGTCGGCCCAGATGACCAGGAGGGCCACGCCGATGCACCACAGCGACTCGTAGAGGAAGGTCGGGTGGTAGAGGCCGGCCTCGCGGTTGGCGCTCTCGGTGATCTCCAGCGCCCACGGCAGGTCGGTGGGCTTGCCGTACAGCTCCTGGTTGAACCAGTTGCCCCAGCGGCCGATGGCCTGGGCGAGGGCGATGCCGGGGGCGATGGCGTCGGCGTAGGCCGGGAGCGGGACGCCCCGGCGGCGGCAGCCGATCCAGGCGCCGACGGCGCCGAAGGCGATGGCGCCCCAGATGCCGAGGCCGCCCTCCCAGATCTTGAAGGCGTCGACCCAGTTCTCACCCTCGCTGAAGTACAGCTGGTAGTCGGTGATCACGTGGTACAGGCGCCCGCCGACGAGGCCGAAGGGCACCGCCCAGACGGCGATGTCGGCCACGGTGCCGGCGGTGCCGCCCCGGGCGATCCAGCGCTTGTTGCCGAGCCAGACGGCGACGAAGACACCGAGGATGATGCAGAAGGCATAGCCGCGCAGCGGGATCGGTCCGAGGTGGAGGACACCGGTCGACGGGCTGGGAATGTAGGCAAGGTCCATGGCAGGTCCGACGCTACCCTGCCGGGCGGGCGGACCGGCAGCCCGCCCGGCAACGTCTGAATAACTAACCCGCCGGGGTCACCCCGCCGAGGGCGAGGCCGTGCCGGGCTTCTTGCCCTTGTTGGCCTCGGCGACCCACTTCTTCAGGTTCTCCGGCGAGATCTGCTCGCCGTCCTTGGTCGGGAAGATCGATTCTCCGTTGAGCAGCACGGACGGGGTGCCGCGGAAGCCGCCGGCCTGGAAGGCCTCGTTCGACTTCTCGACCCAGCCGTCGTGCGTGCCCTCCTCGACGCAGGAGCGGAAGGACGGCGTGTCGAGGCCGGGGACCTTCGCCGCGAGCTCGATCAGCTTGGCGTTGTTCCCGAAGGCGTCGTCGGTCTCCTGCGGCTGGTTGGTGTAGAGCGTGTCGTGGTACGGGGTGAACTTGCCGGCGTCCTGGGCACAGGCCGCCGCGTTCGCCGCGCGCAGCGAGCCGCTGCCGCCCATGTTGCCGTCGATGAGGGTGGCGAGGTGGTACTCGGCCTTGAGCGCGCCGGTGGCCTCCAGCTCGTGGATGCTGTCCCGCATGACGTTCTCGAACTGGGCGCAGGCGGGGCAGCGGAAGTCCTCCCAGATCTGGAGGGTGGACGGGGCGTCCGCCCTGCCGGTGGGGATGGCCGGCTTGTCGCCCTCGATCGAGCCGGTGGGGGCGACGACGGGCCCGGCCTTGGCCGAGTCGCCGTCCTTGCCGCTGTTGGCGGCGATCACGCCGACGACGGCGGCGAGGCCGAGGACGCCCACCACTCCCGCCGTCACGATGAGGACGCGCCGCTGCTTCTCGCGGGCCTTCTCGCGCTCGCGCTGCTGCTGAAGGCGCTCCCGCGCGCTCTTGTTGCTACCGTCACGGTTCTTCTCGCTCACGTCCACAGCAACGAACCGGGGAGGCGCGTCCGCGCCTCCCCGGTCCGATATCCACCCGAACGGACTACGACCGCTCCGAGGTGCGGCGCACGCCCTCGGCGAGTTCGGCCGCCAGTTCCTTTACGGCGGCGAGCCCGGCGGCCTCGTCGCCGTCGGCGTCCAGGATCCGCTGGACGAAGGCCGAGCCGACGATGACGCCGTCGGCGAAGGAGGCGACCTCGCGGGCCTGGTCGGCGTTGGAGACACCGAGGCCGACGCAGACCGGGATCTTCGAGGTGACGCGGGTCCGGCGGACCAGTTCGGCCGCCTGCTCGCCGACCGAGGCGCGGGTGCCGGTGACGCCCATGAGGGAGGCGGCGTAGACGAAGCCGGAGCCGGCCGCGGTGATGGTGGCGAGCCGCTCGTCCTGGCTGCTGGGGGCGACGACGAAGACGGTGGCGAGGCCGTGCCGCTCCGCGTGCTCCCGCCACAGCGCGGACTCCTGGACCGGCAGGTCGGGCAGGATGCAGCCCGCGCCGCCGGCCTCGGCCAGCTCGCGGACGAAGCGCTCGACGCCGTACCGGTCGATCGGGTTCCAGTAGGTCATCACGAGGACCGGCTTGCCGGTGGCCTCGTGGGCCTCCTTCACCGTGCGCATGACGTCGGCGATCCGGACCCCGCCCCGGAGCGCGATGTCGTCGGCGGTCTGGATGACGGGGCCGTCCAGGACCGGGTCGCTGTGCGGGAGCCCGACCTCGACGATGTCGGCGCCGCCGTCGAAGGCGGCCCTGATCGCCTTGATGCCCCCGTCCACGGTCGGGAAGCCGGCCGGGAGGTAGGCGATGAGCGCGGCACGGTCCTCGGCCTTGGCCCGGTCCAGGGTGTCGCCGAGCAGCTGGATGTTCCCGGTCGTCACTTCGACCCCTCCTCGTCGTACAGGCCGAAGTAGCGGGCGGCCGTGTCCATGTCCTTGTCTCCGCGGCCGGAGAGGTTGACGACGAGGAGCGCGTCCTTGCCGAGCTCCTTGCCGACCTCGATCGCCCCGGCGAGGGCGTGCGCCGACTCGATGGCCGGGATGATGCCCTCGGTGCGCGAGAGCAGCCGCAGGGCCTGCATGGCGGCGTCGTCGGTGACGGCCCGGTACTCGCCGCGGCCGCTGTCCTTGAGGTAGGAGTGCTCCGGCCCGATGCCCGGGTAGTCCAGGCCCGCCGAGATGGAGTACGGCTCGGTGATCTGGCCCTCGTCGTCCTGGAGGACGTAGCTGCGGGAGCCGTGCAGGATGCCGGGCTCGCCGGCGGTGAGGGTGGCCGCGTGCTCGCCGGTCTCGACGCCGTGGCCGGCCGGCTCGCAGCCGATGAGCCGGACGCCGGTGTCGGGCAGGAAGGCGTGGAAGAGGCCGATGGCGTTGGAACCGCCGCCGACGCAGGCGACGGCCGCGTCGGGGAGGCGTCCGGCGCGCTCCAGGAGCTGGCGGCGGGCCTCGACGCCGATGACCCGGTGGAAGTCGCGGACCATCGCGGGGAAGGGGTGCGGGCCGGCGACGGTGCCGAAGAGGTAATGGGTGCGGTCCACGTTGGCGACCCAGTCGCGGAACGCCTCGTTGATGGCGTCCTTGAGGGTGCGGCTGCCGGACTTCACGGCCACGACCTCGGCGCCGAGCATCCGCATCCGGGCCACGTTGAGCGCCTGGCGCTGGGTGTCGACCTCGCCCATGTAGATGGTGCAGTCGAGGCCGAAGAGGGCGCAGGCGGTGGCGGTGGCGACACCGTGCTGGCCGGCGCCGGTCTCGGCGATGACGCGGGACTTGCCCATGCGCTGGGTGAGCAGGGCCTGCCCGAGCACGTTGTTGATCTTGTGCGAGCCGGTGTGGTTCAGGTCCTCGCGCTTGAGGAAGATCCGTGCGCCGCCGGCGTGCTCGGCGAAGCGCGGCACCTCGGTGAGGGCGCTGGGCCGGCCGGTGTAGTGGGCCATGAGGTCGCCGAGCTCGCGGGCGAACTCGGGGTCGTTCTTGGCCTTCTCGTACTCGACGGCGACCTCGTCGACGGCGGCGACGAGGGCCTCGGGGATGAACTTGCCGCCGAAGGCGCCGAAGTAGCCCTCGGGCGACGGGACCTGACCCTCCGGGTCGGGGATGAAGAACGCGCTGGTCATACGGATGCAGCTCCTCGCGGGGCGATGCGGTCGAAAGGACATGACTCGCTTCGTGCGCGCGTCGCCCCCGGCGGCCCCGTGGGCAGGCGCCCCGCGGGGCGGGACGGGTGGGCACGGGGACGGCACCCCTTGCCGGGCCGAGGCCTTCCGGGCCTGGACCCGCACCCGGCGTACGGCTTCGTACGGGTGCGGGTTCAGGCGCGGGTGCGGAGGCACCCGCGGAGGGTGCCGTTCCGTCGTGCCCACCCGTTCCGCCCCAGCGGAACGACCGCCCACGACGGAACGAGGTCCGTGAGGCCCGTCAGGAGGACGCGCGCGAAAGGCGGGGGCGCCATCGCATGCCGTTGACCTGGCCCGGCTCGGAGCCGATGCAGTGCCGGACCCGCCGCCCGTGGACCCGCCGCGCGGGCGCCCGGCACCCGCGGGGCCGGCAGCCCCGGGCGAGCCGGGCGTGGGCCGGGACGGCGACCGCGCGCAGGCCGACGGGCCCCGGGGCCACGGAGCCCGGGGCGCTCGGCACGGCGCGGCAGGGGGTCACGGCCGGGTCAGCTCCGGCCGTGGCGCAGGGCCGGGTGGGCGCCGGCGGCGACGAGGTCGGCGACCGCGGTCTTCGGGTCGCGGCCGGTGACGAGGGACTCGCCGACCAGGACCGCGTCGGCGCCGGCGTTGGCGTACGCGATCAGGTCGTGCGGGCCGCGGACGCCGGACTCGGCGACCTTGACGATGTGGGCCGGGATCTCCGGGGCGACCCGCTCGAAGGTGGAGCGGTCGACCTGGAGGGTCTTGAGGTTGCGGGCGTTGACGCCGATGATCCGGGCGCCGGCCTCGACCGCGCGCTCGACCTCCTCCTCGTCGTGGACCTCGACGAGCGGGGTGAGCCCGATGGACTCGGCGCGCTCGATCAGGGAGACGAGGGCCTCCTGCTCCAGGGCCGCGACGATGAGGAGCGCGAGATCCGCTCCGTACGCCCGGGCCTCCCAGAGCTGGTAGGCGGTGACGATGAAGTCCTTGCGCAGGACGGGGATGTCGACCTTGGCGCGCACGGCCTCCAGGTCGGCGAGCGAGCCGCCGAAGCGGCGCTGCTCGGTGAGGACGGAGATGACCGCGGCGCCGCCCGCCTCGTAGTCGGCGGCGAGTCCGGCCGGATCGGCGATCGCGGCGAGCGCTCCCTTGGACGGGCTGGAGCGCTTGACCTCGCAGATCACCGTGACGCCGTCGCCGCGCAGCGCGGCGACACCGTCCTTGGCCTGCGGGGCCTTGGCGGCCCGCTCCTTGAGCTCGTCGAGGGAGACCCGCGCCTGCCGCTCTGCGAGGTCGGCGCGCACGCCTTCGATGATCTCGTCGAGCACACTCACGCGAGAGGCCCCCTTCCGGGACGGTGACGGTTCCACGGAACCTGATGAACACGGTTCAGCCACCTCCGATGGTATCCGCAGGTGGCCCTCTGATCCGCATCGAGCGGCGCGGTGTCCCAATTACTGGGACTTCACGGCGCCAGCGCGGAGCCGAACGGAAGGTTCCGGATCACCGCGAAAAGGGCGGTCAGCGCGCCGATCGCCCATCCCCAGGACGGTTTCGGGGCGATGCGGGTGGGCCTGCCGCGGACGGCGTGAACCAGCCACACCGCCATGAGGACGGCGCAGACCGCGTACCCCGCGACGGCCAGGGCGTTGGCACCGAGAGCGGTGACGAGGTCACCGTGGGCGACGGCGTGGGCGCTGCGCAGCCCTCCGCAGCCGGGGCAGTACAGGCCGGTGAAGCGGAGCAGCGGGCAGACCGGGTAGTGGCCGGGTTCGTTGGGGTCGACGGCGCCGACGTACGCGAAGGCGGCACCGGCCCCGGCGAGGGTGGCGAGCGGGGCGAGCAGCCGCCGGCCGAGCGGGCGGCGCCGGAACTCCTCGGCCTCCCGGAGGCCGGGGGGAGGCGGCGCGGCGGGCGGGGCGTGCGGCGGGGTCGGCTCGGCGGTCACGCGGTGATTGTCGCCCGGCACGCGCGACGGCGCAGCCCGGCGGTGCCGGACTGCGCCGTTCGGGTGGTTCCCGGCCCGCGCGCGTCGCGCGGCGGGCCTCAGGACCGGGTCCCGGGGATCAGGCGCGGGCGCGGATCGTGGCGGTCGCGCTCTCGCGGGCCGCCGAGACGGCCTCGGACTGCTTCGGCATGCCGAGACCGGCGATCTTCATGGCGCCGCCGACGACACCGCCGAGGACGATGACGCCGATACCGGCCCAGAAGCCGGGGAGGTTCGCCGCCACCATGAAGACTCCGGCGATGCAGAAGCCGATGAAGGAGATGATGACACCGGTCCAGGCGGCCGGGGTGTGTCCGTGGGCGCTGCCCGCCATGAGTTGCTCCTCGTAGATGTTGCTCGGTGGTGACGTCGAAGACGACGGCCGTCAGGTGATGACGGCGTCATTCTTCCGCACATGACCCCGCGGAGGTGACTCGGGGGGTCCCGGACGATCACGCGTCGTGCGTCGGGTCCTCGCCGCGGTCGAGCGCCTTCCACAGGTCCTCGGGCCGCTCGGGGTCGCCGGCGGCGGCCCGGCGGGGGGCGCGGGGGGCTCCGGAGCGCTCGTAGCGGCCGCCCATCGCGGGCCAGGTCTTGCCGTAGCGGAGGGCGAAGAGGCCGGCGACGAGGATGAGCAGGGCGCCCGCGGCGGCGACGTACGGCCAGGCCGTGTGGGTGAGGCCGGCGACGGCGGCGGCGGTGTCGCCGCTGATCCGGGCGGCCTCGGCGTCGAGGGCGGCGCTGTCGGAGGCTCCGAGGTAGGCCGCGAGGGCGGCGCCGGCGCCGCTGAGCGCGAGGAGCGCGGCGACGAGGGTGCGGCCGGTGCGGCGGACGGCGAAGACGGCGACGAGGGCGGCGAGGCCGACGATCGCGAGGGCCGTCGGGACGCCGGTGACGGCGCCGCCGTCGGCCTCGACGGGGACGGTGCCCCCGGCGACCGACGCGGTGCCCTCGGCCCAGATCTGGCCGGCGGAGAGCAGTACGACGGTGGCCCCGAGGGCACCGAGGAGCAGGGCGAGGGCGAGGCTCCGCCGGCCGCCGGAGGTGACGGCCGCGCGGGCGGCTCGGGGCTGGGGTACGGGTACGGCGCTCACGTACCCCACTATCCCCTACGGCCTGGGCGAACCCGTCATCCGGTTGGCGGTGTGCACGGCGCGGAGCACGGCGGCGGCCTTGTTGCGGCACTCGGCGTCCTCGGCGGCCGGATCGGAGTCGGCGACGACACCCGCTCCGGCCTGCACGTACGCGGTGCCGTCGCGGAGCAGGGCGGTGCGGATGGCGATGGCGGTGTCGGAGTCGCCGGCGAAGTCGAGATACCCGACACACCCGCCGTACAGGCCGCGGCGGGACGGCTCCAGCTCCTCGATGATCTGCATCGCGCGGGGCTTGGGCGCGCCGGAGAGGGTGCCGGCGGGGAAGCAGGCGGTGAGGACGTCGAAGGCGGTCCTCCCCTCGGCGACCCGGCCGGTGACGGTGGAGACGATGTGCATGACGTGGGAGTACCGCTCGATCGACATGAAATCGACGACCTCGACGGAGCCGGGGGCGCAGACCCGGCCGAGGTCGTTGCGGCCGAGGTCGACGAGCATGAGGTGCTCGGCGCGCTCCTTGGGGTCGGCGAGCAGCTCCTCGGCGAGGTCGTGGTCCTCCTGCGGGGTGGCGCCGCGGTGCCGGGTGCCGGCGATGGGGTGGAGCATCGCCTGCCCGTCCTCGACCTTGACGAGGGCCTCGGGGCTGGAGCCGACGACGTCGAAGCCGTTCTCGAAGCGGAAGAGGTACATGTACGGCGACGGGTTGGTCGCCCGCAGGACGCGGTAGACGTCGAGGGCGGAGGCGGTGCAGGGGGTCTCGAAGCGCTGCGAGGGGACGACCTGGAAGGCCTCGCCGGCCCGGATGCGCTCCTTGATGTCGTCGACGGCGTCCTGGTAGGCGGGGCCGCCCCAGAGCGCGGAGTACTCGGGCAGCTCGGAGGCGGGCAGGGCGACGGGGGTGGTGGCGACCGGGCGGGCCAGGTCGGCCTCCATCGCGTCGAGGCGGGCCACGGCGTGCGCGTGGGCCTCGTCGACGCCGGTCTCCAGGTCGTTGTGGTTGATCGCGTTGGCGATCAGGAGGACCGAGCCGTCCCAGTGGTCGAGGACGGCGAGGTCGCTGGTGAGGAGCATGGTGAGCTCGGGGAGCTCCAGGTCGTCGCGGCCGTGCTCGCCGATGCGCTCCAGGCGGCGGACGATGTCGTAGCCCAGGTAGCCGACCATGCCGCCGGTGAAGGGGGGCAGTCCGCCGGCCAGGTCGCGCGGGGTGTGGAGGGTCTCGACGGTGGCGCGCAGGGCGTCGAGCGGGTCGCCGTCGACGGGGACGCCGACCGGCGGGGTGCCGAGCCAGTGGGCCTCGCCGTCCTCCACGGTGAGGGTGGCGTCGCTGCGGACGCCGATGAAGGAGTAGCGGGACCAGCTGCGGCCGTTCTCCGCGGATTCGAGGAGGAAGGTGCCGGGGCGTTCGGCGGCGAGCTTCCGGTAGAGCCCGACCGGGGTGTCGCCGTCCGCGAGGAGCCTGCGGCTGACGGGGATGACGCGGCGGTCGGCCGCCAGCTTGCGGAAGGTCTCGAGATCCATGGCGCCAGACCCTACTCGGATGCCGGGAGCCCGGTGGCGGGCAGCAGCACGTCGGCGTCGAAGCAGGTGCGGGCGCCGGTGTGGCAGGCGGCGCCGACCTGGTCGACCTGGACGAGGAGCGTGTCGGCGTCGCAGTCGAGGGCGACCGCCTTGACGTGCTGCACGTGTCCCGAGGTGTCGCCCTTGACCCAGTACTCGTTCCGGCTGCGGGACCAGTAGGTGCACCGGCCGGTGGTGAGGGTGCGGTGCAGGGCCTCGTCGTCCATCCAGCCGAGCATGAGCACCTCGCCGGTGTCGTACTGCTGGGCGATGGCGGGGACCAGGCCGTCGGTGCTGCGCTTGAGGCGGGCGGCGATGGCCGGGTCGAGGTCGCTGGGGGTCCGGGGCGTGCTGCTCATGGCGCCATTGTGCCGTGGACCGGGGGCGTGTCCGGCCGGACGTCCACTGGGCGGACGGCGCGGCGCGGCCGTAGGCTGGCGGACATGTCGACGCATGCCACACGTGAACGGCTTCTGCTCGCTGATCTGTTGGAGGCCGCGGGAGCGGACGCCCCCACGCTCTGCGAGGGCTGGCGCACCCGGGACCTCGCGGCGCACGTGGTGGTGCGGGAGCGGCGGCCGGACGCGGCGGCCGGGACGCTGGTGCCCGCGCTGCGGGAACGGCTCCGGCGGGTGCAGGACGAGTTCGCCGCGAAGCCGTACGAGGAGCTGGTCCGGCTCGTGCGCACGGGTCCGCCGCGCTTCTCCCCGTTCACGATCAAGCAGGTGGACGAGGGGGCGAACGTCGTCGAGTTCTACGTGCACGCGGAGGACGTGCGGCGGGCCCAGCAGGGCTGGTCGGCACGGGAGCTGGACCCGGTCTTCTCGGACGTCCTGTGGTCCCGCCTGGAGAGGGGCGCCCGGCTGCTCGGGCGGAAGGCGCCGGTCGGGCTGGTGCTGCGGCGCCCGAACGGGCAGACGGTGGTGGCGCACAAGGGGACCCCGGTGGTGACGGTCTCCGGGGAGCCGGGCGAGCTGACGATGTACCTGTACGGGCGTACGGAGGTGGCGAAGGTCGGCCTGGAG
Organism: Streptomyces omiyaensis; assembly: GCF_014650895.1. Taxonomy (GTDB): domain Bacteria; phylum Actinomycetota; class Actinomycetes; order Streptomycetales; family Streptomycetaceae; genus Streptomyces; species Streptomyces omiyaensis. The sequence goes on from NZ_BMVV01000010.1 coordinate 30,540, forward strand.
GGCGATCCGGACGCCATCGAGCTGCTGAGCGCGACGAAACAGCTGGGGATCTAGGCCTTCCCCTCGTATCCGGTCGTGGAGAAGGGCCCCCGAGGGGGCCCTTCCCACCAGCGGAACGCGCCTCAGCGGACCTCGTGGCCCGCTTCCCGCAGCGTCTCCTTGACCTGGCCGATCCGCAGGTCGCCGAAGTGGAAGACGGAGGCCGCGAGCACCGCGTCCGCGCCGGCCTCGACGGCCGGCGCGAAGTCGGCGAGCCTGCCGGCTCCGCCGGAGGCGATCACCGGCACGGTGACGTGCTTGCGCACGGCCGTGATCATCTCGGTGTCGTAGCCGTCCTTGGTCCCGTCCGCGTCCATCGAGTTGAGCAGGATCTCCCCCGCCCCCAGCTCGGCGGCCCGGTGCGCCCACTCGACGGCGTCGATGCCGGTGCCCTTGCGGCCGCCGTGCGTCGTCACCTCGAAGGAGCCGGAGGGCGTCCGGCGCGCGTCCACCGAGAGCACCAGGACCTGGCGGCCGAAGCGCTCGGCGATCTCCTGGATCAGCTCCGGGCGGGCGATGGCGGCCGTGTTGACGCCCACCTTGTCCGCACCGGCCCGCAGCAGCTTGTCCACGTCCTCCGCCGAGCGGACGCCGCCGCCGACGGTGAGCGGGATGAAGACCTGCTCGGCGGTGCGGCGCACCACGTCGTAGGTGGTCTCGCGGTTGCCCGAGGAGGCGGTGATGTCGAGGAAGGTCAGCTCGTCGGCGCCCTCGGCGTCGTACAGCTTGGCCATCTCGACGGGATCGCCCGCGTCCCGCAGGTTCTGGAAGTTGACGCCCTTGACGACCCGGCCGTTGTCCACGTCCAGGCAGGGGATCACTCGTACGGCGAGTCCCATCAGGCCTCCTCTCCCCGGTACGCCTCGACCTCGACCTCGACGACCAGGCGGGGGTCGACGAAGCCGGAGACGATGATCATCGAAGCGGCCGGGCGGACCTCGTCGAACAGCTCCTTGTGGGCGCGGCCCACCTCGTCGACGTCCCGCGCGTGGGTGAGGTACATGCGGGTGCGGACGACGTGCTCGGCGCCGAGGCCCAGCTGCTTCAGCGCGTCGAAGGCGACGGCGAAGGAGTTGACGGTCTGCTCGTACGGACCGCCGTCGGCGATCTGGCCGTCGACCACGGAGGTGCAGCCGGAGACCAGCACGGTGCCGTTGGACAGCTCGACCGCGCGGGAGTAGCCGAACTGGTCCTCCCAGGGGGCGCCGGTGACGACCTTGCGCACGGATCCGGTCATACGGCGGCCACCGCCTGCAGGGCCTCCTCCAGGGTGAACGCCTTGGCGTAGAGCGCCTTGCCGACGATCGCGCCCTCGACGCCCAGGCCGGTCAGGCCGGCGAGGGCCCGCAGGTCGTCCAGGGAGGAGACGCCGCCGGAGGCGACGACGGGCTTGTCGGTGGCCGCGCAGACGCTCTTCAGCAGCTCGACGTTGGGGCCGGTGAGGGTGCCGTCGCGGCCGATGTCGGTGACCACGTAGCGGGCGCAGCCCTCGGAGTCGAGGCGGGCCAGCGTCTCGTAGAGGTCGCCGCCCTCGCTGGTCCAGCCGCGGCCCTTCAGGGTGGTGCCGCGCACGTCGAGGCCGACGGCGATCTTCCCGCCGTGCTCGGCGATGACCTTGGCCACCCACTCGGGGGTCTCCAGGGCGGCGGTGCCCAGGTTGACCCGGGTGCAGCCGGTGGCGAGGGCCGCGGCGAGCGAGGCGTCGTCGCGGATGCCGCCGGAGAGCTCGACCTTGATGTCCATCGCCTCGGTGATCTGGCGCACCAGGTCGCGGTTGTCGCCGGTGCCGAAGGCGGCGTCCAGGTCGACGAGGTGGAGCCACTCGGCGCCGGAGCGCTGCCAGGCCAGCGCCGCCTCCAGGGGGGAGCCGTAGGAGGTCTCGGTGCCGGACTCGCCGTGCACGAGCCGGACGGCCTGGCCGTCACGCACGTCGACGGCGGGGAGGAGTTCGAGAGTGCTCACAGGGTTCCGATCCAGTTGGTGAGGAGCTGGGCTCCGGCGTCGCCGGACTTCTCGGGGTGGAACTGGGTGGCCGTCAGGGCGCCGTTCTCGACGGCGGCGACGAAGCGCTCGCCGTGGGTGGCCCAGGTGACCTTGGGGGCCCGGATGTTCTTGTTGCCGATCTCCAGGGTCCACTCGCGCACCGCGTAGGAGTGCACGAAGTAGAAGCGGGCGTCGGCGTCGAGCCCGGCGAAGAGCTCGGTGTCGGCGGGCGCCTCGACGGTGTTCCAGCCCATGTGGGGCACGACGGGGGCGTCCAGCGGGCCGACGGTGCCGGGCCACTCGTCGAGGCCCTCGGTCTCCACGCCGTGCTCGATGCCGCGCTCGAAGAGGATCTGCATGCCGACGCAGATGCCCATGACGGGGCGGCCGCCGGAGAGCCGGCGGCCGACGATCCAGTCGCCGCGGGCCTCCTTGAGCCCCTGCATGCAGGCGGAGAAGGCGCCGACGCCGGGGACGAGGAGCCCGTCGGCGTTCATCGCCTTCTCGTAGTCGCGGGTGATCTCCACGTCGGCGCCGACCCGCGCGAGCGCGCGCTCGGCGGAGCGCACGTTGCCGAAGCCGTAGTCGAAGACGACGACCTTCTTGGGGGAGCTCGTCGTCATGACCACACGTCCAGCCGCAGCACGCCGGCGGCGAGGCACATGGCGGCGCCGACGGAGAGCAGCACGATGAGGCCCTTGGGCATCTGCTGCTTGACGAAGGAGTAGATGCCGCCGAGCAGGAAGAGCCCGACGACGATCAGGATGGTGGAGAGGCCGGTCACGGTTAGAGCGCGCCCTTCGTGGAGGGGAGGATTCCGGCGGCGCGCGGGTCGCGCTCGGAGGCGTACCGCAGGGCGCGGGCGAGCGCCTTGAACTGGCACTCCACGATGTGGTGGGCGTTGCGCCCGTACGGCACGTGCACGTGCAGCGCGATCTGCGCCTGGGCCACGAAGGACTCCATGATGTGGCGCGTCATGGTGGTGTCGTACGAGCCGATCATCGGCGCCATGTTCTCCGGCTCGGTGTGCACCAGGTAGGGGCGGCCGGAGAGGTCGACGGTGACCTGGGCGAGGGACTCGTCCAGGGGGACCGTGCAGTTGCCGAAGCGGTAGATGCCGACCTTGTCACCGAGGGCCTGCTTGAAGGCGGCGCCCAGCGCGAGGGCGGTGTCCTCGATGGTGTGGTGGGAGTCGATGTGGAGGTCGCCGTCGGTCTTCACGGTCAGGTCGAACAGACCGTGCCGGCCGAGCTGGTCGAGCATGTGGTCGTAGAAGCCGACCCCGGTCGACACGTCGACCTTTCCGGTGCCGTCGAGGTCGATCTCGACGACGACGGAGGTCTCCTTGGTGGTGCGCTCCACGCGGCCTACGCGGCTCATGCGTCCTGCTCCTTCTTCAACTCACGAACCGCGTCGAGGAACGCGTCGTTCTCATCGGGGGTGCCGGCGGTGACGCGCAGCCAGCCCGGTACGCCGTTGTCCCTGACCAGGACGCCCCGGTCGAGGATGCTCTGCCACGCTTCGTGCGCGTCGGGGAAGTGGCCGAACTGGACGAAGTTGGCGTCGGAATCGGTGACCTCGTAGCCGGCCGCGCGCAGCTCGGCGACGAGGCGGTCGCGCTCGGCCTTGAGCTGCTCGACGTACCCGAGGAGGGTGTCGGTGTGCTCCAGGGCGGCGAGCGCGGTGGCCTGTGTGACGGCGGAGAGGTGGTACGGCAGCCGGACCAGCTGCACGGCGTCCACCACGGCCGGGTGGGCGGCGAGGTAGCCGAGGCGGAGTCCGGCGGCGCCGAAGGCCTTGGACATGGTCCGGGAGACCACCAGGTGCGGCCGGCCCTCCAGGAGGGGCAGCAGCGAGTCCCGGTGGCTGAACTCCACGTACGCCTCGTCGACCACGACCAGCGAGGGCCTGGCGGCCTGCGCGGCCGTGTACAGCCGCTCGACGACCTCCGCCTCGACGGCGGTGCCCGTGGGGTTGTTGGGCGAGGTGATGAAGACGACGTCGGGGGCGTGCTCCGCCACGGCCGCCTCGGCGGCCTCGACGTCGATGGTGAAGTCCTCGTTGCGCGGACCGGAGATCCAGCCGGTGCCGGTGCCGCGGGCGATCAGGGCGTGCATCGAGTACGAGGGCTCGAAGCCGATCGCCGTGCGGCCCGGGCCGCCGAAGGTCTGGAGCAGCTGCTGGAGGACCTCGTTGGAGCCGTTGGCGGCCCACACGTTCTCCAGGGCCACCGGGTGCCCGCCGGTGCGGGTGAGGTAGCGGGCCAGCTCGGTGCGGAGCTCCACCGCGTCCCGGTCGGGGTAGCGGTTGAGGCCGCGGGCGGCCTCGGCGACCCGCTCCGCGATCCGGGCGACCAGGGGCTCGGGCAGCGGGTAGGGGTTCTCGTTGGTGTTCAGCTGGACGGGCACGTCCAGCTGCGGGGCGCCGTAGGGCGACTGGCCCTTCAGTTCCTCGCGGATCGGCAGGTCGTCGATCCCGATGGTCTCGTTCGTGTCGCTCACTTGCTCTCGGGCACCTTCCAGCCGAACCTGGCCTTGATCGCGGCGCCGTGGGCCGGGAGGTCCTCGGCCTCGGCGAGGGTGACCACGTGGTGGGCCACGTCGGCCAGCGCGTCGCGCGTGTAGTCCACGATGTGCACGCCGCGCAGGAAGGACTGCACGGAGAGGCCCGAGGAGTGGCAGGCGCAGCCGCCGGTGGGCAGGACGTGGTTGGAGCCGGCGCAGTAGTCGCCGAGGGAGACCGGAGCCCAGGGACCGACGAAGATCGCGCCCGCGTTGCGGACCCGGTCGGCGAGGGCGGCGGCGTCGGCGGTCTGGATCTCCAGGTGCTCGGCGCCGTAGGCGTCGACGACCTTGAGGCCGTCCTCCAGGTCGGTGACGAGGACGAGCGCGGACTGCCGGCCGGCCAGGGCCGGGGCGATCCGGTCGTCGACGTGCTTGGAGACGGCGACCTGGGCCTTCAGCTCGGCCTCGACGGCCTCGGCCAGCTCCGGGGAGTCGGTGACGAGGACGGAGGCGGCCATCGGGTCGTGCTCGGCCTGGCTGATGAGGTCGGCGGCGACGTGCGCCGGGTCGGCGGTGGAGTCCGCCAGGACCGCGATCTCGGTCGGTCCGGCCTCGGCGTCGATGCCGATGCGGCCCTTGAGGAGGCGCTTGGCGGCGGCGACGTAGATGTTGCCGGGGCCGGTGACCAGGTTGACCGGCTCGCAGCCGGGCTCGTCGGCGGTGCCCTCGGTGCCGTAGGCGAACATCGCGATCGCCTGGGCGCCGCCGGCCGCGTAGACCTCGCCGACGCCGAGGAGGGCGCAGGCGGCGAGGATCGTCGGGTGCGGCAGGCCGCCGAACTCCTTCTGCGGCGGGGAGGCGACGGCGACGCCCTCGACGCCCGCCTCCTGGGCCGGGACCACGTTCATCACGACGGAGGACGGGTAGACGGCGCGGCCGCCCGGCACGTACAGGCCGACGCGGTCGACCGGGATCCACTTCTCGGTGACCGTGCCGCCGGGCACGACCTGGGTGGTGTGGGTGGTGCGGCGCTGGTCGCGGTGGACCAGGCGGGCGCGCCGGATCGACTCCTCCAGGGCCGCGCGGACGGCCGGGTCGAGCTCGTCGAGGGCGCGGGCGATCGCCTCGGCGGGGACCCGGAGGCGGTCCAGGCGGACGCCGTCGAATTTCTCCCCGTAGTCGATCACCGCGGCCGCGCCATGATGCCGGACGTCCTCGCAGATCGGCCGCACCTTCTCCAGGGCGGCTTCCACGTCGAACTCGGCACGGGGCAGCAGGTCGCGCAGGGCGGAACCCTCGGGGAGGGCCTCACCGCGCAGATCGATTCGAGAGATCACGGGTCAATTCTCTCAGACGGCCATCGGGCCCGGACTCCCGTATCACTGGCTGATACACGGCTTGCCGCACGTCGATACGCGCCACTGTGGCGTCTGCTCGCCACTCCTGACCGTTAGCGTTCAGTCCGTCACAGCACGGGAAGAACGACTGTACGAATCCACGACTCCCGGTGAGCGGAGTGGTGGGAGCGCATCGGGGAGAGCGAGGGGGCGGCAGTGACCGAGCCGCACGAGGACGGGATGCCGGACGGTCTCACGGGCCCGGAGCGGGCCGTGTGGCAGGCGTTCCGGATCGGCAGGACCTGCGATCTGACGGAGGGGGTGCCGGAGCGGGACGACCCGTTCGGGGAGCTGCCGTGGGGGCCGGAGCGGAGCGTGCGCGCGGACGTGGTGGCGGCGCTGCTGCTCGACGGGCCGCCGGCCCGGTCGGGCCGGGTCGCGGCGCTGAAGCTGCGCGGGGTGCGGATCACCGGCGTGCTGGACCTGGCGGGCGGGTCCGTAGCGCCCTACGTGGAGCTGCACGGCTGCCGCTTCGACGGCGAGGTGGTGGTGCCCGAGGCGCGGTTCGGCACGCTGCGGATGGTCGGCTGCGCGCTCCCCCGCCTGGAGGCGGCCCGGCTGCACACGGAGGGCGATCTGCACCTGCCGCGCTGCCGGGTCCGGCAGGGCATCCGGCTGACGGACGCGCAGATCGGCACCGACCTGCTGATCAACCAGATCCAGGTGTGGCCGGACGGGCGGGGCCGGGCGATCACGGCCGACGGCATGGTGGTGGCGCAGGACCTCCAGGCCGAGCTGATCGAGACGTACGGCGAGTTCAGCCTGCGCGGGGCGAAGGTCGGGGTCTCGCTCAGCCTGCGGGGCAGCGTGCTGCGCGCGGCCCAGGGCCGCCGCGCGCTGAACGCCCCCCAGCTGACCGTCGAGCGCACCCTCTACCTCAACGCGGCCTGGGTGTACGAGGGCGGCAGCGGCTCCACGGCCACTCCGCCGTACGGCGTGGCGCCGGTCCGGGACTCCCGCCGCAAGCCGGTCGAGTTCCACGGCGGAGTGCGGCTGGACGACGGGCGGTTCGGGGACGCGGTGGACCTGAACCGCGCCCGCTTCCTGCTCAGCGGGGCCCGCCGGGAGGAGCTGTCGCTGCGCCGGATAGCCACCCCGGAGCTGCGGTTCAACGGCGAGCGCCCGGAGGAGGGCCGGGTGGTGCTGAACGGCGCGCGGGTGGTGACGCTGATCGACCTGTCGACGAGCTGGCCGGGCCCCGGCGGCCTGTCCATGAGCGGCTTCGTCTACGAGAACCTGGTGCCGTACGGCCACTTCCCGCTGACCCGGCGGCTGGAGTGGGTGGCGGCGGCGACCCCCGAGTACGCCCCGGAGCCGTACGAGCGGCTGGCGACGGTGCTGCGCAACAGCGGGGAGGACGCGGACGCCCGCGAGGTGCTCCTCGCCAAGCAGCGGCGCAGACGCGAGACCCTGCCGGTCGCGGGGAAGCTGTGGGGGTACGTCCAGGACTGGACGGTGGCGTACGGCTACCGGCCCGGCCGGGCGGCGCTGTGGATGGCGGTGCTGTGGGCGGCGGGCACGCTGGCCTTCTCGCGGTACCGGCCGGTGCCGATCAAGGAGGGCGAGGGGCCCGCGTGGAACGGCACGCTCTACGCCCTGGACCTCCTCCTGCCGGTGATCACGCTCGGGCAGGACGGCTACTGGCGGCTGGAGGGCGGCTGGCAGTGGGCGGCCGCGGTGCTGATCCTCCTCGGCTGGATCCTGGCCACGACGGTCGCGGCGGGCGCGACCAGGCTCCTGCGGCGCGGCTGACGGGCCGAGCCGCCCGCGTCCCCGGCCGGGGGCGCTCGCACGCGCGGGCGAGCGGGCGTGACGGCCGGGGGGAGACCGGGTGAGATCCGGGTGAAGGCGGGCCGGCGGGGCGGGCCCCGAGGGGTCCGCGGTGGGAAGATGCGTCCTGCCATGTCCTTCCTCCGTGCCCTGGTCGGCACCCTCCGTTCGACCCGGCACGCCCCGCGTCTCGCCGAGGGGCTGACGCCGGACGACGACGTGTTGCTGGACGCCCCCGACGAGCGGCTCGCCCCGGCCCTGGTGGCCGCCGCCCTCGGTGATCCGGAGCCCGCCGCGAAACTGCTGGCGACCACCCGGGACGCCGCGGAGTGGGAGGACCGGGACCGCTACGTGACCCGGCTGGCCACCTTCGCGTACGGCAGGGGCGAGTGGCTGGAGCGGTGGCGGGAGGTCGCGCCCCGGGACCCCGACGCGCTGCTGGTGTCGGCGCAGCTGGCGGTGCGCCGGGCCTGGGAGTCGCCGGCCCGGGCGGAGCGGCTGCGCGAGCTGGACCCGCTGCTGCGCCGGCTGGCCGGGGAGGCGGGCCGCGACCCGGTGCCGTGGCGGCTCGCGCTGGACCACGCGCGCGGGGCGCACGCGGGGCACGCGGTCTTCGAGGGGCTCTGGGAGCAGGCCCTGCTCCGCTCCCCGCACCACTACGGCTGCCACGTGGCCGCGCTGAAGTACCTGTCGGCCCAGTGGTACGGCTCGCACCGGGCCGCCTTCGACTTCGCCGAGCAGGCGGCCGACGACGCGGTGGACGGCTCGCTGGTGCGGGCGCTGCCGGTGCGCGCCGGGTACGAGGCCCTGCGCCCGCTGCCGGGCGCCGGGCGGGACCGGGCGGCGGAGCCGGTGGCGGACGGTCCGCGGATCGACCGGGCGGCGGACCGGGGCCGGGCGCTGTCGGCGGCGTTCGCCGCGGGCGACCCGTGGCCGGCGGAGGCGCGGAACCTGCTGGCGTACGTGCTGGTGGCGCGGGGACGGTGGGCCGAGGCGCGGGACGAGTTCGGCCGTACGGGGCCGTACGCGACCTCCTTCCCCTGGGCGGTCGGCGGCCATGATCCGCTCCGCCGGTTCCTGGCCACCCGGGACCGGACGCGGACGGAGCTGGCGCGGCGGACACCGCTGTGGGAGCGGGCCGGTGGAATCCCCGGACGGAGCGGTCCGCGCGGCCATTAGGCTTGGCCGCTGTGACCACCGCTCGCCTGCCCCTCTTCCCGCTCAACGCGGTGCTTTTCCCGGGCCTCGTGCTGCCGCTCAACGTCTTCGAGGAGCGGTATCGCGCCATGATGCGCTCGCTGCTCGACATCGACTCCTCCGAGCCGCGGCGATTCGCCGTGGTCGCGATCCGGGACGGGCAGGAGGTCGCGCCGACCGCGCCCGGCATGCCCGACCCGACGGCGCTGCCGGAGAGGGGCCCGGGGGCCGGCTTCGGCCCCGACCCGCTCCGGAGCTTCCACCCGGTGGGGTGCGTCGCGGACGCGGCGAGCATCCGGCAGCGGGGGGACGGCTCGTACGAGGTGATGGTCACCGGCACCACCCGGGTGCGGCTGCGCGCGGTGGACGCGAGCGGCCCGTTCCTGACGGCGGAGACCGAGGAGATCCCGGAGGACCAGGGCGAGGAGGCGGAGGCGCTGGCCGAGGGGGTGCTGCGGGCCTTCCGGGCGTACCAGAAGCGCCTCGCGGGGGCCCGGGAGCGGTCGCTGACCACCTCCGAGCTGCCCGACGACCCCTCGGTGGTGTCCTACCTGGTCGCCGCGGCGGCGATGGTGGACGTGCCGACGAAACAGCGGCTCCTGGAGGCACCGGACACCACGGTCCGGCTGCGCGAGGAGCTGGCCCTGCTGCGCGCCGAGACGGCGGTGCTGCGGCACCTGCCCTCGCTGCCGGCGGTGGAGCTGACCCAGGCGCCGACCTACCCGAACTGACGGACCGAGGGAACCGCGGAGGTCCCGGTGGCGAAGAAGAAGCAGAAGAACGGCGGCGGCACCCCGGCGACGGTGGCGCTGGCCTCGGCCGGCACCGCGTACACCCTGCACGCCTACGAGCACGACCCGGCCGCCCCGTCGTACGGCGAGGAGGCGGCGGAGGCGCTCGGCGTCACGCCCGACCGGGTCTTCAAGACGCTGGTGGCGGACGTCGACGGGGAGCTGACGGTGGCGGTGGTGCCGGTCGCCGGCCAGCTGGACCTGAAGGCACTGGCGACGGCGGTCGGCGGCAAGCGGGCCGCGATGGCGGACCCGGCGGCGGCCGAGCGGACCACCGGCTACGTCCGGGGCGGGATCTCCCCGCTGGGGCAGCGGAAGCGGCTGCGCACCGTGCTCGACTCCTCGGCGTCGGAGCACACCACGATCTGCGTCTCGGCGGGCCGGCGGGGCCTGGAGGTCGAGCTCTCCCCCGCCGACCTGGCCGCGCTGACCTCCGCGGTGCTGGCCCCGATCGGCCGCGGCTGACCGGGGGCGCTCAGCGCTTGCCGGCGTCCCAGGGGCCCGGTTCCGGGTCGCGGGGGCCGAGGAGCCCGGTCAGCAGCAGGTGAACGACGGTCGCGGCGAGCGGCCAGGCCAGCATCGCGGCGGCGCCCATCTGGAGCTTCAGGGGGGCGTCGAAGACGACTTCGGGGCCGACGGCCTTGGCGTGCGCGATCACGTCGGCGGTCGGCCCGAGCTTCGTCCCCAGCCACCAGGCGAGCAGCGAGCCGAGGACGCCGCCGACGGCGAGCCCCAGGACGAGCGGGACGCCGCCCTTGCGGCGGACGAGGAAGACGACGAGTCCGGCGACCGCGCCGAAGGCGAGGGCGAGGAGGACGAAGGTGCCGTCGGCGCCGATCGCCGCCTCGCCCTCGGAGTCGCGCAGGTAGACGCCCTTGCCGTCGGAGATCAGCTGGACGGTGGGGGCGAGCCACACCCAGAGCACGCCGAGCACGGCGCCGGCGACCGCCGAGGCGGCCGTGACCACGAGACCCTGGACGACCTCGGCCGCCGTGATCGGGTCGCCGTCCGGACCCTGGTACGGCGGGGGCGGCGGGGGCCACTCGGGATCGTGCGGCGGCGGCTGCGAGGGCGTCAGGGGTGCGGTCACCCCGCCATCGTGCCAGGTGTGCCCGTGGCCCGCCTCAGCGGACCGCGGCCCTGCGGTAGGCCCAGGTGGCGAGGGCCAGCGACAGGACGCCGACCACGCCGCAGACGGCCAGGTCGAGGGCGACGGCCGTCCAGTCCGGGTGCCGGTCGAAGGCGCGGGCCAGGGCCTCGACGCCGTACGTGGAGGGCAGCAGGTCGCGGGCCCAGAGGATCGGCTCCGGCATCCGCTCGGCCGGCAGCACGCCGAGGAGCAGCGCGGCGGACATGCCCAGCTGGCCGAGGAGGGTGGCCAGTTCCTGGCGGGGAGCGAGCAGCCCGAGGGCGGCGCCGACCCCGGCGAGGGCGGCGCCGGAGAGCGGGACGACGGCCGCGAGCAGCCACAGGTGCCCGAGCGGCAGGCCGAAGAGGACGGCCCCGGTGACGGCGGTGACCAGGGTGCCGGGGACGGTGAAGGAGGCGTACGCGCCGGCGGCGCCGAGCACCACGGCGGCGGGCGGCACGGGCAGGGTGGCGTAGTGGTCGAGGCCGCCGTCGGCGCGCAGCCGGCCGAAGTACTGGGCGAGCAGGTTGAGGGCGACGAAGGCGACCACGAGGACGGTGGAGCCGGCCACGACGGCCCGGGCCTCGGAACCGCCGTCGACGACCCCGCGCATCATGATCATGATGCCGATGGACTGGAAGGTGGCGACGAAGAGCAGCGGGATGCGGGCGACCCGGGCCCGGCTGAGCTGCGCCTTGTAGACGGCGGCGAGGGAGGGCAGCAGCCGGGCGGGCGGGGCGAGGGGCGCGGCCTCCTCGGCGTCCCGGGCCGCGGGGGCCGGCACGCCGGCCGACAGGGCCTCGGCGGGCAGGGTGCTCAACGCGGACAGCTCCTGGGGGTGACGTGCGGCAGGTGGGAGGTCACGCCGGGGGTGCGGAAGGGGTGCGGGAGGTGGTTCACGCCTTCACCAGTCCTTCGCGGGCGGCGCCGCCGAGGGCGAGGTAGACGTCCTCCAGGCTGGGCGTGGCGAGGGTGAAGTCGTCGAGGGCCGCGAAGGCGGCGCCGCCGGTGACGACCGCGACGGCGGCGCGGGCCGCGTCGGGGGCGAGGCGGAGGACCCAGCGGCGGCCGGTCTCCCGGGCCGACGCGCGCAGGGCGGCGATCTCGGGGAGGTCGAGCGGGGCGGCGTCGCGCCAGACCAGCTCGACGCGGACCTCGTCGGCGACACGTTCCTTCAGCCCGGCGGGGGTGTCGCAGGCGATCACCCGGCCGCGGTCGAGGACGGCGACCCGGTCGAGGACGGTCTCGGCCTCGATGACGTTGTGGGTGACGAGGAGGACGGTGGTGCCGTGCTCGGCGCGGCGCCGGTCGACGGCGGCCCAGACGGCCCGGCGGGCGACCGGGTCCATGCCGGTGGTGGGCTCGTCGAGGACGAGGACGGGCCGATGGCCGACGAGGGCGGCGGCGAGGCAGGCGAGCCTGCGCTGCCCGCCGGAGAGCTTCTTGAGGGGGCGGCCGGCCAGCTCGCCGAGGCCCAGCTCGTCGAGGACGGCGTCCCGCTCGGCGCGGGCGTCGGCGGCGGTGAGGCCGCGCAGCCGGCCGGTGGTCTCGGCGGCGAGGGCGACGGTCAGCTCGTCGAGCGCGGTGGACTCCTGGCCGAGGTGGGCGAGGAGGCGGGCGGCGCGCTCGGGGTGGCGGACCAGGTCGTGGCCGAGGAGCGTGACGGTGCCGGAGTCGGGGCGCATCAGCCCGGTCAGCTGGCGGACCAGGGTGGACTTGCCGGCCCCGTTGGGTCCGAGCAGGCCGAAGATCTCGCCGCCGCGCACGTCGAGGCTGACCCCGTCGGTGGCCCGCACCTCCGGGGTCGCGGGCGTGCCCCGCCCGCCGCGCGTGGCGGGGTACGTCTTGACCAGATCCCGCACCACGCACACCGTACTCACGGGGGGAGAGCCTACGGGGTCGCCGATCCGGCTCCGGGCGCGGGGGCGTGTTCGGCGGCGGCGCGGACGTCGATCTCGCGCCAGAATCCGGCGCGGATGGCGTAGCGGTCGTGCTCGTCGATCTGGTCGTCCTTGTGGGCGAGGAGGCCGAACCGGGCGGCGTAGCGGAGGAGTTCGCCGTCGATGCGGTGCGGGATCCGGGGGTACAGGACGGAGAGGCGCTGGACGTGGCTCTGCTCGGGGAGCCGCTCCAGCCACCGCCGGGCGAACACCTGGCCGACCTCGAAGGGGTCGCCGCCGACGGTGGTGATGTCGTCCTCGCGGTCGGCCCAGCGCTGCTCGGCGCTGGTGAGCTGGGCGAGGGTGGGCAGCGAGGCGGTCTCGGGGGGCTCGCCGAGCGCGGTCGCCGGCCGCTCGACCCAGCCCCGGTCGGAGGACCAGCGCAGGGCGCTGGCCTGCGGGGGCGCCGTGGGCTGCGGGGCGGCGGGGCGCAGTCCGGCGAGGTCCTTGGGGGTGGGGACGGCCCGGCCCGCGGCGGGCGGCGGCACCGGGTGGCCGTGCCCGCCGGGGGCGGGCACGGGGGGCCCGTCGGGGGCCGGGGTGCCGTTGCGCAGGCCGGCGGCCGCGGCGGCGGCCTCCGCGGCCCGCTCGGCGGAGGCGAGGGCGGCCTCGGGCAGCGGTGCGGAGAGGATGGCGGCGATCTCGGGGCGGGGCACCGGCGGCGGGACGCAGACACCGGTGAGGTCCTTGGCGCGGACGGCCCGGGTGATCCAGGTCCGGTCGAGGACCCGGCGCTCGTCGGCCTCGGCGACCAGGTCCTCGGACTGGTTGTAGTCGCCGTCGGCGGCCTGGACGGCCCAGAGGTGGACGGCGACGCCGTGCTCCTTGGCCGACATCAGGCCGGGCAGCAGGTCGCCGTCGCCGGTGACGAGGACGATGTCGGTGCAGGCGCGGTTGCGGGCCAGCTCGGTGAGCTCGGTGTGCATGGCCGCGTCGACGCCCTTCTGGGCCCAGCGTCCGTCGCTGCGGGTCAGGGCGCCCAGCCGGACGGTGACCCGGGGCATCACGCGCAGCCTGCGGTGCTCGGGCTGGGGCACCCGGTCGGGGGCGCCGTCGAACCAGTAGATCCGCAGGAGCGGGAGGCCGGTCTCGTCCTCGGCCCGCTCCCTCAGCTGCCGGATGAGGCCGGCGTGGTCCACGCTGATGCGGGAGCGGGCCGGTTCTCCGGCGAGCAGGGTGGCGGCGGCCCCCAGCAGATAGCCGGCGTCCACCAGGACGACGCATCGGTCCACGCGCTCCACCCTCTTTCGGATCTCGGCCGGACTCGGGATCTCGGGTCTTCCGGGTCGTGTCGAGTCTGCCCGACGGCCGGGGGGTTGACGGCCGGAACTGGATCATCGGCGTGGCGGAGTGACGGCCCGCCTCCGCCGGGGGCTCCCTCACCCACCGTAATGATCCAACATGCGGCGGTTTCTCCCGTATGTGAGTCTGACAGCGGCTTTGGCCCCCAGATCCCTTCGAGGAGGCATCATCCCCATGGCCAAGAACCGCAACCAGAACCGTCAGAAGCAGCAGTCGCCGGCCGAGCGCGGTGCCCAGCAGGCGCAGCAGTCGTCGATGGAGTCACAGGCCGAGAGCCGCGCCTCCCAGGTCACCCCCGGTGACATGGCGCGGAAGGGCCGTCAGAAGCGCTTCGGCCACAACTGACGCCCGCAGGACGGCAAAGGGGCGCGCCCGTGACGACGGGCGCGCCCCTTGCGCGTGTGCGCGTGCGCGCGGTCAGCCCGCGAGGCAGGAGGGGCCGAGCAGCACCTTCAGGTCGCCGAAGAGGGCGGGGTCGGCCGTGACGCGGTGCCGGTCGAGGCGGAGCACGGTGGTGGAGCGGGGGCCCTGGAGCTTGATCCGCACCTCCGTGTTGCCCTTGTGGTGGCGGAGGATCTCGTCCAGTCGGCTCACCATCGGCGGAGTGACCTTGAGCGCCGGGATGGTGAGGATCACCGGGGCGTTGGCCCCGGCGTTGGAGAGGTCGGGGACCATCAGCTCCATGGCGACCAGACGGGGGACGTCCTCGCGCTTGTCGAGCCGGCCCTTGACGAAGACGACGGCGTCCTCGACGAGCTGGGTGGAGACCAGCTGGTAGGTGGCCGGGAAGAACATGCACTCGATGGAGCCGGCGAGGTCCTCGACGGTGGCGATGGCCCAGGCGTTGCCCTGCTTGGTCATCTTGCGCTGGAGGCCGGAGATGATGCCGCCGATGGTGACGACGGCGCCGTCGGCGTGCTCGCCGCCGGTGAGCTGGGAGATGCCGGCGTCGGTCTTGTCGGAGAGGACGTGCTCCAGGCCGAAGAGCGGGTGGTCGGAGACGTACAGGCCCAGCATCTCGCGCTCCTGCGCGAGCAGGTAGGTCTTGTCCCACTCGTCCTCGGTGAAGGTGACGTCGAGGCCGAAGCCGGGCTCGCTGCTGTCCTCCTCGCCCATGCCGCCGAAGAGGTCGAACTGGCCCTCGGCCTCCTTGCGCTTGACCGCCACCACGTTGTCGATCATGGGTTCGTGCTGGGCGACCAGGCCCTTGCGGGTGTGGCCCATGGTGTCGAAGGCGCCGGCCTTGATCAGCGACTCGACGGTCCGCTTGTTGCAGACCACGGCCTCGACCTTGTCGAGGAAGTCGGGGAAGGTGGCGTACTTCCCCTTGGCCTTGCGGCTCTTGATGATCGACTCGACGACGTTGGAGCCGACGTTCCGGACGGCGGTGAGGCCGAAGAGGATGACGTCGTCGCCCTGGGCGGCGAAGTTCGACTCCGACTCGTTCACGTTCGGCGGGAGGACCTTGATGCCCATGCGGCGGCACTCGTTGAGGTAGACCGCGGACTTGTCCTTGTCGTCCTTGACCGAGGTCAGCAGGCCCGCCATGTACTCGGCGGGGTAGTTCGCCTTGAGGTAGGCGGTCCAGTAGGAGACCAGGCCGTACGCGGCGGAGTGGGCCTTGTTGAAGGCGTAGCCGGCGAAGGGGACCAGGACGTCCCAGAGGGCCTTGATGGCCGCGTCGCTGAAGCCCTTCTTCTTGGCTCCGGCCTCGAAGATCACGAAGTTCTTCGCCAGCTCGTCGGGCTTCTTCTTGCCCATCACGCGGCGGAGGATGTCGGCCTCGCCGAGCGAGTAGCCGGCGATGATCTGGGCGGCCTTCTGCACCTGCTCCTGGTAGACGATCAGGCCGTAGGTGACCGCCAGGACCTCCTGGAGGGGCTCCTCCAGCTCCGGGTGGATCGGGGTGATCTCCTGCTGCCCGTTCTTGCGCAGGGCGTAGTTCGTGTGCGAGTTCATGCCCATCGGGCCCGGGCGGTAGAGCGCGGACACGGCGGAGATGTCTTCGAAGTTGTCGGGCTTCATCAGGCGGAGCAGGGACCGCATGGGGCCGCCGTCGAACTGGAAGACGCCGAGGGTGTCGCCGCGCTGGAGCAGTTCGAAGGTCTTGGGGTCGTCCAGCGGCAGGGCCAGGAGGTCGAGCTCGATCCCCTTGTTGGCCTTCACCATCTTGACGGCGTCGTCCATGATCGTGAGGTTGCGCAGGCCGAGGAAGTCCATCTTCAGCAGGCCGAGCGACTCGCACTGCGGGTAGTCCCACTGCGTGATGGTGACGCCGTCGGTGTGCCGCACCCAGATCGGGGCGTGGTCGACGATCGGCTCGCTGGACATGATCACGCCGGCGGCGTGCACGCCCATCTGGCGGACCAGGCCCTCGACGCCCTTGGCGGTGTCGATGACCTTCTTCACGTCCGGCTCGTTCTCGTACATCGCCCGGATCTCGCCCGCCTCGCCGTAGCGCGGGTGGGTGGGGTTGGTGATGCCGTCGAGGTCGATGCCCTTGCCGAGGACGTCGGCGGGCATGGCCTTGGTGAGCCGGTCGCCCATGGCGTACGGGTAGCCGAGGACGCGCGCGGAGTCCTTGATGGCGTTCTTGGCCTTGATCTTGCCGTAGGTGCCGATCATGGCGACCTTGTCGGCGCCGTACTTCTCGGTGACGTACCGGATCACCTCGACGCGCCGGCGCTCGTCGAAGTCGATGTCGACGTCGGGCATGGAGATGCGCTCGGGGTTGAGGAAGCGCTCGAAGATCAGGCCGTGCGGGATGGGGTCGAGGTCGGTGATGCCCATGGCGTACGCGACGATCGAGCCGGCCGCGGAGCCTCGGCCGGGGCCCACGGCGATGCCCTGGCTCTTCGCCCACATGATGAAGTCGGCGACGACGAGGAAGTAGCCGGGGAAGCCCATCGAGATGATGGTGTCCATCTCGTACTCGACCTGCTTCATGCGGTCGTCCGGGATGCCGCCGGGGAAGCGCCGGTGCATGCCCTTCATGGTCTCCTCGCGGAACCAGGTGACCTCGGTGTAGCCCTCCGGGATGTCGAACCTGGGCATGAGGTTCTTCGCCTCGAACATGCCGGCGGTGTCGATCTGCTGGGCGACCAGGAGGGTGTTGGCGCACCCCTCCTGCCAGGCGTCCGAGGAGTCGATGGCGTACATCTCGTCCGTGGACTTCAGGTAGTAGCCGGTGCCGTCGAACTTGAAGCGGTCCGGGTCGGAGAGGTTCTTGCCGGTCTGGATGCAGAGCAGGGCGTCGTGGGCGGTGGCCTCGTGCGCGTAGGTGTAGTGCGAGTCGTTGGTGACCAGCGGCGGGATGCCGAGCTTCTTGCCGATCTCCAGGAGGCCGTCGCGGACCCGGCGCTCGATCTCGATGCCGTGGTCCATCAGCTCCAGGAAGTAGCGGTCCTTGCCGAAGATGTCCTGGTACTCGGAGGCCGACTTCAGGGCCTCGTCGAACTGGCCGAGGCGGAGCCTGGTCTGGAGCTCGCCGGAGGGGCAGCCGGTGGAGGCGATCAGCCCCTCCGACCACTGGGAGATGGTCTCCTTGTCCATCCGGGGCCACTTCTGGAGCCAGCCCTCGGCGTAGGCGTCGGAGGAGAGCCTGAAGAGGTTGTGCAGTCCGGTGGCGTTCGCCGCCCAGATCGTCTTGTGGGTGTAGCCGCCGGAGCCGGAGACGTCGTCCCGCTTCTGGTGGGGCTGGCCCCACTGGATCTTGCGCTTGTTCCGCCGGGACTCGGGGGCGACGTACGCCTCGATACCGATGATCGGCGTCACGCCCGCCTTCTTCGCCGTGTGGAAGAAGTCGTACGCGCCGTGCAGGTTGCCGTGGTCGGACATGGCGATGTGGGTCATGCCCATCTCGTTGCACGCGTTGAACATGTCCTTCAGCCGCGCGGCACCGTCCAGCAGGGAGTACTGGGTGTGGACGTGGAGGTGCGTGAAGGGCGGCTTGGTCACGGGGGGTGCCTCCGGCGATGCTGCGATCCTCTGGGGAGCGACCCCAGACCCCCGCGATCCGGGGGGACAGCGTCGAAGTCTACGTCGCACGAGTGACAGGAGTCGGGCACCGGGCGGTACGGTCACGCGTTGTGAGTCAGGGAACACCTGTCCCATTTGTCCGCGCCCCGCCCCGTACCAGGAGGCACCTTCGATGTCGGTCCCCCAGCCCACCGCCGCCGAGCGCGGTGAGCAGATCCTCGGCGTCTTCGACACCGCCTTCGGCGAGCTGCTCGCCGCCGACCCGGCCGCCTTCAGGGTCAAGTTCCGGAAGATGGCCGGCTCCGCCTTCGCCTTCTACCGGGGCACCGCCTGCCTCTTCTACGAGGACCTGGAGGAGGAGGCCCTGGGCGGCCCGTTCCTCGACGGGCGGACCGGCCGGGTGTGGATCCACGGCGATCTGCACGCGGAGAACTTCGGCACCTACATGGACGCCAACGGGCGCCTGATCTTCAACGTGAACGACTTCGACGAGGCGTACGTCGGCCCCTTCACCTGGGACCTCAAGAGGCTCGCCGCCTCCCTCGCCCTGATCGGCTACGCCAAGGCCCTGAGCGACGCGCAGATCACCCACCTGGTCCGGGTCTACGCCGCGGCCTACCGGGAGCGGATCCACGCCCTGGCCGGCGGCGCCCAGGGGGACGAGGTGCCCGGCTTCACCCTGGAGACCGCCGACGGGGCGCTCCTCGGGGCGCTGCGCCAGGCCCGCGCGATGACCCGTTTCGGGCTGCTCGACTCGATGACCGCGGTCCGGGAGTACGAGCGCCGCTTCGCGCCGGGCGGCGGGGCGATCGAGCTGGACGCGGCGACCCGGTACAAGGTGCTGACCGCCTTCGACGCCTACCTGGAGACCCTGCCGGAGGCGAGCCGGGTCCGCCCCGACTCGTACCGCGTGAAGGACGTGGTCGGCCGGCGCGGCATCGGCATCGGCTCGGCCGGACTCCCCTCGTACAACCTCCTGCTGGAGGGGCACAGCGACGCCCTGGAGAACGACGTCGTGATCTACATGAAGCAGGCGCAGACCCCGGCGGTCTCGCGGCACGTCACCGATCCCGAGGTGCGGGGCTACTTCCGGCACGAGGGGCACCGCACGGTGATCTCGCAGCGGGCGCTCCAGGCGCACGCCGACCCGTGGCTGGGGTGGACGGAGCTGGACGGCTCCGGGCAGCTGGTCGCCGAGGTGTCCCCGTACGCGGTCGACCTGGACTGGTCGGACATCGACGACCCGCAGGACATCGCGGCGACCGTGGCGGACCTGGGCCGGGCGACCGCGACCATGCACGCGGCGGCGGACGAGTCCAGCGGCCACTCGCTGGTGGCGTTCTCCACGGAGCGGGCCATCGACGCGGCGATCGCCGCCGACGAGGAGGGCTTCACGGAGCTCCTGGTGGACTTCGCCCACGCCTACGGGGCACGCGCGCGCGAGGACCACCAGATCTTCGTGGACCTCTTCCGCAACGGCCGGATCCCGGGGCTGTAACCGGATCCACAGCTCCTCCTTAGGGACCCCTTACGACCCGTCGTGGCAGACTCGTCCGACGATGGACATGGCAGGGACGCGGCTGAGGGCGCTGCGGGCAGCGGTCTTCACGGCACTGGTCGTGGCGCTGTCCGTGGCCTCGCACGTCCTGCTCTCGGGGGTCCCGCTGCCGCTGGGCACGGTCGTGCCGGTCGCCGCCGGCGTCTTCGCCGTGGCGTACGCGCTGGCCGGCCGGGAGCGCGGCTTCGGCCCGATCGCGGGGCTGCTCGTCCCGCTGGAGCTGGCCGCCGACACGCTCTTCACCTCCGGCCAGGCGGTCTGCTACGGCCCCGCGGGCGGGCCGGTCGCCGGGGCGCTGCGGTCGTTCGGGGTGGAGGTGCTCTGCGGCGGCGCCGTGGGGACCCCGCTGCCCGGGGTCGCGGCGCCCGAGAGCGGGGCCGCGGCGGTGCTCGCCTCCCCCGATCCGGCGCTGCCCTGGCTGCTGCTCGGCGCCCACGTGCTGGTCGGCCTCACGGCGGCCGCCTGGCTGCGCGGCGGGGAGCGGGCGCTGGTGCGGCTGCTCGGCGCGGTGGCCGCCTGCGCCTTCCGGCCGCTGGAGCTCCTCGTGGCCCTGGCGGGCACGGCCCGCCCCCGGACGGCGGGTCCGGCGCGTCCGGAGCCCCGGCCGCGCCCGTCGCGGACGCGGCTGCTCGTGCACTCCGTGGGACGGCGGGGGCCGCCGCGGGGAGCGCTCGCTCTCGTCTGAGCGCACGCCTTCCCCTGCCCCGCCCCGCTTCATCCCGGAGACACACGATCATGAGTGCACGCAACAACCACGCCAACAAGGCCGCCGCCCGCGAACGTCTGCGCGCGGAGCGCGAGGCCCGGGCGAAGAAGGACCGGGTCCGCCGGCAGCTGGTCGTCGGCGTCTCGGCGGTGGCCGTGCTCGCCGCCGCCGGCGGCATCGGCTACGCGGTCGTCCAGGCCAACCAGCCCACCGCCTGGGAGACCGCGGCCGACGCCAGGACGGTCACGGCCCCGAAGAACACCGAGGGCGAGAACGGCACCACCGTCGTCGTCGGCAAGGCGTCGGCGAAGAAGACCCTGGAGCTGTACGAGGACTCGCGCTGCCCGGTCTGCGCGACCTTCGAGCAGTCGGTCGGCTCCACCGTCGAGAAGGACGTCGAGGCCGGCAAGTACAAGGTCAAGTACGTCGGCGCGACCTTCATCGACGACATGGACCGGGGTGAGGGCTCGAAGAACGCCCTGTCGGCGCTGGGCGCGGCGCTCGACGTGAGCCCGGAGGCCTTCCTGAAGTACAAGGCCGCCCTCTACTCCGCGCAGTGGCACCCGGAGGAGAGCGAGGACAAGTTCGCGAAGGACTCCTACCTCCTGGAGGTCGCGGACACGGTCCCGGCGCTGAAGGGCAACGCCGCCTTCAGGAAGCACGTGGAGGACGGCACCTTCGACGCCTGGGCGATGAAGATGTCGAAGGCCTTCGACGACAGCGGCGTGACGGGCACGCCGACGCTGAGGATGGACGGCAAGACCCTGACCGCCCAGGGCTCGCAGAACCCGCCGCTGACGGTCGAGGAGTTCAACGCCGCGCTCACCCCGGTGCTCGGCGGCTGACGCCTCCGCCCCCCGCTCCCCCGGTCCGCGCGGACCGGGGGACGAAGGGGACATCCGGACGTCGTCGTGAGCGGCGGGCGAAACTCCGGAGAACTTTCCGGTTTCCGCCTGTCAACCTTTTCTACCCGTCAGTAATCTGACTGGCCGTGACCAGTCACTCCCTCTCTCCCGCCCCCACGCGGCGCACGGTCGTCAAGGCCGCCGCCGCCTCCGCCGTCGCCACCCCCGCGCTGCTCGGCGCGGGCGCCGCACCGGCCCTCGCGGACGCCCCTGCGCCCGCCTTCCCGCACGGCGTCGCCTCGGGCGACCCGCTGCCCGACGGCGTCCTGCTGTGGACGCGCGTCACCCCCTCCCCCGAGGCCGTCCCCGGCTCCGGGCTCGGCGCGGACGTCCGCGTCGACTGGGAGGTGGCCGAGGACCGCTCCTTCGCCCGGGTCGTGGCCGCCGGTTCGGCCACGGCCGGCGCCGCCTCCGACCACACGGTCAAGGCCGACGTCCGGGGCCTGCGCCCGTCCACCGCCTACTTCTTCCGCTTCACCGCCGGCACCGCCGTCTCGGCCACCGGCCGGACCCGCACCGCGCCGGCGGCCGACTCCGCCGTGCCGGGCGTCCGCTTCGGCGTGGTGTCCTGCGCCAACTACGAGGCCGGCCACTTCTCCGCGTACCGCCACCTCGCGGCCCGCGCCGACCTGGACGCGATCCTGCACCTGGGCGACTACCTCTACGAGTACGCGAGCGGGGTCTACCCGGAGGCGAAGGACACCGTCCGCACCCACGAACCGCGCCACGAGATCGTGTCACTGGCCGATTACCGCACCCGGCACGGCCGGTACAAGACGGACCCGGACCTCCAGGCGCTGCACGCGGCCCACCCGGTGGTGGCGATCTGGGACGACCACGAGTTCGCCAACGACGCCTGGACCGGCGGGGCCGAGAACCACACCCCCGGCGCCGAGGGCGACTGGGCCGCCCGGGTCGCCGCCGCCAAGCGGGCCTACTTCGAGTGGATGCCGGTCCGCGCCTCCACCGAGGGCACGGTCTTCCGGCGGATCCGTTTCGGCCGACTGGCCGATCTGCACCTGCTCGACCTGCGCTCCTTCCGCTCCGCCCCGGCGAAGACCGGGTCCGGCACGGTCGACGACCCCGAGCGTTCGATCACCGGCCGCGCGCAGCTGGACTGGCTGAAGTCCGGCCTGGCCGGTTCGGACGCCGCCTGGCAGCTGGTCGGCACCTCGGTGATGATCTCGCCGGTCGCCTTCGGCTCGCTGCCGGCGCACCTGCTCGAACCCCTCGCCGAGCTGCTCGGGCTGCCGGCCGAGGGGATCGCGGTCAACGTCGACCAGTGGGACGGCTTCACCGACGACCGCAAGGAGCTGCTGGCCCATCTGAGCTCCCGGGCGATCCGGAACACCGTCTTCCTGACCGGTGACATCCACATGGCCTGGGCCAACGACGTGCCGGCCAGGGCGGCCACGTACCCGCTCTCCGCCTCGGTGGCCACCGAGTTCGTGGTCACGTCGGTGACCTCGGACAACCTGGACGACATGCTGAACGTGGCTCCGGGCACCCTCTCGGTGGTGGCCGCGGGCGCGGTGAGGGCGGCCAACCGGCACGTGAAGTGGGTGGACATGGACCACCACGGCTACGGCGTCCTCGACGTGACGGCCGCGCGCTCGCAGATGGACTACTACACGGTCTCCGACAAGCGCGATCCGGCCGCGACGGCCTCGTGGGCGCGCTCCTACCGGACGCTCAGCGGCTCGCAGCGCGTCGAGCGGGTCCACCAGCCCGTCGTCTGATCGACGCCTGGTCGACTCCTGACGGCCGGGCGGCCGATACCTGCCCGCCCCCGACCGTCGATTTTCAGCCATGATTCCTTCTGTTAACGGAAGATCACATGGCTACGGCGGGTGGTGAATCCGGCCTCTCGAATCCGGACACACCACCCGCCACCGACACCACTTCGGTTACGTCGCCGTCTCAAACTCCGGAAGCCACACAAGATTTTCTTCCCGATGCACCGAATTGCCCCACGAATGATTGGGCCTGATCACCGCTCAACGGTGTCTGACATGGACGCGTAATCTCCCCGCCGTGGCGAGGAAGTACCTCCCACCACCCCCCGCGAGGAGTCACCTGTGCGTGCTCTTGTCCGTATATCGCCGCGTACCTCACGTCGTGTGCTCGGCACCGCCGTCCTGGCCGGAACCCTGGCCCTGGCGCCCTTCTCCGCCCCCGTCGTCGCCCAGGCCTCCCCCACCCTGGCCGGCGCCTCCGCCGAGGAGTGCGCCGACGACGCGGCGTCCCTGTCCGGAGCGCGCAAGTCGCGCGGCGCCGACACCCACGCCGCCGAGCCCAACGAGGTCTCCGCCTCCCAGGCCAAGGCCATGGACGAGGACCTGCGCAAGAAGCTGAGCGCCGCCAAGGCGAGCGGCCGGGTGAGCGCCCGGGCCGACGCCGCCGCCGCGGTCACCATCCCGGTGTACTTCCACGTCATCCACAGCGGCACGACGGGCAAGCTGTCCGCCACCCAGATCAACAACCAGATGGCGGTCCTCAACGCCGCCTACGGCGGCCAGGGCACCGGCAACGCCACCACCGGCTTCCAGTTCTCCCTGGCCGGGACCGACTACACGGACAACGCCACCTGGTACAACCTGACCTCCGGCTCCACCGCCGAGAAGCAGATGAAGCAGACCCTCCGCAAGGGCGGCGCCGGCGCGCTGAACTTCTACACCGCCAAGCTCGGCGGCGGTCTGCTCGGCTGGGCGACCTTCCCGACCTCGTACAACTCCAACCCGTCCATGGACGGCGTGGTCGTGCTCGACTCCTCCCTGCCGGGCGGCTCGGCGGCCAACTACGACGAGGGCGACACCGCCACCCACGAGGTCGGCCACTGGATGGGCCTCTACCACACCTTCCAGGGCGGCTGCAACGGCAACGGCGACTACGTCTCCGACACCCCGGCCGAGAAGTCCCCGGCCTACGAGTGCCCGACCGGTCGCGACTCCTGCGCCTCCAAGGCGGGCGTGGACCCGATCCACAACTTCATGGACTACACGTACGACTCCTGCATGTACCAGTTCACCGCCGGCCAGGTGACCCGGATGAACGACCACTGGACCGCGTACCGCGCCTGACGGCCCGTCCGCGCGCAGTGAGCGGCCCCCGGGGGGAACTCCCCCGGGGGCCGTCCCCGTCGGTCCTCCTCGCCGCCCGCCCGCGTCAGTCCTCCGCGTCGAGCCCGTCGAGGAAGTCGAGGGCGATCGCCCAGGTCCGCTCCGCCGCCTCGGCGTCCCAGTCCGGCAGCTCCGGGTCCGTGTACACGTGGCCGGCGCCCCGGTAGCGGTAGACCTCGACGTCCGCCCCGGCCTTCCGCATCTGGAGGTACCAGGCGGACAGCCAGTCGTCGGTCTCGAAGGGGTCGGGCTCGGCCACGTGCAGCTGGACCGGGAGCTCGTCCACCGACGCGTTCGGCGCGAGGTCCGAGGTGCCGTGGAGCAGCAGCAGGCCGCGCGCCTTCTCGTCGCCGAGCGCCAGGGTCTGGGCGACCGAGGCGCCGAAGGAGAAGCCCGCGTAGACGAGCCCGCGCTCCGAGTGGGGGGCGGCGGCCAGCACCGCGCGCTTCAGCAGCTCGTCGGAGCCGATGCCGTCCTTCTTCGCCATGCCCTCCTCGACCGAGTCGGTGGTCCAGCCGTCGAAGAGGTCGGGCACCCACACCCGGTGGCCGGCGGCCCGCAGCCGTTCGGCGGCGGCCTCGACCGCCGGGCGCACCCCGTGCACCGAGTGGAAAAGCATGATGTCCATGCCCGCCATCCTGCCACCCGCGGCCGACAGGCTCCCGGAAGCGGCAGGTCAGCGCAGCGAGCGAACGTCGAGCTGCCGCAGCACCCGGTCCACCACCTCGGGGTCGGCGCCCGGCTCGCTGCGCGCGGAGAGGACCGCGTGCCGCGCGGCGGACATCATCTCCCGCTGGATCGACTGGAGCTTCTTCACCCGCGCGACCCGCTCCGTGAAGGCGGCCCGCCGCTCCTCGTCCATCATGTCCGGGCTGATCCGCGCCCCGATGTCGAAGGCGCCCCGCTGGAGCCGCTCGGCGACCTCCTCGGGCAGCTCCTCGAACTCCTCGATCTCCTTCAGGCGCCGCTTGGCGGCCTTGGCGGCCCGGACCGCCAGCTCCCGCTCGAAGGCCCGCTCGGCGTCCGCGTCCGCCTTCACCCCGAGCCGGCGCACCAGCCAGGGCAGGGTGAGCCCCTGGACGACGAGGGTGGCCATGATCACGCAGAAGGCGATGAAGACCAGCTCGTCCCGGCCGGGGAAGGGGGAGCCGTCCTCGGTGGTCCGCGGGATGGCGAGGGCCAGCGCCACCGACGCCACCCCGCGCATCCCGGACCACCACATGACGACGGTCTCCCGCCAGCTCATCGGGATCTCCTCGGCCACGTCCCTGCGGTCGTGCAGCCGCTTCGCCAGCCAGGTGGCGGGCAGCAGCCACAGCAGCCGGACCCCGACGACCACGGCGACGACCGCGGCGCCCCAGCCGAGCATCTCGCCGACGCGGCCCTCCGCGACGCCGAAGACGTGGATCAGCTCCAGGCCGATGAGCCCGAAGGCGATGCCGGTGACCAGCGTGTCGACGACTTCCCAGAAGGTCTGCCCGGCGAGCCGGCCCATCACGTCGTCGGCGTCGACCGCGTACTCGGCGAGGAAGAGCGCGGTGACGAGGACCGCGAGCACGCCCGAGCCGTGCAGCTCCTCGGCGAGGACGTAGGAGACGAAGGGGACGAGGAGGGTGAGGCCGGTCTGGAGGGTGGCGTCGCCGAGGAAGCCGATGATCTTGTTGGTGACCCAGCCGAGCGCGAGGCCGACGGCGACCGCGACGACCGCGGAGAGGACCAGCTCGCCCAGCGCGCGGGGCCAGGAGAACTCGCCGCTCACCACGGCCGCGATGGCCACGTGGTAGAGCACGATCGCGGTGACGTCGTTGAAGAGTCCCTCCCCCTCCAGGATGGACACCAGGCGGCGGGGCAGCCCCAGCGAGCCCGCCACGGCGGTCGCGGCGACGGGGTCGGGCGGGGCGACCAGCGCGCCCAGCGCGAGCGCGGCGGCCAGCGGGATGCCGGGCACCAGCGCGTCCGCGACCGCGCCGACGGCGGCCGTGGTGACGAAGACCAGGGCCACCGCGAGCAGGAAGATCGGCCGCCGGTTCGCCGCGAACTGCCGCCAGGAGGTCCGCTGCACGGAGGCGTAGAGCAGCGGCGGGAGGACCAGCGGCAGGATGAACTCGGGCGGGATGTCGACGTTCGGCACGAAGGGCAGGAAGGCCAGCACGATCCCGAGGAGCGTCATCAGGACGGGGGCGGGCAGCCCGAGCCGGTCCCCCAGGGGGACGGTGAGCACGGCGCCGAGGAGCAGCAGGAACAGGAGGGCCAATTGATCCACGGGCCCACCCTGTCACGTACGTCCGTTTTGGCGGCCATTGCCCCCTTCCTGGGGGTAAATGTCCGCCGTGCTACGCGCGCGACGGGACGGCGCGCGGCCGCGTCGCCCGAGCGCCCGCCCGGTGGGGCAGGACGCCCCGGGGCGCCCGCCGCGTCGCCGGTGCGGCTACAGCGCCCGCCGCATCGCCCGGTGCGGGATCCCCGCGTCGGGGAACTCCCCGCCGTACGCCACGTAGCCCAGCCGCTCGTAGAAGCCGAGGGCGTGGGTCTGGGCGTGCAGGTCGACGGCGGTCAGCCCGCGCTCGCGGGCCGCCTCCTCGATCGCCCGGACGAGCGCCGCGCCGACCCCGAGGCCGCGCGCGTCCCCGGTGACCGCGAGCCGGCCGAGGGAGCCCACGGAGGCGTCCCCGCCGGTCTTGCCGACGGCGTCGGCGCCGTGCAGCAGCCGGCCGGTGCCGAGCGGCTCGCCGTCCTCGCGGACGGCGAGGACGTGCACCGCGGTGGAGTCGTACGCGTCGTACTCGAGCTCCCGCGGGACGCCCTGCTCCTCGACGAAGACCGTCCGGCGGACCGCGAAGCAGGCCTCCAGGTCGTCCTCGGCCACGGCCTCGCGGACCGCGTACGCCCCGCTCACCGGCTCTCCGCCTCGATGCGGTCCAGGGCGGTGCTCAGGTCGGCCGGGTAGGCGGACGCGAACTCGACCCACCGCCCGTCGCCGGGGTGCTCGAAGCCCAGGCGGACCGCGTGCAGCCACTGGCGGGTCAGCCCGAGCCGCTTGGCCATGGTCGGGTCGGCGCCGTAGGTGAGGTCGCCGACGCAGGGGTGGCGGTGGGCCGACATGTGCACCCGGATCTGGTGGGTGCGGCCGGTCTCCAGCTTGATGTCGAGCAGCGAGGCGGCCCGGTAGGCCTCGATCAGGTCGTAGTGGGTGACGGACGGCTTGCCGTCGGCGGTCACGGCCCACTTGTAGTCGTGGTTCGGGTGCCGGCCGATGGGCGCGTCGATGGTGCCGCTCAGCGGGTCCGGGTGGCCCTGGACCAGCGCGTGGTAGCGCTTGTCGACCGTGCGCTCCTTGAACTGGCGCTTGAGCGAGGTGTAGGCGTACTCCGACTTGGCGACCACCATCAGACCGGAGGTGCCGACGTCGAGCCGGTGCACGATGCCCTGGCGCTCGGCGGCGCCGGAGGTGGAGATCCGGTAGCCGGCGGCGGCGAGGCCGCCGATCACGGTGGTGCCGGTCCAGCCGGGGCTGGGGTGGGCCGCGACCCCGACCGGCTTGCCGATCACCACGATGTCGTCGTCGTCGTGGACGATCTCCATGCCCTCCACGGGCTCGGCGACGATCTGCACGGGCGCGGCCGCGCCCGGCATCTCGACCTCCAGCCACGCGCCGCCGCTCACCCGCTCGGACTTGCCGACGACGGCACCGTCGACCTGGACCTTCCCCGCGGCGGCGAGCTCGGCCGCCTTGGTGCGGGAAAACCCGAACATACGGGCGATGGCGGCGTCGACGCGCTCGCCCTCCAGGCCATCGGGAACGGGCAGGGTGCGGATCTCGGGACTCGTGCTCACCCGTCGAGTATGCCTTGTGCCGGGAGTGCTCGGTCCTGCGCGCTCAGTCCTTGTGGACGGTGCCGTCCGGGTCGAGGCCCCGGAAGGACAGGATGACGATCAGGATGCCGCCGCAGACGATCGCCGAGTCGGCGAGGTTGAAGACGGCGAAGTGGGCCGGGGCGATGAAGTCCACGACCGCGCCCTCGAAGACGCCCGGCGAGCGGAACAGCCGGTCGGTGAGGTTGCCGAGCGCGCCGCCGAGCAGCAGGCCCAGCGCGATCGCCCAGGGCAGGCTGTAGAGCTTGCGGGCCAGCCGGATGATCACCACGATGACGGCGGCCGCGATCACCGTGAAGACGATCGTGAAGGCCTCGCCCATGCCGAAGGCCGCGCCGGGGTTCCGGATCGCCTCGAAGCGGAGCAGGTCGCCGATGACCTTGACGGGCTCGCGGCCCTCCAGCTTCTCCACCACGACGATCTTGCTGCCGAGGTCGATCAGATAGGCGAGGACGGCCACCACGAAGAGCGCGACGATCCGCCGCTTGCCCCGGGGCTGTTCCTCGGACCGCTCCCCGGGGAGGGCCGAGTCCTCGGCTCCTGCTGAATCCGGCGTACCGATGACGCTCTCCGCCTCTGCCACGTGAGTGAGTCCCTCGTACCTCGTTGCCTGACCGTGCCCCGAGGGTACGGCACAGACGTGCGAGACCGGCAGCCCGTGCCACCGGCCCGCGCACGCCGGCCCCGGGGAGCGGCTAGCCGCGCCGCTCCTGCCGCTGCTTGTCCTCCACGCACAGGGTGGCGCGCGGGAAGGCCTGCATGCGCGCCTTCCCGATCGGCTTGCCGCAGATCTCGCAGAGGCCGTACGTGCCCGCGTCGAGCAGCTCCAGGGCGTGCTCGGTCTGCTCCAGCATCTCCCGCGCGTTCGCGGCCAGGGCCAGCTCGTGCTCGCGGGTGATGTTCTTGGTCCCGGTGTCGGCCTCGTCGTGGCCGGCGCCGTCGCCGGAATCGCGCATCAGACCGGTCAGCTCCTCCTGGGAGTGGACCAGCTCGCTGCGCAGCCGCAGCACCTCGGCCTGGAGCTCGCTGCGGGCCTCCGCGACCTCCTCCGGCGTCCAGGGCTCCTCGCCGGGCCGCACCGCGAGCTCCCCGGTGCGCGCCGGGGGCACGGCCGCCTCGTCGTCGGCGGTCGTGACGCCACCCGCGGTCTTCTTCGCTGCCACCGTCCTGGCTCCTGTCTGCTTCTTCGCGGCGGCCTTCCGGCCGACGGCCTTCTTCACGGTCTTCTTCCCACCCGAGGCCGCCTCGACCCCGTCCGCGCCCGCCTCCCCGGCGGACTCCTCCTTCGCGGCGGCCCTCTTCTTCGCCGGCGCCTTCTCGGCGGCGCTCTTCTTCGCGGCGGCCTTCCTCGCCGGTGCCCTCTTCGCGGCGGCCTTCTTCGCGGCGGCCTTCTTCGCGGGGGCCTTCGCGGCAGGGGCCTCCCCGTCCGCGGACACGGCCGCCGCCTCCTCCGGGGCCACGGGATCGCCCGGGGAACCGGCGGACCCGGAGTCCCCGGCGGTGGCCGGGGAGTGCTTCGCGGCGGTCTTCTTCGCCACCATGTCGCGGCCCCTTCACATTTTGTGATCTTGCTCGCGCATCGTGCTGGGACGATAAATCGGCACAAGCCGCGCGGCAACGGGGCACGCCGCCCCTTCCCCCCGCCCCGCACCCGCCCGGAGCCGCCCCCGGGGGGCGCGCCCGGCCCCCGCCCGGGCCGCCGGCCCCGCCGCTCCCCCACACGGCCCTCCCGAAGCCCGCGCCGCCCCGTGTGCCCATTCGGGTCACCGCAATCCGGTCGGCCCGCCGCCCCCGCGCCCCGTACACTGGCCTCAGCGAGAGGCGTCGATGGGGACCAGTAGCGTCGTACGCGAGCCATGAGCGACCCGGGGACGGTGAGAGCCCGGGGGCGAGCCCGATGCGAAGCATCACCCCGGAGCTGCCGGAAGAAAGCCGCGTGGACACGGACCACGAAGCGCGGTGACTAGACCCGGTGTCGCGACCCCAATGAGGGGGCCCCGGACGGTCACGCCCGGAGCCAAGGAGGGTGGTACCGCGGGAGCACGGCTCTCGTCCCTCCGACGGAAAGCAGCACATGTCCGTCCGGAGGAGAGTCCGCCGCATGACCACGCCGCAGTACCGCCAGGTGCCCGCCCAGGTCGACCTGTCCGCGCTCGAGCACGCCGTGCTCGACTTCTGGCAGGAGAACAAGGTCTTCGCCAAGACCCTGGAGCAGTCCGAGGGCCGCCCCGAGTGGGTCTTCTACGAGGGTCCGCCCACCGCCAACGGCATGCCGGGCGCCCACCACATCGAGGCCCGCGTCTTCAAGGACGTCTTCCCCCGCTTCCGCACCATGCGCGGCTACCACGTGGCCCGCAAGGCCGGCTGGGACTGCCACGGCCTCCCGGTCGAGCTCGCCGTCGAGAAGGAGCTCGGCTTCTCCGGCAAGAAGGACATCGAGGAGTACGGCATCGCGGAGTTCAACGCGAAGTGCCGCGAGTCGGTGACCCGCCACACCGACGCCTTCGCCGAGCTCACCACCCGCATGGGCTACTGGGTCGACCTCGACGACGCCTACCGCACCATGGACCCCTCGTACATCGAGTCGGTCTGGTGGTCGCTCAAGCAGATCTTCGACAAGGGCCTCCTCGTCCAGGACCACCGCGTCGCCCCCTGGTGCCCCCGCTGCGGCACCGGCCTCTCCGACCACGAGCTGGCCCAGGGCTACGAGACGGTCGTCGACCCCTCCGTCTTCGTCCGCTTCCCGCTGACCTCCGGCCCGCTCGCCGGCAAGGCCGCCCTCCTCGTCTGGACGACGACCCCGTGGACCCTGGTGTCCAACACCGCCGTCGCCGCCCACCCCGAGGTCACCTACGTCGTCGCCACCGACGGCGACGAGCGCATCGTGGTCGCCGAGCCGCTGCTCGACAAGGCCCTCGGCGAGGGCTGGGTCACCACCGGCGAGTCCTTCACCGGCAAGGAGATGGAGCGCTGGACCTACCGGCGCCCCTTCGAGCTGATCCCCTTCGACGCCCCGGCCCACTACGTGGTCAACGCCGAGTACGTCACCACCGAGGACGGCACCGGCCTCGTCCACCAGTCCCCCGCCTTCGGCGAGGACGACCTCAAGGTCTGCAAGGCGTACGGCCTGCCGGTCGTGAACCCGGTCCGCCCCGACGGCACCTTCGAGGAGGACGTCCCGCTGGTCGGCGGCGTCTTCTTCAAGAAGGCCGACGAGGCGCTCACCGCCGACCTCGACGCGCGCGGCCTGCTCTACCGGCACGTCCCGTACGAGCACAGCTACCCGCACTGCTGGCGCTGCCACACGGCCCTGCTCTACTACGCGCAGCCGTCCTGGTACATCCGCACCACCGCCGTCAAGGACCGCCTCCTCGAGGAGAACGAGAACACCAACTGGTTCCCGGACTCCGTCAAGCACGGCCGTTTCGGCGACTGGCTGAACAACAACATCGACTGGGCGCTCTCCCGCAACCGCTACTGGGGCACCCCGCTCCCGATCTGGCGCTGCGAGGAGGGCCACCTCACCTGCGTCGGCTCCCGCGCCGAGCTCACCGAGCTCACCGGCACCGACCAGTCCGGGCTCGACCCGCACCGCCCCTACATCGACGACGTCACCTTCGCGTGCCCGGCCGAGGGCTGCTCCCTCCAGGCCGTCCGCGTCCCCGAGGTCATCGACGCCTGGTACGACTCGGGCTCCATGCCGTTCGCCCAGTACGGCTACCCGTACAAGAACAAGGAACTGTTCGAGTCCCGCTACCCGGCGCAGTTCATCTCCGAGGCCATCGACCAGACCCGCGGCTGGTTCTACACGCTGATGGCCGTCGGCACGCTCGTCTTCGACAAGTCCTCGTACGAGAACGTGGTCTGCCTCGGCCACATCCTCGCCGAGGACGGCCGCAAGATGTCCAAGCACCTCGGCAACATCCTCCAGCCCATCCCGCTGATGGACCAGCACGGCGCCGACGCCGTCCGCTGGTTCATGGCCGCCGGCGGCTCCCCCTGGGCCGCCCGCCGGGTCGGCCACGGCACCATCCAGGAGGTCGTCCGCAAGACCCTCCTCACGTACTGGAACACGGTCGCCTTCCAGGCCCTGTACGCCCGTACGTCCGGCTGGGCGCCGTCCGCCGCCGACCCGGCCCCGGCCGACCGCTCCGTCCTCGACAAGTGGCTGCTCTCCGAGCTGAACACGCTCGTCGCCGAGGCCACCGAGGCGATGGAGGCGTACGACACCCAGCGCACCGGCAAGCTCCTGTCGGCCTTCGTCGACGACCTCTCCAACTGGTACGTGCGCCGCTCCCGCCGCCGCTTCTGGCAGGGCGACAAGGCGGCCCTGCGGACCCTCCACGAGGTCGTCGAGACCGTCACCCGCCTGATGGCCCCGCTGACCCCCTTCATCACCGAGCGGGTCTGGCAGGACCTGGTCGTCCCGGTCACCCCGGACGCCCCCGAGTCGGTGCACCTCGCCACCTGGCCGGAGGCCGACGCCGCCCTCGTCGACGGCACCCTCTCCGAGCAGATGGTCCTCGTCCGCCGCCTC
The DNA here is from genome assembly GCF_014650895.1 of Streptomyces omiyaensis. Classification (GTDB taxonomy): domain Bacteria; phylum Actinomycetota; class Actinomycetes; order Streptomycetales; family Streptomycetaceae; genus Streptomyces; species Streptomyces omiyaensis. The sequence continues at coordinate 63,268 of NZ_BMVV01000010.1, forward strand.
GTCGAGCTGGGCCGCGCGACCCGCGCCGAGTCCGGCGTGAAGACCCGCCAGCCGCTCTCCCGCGCGCTGGTCGCCGCGAGCGGCTTCGCCGCCCTCTCCCCCGAGCTCCAGGCCCAGATCACGGAGGAGCTCAACGTCTCCTCCCTGGCCTCCCTCTCGGAGGTCGGCGGCTCGCTGGTCGACACCACCGCCAAGGCGAACTTCCGCGCGCTCGGCAAGCGCTTCGGCAAGGGCGTCCAGGACGTCGCCAAGGCCGTGGCGGCGGCCGACGCGGCGGCACTGGCGCTGGCCCTGCGGGACGGCGAGGCGAGCCTGGAGGTGAACGGCGAGACCATCACCGTCACCCCCGAGGAGATCGTCGTCACCGAGACCCCGCGCGAGGGCTGGTCGGTCGCCTCCGACTCCGGCGCGACGGTCGCCCTCGACCTGGAGATCACCCCCGAGCTCCGCAAGGCGGGCCTCGCCCGGGACGCGATCCGCCTCATCCAGGAGGCCCGCAAGAACAGCGGCCTCGACGTCGCGGACCGCATCGCGCTGCGCTGGACCTCGGCCTCCCCCGAGACGGCGGAGGCCCTCCGGGCCCACGCGGGCCTGATCGCCGACGAGGTCCTGGCGACGGACTACGGGCAGGGCGAGCCCTCCGAGGGCTACGGACCCGCCTTCGCGGACGAGCCCCTCGCGCTCACCTTCCACCTCCGCAAGGCCTGACCCCACGCGAAGGGCCCCGCACTCCCTCGGGAGTGCGGGGCCCTTCCGCATGCCGCGGGGGGCGTGAGCCGGGCCCGGACACGGCGAAGGGCCAGGGACTGGATCGCTCCAGGCCTGGCCCTTCGGCTGCCGACGGCTACGTGCTCAGCGCACGTTCAGGCGCCGCCTCAGTTGTCGTCCTCGTCGATCAGGAAGCCGCGCATCGGCGCGGGCGCCTGCTGCATCGGCTGCGGCGCCTGCGGCCGCACCGGCGCCATCGGCTGGGTCATCGCCGGGGACATCTGCTGCTGGCCGCCGTAGGACGGGGCACCGCCCATGGGACCGCCGCCCATCGGGCCGTTGCCGCCGTAGGACGGGGCACCCGCACCGGCCGACGCCATGGACGGGGCCGGCGGCAGCGAGGCCGTGGCCGGGGTCCGCGGCGGGGCCAGCGAGTCGTCCGCCTGGGTCTCCAGCTGACGCAGCTGGGACTCCAGGTAGGACTTCAGGCGGGTCCGGTACTCGCGCTCGAAGCCGCGCAGGTCCTCGACCTTGCGCTCCAGCGTGGCGCGGGCGGACTCCAGGGAGCCCATCGCGACGCGGTGCTTCTCCTGCGCGTCCCGCTCCAGGGCGTCCGCCTTGGCACGGGCGTCCCGCTCCAGGCCCTCGGCACGGGAGCGCGCCTCGCCGACGATCTTGTTGGCCTCGGAGCGGGCCTCGGCGATCGCCTGGTCGGCGGTCTGCTGGGCCAGCGAGAGGACACGCGCGGCGCTGTCGCCACCGGGCTGCTGCGGGGGCTGCGGCTGCATCTGCTGCTGCTGCGGGTGGCCCATGGGGCCGCCCTGCATCGGGCCGGGACCCATCGGACCGCCCTGCATCGGGCCCGGACCCATGGGTCCGCCCTGCATGGGGCCGGCGGGAAGCTGAGGAGCACCGGAAGGCAGCTGCGGCGGGCCCATCTGCGGCGGCTGCTGCTGGACCGGCGGACCGGATATGGCCGCGGGCACGGGGGCGCCGGGACCGACGGGACGGTTGTCCTGCGGCTCCGGGGGCTTGCGCATGGCCTGCTGCTGGTTCTGGGCGGCGGCGCGCGTCGCGGCGGCCAGCTTCGCGCGCAGGTCCTCGTTCTCGCGGAGCAGGCGGGTCAGCTCGGCCTCGACCTCGTCGAGAAAGGCATCGACCTCGTCCTCGTCATAGCCTTCTCGAAGGCGGACGGTCGTGAACTGCTTGTTCCGCACGTCCTCGGGGGTCAGCGGCATCTCTTCTTCACCTCTACGTAGTCGTCGGCAGTCGGCAGGACCGTATCGTCCACACTCACCTCGCGAGGGAGTTCACGACGGAGATGAGGATGTAGACGATGATCATCAGAACGAAGAAGGACAGGTCGAGTGCCACGCCCCCGAGACGCAACGGCGGGATGAGTCGCCGCAGAAGCTTGAGCGGTGGATCGGTCACAGTGTAGGTGGCCTCCAGAACGACCACCATCGCCTTACCGGGTTGCCATGAACGGGCGAACTGGAAGACGTAGTCCATGACCAGCCGGAAGATCAGGAAGACGAGGAAGCACATCAGCGCGATGTAGACCACCTGTAGTGCGACGCCCATCCCGCGGTTCCCTCTCCCCTGGCTTCCGTGTACTCAGCTTGCTCCGGCCGCTCCCGCGGCCGGTCCGTCCGGTCTCGTTTCTCAGCTCTGGTTGAAGAATCCGCCCTCTGCGATCCGGGCCTTGTCCTCCGCCGTGACATCGACGTTAGCAGGCGACAACAGGAACACCTTCTGCGTCACGCGCTCAATGCTGCCATGGAGCCCGAAGACGAGTCCGGCGGCAAAGTCGACAAGTCGCTTCGCGTCCGTGTCGTCCATCTCCGTGAGGTTCATGATCACCGGAGTGCCCTCGCGGAAGTGTTCCCCGATGGTACGGGCCTCGTTGTAGGTCCGGGGGTGCAGCGTGGTGATGCGGTAGGGCTCCCGCTCGGACACGACCTTGGGCATGATCACCGGTGCGTTCTTCTCCAGGCTCGGGCGTTCGGGTGTGATGGATGCCACGGGGGCAATTCGGGCCGGACGACCGCTTTCGGCGAGTACCGGGGCAGAGTGCGCGACCGGTTCGCGGGGAGCGGGCGGCGCCACGACGCGCACCGGCTCCTCGCGCTCGATCTGGCGCGGAGGGGTGTGGCGCCGCTCCCGCTCGGGCTCGGGCTCCAGCTCGGGTTCGAAGTCGTCATCGGGGTCGAAGCCCCGGCCGTCGTACCCATCGTCCTCCACGAGACCGAGGTAGACCGCCATCTTGCGCATCGCGCCGGCCATTCTCCGATTCCTCCGCTCTGTGGTGGATCGGCCTCGTCACCAAGAGCCCGCGATCCACGGGCCACTCCGCCGTTCGCGGAATGACCATATTTTCTGCTGTGGTCCGACCTGCTTCGCGACGTTACCCGAGCTTCGGGCGGACACCGAGTACCGCCGTACCGACGCGTACATGTGTCGCCCCGGCGGCGATGGCGTCCTCGAGGTCCGCGCTCATGCCCGCCGACACCATGTTCGCAGCCGGACGGGTCGTGCGCAGGGCAGTCGACAAATCCATCAGCCGGTCGAAGGCGGCGCGCTGCCGGCCCGCGTACTCGCCCACCAGCGGGGCCACCGTCATCAGTCCGTCGAGCCGCAGTCCGGGGGCCTCGTCGAGGGCGGCGGCCACCTCCTCGATCCCGTCCGGCGCCACGCCGCCGCGGTCGCCGCGGCCGCCGGCCTCGGCGTCGAGGGCGACCTGGATCAGGCAGCCGAGCTCGTGCCCCGCCTTCCCCGCGGCCGCGGAGAGGGAGGAGACGAGCCTGAGCCGGTCGACGGACTGCACGACACCGGCGTAGCCGACCACCGATCTGACCTTGTTGGTCTGCAGCTGACCGACGAAGTGCCAGGTGAGATCGAGGTCGGCGCAGGCGGCCGCCTTCGGCGCCGCGTCCTGGTCGCGGTTCTCCGCCACGTCGCGCACCCCGAGCCCGTGCAGGATCCGCACGTCGCTCGCGGGGTAGGTCTTGGTGACGACGATCAGGGTCACCTCCTCGCGGGGGCGGCCGGCGGCGGCGCAGGCGGCGGCGATCCGCTCCTCCACCCGTGCCAGGTTCTCCGCGAGTTCGGCCTTGCGGTCCGTCATGCCTCTTCCCTGCCCAACCAGACATATCCCGCGAGTCGCCCCGTGGTGCGGTCGCGTCGGTACGAGTAGTGGTCCGGGGACTCCAGGGTGCAGACCCCGGCGTCCTCGATGTCGGTCACCCCGAGGCGGGCCAGCTGGTCCCGGACGCCGGCGGCGACGTCGACGGCGGGGGTGCCCCAGGAGGTCTCGGCGTACGCGCCGGGTTCGACGGCGGCGACCTCGGCGCGCATCGCCTCGGGGACCTCGTAACAGCGTCCGCAGACGGCGGGGCCGGTGCGGGCGGTGATCCGGCCGGGCTCGGCGCCGAGCTCCGCCATCGCCGCGACGGCGGCGGGGACGACCCCGGCGATCATCCCGGGCCGCCCGGCGTGGGCGGCGGCGACGACGCCGGCGACCGGGTCGGCGAGGAGGACGGGGACGCAGTCCGCGGTGAGGACGGCGAGGCCGAGCCCGCGGCGGGTGGTGACGATCGCGTCGACGGCGGGGACGGCCCCGTCGCCGTCCCAGGGGCCGTCGACCACGGCGACGCCGGCGCCGTGGACCTGGTTCATCCAGACGACCAGGGCGGGGTCGAGCCCCAGACCGGCGGCGGCGCGGGCCCGGTTGGCCCGGACGGCCTCCGGGTCGTCGCCGACGGCGCCGCCGAGGTTGAGCTGCTCGTACGGAACGGCGCTCACCCCGCCCCACCTGTCGGTGAAGGCGAAGTGCGCGCCGTTCGTGGAGGAGCGGTGCCCTATCACTTCAGGAAGTCCGGCACGTCCAGCTCCTCGGCGGGGCTGTCCGTGTACGGGCGGGCCGGCGGGACCACCGGCGGGACGGGCGGCAGCGGGGCCTCGTTGACCTGCGGGGCGGGCTCGGCCGGGGCGGCGACGGGCTCCTCGCGGGGGGTCACCGTGCCGAGGCCGCCGAGCGGGCGGGGGGTCTCGATGCGCGGGGGCGGGGCCGGCTCCTCGCGCTTCGCGGAGACCGCGCCGATGATGTTGTCCCGGCGGGCCGGCGGCTGGCCGCCGTCGAAGCCGGCCGCGATGACGGTGACCCGGACCTCGTCGCCGAGGGCGTCGTCGATGACGGCGCCGAAGATGATGTTGGCCTCCGGGTGGGCGGCCTCGCTGACCAGCTGGGCGGCCTCGTTGATCTCGAAGAGACCGAGGTCGCTGCCGCCGGAGATGGAGAGGAGCACACCGCGGGCGCCGTCGATGGACGCCTCCAGGAGCGGCGAGGAGATCGCCATCTCCGCGGCGGCCACCGCGCGGTCGTCGCCGCGGGCGGAGCCGATGCCCATGAGGGCGGACCCGGCCTCGGACATGACCGACTTGACGTCGGCGAAGTCGAGGTTGATCAGACCCGGGGTGGTGATGAGGTCGGTGATGCCCTGGACGCCGCTGAGCAGGACCTGGTCGGCCGACTTGAAGGCGTCGAGGACCGAGACCTGGCGGTCCGAGATGGACAGCAGGCGGTCGTTCGGGATGACGATGAGGGTGTCGACCTCTTCGCGGAGCTCGGCGATGCCGTCCTCCGCCTGGTTGGCGCGCCGACGGCCCTCGAAGGTGAACGGGCGGGTGACCACGCCGATGGTCAGGGCGCCGAGCGAGCGTGCGATGTTGGCGACGACGGGCGCGCCGCCGGTGCCGGTGCCGCCGCCCTCGCCGGCGGTGACGAAGACCATGTCGGCCCCCTTGAGGACCTCCTCGATCTCCTCGCGGTGGTCCTCGGCCGCCTTGCGGCCGACGGCAGGGTTCGCCCCGGCCCCGAGGCCGCGGGTCAGTTCACGGCCGACGTCGAGCTTGACGTCGGCGTCGCTCATCAACAGTGCCTGTGCGTCGGTGTTGATGGCGATGAACTCGACGCCCTTGAGACCGACCTCGATCATTCGGTTGATGGCATTGACACCACCGCCGCCGACACCGATGACCTTGATGACTGCGAGGTAGTTCTGCGGTGCTGCCACGTCGAAGGCCTCTCGCCTCGAGTTACGTGTCGTCATTGCGCGGTGGTTGACGCGCCGCGACGACGGATGCCGATGGGGTGGTCCGTTGCGCCGACCCCAACCCTAACGTTGAAGTTTAGGGTTACCAGTGTCTCTGTTCGCTGGACTCTTCCGAACAGGACACTAAGTCGACAAGCCGCGCGCGTTCAACGAACACGCCGAACCTCCCGTTTTTCTTTTCACCCTATGTGATCACCCGTAGCGCTGGCCAACCAGGGTGCTGGCCAGCGCCGATGCGCGTCAACTCCCCGACGAGACGGGCGCGCTGGGGGCACTTACGTCGAAGTGCCCCGCTTTGGGGGTCGCCTTCATCAGGGCGGTGATCACCCGGGCCTTCGCGGGCCCGTGTTCGGCACTGCCCCAGAAGACGGTGCGATCCCGGGTCAGCTCCAGAGTGACGGAGTCGTACGACGAGACGCGCACGACACGAGTGTCCTTCGCGATCGCGTCCGGGAGTTCACTCCGTACGCGCACCGCCTCGGCCAGCAGGCGGTCCGCGTCGAACCGGCGCAGGCTGGGCGAAGCGGCCACGTCGAGGACGAGCCGGGGGACGCCGCGAGGCGGGGTGGTGACGGTCGCGAACGGGACGGCGGTGGAGTCCACTTCGGTGAAAGTTCCGCGCTTGTCCAGAAGCAGGACGGGTTTCCTTTCCGTCACCTTCAGACCGATTCCGTGCGGCCAGGACCGGAACACGTCGACCGAGGCGATCCGGGGCAGTTCCTCCCGGAGCCGGGCCTCGATGGCCTCGGTGTCCACGGTGACCAGCGGGGCGCCGACCGGGACGGCGGCGACGGCCTCGACCTGGGCCGGGGTGAGCACCGCGGTACCCGAAGTCTTCACAGCTTCCACACGGAACCAGGTCGAGCCGTAGAGGGCCCAGACCGTGCCGCCGGCGAGCAGCAGCACGCCGGCGGCGACCAGGACCGGCAGCAGTCCGAGCGGGCGGAAGCGGCCGCGCGCGCCCTCCGGCCGCGGCTGCCGGCCCGACGGCCCCCGTCGCTTCACGGTGCCGCCCTGCTCCGCGGTCGTCGGTCCGGCTGCCACGCGCGCCTCTTCCCTCGGTCCTCCGCTACGCCTGTCGGCGGGCGGCGATCGCCTCGTACACCATGCCGACGAGCAGGTCGTCGGCGTCCCGGCGGCCGAACTCGGAGGCGGCGCGGGACATCTCGTACAACCGGTGCGGATCGGCCAGTACGGGCAGGACGTTGGCCTGCACCCACTGCGGCGACAGCTCCGCGTCGTCGACGAGGAGTCCGCCGCCGGCCTTGACCACCGGCTGCGCGTTGAGCCTCTGTTCGCCGTTGCCGATGGGCAGCGGGACGTAGGCGGCGGGCAGTCCGACGGCGGAGAGCTCGGCGACGGTCATCGCGCCCGCGCGGCAGAGCATCATGTCGGCCGCGGCGTACGCGAGATCCATCCGGTCCACGTACGGTACCGGCACGTAAGGCGGCATTCCGGGCATGTTGTCCACGCGCGGCAGCTCGTTCTTGGGGCCGACCGCGTGCAGGATCTGGATGCCGGAGCGCTGGAGCACCGGGGCGACCTGCTGGACGACCTCGTTGAGCCGGCGCGCGCCCTGGGAGCCGCCGGAGACCAGCAGCGTGGGCAGGTTCGGGTCGAGGCCGAAGGCGGCGCGCGCCTCGGGCCGGACCCGGGCCCGGTCCAGGGTGGCGATGGTGTGCCGCAGCGGGATGCCGATGTAACGGGCGTTGCGGAGCTTGGAGTCCGGGGTGGCGACGGCGACCCCGGCCGCGTACCGCGAGCCGATCTTGTTGGCCAGGCCGGGCCGGGCGTTGGCCTCGTGGACCACGATCGGCACCCCGAGCCGCTTGGCGGCCAGGTAGCCGGGGAGCGCCACGTAGCCGCCGAAGCCGACCACGCAGTCCGCCTTGGTGCGCTCCAGGATCTGCTCGGCGGCCTTGATGGTGCCGCGCAGGCGTCCGGGGACGGTGATCAGCTCGGGGGTGGGCTTGCGGGGCAGCGGTACGGCGGGGATGAGCGCCAACTCGTAGCCCCGCTCGGGCACGAGCCGGGTCTCCAGTCCCTTCTCCGTGCCCAGCGCCGTGATGCCCACGCTCGGGTCCTGCCTGCGCAGGGCGTCCGCGAGGGCGAGCGCCGGCTCGATGTGACCGGCGGTCCCCCCGCCGGCGAGTACGACATGCACCGAAATTCACCGCTCTCCGGACGGGCGCTTCTTGACGCGCCGTCGCATCGACTTCCATCTCACCCCGGCCCGCTTGCCCCAGCCGGGGCGGCGCATGGCCAGGGCCGCTTTCGCGGCGGGTTCCTGTCGCGCGAAGGCGATCAGGAGCCCGACGGCGAACATGGTCGGCAGCAGGGCCGACCCCCCGTACGAGAACAGCGGGAGCGGGACGCCGGCGATCGGCAGCAGACCGAGCACCGCACCGATGTTGACCACGGCCTGCGCCGTGATCCAGGTGGTCACGCCTCCCGCGGCGAATCGAACGAAGGGGTCCTCCGTGCGTCCGGCCACGCGGATACCCGCATAGCCTAGGGCCGCGAACAGGGCGACGACCGACAGCGTCCCCGCGAGACCCAGTTCCTCACCGGTGACCGCGAAGATGAAGTCGGTGTGCGCTTCGGGCAGTTGGCCCCATTTTTCCACACTCGCACCGAGTCCGGAACCGAACCATCCCCCCGACGCCAGAGCATAGATACCGTGCGCGGCCTGGAGGCACGGGGCCCCCTCGCCGCCCGGATCGGTGGCGCCGATGCACTGGAAGCGGTCCATCCGGTGCGGGCTGGTCTTGATGAGCAGCGCACCGAGCGCTCCGGCCACCGCGAGCACGCCCACGAAGAGGCGGGTGGGGGCGCCCGCGGTCCACAGCAGGCCGAAGAGGATCGCGGTGAGGATGATCGCGGTGCCCATGTCGCCGCCGAGCATGATCAGCCCGAGCAGCATGAAGGCCCCCGGCACCAGCGGCACGAGCATGTGCTTCCACTGGGTGAGCAGTTTCATGTCCTGCTTGCGGGCGAGCAGGTCGGCGCCCCACAGGATCAGGCCCAGCTTGCCGAACTCGCTCGGCTGGAGCATGAACGGACCGCCCAGCGAGATCCAGTTCTGGTTGCCGCCGACGGAATGCCCTATCCCCGGGATCTGGACGAGCACCATGAGGAAGACCGCGCCCACCAGGATCGGGTAGGCGAGCGCCCGGTGCAGCTTCACCGGCATCCGCGAGGCGACGAGGAGCAGTCCGGTGCCCAGGAGCGCGGCGAAGAACTGCTTGCGGAAGAAGTAGGACGGCACCAGCTCGTAGCGGAGCGCCGTGATCATCGAGGCCGAGTAGACCATCACCAGGCCGAGCGTGGTGATGAGCAGCCCCGCGCCGATGATCACGTAGTACGCCGTGAGCGGCCGGTCCCAGGCCCGCTGCGCCCGGGTGAAGAGCCCGCGCACGCCTCCCCCGCGCGCCCCCCGCGGGGTCGCGGGGGCCCGCCCTCCGCCCGGTCGGGCGGAGGGCCTGCGTGTCCCGGCGATCTTGCTCGGCATGGTCGCTGCCCCCTCCGGTCAGGCCCGGTACGGCCGGACCCTCGCAGTGGTCGGGTCAGGCGTCCCCGGTGGCGGCGAGGGCGCGGACCGCGTCCGCGAACGCCTCGCCCCGCTTGTTGTAGTTGGTGAACATGTCCATCGAGGCGCAGGCCGGGGCCAGGAGGACGGTGTCCCCCGGCCGGGCGAGCCGGGCCGCCTCGCGGACCGCCTCGGACATCGCCCCAGTGTCGGTCCGGTCGAGGTCCACCACCGGGACCTCCGGGGCGTGTCGCGCCAGGGCTTCGCGGATCAGCGCGCGGTCCGCGCCGATCAGCACGGCCCCGCGCAGCCGCTTCGCGGACTTCTGCACCAGCTCGTCGAAGGTGGCGCCCTTGGCGAGGCCGCCGGCGATCCAGACGATCGGGTCGTAGGCGGCCAACGAGGCTTCGGCGGCGTGGGTGTTGGTGGCCTTGGAGTCGTCGACGTAGGTCACGCCCCCGACCTCCTCGACCAGTTCGATCCGGTGCGGGTCGGGGCGGAAGGCCCGCAGCCCGTCGCGCACGGCCTTCGCGTCCACGCCGAAGGCGCGGGCGAGGGCGGCCGCGGCGAGCGCGTTGGCGATGTTGTGCGGGGCCGGCGGCTGCACGTCGGCGACCTCGGCCAGCTCCTGGGCGTTCTTCTGCCGGTTCTCCACGAAGGCCCGGTCGACGAGGATGCCCTCGACGACGCCGAGCTGGGAGGGGCCGGGGGTGCCGAGGGTGAAGCCGATGGCCCGGCAGCCCTCCTCGACGTCGGCCTCGCGGACCAGGTCCTCGGTCACCGGGTCGGCCGCGTTGTAGACGCAGGCGACCCGGTTGCCCTCGTAGATCCGGCCCTTGTCGGCGGCGTACGCCTCCATCGAGCCGTGCCAGTCGAGGTGGTCGGGCGCCAGGTTGAGCACGGCGGCCGAGTGGGCGCGCACCGAGGGCGCCCAGTGCAGCTGGTAGCTGGAGAGCTCGACGGCGAGTACGTCGAGGTCACCGTACGGATCCTCGCCGAGGACGGCGTCGAGGAGCGAGACCCCGATGTTGCCGACGGCGGCGGTCCGCAGCCCCGCGGCCTCCAGGATGGAGGCGAGCATCCGGGTCGTGGTGGTCTTGCCGTTGGTGCCGGTGATCGCCAGCCACGGGGCCGCGTCCGGGCCCCTCAGCCGCCAGGCCAGCTCGACGTCGCCCCAGATCTCGACGCCCGCCTCGGCGGCGGCCGCGAAGAGCGGCTTGTCCGGCTGCCAGCCGGGGGTGGTGACGACCAGCTCGGTGCCGGCCGGCAGGGTCGCCCCGTCGCCGAGGCGGACGGTGATCCCCTCCGCCTCCAGCTCCGCGGCCTGCGCCCGGGAGCGCTCGTCGTCCCCGTCGTTGACGACGGTCACCACGGCGCCGCGGGCGGCCAGGGCCCGGGCGGCCGGGATGCCGGACACCCCGAGACCCGCGACCGTGACGTGCTTGCCCTGCCAGTCCAGCTCTTCGCTCACTTGTCGGCTGCCCATCCCGCGTAGAAGAGGCCCAGGCCCACGATGACGCACATGCCCTGGATGATCCAGAACCGGACGACGACCAGGACCTCGGACCACCCCTTGAGTTCGAAGTGGTGCTGGAGGGGGGCCATCCGGAAGACGCGCTTGCCGGTCATCTTGAACGAGCCGACCTGGATGACCACGGACATGGTGATCAGCACGAACAGGCCGCCGAGCAGCGCGAGCAGCAGCTCCGTACGGGAGCAGATGGCGAGACCGGCGAGCGCGCCGCCGAGGGCGAGGGAGCCGGTGTCACCCATGAAGATCTTGGCGGGCGAGGTGTTCCACCACAGGAAGCCGAAGCAGGCTCCCATGAGCGCGGAGGCCACGACCGCGAGGTCGAGCGGGTCGCGGACCTCGAAGCAGGCGCTCGGGTTGGTCAGGGTCAGCGCGTTGGCGCAGGACTCCTGGAACTGCCACAGCCCGATGAAGGTGTAGGCGCCGAAGACCATCACGGAGGCGCCGGTGGCCAGGCCGTCCAGACCGTCCGTCAGGTTCACGCCGTTGGACATGGCCAGGATCATGAAGAGCGCCCAGACCACGAAGAGGACCGGGCCGATCGCCCAGCCGAAGTCGGTGATGAAGGAGAGCTTCGTGGAGGCCGGGGTGAGCCCGCGCAGGTCGGCGAACTGAAGCGAGAGCACCGCGAAGGCGATGCCGACGATGAGCTGGCCGGCCATCTTCGCCTTGGCCCGCAGGCCCAGCGAACGCTGCTTGACGATCTTGATGTAGTCGTCGAGGAAGCCGACCAGGCCCATGCCGGTCATCAGGAACAGCACCAGGACGCCCGAGTAGGTCGGGTCCTCGCCGGTGATGACCTTGGCCAGGGCGTACGCGATGAGCGTGGCCAGGATGAAGGAGATGCCGCCCATGGTGGGCGTGCCCTTCTTCCCGGCGTGGCCGCGGGGGCCGTCGTCCCGGATGAACTGCCCGTATCCCTTGCGGGCCAGCAGCTTGATGAGCAGCGGGGTGCCGATCAGGGTGAGGAAGAGGCCGATGGCCCCCGCGAAGAGGATCTGCCTCATCGGCCCGATACCTCGCCCTCAGCGTCGAGCAGCGCGAGTGCGACCTGCTCGAGACCGACCGACCGGGACGCCTTCACCAGGACCACGTCCCCCGGGCGCAGCTCCCTGCGCAACAGGTCGACAGCCGCCTGCGCGTCGGACACGTGCACCGACTCCTCACCCCACGAACCCTCGTTATAGGCGCCCAGTTGCAGCCAGGACGCTTCCCTGTCCCCGACCGCGACGAGCTTGCTGACGTTGAGCCGGACGGCGAGCCGTCCGACCGCGTCGTGCTCGGCGAGCGACGCGTCACCGAGCTCGGCCATCTTGCCGAGCACCGCCCACGTACGGGCCCCGCGGGCCTGTCCGGCCCGGCCCATGGCCGCGAGCGCGCGCAGGGCGGCTCGCATGGACTCGGGGTTCGCGTTGTAGGCGTCGTTGACGATCGTCACGCCGTCCGGACGCTCGGTGACCTCCATGCGCCAGCGCGACAGGGAGCCGGCCTCGGAGAGCGCGGTGGCGATCTCCTCGACAGGCATGCCCAGCTCGTGCGCGACGGCGGCCGCTGCGAGCGCGTTCGACACGTGGTGCTCACCGTACAGGCGCAAGGTCACGTCGCTGCACCCGGTGGGTGTGTGAAGCTTGAAAGAGGGCTGTCCGCTTCCTGTGAGACGGACGTTCTCGGCACGTACGGCCGCTTCGTCCGCTTCGCCGAAGAGGGTCACGCGGGCCTTGGTGCGGCTCGCCATGGCGCGGACGAGGGGGTCGTCGGCGTTGAGGACCGCGATGCCGCCGTCCTCGGCGGACGGCAGGGACTCGACGAGCTCGCCCTTGGCCTCGGCGATCTGCTCGCGTCCGCCGAACTCGCCGATGTGGGCGGTGCCCACGTTCAGGACGAGCCCGATCCGGGGCGGGGTGAGCCCGGTCAGGTAGCGGATGTGGCCGATCCCGCGGGCGCCCATCTCCAGGACGAGGTGCCGGGTCTCCCCGGTCGCCCTGAGCGCGGTGAGCGGCAGGCCGATCTCGTTGTTGAGGGAGCCGGGCGTCCAGACGGTGGGCGCGTGGCGGTCGAGGACCTGGGCGATGAGGTCCTTGGTGGAGGTCTTGCCGGCGGAGCCGGTGAGGGCGACGACATCGGTGCCGAGCCGCTCGACGACCGCGCGGGCGAGGGCGCCCAGCGCGGCCTGCACGTCGTCCACGACGATCGCGGGGACGCCGAGGGGGCGGACGGCGAGGACCGCCGTCGCGCCCGCCGCGACGGCGCGGTCCGCGTAGTCGTGGCCGTCGACGCGCTCCCCGGCGAAGGCGGCGAAGAGGCTGCCGGGCTTCACCTCACGGGAGTCGATGACGACGGGCCCGGTGATCCGGGCGCCCGGATCCGGTATGTCGTGCGCCTGCCCGCCGACGATTTCGGCGATCTCGGCGAGGGAGAGGGCGATCACTGCTTCATCCCTGACTGTTCTGGTGACGGTGTTCGATCGCTGCGCCGGCCGGTGCCCCGGTCGTCGCCTCGATCGCTTCGCGGAGGACCTGGCGGTCGTCGAAGGGACGGACCTTCCCGGCGATCTCCTGGCCCTGTTCGTGGCCCTTGCCGGCGACCAGGACGGTGTCCCCCGGCCGGGCGCGGGCGACGGCCGCGGCGACGGCGGCGGCCCGGTCGGGTTCGACCAGGACGTCGCCGCGCTCCGCGGCGGGCACCTCGGCGGCGCCCGCGAGCATCGCGGTGAGGATCGCGAGCGGGTCCTCGGAGCGGGGGTTGTCGGAGGTCAGTACGGCGGTGTCGGCGAGCCGGGCCGCGGCGGCGCCCATCGGGCCGCGCTTGGTGGTGTCCCGGTCGCCGCCGCAGCCGATGACCACGTGCAGCCGGCCCTCGGTGACCTCGCGCAGCGAGCGCAGCACCGATTCGACGGCGTCGGTCTTGTGCGCGTAGTCGACGACGGCGAGGTACGGCTGGCCGGCGTCGACGCGCTCCAGGCGGCCGGGGACGCCGGGGACGGCGGCGACGCCGTCGGCGGCGGTCCGCGGGTCGAGCCCCGCGGTGGCCAGGGTCGCGACGGCGGCGAGGGTGTTGGCGACGTTGAAGGGGCCGGGCAGCGGGGCGGTGGCGGGGATCCGCACGCCGTCCGGGCCGACGGCCGTGAAGGTGGAGCCGGCGGCGCCCAGGACGACGTCCTCGGCCCGCCAGTCGGCGTCGGCACGGCCCTCGGCGGAGAAGGTGACGACCGGGACGGCCGCCTCCTTCGCGAGCCGGCGGCCGTACTCGTCGTCGGCGTTCACCACGCCGATCCGGCTGCGCTCGGGGGTGAAGAGCGTGGCCTTGGCCCGGAAGTAGTCCTCCATGTCGGAGTGGAACTCCATGTGCTCCGGGCTGAGGTTGTTGAAGACGGCGACGTCGAAGACGCAGCCGTCGACCCGGCCGAGCACGAGGGCGTGGCTGGAGACCTCCATGGCGACCGCCTCGACGCCGCGCTCGCGCATGACGGCGAAGAGGGCCTGGAGGTCGGTGGCCTCGGGGGTGGTGCGCTCCGACTTGATGCGCTCGTCGCCGATCCGCATCTCGACGGTGCCGACGAGGCCGGTGTGTCGGCCGGCGCCGCGCAGTCCGCCCTCGACGAGGTAGGCGGTGGTGGTCTTGCCGGAGGTGCCGGTGATGCCGATCTGGAGGAGAGCGGCGCCGGGGCGGCCGTAGATCTCGGCGGCGAGTTCGCCCATCCGGCCGCGCGGGTTCCCGACGACGAGGACGGGCAGGCCGGTGGCGGCGGCGCGGTCGGCTCCGGTCGGGTCGGTGAGGACCGCGGCGGCGCCGAGGCCGGCGGCCTGGGCGACGAAGTCGGCTCCGTGCAGGCGGGCACCGGGCAGGGCCGCGTACACGTCCCCGGGGCGTACCGCCCGGGAGTCGTGGGTGATGCCCGAGACGGGGACGTCCTGTGCGGCGTCGGGGATCTCGGTGCCCAGCCGTGCCGCGAGCTCGCCCAGGGGTGTCGGGCGGGCCCGCTCCGGGCGGGGCGGGGCGGTTCGGGACTGATCAGCGTGTGGCACGGCGGTGAGCGTACCGGGCTCACCCTGCGGGGGACCAAACGAGCCGGGGGCGTCGCCGGAGTTCGATTTCCGGTTCCCGGAGTGGGGGGTGATCGTCGTCACTGGTGGTGCTCCCGGGGGTCACGGGGTGGGTTCGAAGGTGACCGGCAGGCGGGGGGAGGCGCTGCCGGTGGGGGCCACGTGGAGGGTCTTGAGGGCGAACTCCATGACCTTCTTGTAGATGGGTCCGCAGATCTGGCCGCCGAAGTAGCTGCCCTTGGTGGGGTTCTGGATGGCGCAGTAGACGGTGACGCGGGGCTGGTCGGCGGGGGCGAAGCCGGCGAAGGAGGCCGTGTAGCCCTTGTAGCGGCCGAGCTCGGGGTCGACGCGGTTGGCGGTGCCGGTCTTGCCGGCGACGCGGTAGCCGGGGATGGCGGCCTTGGTGCCGGTGCCCTCCCGGTCGTCGACGACCGACTCGAGCATCTGCGCGAGCGTCGTGGCGGTCTTCTCGCTGACGACCCGGTTCTCCCCGGGCTTCGGGGCGGGGGTGAAGCGCCCGTCGGGGCCCTTGGTGCCGCGGACCAGGGTGGGCTCGACCCGTACGCCTCCGTTGGCGATGGTGGAGTAGACCGAGGCGGCCTGGAGGGCGTTGACGGAGAGGCCCTGGCCGAAGGGGATCGTGTACTGCTGCGAGGTGGACCAGTCCTCGGGCTTGGCGAGGATGCCGGCGGTCTCGCCGGGGAAGCCGAGGCCGGTGGGGCTGCCGATGCCGAAGCGGCGGAGGTAGCCGTCGAGGACGCGGTTGGACTCGGCCTGGTCCTTGCCGAGCTGGCCGGTGGCGAGGATGGTGCCGATGTTGCTGGACTTGGCGAGGACGCCGTTGAGCGTCAGGTACCAGGTCGGGTGGTCGATGTCGTCCTTGAAGAGCCGGTCGCCGCGGTGGAGCCGGTTGGGGACGGTGACGTGGGTGTCGGGGGCGGCCTTGCCCTCCTCCAGGACGGCGGCCATGGACATGACCTTGCTGGTGGAGCCGGGCTCGTAGGCGTCCTGGAGGGCCGCGTTGCCCATGGCGGCGGCGTTGGCGGCGGAGAGGTCGTTGGGGTCGAAGCCGGGGGCGTTGGCCATCGCCAGGATCTCGCCGGTGCGGGTGTCCTGGACGATGACGTAGCCGCGGTCCGCCCTGGACTTCTGCACCTGGTCGGCGATGGCCCGCTGGGCGGCCCACTGGATGTCCCGGTCGATGGTGAGCTCGATGTCGGAGCCGGGGACGGCGGGGGTGCCCTGGGAGCCGGCGGTGGGGACCTGCCGGCCGCCGGAGGCGGTGAAGCGGATCTTGCCGTCCTGGCCGGCGAGTTCGGGGTCGAGCATGGACTCGACGCCGCCGGCGCCTCGGCCCTCGGCGTTGACGTAGCCCAGTATCCCGGCGCCGAGGTCCCCGTTGGGATAGACCCGCTTGGTGCTGGGCTCGCTGAGGACGCCGCCGAGCAGGTTGACCCCGGTGCCGCCGGGCTCCTGCGCCTTCTGGGCGTAGACCTTCCTGAGGTCCTTGATCTGGTTCCAGACCTGCGGGGTCTGCTTGCGGGCCAGCAGCGTGTAGCGGGACTTGGGGGTGCGGAGCTTCTTGGCGAGGTCGGCCGGTTCCTTGCCCAGGATCGGGGCGAGGAGCGCGGCGGCCTGCTCGGGCGCGTCGCGGAGCTTGGACTCCTCGGCGGTGAAGAGCTTCGGGTCGGCGGTGATGTCGTAGGCGTCGACGCTGGTCGCGAGGGCGATGCCGTTGCGGTCGGTGATCTCGCCGCGCTCCGCGGAGAGCGTGTACTCCTGGTAGCGGTACTTGTCGGCCTTGGCCGCGTACGCGCTGGCGTCGACGGCCTGCACCTGGAGCAGCCGGACCACGAAGACCAGCATGACGAGGGTGAGGCCGACGGAGATCAGGCGGAGCCGGGGCCGGGGGCTGCCGAGCTTGATGGTCCGCGGCTTCCGGGCGGGCGGGCGGGGCGCGGGGCGGCGGGCGGCCGGGCGCGGGGCGGGGCGGGGGGTCCGGCCGCCGGAGCCGGCGGCGGGCCGGGGGCGGGCGGGGCCGGGGACCCGGCGGCGCGGGGGCTCCTGGGAGGGCACTGCTCGGTCACCTGCCGGAGGTCGTCGGGGCGGTCGGGGCGGTTCCGGTGACGGCGGGCTTCGGGGAGGCGCTCGCGCCGGGGGCGGCGGCCTCCCGGGCGCGCGCGGGGTCGCCCGTACGGCCCGGGGCGCGGGACGGGGTGCGCGAGGGCTTGGGCGAGGTGGCGACGGTGGGCTCGCCGAGGACCTTGCCGTCGGGGCCGAGGAAGGCGGGGCTGCCGCCGGGGACCATGCCGAGCTCGCGGGCGCGGCGCTCCAGGGCGTCGGGGGCCGCGTAGGCGTCGACGTCCCGCTGGAGGGCCTGCTCCTCGTCGGTGAGCTCGGTGGTGCGGTCCTTGAGCTCGCGCAGCCGGAAGGAGCCCTGGTTGAGGGCGGAATTCAGCAGCAGCAGGGTGATGAGGCCGCCGCCGAGGAGGAGGACGACCAGGAGGACGAAGGGGGTGCGGGCGGCCGAGCTGGGTCCGGACGGCATCAGCCGTCCGAGCCGCGCGGCCCGGCCCTTGAGCGGCCCCCTCGCCGCGCTCACAGCACGTCCTCCCGGATGCGCTCGACGCCCCGGAGCCGGGCGGGGGCGGCCCGGCGGTTCTCGGCGACCTCCTCCTCGGTGGGGAGTTCGGCGCCGCGCGTGAGCAGCTTGAGCCGGGGCTGGTACTTCTCGGGCACCACGGGGAGGCCGGGCGGGGCGGTGGTGGCCGCGCCGGCCGCGAAGACCTGCTTCACCAGCCGGTCCTCCAGCGAGTGGTACGAGAGGACGGCGACGCGGCCGCCGACGGCGAGGGCCTTCACCGCGGCCGGGATCGCCCGCTCCAGGACGCTCAGTTCGCCGTTGACCTCGATGCGCAGGGCCTGGAAGGTGCGCTTGGCGGGGTTGCCGCCGGTGCGCTTGGCGGCCTGCGGGAGGGCGTCGCGGATGAGTTCGACGAGGCGGGCGCTGTTGGTGAACGGCTCCTTGTCGCGCTCGCGCACGATGGCGGAGACGATCCGCTTGGCCTGCTTCTCCTCGCCGTAGGCGCGCAGGATGCGGACGAGTTCACCGGGCGGGTAGGTGTTGAGGACCTCGGCGGCGCTCATGCCGGTCGTCTGGTCCATGCGCATGTCGAGCGGGGCGTCCTGGGCGTAGGCGAAGCCCCGGTCGGCCTCGTCCAGCTGCATGGAGGAGACGCCGAGGTCGAAGAGGACGCCGTCGGCCTTGTCGATGCCGAGCCGGTCGAGGACCTCGGGCAGCTCGTCGTAGACCGCGTGGACGAGGGTGGCGCGGTCCCCGTAGGGGGCGAGCCGCTCGCCGGAGAGGCGCAGGGCCTCCTTGTCGCGGTCGAGGGCGACGAGCCGGGCCTCGGGGAAGGCGCGGAGCAGGGCCTCGCTGTGCCCGCCGAGGCCCAGGGTGCAGTCGACGACGACCGCACCGGGGTCCTGGAGGGCAGGGGCCAACATGTCCAGGCATCGCTGGAGCATCACCGGGACGTGTCGGTCGTTGCTCAACGCACCCTCTCAGAACGGACACGGCGAGCGGATGGGGGCGAGCCGTGGGTGCCGCCGCGCACACGGGGGAGAAACCGCTTCAAATCGCTCGATTGTCTCCGGGAACTCCGCGTCACTCTAGTCCACGGACGGGGCCGGTCAATCAACCGGCTGGCGCGCCGCGCGGCGCCGGAGGCGGGGGCCGGCGTTCCGGGCCGTTCGCCCGATCGGCGGCATCCGGCGGGCGCGGCGGGCCGGCTCGCACGGCGGGGTCGCCGACGCTCCCCGCCCCCTCCCGCCGCAGGTGTCCGGTGCGGGATCGATCCTGTGGAGAACGGTTTCCGCGGCGGCCTGAGCACAGGTTCCATCAGCGCGTAAGAAGACAAACTCTGGCATTTCACCCGCAGTTGTCCACAGCCGAGTGACACGACCCGCCCGTCCCCACAAGAATGCTCAGGTGACACCCCTCGTACATCCCACCGGGGGCAGGTGTCCGTGTTCCTGCAAGGCCGAGGAGGGCCGGGGTGACGACCTATGACGACCGAGCGAGCCTCACTGATCTGACCACCACCGCGGAGCGCGTCCGCGGATCGGTGGAGAGCGTGATCGAGGGCAAGCCCGAGGTCGTACGTCTCGCGCTGACGGTGCTGCTCGCCGAGGGGCATCTCCTCATCGAGGACGTGCCCGGCGTCGGCAAGACCATGCTCGCCAAGACGCTCGCGCGGTCCATCGACTGCTCGGTGCGCCGCATCCAGTTCACCCCCGATCTGCTGCCGTCGGACGTGACCGGCGTGTCGATCTTCGACCAGCAGCGGCGGGAGTTCGAGTTCAAGCCGGGCGCGATCTTCGCCCAGATCGTCATCGGCGACGAGATCAACCGCGCCTCGCCGAAGACGCAGTCCGCGCTCCTGGAGTCCATGGAGGAGCGCCAGGTCACCATCGACGGGCAGACCTACGAGCTGCCCAGCCCCTTCATGGTGGTGGCGACCCAGAACCCGGTCGAGATGGAGGGCACCTACCCGCTGCCCGAGGCCCAGCGCGACCGCTTCATGGCCCGCGTCTCCATCGGCTACCCGAGCGCCGAGGCCGAGTTCCAGATGCTCGACGTGCACGGGGCGGTCAACCCGCTGGACGACCTCCAGCCGGTCGCCCACGCCCACGACATCCTCAAGCTGATCGAGGCGGTCCGCTCGGTGCACGTCGCCGACGCCGTGCGGCGGTACGCGGTCGACGTCGTCTCCGCCACCCGCAACCACCCGGACCTGCGGCTCGGCGCCTCCCCGCGCGCCACGCTCCACCTGCTGCGGGCGGCCCGCGCCTCCGCCGCCCTCGCCGGCCGCGAGTACGTGCTGCCCGACGACCTGCAGGCGCTGGCCGTGCCGGTCCTCGCGCACCGGCTGCTGCCCACCGCGCAGGCCCAGCTCAACCGGCGGAACGCCGAGCAGGTCGTCCTGGACATCCTCCAGCGCACGCCCGTCCCGTCCGCGGCCCCGCCCGCCGGCCCGCCCTACGGCCGGCAGACCGGCGGCCGGCAGCTGTGATGGCGACCCCCGCCGCACCCGAGGGGCAGCGGGCCGACGACCGCGCCGGCCCCCGGGCCGAGGACGGCCGGGGCGGCCTGCGGGCCGCCCTCGGCGGTCTCACCACCCGCGGCCGGTCCTTCCTGGCCGCCGGTGCGGCCGCCGCCGTCTGCGCCTACGTGCTCGGCCAGGCCGACCTGCTCCGGGTCGGCCTGCTGCTCGCCAGCCTGCCGCTGATCTGCGCCGTCGTCCTGCACCGCACCCGCTACCGGGTCGCCACCTCCCGCCTGCTCGCCCCGCAGCGGGTCGAGGCGGGCACCGAGGCCCGCGTCCAGCTCCGGATGGAGAACGTCTCCAAGCTCCCCACCGGCCTGCTGATGCTCCAGGACCACGTGCCGTACATGCTCGGTCCCCGCCCCCGCTTCGTCCTCGACCGGGTCGAGGCCGGCGGCCGGCGCGAGGTCTCCTACCGGGTCCGCTCCGACCTGCGCGGCCGCTTCCCGCTCGGCCCGCTCCAGCTCCGGCTGAGCGACCCCTTCGGGATGTGCGAGCTCACCCGCTCCTTCAGCGCGTACGACACCCTGACCGTCGTCCCGCGCACCACGGCGCTGCCGCCGGTCCGGCTGGGCGGCGAGGCGTCGGGGTACGGCGAAGGGCGGCAGCGCACGCTCGCCCTCGCCGGCGACGACGACGTCATCCCGCGCGTCTACCGGCACGGCGACGACCTGCGGCGGGTCCACTGGCGCTCCACCGCCCGGTACGGCGAGCTGATGGTCCGCCGCGAGGAGCAGCCCCAGCGCTCCCACTGCACGGTCCTCCTCGACACCCGCCGGACCGGCTACCAGGGCTCGGGCCCCGACTCCGCCTTCGAGTGGGCCGTCTCCGGCGCCGCCTCCGTCCTCACCCACATGCTGGAGCGCGGCTACGCGGTCCGGCTCCTCACCGACACCGGCACCTCGGTCCCCGGCGAGGGCTCCGACGGCTACGCCGGCGCCTCGACCGGCGACTCCACGGAGACGGCCGGGCTGATGATGGACACCCTCGCGATCGTGGACCACTCCGAGGGCGCCGGGCTCTCCCGCGCCTCGGACGTGCTGCGCGCCGGCGCCGACGGACTGCTCGTCGCCTTCCTCGGCGACCTCGACGAGGAGCAGGCCGCCCTGGCCGGCCGGATGCGCGGCCGGGCCGGCGCGGCCGTCGCCTTCGTCCTCGACTCCGGCACCTGGCTCACCGGCGGCGCCGTGACCGGGGCCGTCGAGTCCCGGGTCCGGGAGCTGCGGGAGGCCGGCTGGACCGTCGTCTCCGTGCCGCCCGGGGCCCGCATGGCCGACCTCTGGCAGCAGGCAGCCGGGGCGCTGCGGGAGACCGCCGCCGCAGACAGCTACGGAGGATGGGCATGAGCGGGCGCACCCGCCTGACGCTGGCCGCCTGGGCGGCCTCCCTGATGGCCGCCGGGGCGCTGCTGCCCCTGGTGAAGCCGGCCACCTGGATCCTCACCGCCGCCTTCCTGCTCGCCCTGCAGAGCGCCACCGGCATGCTGTGCCGTCGGGTGCCGCTGGCCCGGCCGCTGACGATCGGCGCCCAGCTGGTGGTCGGCGTGGTCGCGCTGACCGCGGTCTTCGCCCGGGAGCAGGCCCTGCTCGGCTTCCTGCCCGGGCCGTCGGCGATCCAGCGGGTGGCCGAGCTGTTCCGCCTCGGCGCCGAGGACGTCGGCACCTACGCGATCCCCGCCCCGGACACCGAGGGCATCCGGCTGATGCTGGTCGCCGGCGTGCTGGCGATCGGGCTGCTCGTGGACGTCCTGGCGGTCACCTTCCGCCGCGCCGCCCCGGCCGGTCTGCCGCTGCTCGCGCTGTACTCGGTCGCCGCCGGGCTCTCCGGGGGCGGCGCCGGCCGGCTCTGGTTCCTGCTCGCCGCCACCGGCTATCTCCTGCTGCTCCTCGCCGAGGGCCGCGACCGGCTCTCCGCGTGGGGCCGGATCTTCGGCGGCGCCCAGCGTTCCGGCCGGTCCGGGGCGCCCGTGGGCACCGGCAGGACGGCCTTCGCGCCGGTCCGCACCGGCCGCAGGATCGGCGCCGTCGCCATGGGCACCGCCCTGGTCGTGCCCATGGTCCTGCCCGGCTTCTCCGGCGGCCTCCTGGGCGACAGCGGCGGCGTGGGTCCCGGCGAGAGCGGCGGTTCCGGCGGCACCATCGCGGCCGTCAACCCGCTGGTCTCCCTCCAGGACAACCTGCGGCAGCCGGAGGACTTCGAGGTCCTGCGCTACCGGACCAACGCCCCGGACAACAGCGGGCTGTACCTGCGGCTGGTCGCCCTCGACCAGTTCGACGGCACCTCGTGGAAGTCCTCGGTCCGCCCGATCGACGCGGTGCCGAAGGTGCTGCCGTGGCCCGACGGCCTCGCGCAGTCCGTCCGCACCTCCGAGGTGACCAGCAACTTCGTGGCCTCGGAGGGGTACGACCAGAAGTGGCTGCCGATGCCGTTCCCGGCCTCCCGGGTGGACATCGAGGGCCGCTGGCGGTTCGAACCGGCCGGCCGGATGCTCGTCGGCGACGACAAGCAGACGACCAAGGGCGTCCGCTACCAGGTGACCAGCCTCGACGTGCAGCCCACCTCCGACCAGCTCGCCCAGGCGGGCCCGGCTCCGGAGCGACTGCGCGAGGAGTACACCAAGGTGCCCGTGGGTCTCCCCGCCGACGTGAAGGCGACGGCCCTGGAGGTCACCAAGGACGCGCGGAACGACTACGAGCGCGCCGTCCGGCTCCAGGACTGGTTCGCCGACGACGGCGGCTTCCGCTACGACGTCGACGTCACCTCCGGGACGGGCACGGAGGCGATCTCCCGCTTCCTGAAGGACAAGGAGGGGTTCTGCATCCACTTCTCCTTCTCGATGGCGGCGATGGCCCGCACGCTGGGCATCCCGGCGCGGGTCGCGGTCGGCTTCATGCCCGGCACCACCCAGTCCGACGGCTCGGTCTCGGTCGGCATCCGGGACGCCCACGCCTGGCCCGAGCTGTACTTCGAGGGCGCCGGCTGGACCCGTTTCGAGCCGACGCCGTCCCGGGGCTCCACGCCGTCCTACACCCGGCAGGCCCTCCCCTCCACGGGACCGACCGGCCCCGCCCAGCCCTCGCGGTCGGCCTCGGCCCAGCCCTCGGCGGCGCCGAGCGCCTCGGAGAGCTGCCCGCCGGAGATGCGCCGGCTCGGCGAGTGCGGACAGGACCCGGCCGCGGCCGGGGACGCGTCCTCCGGCGGCGGTACGGACCTCCTGAAGGTGGCCGGCTGGTCGCTCGCCGCGCTGCTGGTGCTGGCGCTCCCGCTCGTCGCGCCGGCCTGGCGGACCCGGGCACGGGCCCGCCGGCTCGCTCCGGCGGCCGGCCCCCTCGCGGTGTGGCGGGAGATCGGCGACACGGCCTGGGACTACGGGGTCGAGCCGGACGAGGCGCGGACGCCGCGGAGAACGGCGGAGCGGATCGTCCGGGCGGGTGAACTGGACGGTGCCGCCGCGGAGGCGGTGCACCGGGTGGCGGGCGCGGTCGAGGAGGCCCTCTACGCGCCGGCGCCCCGGCCGGTGCCGGGACTGGCGCAGGAGGCCGAACGGGTGCGGGCCGGGTTCCGCGCGGGGGCCTCGCGCGGGGTCCGGCTGCGGGCCCTCTTCGCGCCGCGCTCGGCGGTACGGCTCCACTGGGCCGCCTCGGCCCGCTGGGCGGCGCTCAAGGGGAGGGCGGCGGACGTCACGGCCCGCCTCCGCCCCAGCTCCTGACCGCCCCGCGTGGGCACCGCTCCTCCGGACCCGGTGCCCACGCCCCCCACGCGTGCGCCGCGCCCGCAGGACCGGCGCCCTGTGCAGGGCCCGCGTCCCGCAGGAACGGCGCCTTCTGCTGCGCCTCCATGGGGCAGGCGTCCCGCAGGGCGGGACGGGTGGGCACACGGGACGGTGCCCCCTGCCGGGCCCGGGCTCCCGCGCCTGGACCCGCGCCTTCTGTACGACGCCGTGCCGGTGGGGGTCCAGGCACACGGAGCGGAGGCACCCGCGAGGGTGCCGTTCCGTGGTGCCCACCCGCAACGGAACGAGGGGGCGCGGGGCCGGGTGCGGATGGGCGTGGCGGCACCGCGGCGCGCGGGTGCGGGCGCCGAGGGAAGGCGGCGGGGCGGGATGTGACGGCGCCCCGCCTGGGCTCGGGGCCGGCGGGGCGCGGTGTCCACGGGGGTGCGGGGTCTCCGCTCAGGGGGGCGTCAGTGGCCGCCGCCCTGCTGCTCGTCGCGGCGTCGCTGCCACCGCGCCTCGATCCGGTCCATCATGGAGCGTCGCGCCCGGGTCTGACGGCCACCGGCCGCCACCCCGCCCCTGGCCTGCTGGGGCTGCTCGCCCGGCTTCGGCGCCTTGCGCCAGCCGGTGACCGCCAGGACCGCGCAGCCCAGCATGACGAGGAATCCCACCACGCTGATCCAGATCTGCTGTGCGACCATTCCGGCCATGAGGAGCGCGATACCCACCAGGAAGCCGGCGACTGCCTGGTACACCCGGCGACGGGTGTACGTGCGCAGCCCGCTTCCTTCGAGCGCTGTCGCGAACTTGGGGTCTTCGGCGTACAGCGCTCGCTCCATCTGCTCGAGCATTCGCTGCTCGTGCTCCGAGAGCGGCACGGAGTCCTCCTAGTCGTCGGTCGCGGGGGCGACCGGTTTGCGGCCCTTTCAGGATAGGCAGGGAATCGCCCCCGTGAAACCCGCCCTCAAAGCCGATCAGCCAATCCGGGCCGCCACGCGGTTCGGTTGGTGAGGCGTTGATTCCCCAGCCGCCCGCCCGTCATGCCGGATGGTTTCCCTCGATCATACGGCGCGAAGCCGCATATGGGGCGGCCTGCGGCACAGCCGTACCCGCACCGCCGAACGGGTGGCGCGGTCCCGGAGTTCCCCCGGCTCAGGCCGGCTTCTCGGCGAGCACGTGGAGCTGGGTGGCGACGGCGTGGAAGGCGGACAGCTCGGCGGCGGCCGCCTCCAGCTTCAGGAGGGCCTCGGCGGCGCCGGGCTCGGTGTCGACGAGGACGCCGGGCACGAGGTCCGCGAAGATCCGCACGCCGTGGACGGCGCCCACGGAGAGGCCGGCCTCCTCGGCCAGTCCGGTGAGCTGCTCGGCGGTGAAGCGGCGGGGCACGGGGTCGCCGGCGCCCCAGCGGCCGTCCGGGTCGCCGAGCGCCGTGCGGGCCTCGGTGAAGTGGCCGGCGAGGGCGCGGGCGAGGACCGCGCCGCCGAGTCCGGCGCCGAGGAGGCTGAGCGCGCCGCCGGGGCGGAGCGCGGCCACCGTGTTGCGCACGCCCTCGGCGGGGTCGTCCACGTACTCCAGGACGCCGTGGCAGAGCACGGCGTCGTAGGCGCCGCGCTCGACCACGTCGAAGAGGCCGCGGACGTCGCCCTGCACGCCGGTCACGAGGTCGGCGACCCCGGCTTCGGCGGCCCGGCGCTCCAGCGCGAAGAGCGCGTTGGGGCTGGGGTCGACGACGGTGACGCGGTGGCCGAGGCGGGCCACCGGCACCGCGAAGTTCCCGGAGCCGCCCCCGGTGTCGAGGACGTCCAGGGCGGCCTTCCCGGTGGTCCCGACCCGGCGGTCGAGGGCGTCCTTGAGGACGTCCCAGACGACGGCGGTTCGCAGGGATGCGCGCGACGGGCGCGACGACGCCTCGCGGCCGAAGACAGGGGAAGGGTCCGGCACGGCTCTTGACTCCTCGGTGACGGGTACGGACGACCCCACCCTATGGCCTCCGGGGCGCGGGGCCGATCAACCCGCCCCGTCCGCCGGGGGCTGCCGGGGCAGCACCGGCTGGAGCGCGAGCAGCCGCTCGACCAGGCGCAGGAAGTGGCCGGCGTCCCGGACGAGGTCGTCGGCCTCGCGGGGGGTCGCGGCCGCCGCGACCCCGGCGTTGGCGAGGGCGCGGCGGGGGGCTCCGGCAGCGAAGAGGACGCTCCATTCGGTGAGCTCGGGGGCGAGCTGGGGCAGCAGCTCCCAGGCGCTCCTTATGGCACGGCGCCGGCGGGTGTCGGGCGCGGGGCGGGCGCGGGCGGCGAGGACGGCGGCCGCGGCGCGCAGGGCGGCGAGGTGCGCGGTGGCGTACCGCTCGTGGGGGCGGTCGAGGGCCGCGGCCTCGTCGAGTCCGGCCCTGGCCTTCGCGAGCAGGTCGAGGGCGGCGGGCGGGGCGGTGGTCCGGCGGGACACGGGATGGACGTCGGCTGCTGCGAAAGGACTGGCCATGACGAGCCTCCTGTCGTCGGGTGACGGTCTTGTCGCCGTCTGTGTCCATCGTGAAGGCACCCACTGACATCCACCCCGACCTGGGGTTTTGCCAGGGAAGCGACGCGCGGGTAACTTTTGGACTGACCAGTCAGTTCAAAAGTGGGGAAGCGGGGGGTGGATCCGTGGGATCCGAGGACCTGACCACACGACCGTCTCCGGAGGGGGCCGGCGGGGAGTCCGGCACCGACCACGGCCCGGTGGCGGACGGCGCCGGGATCGTGGTCGAGGGGCTGGGGCTCAAGGGCCCCCGCGGCTGGGCCTTCCGCGACGTGTCCTTCAGCGCCGGGGCCGGTTCCCTGATCGCGCTCGAAGGCCCGTCCGGCAGCGGCCGCACCTGTCTGCTGCTCGCGCTCACCGGCCGGATGCGGACCGGGGAGGGCCACGCCGAGATCGGCGGCCTGCCGCTGCCGCGCCGGATGGCCGCCGTGCGGCGGATCGCCGCGCTCGGCCAGGTCCCCGGCGTCAGCGAACTCGATCCCTCCCTCACGGTGGCCGAGCACCTGCGCGAGCGGGCGCTGCTCCAGCGCCGTTTCGACGGCTCCGTCCGCGCGCTGTTCCGCCGCCCCGGCACCCGGGCCGCCGAGGCCGGGGCCCGGATCGAGGAGGCCCTGACGGCCGCCGGACTCGACCTCGACGCCCTGCCGAAGGGCGAGCGGACCTCCGTGCGGGACCTGGAGCGCCTGGAGGCCCTCCGCCTGTCGATCGCGCTGGCCCTGATGGGCCGCCCCGGGCTGCTCGGCATCGACGACACGGACCTGAAGCTGTCGGACGCCGACCGCGCCGAGGCCTGGGCGCTGCTGCGCGCGGTGGCCGCCGCCGGCACCACCGTCCTCGCCGTCTGCAGCGAGGCACCGGCCGACGCCCTGCGCGTCACCACGGTCGGCGCCCCCGCGGAGGCGGCCACGGCCGCGGAGGCGGCCACGGCCGCGGACACCGGCGCGGACCGGGACGCGGACGCGGCCCCGGAGACGGACACGAGCCGGACGACGGGCCCGGCCGGGAACTCCACCGCCACCACCGCCACCCCCGACACCGCCGACACCGACACCGACACCGACACCACCGAAGCCGACACCGCCGCCGACGCCGACATCACCGAGAAGGGGACGGACGATGCGCTCGCCGAAACTGGCCGCTCTTGAGCTGAGGCGCTTCGGCAGGGGCAAGCTGCCGCGCGCCGCGCTCGTCGCGGTCCTGCTGCTGCCGCTGCTGTACGGCGCCCTGTACCTGTACTCGTTCTGGGACCCGTACAGCAGGCTCGACCGGCTGCCCGTCGCCCTGGTGAACGAGGACCGCGGCGCGACCGCCGACGGCAAGCGGATCACCGCGGGCGCGGACATCACCGAGGGACTGCTGGACAGCGGGACCTTCGAGTGGCACCAGGTCGACGACGCCGAGGCGCGCGAAGGCGTCGAGGAGGGCCGGTACTACCTGTCCCTGACCGTGCCCGGCGACTTCAGCGAGCGGATCGCGTCCAGCTCCGGGGACTCCCCCGAGACCGGCGCCCTGAAGGTCCGGACGAACGACTCCAACAACTACATCGTCGGCCAGATCTCGCGGACGGTCTTCGCCGAGGTGCGCACCGCCGCCTCCACGAAGTCCTCGCGGGGCTTCCTCGACAAGATCTTCATCTCCTTCTCCGACATCCACGAGGCCACCGCCGAGGCCGCCAAGGGCGCGGCCGACCTGAAGACCGGCGTGGACAAGGCCAAGAAGGGGTCCAAGGACCTCGCCGACGGCCTGACCGACGCCAAGGCCGGCAGCGGCGACCTGGCCTCCGGCCTGAAGAAGCTGGACAAGGGCTCCAAGGACGTCCAGACCGGCACGCGCAAGGTCGCGGACGGCACCCAGGCCCTCGCCGACAAGGTGAACGGCACCGCGGACAAGGTCCGCCCCTACCTGGCCGACAACGGGCGGTCGATCCGCGACACGGCCAAGCTGGTCTCCGACTCGGCCACCCTCGCCCGCAACGACCTGGAGGACCTGGTCCGCCGCGCCCCGCTGCTGCGCACCGCCGCCCACAAGGCGGACGAGACCCTCGACCGGCTGTACCGCGAGTCCTGCCGGAAGCCCGGCGCCACCGCGCCGGTCGAGCCGCCGGAGGGCGTCGCCCTCCCCGAGGGCGTCACGCTCCCCGACCCCGGGGAGGTGTGCACGGCCCTGAAGGAGGCGTCGACCACCGCCGGGGACGTGGCCACGGTCGCGGACGACGTGCACCGGCTGACGAAGGACAGCAAGGGCGACCTCAAGACGCTCGACGCGCGCCTGGCGAAGCTGAAGAAGGAGGCCGACGAGCTGGCCGCCCGCGCCCCGCACCTGGACGAGGACGTCGCGGGCGCGATCCGGAAGATCAACGAGCTCAACAAGGGCGCGAAGAAGGTCGCCGACGGCGCGGCGCAGCTGCACTCCGGCATCTCCGGCGCCCGCGCGGGCTCGGTCAGCCTGGACACCGGCGTCGGCAAGCTCAAGAAGGGGGCAGGCGCCCTCGACGGCGGCCTGTTCAAGCTGGCCGACGGCTCCGGCTCGCTCGCCACGGGCCTCAAGGACGGCGTCGACCGGATCCCGGACTACGACCAGGACGAGCGCGACCGGCGCACGGAGGTCATGGCCGACCCGGTGAAGCTGGCCGCCCAGTCGCTCCACAAGGCGCCGAACTACGGCACGGGCTTCGCCCCGTACTTCATCCCGCTCTCCCTCTGGGTCGGCGCCATGGTCGCGTACATGATCATCCAGCCGATGAACCGGCGGGCCCTCGCCGCGGGCGCCTCCGCGTGGCGGATCGCGCTGGCCGGCTGGCTCCCGGTGGCGGCGATCGGCGTCCTCCAGGTCGGCGCGCTCCTCGCCGTCCTGCACTGGGGGCTCGGTCTGGAGACGGCCCGGGCGGCCGGCACGGTCGGCTTCCTCGCCCTGGTGACCTGCTGCTTCGCGGCGATCATCCAGTGGCTGAACGCCCGCTTCGGCGCGGCGGGCCGGATCCTGGTCCTCGCCCTGCTCATGGTCCAGCTGACCTCGGCGGGCGGCACCTACCCGGTGCAGACCAGCCCGGGCTTCTTCAACGCCGTCCACCCCTTCCTGCCCATGACGCACGTGGTCGAGGCGCTGCGCCGGCTCATCACGGGCGGCGGTCTCGGGCCGGTGTGGGAAGCGGTCGCCGTCCTGAGCGCCTTCACGCTGGGCGCGCTGGCCCTGACCGCGGTCACCGCGCGGCGCAAGCAGGTGTGGACGCTGGACCGGCTCCACCCCGACCTGTCGCTGTGACCCCCTCCGCCTCTGTGAGAATCGACCCCATGGACAGCAGCAGCACCCGCCGCCGGGCGACCCGGGCCAAGCTCTACGAGGCGGCCGTCACCCTCATCGCCGAGCAGGGCTTCTCGGCCACGACGGTCGACGAGATCGCCGAGCGGGCCGGGGTGGCCAAGGGCACGGTCTACTACAACTTCAAGAGCAAGACCGAGCTCTTCGAGGAGCTGCTGCGGCACGGCGTCGCCCTGCTCACCGCCTCGCTGCGGACGGCCGCGGAGGAGACGGCGGCGCGCGGCGGCAGCCGGGTCGCCGCGCTGGACGCGATGATCCGCGCGGGGCTCGTCTTCATCGACCGCTACCCGGCCTTCACCCAGCTGTACGTGGCCGAGCTCTGGCGGACCAACCGGGCGTGGAACTCCACCCTCCTGGTGGTCCGCCAGGAGGCGGTCGCGGTCGTGGAGGGCGTCCTGCGCGAGGGCGTCGAGGCGGGCGAGCTGAGCGAGGAGATCGACGTCCAGCTGACGGCGGCGGCCCTGGTGGGCATGGTCCTGGTGGCGGCCCTGGACTGGAAGGCCTTCCAGAGCGAGCGCTCCCTCGACGACGTCCACGCCGCGCTGTCGCTGCTGCTGCACGGGCGCGTGGGCGGCGGCTGCTGAGGGGCACGAGGCCCGGCGACGACGGGAAGCGCCGGTCCCGCGGGGCTCGATCCCCCCGAGCCACGCCGGACCGGCGCTTCCTTCGTACACCCCCGTGCACGTTCCCCCGTGCCGGCAGGTGCGCGGCCCCGTTCCGCAGCCCCGTGCCGGCGGTTCCGGAGCCGCGCCCCTTCCGTGGGCTCCACTCTCCCCTCCGGACCGCCCCTCCCCCATCCGCGCGGATACTCATCTCGGCGTCTAGGTACGGATACTCAGCCGGCCGCGGCGGACGCGGCGCCCTGGTGACGGGCGGGCGCGGCCTCGTTACGATCACGAGCGTGTCCGTACTCCCCCTGGTCTTCACCAGCGGCTGGGCCAGCGGGATCAACGCCTACGCGGTGGTCCTGCTCCTCGGCGTCTTCGGCGCGACCGGGCTGACCGACGAGGTGCCCGAGGCGCTCCAGCGCACGGACGTCCTGATCGCGGCCGGAGTGCTCTTCCTGTGCGAGGCGGTCGCGGACAAGATCCCGTACGTGGACAACGTCTGGGACGCCCTCCACACGGTGATCAGACCGGTCGCGGGAGCCGTGGTGGCCGCCCTGCTGGCCGGCGAGAGCGGCTCGCTGCCGGAGCTGGCGGCGGGGGCGGTCGGCGGGACGACGGCGCTGATGAGCCACCTGGTCAAGGCGGGGACCCGGATGGCGGTGAACACCTCTCCGGAGCCCTTCTCCAACATCGCGCTGAGCACCGGCGAGGACCTCGCGGTCGCCGGGGTCATCACCTTCGCGATCTTCCATCCGGTGGCGGCCGCGGTGATCGCCGCGGTGCTGCTGGCGCTCGGCGTCTGGCTCCTGGTCGTGCTGGCCTCACGGATCCGGCGCTTCCTGCGCCGCCGGGCCCAGCGCCGCGAGGAGCGGCGGCTGGCGGCGGCCGGCGGCGGCCCACCTGCGGACCGCTCCGTCGGCGGGGGCCGATAAAGTCCCTGACATGGGACGGATTGTGGTGATCGGCGCGGGTCTCGGCGCCATGGCGACGGCCGCGCGGCTCGCGGTCGCCGGACACACGGTGACGGTGTACGAGCGGGGCTCGACGTACGGCGGGGCGGTGGGCCGCTTCGCGCGCGAGGGCTTCGCCTTCGACACCGGCCCCGGGCTGCTGCACCTGCCTGCGGTCTACCGCGATCTGTTCGTGAAGACGGGGAAGAAGCCGCTGGAGGAGTGCGTCGGGCTGAGCCAGGTCGATCCGGCCGCCCGGCACGTCTTCGCCGACGGCACGCGCGTGGACCTGCCGAACGCCTCCCGGGCGGGCACGGCCGCCGCCCTGGACGCGGCGCTCGGCGCGGGCGCGGGCGAGCGCTGGAGCGACTTCCTGGTGCGGGCCCGCGAGGCGTGGGACCGCACCCGGCGCCCGCTCCTGGAGGAGCCGCAGCCCGCCGATCCGAAACCGCTGGCCCGGGAGCCGTACCCGGCGCTCAAGGCGGGGCTGCTGCGCCGTCCGACGACGACGCTCGCCCAGGTCGGGGCCCGCGAGCTGGCCGAGCCGCGGCTGGCCGCGCTGCTCGACGCGTACGCGTGGTCGTACGGCTTCGACCCGGCGAAGGCCCCGGCCTCTGCGGTGGTCCTGCCCTACATGGAGCAGACCTTCGGCAGCTGGTACGTGGCCGGAGGCATGCGGGCGCTCGCCGACGCGGTGTACGAGCGCTGCCGGGAGCGGCGGGTGGAGTTCGTCTTCGGCACGGCGGTGACGGAGGTCGTCGAGGAGGCGGGCCGGGCCGTGGGAGTGGCGCTGGAGGACGGGCGGACGGTTCCCGCCGATCACGTCGTCTCCGGCATCCCGGTGCCCGCCCTCCATGCGGACCAGCTGGTGGGCTGGGAGGGCAGCGAGGAGTGGGCGCGCCACCAGGTGCTGGGCACCAGCCGGGTCACCGTCCACCTGGCGCTGCGCGGGGCCCGCGAGGAGGACGCCGCGCACCGCACGGTCGTGCACGGCGAGGGCGGGCGGCCGACGGTCACGGTGCTGCGGCCGGACGATCCGGCGCTGCGGCCGGACGCGGAGCACGAGGCGGTGACGGTGACGGCCACCGTCCCCGCGCATCCCGCGCGGGACTGGGAGGAGTACGCCGGCCTGATGGTGGAGGCGGCGGACCGGGCCGTCCCCGGGCTGGCCGGGCGGCTGCTGTGGCGGCACGTGCGGACCCCGGACGACGTGCGCGCGGACACCGGGACGGCGGAGGTGCCCGGACCGGCACTGGCCGGGGCGGGCGGCGCGCTGCTGCCGGCGGCGAACGTCTCGCCGGTCCCCGGTCTGTACTTCGCGGGCGGCTGGTCCCACCCGGGCGGCGGACTCGCCCACGCGGGCATGTCGGGCGCGCTGGTGGCCGGACTGATCGTGGAGGGCGCGGGGTTCCGCGGCTCGCGGTGACCGGGCGCCGGGGCGCGGCGGCCGGGCCCCGCTGAGGGGTGCCCGGCGGCCGGGGCCTCAGTAGCGGTACCGGGACTGCTCGTCGGGGTGCGGCTCGTAGCCGTACGCCCCGGGGGCGGGGGCCGGGGGCGGCTGCTCGTCGGTGTCGCGCTGCTGCGGGACCCAGACGCCGCCGGGCGGGGTGTCGTAGGCGTACGAGGGGGCGTAGGGGTCGCCCTGGTACGAGGTGTACTGCTGGCCGTCCGTGCCGGGGCCGATGTACGGGTCGGAGTAGGCGGCGTACTGCTGGGGGCCGCCGGTGGTGCCGTAGTCGTAGCCGGGGTGCTGCTCGTAGGCGGCGGCGTAGGGGTCGTAGGCGGGCGCGCCCTGGTCGGCGGGGGCGTAGCCGTGGGCCGCGTAGCCGGAGGGGTCGTAGGCGGCGGGGTCGTGGCCGGGCTGCTGCTCGTAGCCGGCGGCGTAGGGGTCGTACGCGGGGGCCTGGGGGTCGGGCTGTCCGGAGCCGTAGACGCCGTACTGGCCGGTGTCCTCGGGCAGGGGCTGCGGCTCGTAGACGGAGGGGGACCCGTCCCCGGCGCGCAGCTCGTCGGCGTCGGGCCCCGGGGCGCGGGCCGCGCCGGCGTCCTCGTAGGAGAGGCCGGAGACCTCCAGGGTGGGGCCGGCCTCGGGGGCGCGGCCCGCCTTGCGGCGGCGGCTGGCGCCGGGGTTGCCGCCGATCGCCCAGCCGGTGGAGAAGCCGCGGCGGAAGGAGAGGGTCACGAAGGTCTGGCCGACGGCGAAGGCGACCGCGCCGGCGACGATGACCGCCACCGAGGGCAGCAGCACGCCGGCGACCACGCCGAGGAAGCCGCTGAAGGCGAGGATCCGCCAGCGCAGCCGGGCTTTGTACTGGAGGAGCACTTCGCCCAGTAGCCAGAGCGCCACCAGGCCGAACGCGATGTAGAGGACCGTCCACCCCATGCCCCGCAGCCCCTCTCTACGGCCACCGCCGCGGGTCGGGGCGGGTACGACCGGTCAGGACTGCTGGTGCAGTCCGAGATTCTCGTAGATCTCGAGCGTCGCGGTGGAGCTGTTGAGCGTGATGAAGTGCAGCCCGGGGACACCCTCGGCCAGCAGACGCGCGCAGAACTCCGTCGCGAACTCGATACCGATGGAGCGTACAGCGGCGGCGTCGTCCTTGACCGCGAGGATGCGTTCTTTCACATCCGCCGGGAAGGCGGCGTTGCTGAGCTGGGGCAGCCGGTCGAGGGTCCTGGCCGTCACGACGGGCATGACCTCGGGGATGATCGGGGTCTCGCAGCCGGCCTTCTCGACGCTGTCGCGGAGCCGCAGGTACCGCTCCGGGTCGAAGAACATCTGGGTGACCGCGTAGTCGGCGCCGGCCCGGCACTTGTCGACGAAGTGGCGGACGTCGGTGTCCCAGTCGGCGGAGCGGGGGTGCATCTCGGGGAAGGCGGCGACGCCGACGCAGAAGTCGCCGGACTCCTTGATGAGCCGGACCAGGTCGGCGGCGTAGCGGACGCCCTCGGGGTGCTCGACCCAGTCGCCCAGCGGGTCGCCCGGCGGGTCGCCGCGGAGCGCGAGCATGTTGCGGATGCCGGCGTCGGCGTACTGGCCGAGGACGTTGCGCAGCTCGGCGACCGAGTGGTCGACGGCGGTGAGGTGGGCGACCGGGGTGAGGGTGGTGTCCGAGGCGATCTTCTGGGTGGCCTTGACGGTGCCGCCGCGGGTGGAGCCGCCGGCGCCGTAGGTCACCGAGACGAAGCTGGGGCCGACGGCCTCGACGCGGCGCATGGCGTTCCAGAGGACCTGCTCGCCCTTGGCCGTCCGGGGTGCGTAGAACTCGAAGGAGTACGACGTGCCGGAGGCGAGGATCTCGCGGACCGTGCGGGCGCGGTCCGTACGGACGGAAGCGGTTCCAAGGGCCATACCGGCAGGTTAGACGGGGTCCGGGGAGCGCGGAAACCGCGTCCGAGTCGTGGACACCTTTTCGGACACCGGTACGACGTCCGCCGGGCGCGGCAGCGCTCCGGCCGGACGCCTGCCCGCTCCGGCCGGACGCCGGATCGCGCCCTTCGGGTGCCGGGGCCGCTCCCGCCGGGTGTCGAGGGCGCTCCCGTCAGGCGCCGGCCCGCTCCCGGACGCGGCGGGCGAGGGAGGCCGCGGCCTCGGCGGGGTCGTCGGCCTCGGTGATCGCGCGGACGACGACGATCCGGCGGGCGCCGGCGTCCAGCACCTCGTCCAGGTTGGCCGCGTCGATGCCGCCGATGGCGAACCAGGGGCGTTCCTGGGCGAGCCCGGCGGCGTACCGCACCAGGCCGAGGCCGGGGGCGTACCGGCCGGGCTTGGTGGGGGTGGGCCAGCAGGGGCCGGTGCAGAAGTAGTCGACGCCGGGCTCGGCGGCGGCCGCGGCCACCTCGGACTCGGCGTGGCAGGAGCGGCCGATCAGCACCTCGTCGCCGAGGATGGCGCGGGCGGCGGGGACGGGCAGGTCGCCCTGGCCGAGGTGGAGGACGTCGGAGCCGAGGGCGTGGGCGACGTCGGCCCGGTCGTTGACGGCGACGAGCTTGCCGTGGCGGCGGGCGGCGTCGGCGAGGACCGCCAGGTGCTCCAGCTCCTCGGCGGCCTCCATGCCCTTGTCGCGGAGCTGCACGACGTCGACCCCGGAGGAGAGCACAGCGTCGAGGAAGGCGGGCAGGTCGCCCTGGCGCTTCCGGGCGTCGGTGCACAGGTAGAGCCGGGCGTCGGCGAGGCGCTCGCGAGGCGTGGGCATGGTGGTTCCCCCCGTCGGGTGGCGCCGGTGCCGCGGCGCGGGGCCGCGGCACCGGCGGTGGTGGTCCGGTGCGTCAGAGGGCGAGCGCCTGGGCGCGGCGCTTCACCTCCGTGCCGCGATTCTCGCCGAGGGCCTGCGCGGGGGTGCCGGGCAGGGTCGGGTCCGGGGTGAAGAGCCACTCCAGCATCTCCTCGTCGGAGAAGCCGTCGTCCTTGAGGAGCGTCAGGGTGCCGGCGAGGCCCTTGACGACCTTGTCGTCCTGGATGAAGGCGGCGGGCACCTGGAGCGCGTTGTTCTCTCCGCGGCGCACGGCGATCAGCTGGCCCTCCTTCACCAGCTGTCGCACCCGGGTCACCTCGACGTCGAGCATCTCCGCGATGTCGGGGAGGTAGAGCCAGGCGGGGACGAGAGCATCGATGTTTGCGTCAATCTCGGTCACGGGACAAGCCTGCCATCCGGGACCGACAGCCGGTAGTCGGACCCGCCCCGACCGCCTCCGTCCGGGCGCCGGACCCGCCTCCGGACCGGATCGGGAGCCGTCCGGGCCCGCGGGAGGGGGCACCGGGCGACTCCCGGCCGGGGCCGGATCGGAGCCGGATCGAAACCGGATCGGGGTCTAGCGGACCGCGGACTTGAGCGGGAGGGACGGATCGGCGGCGCGGTCCGGGTCGACGGGGGTGCCGGCCTCGATGAGCCTGCGGCCCTGGGCGAGGTCGCGGGGCCGGCCGACGGCGAGCAGCGCGACCGGCACCCCCTCGCGCAGCCAGAGCACCGACCAGGAGGCGCCGGACGGGTCGCCGCGCCGCACCAGGGTGTCGGCGGCGGCGTGGTGGCCCGCGTACTGGACGAAGCGGCCGAACTGCTCGGACCAGAAGTACGGGACGGGGTCGTACGGCTCCGGCTCGGCGCCCTCGGACCCGGTGATGCAGGCGGCGACGGTGCGGGGGCCCTGGAGGGCGTTGTCCCAGTGGTGGACGAGGAGCCGCTCGGCGTAGCGGGCGGAGGGGAAGGAGGCGCAGTCGCCGACCGCGTACACCTCGGGCACGGAGGTGCGCAGCCGGTCGTCGGCGGTGACGGCGCCGCTCGGGTCGAGGGCGACGCCGGAGCCGGCCAGCCAGCCGGTGGCGGGGCGGGCGCCGATGCCGACGACGACGGCGTCGGCGGGGAGTTCGCGTCCGTCGGCGAGGACGACCGCGCCGGGCCGGACGGCGTCCACGCGCGCGTGGGTGAGGAGTTCGGCGCCGCTCTCGGCGTACCAGCCGGCCATGGCGGTGGTGACCTCGGCGGGCAGGGCGCCGGCGAGCGGCAGGGCGGCGGCCTCGACGACGGTGACGGCGCAGCCGGCCTCGCGGGCGGCGGTGGCGAACTCGGCGCCGATCCAGCCGGCGCCGACCACGACGACGGAGCCGCCGCCGGCCAGGACGGGGCCGAGGCGGACGGCGTCGTCGAGGGTGCGCAGCAGGTGGACGCCGGGGACGCCCTCGGTGCCGGGGAGGGTGAGCGGATGGGCGCCGGTGGCGAGGACGAGGGTGTCGTAGCGGAAGCGCCCCTCCTCGGTGACGAGCTCGCGGTCGGCGGGGCGCAGGCCGGTGACGTCGAGGCCGAGGCGGAGGTCGACGCCGAGGGACTCGAAGTCGACGTCGAAGGCGGAGTGCTCGGCCTTCCCGAGGAGGACCGCCTTGGAGAGCGGGGGCCGGTCGTAGGGCTGGTGGGGTTCGGCGCCGATGAGGGTGACGGGGCCCTCGAAGCCCTGCTCGCGCAGGGCGACGGCGGTCTGCACGCCCGCCATGCCCGCGCCGACGATCACGACGTGCCGCTGGGTCTGCTTCTGCTCGCTCACCCGTCCACCTTACAAATCTGATAGTCCATCAGGAAGGGAGGTCCCCTGCGGCGCTCCGGCGACGGGGGCTAGGGTGGCGGACACACACCACTCGCGGGAGCCCGGACGCACCGGGCTGAGAGGGGGGCTGGCCGGCCTCCGACCGTACGAACCTGATCCGGGTCATGCCGGCGAAGGGAGGGGCGGAACGCCCATGCGTTCTTCCGAACACGGCGCACCCCGCCGGAGCACCGACGTCCTCGTCGTCGGCGGCGGCGTCATCGGTCTGGTCACCGCCTGGCGGGCGGCCCTGCGCGGGCTGGACGTC
This sequence comes from Streptomyces omiyaensis, assembly GCF_014650895.1. Lineage (GTDB taxonomy): Bacteria > Actinomycetota > Actinomycetes > Streptomycetales > Streptomycetaceae > Streptomyces > Streptomyces omiyaensis. The sequence continues at coordinate 100,752 of NZ_BMVV01000010.1, forward strand.
GCGGTCGTCGACCCCGAACCGGGCGGCGGCGCCGCGCGGGTCGCGGCCGGCATGCTCGCCGCCGTCACCGAACTGCACTACGGCGAGGAGACCCTCCTGGGGCTCAACCTCGCCTCCGCCGCCCGCTATCCCGCCTTCGTCGCCGAGCTGGAGGAGGCCTCCGGCCTCGACGTCGGCTACCGCGCCTGCGGCACCCTCGCCGTCGCGCTCGACGCCGACGACCGGGCCCACCTGCGCGAACTCCACGCCCTCCAGACCCGCTGCGGCCTCTCCTCCGAATGGCTGACCGGCCGGGAGTGCCGCCGCCTCGAACCGATGCTGGCCCCCGGGGTGCGCGGCGGGCTGCGGGTGGACGGCGACCACCAGGTGGACCCGCGCCGGCTGGCCGCCGCGCTGCTCACGGCCTGCGAGCGGGCCGGGGTGGTCTTCCACCGGGCCCTGGCGGAGCGGCTCGCCGTGGCGGGCGACCGGGCGCGCGGAGTCGTCCTGCGCGACGGCACCGAGCTCGCCGCGGAGCGGACCGTCCTCGCCGCGGGAAGCCTCAGCGGGCGGCTCGCGGGCGTGCCCCCGTCGGCCCTGCCGCCGGTCCGCCCGGTGAAGGGCCAGGTCCTGCGGCTGCGGATCCCCGCCGCGTACGCCCCCTTCCTCTCCCGCACCGTGCGGGCCGTGGTCCGCGGCAGCCACGTCTACCTGGTGCCGCGCGAGAACGGCGAGCTGGTCGTCGGCGCCACCAGCGAGGAGCTCGGCTGGGACACCACGGTGACCGCGGGCGGCGTCTACGAACTGCTGCGCGACGCCCACGAGCTGGTCCCCGGCCTGACCGAGCTGCCGCTCACCGAGACCCTCGCCGGACTGCGCCCCGGCTCCCCCGACAACGCGCCGCTGCTCGGCCCGAGCGCCCTGCCCGGCCTGCTGCTGGCCACCGGCCACTACCGCAACGGGGTCCTCCTCACGCCGGTCACCGGCGACGTCATGGCGGAGGTGCTCACCACGGGCGTCCTCCCCGACGAGGCCCGCCCCTTCTCCCCCCGCCGCTTCCCCACCGCTCTCCCCGTACGTCAGGAGCAGCCCGCATGAACGTGTCCGTGAACGGCGAGCCGCGCGCGCTCGCCGCCCCCGTCTCCCTGGCCTCCCTGGTCGCCACCCTCACCGCCGCCCCCGCCGGGGTCGCCGCCGCCGTCAACGAGGCGGTGGTGCCGCGCGGCGAGTGGGCGACGACGCTGCTCGCCGACGGCGACCGGGTCGAGGTGCTGACCGCGGTGCAGGGGGGCTGAGCGCGATGTCCGACGACGTGTTCGTCCTCGGCGGTACGGAGTTCTCCTCCCGCCTCATCATGGGCACCGGCGGCGCCCCCAGCCTGGACGTCCTGGAGCGCTCCCTGGTGGCCAGCGGCACCGAGCTGACCACGGTCGCCATGCGCCGCCTCGACCCGACCGTGCAGGGCTCGGTCCTCTCCGTCCTGGACCGGCTCGGCATCCGCGTGCTGCCGAACACGGCGGGCTGCTACACGGCCGGCGAGGCCGTGCTGACCGCCCGGCTGGCCCGGGAGGCGCTGGGCACCGACTGGGTCAAGCTGGAGGTGGTCGCCGACGAGCGGACCCTCCTCCCGGACGGGGTGGAGCTCCTCGACGCCGCCGAGACGCTGGTGGACGACGGCTTCACCGTCCTCCCCTACACCAACGACGACCCGGTCCTGGCCCGGAAGCTGGAGGACGCCGGCTGTGCGGCGATCATGCCGCTCGGCTCCCCTATCGGCTCCGGCCTCGGCATCCGCAACCCGCACAACTTCGAGCTGATCGTCGAGAAGGCCGGCGTCCCGGTGATCCTCGACGCCGGCGCGGGCACCGCCTCGGACGCGGCGCTCGCGATGGAGCTGGGCTGCGCGGCGGTGATGCTCGCCTCGGCGGTGACCCGCGCGCAGGAGCCGGTCCTGATGGCCTCGGCGATGCGCCACGCGGTCGAGGCGGGCCGGCTCGCGCACCGCGCGGGCCGCATCCCCCGCCGCCACTTCGCCGAGGCCTCCTCGCCCACCGGGGGCCTGGCCCGGCTGGATCCCGAGCGCCCCGCGTTCTGACCCCGGCCGGCGGGGCGGGATACGTCACAGCCGTGCTGCGGTCGGGGCCCGTGCGGCGGAGGGAGCGCGGACCGGCTCGTAGACTCGACGCCGTGGACACGACCCTTCAGGACCCCCTCGTCGGGCGGCTGCTCGACGGCCGCTACCGCGTCGACGCGCGCATCGCCGTCGGCGGGATGGCCACGGTCTACCGGGCCGTCGACACCCGCCTCGACCGCGTCCTCGCGCTGAAGGTGATGCACCCCGCCCTGGCGGCCGACGCCGTCTTCGTCGAGCGGTTCATCCGCGAGGCGAAGTCCGTCGCCCGCCTCGCGCACCCGAACGTCGTCGCCGTCTTCGACCAGGGCGCCGAGGGCGCCTACGTCTACCTGGCGATGGAGTACGTCTCCGGCTGCACCCTGCGCGACGTGCTCCGCGAGCGGGGCGCCCTCCAGCCGCGCGCCGCCCTGGACGTGCTGGAGCCGGTGCTCGCCGCGCTCGGCGCCGCGCACCGGGCCGGTTTCGTCCACCGGGACATGAAGCCGGAGAACGTCCTGATAGGGGACGACGGCCGGGTCAAGGTCGCCGACTTCGGGCTGGTCCGCTCGGTCGGCTCGGCGACCGCCACCACCGGCGCGGTCCTCGGCACCGTCTCGTACCTCGCCCCCGAGCAGATCGAGCACGGCACCGCCGACACCCGGGCCGACGTGTACGCCTGCGGCGTCGTCCTGTACGAGATGCTGACGGGCGCCAAGCCGCACTCCGGCGACACCCCCGCCCAGGTCCTCTACCAGCACCTGAACACCGACGTCCCGGCCCCGTCGGCCGCCGTCCCCGGCCTGCCGCCGGAACTGGACGAGCTGGTCGCCGCCGCGACCGCCCGCGACCCCGGGGTCCGGCCCGAGGACGCCGTGGCGCTCCTCGCCCTGGCCCGGGAGGCGCGGGCCGCGCTCACCGACGAGCAGCTGGACGCGGTGCCGCCGCGGGCGCGGGCCGAGCAGCGGGACACCGGCGAGGACCGCACCAGCGTGATCGCCCGCCCCGTGCCGGTCCCGGAGGCCGGCGACCCGCACGCGGTGCAGCACACCAGCCGGCTCGCGACCCCCGAGGCCCCGCCGCCGGCCCGCTCGCGCGCCGCCGGCCGGCGGGCGCCGCGCGGCCCGCTCCTGATCGTCCTCGGCGTCCTGCTCGCCCTGGGCGTCGGCGCCGGCGTCTGGTACATCAACGCCGGCCAGTTCACCCGCGTCCCCGCCGTCCTCGGCCAGACCGAGCAGGCGGCGACGGCCCGGCTCGGCGACGCCGGCCTGGAGCTGGGCACGACGAAGCGCGCCTTCAGCGACGTGTACGAGCGGGGCACCGTGATGGGCGTCGACCCGGCGCCCGGCGAGCGGGTCCGCAGCCACGCGACCGTCACCCTCACCCTCTCCCGGGGCCCGGAGATCGTGAAGGTGCCCAACCTCAGGAACAAGCCGCTCGACGAGGCCAGGCGGATCCTCACGGAGCAGGGCCTCGCCCCCGGCGTGGTCACCAGCGCCTTCAGCACGACCGTCGCCCAGGGCGCGGTGATCGGCTCCGACCCGGAGCCGGGCACCGAGCGGGCCCCGGACTCGGCCGTCGCACTGGTGGTCAGCAAGGGCGCCCCGGTCGACGTCCCGGACGTGACCGGCGAGACCGTCGCCGACGCCACCGCCGTCCTCAAGGAGGCCGGCCTGGAGGTCTCCGTCGCGCCCGAGCGGATCCACTCCGCCGAGGACGCGGGAGCGGTCGCCGCCCAGTCCCTCGCCGAGGGGAGCCGGGCCGCGAAGGGCGACGCGGTCACCCTGACCGTCTCCAAGGGCCCGCGCCAGGTCGAGGTGCCGGACGTCGTCGGCATGTCGACCGACGAGGCCCGCGAGGAGCTGGAGGCGGCCGGCTTCGAGGTGAAGGTCGAGAAGTCCTTCCCCTTCCTCGGCGACGAGGTCACGGGCCAGTCCGTCGAGGGCGGCGGGACCGCCCCGGAGGGCTCCACCGTCGCCCTCACCATCAAGGGAATCTGAGTCACTCATGCGCAACCCCGTCGGCGGCCACGTCCCCGTGGCCGGCGGTCTCGCCACGACCGGCCTCGGCTACGCCCGCGAGCTGGGCGCCGAGACCGTCCAGGTCTTCGTCGCCAACCCGCGCGGCTGGGCCACCCCGGCCGGCAACCCCGCCCAGGACGAACGGTTCCGCGCCGAGTGCGCCGCCGCGTCGCTCTCGGCCTGGGTGCACGCCCCCTATCTGATCAACTTCGGCTCCTCCACGGAGGCCACCGTCGAGAAGTCGGTGGAGTCGCTGCGGCACTCGCTGCGGCGCGGCCGGGAGATCGGCGCGCGGGGCGTGGTGGTCCACACCGGCTCGGCGACCGGCGGCCGCCCCCGCGAGGAGGCGCTGGCGCAGGTGCGGGAGCGGATGCTGCCGCTGCTCGACGAGCTGACCCACGAGGACGATCCGTACCTGCTCCTGGAGTCCACCGCCGGCCAGGGCTTCTCGCTCTGTTCCCGGGCGGAGGACTTCGGCCCGTACTTCGACGCGCTCGACCACCACCCCAAGCTGGGCATCTGCCTCGACACCTGCCACATCTTCGCCGCCGGCCACGACCTGGCGGAGCCGGGCGGGGCGGTACGCACGCTGGACGAGCTGGTCGCCACGGTCGGCGAGGGCCGGCTGCGGCTGATCCACGCCAACGACTCGAAGGACGTCGTCGGTGCGCACAAGGACCGGCACGCCAACATCAACGCCGGGCACATCGGCGAGGAGGCCTTCCGGCAGCTCCTGCGCCACCCGGCCACCGACGGCGTCCCGCTGGTCATCGAGACCCCGGGCGGCAAGGAGGGCCACGTCGCCGACATCGAGCTGCTGAAGAAGCTCAGGGCCTGATCCGCCCCGGTCCACCACCGGTCCGCCTCTGATCCCTTCCCGTTGAGGAATACCCCGAGGGGGTATACGGTTCCCGCATAGGCAGGAACCGCTACCCGAGGTTGGGGGCACCCTCATGGAGCACGAGACGCACGACCACCCCACGGGGCACGCCGGCCCCGAGGACCACACCGGACACGCGGACCACGAGGGCCACAAGGGCCACGCAGGTCACTCAGACCATACGAGTCACACCGGCCACACCGGTCACTCCGATCACACCGACCATTCCGGTCACGGCGGCCACTCCGGCCACGGCGAGGCACACGGCGGCGGGGCGTCCTGGGGGATGGCGGCGAAGGCCACCCTGCACTGCCTCACCGGCTGCGCCATCGGCGAGGTGCTCGGCATGATCATCGGCACCGCGCTGGGCTGGGGCAACGCGCAGACCATGGTCCTCGCGATCGCCCTCGCGTTCTTCTTCGGCTACGCGCTCACGCTGCGCGGCGTCCTCGCCGCCGGCCTGGACTTCCGGTCGGCCTTCAAGGTGGCGCTCGCCGCCGACACCCTCTCGATCGCCGTCATGGAGATCGTCGACAACGGCGTGCTGCTGCTCGTCCCGGGAGCCATGGACGCCCACCTGGACGCACCGCTCTTCTGGGGCGCGCTCGCCTTCGCCTTCGCGATCGCCTTCGTGGTCACCACGCCGGTGAACAAGTGGCTGATCGGCCGCGGCAAGGGCCACGCGGTCGTGCACCGCTACCACCACTGAGGGCGCGTCCGCGGCGGCCCGGGGCTACAGCTCCGGGCCGTCGCCCGGTTCCTCCTGGTACGAGTAGCGCTGCTCGCCCCACGGGTCGCCGACGTTGTGGTAGCCGCGCTCCTCCCAGAAGCCGCGTCGGTCGGCCGTCATGTACTCCACACCGCGGACCCACTTCGGGCCCTTCCAGGCGTACAGGTGGGGCACGACGAGCCGCAGGGGGAAGCCGTGCTCGGCGGTGAGCAGCTCGCCGTCCTTGTGGGTGGCGAAGATCGTGCGCGCGTCGGCGAAGTCGGCGAGCCGCATGTTGGCGCTGTAGCCGTACTCGGCCCAGACCATCACGTGCGTGACCCGCGGCGCGGGCGGCGCCAGCTCCAGGATCGCGCGGGCGGGGACGCCGCCCCACTCCGCGCCGAGCATGCTGAACTTGGTCACGCAGTGCAGATCGGCCACCACCGTGGAGAACGGCAGGGCCGAGAACTCCTCGTGGTTCCAGCAGCGCTTCTCGCCGTCGGCGGTCGCCCCGAAGACCCGGAACTCCCAGCGCTCCGGCTTGAACTTCGGCACGGGGCCGTAGTGGGTCACCGGCCAGCCGCGCTGGAGCCGCTGCCCCGGCGGCAGCTCGGGCGAAATGTCCGGCATCCCCGCTTCCCGGTGTACTCCGCTCTCCGGCTGAACCATGTCATCCATGGTGACAGACGGCGAGGGGTGGTCATGACCAGCCACCCACCCGGACGCGTCCATTCGGGCAAGTCCTACTAAGCCTGCACTTACTGGACGCCCCCCATTCGGAGTGCGAGGATGCGGCCATCCTGCCCTGTGAGGGGCTGGGTACACCCCGTGATGGAAGGAACCTGGAGCGATGCAGGGCGACCCCGAGGTCCTGGAGTTTCTGAACGAGCAGCTGACCGGCGAGCTGACGGCCATCAACCAGTACTGGCTGCACTACCGCATCCAGGACAACAAGGGCTGGACGAAGCTCGCCAAGTACACCCGCGAAGAGTCCATCGACGAGATGAAGCACGCGGACAAGCTGACCGAGCGCATCCTGATGCTCGACGGCCTGCCCAACTACCAGCGGCTCTTCCACGTGCGCGTCGGCCAGACCATCACCGAGATGTTCCAGGCGGACCGGCAGGTCGAGGTGGAGGCGATCGACCGCCTCAAGCGGGGCATCGAGGTCATGCGCGCCAAGGGCGACGTCACCTCGGCCAACCTCTTCGAGGAGATCCTCGCGGACGAGGAGCACCACATCGACTACCTGGACACGCAGCTGGAGCTGATCGAGTCGCTGGGCGAGGCGCTCTACATCTCGACGCTCATCGAGCAGCCGAGCTAGGCGGCCTCGGGCAGCTCGACGTCGGCGTCCTCGGAGACGAGGGCCGGCATGCCCTGGTCGAGGAGCTCGCGGCGCGGACAGGTGCCCCGCCCGAGAATGGCCTGAATGCGCCGGACGCACGAACCGCAGTCCGTGCCCGCCTTGCAGGCGGAGGCGATCTGGCGGGGCGTGTGGGCACCGGCCTCCGCGTGCTCCTTGACCTGCTTCTCCGTGACACCGAAGCATGAGCAGACGTACACGCGGATCACCTCCCGCCGAGATCGATTAGGCTAACCTAACCTTACCCGGCGGGCGGGAAGCGTAAAAGCCTCCGATACGACGATGGGGCGCGGATCACAAGGATCCGCGCCCCATCGTCGTACGAAGCTACTTACTGATCGCGGTACATCTCGGCCACGAGGAACGCGAGGTCGAGCGACTGGCTCCGGTTGAGGCGCGGGTCGCAGGCCGTCTCGTAGCGCTGGTGCAGGTCGTCGACGAAGATCTCGTCGCCGCCGCCCACGCACTCGGTGACGTCGTCACCGGTGAGCTCGACGTGGATGCCGCCCGGGTGGGTGCCGAGGGCCTTGTGGACCTCGAAGAAGCCCTTGACCTCGTCGAGCACGTCGTCGAAGCGGCGGGTCTTGTGGCCCGAGGCCGCCTCGAAGGTGTTGCCGTGCATCGGGTCGGTCACCCAGGCGACGGTGGCGCCCGAGGCGGTGACCTTCTCGACGAGCTCCGGGAGCTTGTCCCGGACCTTGTCGGCGCCCATGCGGACGATGAAGGTCAGGCGGCCCGGCTCGCGCTCCGGGTCGAGGCGCTCGATGTACGTCAGCGCCTCCTCCGGGGTGGTCGTCGGGCCCAGCTTGATGCCGATCGGGTTCGCGATCCGCGCGGCGAACTCGATGTGGGCGTGGTCCAGCTGGCGGGTGCGCTCGCCGATCCAGACCATGTGGCCGGAGGTGTCGTACAGCTTGCCCGTGCGGGAGTCGGTACGGGTGAGGGCGCCCTCGTAGTCGAGCAGCAGCGCCTCGTGGGAGGCGTAGAACTCGACGGCCTTGAACTCGGCCGGGTCGGTGCCACAGGCCTTCATGAAGTTCAGCGCGTTGTCGATCTCGCGGGCGAGCGCCTCGTAGCGCTGGCCCGACGGGGACGACTTCACGAAGTCCTGGTTCCAGGCGTGCACCTGGCGCAGGTCGGCGTAGCCGCCGGTGGTGAAGGCGCGGACCAGGTTGAGCGTGGAGGCGGAGGCGTTGTACATCCGCTTCAGGCGCTCGGGGTCCGGGACGCGGGCCTTCTCGTTGAAGTCGAAGCCGTTGACGGAGTCGCCCCGGTAGGTGGGGAGCGTCACGCCGTCGCGGGTCTCGGTGCCCTTGGAGCGGGGCTTGGAGTACTGCCCCGCGATGCGGCCCACCTTGACGACCGGCACGGAGGCCGCGTACGTCAGGACGGCGCTCATCTGGAGCAGCGTCTTCAGCTTGGCCCGGATGTGGTCGGCCGACACCGCGTCGAAGGCCTCGGCGCAGTCGCCGCCCTGGAGGAGGAACGCCTCGCCACGGGCGACGGCTCCCATCCGGGCGCGCAGCTGGTCGCACTCGCCGGCGAAGACGAGCGGAGGATACGACTCGAGGTCCGCGATCACATCGCGCAGAGCCTCGGCATCGGGGTACTCGGGCTGCTGCGCCGCGGGCAGGTCTCGCCAGGTCGCCTTGGCGACGGCGTGGGATTCAGCGTTCACGGTCACGCGGACCACCCTACGGGGTTCTTCGTCCTGTCCTGTCCCCTGCCCAGTCACTGAGACGCGCGACCGTTATGTCTGGACGCGATCTTCACGCCATCGAGTGGTGTTACCCTCACCCGCGTTTAGCAAACGAGCAAACCTGCTCGCCAAATACATAGCTGACATACAGGGGTGGGCGTGATCCAGAGGCACCGCAGGGATCGCAAGAAGAAACGACTCTTGTACGGAGCGGCGGCCGCGGTCGTCGCCACGGCCACGATCGGCACCATCGCGGTCGCCTCGCCGGGCCTCCTCGGCGCGACCGACGCGAAGCCCGGCGGCGACCCGTCCCTCCAGGCGCAGTTCGCCGCCGCGGCGGACGAGTTCGACGTGCCGCAGAGCGTGCTGATGGCGGTGTCGTACCGCCAGACCCGCTGGGAGTCGCACGACGGGCAGCCGAGCACCACCGGCGCCTACAACGTCATGGGCCTCACGGACGTCGACGCCGACGACATCGAGCAGGAGGACGCCGAGGGCCGCCTCGCGCACCTGAACGCGAGCGGCAAGGCCGAGATCGAGAAGACCTTCGACAAGGCCAAGGCCCTGGCGTCGCTGCCGGAGGAGACCGTCGACACCGACGATCCCCGGCTGCACACCCTGGACAAGGCCGCCGGGCTGATCGACAGCTCCGCCGACGCCGTGAAGAACGACACGGCCGCGTCCATCCGGGCCGGTGCCGCGCTGCTCGCCGACTACCAGAAGCAGGCCGGCGCCGAGCTGTCCGAGGACCCGGCCGACTGGTACCCCGCCGTCGCCCGCTACAGCCAGTCCCCCGACAAGAAGGGCGCCGACCTCTTCGCCGAGCGCGTCTTCGAGTCGATCAAGACCGGCGAGCGCGCGCTCACCACCGAGGGCGAGCCGGTCACGCTGCCGGCCGAGCCCGAGGTGGAGCCCTCCAAGCCGGCGAACGTGCCGCTGGCCGCGTCCTTCGCGGGCACCGCGGAGACCCCGACCCCCGAGTGCCCGCCGACCGGCCTGGTCTGCGACTACCGCCCGGCCGAGGTCCCGAGCACCGGGCAGCGGAACTACACGCTCGCCACCCGGGCCAAGGACACCCAGCTGGACATCCGCCGGATCGTGATCCACGACACCGAGGGCAGCTACGACGGCACCATCGCCGCCTTCCAGAGCGCGGACGCCCGGGGCAGTGCCCACTACCTGATCCGCGCGAGCGACGGTCTGGTCACCCAGATGGTCCAGAACAAGAACATCGCGTGGCACGCGGGCAACTGGACCGACAACATGCACGCCATCGGCGTGGAGCACGAGGGCTACGCCATCAAGGCGGGCAAGTGGTACACCGAGCCCCAGTACGAGTCGTCCGCGAAGCTCGTGAAGTACCTCGCGACCGAGTACGGGATCCCGCTGGACCGCGAGCACGTCATCGGCCACGACGAGGTCGCCGGGCACGTCGACGCCAAGGTCTCGGGCATGCACTGGGACGCCGGTCCGTTCTGGGACTGGAACCACTACATGTCCCTCCTCGGCGCCCCGACCGGCGCCGGCGGTGCCGGCGGGCTGCTCCAGGCCGGCCAGCTGGTCCGCGTCGTCCCGCCGTACACCTCCGCGAACCAGCCGAAGATCACCTACGGCGGCAGCACCGTCCCCGCCCAGCCGGCCAACTTCGGCTACCTCTACACGACGCCGTCGACGACGACGCCGATCAAGGACGCGTACATCCCGAACGTCCTGTGGAGCGACGGCCCGAACTGGGGCAACAAGGTCCGCGCGGGCGGCACGTACGTCGTGACGGCCGCGCAGACCAACTGGACGCAGATCTGGTACGGCGGCCAGAAGGCCTGGTTCCACAACCCGGGCGGCCAGTACACCTCCGTCGTCAAGGACACCACGCAGCGGGTCCTGCGGGCCGCGTCCGGCAAGACCCCGCTGATCTACGGCCGCGCCTACCCGGAGAAGGCCGCCTACCCCGGCACCGGTGGCGTCACCGCCCCGACCGAGGACCCGAACTACCTGTCGAAGTACGCCTTCGGCGCCGGCGGCGCGTACGTGAAGGCGGGCCCGGCGGTGAAGGGCGACGACTACTTCGGCTCCGCCCAGACGAACGTCGTCGGCACCGACACGTACATCCCGATCCGCTACAACCACCGCATGGCGTGGGTGAAGGCCTCGGACGTCGTGGAGTCCGCCCCGGCCCCCGCGGTGAACGCCACCGACCGCAACAACATCGTCGCCCGCGACTCCGCCGGCGTGCTGTGGCAGTACCAGGGCACCGGCTCCGCCACCGCCCCGTTCCTGGCCAAGTACAGGATCGGCCCGGGGTGGCAGGCCTACAACATGATCACGCCCGTGACGACCCTGCGGGCCGACGGCACCGGGGACGCGGTCGCCCGGGACAAGGACGGCTTCCTCTGGTACTACCAGGGCAGCGGCAACCCGAACGCGCCCTTCAAGGCGCGGCTCCGCACCGGCGGCGGCTGGCAGGTCTACAACAAGCTCCTCGGCACCGGCGACATGACCGGTGACGGCAAGCCCGACCTGATCGCCCGCGACACCACCGGCATGCTCTGGTTCTACAAGGGCACCGGCGACCCGGCGAGGCCCTTCGCGGCCCGCGCCCAGGTCGGCGGCGGCTGGCAGGTCTACAACGAGCTCATCGCCACCGGCGACGTGAGCGGTGACGGCAAGCCCGACCTGATCGCCCGCGACACCACCGGCATGCTCTGGTTCTACAAGAACACCGGCGGCTACCCGAACCCCTACGCGCGCCGCGCGCAGGTCGGCGGCGGCTGGCAGGCCTACAACCTGATGGTCGGTCCGGGCGACCTGAACAAGGACGGCAAGCCCGACCTGATCGCCCGCGACACCACCGGCATGCTCTGGTTCTACAAGAACACCGGCGGCTACCCGAACCCCTACGCCCCCAAGGCGCAGATCGGCGGCGGCTGGCAGGGCTTCAACCTGATCGTCTGATCCGGTCGTGCCCGACGGACGGGGCCCTTTCCGCGCCTTCCGAGGCGTGGAAAGGGCCCCGTCCGCGTGCCCGGCTGGGTTACAGTGCTCGCATGTACGCGCCTTCGACCCAGAACTGGTGGTGGACCGTCCCTCCGGCGGCCCACTGACTGCGCGTATCCGAAGACCACGCGAAGGCCGCCCGAGGGGCGGCCTTTCTCGTACCCGCGAGGCCGTTCCTCTCCGCACTCCGACCGGAAGGAACCCACTGCCATGGACTTCGACCTCTCCCGTCTCCTCGACGACTCCGCCCCGCCCTTCGCCCTGCTGCGCCGCCGCACCCCCGGCCGGGACCACGACACGGTCGAGGTCCTGATCGGCCCCGTCCACGAGGCCGGACGGCTGGCCGAGCTGCCGGTCGGCGAGCGGCCGGCGCTCGCGCTGGTGCCGTTCCGCCAGATCCGGGAGCGCGGCTTCGACGTGCGGGACGACGGCACCCCGCTCTCCGTGCTGGTCGCGGAGGAGACGCACGAGCTGCCGCTCGGCGAGGTGCTCGACGCGCTGCCCGCGCACCGGGTCGAGGTCGCCGGCGGGAGCTTCGACGTCTCCGACGAGGAGTACGCGGGGATCGTCCGGCGGGTGATCGAGGAGGAGATCGGCGCCGGCGAGGGCGCCAACTTCGTCATCCGGCGCACCTTCACCGGGGAGATCCCGGGCTTCGGGCGGGCCGACGCGCTGGCCCTCTTCCGGCGGCTGCTGGCGGGCGAGCGGGGCGCGTACTGGACCTTCGTGGTGCACACCGGGGACCGGGTCCTGGTCGGCGCCAGCCCGGAGGTGCACGTCCGCATGGCGGGCGGGACCGTCGTCATGAACCCGATCAGCGGCACGTACCGCTACCCGGACGGCGTGGCGCCCACCGCCGAGGGGCTGCTCGGCTTCCTCGCCGACCGCAAGGAGACCGAGGAGCTCTCCATGGTGGTGGACGAGGAGCTGAAGATGATGTGCACGGTCGGCGACATGGGCGGGGTGGTGATCGGTCCCCGGCTGAAGGAGATGGCCCATCTCGCGCACACCGAGTACGAGTTGCGGGGGCGGTCCTCGCTGGACGTGCGGGAGGTGCTGCGGGAGACGATGTTCGCGGCGACCGTGACGGGCTCGCCGGTGCAGAACGCCTGCCGGGTGATCGAGCGGCACGAGCCCGTCGGGCCGGACGGGGTCGGGCGGGGCTACTACGCGGGCGCGCTGGCGCTGCTCGGCACCGACGCGAACGGGGCGCAGACGCTGGACTCCCCCATCCTCATCCGCACCGCCGACATCGCCGCCGACGGGCGCCTGCGGGTGCCGGTCGGGGCGACCCTGGTGCGGCACTCGGACCCGGCGGGCGAGGTCGCGGAGACGCACGCGAAGGCGGCGGCCGTCCTCGCGGCGCTCGGGGTGCGCGAGGGGCGCCCGGACGCGGAGCGGGCGGCCGGGCGGCCCCGCCTCGCGGACGATCCGCGGGTGCGGGCCGCGCTCGACGCCCGGCGGGCGGACCTGGCGCCGTTCTGGCTGCGGATGCAGACCCGCTCGGCCGAGCTGAGCGGCCACGCGCTGGTGATCGACGCGGAGGACACCTTCACGGCGATGCTGGCGCACCTGCTGCGCTCCTCGGGCCTGGAGGTGTCGGTGCTGCGGTACGACGAGCCGGGGCTGCGGGAGCTGGCGCTCGCCCACGAGGGCCCGGTGGTGCTCGGCCCCGGCCCGGGCGACCCGTCGGACGCGGCGGACCCGAAGATGCGGTTCCTGCGCGGGCTCACCGCCGAGCTGCTGCGCGGCCACCGGCACGGCCTGCTCGGAGTGTGCCTGGGGCACGAGCTGATCGCGTCGGAGCTGGGCCTGGACATCGTGCGCAAGCGGACCCCCTTCCAGGGCGCCCAGGTCCGGATCGACCTGTTCGGCCAGGAGCGCGTGGTCGGCTTCTACAACAGCTTCACGGCGCGCTGCGACGAGCGGGAGGCGACGGAGCTGGCGCTGCACCGGATCGAGGTGAGCCGGGACGGGGAGTCGGACGAGGTGCACGCGCTGCGCGGGCCGGGCTTCGCGTCGGTGCAGTTCCACCCGGAGTCGGTGCTGACGCTGGAGGGCGCGGCGGTGACGGCCTCGCTGCTCGCCGGGGTGCTGGTCTAGGAGGCCCGGGAGGTGAGCCGCGGCACCAGGACGTTCTCGCCGCGCCTGCCCCGGGTGTAGTCGAGGACGTTCTGGACCGTGGTGTCGATGATCTGGCCGACCGCGTCGGTGGTGTAGTACGCCTGGTGGCTGGTGACCACCACGTTCGGGAAGGTCACCAGGCGGGCCAGGGTGTCGTCCTCGACGCCCGCGAGGGACCGGTCGAGGAAGAAGAGGCCGGCCTCGGCCTCGTAGACGTCGAGTCCGACGCCGGCGAAGCGGCCGGCGCGCAGTTCGGTGACGAGGGCCTCGGTGTCGACGAGGCCGCCGCGGCTGGAGTTGATCAGGAGGGCGTCGTCCTTCATGGCCTTCAGGGCGGCGGCGTCGATGATGTGGTGGGTGGCGGGGAGCAGCGGCACGTGGAGGGTGACGAGGTCGGCCTCGGCGAGGAGCCGGTCCTTCTCGACGTACTCCATGCCGAGCTCGACGCAGGCGGGGTTCTCGGCGACGTCCCAGCCGAGGAGCCGCATGCCGAAGCCGTGGGCGATCCGGGCGAAGGCCTCGCCGATCTTGCCGGTGCCGAGGACCCCGGCGGTACGGCCCCGCATGTCGCGGCCCATCAGCCCGTCGAGGCGGAAGTCGAAGTCGCGGGTGCGGTTGGAGGCGCGGACGATCCGCCGGTTGACGGCCATCGCGAGGGTCCAGGCGAACTCGGCGACGGAGTAGGGCGAGTAGTACGAGACGCGGGCGACGGTGAGGCCCAGGCGCTCGGCGACCTCCAGGTCGATGTTGTTGAAGCCGGTGGAGCGCTGGGCGATCATCTGCGTGCCGCCGGCCGCGAGGGTCTGGAGGACCCGGTGGTCGAGGATGGCGTTGACGCTGGTGGAGATGATCTCGTAGCCGGCCGCGATGGGGGCGGTGTCCTCGGTGAGGAAGACGTCGAGGCAGCGGACGTCGTGGTGCCCCTCGAACGCCTTCTCGATCATCGGCTTCTCGTCCGCCTGCACGCCGAATGCCAGGATCTCCACGCCAGTCCTCTCGCCGGAAGGCCGCATATGCGCCTGAATATACGGCTCCGTCCCCCGGCGCGCCCGGCGTCCGGTCCGGTCAGCCCTCGTCGAGGCCCCGCTCGATCGCGTACCGGACCAGCTCGACCCGGTTGTGCAGCTGGAGCTTGCCCAGGGTGTTCTGGACGTGGTTCTGCACGGTGCGGTGCGAGATGACCAGCCGCTCGGCGATCTGCTTGTAGCTGAGGCCCTTGGCGACCAGGCGCAGGACCTCGGTCTCGCGGTCGGTGAGGCGCGGCGCCTCCGGCTCTCCGGCGCCCGCGGCGGGGGCGGGCTCGGAGGCGAGGCGGCGGTACTCGCCGAGGACCAGGCCGGCCAGGCCCGGAGTGAAGACGGGGTCGCCGGCGGCGGTGCGGCGGACGGCGTCGATGAGCTCCTCGGCGCCGGCCGACTTCAGCAGGTAGCCGGTGGCGCCGGACTTCACGGCCTCCAGGACGTCGGCGTGCTCGCCGCTCGCCGAGAGGACCAGGACCCGCAGGCCGGGCAGCGTCCCGACCAGTTCCTTGCAGACCTGGACGCCCGGCTTGGCCGGCAGGTTCAGGTCCAGGACGAGGACGTCGGGTGCGGCGGCCGGGGCGCGGCGGACGGCCTGCTCCCCGTCGCCGGCGGTGGCGACGACGTCGAAGCCCGCCTCGGCCAGGTCGCGGGCGACCGCGTCCCGCCACATGGGGTGGTCGTCGACGACCATCACCCTGATCGTCCGCGGCGGCTCCGCGGAGCCCGTGGTGTGCTGTGCCTCGTTCACTTCCGTCCTGCCTTCCCCCGTGCGCCCCGCGGCGGTCGCGGGACCTTCAGTTCGACTTCGGTGCCCTGGCCGGGGACCGAGATCAGCTCGGCCGTGCCGCCCAGGTCGCGCAGACGCCCCCGGATGGAGAGCGCGACGCCCATCCGGCCCTCGCCCTCCGCCTCGGCGAGCCGGCCGTCCGGGATGCCGGGCCCGTCGTCCCGGACGGTGACGACGACCTCGTCGTCCCAGTCCTCGACCAGGATCCAGGCGCGCGCGTCCGCGCCCGCGTGCGCCCGCACGTTGTCCAGGGCGGCCCCCACGGCGGCGGCCAGCTCCCGGGCGGCGGCGGTGGGGAGCGGGACGGGCACGCCGGGGTCGGAGAGGGTGATCCGGGCACCGGCCCGCGGGGCGAGCAGGGTGCGCAGGTCCACCGGGGCGTCGGCGGCGGGCTCGTCGTCGACCTCGACGACCCGGACCACCGCCCCCTCGGACTCGTCCTCGGAGACGTGGCTGGTGCGGGTGAGGCCGCCGGCGACCAGGGTGCGCAGGGCGACCTCCTGCTCGCCGGCCATCCGGCCCAGCTCGGCGGCCTCGCCGCCGAGCGCGGTGCCGCGCCGCTGCACCATGGCGAGGACCTGGAGGACGCTGTCGTGGATGTCGCGGGCGAGCCGCTCGCGCTCCCGGGTGGCGGCCTCGATCTCCAGGGCGCGGGCGAGGGTGCGCTCGGAGGCGCGGGCGACCTCGACGACGTAGCCGATGGCGATGGAGGCGACCCAGACGAGGATCACGTTGTGCACGGTGTCCCGGCTGGGGTGGGCCCGCTCGACGATGTTGGCGGCGGCGACGAGGGAGGAGGCGAGGGCCGCCCAGCGCCAGCCGCCCTTGATGGCGTAGGCGAGGACCGAGCCGGCGGTCCATATGGACGGGAGCGTGGGCCCGTCGACGGACTGGGCGTGGGCGTCCGCGAGCGGGGTGAGGAGGATGCCGGTGAGGGCGAGGGCGAGGTCGGCGACGAGGAAGCGCTTGGTGCAGCTGGCCGCGTTCGCCACCTTGGGGAGGGTGGCGAGGGTCCAGACGCAGAGCACCGCCAGGTAGCCGACGGCGATCCAGGGCCGCTCGTAGCGCTCCCGGTCGGCGGCGAAGATCAGCACCGCGTAGACCATCGTCAGGACCCGGTAGCCGGTCAGCGCGCGCCACAGCGGCTGCTCGACCGACATGCGCACGACACGCTCGCGCTTGGCCATCTCCCCCACCCCCCGCCGGCACTCCCTGACGGGAGGGTCAGGCGCCGGACTCTTCCCGTGCGGCGATCTCCGCCTTCACGGCCTCCTTGGCGGCCTTCTCGGCCTCCGCGAGCTGCCGCTTGGCGGCGGTCGCGTAGATGTCCACGTACTCCTGGCCGGACAGCTTCATGATCTCGTACATGACCTCGTCGGTCACCGAGCGCAGGATGAAGCGGTCGCCGTCCATGCCGTGGTAGCGGGAGAAGTCCAGCGGCTTGCCGATCCGGATCCCCGGGCGCATCAGCTTCGGGACGATCTTGCCGGGCGGCTGGATCTTCTCGGTGTCGATCATGGCGACCGGGATGACCGGGGCTCCGGTGGCCAGCGCCACCCGGGCGAGCCCGCCGGGCTTGCCGCGGTAGAGGCGGCCGTCGGGCGAGCGGGTGCCCTCGGGGTAGATGCCGAAGAGGCCGCCGCCCTCGATGACCTCGATGCCGGCCTTGATGGCCGCCTCGCCGGCGCCGCGGGCGCCCGAGCGGTCCACCGGGAGCTGGCCGACGCCCTTGAAGAAGGCGGCGGTCAGCCGGCCCTTCACCCCGGGCGTGGTGAAGTACTCCGCCTTGGCGATGAAGGTGACCTTGCGGTCGAGGACGGCGGGCAGGAAGAAGGAGTCCGAGAAGGACAGGTGATTGCTGGCCAGGATCGCGGGACCCTCGGCGGGCACGTTCTCCAAGCCCTCCACCCAGGGCCGGAAGGCGAGCTTCAGGGACCCTCCGAGGGAGAACTTCATTGCGCCGTAGATCAACTCGCCATGCCTTCCGTGTGCCGTCGTCCCGACTTTATCCCGTGCCGACCGGCCGCCCCCGCTGCGGCCCTGGTCGGTGTCGGTCCGGTCGCGTACCGTGAAGGTCCTTCCCCCATCGCCGTACGACTCCGGCGCCCACGACGCGCCGGAGCCGCAACCGAACAGGAGACCCCGGTGCCGGTCCTTCCCGGAGCCGAGCCGTACCGCCATGAGGGCGGAGAGGTCGGCGTCCTTCTCTGTCACGGATTCACCGGTTCCCCGCAGTCGATGCGCCCGTGGGCCGAGTACCTCGCGGAGCGCGGTCTGACGGTGTCGGTGCCCCTGCTGCCGGGGCACGGCACCCGCTGGCAGGACATGCAGCTCACCACCTGGCACGACTGGTACGCGGAGGTGGACCGGGCGCTGCGCGAGCTGACCGCCCGCTGCTCCACCGTCTTCGTCTTCGGTCTCTCCATGGGCGGCGCGCTGACCCTGCGGCTCGCCGCGAAGCACGGCGACGCCGTCCGCGGCATCGTCCTCGTCAACCCGGGGAACAAGGTGCACGGCCTCGCCGCGCACGCGCTGCCGGTGGTGCGGCACCTCGTCCCGACGACGAAGGGCGTCGCCAACGACATCGCGAAGGAGGGGACTACCGAGGTCGGGTACACCCGGGTCCCGTTGCACGCGGCGCACTCGCTGCGGCAGTTCTTCCGGCTGGTCGACGGCGAGCTGCCGCAGGTCACCCAGCCCCTCCTGCTGCTGCACAGCCCGCAGGACCACGTGGTGCCGCCGGCCGACTCGGCCCGGGTGCTCAGCCGGGTCTCCTCGACGGACGTCCGGGAGGTCCTGCTGGAACAGAGCTACCACGTGGCGACGTTGGACCATGACGCGGAGCGGATCTTCGCGGAGAGTCTGGCGTTCGTCGAGCGTCTCGCCCCGGGTCTGGTGGGCGGGAAGGGGAGCAGGAGCGGTGGCTGACCAGCAGGACGGCGGCGAGCGGGAGCCGCAGCCCATCGACGAGGAGGCCGCGTGGGCCGCGATCGTCGCGGGGTACGGCGAGGAGCCCTCGGACCCGCCGGGGGCGCGGCCCTTCCGGCCGATCGAGAACCTGAGGCTGCCCGAGCCGGAGGAGCTGGAGGCCCGCGAGGCCCGGGCCGCCTCGGGCGGTGACGTGCCGAAGCCGGACAAGTCCCGGCCGGAGCCGAAGCGGGAGACCGCGCCGGCGGCCGAGCCGGAACCGGAGCCGGGCCCCGAGGCGGGCGACGGCGACGGGAAGCCGGCCCTGGGCAGTTCGGTCGTCTTCGCGCCCGGGGTGCGCCCGAGCGGCGGTCCGCGCGACTACAGCCTGGCCGAGCCGGAGGAGACCGGAGGGGGCCGCTCGGAGGAGGGGCACTTCGTGCCGCCGGAGCCGCCGCCGCTGCCGGAGGCCGACACCACCACCAAGTTCGCCTGGCTCGCGGTGGTCGGCGGCCCGGTCCTGATGCTGGTCGCGGTCCTCTTCCGGTGGGACATGACGTGGTGGCTGACCACCCTGTGCATCGGCGGCTTCCTGGGCGGCTTCGCGACCCTGGTGGCCCGGATGAAGGGCGACGACGAGGACGGCGACGGCTACGACGACCCGGGCCGCGGCGCGGTGGTGTGACCCGCCCGTCCGCGCTCCTCAGGCCCCGGCCGGAGCCCGCAGCCTGACCGCCGCCAGCACCGGGAGGTGATCGGTGGCGGCGGCCAGGTCGGCGGGGTCCGGTCCGTCCGGGACCCCGCAGCCGAGGAACTCGACGCCCTCCGTCGCGAGGACGGCGTCGATCCGGCGGCGCGGGGCGGAGCCGGGGAAGGTGTTCCCGACTCCCAGCGGTCGGGCCTCCCAGCCGTCGCGGAGGGTCCCGGTGAGCCGGGTGAAGGCGGGACCGCCGGGGTCCTCGTTGAGGTCGCCGGCGACGACGGTGTACGGGGTGCCCAGCGCGGCGACCCGGTCGAGGACCAGCCCCGCCTGGGCGTACCGCTCCTCCTTCGACAGGCTCAGGTGGCAGCTGACGAGGCCCAGCCGGGCGGCCCCGAAGCGGACGACGGCGGTGGCGAGGCCGCGCCGGTGCAGGCCGGGGGTGCGCGGCAGCAGCACGTCCTCGGTCCGCTCGACGGTGGCCCGCAGCGAGCAGAGCAGCAGCGGTCCCGCGGCGGTGGCGCCGCCGGAGAGGACGACCAGCTCGCTCCTGGCGGCGAGCCGGGCCGCGTGCTTGCGCCAGCGGAAGAAGCGCGGGGCCTCCTGGGCGAGCACCACGTCGGGGGCGCAGGCCCGGATCACCCGGGCGAGGGCGTCCTCGTCGTCGCGCATCGAGCGCAGGTTGTAGCTGAGGATCCGGACCACGGCCGAACCGTCCGGCTCGGTACGGGAGGCGGGCAGCGCGCCGATCGCGTCGAGAGCCATGGACCCAACATAGGCCGGATGCCCGCCCCGCCCCAGAGGGCGCGGCGGGCATCGACCGGTATGGACGACGGCCCCGGGGGCCGCCGGGTCAGCCCTGGCGGGCCAGGTCCGCGGCGCCGACCAGACCGGCCTTGTTGCCGAGCTGGGCGGCGAGCACCTGGGCGTGCGGACGGTAGGTGCCGCCGATCAGCCAGCGCCGGAAGGACTTCCGGATCGGGTCGAGGACGAGCTCGCCCTCGTCCGAGACGCCGCCGCCGACGATGAAGGCGGAGGGGTCGAAGAGCGAGGCGAGGTCGGCCAGGCCGGCGCCGGCCCAGCGGGCCAGCTCGCGGAAGGAGTCGATGGCGACCGGGTCGCCCGCGCGGGCGGCCTCGCTGACGTGCTTGCCCTGGACGCCCTCGGGGGTGCCGTCGCCGAGCCCGAGGAGGACCTCGGCGTTCTCGGGGGTGGCGGCGGCGCGCTGCCGGGCGTAGCGGACCAGGGCGCGGCCGGAGGCGTACTGCTCCCAGCAGCCCTGGCTGCCGCAGCCGCACAGCAGGCCGTCGGGGACGACCCGGATGTGGCCGAACTCGGCGGCGACGCCGAAGCGTCCGCGGCGCAGCTTGTTGCCGATGATGATGCCGCCGCCGAGGCCGGTGCCGAGGGTGATGCAGATGACGTCCTCGTGGCCCTGGCCGGCGCCGAAGCGGTACTCGCCCCAGGCGGCCGCGTTGGCGTCGTTCTCCACGACGACGGGGAGGCCGACGCGCTGCTCGACCTTGTCCTTCAGCGGCTCGTGCCGCCAGTCGATGTTCGGCGCGAAGAGGACGGTGGCCCGCTTGTCGTCGACGTAGCCGGCCGCGCCGATGCCGACGGCCTCGATCGCGTGCCCCTTGCCGGCCTCGGAGACGGCGGAGGAGATGGCGTCGACGATGCCCTCGGGGGTCGGCGGGGTCGGCACCGTATGCGTGTCGAGGATGTTGCCCTCCTCGTCGACCACGCCGGCCGCGATCTTCGTGCCGCCGATGTCGACGCCGATGGTGAGTCCCATGAATCCCTCAGTTTTCGGTCGAGCCCCGCTAGGGCCCACCGTACCCGAGGGGGAGGCGCCTTACTGATCAGTCCAGATCGATGGGGCGGCCGGTGACGGGGCCGTCCCCGCGGTCGTCGGGGTCTTCGCGGGGCCCGTCCGGGGTGTCGGCGGGGGTGTCGGCGGCCCTGCGGGGATCGTCCTCGGCCAGGTCGGGGCCCCGGGTCCAGCGGGTCTCGTGGGCCTCGACGGCAGAGCGGTAGGCGGCGAGGAGCTCGCTGCCGGCGGCGGCCAGGTGGTCGAAGACCTGCGGATTGCGCTCGATGACCGGCTCGACGGCGGCCTTCGCCTGGTTGACGAGGCCCTTGACGGTCTCGGCGGCCCGGTCGGCGGCCGCGGCCGCGTTCTGCCCGCCGAACAGCGGGGCGGCGGCGCCGAGTCCGCCGGTCAGCTTCTCGGCGACGGCCTCGAAGAGCCTGCGGAACTCCTCGGCGGGCGAGCCCGGCTCCTCGCCGTGCTCGGCGCGGCGGCGGGCCTTCTCCGCCGCCAGGTCCTCGGCGCACGCGTCGGCCCAGGCGTCATCGCTGCTCATGGCGTACTCCTCCGTCGCTTCCCTACCTTTCGACGGTACACGCCGGGGGCGGAGGTCAGGAGGGCCTGGGCCAGAGTCCGGGGTCGGGGGCGAAGCGGATCGCGAGGTCGCCGTCGACGAGGCCGGCGCCGGTGACGGTGCAGCGGCGCAGGACGGGCGGGAGGGGCAGGGTGCGGCGGAAGGGTCCGGCGCCGAGCAGCAGTTCGTCACCCCTGCGGACGAGGGAGAGCTCCTGCTTGACGGCGCCGGGCAGCGGCAGGTGCCAGACGAGGACGCCGTCCTCGGCGCGCCGGTCCTCGACGGACGGCGCGGGGGCCGCGGCGGGCGGGAGACCGGGGCCCGCGGCGAGCAGGGCGAGGTCCTCGGGGCCGCGGGGGTCGCGTCCGAGGTGCGGCAGCTCGTGCAGGAGGTCCCCGGCGCCGGCGCGGAGCTCCGCCAGGTGGCGGTGCTGCTGGGCGGTGAGGGCGGCGAGCCAGGGGTCCTCGGAGGCGGCGGGGAGCAGCCGGTTGGCGATCACCGCGTCGAGGGCGAGGCCCTGGAGGGCGAGGCCGAGGCGGGCGTCGCGGAGGGTGGCGGCGGCGGCCGGGCCGGGTTCGACGACGAGCCGGACGGTGGTGTCCGGGGACTCGACGACGGCCTGGACGGCGGCGAGCTCCCGCTCCCAGCGGGCGGTGGTCTCGTACAGCCACTGGGCGGGCATGGGGACGCCGGCGAGCTGGGCGAGCATCGGACGCAGCGCGCGGGCGGCCTGCCGCTCGGGCGGCAGCAGGCGGCGCAGGTAGCGGCGGAGCTGCTCGGGGAGGGCGAGGACGGTGAGCGCCTCGCGCAGCGGCGGCAGGTCGACGACGGCGAGGTCGTGGTCGCCGGCGGCGGCCTCGCGGACCGCGCGGAGCAGGGCGAACTGGCGGCTGCCGGGCAGTTCGGTGAGCTCGGCGTCCTCGAACGGCGAGGCGCCGAGGAGGTCGAGGACGGTCCCGGAGCGGGCCTGGAGGGCGAGGAACTCCCGCCGGAAGTCGCCGGCGGGGTCGGGCCGCAGGACGGTGAGCGTCCCGGGTCCGGCGGCGCGGGCCGCACCGGCGGCGGGTCCGGGGCGCGCCGGGTCCGCGTCGCCGGGGACGAGCAGCACGCGGCGGCCCGCGTGGGCCTCGGCGAGGGCGGTCGCGGTGGCGACCGTGGTGCGCCCGGCGCCGCCGGCTCCGGTGACGAGGATGATCCGCATGCGGGTGACGCTATCGCGGTCCCGCCGGGGTCCGGGCCCCGGTCCGCGGGCGCCCGGGGCTCAGGCCCGGGACTCCACGCGCTTCTTCAGGCCGGCGAGGGCGCGGTCGATGATGACCTTCTCGGCCTTGCGCTTGATCATGCCGAGCATGGGGATCTTGACGTCGACGGTGAGCTGGTAGGTGACCTCGGTGCGGTCGCCGCCGAGCGGGGTGAGGCGGTAGGAGCCGTCGAGGGAGCGCAGCATCTGGGACTTCACCAGGGTCCAGCTGACCTCGTCGGACCCGGTCCAGGTGTACGCGAGGGTGTGGTCGTCCTTGATGGCGCCGGCGTCGAGGACGAGGCGGACCTTCTCGGCGCGGCCGGCGTCGTCGGTCTCCAGGACCTCGGCCTGGGTGACCTCGCCGGTCCAGTCGGGGTAGCGGGCGAAGTCGGCGATCACACCCATGACGTCGGCCGGCGCCGCCTCGATGGTGATGCTCGAGCTGGTGTGTTCGGCCATCGCGGTGGCTCCTCCACTGTGCGGTCCGGCGGGCGTACATCGGGGCACACACGTGCCGACGGAAGGCTATCGCGCCCCCGTGTCGCCCCCGTCACCACTCCAGGGCGAAGGGCCGTCCGGTGGCGGCGAAGTGGCCGACGTTCACGCATTCGGTGGCGCCGATCCGCATCCGGCGGGCCAGCGGCTGGTGGACGTGGCCGAAGAGGGCGTAGCGGGGCCGGGTGCGGCGGATGGCGTCGAGGAGGGCGCGGCTGCCGCGCTCGAAGCGGCGGGCGACGGTGTCGTAGGTGAGGTCGGGGACGTCCGGCGGGATGTGGGAGCAGAGGACGTCGACCTCGCCGAGGGCCTCGACCTTGGCGGCGTACTCCTCGTCGGAGATCTCGTAGGGGGTGCGCATGGGGGTGCGCAGGCCGCCACCGACGAAGCCGAGGACGAGGCCGCCGAGCTCGATCCGCTGCCCGTCGAGGACGGTGGTGCCGGGGGCGGCGTACTCGGGCCAGAGGGCGGGGATGTCGACGTTGCCGTAGGTGGCGTAGGTGGGGGTGGGGAAGGCGGCGAAGAGCTCGGCGTACTGGCGGCGGACGGCGGTCTCGATGGCGGTCTCGCGGTCGACGGCGAGTCCGGCCCAGAGGCTGCGGCCCAGGTCGCGGGCCTCGTCGAAGCGGCGGGCGGTGCGCAGCTCGACGAGGCGGTCGGCGTTCGCCACGCCGAAGAGGTCGGGGAAGATGCCCCTGCTGTGGTCGGCGTAGTCGAGGAAGAGGACCAGGTCGCCGAGGCATATGAGGGCGTCGGCGCCGTCTCCCGCCCGGGCGAGGGCGTCGGAGTTGCCGTGCACGTCGCTGACCACGTGGACTCGCATGGCACCCACCTTAGGGCGTCGGACCTGCGGTTACTTGGGAGTCGGGAAAGCTGTGGATTACTGTGCGGAGAGCGCCGTCACGCTGGTGTGACGCACGGAACATCTGGCCGGGACCCCCTATCGGGAACCACGTACTGGTGGGTAACGTCCGGGCAGTCCACAGTCGTGCTCACCCCCACGAGCACCTGCCCGATCATGGACCGCACCGGTGCGTCACACAGAGCCGTGGCACCGGAGCCCGATGAGGAGCAGCAGTCTTGCGCGAGTTCAGCCTTCCGGCCCTGTACGAGGTCCCTTCGGACGGCAACCTGACGGATCTCATCCGCCGCAACGCCTCCCAGCACCCAGACGTCGCCGTGATGGGCCGCAAGGCCGACGGCGTGTGGACGGACGTCACCGCCAAGGAGTTCCTCGCCGAGGTCCGCGGTGCGGCCAAGGGCCTGATCGCGGCCGGCGTCGGGGTCGGCGACCGGGTCGCGCTGCTCTCCCGCACCCGCTACGAGTGGGTGCTCCTCGACTTCGCGATCTGGAGCGCCGGCGGCGTGACCGTGCCGGTGTACGAGACCAGCTCGCCGGAGCAGATCCAGTGGATCCTCGGCGACTCGGGCGCCTCGCTGGCGGTCGTGGAGTCGGCGGCGCACCAGGCGGCCGTGGAGTCCGTGCGCGGCGAGCTGCCGGCGCTCGGGGGCGTGTGGCAGATCGAGGACGACGCGATCGCGTCGCTGACGGCGGCCGGCGCGGAGGTCGCGGACGAGACGCTGGACGCGCGGATGTCGGCGGCGAACGCGGACGACCCGGCGACCATCGTCTACACCTCGGGCACGACGGGCCGCCCCAAGGGGTGCGTGCTGACCCACCGGGCGTTCTTCGCCGAGTGCGGCAACGTGGTGGAGCGCCTGAAGCCGCTCTTCCGCACCGGCGAGTCCTCGGTCCTGCTCTTCCTCCCGGCGGCGCACGTCTTCGGCCGGCTGATCGAGGTGGCCTCGGTGATGGCCCCGATCCGCCTGGGCTGCCTCCCGGACATCAAGACCCTCACGGACGAGCTGGCCTCCTTCCGCCCGACGCTGATCCTGGGCGTGCCGCGCGTCTTCGAGAAGGTCTACAACTCGGCGCGGGCCAAGGCGCAGGCCGACGGCAAGGGCAAGATCTTCGACAAGGCCGCGCACACGGCCATCGCCTACAGCCGCGCCCTCGCCACCCCGCAGGGCCCGTCCTTCGGGCTGAAGCTCAAGCACAAGGTCTTCGACAAGCTGGTCTACTCGAAGCTGCGGGCGGTGCTCGGCGGGCGGGGCGAGTACGCGATCTCCGGCGGCGCGCCGCTGGGCGAGCGGCTCGGCCACTTCTTCCGGGGCATCGGCTTCACCGTCCTGGAGGGGTACGGCCTGACGGAGTCGTGCGCGGCGACCGCCTTCAACCCGTGGGACCGGCCGAAGATCGGCACGGTCGGCCAGCCGCTGCCGGGCTCGGTGGTGCGGATCGCCGACGACGGCGAGGTGCTGCTGCACGGCGAGCACATCTTCACGGGGTACTGGAACAACGGGGCGGCGACGGCCGAGGCGCTGGCGGACGGCTGGTTCCACACCGGTGACATCGGCACCCTCGACGAGGACGGCTACCTCGCGATCACCGGCCGGAAGAAGGAGATCCTGGTGACGGCGGGCGGCAAGAACGTCGCCCCGGCGGTCATCGAGGACCGGATCCGCGCCCACGCCCTGGTGGCGGAGTGCATGGTGGTCGGC
The DNA here is from genome assembly GCF_014650895.1 of Streptomyces omiyaensis. Lineage (GTDB taxonomy): Bacteria > Actinomycetota > Actinomycetes > Streptomycetales > Streptomycetaceae > Streptomyces > Streptomyces omiyaensis. The sequence continues at coordinate 126,734 of NZ_BMVV01000010.1, forward strand.
GACGGGCGTCCGTTCGTCGGCGCGCTGGTGACGCTCGACGAGGAGTTCCTGGGCCGCTGGGCGAGCGAGCACGGCAAGCCCACCGACGCCGGCGCCCGCGTGCTCCGGGAGGACCCCGAGCTGCTCGCCGAGGTCCAGCGGGCGATCGACGACGGCAACGCGGCGGTCTCCAAGGCGGAGTCGGTCCGCAAGTTCCGCGTCCTGGCGTCCCAGTTCACCGAGGAGGCGGGCCACATCACCCCGTCGCTGAAGCTGAAGCGGAACGTGGTGGCGAAGGACTTCGCGGACGAGATCGAGGCGATCTACAGCAAGTGAGTCCACGGGGGAGGGGCCCGGCGCGTGCGCCGGGCCCCTCCCCCGTGTCCGGGTCACAGCAGTTCTCTGAGCCGTTCCGCCAGCAGGTCCCAGCGCCACTTCTCCTCCACCCAGGCGCGGCCGCGCTCACCCATGCGGGCGCGGAGCTCCGGGTCGAGCAGGAGGGTGGCGACGCGGTCGGCGGTGTCCCCGGCGGACCCGCCGCGGACGACCCAGCCGGTCTCGCCGTCGAGGACGGCGTCGGGGGCGCCGCCGGAGTCGCCGGCGACGACCGGGAGGCCGGTCGCGGAGGCCTCCAGGTAGACGATGCCGAGCCCCTCGACGTCGAGGCCGCCGCGGCGGGTGCGGCAGGGCATGGCGAAGACGTCGCCGGCGCCGTAGTGGGCGGGCAGCTCCGACCAGGGGACGGCGCCGGTGAAGCGGACGGAGGCGGCGACGCCGGTCTCGTCGGCGAGCCGGCGCAGCTCCTTCTCGTACGGGCCGCCGCCGACGATCAGCAGCACGGCGTCCGGCACCCGCCGCAGGATCTCGGGCAGGGCCCGGATCAGGGTGTCCTGTCCCTTGCGCGGGACGAGGCGGGAGACGCAGACCACGACCGGGCGGTCGGTGAGGCCGAGGCGGGCCCGGACCCCGTCGCCGCCGGAGCCGGGGTGGAAGGTCTTCTCGTCGACGCCGGGCGGCAGCTGCACCATCCGGTCCGCGGCGGCCGGGGTGAGGGCGGAGGCGATCCGGGAGCGGGTGTACTCGCCGAGGTAGGTGATCGTGTCCGTGCCCTCGCCGATCCGGCGCAGCAGCTGCCGGGCGGCGGGCAGCTGGGCCCAGCCGGCCTCGTGCCCGTGGGTGGTGGCGACCAGCCGCTCCGCACCGGCCCGGCGCAGCGCCGGGGCCATCAGTCCGAGGGGCGCGGCGGCGCCGAACCAGACCGACGTGCAGCCGTGCTCGCGCAGCAGCGCGGTCGCCCGGGCGGTCACCCGTGGTGTGGGCAACAGCATGGTGGTGCGGTCCCGGACAACCGTGAAAGGCTGTTCCGCGTCGAACAGAGCGGTGGCCTCCGCACCTTCGCGGCCTCGCTTCCACGTGGAGGCGTAGACCACGAGCCGGTCGGGGTCCAGTCGCAACGCCATGTTGTGCAGGAACGCCTGGATTCCGCCGGGACGCGGCGGGAAGTCGTTGGTTACGATCAGGGTCTTGTGCATCGCGACAGACAGTACGTGATGGCACGCGACCGCACCCTTCGCCCGGCACCACCCCTCTCCGCGCGAGCGGACCGACAGGACAGGAACAGGACAGGTATGACGGGCGCAGTGGAGATCGGCTCGCGCACGGCTGGGCGGCTGCGGGAATTGCGTCTTCCGCTGGGTCTGTGGGCCCTGACCAGGATCATCCTGCTGGTGTGCGTCTTCAAGATCGTGGTCGTGCCCGGGCCGGACGTCACCAGCGACGTGGAGCAGATCTACCAGAGCTGGTACGAGGTCCTGAAGACCGGCACGTACCCGCAGGACGACGTCACCTGGCAGTACCCGCCGGCCGCCGCCCTCGCGATCCTCTCCCCCGCGCTGCTGCCCTTCCTCGGCTACTCGGCCGCGTTCTTCGTGCTGGCCTTCCTCTGCGACGCCCTGGTCTTCGGGCTGCTGGTGTACACCGGCGGCCGTCCGGGCCGTTCGATGCGGGGCGCGTGGCTCTGGCTGGCGGCGGTGCCGCTGATGGGCCCGACCGCCTACGCGCGCTACGACATCATGGTCACCGCGGTCGCCGTGGCGGGCCTGCTCGCCGCGATCCGCAGCCCCCGGGTGCTGGGGGCGCTCGCCGGATTCGGCGCGGTGCTGAAGGTGTGGCCGGCGCTGATCCTGGCGGGCACCCCGAAGGGCCGGGCGACCTGGCGCTCCTGGCCGGTGGCGGCCGGGACGGCGGCGGGCGTGCTGGCGCTGTGCATGGTCTGGATGCCGGGCGGGCTGGCCTTCCTCTCCTTCCAGAGCGAGCGGGGCACCGAGGTCGAGTCGCTGGGCGCGATGGTCTTCCACGTGGCCCGGCACTTCGGCTGGGACGGCGAGGCGCGGATGAACTACGGCTCGATCGAGTTCCTCGGCCCGTACGTCTCCTGGGTGTCGAAGGGCGCGATGGCTCTGACCGCGGCCGCCTTCGGCTGGCTGCTGCTCTGGCGCTTCAAGGCGCGCCGCTTCACCTCGTCGACGGTGGCGGACGCGGCCTTCGTGGCGGTGCTGCTCTTCACCGCCACGAGCCGGGTGATCTCCCCCCAGTACATGATCTGGCTGGTCGGTCTCGCCGCGGTCTGCCTGGTGTACCGGTCGAGCCGGATGCGGACGCCGGCGTACCTGATCCTGTGGGCGACGGCGGTGACGCAGTTCGAGTTCCCGGTCTGGTTCTCGCACGTGACGCAGAGCGACTGGCTGGGCATCGGCGTGCTGTTCCTGCGCAACGGCCTGCTGATCGCGGCGACCCTGATGGCCTGCCGGATCCTGTGGAAGCACACGGTCACCGAGGCCGGCACGGTCATCCCGGTCCCGGAGGGTCAGCCGGAGCCCGAGAGGGTGCTGACCCGCTCGGCCTGAGCGGCGCGGACGGCACGGCGGTGCAGCAGCGCCATCGCGCCGCCCTGCGCGCCCATGGCGAGCGTCATGGCCAGGCACACGCCGGGGAGCCCGAGCCCCGACAGGGCGAGGGCGAGCGGCAGCTGGAGGAGGACGCCGGCGACGGTGATCCCGGCCGGGCGGCGGCCCGCCCCGGCGCCCTCGAAGACCCCGGCGGCGGCGATGAAGCCGCCCATGAGGGGCAGGTACCCCACGAGGCAGCGCAGGAAGAGCGCGCCCGCCGCGGCCACCTCGGGTCCGGCCCCGAAGAGCCGCATCACCCCGTCCGCCCCGGCCCAGAGCGCCGCCGCGAAGCCCGCCCCGAGCCCGGTCCCGAGGAGGGCGGCCGCGCGGGCGACGGCCCGCCGTCCGTCCGTCCCCGCGCCGCGCAGGTGGGCGGTGTGGATGGCGGCGGCCTGGCGCACGGCGTAGAAGGCCATGGTGGCGACGTACATGCCCTTGGTGGCGATGCCGTAGGCGGCGGTCTCGGTGACGCCGAGCCGGGCGACGACGGCGACGAGGGCGAGCGCGCCGCCCATCCGGACGGTGAAGTCGGCCGCCATCGGCAGTCCGGTGGCGGCCGTGCGGCGCACGGCCGCGGCGAGGCTCCCGGCCCGCGGGGCGGCCCGGGCGGCCCTGAGCAGCGGGTGGGCGGCGGAGCGCGGCCGCTCCGGCGGCGAGGGCGGCGGTGCGGCCGAGGACGGCACCGGCGCCGCCCCCCGCCGCACCCTCTCGCTCACCCCCGGCGGCCGCGCCGAGCTGCTCGCCCGGCTCCGCTCCCCCAAGGACGCCGAGATCACCGACGGCCAGCGCTTCTTCACCGTGCTGACCTTCCTCGGCCTGCTGCCGGACCCGGCCGCCCAGGCCGCCGTCCTCCGCCGCCGCCAGGCCTTCCTGCTCACCCCGGCCAGCTTCTTCTACGAGGACGGCGCCCCGGCCACCGTCGAGGCGGAGCCCGACCTCTTCCGCCGCGGCATGCTCCGCGTCGCCCGCGCCACCGGCACCGAGGAGAAGGCCTGGCTCGCCGAGGCCCTCGCCGAACTCGACGCCCGGACCGCCGGCCCGTCCGGGACCCAGGCCGTCCCCTCCGGGTCCCGCGGGCCGGGCAGGGCCCGGAAGGGGACGGTCTAGCCCAGCTCCTCGCGCAGATACGTCCGCCAGTCGGCGGTGAACTCCTCCGCGCTCGTGTCCAGCACCTTCCGCAGCGCGCTCTCCACGGCGCCGTCCCGGCCCGGGTGGGCGCCGACCTCGCGGTAGAAGGCGGCCAGCCGCTCCTCGCCCCAGCGGTCGGCGATCATCGCGCAGGCCAGCCAGCCGGTCTCGTAGGCGCGGGCCAGCGCGCCGGAGTCGCCGGAGAAGGCGAAGTCGGCGTCCTCGGGGAGGGCGGCGGGCGGATCGCCGGCCTCGACGGCCCGCCGCAGCTCGGGGGCGGCCTGGGCGGGGGTCCGGTCGCCGCCGCGGTAGGCGACCCAGTCGGCGAAGCCCTCGGAGAGCCAGACCGGGGTGGACGGCGAGGTGTGGGCGCGGGTGGCGACGTGGACGGTCTCGTGGGTGAGGATCAGCCCCCGGCCGAAGTCGCCCAGCACCCCGTACGCCTCCGGGTTGACGATCACCCGGTCCGCGGGCGAGGTCGCCCGCCGCTCGGTCTCGCCGGTGGTGACCGCCGCTATCCCCCGGTACTGCGAGCCGTCCTGCGCGAGGAGGCCGCCCATGTCGTCGAGGGAGGCGGGGACGAGGACGAGGACCCGGCGGGCCCACTCGGGGCTCCAGACCGCGTCGACGGCGGGCACCGCCCGGTCCGCGAGGCGGGCGATCTCCGCCAGCCGGTCCCGGTCCTGGCCGACGCCGAGGACCAGCGAGCGGGCGCCGCGCACCGCCGTGACCTCGCCCTGGTCCCAGAGCCGCACCGGGGCGCCCTCGGCGGCCCGCTCCCCCGTCACGTACCAGCGCCCGTCGCGCTCGGCCAGCTCCACGACCCGGTCGGCGCCGAGGACGCCCCGGTCGTACCCCGCGATCCGGTGGCCGCGCTCGACGCGGGCGGTGATCCGGCCCTCGCCGGTCCGGTCGACGCCGGTGACACGGTACTCCCAGCCGGCCAGCGGCACCCCGGCGAGCCGGCGGAACTCGGTGCGGGCGGCGGCCGTGTAGGAGGGCGCGGCGGCGGCGAGCCAGGCGGTCTCGTCGCGGTCGAGGAGCGCCTCGGCGTGCCGGTCCAGGAGGGCCTGGACCTCGCGGAGGGCCGGGTCGGCGGGCCGGGCTGCGGTGCCGCAGCCGACGAGGGCGGCGAGCGCGAGGAGCAGGGCGAGCAGCGCTCCCCCCGGCCGTCGCGCGCCGCACCCCTGTTCCACCACGCCTCAGATCGTACGGAAGGGTGACGGCGTCACGCCTCCCGGAGCCGCGGGGCGGCGGGCTCAGAGCCGGGTCACCGTCACGTGGGACATCATGTTCACCGGGTCGTAGCGGACCCGGGCGCCCGGGTAGGGGGCGTGGATGACCTGCCCGTTCCCGGCGTAGATGGCGACGTGGCTGGCATCGCCGCGGTAGGTGACGAGGTCGCCGGGCCGGGCCTGGGAGAGCGGCACCTGCCGGCCGGCGTACCGCTGGGCGGACGAGGTGCGCGGCAGGCTGACGCCGGCCTGCCGGTACGACCAGACCATCAGCCCCGAGCAGTCGAAGCCGGAGGGGCCGGTCGCTCCCCAGACGTACGGCTTGCCGACGGCGCTGCGGGCGGCCATCACCGCGGCCGCGCCGCGCGGGTCGCCCGGTCCGAGGTCGGCCGGCGGCGGCAGCTCCTCGCCCGGGCCCGCGGAGCGGCCGCCGGAGCGGGACGCCCGCTCGTAGTCGGCGCGCTCGGCGGCGGTGAGGGAGGCGAGGACCCGGCGGGCCTCGGCGAGCTTCCGCTCCACCGACCGCTTGTGGCGGGCCACCTCGGCGCGGCTGCGCTCCAGCTCGCCGAGGGCGGTGCGGGCCTCGGCCCGCTCCTGGTCGAGCCGGCGGCGCTCCCGCTGCAGCTCGGTGAGGGCGGCGCTCTGCCGGGCGGTGGCCCGGTCGAGGGCGGAGGCCCGGTCGAGGTAGCTGTCGGGGTCGGAGGAGAGCAGCAGGACGAGCGCCGGGTCGAGCCCCCCGGAGCGGTACTGGGCGCCGGCGAGCGCGCCGAGCGCGCCCCTCATCCGGTTGATGCGCTCCTGGCCGCGGGCGAGGCTGTCCTGCGCCCGGCCGACCTTGCGCCGCAGGGCGTCGGCCTTCTCGTCCGCCTGGTTGAAGCCCTCGGCGGCGCGCTCGGCCTCCTCGTAGAGGCGGTCGACCCTGGCGCGGGTGGCCTCGGTGCCGGCGCCCGGGTCGGCGCTCGCGGGGACGGCGCCGAGGGAGGCCGCCGCGGTGGCCACGGCGGCGGCGGTCAGGACGGTGACCCGGGCGGGTCGGCGGTGGGAGGCCACGGCGCGCGCTTCCTCTCGTTCGTCTCGTGCGACTGGCGCGGCAGACAGTAGCCGCTCACCAGGTCGCGTCCAACGAAGGCGCCGGGCACACAAAATGACGCCCCGCCGGAGATCACGAGGTCACCGGCGGGGCGTCAGGTCAGCGAGAGGTGGGGCGAACCACCCGTTCGGGCGGCACGTCCGGGCGGGTCAGCCGCCGATGCGGACACCGAACTGGAAGGTGCCCATGTAGTCCATCGACTCGTAGCGGACGCTGGCACCCGGCTTGGGGGCGTGCAGGATCGTGTTGTTGCCCGCGTACAGGCCGACGTGCGACAGGCTGTTGAAGAAGACCAGGTCGCCCGGCTTGAGCTGGCTGCGGCCGATCTTGGTGCCGTCGTTCTGCTGGGTGTAGGTGACCCGGGAGAGCTTGACGCCGGCCTTGCCGTAGGCCCACTGCGTGAGGCCGGAGCAGTCGTAGGCGTACGGACCCTCTTCGCCGGACTGGTACGGCTTGCCGATCTGGGTGGCGGCGGCGGCGAGGGCGGCGGCGCCCAGACCGTTGGCGGCGACCTCGTTGCCCAGGTCGACGCGCTCGCCGGCGGCGCGGCTGGCGCGCTGCGCCTTCTCCTGCTCCTCCTGCTGGATTCGGGCGCGCTCGGCGGCGGTGAGGGTGCCGAGCAGCTTGCGCGCGTCCGTGAGCTTGCTCTGGATCTTGGCCTTCTTCTCGCCGAGCGTCTTGCGGACCTCTTCGAGGTCGGCGAGCTTGGCGGTGGCCTCGGCGCGCTGCTGGGCGAGGGTGCGCTGCTTGTCCTGGATGGTGGCGAGGACGTCGGCCTGCTGGTCCGTCACGCGGCCGATGGCGGACGCCTTGTCCAGGTAGTCCTCGGGGTTCGAGGAGAGGAAGAGCTGGAGCGCCGGGTCGATGCCGCCGGAGCGGTACTGGGCGCTGGCGACCGAACCGATCTGGTCCCGGAGGGTGTTCAGCTCCTGCTGACCACGCGCCACCCGGTCCTGGATCTGGCCGATCTCCTTCTGCAGCTTGCCGCGGCGCTCCTCGGCGAGGCTGTGCTGCTCCGTGGCCTCCTCGGCCTCGTGGTACAGGTCGTCGACCTTGGCCTTGACCTCGTCGATCTTCGGCTTGGGGGCCGCCTGGGCTCCGGTCTGGGCGGAGAACGCGACGGCGGCGGCCGCGGTCGCGGTGAGCACGGTCACGCGGGTGCGGCTCGGCTGCTTGGGTCGACGGTGGGACGCCACGAAGGCGAGCTCCTCTTCCTCGAGCCGCCCGGCCGGTCAGGGGCAGGCGGTTCCTCCACGGATCGCCCGGGTGGGTGATCAACCGCGCGAAGGTTCGAGGCTCGACCCTAGTGACCAAGTTGTGATCAGTTCAAATCCCGCTGGCAAAAAACTCGCCCACGCAGCACTTTATTTACACGCATCACACGGCGCGTGACGGGCACTTGACGGTCCGCCGTCCATAAAACGGGCATAGGGCGCAAGAGTTGCGACCCGGGCGAGTCGTTACGAGAGACGTGAAAGGCGCTTCAGGAGCAAGGCCGACGCCACCGGTCGCGCACCGGCCTTCGCGACGCCGTCCGCCACCTCGCGGTCGGTCGAGACCACGACCACCGGCCGCCCCGGCGGCTCCGCCCGTACCAGCTGGCGGATCAACTCGTCCGCCGTGACACCGGGCTTGGAGAAGAGCACCCGCACCCCGCGCGGCGGCGCGAGGAGGACCGGCGCGGCCAGCTCCGCCCCGTCGAAGACGCAGGTGACCTCGGCGCCCGAGCGGGCCGCGAGCGCGGAGAGCCCGCCGAGCAGCCGCAGCCGCTGCTTCTCCAGCGGCATCGTCGGATAACCGGTCTTGGTGACGTTGTAGCCGTCGACGACGAGATGGGTCTGCGGCAGCGTCAACAGCTGGTCGAGCAGGGCGGGATCGGTCTCCGACAGCGCGCGGGTCGCGATGTCCTTCGGGGACATCCGCCCCGGCTCCACCGCGTCCACGGTGTCGGCGGGGTGCACCGACACCGGGGGCAGGGCCAGTTCGCGCCGCAGCCCCTGGGCCGCGTCGAGGACCGTGTCGAGCAGCAGCCGCAGCCGCATGTCCTCCACCGAGCGCCCCTCGCGGGCGGCCCGGCGGCTCGCCTCCAGGGCCGCCTCCACCTCGCCGAGCCGGGCCTTCAGGCGCCGCGACTCGCTCTCGGCGGCGGACACCTGGGCCGCCGACTCGGAGCGGGCGGCCTCGAACTCGGCCTGGAGGCGGCGCACCGCCGCCTCGCCGCGCTTCACGTCGCTCTGGGCGCTGCGCAGCTTGCGGTGAAGCGATTCGGCTTCCCTGCGGGTGGCCTCCAGGTCGTGGCGGAGCTGCTCGGTCTCGCCCCGGGTCCGCTCGCGGGCGGCGGCCAGCTCCTCGCGGAGCCGCTCCACCTCGCGCCGGCCCGCCTCGTCGGCGCGCTCGGCGTCGGCCCGCTGGACCTCCTCGCCGGCGGCGGCCACCAGCTTGGCCCAGCCCGGCGGCCGGAGCACGTACGCCGCCGCGGCCACGTCGACGGGGTCGGCGGCGGCGGGCGGGGTGCCGGTCTCGACGGAGGCGGCCAGTTCCGGCTGGGCCTGCCTGAGCCGTTCCCCGATCCGCTGCCGGAAGAGCGGATCGCCCTCCAGGGCGGCGGCCATCGCGTTGCCGGCGAACTTGGCGCGCCGGCTCGCGGTGAAGCGGGCGTACTGGCGCAGGGGGGCGGGCAGCTCGGCGACGGTGAGGCCGCCGAAGGCGTCGGCGACCAGCGCGATCACCCGCCGCCGCACCCCCTCCGGCAGGGGGTGGTCGAGCGTCTCGGCAGCGTCACCTGCCGCGCCGGCCGGTTCGCCACCGTGCGCGGGCTGCTCCACGATCCGTCACCCCTACTGTCGTCGGCGCCGTCCCTCAGGACTCGACGCCCGGCTTGTCCACGAGTTCGATCTGGTCCACCGCGTTGCACCAGCGGCAGCGGACCGACTCGATGGTCTCACTGAGCACCTCGCGCTCCTCGACCTTGGGCTCCCCGGAGAGGTCCAGATGGACGTACTCGACGACCTTGGACGAGCGCGTGACGTCGAAGCGGGTCAGGTTGCCGCAGAGGGTGCAGCGCCAGCGGGTGTCGGCGGTCGGCAGGGGAACCGTCGTCATGGTGGCCGTCCTTCTTCCTGTCGTGGTGGTACCGGTGCGGGAGCCGCGGTGCGCCGTCGGACTGCGGTGCTCGATCCCGTAACCCTACGGCCTCACCACAGGCCCCCCGGCCCGGCGAGGCGCTCTGTCCACTTCGTCCCTTCTGGGCCATGATCTGTCCATGATCGACTGGCGAGGCACGGCCCTGGGCGCCTACAGGGGCGTCCGTACCGGACCCGCGGTGACCTACGGGCTGATCGCCGCCTGCTGTCTCCTCTTCATTGTCAGCCCGGTCTCCGGACTCAACCCGTCGTACGGCACCGGCGACGAGCTCCTCTCGGCGCAGAGCGCCTACTTCCGGAGGTGGGGGGTGGTGCCGGCCGAGCTGATGCGGGGCGACCCGGGCGCGCTGCTCACCCCCTTCACCGCCCTCTTCGTGCACGGCGGCTGGCTCCACCTGCTCGGCAACATGCTCTTCCTCTGGGTCTTCGGGGCGATGGCCGAGGAGCGGATGGGGCACGCCGAGTTCGCCCTCTTCTACCTGGGCACCGGCTACGTGGCGCTGCTCGGCTACGCGGCGGCGCACGCCGACAGCGAGCAGACCCTGGTCGGGGCCTCGGGGGCGATCTCCGCGGTGCTCGGCGCCTTCCTCTTCCTCTTCCCCCGGTCCCGGGTGACCAGCCTCTTCCCCTTCCTCTTCTTCCTGCCGCTGCGGTTCCCGGCCTGGGCGGTGCTCGTCTTCTGGTTCACGCTCCAGTGGCTGGCCGCGCGGACGGCGGGCGCGGGCCCGGGGGTCGCCTATCTGGCCCACGTCGTGGGGTTCTCCGTCGGCTTCCTCTACGCCTGGGTGCGGTTCCGGGGTGGGGATAGAGTGAAAACCCCAGCAGCGGCGACCGAGGGAGACAGCCAGCCGTGATCACCGCGATCGTCCTCATCAAGACCAGCGTGGACCGCATCCCCGAGATCGCGGAGTCGATCGCCGCGCTCGAGAACGTCAGCGAGGTCTTCTCGGTGACCGGCACCTACGACCTCATCGCGATGGTCCGGGTGCCGCGCCACGACGACCTGGCCGAGGTCATCCCCGGCCGGATCAGCAAGATCCCGGGCGTCGAGGCCACCGACACCCACGTGGCCTTCCGCACCTACTCGCAGCACGACCTGGAGGCGGCCTTCGCCATCGGCCTGGAGTCCTGAGGCCGGGCCCCGCACCGGGGGCTCCGTGCCCGGGACTCCGTGCCCGGGACCCCGTACGGAGGACACCGCGTCACCGCGCCGGGGGGGGCGGCGCGGCGCCCGGATGAAGGAATCCTCATCCGGGCTTCATCCGGGCGCCCGCCTCCGGGCCCCACCCTGACGCCATGTCCTTCACCCACCGCATGGCCGGCCTCGTCGCCGTCGTCGCCGTCCCGCTCGGGATCGCCGCGACCAGCTACGCGCTGACCGACGAGCCGGAGGCACCGCGGGTCCCGCCCGCCGTGCACCTCTCCACCACGCCGACCCCGGCGGGAACCGCGCCGACCGGTCCCGCGACCCCGACGGCCTCCCCCGCGTCGCCGTCCTCCCCGACGCCGCCGCCCTCCGACTCCGTCGTGCCCGGCCCCTCCGCCACGGGCGACGACGACGATGACGACCACGAGTGAAACGCTCCGAACACCGCCTCTCCGCCCGCGTCCGCATCCTGCTCTGGCTGCTGCTCGTCATGGGCGTCGCGCTGGCCGCGGTCGCCGTGGTGACCCGCACCCTGCTGCTGCGCGACGCCGACCACCGCATCAACCAGCTGCTCACCCAGGAGACCGGGGAGTTCGCCAACTTCGTGGCCCAGGGCGTCGACCCGGACACCGGCCGCCGCTTCACCGACCCCGAGGCGCTGCTGCGGGTCTTCCTCCAGCGCCAGTACTCCGACCCGGACGAGGAACTGCTCGGCCTGGTCGGCACCGGCGGGCCCGCCCCGCGGGTCGTCCGGCAGTCCCGCGACCTGCCGAGCGGCCTCCCCCTCCACCGCGACCGGCCCTCGCTCGTCGCCGTCGCCGCCGCCCGGGAGCCCTCGGGCCGGATCGACCGGCGGCAGGGCGAGGTGCGGTGGGCCAAGGTGCCGATCGAGACCGGCGGGCCGCCGTCCGCCTTCGTCGTCGCCTTCCACGCCGACCGGCAGCAGGCCATCGCCGACGAGGCCTTCCGCATCCTGCTGGCCATATCGGGAGTGGCGCTGCTGCTGACCACCGGTGTCGGCTGGGTGGTCGCCGGCCGCATCCTCGCCCCCGTACGGGTGGTGCGGACGACCGCCGCCGAGCTGACCGAGCGGGACCTCACCCAGCGGATCCCGGTCCAGGGCAAGGACGACATCGCCGCGCTCGCCGAGACCTTCAACGCGATGCTCGACCGGCTGGAGCGGGCCTTCGCCGGACAGCGGCAGTTCGTGGACGACGCCGGGCACGAGCTGCGGACCCCGATCACCATCGTCCGCGGGCACCTGGAGCTGATGGGCGACGACCCGGCCGAGCGGGCGGAGACGGTCCGGCTCGTCACCGACGAGCTCGACCGGATGAGCCGCATCGTGGAGGACCTGCTGCTGCTCGCCAAGGCCGAACGGCCGGACTTCGTGCGGACCGGGCCCGTGCAGCTCGGCGAGCTCACCGCCGACGTCTTCGTGAAGGCCCGGGCGCTGGGCGACCGCGACTGGGTGCTCGACGGGGTGGCCGACCGGGAGGTCTCGCTCGACGCCCAGCGGATCACCCAGGCGATGGTGCAGCTGGCGCAGAACGCCGTCCAGCACACCGTGCCGGGCGACCGGATCGCGATCGGCTCGCGGACCGCCGGCGGCCGGATCGAGCTGTACGTGGCGGACCGGGGCCCCGGCGTCCAGGAGCAGGACGCCGCGGTGATCTTCGAACGCTTCCGCCGGGGCACCGCCCGGCGCGGGGCCCGCACCAGCGGCGCCGGGCTCGGACTCGCCATCGTCCGGGCGATCGCCGAGGGGCACCGCGGCGGGGCGGTCGAACTGCGCCCGACCGAGGGCGGCGGCGCCACCTTCGCACTTGTCTTCGAGGAATGAATCCTCGGTTCCCAGAGGAGGGACCATGAACCGCGTCCTGATCGCCGAGGACGAGGAGCGCATCGCCTCCTTCGTCGAGAAGGGCCTGCGCGCCAACGGCTTCACCACCACGGTGGCCGCCGACGGCGACGCCGCGCTCGCCCTGGCGCTCACCGGAGGCTTCGACCTGATGGTCCTGGACATCGGCCTGCCCGGCCGGGACGGCTTCACCGTCCTGCGGGAGCTGCGCGAGGCCCGGGCGACCCTGCCCGTCCTCGTCCTGACCGCCCGCGACTCGGTCCGGGACACGGTCGCCGGTCTGGAGGGCGGCGCCGACGACTGGATGACCAAGCCCTTCCGCTTCGAGGAGCTGCTGGCCCGGATCCGGCTGCGGCTGCGGACCGCCGCCCGCGCCCCCGAGGTCACCGTGCTCCGCAGCGGCGACCTCGGCCTGGACCTGCGGACCCGCCGGGCCCGGGCCGGGGAGCGGACGGTGGACCTGACCGCCCGCGAGTTCGTGCTCCTGGAGCTGTTCCTGCGCCACCCCGGGCAGGTGCTCTCGCGGGAGCAGATCCTCTCCCACGTCTGGGGGTACGACTTCGACCCCGGCTCCAACATCGTGGACGTCTACGTCCGGGCCCTGCGGAAGAAGCTGGGCGCGGAGCGGCTGGAGACGGTGCGGGGCATGGGGTACCGGATGCCGTGACGGCTCCGGCCGGAGGTACGTGAACCTTCCTTCATGGAGGGCTCATCGACCGCTCACCGGCCGGCCGGAGGGTGGTTCCCGTGAACCCCTCCCTCCGACAGACGGTGTGGCTCTGCCTCGCGCTCGGCGCCTGCGCGGTGCTCGCCGTCCCCGGCACCGCCCCCGGCCTGGGCGGCGAGGCCCGGCTGACCCTGGCCGTCTTCGCCCTCGCGACCTGCGCCTGGATCGCCGCCCCGGTCGACGACACCCACATCGCGCTGGGCGCCGGACTCGCCCTCACCGTCACCGGGGTGATCAGCGCCGACACCCTCTTCGCCACCCTCGGCGACGCCACCGTCTGGCTACTGATCTGCGCCTTCGTCCTCGCGGCGGCGGTGACCCGGACCGGGCTCGCCGGCCGGGCGGCCGCCTTCCTCGTCACCGGGGCCCGCTCCGTGCGCCGGCTGGTCCACCTCACCACCGCCGCGCTCGTCGTCACCGCCTTCGCCGTGCCGGCCACCTCCGGGCGGGCCGCGCTGGCCCTGCCGGTCTTCCTCGCCCTCGCCCACGCGCTGGCCGGACGGCGCCGGCTGGTGGTGATGCTGGCCCTGCTCTTCCCCACCGTCGTCCTGCTGTCGGCGGTCGCCACCCTGATCGGCGCGGGCGCCCACCTGATCACCGTCCGGGTGCTCCTGGAACAGACCGGCGAGTCCCTCGGCTTCGCCCGCTGGCTGGTGCTCGGCCTCCCGCTCGCGGTGGCCGCCTCCCACCTGGCGGCCGAGACCGTGCTGCTCACCGCCACCCGCCGCGAGGAGCGCCGGGAACCCGTCCGGATCACCGTCGCCGCGCTCCAGGAGCACTCCGCCACCCCGGTGTCGGGCCCGCTCTCCCCGCCCGAGCAGCGCTGCCTCCTGCTGCTCTGCACGGTGGTGGCGCTCTGGTGCTCCGAGCCGCTGCACGGCGTCTCGCCCGCGGTGGTCGCGCTGATCGGCGCGGTGGTGGCCTCCTCCCCCGCGCTCGGCACGGTCCGGATGAAGGACGGGCTGCGGTCGGTGCCCTGGGCGATGCTGCTCTTCATGGCGGCGACCACCGCGATGGGCGTGGCCCTGGTCGACTCCGGCGCGGCCGGGTGGCTGGTCGGCGGGATGCCGGTCGGGCTGCCCCCGTGGGCGTTCCTCGCCGTCGTCGTCGCCGTGAGCACCGCCGCCCACCTGGTGCTCCAGTCCCGCTCGGCCCGCTCCTCGGTCCTGGTGCCGCTGGTGGTGGCCGCGGCGGTGGGCGCCGGGATCAACCCGGTGGCCGCCGCGCTCGCCTCCACCGCCGCCGCGGGCTTCTGCCAGACGCTGCCGGCCTCGGCGAAGCCGGTCGCCCTCTTCGCCGAACCGCCGGACGGGGTCCCGACCTTCACCCCGCGCCACCTGCTGCGGCTCTCCGCCGTGCTCGCCCCGCTCAGCGCCGCCCTGGTGCTCTGCTTCGCCCTCGTCGTCTGGCCGCTGCTCGGCGTGCCCGTCCTTCAGGAGTCCCGGCCGTGAGCCTTCACATCGCCGTCGCCCCCAGCGGCTTCAAGGAGTCCCTCTCCGCGCCCGAGGCCGCCGAGGCCATCGCCGAAGGGCTGCTCCGGGTCCGCCCGGACGCCGTCGTCGACCTGATACCGCTGGTCGACGGAGGCGAGGGCACCGCGCAGGCGCTGGCCGCCGCGACCGGCGGCAGGCTGCTGCCCCGGATCGCGACCGGCCCCGTCGGCTTCCCGGTCCGCACCCACTTCGCGCTGCTCGACCGCTCCTCCGCGGTGGTCGAGATGGCGGCCGTCGCGGGCCTCTCCCTGGTGCCGGCCGACCGCCGCGACCCGGGTTCCACCACCACGTACGGGGTGGGCGAGCTGGTCCGGGCCGCGCTCGACGCCGGAGCCCGCCGCATCCTCGTCGGCTGCGGCGACTCCGGCACCTCGGACGGCGGCGCGGGTGCGCTCCAGGCCCTCGGCGCCCGGCTCCTGGACGCCGAGGGAGTCGAACTCCCCCTCGGAGGAGTCGCGTTGAGGCGACTCGCACGGATCGACCCGGCCGGGCTCGACCCCCGGCTCGCCTCCTGCGAGCTGCTGGTGGCCTGCAATCCGTACAACGTGCTGTGCGGCGAGCGGGGCGTGGCCCGGGTCTTCGGTCCGCAGAAGGGGGCGGGCCCCGAGCGGGTCGAGGAACTGGCCGCCGCCCTGGACCACTGGGCCGCGCTGCTCGTACGGGACCTGGGCGCGCCCGCCGGGCTCGGCGGGGCTCCGGGGTCCGGGGCCTCCGGCGGACTCGGGGCGGGCCTCGCCGCGCTCGGCGCCCGGCTGCTCCCCCGCTTCGAGGTGCTGCTCGGCCACGTCGACCTGGACGCCCGGCTGGCCCGCGCCGATCTGGCGATCACCGCGGAGGGCGCCCTGGACGGGCAGACCGTGCGGGGCAAGGTCCCGGCGGAGGTGGCGCGCCGGGCCCGGGCCCACGGGGTGCCGGTCCTGGCCCTGGCCGGGACGCTCGGGCAGGGCGCCCACGAGGTGCGGGCGGTGGGGGTCGACGCCTACGGCTCGATCCTGCCCGCGCCGGTGGCCCTGCCCGAAGCCCTGGACCGGGGCGCCGAGTTCCTCGCGGACGCGGCCGAGAGGGCCCTGCGGATGGTGCTGGTGGGGACCCGGCTCGCGGCCTGACCGGTCCGGCTCAGCCGCGGTCGGGGACGCAGCGGCCGTCCTCCGTGCGGTACTTCCACTGGGCGCCGTCGCGGACGAGCTCCTTCACGGCGCCGACGAACCGCTCGACGTGCTCGTCCGGGGTGCCGGCCCCGAAGCTGACGCGGATGGCGTTGAGGGAGCGCTCGCCCGGGGCGGCGGGCTCGGGGGCGCCGCACTCGCCCGGGTCCTGGGCGTCGGAGCCGAGCAGGGTGCGGACGAGCGGGTGGGCGCAGAAGAGGCCGTCGCGGACGCCGATGCCGTACTCGGCGGAGAGGGCGGCGGCGAAGTGGGAGCTGTTCCAGCCGTCGATGACGAAGGAGATGACCCCGACGCGGGGGGCGTCGTCGCCGAAGAGGGAGAGGACGCGGACCTCGGGGACCTCGGCGAGGCCGGCGCGGACGGTGTCGATGAGGTGCTGCTCGCGGGCGACGAGGGTGTCGAAGCCGGCCTCGGTCAGCGCCTTGCAGGCGGAGGCGATGGAGTAGACGCCGATGACGTTCGGGGAGCCGGCCTCGTGGCGGGCGGCGGTGGTGTGCCACTCGACGTCGACGCCGCCGTCGGCGCGGCGGGCCACGGTGCGGGAGGCTCCGCCACCGGCCAGGTAGGGCTCGGCGGCCTGGAGCCAGTCGGCACGGCCGGCGAGGACGCCGGAGCCGAAGGGCGCGTACAGCTTGTGCCCGGAGAAGGCGACCCAGTCCACGTCGAGCTCCTCGACGGAGACCGGGTGGTGGGGGGCGAGCTGGGCGGCGTCGAGGACGATCCGGGCGCCGTGCGCGTGGGCGGCGGCGGCCAGTTCGCGCACCGGCCACAGCTCGCCGGTCACGTTGGAGGCGCCGGTGACGCAGACCAGGGCGGGGCCGTGGGGGTCGCGGTCGGCGAGGGCCCGCTCCAGGGTGTCGACGGCCTGGGCCGGGGTGCGGGGCGCGTTCAGGTAGGTCACCTGGGCGTCGCGCCAGGGCAGCAGGGAGGCGTGGTGCTCGGTCTCGAAGACGAAGACCTGGCAGTCGGCGGGGACGACCTGGGCCAGCAGGTTGAGCGAGTCGGTGGTGGAGCGGGTGAAGACGACCTGGTCGCCCTCCCGGCAGCCGAGGAACTCGGCGACGGTGGCGCGGCTCTGCTCGAAGAGGTCGGTGGAGAGCTGGGAGAGGTAGCCGGCGCCGCGGTGGACGCTGCCGTAGTACGGGGCGTAGGCGGCGACGTCGTCCCAGACCCGCTGGAGGGCGGGGGCGCTGGCCGCGTAGTCGAGGGCCGCGTAGCTCACCTCGCCGCCGGTGACGAGGGGGACGGTGACGTCGCGCCCGAGGACCGGCAGCGGGCCGGTGCAGCAGGCGTCGGCGGAGTCGGCGGCGGTGGCGGTGGCGGTCTCGGTGGCGGCGTGCGGGCGTGCGGACATGGCGGATTCTCCCGGGAGGGCGGGGCGAGTGGCGTGAAGGCCCGCAGGACGGCACGAAGGGGCCGGTCGCGTACGGGTGTTGCCTCGACGCGCGACGAGAAGGGTGCCGCACGGAGGGGAAGAGGGGCCGGAGGCCCTAGCGCATTCGCTTGCTCACGAGACCGCTCCCTCGAGGACCAGGACCCCAGGGATGGCGCAGGGGTCCGCGCTTGCCGAGGACCTTGCTGTCCACGGCCTGGTCTTCACCCGGGGCACCCCGCCACGGACGGAGGGTTGCCGGACAGCCAGCCGGGGCTTGAGGGCTGTCACTCATGACCTGTTGCAGAACGTATGCCACCGCTCGCGATCCGCGCAACCCCGTCCGCATTCCGGGACGGGACCGCGCGGACCGCGCGGCGCGCGTCAGGCGTTGCTGGCGGCGATCCAGCGGTCCAGGGCCGCGCGGGCGGAGCCGGAGTCGATCGACTCGGCGGCCCGCGCCATCCCGGCCCGCAGCTGCTCCGCGAGGGTGCCCTCGCCGGGCTCCAGCGCGGTGAGCGCCGCCGCCGCGTTGAGCAGCACCGCGTCCCGTACCGGACCGGTCTCGCCGGCCAGGAGGCGGCGGGCGACGTCCGCGTTGAAGGAGGCGTCGGCGCCGCGCAGCGCCTCCAGGGGCGCGTACGCGAGGCCGACGTCCTTCGGGTCGAAGACCTCCTCGCGGACGGAGCCGTCGCGGACCACCCACACCCGGGAGGTGCCGGTGATGGTCAGCTCGTCCAGGCCGTCGTCGCCGCGGAAGACCAGGGCGGAGTTGCCGCGCTCGGCGAAGACCCCGGCGACGATCGGCGCCATCCGCGGGTCGGCGACGCCGACGGCCTGCGCCTTCACCCGGGCCGGGTTGGTGAGCGGGCCCAGCACGTTGAAGGTGGTGCGGATGCCGAGCTGGCCGCGGGCGGGGGCCACGTGCCGCAGCGAGGGGTGGAACTTCACCGCGAAGCAGATGGTGATGCCGGCCTCCTCGGCGACCTCGGCGACCCGGCGCGGGGTGAGGGAGAGGTTGATGCCGAGCTTCTCCAGGACGTCGGAGGAGCCGGAGGCGGAGGACGCGGCCCGGTTGCCGTGCTTGACGACCTTGGTGCCGGTGCCGGCGACGACGATGGAGGCCATCGTGGAGATGTTGACCGTCTTGGCGCCGTCGCCGCCGGTGCCGACGATGTCGACGGCCGGTCCGGGCACCTCGATCGTGTTGGCGTGCGCGTACATCGTCCGGACGAGCCCGCTGATCTCCTCGACGGTCTCGCCCTTGGCCCGGAGCGCGACCATGAAGCCGGCGATCTGGGCGTCGGTCGCCTCGCCGCTCATGATCAGGTCCATCGCCCAGGCGGTGTCGTCGGCGGAGAGGTCCTTCCCCTCCAGCAGGCCGTTCAGGAGGACGGGCCAGGAGCGGCCCGCCGTGGTAGGTCCTCCAGCGGGGGTCACAGCGCTCATGGCAGCTCCTGATGATCGTGCGTCGGATACGGGGTCCAGCCTATCGATCCGCGGGAACGGCAAAGAGCCCCGTCCATCGAATGGACGGGGCTCTCGCCGTGGCGACCTGCGTCAGGAGGTCGGGAGGGTCTCAGTGGTGGCCGTGGCCGCTCTGGATCTCCTTGTACTCCTCCAGGGTGGGCTTGGCGACCTGGTTGTCGTCGCCGTAGTAGCCCTTGTTGAGCTTGACCCGGAGCTTCTCCAGCGCACCGACCTTCCGCTCGACGCCGTTCTCGTCGACGGCCGGCGGCAGCGCGGCGGGCTCGTACTGCTCGTGCGCCGTGAGGCGGTACAGCTCGCCCTGGCTGAGCGGCTCGTGGACCTCGACGAACTCACCGTGCGGCAGGCGCTTGATGATGCCGGACTCGCGCCCGTGCAGCACCTTGTCCTTGTCCCGGCGCTGGAGGCCGAGGCAGATCCGCTTGGTGACGATGAACGCGATGACCGGGCCGGCGAAGAAGAAGATCCGCACGAACCAGGTGATCGAGTTGATCGACAGGTGGAAGTGGGTCGCCCAGAGGTCGTTTCCACCACCGATGAGCATGATCATGTACGCGGTGATCCAGGCGACGCCGAAGGCGGTGCGCGTCGGAGCGTTGCGCGGGCGCTGCGCGATGTGGTGCTCGCGCTTGTCGCCCGTGATCCAGGACTCGATGAACGGGTAGACCGCGATGGCCGCGAGGACCGCCGGGAAGATCGCCAGCGGGATCATCACGCCGAGGACCAGCGTGTGGCCCCACAGGTTGATCTCCCAGCCCGGCATGACACGGATCAGGCCCTCGGCGAAGCCCATGTACCAGTCGGGCTGGGCGCCGGTGGACACCTGGTCCGGACGGTACGGGCCGAGCGCCCAGATCGGGTTGATCGAGGCGACCGCCGCGATGACCGCGATGACGCCGAAGACCAGGAAGAAGAAGCCTCCGGCCTTCGCCATGTACACGGGCAGCAGCGGCATGCCGACGACGTTCTTGTTCGTCCGGCCGGGGCCCTCGAAGTGCGTGTGCTTGTGGACGAACACCAGGATCAGGTGCGCGACCACCAGGCCCAGCATGATGCCGGGGAGCAGCAGCACGTGCGCCGAGTAGAACCGGGCGACGAAGTCGCCGCCGGGGAACTCGCCGCCGAAGAGGAACATCGACAGGTAGGTGCCGACGATCGGCACCGACAGGATCGCGCCCTGCATGAAGCGGACACCGGTGCCGGAGAGCAGGTCGTCCGGGAGCGAGTAGCCGGTGAAGCCGGTGAACATGCCCAGGAAGAACAGCAGGAAGCCGAACAGCCAGTTGATCTCGCGCGGCTTGCGGAAGGCGCCCGTGAAGAAGACGCGCATCATGTGCACGAACATGCCGGCGAGGAAGATCAGCGCCGCCCAGTGGTGGATCTGCCGGATGAGCAGACCACCGCGCACCTCGAAGGAGATGTGCATGGTCGAGTTGAACGCCTCGGACATCAGCTGTCCCTGGAGCGGGACGTACGAGCCGGCGTACTCCACCTCGTTCATCGACGGGTGGAAGAACATCGTCAGGTAGACGCCCGTCAGGATGATGATGAGGAAGCTGTAGAGGCAGATCTCGCCCAGCATGAAGGACCAGTGGTCCGGGAAGATCTTCCGCATGTTGGCCTTGGCCAGCGTGTAGATCCCCAGGCGTCCGTCGGCCCAGTCGGCGACCCGCTCACCGGCGGGCGCCTTCTTCTGCGTGTTGGTCACAGTGCTCATCCGCGCTCCCAGAAGGCGGGACCGACGGGCTCGTCGAAGTCGCCGTGCGCTTCGAGGAAGCCCTTGTCGTTCACGCCGATCCGCAGCTGCGGGAGGGCGTGACCGGCCGGGCCGAAGATGACTCGGGCGCCGTCGGACAGGTCGAAGGTGGACTGGTGGCACGGGCAGAGCACGTGGTGCGTCTGCTGCTCGTACAGCGAGATCGGACAGCCGACGTGGGTGCAGATCTTCGAGAAGGCGACGATGCCCTCGTGCGACCACTCGAGCTCGCGCTTGTCCTTGATGTCCTCCGGCTGGATCCGGACGATCATCAGGGCGGCCTTGGCGATCTCCACCTGGAAGTTGTGGTCGTGCTCCGAGAGGCCCTCGGGCATCGCGAAGGTCAGCGAACCGACGGCGACGTCCTCGGGACGCAGCGGCTCGTGCGTGTTCATGTTGATGAGCAGCTTGCCCTTGGCCCACAGCGTCGTGCGGAGCTTCTTCTCGGGCAGCGGACCCATGTCACGCAGCAGCACGACGCCGGAGAGCGGCACCATGGCCAGCGCGCCGAAGAGCGTGTTGCGGATGAGCTTGCGACGGCCGAAGCCGGACTCGGCGGCACCCTGGGCGAAGTCGGCCATGACCTGCGCCTTGACCTCGGGGGTGGCCGCGATCGGGTGACGCTCGTCCGCCATCTCGACGTCGGACATCAGGGTGCGGGCCCAGTGGACCGCGCCCGCGCCGATGAAGAAGAGGGCGAGGCCGAGGGTCCAGCCCAGCGCGAAGTTGAGCGCGGACACGTGGCCGAAGGGCCAGATGTACACGTTCTTGTCGACCGGGAAGATCACGTACGAGGCGATGAAGCCGACGGTGGCCAGCATCGACAGGATGAACATGTACGCGACGGCGCGCTCGGAGCGCCGGGCGGCCTTCTCGTCGATGTCCTGGACACGCGGCTTGTGGGGCGGGAGGCCCGGGTCGGCGAACGGGTTGTCCGCGACCTTCACCGCGCCGTGCGCGGTGTCCTGCCCTGCCGGCAGGTTCTCTTCTGGAATCTCTTGGGTACTCATGACTTCTTGGCCTTAGCGGTGTGGGCCGCGACCCAGATGGCAACTGCGATCAGCGCACCCAGGCCGAAGACCCAGGCGAACAGGCCCTCGGAGACGGGGCCGAGACCACCGAGCGAGAGGCCGCCCGGGCTGACGGTCTTCTCGCCGTTGACGGCCTGGACGTACGCGATGATGTCCTTCTTCTCCTTCTCCGGCATGGTGGTGTCCGGGAAGGAAGGCATGTTCTGCGGGCCGGTCTGCATGGCCTCGTAGAGGTGCTTCGGGCTCACGCCCTCAAGGCTCGGGGCGTACTTGCCGTGGGTCAGCGCGCCACCCTCGCCGGTGAAGTTGTGGCACTGGGCACAGTTGGTGCGGAACAGCTCGCCGCCCTTGGCGACGTCGGCGCCCGCGGGGTCGACCTGGCTGTCCGTCGGCGTGATCGGGCCGGCACCGAGGGAGGCCACGTACGCCGCGAGCTGGTCGATCTCGGCCTGCGAGTAGATGACCTTCTTCTTCGGGACCTGGGCCCCAGGCTGCTGCGCCGGCATACGGCCGGTGCCGACCTGGAAGTCCACGGAGGCGGAGCCCACGCCGACGAGGGACGGGCCGTCAGAGGTGCCCTGACCGCCGGTTCCGTGGCAGCTGGCGCAGCCGACGGAGTAGAGCTTCTTGCCCTCCTCGATGGCGAGGGACTGGGCGGTTTCATCGGCCTTCGCCGTGCCCGCGGGCGCGAACGCGGCGTACAGCCCCCCCGTGGCCGCCAGCGCGAGAAGTAGGACGACGACCGCCGCCAGCGGATGGCGTCGTCGTGCGGAGAGCTTTTTCACGGATTACCCCGGTGTCAGGATCTTCTGCGTCGATGCTTGCTGGATGTCGGGCCGCCGCGACGGGCGGTGACCGACTACTTGATCATGTAGATCGTGGCGAAGAGGCCGATCCAGACGACATCGACGAAGTGCCAGTAGTAGGACACGACGATGGCGGCGGTTGCCTGCTCGTGAGTGAACCTCTTGGCGGCGTACGTCCGGCCGAGGACCAGCAGGAAGGCGATGAGACCGCCCGTCACGTGCAGGCCGTGGAAGCCGGTGGTCAGGTAGAACACCGTGCCGTACGGGTCGGACGAGAGCGAGAGGCCCTCGTGCTTGACCAGCTCGGTGTACTCCAGGACCTGGCCGCCTACGAAGATCGCACCCATCACGAACGTGATGATGAACCACGTCCGGAGCTTCTTCACGTCGCCCCGCTCGGCGGCGAAGACGCCGAGCTGGCAGGTGAGGGAGGAGAGCACCAGGATCGTGGTGTTGGTCGCCGAGAACGGGAAGTTCAAGGCGTCGGCCTTTTCCGTCCAGAACTCGGGACCGGTCACCGATCGCAGGGTGAAGTACATCGCGAAGAGGGCCGCGAAGAACATCAGCTCGGAACTCAGCCAGATGATGGTTCCGACGCTGGTGAGGTTCGGTCGATTGACCGACGGGTGCGCGTGCCCGGTATCTACTGTCGTTACTGTCGCCACGACCGACATTATGTCGGTCGCTTATCCCGCCCTCACTCCGGGGGGTGCCGTTCGGAGTGTCAGGGGGGTGTGTCCAGCCCGAACGGCCCATCGCGGGGGCCTCCCGACACCCTTCGAACAGGTGTTGAACGGGTGTTGACGGGGTGTGGACCGGAGTAGCATCCCGCGCACCGGTCGAGGACGGCCGGCCCGCCTTCCGGACGGAGGAACGATGCAGTCGAGTGCCACGGTCCTGGTCTACAGCGACGACGCGAACACCCGGGAGCAGGTCCGGCTCGCCGCCGGGCGGCGGCCCGCGGCGGACGTGCCCCCGGTGGAGTTCGTGGAGTGCGCGACGCTCCCGGCCGTGCTGAAGCGGCTGGACGAGGGCGGGATCGACGTCTGCGTGCTGGACGGCGAGGCCGTCCCGGCGGGCGGCATGGGCGTCTGCCGGCAGATCAAGGACGAGGTCTTCCGCTGCCCGCCGGTGCTGCTGCTGATCGGCCGCCCGCAGGACGCCTGGCTGGCGACCTGGAGCCGCGCGGACGCCGCGGTCACCCTTCCGGTGGAACCGGTCGAGTTCGCGGCGTCCCTGGCGGGCCTGATCCGCTCCCGCCTGTCGATCGACGCGTAGCCGCCCCTAGAGGGTCGGCCGGAGGCGCGCCTTGGCGTCCTCGGTGGCGGTGGGGTCGCCCTTCTCCGCCACCAGGGCGCTGCCCCGGCGCCACTTGTCCCAGGACAGGTTCCAGTCGCCGAAGCCGTTGCCGAAGGGGTCCATCGTCTCGCCGATGCTGTTGACGGTCTTGACGATGTCGCCGGGGCGGACGGTCTCGTAGAACCAGGCGGCGTTGCCGGTGGACATGCCCACGCAGCCGTGGCTGACGTTGGCGACGCCCTGGGAGCCCACGGACCAGGGGGCGGCGTGCACGTACTCGCCGCTCCAGGTGACCCGGGTGGCGTAGTACACCGGCAGGTCGTACGACTCCGAGCTGCCCTCGGCGATGCCGATGCTGGTGCCGCGCATCCGGACGTAGTACTCCTTGCCGAGCACCACCTTGATCCCGTTACGGGTGGAGAAGCCCGGTTTTCCGGTGGTCACCGGAATGGTATTGATCACTTCTCCGTTGCGGCGGACCGTCATGTGGTGCGACCCGGCGTCGGCGACGGCCTCGATCCGGTCGCCGATCTTCAGCCGGAGCGGGGCGGACGGGCCGCCGTAGAGCTTGTCGCCCACGCGCAGCCCGTCGAGGTTGCCGCTGACCGAGACGAGCGTGCCGGCCGGCCAGTACTCCTTGGGCCGGAAGTGCAGCGTCTTGTCGTCCACCCAGTACCAGGAGCCCTCGACGGCGGGGGTGGAGCGGACCTTGAGGGCCCGTTCGACGACCGCGCGCGCGGCCCGGTCCTTCACCGGGAGGCTGAGGGCGGCGGTGATCGGCTGTCCGACGCCGTAGGTGCCCGCCTCCGGCCCGAAGGTGGCGGTCAGGGCCCTTTTGGCCGGGGCCGTCTCGAACGTGTACGTACGGGCGCCAGGGGCCCCGCCCTCGTCCTCCGTGGCCACCCTGACGGTGTAGCGGGTCCCGGCGGCCAGGGAGGCCGTGGAACGCCACGTGCGCCCGTCCGCGGTGAGCTCGCCCGCCAGGTGGCGGCCGGCCGCGTCGGTGGCGGTGACGTCGGTGATCCGCCCGTCGTCGCCCTTCGCACTGATCTCCAGCGGCTTCTCGGGGTTCAGCCGGGTGCCGTCGGCGGCCGCGAAGGCGATCTGGTCGGCCGCGTCGTAGGGGCTCTCCGACAGCGGATGCCCGTCGGAGCCCGCGCACGCCGTCACACCGGCGGTCACGGTGAGGGCCAGAAGAGTGCAGCTCAGAACAGTCCGAATGCGCGGCGTGTCGTTCATGACCTCACGCTAAGGACAGTTCCGCCCGCGGGCGCGCCGAGCGCGGCAAAAGAGGGGCCCGGCCGCTTCGCGTACGAAGTG
Source organism: Streptomyces omiyaensis (assembly GCF_014650895.1). Lineage (GTDB taxonomy): Bacteria > Actinomycetota > Actinomycetes > Streptomycetales > Streptomycetaceae > Streptomyces > Streptomyces omiyaensis. The sequence continues at coordinate 151,723 of NZ_BMVV01000010.1, forward strand.
ACCGGGCCCCTCGGGGTGTTGCGGGGTGCTGCTACTGGTTCTGGTTCTCACCGCGGTAGAACTCGAAGACCCAGCCCCAGATGCCGACCAGGATCAGCGGGGCGGAGAAGTACATGATCCACCAGCCCATCGCGACCGACAGGAAGGCGAGCGCTCCGCCGGCGGCCAGCGAGAGCGGCTGCCAGCTGTGGGGGGCGAAGAAGCCCACCTCGCCGGCCTCGTCCGCGACGTCGGCCTCCTTGTCGTCCTGGGCCATCGCGTCGACACGCTTGGCCGTGAAGGCCAGGTAGTAGCCGATCATGATGGAGAGGCCGAAGGCCAGGAAGAGCGCCGTCGTACCGACCGGCTCCTTGCTCCAGACGCCGTACAGGATCGCCATGGCAAGGATGAAGACGCTCAGCCAGATGAACATCTTGCCCTGGATCTTCACTTGCCGGCCTCCTTGCTGCCCGTGAGGGCCGCGGCCTCGTGCGGCTTGTTCTCGAGCTGGTCGACCGCAGCGATCTCAGGGTGGTGCAGGTCGAACGCGGGCGATTCCGAACGGATCCGCGGCAGCGTGAGGAAGTTGTGCCGCGGCGGCGGGCAGGACGTCGCCCACTCGAGCGAGCGGCCGTAGCCCCACGGGTCGTCGACCTCGACCTTCTTGCCGTACTTGGCGGTCTTCCACACGTTGTAGAAGAACGGCAGCATCGACAGGCCGAGCAGGAACGACGAGATCGTCGAGATCGTGTTCAGCGCGGTGAAGCCGTCGGCGTCCAGGTAGTCCGCGTAACGACGCGGCATGCCCTCGGCGCCCAGCCAGTGCTGCACCAGGAAGGTGCCGTGGAAGCCGATGAACAGCGTCCAGAAGGTCATCTTGCCCAGGCGCTCGTCCAGCATCTTGCCGGTGAACTTCGGCCACCAGAAGTGGAAGCCGGCGAACATCGCGAAGACGACGGTGCCGAAGACGACGTAGTGGAAGTGCGCCACCACGAAGTACGAGTCCGAGACGTGGAAGTCCATCGGCGGCGAGGCCAGGATGACGCCGGTCAGACCACCGAAGGTGAAGGTGATCAGGAAGCCGATCGTCCAGAGCATCGGCGTCTCGAAGGACAACGAGCCCTTCCACATCGTGCCGATCCAGTTGAAGAACTTCACGCCGGTCGGTACGGCGATGAGGAACGTCATGAAGGAGAAGAACGGCAGGAGCACGCCGCCGGTGACGTACATGTGGTGCGCCCACACGGTCACGGACAGACCGGCGATCGCGATGGTCGCGGCCACCAGACCGATGTAGCCGAACATCGGCTTGCGGCTGAAGACCGGGATGACCTCGGAGACGATGCCGAAGAACGGCAGCGCGATGATGTACACCTCTGGATGCCCGAAGAACCAGAAGAGGTGCTGCCAGAGCAAGGCTCCGCCGTTGGCCGCGTCGAAGACGTGGGCACCGAACTTGCGGTCCGCCTCCAGGGCGAAGAGCGCCGCCGCGAGGACCGGGAAGGCGAGCAGGACCAGGACACCGGTCAGCAGCACGTTCCAGGTGAAGATCGGCATGCGGAACATCGTCATGCCCGGAGCGCGCATGCAGATGATCGTGGTGATGAAGTTGACCGAGCCGAGGATCGTGCCGAAGCCGGAGAAGGCCAGACCCATGATCCACATGTCGGCGCCGACACCCGGCGAGCGGACCGCGTCCGACAGCGGGGAGTAGGCGAACCAGCCGAAGTCGGCCGCACCCTGCGGGGTGAGGAAGCCGGCCACCGCCATGATCGAGCCGAAGAGGTACAGCCAGTAGGCGAACATGTTCAGCCGCGGGAACGCCACGTCGGGCGCGCCGATCTGCAGCGGCATGATCCAGTTCGCGAAACCGGCGAACAGCGGCGTCGCGAACATCAGCAGCATGATCGTGCCGTGCATCGTGAACGCCTGGTTGAACTGCTCGTTCGACATGATCTGCGTGCCCGGACGGGCCAGCTCGGCGCGCATGAAGAGCGCCATCAGGCCGCCGATGATGAAGAACACGAACGACGTGACCAGGTACATCGTACCGATGGTCTTGTGGTCGGTGGTGGTCAGCCACTTCACCACCACATTGCCGGGCTGCTTGCGGCGGACGGGCACCTCGTTCTCGTACGAGTCCTCAGCCGCGGCACCCTTGGTTTCGTTGGGGATGCTCACAGTTGGTTCTTCTCCGCGTTCCTGGCCGGGTCCGTCTGCTCGATGCCGGACGGGATGTAGCCGGTCTGACCCTTCTCGGCCAGCTCCTTCAGGTGCGCCTGGTAGCGCTCCGGGGAGACCACCTTGACGTTGAAGAGCATCCGGGAGTGGTCGACACCGCACAGCTCGGCGCACTTGCCGAGGAAGGTGCCCTCCTGGGTCGGCGTGACCTCGAAGACGTTGGTGTGCCCCGGAATGACGTCCTGCTTGAAGAGGAACGGAACCACCCAGAAGGAGTGGATGACGTCACGCGAGGTGAGGACGAACCGGACCTTCTCGCCCTTCGGCAGCCACAGGGTCGGGCCCGGGTTGCCGGTCTGCGGGTTGCGGTCGCCCGGGATGCCGGCGACGTAGACGCCGCCCGCGTTGTCCGGGAACTCCTCGATGTACTTGTCCGGAATGGACGCGAGGTTCTTGTCCGTCTTCGCGTCGCCCTCGACACCCGGCACGTTCTCGATGTAGTTGAAGCCCCAGCTCCACTGGTAGCCGACCACGTTGATCGTGTGGGCCGGCTTGTCCGAGAGGGCAAGGAGCTTCGACTCGTCGCGCGCGGTGAAGTAGAAGAGCACCGAGACGATGATGAGGGGGGTGACCGTGTACAGCGCCTCGATGGGCATGTTGTAGCGGGTCTGCGGAGGTACCTCGACCTTGGTCCGGCTGCGCCGGTGGAAGATGACCGACCACAGGATGAGGCCCCACACCAGGATGCCGGTGAGGAGCGCGGCGGCCCAGGACCCCTGCCACAGGGAGAGGATCCGAGGCGCCTCTTCCGTGACGGGGGTGGGCATGCCAAGGCGGGGGAAGTCTTCCCAGTTGTACGAGCAGCCGGTGGCTGTCGCCAGGATCAGGCCCGCAGTCAGCACCTGCGGCAGCTTCCGCCGCATCGGGCGCCGCGACGAGCGGTCGGAGCCGTTGGGACTCACGTAGCGCCTTCCCGAGAGTCTCGGCCCGCGTTGGTCGGCCACGGCCGTCCGTCTCGCTGGTCGGTCGCCGCCCCGGCCGCGGGCAGGGGTTTGGATGTTTATGCGGACCAAACCCTACTGGACGCTATTTGGGGTCGCGCGGGGAGGGTGCCCAACGCGCCGTCCGAGTCCCCGAAGGGGTGGACCCGGAGGTTCCGCGGAGGGCGGGGAAGCGCCCGTTCGGGCGTCTGACGGCGGACGCGGGCGCCCTCCTGACACCTCCTCACCCCGGTCGGCCGACGCCCGCCGCCCGACCCTCCCCCGCGGCCCGCGGGCCGCGGGGGAGGCCACCGGACCGCAGGCCCTACCGTGGGCGGATGCCCTACTTCGACGCCGCGTCCGCCGCCCCCCTGCACCCCGTAGCCCGCCAGGCGCTGCTCGCCGCACTCGACGAGGGGTGGGCCGACCCGGCCCGGCTCTACCGGGAGGGGCGGCGGGCCAGGCTGCTGCTCGACGCGGCGCGGGAGGCCGCGGCGGAGGCGGTCGGCTGCCGCCCCGACGAGCTCGTCTTCACCCCTTCGGGGACGCGCGCGGTCCACTCGGGCGTGTCGGGGGCGCTCGCCGGGCGCCGCCGGACCGGCCGGCGCCTCGTCGTCTCGGCCGTCGAGCACTCCTCCGTGCTGCACGCGGGCGGGGCGCACGCGACGGCCGGCGGGGAGGTGACGGAGGTTCCGGTCGGCCGGAACGGGGCGGTGGACCCGGACGCCTTCGCGGCCGAGCTCGGCGAGGGGGTCGCGCTCGCCTGCCTCCAGTCCGCCAACCACGAGGTGGGCACCGAGCAGCCGGTCGCCGAGGTCGCCGGAGCCTGCCGGGAGGCCGGGGTGCCGCTGCTCGTGGACGCGGCCCAGTCACTGGGGTGGGGGCCGGTGCCGGAGGGCTGGTCGCTGCTGACCGCCAGCGCGCACAAGTGGGGCGGACCGGCCGGCGTGGGGCTGCTGGCCGTACGGAAGGGGGTGCGGTTCGCGCCCCAAGGCCCTTCCGACGAAAGGGAGTCGGGCCGCGCGCCCGGCTTCGAGAACCTCCCCGCGATCGTCGCGGCGGCCGCCTCGCTGCGGGCGGTGCGGGCCGAGGCGGCGGCGGAGGGCGCCCGGCTGCGGGGCCTCGTCGACCGGATCCGGGCGCGGGTGCCGGAGCTGGTGCCGGACGTGGAGGTCGTCGGCGACCCGGTGCGGCGCCTCCCCCACCTCGTCACCTTCTCCTGCCTGTACGTCGACGGGGAGACGGTCCTGTCGGAGCTGGACCGGGAGGGTTTCTCCGTTTCGTCCGGTTCCTCCTGCACCAGCTCGACGCTGACGCCCAGCCACGTGCTCCGCGCGATGGGCGTGCTGAGCGAGGGGAACGTCCGGGTCTCCCTGCCCGCCGGCACGGAGGAGGCGGACGTGGACCGCTTCCTGGAGGTGCTGCCGCGGGTCGTCGCGTCGGTGCGGGAGCGGCTGGGCGGGGGCGGCCCGGCCGGGGGCGGGGGCGGGGAGAGGGGCGACCTGGTCGTCGACGCGCTCGGGAAGCGGTGCCCGATCCCGGTGATCGAGCTGGCGAAGGTGATCGGGACGGTGCGGGTGGGAGGGACGGTGACGGTGCTGTCGGACGACGAGGCGGCGCGGCTGGACATCCCGGCGTGGTGCGAGATGCGGGGCCAGCTGTACGAGGGCGAGTCGGCGGGGCCCGGCGGGGGGCGCGCCTACGTCGTCCGCCGCGCCTCCTGACCCTGCCGCGCGCGGGGGACGGAACCTTGCCGCGCCCCTCGCGCGTGCCCGCGCCCTGCGGGGCGGCGCCCTCCGTTGCACCCCGTGCGGGCAGGCGTCCCCCTGGGGCGATGGGTGACCCCCATCGCCCCGGCGGAACGACCGCCCGCAACGGAACGGCGGGCGCGGAACGCGCGCACGCGACGGTGGCGCGGCGGCACCGCGGCCCGGGCGCGGGGGCCCTGCGGGGGGGGCGGCCCAGGGGCGGTGCGGCGGTGCGGGGTGGGGTCAGGAGAGGTGGGACCGGACTTCGGCGGCGGCTTCCTCGCCGTACGCCTTGGTGAAGCGGTCCATGAAGTTGGCGCGCCGCAGGGTGTACTCCTGCGTGCCGAGCGTCTCGATGACCAGCGTCGCCAGCATGCACCCGACCTGTGCGGCGCGCTCCAGGCCGACGCCCCAGGTGAGACCGGTCAGGAAGCCCGCGCGGAAGGCGTCGCCGACGCCGGTGGGGTCGACCTTGGCCTCCTCCTCCGGGCAGCCGACCTCGATCGCCGGCTCGCCGACGCGCTCGATGCGGACGCCGCGCGAGCCGAGCGTGGTGACGCGGTGGCCGACGCGGGAGAGGATCTCCTCCTCGGTCCAGCCGGTCTTCGACTCGATGAGGCCCTTCTCGTACTCGTTGGAGAAGAGGTAGGTCGCGCCGTCGAGGAGGGTGCGGATCTCCTCGCCGTCCATGCGGGCGATCTGCTGCGAGAAGTCGGCCGCGAAGGGGATCGAGCGGGCCTTGCACTCCTCGGTGTGGCGCAGCATCGCCTCGGGGTCGTCGGCGCCGATGAGGACGAGGTCGAGACCGCCGACGCGGTCGGCGACGGCCTTGAGCTCGATGAGGCGGGCCTCGCTCATGGCGCCGGTGTAGAAGGACCCGATCTGGTTGTGGTCCTTGTCCGTGGTGCAGACGAAGCGCGCGGTGTGCAGGACCTCGGAGATGCGGACCGAGCCGGTGTCGACGCCGTGGCGGTCGAGCCAGGCGCGGTACTCGTCGAAGTCGTAGCCGGCCGCGCCGACCAGGATCGGGGTGCCGCCGAGCTGGCCCATGCCGAAGCAGATGTTGGGGCCGACGCCGCCGCGCCGGACGTCGAGGTTGTCGACGAGGAAGGAGAGGGACACCGTGTGGAGCTGGTCGGCCACGAGCTGGTCGGCGAACCGGCCGGGGAAGGTCATGAGGTGGTCGGTGGCGATGGAGCCGGTGACTGCGATACGCACGGCTGGGTGCTCCTGCGGGTGGAGGGTGATGACGATCCACGGTAGCCGCTGCCGGGGCCGCTGCCGAACAGTGGAAACTACCCCAGAGTAGGTCTTTTCTCCGGAGGCGGGTGGTGCATACGGTGCGCCCATGACCACGTACCCCGCTCCGCGCGAGCGACACGAGTCCGAACTGAGCCTCGCCGAGCTGCGCGGGGCCAGTGCCCGGATGGTCCCGCACTGGGTGACGCCGGCCGATCCGGCGCCCGCCCCCGTCTCCCCCGCCTCGATCCACGGGGTGGTCGTCCCGGACTCCTCGGCGCGGCTGATCGCCGCCACCGCCGAGTACGGCGGCTGAGGGGACGGAACCGTCCGACCGCCCGCCCCGTCCCACCGGTGTCCGATCGACACGAGGGAGCGTTGCGGTGAGCGGTACGGAGAACGGACGCGGACGGCGGACCGCGCTCGTCGCCACGGTGGCGGCGGGTGTGCTGCTGGCCGGTGGCGGCGGGCTGTATCTGACCGCCTCCGGTGACGACGGCGGCGGGCGGGACGCGGCTCCGCGGGCCGCGGGCGCGCCCGCGCCGCCGCCCCTGCGGCTCGGGGGCGGGGACGGCGGCGCGGGTACGGGCCCGGACGCGGGGATCGCGCCGGGCGAGCCGGACCCGGGCGGCGGCCCGAGCGGGACGGTCTACAGAGCCGAGGGCCCACTCCCCCAGGGGCCCTCGTCGGCCGCAGTCCACCGGCCGTCGGGCCTGGTCACCTCGGAAGAGGTGGCCAGGCTGGCCGGGGTGCTGGGCATCGAGGGGCGGCCGGCGCTGGTCGGCGACGTGTGGACGATCCGGCCCGAGAAGGACGGCCGGGGGCCGCGGCTCGACGTGTCGCGGCAGGCCCCGGGGAACTGGACGTACTCCTGGTACGACGGCGGTCCGGCCGGCGACACCTGCCTGAAGGGCAGGGCCTGCCCGCCGCCGGGCGAGGCGACGCCGCCCGCGAAGGGCTCCCCCGTGAGCGAGGCCGCGGCGAGGGCGGCGGCGGCACCGGTGCTGAAGGTGCTGGGACAGGACGACGCCAAGGTGTCGGCGACGCAGGTCATGAACGGGTCGGTGCGGGTGGTGAACGCCGATCCGGTGATCGGCGGGCTGCCCACGTACGGCTGGTCGACGGGGCTGCACATCGGGCCGGACGGGCGGCCGGTGGCTGGCAGCGGGACGCTGAAGGAGCCGGTGGGCGGCGAGACGTACCCGGTGGTGTCGGCGGAGCGGGCGCTCGCGCGGCTGAACGAGGAGTCGAAGGGCACGGGCCCGATCGGGATCGGCGGCTGCGCCACGGACCCGCCGGCCGCGGAGCCGCCGGCCTCCGGCGAGCCGGGGAAGGACGCCCCCTGCCAGACGATCGTGGACGCGGCGCCGCCGCGCGAGGTGCCGGTGACGGGTGCGGAGCTCGGCCTGGCGGCGACGGAGACCCCGGACGGGCGGGCGCTCGTGCCGGCGTGGCTCTTCACGGCCGACCCGGCGGACTCGGCGCCCTACACGGTGACCTCGACGGCGGTGGCGCCGGAGTTCCTGGTGCCGCCGGCGACGCCGTCCCCGGCGCCCACGCCGAGCGCGGCGGAGCCCTCCGACGGTGCGGTGCCGGTGCGGCGGATCGAGTCGTTCACGGTGCGGCCCGACGGGCGGACGCTGGCCCTGACCTTCTGGGGCGGGGTGTGCAGCACCTACACGGCGCACGCCGCCGAGGATCCGCGGCAGGTGCGGGTGCGGATCGACGAGAAGCCGCAGGACCCGGGCCGGGCCTGCATCCTGGTCGCCCAGGAGATCACCGTGGAGGTGACGCTGGAGGCGCCGCTGGGCGACCGGCCGGTGGTGGACGCGGTGAGCGACGAGGCCCTGCCGCGGAGGTAGGCCGCGGACGCCTCCGGAGACCGCGGGAGCGCGCACCGGAACGGCACGGAGAAAGGGCGGTGGCCCGGGAGGTCGGTCTCCCGGGCCACCGCCCTTCGGTCGTCGCTCGCGCGACGGCCTAGCTGAACGAGTCGCCGCAGGCGCAGGAGCCGGTGGCGTTCGGGTTGTCGATCGTGAAGCCCTGCTTCTCGATGGTGTCGACGAAGTCGATCGAGGCGCCGCCCAGGTACGGGGCGCTCATGCGGTCGGTGACGACCTTGACGCCGTCGAAGTCCTTGACGACGTCGCCGTCGAGCGAACGCTCGTCGAAGAACAGCTGGTAGCGCAGGCCGGAGCAGCCGCCGGGCTGGACGGCGACGCGCAGCGCCAGGTCGTCACGACCCTCCTGCTCCAGCAGAGCCTTGACCTTGGCCGCGGCGGCGTCGGTGACGATGATGCCGTCGGTGACGGTGCCGGTCTCGTCCGATACGGACATCTACATCTCTCCCGGGTTGTACGGAGACTGCTTGCCGACGGTTGCAACCGACGGTGTCCCGGATTCATTCCGGGCCGAGTGGGATTTCCCTCCTTCATGCTCGCACACCCGGCACCGAGACGCGGAGGGCGAATGCGTCACATCGACACTATGGCCATCGTCAGGATGACGTGAAGGGGTTATGATAGATAGCGTCATTTAGACGAAAAGGTTCCCCGAAGAAAGGGTGCGTGACGTGACCACCGCCCAGACCCCCCTGGACGTCCAGCCGACGCCGCTCGCCCTGCTGCTGCTCGGCCGCGAGGCCGACCCGAAGAGCGAGCGCGGCGTGGAGTGTCCCGGCGATCTGCCGTCTCCCTCCGACCCCGACCTGGTGGAGCGTGCCCGCGCGGCCAAGGAGAAGCTCGGGGACAAGGTCTTCGTCCTCGGCCACCACTACCAGCGTGACGAGGTCATCCAGTTCGCCGACGTCACCGGCGACTCCTTCAAGCTCGCGCGCGACGCCGCCGCCAGGCCGGAGGCCGAGTACATCGTCTTCTGCGGCGTGCACTTCATGGCCGAGTCCGCGGACATCCTCACCGGTGACGACCAGAAGGTCGTGCTGCCCGACCTCGCGGCCGGCTGCTCGATGGCCGACATGGCCACCGCCGAGCAGGTCGCCGAGTGCTGGGACGTGCTGACCGAGGCGGGGGTCGCGGACGTCACCGTGCCCGTCTCGTACATGAACTCCTCGGCCGACATCAAGGCCTTCACCGGCAGGCACGGGGGCACGATCTGCACCTCGTCCAACGCGAAGAAGGCGCTGGACTGGGCCTTCGAGCAGGGTGAGAAGGTCCTCTTCCTGCCGGACCAGCACCTGGGCCGGAACACCGCCGTCCGCGACATGGGCATGTCCCTGGACGACTGCGTGGTCTACAACCCGCACAAGCCGAACGGCGGCCTCACCGCCGAGCAGCTGCGCGCCGCCAAGATGATCCTGTGGCGGGGACACTGCTCGGTGCACGGCCGCTTCTCGCTGGAGTCGGTCGAGGACGTGCGCGCCCGCATCCCCGGCGTGAACGTGCTGGTCCACCCGGAGTGCAAGCACGAGGTCGTCGCCGCCGCGGACCACGTGGGCTCGACCGAGTACATCATCAACACCCTGGAGGCCGCCCCGGCCGGCTCGAAGTGGGCCATCGGCACGGAGCTGAACCTGGTCCGCCGCCTGGCGAACCGTTACGCCGACCAGGGCAAGGAGATCGTCTTCCTCGACAAGACGGTCTGCTTCTGCTCGACCATGAACCGGATCGACCTGCCGCACCTGGTGTGGACCCTGGAGTCGCTGGCCGAGGGCAACCTGGTCAACCGGATCGAGGTCGACAAGGAGACCGAGGCGTTCGCCAAGCTGGCGCTGGAGCGGATGCTGGCCCTGCCGTAACGGTTCTCCCCGCCGGGACGGTTCTCCCGCGCGCACGCCGGAAGGGGCGGCCCCACGAGTCCGTGGGGCCGCCCCTTCCGTCCGTCACCCGGGACCTCAGTCCCGGGCGTCGAGCAGGGCCGCGTCCAGCGGGCCGGCGTCCGGCTGCTCCGGGACCACCACCGGATCGCCCTTCTCGCCGTCCTTCTTCGCCGCCTTCTTCTTCGCGCGGCGCTCCTTGCGGAGCTCGACCATCGCGTAGAGCGTCGGGACGAGCAGGAGGGTCAGCAGCGTCGAGGTGATCAGACCGCCGATCACGACCACGGCGAGCGGCTGGGCGATGAAGCCGCCCTCGCCGGTGATGCCGAGGGCCATCGGCAGCAGGGCGAAGATCGTCGCGAGCGCGGTCATCAGGATCGGGCGGAGCCGGTGCCGGCCGCCCTCGACCACCGCTTCGACGACGCCGTACCCCTGCGCCCGGTACTGGTTGATCAGGTCGATCAGGACGATCGCGTTGGTCACGACGATGCCGATGAGCATCAGCATGCCGATCATCGCCGGGACGCCCATCGCGGTGCCGGTGGCGACCAGGAGGCCGATGGCGCCGGTGGCCGCGAACGGGATGGAGACCAGCAGGATCAGCGGCTGGATCAGCGACCGGAAGGTCGCGACCAGCAGCATGAAGACGATCGCGACGGCCGCCAGCATCGCCAGGAACAGGTTGAGGAAGGCCTCGTTCTGGTCCTCGGAGACGCCACCGACGGAGGCGGAGGCGCCCTCCGGCAGGTCCAGGGCGCTGATCTTCGACTGGAGCGCGGTGCCCACGGCACCGGTGTTGTCGGTGGTCGGCTTGGCCGTGATCGTCGCCGCGCGGGCGCCGTCGATCCGGGTCATGGAGACCGGGCCGGGGACGAGCTCGACGGTGGCGATGTCCCCCAGCTTCACCGGGCCGAGCGGCAGCGCCTTCAGCTGGTCGAGGGTGGTGGCCGGGGTGGCCGAGGTGATGAGGACGTCCCGCTCGGTGTCGTCGAGGGTGGCCCGGCCGGCCGGGGTGCCGCGGACGGCCTGGGCGACGACCATGCCGAGCGTGGTGTCGTCGAAGCCGGCGTCGGCCGCCTTCTCGTTGGCCCTCACGGAGATCCGCGGGACCGACTGGGACAGGTCGCTCTGGACGTCGGTGACGTCCTTCAGCTCCGCGACCGCCTTGCGGACCTGCTCGGACGCCTGCTGGAGCAGCTCCCGGTCGCCGGCCTTCACCACGACGCTCAGGTCCTGGCTGGCGAAGCCGTCGCCGGCCGCGATCGAGGTGTCGCCGATCCCGTCGAGCTTCCCGAGGCCCGCCTCGATGGCGTCGCGGGTCCTCTCGTACGAGGCGGAGTCCTCCAGCGTCACCTGGAACGACGCCTGGTTGGCGCCGGTGCCGCCGCCGAAGGCCGCCATGAAGCCGGAGGAGCCGACGGTGACCTGGTAGTCCTTGACGCCCTCGGTGTCCGCGAGGACCTTCTCGATCTTCTTCGCGGCCTCGTCGGAGGCGTCCAGGGCGGTGCCGGGTTCCAGCTTCTGCTTGACCGTCAGGACCGGCTGGTCGCCCTGGTCGAAGAAATTGGTCTTCAGCAGGGGCGCCATGCCGAAGGTGACGACCAGGACGACGAGGGCGATGGCCACGCTGGTGAGGCGGCGGCGGGTGGCGAACCGCAGCACCGGCACGTACGCGCGCTGGAGACGGCTGTTCGCCTCCTTCTCCTCGGCGGCCCTGCGGGCCTCGCCCGGGTCCTGGGAGGTGCCCTTCGGGGCGCGGAGGAACCAGTACGAGAGCACCGGGACGACGGTCAGCGACACCAGCAGCGAGGCCAGCAGGGCGGCCGTCACGGTGAGGCTGAAGGAGCCGAACAGCTCGCCCACCATGCCGCCGACCAGGCCGATCGGGAGGAAGACGGCGACGGTGGTGAGGGTCGAGGAGGTGACCGCGCCGGCCACCTCCCTGACGGCCGTGATGATCGCGGACTGGCGGTCCTCGCCGTAGCCGAGGTGCCGCTTGATGTTCTCCAGCACCACGATCGAGTCGTCGACGACCCGGCCGATGGCGATGGTGAGCGCGCCGAGCGTCAGCACGTTGAGCGAGAGGTCGCGGGTCCACAGCACGATCAGGGCGAGGACGACCGAGAGCGGGATGGAGACCGCGGTGACCAGGGTCGAGCGGATCGAGGCGAGGAAGACCAGGATCACCAGGACGGCCATGACCAGGCCGAGGGCGCCCTCGGTGGTGAGGCCGGAGATCGACTTGGCGACCGCCGGGCCCTGGTCGGAGACGACCGTCAGCTCGGCGCCCGCGCCCAGCTGCTTGCGCAGCTCGGGCAGCTTCTCCTCGACGGCCTCGGAGATGGCGACGGCGCTGCCGTCCTTGTCCATGGTGGCCATGACGGCGAGGCTGGGCTTGCCGTTGGTGCGGGTCAGGGAGACCCGGGCGGACTCCTCCTGCTCGACGGTGGCGACGTCGGCGAGCCGGACGGCCCGGCCCTGCGCGGGCTTGATCCGCAGGTCCTGGATCTGCTGGAGCGAGGTGTAGCCGCCGCCGACCTGCACGGTGCGGCTCTTGCCGGCCTCGGAGAAGGAGCCGGCCGGCATGGTGGCGCCGCCGGCCTGGAGGGCCTGGGCGAGGTTCATCGAGGTCAGGCCGGCCGCGGCGAGCTTGCGCTCGTCGGGGGTGACGGAGACCTGGAGGGCCTGGACGCCGTCGACGCTGACCTGGCCGACGCCGTCGATGTCCTCCAGGGCGGGCACGACGGTCCGCTCCAGCTGGTCGGCGAGGGCCTGCTGGTCCTTGCCGGAGGTGGCGGCGAGGACGACGGTCGGGATGTCGTCGGTGGAGCCGGCCACCACCTGCGGGTCGACCGACTCGGGCAGCACCGCGCGGGCGCGGTTGACGGCCTGCTGCACGTCGGCGACGAGCTGCTTGGTGGACTCGTCCCCGTAGTCGAAGGAGGCCATGATGACGGCGCTGCCCTCGGAGGCGGTGGAGGTGATGCCCTTGATGCCGTCGACGGCCTTGAGGTTGTTCTCCAGCGGCTCGACGACCTGCTTCTCGACCACGTCGGGAGAGGCGCCCTGGTAGGGGGCGATGATCGAGACCATCGGGAGCTCGATCGACGGGAACAGCTGCTGCTTCAGCTGGGGGATCGCGATCAGTCCGAAGACGATGGCGACGATGGACATCAGCCCGATCAGGGCCCGTTGCGCGAGGCTGAATCTGGACAGCCAGGACATGGGGTCTCTCTTCTGTGGCGTACGCGTCGGCAGGCGGCGGGCAGCCAGGAGCGCCCCCCAGCCCCCAGGATCCGCCATCGGGACGGCGAAGTCCTCGGCCCCCGGGCCCGTTTCCGGGCCGGGGGCGTACCGCGTCTGGAGTACGCCGCCGGCCGGGGTCACTCCCCCCGCGGGCGGACCAGTCCGGTCTCGTAGGCGGTGACCACCAGCTGGGCGCGGTCGCGGGCGCCGAGCTTGGCCATGGCCCGGTTGACGTGGGTCTTGACGGTGAGCGGGCTGACGTCGAGCCGTTCGGCGATCTCGTCGTTGGAGAGGCCTCCGCCGACCAGGACGAGGACCTCGCGCTCCCGGGCGGTGAGCGCGGCGAGGCGCCCGGCGTCGACCCGGGCGACCGGGTCGGCGGGGGCGCTCTGGGCGAGGAAGGTGGCGATCAGGCCCTTGGTGGCGGCCGGGGAGAGCAGCGCCTCGCCGGCGTGCGCGATCCGGATGGCGCCGAGCAGCTCCTCGGGTTCGGCGCCCTTGCCGAGGAAGCCGGAGGCGCCGGCGCGCAGCGACTCCACCACGTACTCGTCGATCTCGAAGGTGGTGAGCATGACGATCCGGACCCCGGCGAGCTCGGGGTCGGCGGTGATCGCCCGGGTGGCGGCGAGGCCGTCGGTGCCGGGCATCCGGATGTCCATGAGGACGACGTCGGGCCGTTCGGCCCGGGCGAGGGCGGCGGCCTGGGCGCCGTCGGCGGCCTCGCCGACGACCTCCATGTCGGGCTCGGAGTCGACCAGCACGCGGAACGCGCTGCGCAGCAGGGCCTGGTCGTCGGCGAGCAGCACCCGGATCGTCATCTGTCGTCCTCCCCCGCCTCCCGGGCGGTCCCGGGGGTCAGCGGCAGTATCGCCTGGACCCGGAAGCCGCCGCCGTAGCGGGGTGCGGCGGTGAGGGCGCCGCCGAGGGCGCCGACCCGCTCGCGCATGCCGAGCAGGCCGTGGCCGCCGGAGGGTTCGGGGGCGGGGACGGCGGGCGGGACGCCGTCGTCGAGGACGGTGATCTCGACCGTGCGGCCCACCAGGACCACGCTCACCTCGGCACGGACGTCCGGTCCGGCGTGCTTGCGGACGTTGGTGAGGGCCTCCTGGACGATCCGGTACGCGGCGAGGTCGACGGCGGCGGGGAGCTGGCGGCCCCCGTCGGCCCGGGCCAGCGAGACGGGCAGGCCGGCCTTGCGGAAGCTGTCGAGGAGCCCGTCGAGGACGGCGAGGCCGGGGGCGGGCTCGGTGGGGGCCTCGGGGTCGCCGGACTGGCGGAGCAGGCCGACGGTGGCGCGGAGCTCGTCGAGGGCGGAGCGGCTGGCCTCGCGGACGTGGGCGAGGGCCTCCTTGGCCTGGTCGGGGCGCTTGTCCATGACGTGGGAGGCGACCCCGGCCTGGACGTTGACCAGGGCGATGTGGTGGGCGACGACGTCGTGGAGGTCGCGGGCGATGCGGAGGCGCTCCTCCGCGACCCGGCGGCGGGCCTCCTCCTCGCGGGTCCGCTCGGCGCGTTCGGCGCGCTCCCGTATGGCATCGACGAAGGCCCGGCGGCTGCGGACGGCGTCGCCGGCGGCGGCGGCCATGCCGGTCCAGGCGAAGACGCCGAGGTTCTCCTGGGCGTACCAGGGCGTCGGGCCGAAGGCCATGGCGGCGACGGCGAGCGCGGTCATGGTGGCGAGGCCGACCCGCCAGGTGGTGGGGCGGTCGGTGCGGGAGGCGACCGTGTAGAGGGCGACGACGGCGCTGATGGTGACCGGGGCGGGCCGGACGTCGCCGAGCAGCTCGACGAGGCTGAGGACGCCGGTGAGGCCGAGGACGGCGAAGGGCCGGCGGCGGCGGAGCACGAGGGCCACGGCGGCGGCGGTCATCATCCCGACCCCGGCGAGGGTGGGGGCCCGGTCGCCGAAGGTGGGGCCGGTGACGCTGCCGTGGGGGTCGGTGAAGGAGGCGGCGATCATCGTGACCAGGACGGCGAAGGCCAGGAGGGCGTCGAAGGCCAGGGGATGGTCGCGGAAGCGGGTGCACAGGCGTGCGGCGAGGCCGCCGGGGGCGGGTGCGGGCGCTGCGGGTCCTGTGCGGGTCACCCGGAAACGGTACGGCCTGCTGCCGGACCGCAGGAACGGCGCGGACCCGCGGGGGCGGGCGCCGGGGGCGCCCGCCGGTGCGTCAGCCGGGGATCAGGCCGTCGTCCGAGAGCATCTCCCGGACCTCGTCCAGGCTCGCGTCGGGCGACGGGAGGATGAGCTCGGAGGGCGCCAGGGCGTCGTCGGGCAGGGGCGTGCCGAGGCGCCGGACGGCGGTGAGGAGAGCCGTCAGGGTGCGGCGGAAGCCCTCCTCGTCGCCCGACTCCATCTCGCCGAGCAGTTCGCCGTCCAGCTCGTCGAGCTCGGCGAAGTGGCTGTCGGCCAGCTCGCGCTGGCCCTCCCCCATGATCCGCACGATCATGACGCCGTCCTTGCTACTGCTTGTCGAAGCGGGGGTGGGACTGCTGCTGGTTCTGCTGGGGGGCGCCGGCCGCGCCGCCCTCGATGGCCTGCTGCTGCGCGGAGGGGCCCCCGGCCAGCTCGGCCTTCATGCGCTGGAGCTCCAGCTCGACGTCGGTGCCGCCGGAGAGGCGGTCCAGCTCGGCCTGGATGTCGTCCTTGGCGAGGCCCGACTGGTCGTCGAGCGCGCCGGAGGCGAGGAGCTCGTCGATGGCGCCGGCCCGGGCCTGGAGCTGGGCGGTCTTGTCCTCGGCCCGCTGGATGGCGAGGCCGACGTCGCTCATCTCCTCGGAGATCCCGGAGAAGGACTCCGCGATCCGGGTCTGGGCCTGGGCGGCCGTGTAGGTGGCCTTGATGGTCTCCTTCCGGGTGCGGAAGGCGTCGACCTTGGCCTGCAGCCGCTGCGCGGCGAGGGTCAGCTTCTCCTCCTCGCCCTGGAGGGTCTGGTGCTGCACCTCGAGGTCGCTGACCTGCTGCTGGAGCGCGGCCCGGCGGGACAGCGCCTCGCGGGCGAGGTCCTCGCGGCCGAGCGCCAGCGCCTTGCGGCCCTGGTCCTCCAGCTTGGCGGACTGGCCCTGCAGCTGGTTCAGCTGGAGTTCGAGCCGCTTGCGGGAGGTGGCGACGTCGGCGACGCCCCGCCGCACCTTCTGCAGCAGCTCCAGCTGCTTCTGGTAGGAGTAGTCGAGGGTCTCGCGCGGGTCCTCGGCCCGGTCAAGGGCCTTGTTCGCCTTCGCGCGGAAGATCATCCCCATACGCTTCATGACACCGCTCATGGGCTTCGCGCGCCCCCTTCTGACGGACTTGGCACCAGCTCTTCGTCAGGATCCACAGTACGGTCCCTGTCTCCATTACCGCACTGTTCGGAGCGGGATGCGCTCCTCCCCAAGGACGACTGCGCCCCCCGCCGTCTCCGGCGGGAGGAGTAGGGGGATCTCCGGGAGACCCCTGGTGTCCTCGTGTGCGTACCGGCTACGACGCCGGCTGTGAGCGGATCGTTCCCTCCCGGACTGGGGTTCCATGCCCGCCACCCCGTACCCTTGGGTTTTGTGTTCCGTAGCCGTTCGAAGGATGAGAAGGCCCCCACCGAGAAGGTGACGGCGGACCTCTCCAAGCAGCCCCGCGACCCCGAGGCCCCCAAGGGCCGCCCGACCCCGAAGCGGAGTGAGGCCCAGACGCAGCGCCGTCGTGCGCAGTCCGTCCCGCTCGACCGCAAGGAGGCCGCCAAGCGCCAGCGTGAGGCGCGGCGAGCCGACCTGACCCGTCAGCGCGAAGCGCTGAACAGCGGTGACGAGCGTTATCTGCCGGCCCGTGACAAGGGCCCGGTCCGCCGTTTCGTCCGCGACTTCGTCGACTCGCGCTTCGCGATCGCCGAGTTCTTCCTGCCCATGGCCGTGGTCATCCTGGTGCTGTCGCTGTTCGGCAACGCCAACCGCGCGCTCCAGAACATCTCGCTGCTGCTCTGGCTCGGCGTGATCATTCTGATCATCATCGACTCCATCGGCATCTGGATCCGTCTGAAGAAGCAGCTCAACGAGCGCTTCCCGGACACGCCGAAGCGCGGCGCGATCGCCTACGGCCTGATGCGCACGCTCCAGATGCGCCGTCTGCGGCTGCCCAAGCCGCAGGTCAAGCGCGGAGAGCGGCCCTGAGCGCGGACGGCCCGGTCTCCGGCGGACACGCCTTCGGCGTGGACGCCACCGGGGTGGGCGGTCCCGTGCTGCCCGCCGTCGTCCACTGGCCCGCCGGTCACGGCGGGCTCCGGGACACCATCCGGCAGGAGATCGTCGCCCGCCAGGTCGACGAGCAGATAACCGGCCGCTACCCGGTGGGGCAGCGGCTGAGGATCCTCGACGCGGGCATGGGGGCCGGCACGCAGGCCCTGCGCCTGGCCCGCGCCGGGCACACCGTGACCGGCCTGGAGGCCGATCCCGAGCTGCTGAAGGCGGCCCGGGAGTCGCTGGCGACCGAACCGGCCGGGATCCGCGAGCGGGTCCGGCTGGTCGAGGGCGACGGACGCGAGACAGGCGTCCACTTCCTGCCGGGCAGCTTCGACGTGGTCCTGTGCCACGGCGTGCTCATGTACGCCGACGAGCCGGACGCGCTCCTCGCGGGCCTGGCCCGGATGCTGGCCCCCGGCGGCCTGCTCTCCCTGGTGGTACGGAACGCGGACGCCCTCGCCATGCGGCCGGGGCTCGCCGGGGACTGGGCGGGAGCGCTGGCGGGCTTCGACACGGACGTCTACCAGGACGACGACGGCGTGAAGGTGCGGGCCGACCGGCTGGACGCGCTGACGGCGACCCTCGCGGGCATCGCGGCCCCGCTGCACGCCTGGTACGGGGTGCGGGTCTTCACCGACGGCGTCCCCGCGGAGGCGGGGCTGCCGGCCGCCGAGCAGCTGGACCGGCTGCTGGCGGCGGAGGAGCGGGCCGGACGGACCGATCCGTACCGGCGGGTGGCGGCGCTGCTGCACCTGTGCGGGGTGCGGGGCTGAGGCCCTCCCCGACGACACCTCACGACACGGCCAGGGGGCCGGTGCGCCGGAACGGCGCGCCGGCCCCTTCGCGCACCGCCCTCTCGCCGCCCCTTCCCCTGCCCCGTCCGGCGCGGGGTACGCCTGATCGGCGGCCTCCGCCGGGACGGGGCACCGGGACGGAACGGATACTCCGGACATGGATGCCTCCCGCGCCCGCTCCCGTACCCGCCGACGCCTCGCCGTCCCCCTCGCCGCGGGGGTCTGCGCCGCCGCGCTGACCACCGGCTGCTCCGCGGACTCCGGCACGGCCGCCGCGCCCGAGCGGGCCACCACGCAGGCGGCGGCGCCGCTCGCCGCCAACGAGCTGGAGGAGGACTACCAGGCCGTGATCAAGGACGTCCTGCCGTCCGTGGTGCAGATCGACGCCTCGGAGAGCCTGGGCTCCGGGGTCGTCTACGACGGCCGGGGGCACATCGTCACCAACGCCCACGTGGTCGGCGACGAGACGGCCTTCCGGGTCACCGCCGCCACCGGCGGGCAGCCGGTGGCGGCCCGGCTGGTCGCCGCCTACCCGGAGCAGGACCTCGCGGTGATCCGGCTGGACTCGGTCCCCGACGGCCTGAAGCCGGCCCGCCTCGGCGACTCCTCGACGGTCGTGATGGGGCGGATCGTGCTGGCGATGGGATCCCCGCTGGGGCTGTCCGGCAGCGTCACCCAGGGCATCGTCTCGGCCACCGGCCGGACGGTCAGCGAGGGCCGGACCGGCGGCGGCACGGGCGCGACCATCGCCAACATGGTGCAGACCTCGGCGGCGATCAACCCCGGCAACAGCGGGGGCGCGCTGGTCGACCTGGACGGGCGGGTCATCGGCATCCCGACGCTGGCGGCCTCGGACCCGGAGACGGGCGGGGGCTCCGCCCCCGGCATCGGCTTCGCCATCCCCGCCTCGACGGTGAAGACGATCGCCGACCAGATCATCGAGGACGGCAAGGTCACCGACTCGGGCCGGGCCGCGCTCGACATCACCGGCCGCACGGTCCTGGACGACGCCTACGAGCCGGCCGGGGTGGCCGTGGTGGAGGCCGAGGCGGGCGGCGCCGCGGCGGACGCGGGGCTGCGGGCGGGCGACGTGATCACCCGGCTCGCCGACGACGACATCACGACGATCACCTCGCTCGCGGAGTCGCTGGCGGACCGGAAGCCCGGCGACGAGGTGCGCGTCACCTACGTGCGCGGCGACGACACCCGCACGGCGGACGTGACGCTCGGCGAGATGTGAACCGGGAGGGGGCGGGAGCCCTGGGGCCCCGCCCCCGTGCCGTCAGGCGCCTTCCGCGTCCAGCGGCATCGGACCGTAGATCTTCGTGGTGTCCTCGGAGAGGGTCACCTGGTCCGCACCGCCGGCGAGGAGGTCGCGCCAGTTCTCGCCGAGCCAGCTCTCGGCGTCGCCCTGGGTGCCGAACTCCTCCGGGGTCACCACCGGCACGACCTCCGTGCCGTCGGACTTCTCGAACCGCCACGTCCACGCCATGTCCGCCTCCTGGAGCTCACCGGATGATCGGTTTCCTGCCCGCAGAGTAGCCGGGCGAGCACCGCGCGCGGGGGCGCGGGAGGATCAGTGCGTGGAACTGACTCTGCTCGGCACCGGCTCCCCGCTCGGCCTGCCCCGCCCCGACTGCCCCTGCGCGGTGTGCGCGCGCTCCCGAGGGACCCGTGCGCGGGCCGCGACCGCGCTCCTCGTGGACGGGGCCCTCCTCCTCGACCTCACCCCGGGGGCGGCGCTCGCCGCGGCCCGCGCGGGCCGCTCCCTGGTGGGGGTGCGCCAGGTGCTCCTGACCGCTCCGCACGACGGTCCGCCGGTGGAGCTGCCGGCCGGGCTGCCGACCGCCGGGCGGGTGCCCGACGGTCGGGAGCTGACGCTGATCAGCGGCCACCGGGTGCGGGCGGTCCCGATGGACTCCCCCGGGACCGGGTACGAGGTGGTCTCCCCCGACGGCGAGCGGCTGCTGTACCTGCCGCGCGGCGGGGCGCCGGCCGGGCTCGCGGAGAACCACCAGGAGCCCTACGACCTGGTGGCGGCCGACGTGACGGGCCGGCCGGACGCGCTGGCGCGGCTGCGGGCGTCCGGCGCCGTGGGACCCGGCACGGAGGTGATCGCCGTCCACCTCGACCACGACGCGCCGGCCGGCGCCGAGCTGGACCGGCGGCTCGCGGCGGCCGGGGCGCGGGCGGTGCCGGACGGGACGGTGCTGTACCCGGGCGAGTACCACGAGCTGCCCGAGGTGCCGCGGCGGACGCTGGTGACCGGCGGCGCGCGGTCGGGGAAGTCGGTGGAGGCCGAGCGCCGCCTGGAGACCTTTCCCGAGGTGGTGTACGTGGCGACCGGCGGGACCCGCGAGGGCGACCCGGAGTGGGCGGAGCGGGTGGGGCTGCACCGGGAGCGGCGGCCGGGCTCGTGGCGCACCGCGGAGACCACCGACCTGGTCCCGCTGCTCGACGGGGAGGGTCCGGCGCTGCTGGTCGACTGCCTGTCGCTGTGGCTGACGGACGCGATGGACCGGGTGGGCGCGTGGGACGACGACACCTGGGCGGAGAGCGGGCGGGCGGCGCTGCGGGAGCGGACGGCGGAGCTGGTGGCGGCGGTGCGGGCGACGCGCCGGACGGTGGTGGCGGTGACGAACGAGGTCGGCTCGGGGGTGGTCCCGGCGACGGCCGCGGGACGGCGGTTCCGGGACGAACTGGGGCGGCTCAACGCGGCCTTCGCGGAGGAGTGCGAGCAGGTGGTGCTCGTGGTCGCTGGTCAGCCGCTGGTGCTGCGCGGGTAGGGTGCTGATCCCGATGGGCCTGTGTGCCGAACCTCGCTGATGTCACAAGGCGGAAACCCCCGATGGACCCTCTGCACCCCCTGCACCCCCTGAATCTCGACGACTTCTCCGACCTGATCGAGCGCCCCGACGGCGGGATCCGGCGCGACGCCGAGGAGCGCCGGGAGCGGCTCTCCGTCCGCCCGGGCGCCCTCGGGCGTCTCGACGAACTGGGCGAGTGGCTCTCCGCGGCCCAGTCGGCGGTGAGGGTGCGGGCGATCGAGCAGCCGAAGGTGGTCGTCTTCGCCGGCGACCACGGCATCGCCGCCCAGGACGTGTCGGGCCGGCCGGCCGGCACCGCCCACGCGCTGGTCCGGGAGCTCCTCGACGGGGCGAGCCCGCTCGCGGTGCTGGCCCGCTCGATGGAGGTGCCGGTCCGGGTGGTGGACGCGGGTCTGGACTGCGACCCGGAGCTGCTGCCGGAGTCGGTGACCCGGCACCGGGTGCGGCGCGGCAGCGGCCGGATCGACGTCGAGGACGCGCTGACGCCGGAGGAGACCGAGGCGGCGGTGCGGCTCGGGATGGCGATCGCCGACGAGGAGGCCGACGCGGGCACCGACCTGGTGGTGCTCGGCGACCTGAGCGTGGGCGGTACGACCCCGGCGTCGACGCTGGTCGCGGCGTTGTGCGGGACGGACGCCTCGGTGGTGACCGGGCGCGGCGGCGCGGGGATCGACGACCTGGCGTGGATGCGCAAGTGCGCGGCGATCCGGGACGCGCTGCGGCGGGCCCGGCCGGTCCTCGGCGACCAGCTGGCGCTGCTCGGAGCGGTCGGCGGGGCGGACCTGGCCGCGACGACCGGCTTCCTGCTCCAGGCGGCGGTGCGGCGGATGCCGGTGATCCTGGACGGCGTGGTGGGCGCGGCCTGTGCGCTGGTGGCGCAGCGGGCGGCCTTCCGGGCGCCGGACTGGTGGCTGGCGGGCCAGGTGTCCGGGGAGCCGGCGCAGACGAAGGCACTGGACCGGATGGCGCTCAACCCCCTGCTCGACCAGGGCGTCCTGGTGGGTGAGGGAACCGGGGCACTGCTCGCGCTTCCCCTCGTCCGGGCCGCGGCGGCCCTCGCCGCCGAACTGCCCGAGCGTCCGGAGCCGACCACTGCGGACGGGGCCGGCCCGGTCGGGGCGGTCTGACGGGGAGGCGCACTCGGATCGGTGGGGCCCGGAGGCGGCCGCCCGCGACGCGCGGGCGGCCGCCTCCGGCGTCGCCGCACGGGAAGCGATGCCCCATATGATCGCTTTTCATGGGAGAGGTCCTTTTGTCCGCCGAAGCAACGCCCCGGGGCACCGACCGCTCGCGGCGGAGTGCCGCGTTCGCCGTCTGGTACCTCCGCGTCGTCACGTTCATCAACCTCCTGAGCGCCGTCTGGGTCTCCTTCGGACAGGACCTGCGGCGGCACAACGAGGACGACTACTTCACGCCGTACATGCTCACGGCGGGCTTCGCCTCCGGGGTCTTCACGCTCTTCCTGGCGGTCACCATGCGCCGCCGCAAGCGGGCCGCCTGGATCCTCAACACCGTGCTGAGCGGGCTCTTCCTGCTGCTCTTCGCGCTGGTGATGGCCTTCCCCGAGATCCGGCAGCACGCCCAGAACTGGATCTCGCTGGCCCTGACCGCGCTCTTCTTCACCGCACTGCTGCTGGGGCGCAAGGAGTTCTACGCGAAGGGCGACCGCTCCAACCCGCTGCTCGCCGCGGTCGTCGCGGTCGGCGGCCTGCTCGTCACCTCGCTGCTCGCCGCCCTCCTGGTCACCGCCACCAACACCGCCTCCGGGCACGCCACCTTCCTGGAGCGCTGGCGGTACGGCGTGATGCGGCTGATCACGCTGGCCACCGACGACTCCCGCTTCCCCACCATCACCACCCCGGGCTGGGTCGACGTGGTCATCAACGTGATGTCCACGCTGCTGCTCTTCGCGGTCCTCTTCGCCGCCTTCCGCTCCCGCCGGGCGGTCGACCCGCTGACCGAGGAGGACGAGGAGCGGCTGCGGGCGCTGCTCGACAAGCACGGGGACCGGGACTCGCTCGGCTACTTCGCGCTGCGCCGCGAGAAGAGCGTGATCTGGTCGCCGAGCGAGAAGGCCGCCGTCGCCTACCGGGTGGTGGGCGGGGTCTCGCTCGCCTCCGGCGATCCGATCGGCGACCCCGAGGCCTGGCCGGGCGCGATCGAGCCGTGGCTGGCCGAGGCGCGCGAGCACGGCTGGATCCCGGCGGTGATGGGCGCGAGCGAGGAGGCCGGCGTGATCTACGCCCGGCACGGACTGGACGCCCTGGAGCTGGGCGACGAGGCGATCGTGGAGACCGACGAGTTCACCCTGGACGGGCGGGCGATGCGGACGGTCCGGCAGGCGTTCAACCGGGTCAAGCGGGCCGGGTACGAGGTGCGGATCCGGCGCCACGACGCCATTCCGGACGAGGAGATGGCCGCGCTGCTGCGGAAGGCCGACGACTGGCGGGACGGGGCGACCGAGCGCGGCTTCTCGATGGCGCTCGGGCGGCTCGGGGACCCGCGCGACGGGCGCTGCGTGATGCTGGAGTGCACGGACGGGACCGGTGAGCTGCGGGCGCTGCTCTCCTTCGTGCCGTGGGGTCCGAAGGGGCTCTCGCTGGACCTGATGCGACGGGACCGCGACTCCGAGAACGGGCTGATGGAGTTCATGGTGATCGAACTCCTCCAGCGGGCGAAGGAGATCGGGATCACGCAGGTCTCGCTGAACTTCGCGATGTTCCGCTCCGTCTTCGAACGCGGCTCGAAGCTCGGCGCGGGGCCGGTGCTGAGGCTGTGGCGCTCGCTGCTCAGCTTCTTCTCCCGCTGGTGGCAGATCGAGTCGCTGTACCGCGCCAACGCCAAGTACCGACCGATCTGGGAGCCCCGCTTCATGCTCTTCGAGAAGAGCGCCGACCTGCCGCGCATCGGCCTCGCCGCCGGACGGGCGGAGGGGTTCCTGGAGGCTCCCGGCCTGCCGGGGTGGATGCGCCGCGAGCACCTGGCGGGCGGGCGTTGAGCGGCGCGGTCCGCGGTTTCGCCCGCCGCGAGTGGGGGCCGCTGTGCGGCACGCTGCGGCGGGAGGCGGCCGGGCGCGGGTGGCGGGCCGTCCCCCTGACCCTGGCGGCGGTCTGCCTCACCGCCCTCTTCCACTTCGCCCAGAACCAGGACTGGGGGTACGGGCCGGTGCAGGCGGTCGGCGCGGTGCGGGCCGAGGACCCGCTCTGGCTCGCCCTGCTCCGCACCCCGCTCTCGCTCTTCGTCCCCGCCCTCGACCTGCCCGTCTGGGGCGCGCTCGCCCAGGTCCTGCTGGTCTTCGGCATCGCCGAGCTGTGCCTGGGCCGGCGGCGGACGCTCGGGATCGCCTACCTGGCGACCCTGTGCGGCACGCTGTACGCGCGCGTGGGCATCGCCCTGGGCCCCGGCACCCCCTTCGGGCTGCCGGCCTCCGACGCGCAGGTGGTGGACACCGGCCCGTCGGCGGCGGTGGTGGGCCTCGCCGTCTACGTCTGCTGGCGCCTGCGGGCGTACTGGACGGGCGCGGCCGTGGTGGTGGCGATGGTGGTCGAGGTGATCGTGAAGCCGAACCTCGCGGGCAAGGAGCACCTGGCGGCCATCGCGGGCGTCCTGGCGCTGATGGGGTGGCAGGCGCTGCGCGGGCGCCGTCAGGACGGCGGGGTGGGGCCCCGGCCGGGCACGCGCTCCTGGAAGCCGCCGATCAGGTCCTGAACCCTCCGCCGCAGCCGGGTCCAGCGCTTGTCGTGCCGGTAGGCGCGGACCGTGCCGCGCGCGCGGGCCCGATGGCGGCGCCGGTAGAGGTGCCGCCACCACCACGAGCCGGGGCGGGCGAGGCGGACCGCGCCGACGATCGCCAGGAAGGGCACGAAGACGCCGAGCAGCCCCATCCGCAGCTTGCCCTTGGCCAGGGTGACCAGGATGAAGAGGAAGTTGAGCGCCAGGGTGAGGACGAAGCTCACCCGGTCCTGGCGTTCCTCCGCGGTGACGTCGTCGACGCCGAGCGGGGAGAAGCCGCTGAGGGGCAGCAGCATGAGGGCGGCGGTGAGCACGACGACCTCGACGCTCTGCCGTCCCTCCTCCGACCAGTACACGTCGTCCAGGTGGAGGATGAGCGCGAACTCGTCCAGGACGAGGCCGGCGCCGATCCCGAAGACCACGGCGAAGGCGCACGCGCCGAAGCCGTGTCGGCCGCTGGCGACCGCGCCGAAACCGCCGAGCACGGTGAGCACCACGCCGGGCACGACGTGATGGATGTGCAGCCCTCCGGAGGAGACGTTCCGGAAAGGGCCCCGGCCGGCCCGGATGAGCCGGGTGACGGTGCGGGTGACCAGGAAAGTGACGACGAAGGAGGTCAGCGCGAGGAGCATCGGGAGTTTGCCCGGCTCCAGGATGTTGCGGGAGAACCAGTGACCCATGCCACCCCGTTCCGATATGCCCGATATGTACCCGAGTGTGCAATCTACCGCCCCGGCCCGGCGATTACCCTGCCCGGATGGACGGCCTGCGTTTCGCCTTCGGGACCCTCACCGTGTTCCCCGCCCGCATCACCCGCTGGGACCGGGACGCGGCGCGCGCCGGCATGCTCTGCGCCCCCGCCGCCGGACTCGCCGTCGGTCTCGTCGCCGCCGCGGTCGGCGGCGTGCTCCTCCCCCTCGGTTCCGGCCCGCTGGTCGCCGCCGTGGTCACCGTCGCCGTCCCCGCCGTCCTCACCCGGGGCCTCCACCTGGACGGCCTGGCCGACACCGCCGACGGACTCGGCAGCGCCAAGCCCGCCGAGGACGCGCTGCGCATCATGAAGCAGTCCGACATCGGCCCGTTCGGCGTCATCGCCCTGGTCCTCGCCCTGCTCGCGCAGGTCGCGGCCGTCCACGAGCTGTACGGGGAGGGGTGGGCGCACGGCGCGGTCGCCGTCGTCCTGGCGGCCACGGTCGCCCGGCTGGCCCTCACCCACGCCTCCCGGCAGGGCGTCCCGGCGGCCCGGCCGGAGGGCCTCGGCGCGATCGTCGCCGCCACGGTGCCGGTCCGCTCGGCCACCCTCGTCACCGCCGCCGTCCTCCTCCTCGCCGCCGGCACCGGCCTCCTCCTCTCCCCGTACGACGCCGTCCACGCCGTCCTCGCCGCGGGCGCCGGCCTCGCCGCCGCCGCCCTCCTGCTCCGCCGCTGCGTCCGCCGCTTCGGCGGCGTGACCGGCGACGTCTTCGGCGCGGTGGAGGAGACGGCGGCGACGGCGACCCTGGTGGCGCTCACCCTCGGCTGAGCCGGCGGTCTAGCAGGTGCGGCGCCAGGCGCCGAGCGCGTACTTCTTCTGGAGCGAGCTGAGGCCCAGTTCGCGCGACCCGGGACAGAACTGACGAGGCGTCAGTTCGTACTCGGCGTGGAAGACGGGCTTGTCCGCGGCGATGAAGGGGGCGAGGCGGTGGCACTCGTCGTACTCGGCGCACTGCTCGTTGACCGCGAAGTCGAAGTCGGCGAGGAGCTGGGGGATCTGGTCGAGGTCGTTCTTGAGGCCGACGGCCAGGCCCCGGTCGTGGGCGAGGCGGGCGATCAGCCGGTTGTAGCGGAGCTGGTCGGCGGCGGTGAGGGGGAAGCCGGTGCGGTTGCGGTAGCCGTCCATGTTGTCCGGCTCCACCGCGTCGAAGCCCTTGTCCCGGCACATGTCGATCCGCTCCGCCATGAGGGGTTCGAGGATCTCGGTGCGCCGGATGTCGAGCCAGCGCTCGCCGTCCCAGCCGTTGCCCCGGCCGAGGACCGACTTCGGGAAGCGGCCGGCGTCGGGGCGGAAGTCCTCCCAGGCGCCGGTGGAGAGGTAGCAGATCACCTTCCGGCCCCGGCGGTGCAGATCGGCGACGGTCGCGGCGGAGTGGTCGAAGCCGTCGATGTCGTACACGGGCACGTCGACGGTCGGGTCCAGCTTCCCGCTCAGCTGCCACTGCCACGCCAGGCCCGCCTTCGGGCGCCAGCGGCCCTCGTCCGGCTTCGGGTCGGGGGCGGGGGCCGCGGTGCAGGCGGTGACGAGGAGCAGGAGCGCCCCCGCGAGGAGGAGCGGCAGGCGTCTCATCGGGCGGTCTCCGGGAGGCCGTGCGGCAGGGTGCCCCAGGGATGGGCGCCCGCGCCGGGGACCGCGCAGTGCACCTCGGTGGCGGGGCGGAAGCCGGGCGGGGCCGCGTAGACGAGGTGGCAGTGGTGCGGGGCGGCCTCCGGGCCGAGGGTGCGGTAGGTGTCCCAGGGGCCCTCGAAGGTGACCAGCAGCTCGGCCAGTTCGGCGTACCGCTCGTCGGGGCGGGCGCCGTGGTTGAGGACCAGGGTCGCGGCCCCGGCGGCGCGGGCGGCGACGGCGAGCCGCCGGTAGTGCGGCAGGGCGTCGGGGGCGGTCGCGACCTGGTCGAGGAAGGCCCCGTCGGCGCCGTACCAGTCCCGGTGGCGGAGCAGGTCGGCCACGACGTCGGCGTGCGGGCGGCGGCCGTAGTCGGTGTCCGCGTAGCCGAGGATCCGCACGCCCGCGGCGCGCAGCCGGTCCGCGACCTCGGCGAAGGCCGGGTCGGCGGCCTCGCCGGCGCCGTTCGCCGGGTTGAGGACGACCCCGTGGAGGGCGGGCGCGGCCGCGACCAGGGCGGCCCAGCCCTCCGGGCGGTCGGCCGGGTGCTCGTAGTAGGGCACCAGGAGGGAACGTTTCACGGGGAGTGCCTCCTAGACGCGGTGGGTGGTCGGTCGTACCAGCAGAACACGGCT
The DNA here is from genome assembly GCF_014650895.1 of Streptomyces omiyaensis. Taxonomy (GTDB): domain Bacteria; phylum Actinomycetota; class Actinomycetes; order Streptomycetales; family Streptomycetaceae; genus Streptomyces; species Streptomyces omiyaensis. The sequence continues at coordinate 179,419 of NZ_BMVV01000010.1, forward strand.
GAGGACGGCCAGCACGGCCGCCGCTCCCCCGGCGGCGAGCGGGCCCGCCGCGGGTTCGAGGGTCTGCGCGGCGGCGGCGAGGAGGCAGACGGCCGCCGCGCCGAGGACGGCGCCGAAGGCCTGGAGCAGCAGGCCCAGCCAGAGCACCGTGCCCACGAGGAGGAGGACCAGGAGCCGGTCCGGGGCCGGCCAGAGGCTCCCCGGCCAGAGCAGCGTCGCGGCGAGGGTGAGGCCGAGCAGCGCCGCCAGGTAGCCGCCGAGGCACAGGACCAGGGTGCCGGTGACCGCGCGGCGGAAGGCGCGGGCGGTGGTGAGGGTCCGCAGCCGGGCGAGGCTGCCGCCGCGGAAGCGGTGCAGCAGCCATTCGGCGGGCCCCATGGAGAGGGTGAGCGCGACGACCGCGCCGGTGCCGGCGGCGAGGGACTCGCCGAGCCCGGCGTGCAGCACCAGCACGCCGCTGCCGAGCCCGAAGAGGCCGTACGGGAGGGAGGCGGCGAGCGGCGGTCCGCCCCGCCCGGCGGCGCCGCGCGCGGTCCCGGGGCGCAGCGTCCGGGCGGCGACCAGGCAGGCGGCGGCGAGCGAGAGGAGCGGCAGGCCCGCGCGCAGCGGGTCGGGGAGGTCCCAGCGGAGGGCCGGGAGGGCGCCGAGGAGCGGCAACAGGGAGGCTAGGAGGGCCCGTTCGCGTCCGAGGACGAGGAGGACGGTCGCGGCGGCGAGGTAGAGGGACTGCCCGGCGGCGAAGACGGCGGCGGGCAGTTCGCCGCCGCGGGCGACCGCGAGGGCGACGGCGGTGCCGGCGAGCGCGCCGGCCGGGGCGCCGGTGAGCAGGGCGCGGGCGGCGGCGGCCCGGTCGCCGAGGCCGAGCCAGGTGTGGGCGCGGTGGGAGAGGGCCTGGTTCCACACCCAGCCGGTGACCGCGCCGGCGAGCAGCGGGACGGTGCCGGCGGGGAGCCCGTGCCGGCCCGGGGCGCCGGCGAGCAGCGGTCCGGCGAGGACGTAGGCGAGTCCGGGGAGCGCGAAGACGAGGCCGCGCAGCAGGCAGCCGCCGAGCCCCTCGGAGCCCGCCCGGCCGCCCCGGCTCCTGCGGGGCGGCTCGGGGTGGCGCCGCTCCACCCGCGCGTACAGGTCCTCGGCGAGCGTGAAGGAATCGTTCCGCCCGTAGGCGAGCCGGATGTGGTCGTCGGTCATGCCGTCCGACTCCAGGAGCGCGGCGATCTCGTCCGGATGGACCGCCTCGGCGACGAACGCGTCGAGGCGGAGGGCGAGTTCGTCGATCGGGTCGGCGGCGGTTCCCGTCGGGCGGGGCGCGGGGCGGGGCGGCTCCGGCAGGGTCGGGGTGGCGCTCGGGGGTTTCAGCCACAGGGAGCCGCTCATGCCGGGGTGCCTTCCGGGACTCGGGACGCGCCGCGGCGCGGGGACGGGATGCTGACGCGCAGCGGCGGGACGGTGACGGCGGGCCCGGCGGTGCGGGGGGCGGCGAGTTCGCGGTAGATGCGGCGGAAGCCGTCGACCGAGCGGTGCAGGGTGAACTCGTCGATGACCCGCTGCCGGGCCTGCCGGCCGAGCGCGGCGCGGCGGGCGTCGTCCCGCAGCAGGGCGGAGACGGCGGCGGCCATGACGGCCGGTTCGCGGGGCGGGACGACGACGCCGGCGTCGCCGACCGCCTCCCGCACGCCGCCGACGTCGGTGGAGACGGTGGCCCGGCCGCAGGACATGGCCTCGATGAGGGAGAAGGGGAAGCCCTCGCTGATGGAGGAGAGCATCACCACGCTCCCGGCGGCGTAGGCGGAGGGCACGTCGGAGACGCGGCCCTCGAAGGAGACGCCGTCGGCGACGCCGAGTTCGGCGGCGAGCTTCTCCAGGCGGGTGCGGTAGTCCTCGTTCCCGGCGGGGACCGGGCCGAAGAGGCGGAGCCTCAGCTCGGGGAGCTCGGCGCGGCAGATCGCGTACGCCCGGATCAGGGTCTCCAGGTCCTTGATGGGGTCGACCCGGCCGCACCAGCTGAGCGTGGGGGTCTCCGGTTCGGGTCCCGCCTCGGGGAAGAGGGCGGGGTCGACGCCGTTGTAGACGGTGCGGATGCGGTCGGCGGGGGCTCCGCCGCGCTCCTCCCAGCGCCGGTTGTACTGGTTGCAGGGGGTGATGAGGTCGGCCTGGCGGTAGCCGAGGGAGTTGAGCTCGCGGTAGAAGCCGAGCATGAGGGCCTTCACCGGCCAGCGCTGGGCCTCGGTGCGGTAGCCGAGGTAGCGCTCGCGGAGGTAGATGCCGTGTTCGGTGAGGAGGAAGGGCACCCCCTCGAAGTGCTGCGCGGCGAGCGCGGGCAGGGTGGCGAGGCCGCTGGAGACGGCGTGCGCCACGCTGCCGGGGGCTATCCGGGCGCCCAGCGGCCGCAGGGCGTGTTCGAGCAGGTCGGTGGCGGTGAGGGCGTCGTGGACGGTGGGCCCGGCCGCACGCGTCGGCAGGTGCGGCATGGTCCAGATCCACATGAGGGAGCGGAGGGCCTCCTCCGAGCGCAGGACCGGGGTGAGCCGGCCCTCGCGGGCGAGGGCGGCCAGCTCGTAGAGGCTTCCGCCGAGGTCGTGGCCGGCCTCCGGGTCGAGGAGGGCGAGCAGGAAGTGCTCGTAGGAGGCGAGGAAGCGGCGGCGTTCCCGCCCCCGCGGGGGCCGGCTCGCGCGCCGGGGCGCGGCCGGTCCCCGCGGGTGGCCCCAGAGGGGGAACGCGGTGTGCCGGGTGATGTTGGGCGGCAGCTCCCAGGTGACGGGTTCGCGGCCGCTGCCGGTGAGGGCGAGGATCTCGAAGGTGACCTCGGGCATGCCCCGGACGAGCTGGTCGCACCAGGTGCTGACGCCGCCGTGGACGTGCGGATAGGTCCCCTCGGTGAGCATGGTGACGTGACGGCCACTGCTCGGCATGTGCGTGTCCCCCCAGAACGTGCTGGTCAGGCGGTCGGGAGCTGGAGCGTGACGGCGGTCTGGAGCAGTTCCGGCGCGGTCCAGGCGGAGCGGCTCCCGGCGTAGGCGGCACCGAAGGCGGTGGTGCCGAGGAGGAGCTGCTTGCGGGTGCCCTCGGGGGCGGTGACGGGGACCTGGACGCCGGAGGGCGCCTTGACGGTGACGGTGGAGCCGATGCGGTAGGCGGTGACCTTGCCCGCGGCGAGGGCGGCGTCCCAGGCGTCGCGGCGGGTCAGCTCGGTGCCGGCGTCCTTCTGGCTGGGGTTCACCAGCGGGGTGTTCCCGGCGAAGAGCCCCTTGTAGTCGGCGAGGATCCGGTCGAGGACCGGGTAGAGGAGGCGCTCCTCGGCCAGGTTGGACTGGTGGACGTAGTGCGGGCGGGGGTCGTTGGCGACGACGTGGCCGAGGGCGATGCGGGCCTCCTGCGGGACGATGTACGCCGCGTAGCCGGTGGCCGGGTCGAGCGGGGCGGGCAGGCAGGTGGAGGCCGGGTTGTCCTCGCAGGCGCCGCTGCCGCCGTCGGCGCGGGAGGTGTAGATCCAGTTGTACTCGTCGGCCATCTCGGCGGCGGTGCCGACGTTGTAGTAGACGTTCATCGGGTGCCGGGGGACGGTCTTCGCGGCGCCGACCGCCCGCTGGCGGGGCTCGCGGGAGTTGTCGCTCGCCGTCCACTTCACCCCGTTGTCGGCGAGGGCGCCGGCGAGATGGGGGTTGTCGACGGGCTGCTGGGGCAGGGTCTTCAGGCCGGAGTGCTCGCCGGTGACGAGTTCGGAGCGGTCGACGGAGATGCCCTTGCCGGACGCCCAGTTCAGGTTGTCGCGGATCTGGGCGGAGAGCTCGGCGCGGCCGACCCAGAGGGTGGATCCTGAGGCGTCGGTGGCGCACCGCCAGGGGACGGTGGTGTTGTCCTGGACGCAGCCGAGGAAGGGGTGGGTGTAGGTGTGGTTGATCCAGCGGTACTGGGCGCGGTCGGCGATCAGCCGGGCGGCGAGCGGGTCGCTGCCGCCGTGCTCGGTCTTCCACTGCTCGCCCTGGCCGCCGTTGTAGACCATGTCGAGCGTGAAGCCGGAGGCCTTCTGCCAGGCGGCGGCGTAGGAGGCGTCGGCGGCCGTCATCCGGATGGGGTTCTCGGCCTCGCCGTCGCCGCCGACGCAGTCGAGGTCGCCGGGGGTGCAGTTGCGGGCGGTGTCCCAGCGGGCGTCGGGGGCGAAGACGTCGTCGACGTGGACGGAGAGGTAGTTGCGGGACCGGCCGAGGTGGACGCCCTGGGTGAGCCACTCGACGATGCCGCGGGCGAGGGCCCGGAACTGCCGCTGGTGCTGGTTGTAGGCGAAGGTGACGACGAGCTCGCGGCGCCCGTCGGCGGCGTACTCGCCGACCAGGCTGGCCCGGGAGCCGTCCCCGGCGCCCGCGACGGGGACGTCGACGTAGCTGGTGAAGCCGGCCCGGGGGCGGCCCGCGTAGCCGTAGCTCTCGGAGATCGCCGGGTCGTTGTCCTCGAAGGTCAGGCTGCCGGCGAGGTAGCCGAAGGGGCCGGACCTCCCGGCCGGGGTGACGCCGGCGGTGACGCCGTCGAGAACGCCGGACCAGCCGCCGTCGGTGGTGTAGTCGAGGCCGACGCCGGGGTGGGACCAGGTGTACGCGTCGACCTGCGGGATGCCGAAGGTCCGCTCGTACGCCTGGAGGGCGGTGTGCTCGGCGGAGTCGGGGCCGAAGGCGGTCTCGTGGGGCAGGACGACGCCCTGGTACCTGGCGCGGGGCCGGCCGTCGACCGTGTCGCTGAGGAAGGCCGGGGTGAGGACGGGCCGGTTCGGGTCGTTCAGGTCGAGGGTGCGGTACGGGACGCCGGAGCCCTTCAGCTCGGCGGTGATGGCCTCGACCGCGCTGCCGCCGTCGTCGACGACCAGGACGGTGAGGTCGATCCGGGGCGCGGGGGCGGCCGCGGCCTGCGCGGACGGCACCACGGTGGCGAGGAGCGCGGCGGCGGCGAGCGCCCCCGCGGTGCGGCCGGCGCGGCGGGTCACCCCCTGGTTTCCGGACTTCCTCGGCGCGGTCGCGGGCGTGCGGGATCTGTTGCCGTGCATGGTGTGGTGTCCCCCCTCGGCAGGCCTCCGGACGTGGGGGAGACCTGTGGAGATGAAGCGAAGGCGCGAGTGCCGCCCTTGCGTGAATGAGGCGAGTGTGGCGCCGGTGGTGGAGCCGGAAGGACAAACATGAAAGAGACACCTCGGATGAGTGAATCGAAGCCGCGGTGAGCGAACCGGGTGAGCGAGCGTAGGCTCGTTCTCGGCGCTCATCGGGCCGAAATACGATGCGGCGGGCTCGGTCGGCCCATCCCTCGACCGCCACAGAACTCAATGGAAGCGAGATTTCACCACCGTGACTGCTCTCACTCTCAGCACTGCCGGAGCGGCGACGCTGCGTGCCGACGCCCTCGTCGTCGGTGTCGCGAAGGCCGGGAAGACGCTCGTCGTCGCCCCGGGCGCGGAGGCCGTCGACAAGGCGTTCGACGGCCGGCTCGCCGCCGTCCTGGAGACCCTGGGCGCCTCGGGTGGAGAGGGTGAGGCGACCAAGCTGCCCGCGCCCGCCGGCCTGAAGGCCCCCGTCGTGCTCGCCGTCGGCCTCGGCTCCGCCCCCGAGGACGGCGAGGCGTACGCCCCCGAGACCCTGCGCCGCGCCGCCGGCACCGCCGCCCGCGTCCTCTTCGGCTCGAAGAAGGCCGCGTTCGCGCTGCCGGTCGCCTCGGCCGAGGACGCCGGCGCGATCGCCGAGGGCGCCCTGCTCGGCGCGTACTCCTTCGACGCCTGGAAGGAGGAGGTCAAGGACGCGAAGAAGCCGCTGGCCGAGGTGGCGCTGCTCGGCGCCAAGCCGCGCGACAAGGCCCACAAGGCCGCCGCGGACCGCGCCCTGGCCGTGGCCGAGGAGATCAACCGCGCCCGCGACCTCGTCAACACCCCGCCGAACGGCCTCACGCCGGCCGGCTTCGCCGCGATCGCCCAGGCCGCCGGCAAGGAGCACGGCCTGAAGGTCCAGGTCCTCGACGAGAAGGCGCTCGCCAAGGGCGGCTACGGCGGCATCCTCGGCGTCGGCGCCGGCTCGGAGAACCCGCCGCGCCTGGTCAAGGTCACCTACACCCACCCGAAGGCGGAGAAGTCCCTGGCCCTGGTCGGCAAGGGCATCACCTACGACTCGGGCGGCATCTCCCTGAAGCCGGCCGGTCACAACGAGACGATGAAGTGCGACATGGCCGGCGCCGCCGCCGTCCTCGCCACCGTCGTCTCCGCGGCCCGCCTCGGCCTGGAGGTCAACGTCACGGCGTGGCTCGCCCTCGCCGAGAACATGCCGTCCGGCTCCGCCACCCGCCCGGGTGACGTGCTGCGCATGTACAGCGGCAAGACCGTCGAGGTCCTCAACACCGACGCCGAGGGCCGGCTCGTCCTGGCCGACGCGCTGACCAGGGCGTCGGAGGAGCACCCGGACACGATCGTCGACGTGGCGACCCTGACCGGCGCGATGATGCTGGCGCTGGGCAACCGCACCTTCGGCATCATGGCCAACGACGACGAGTTCCGGACCTCGCTGCACGAGGTCGCGGAGGAGGTCGGCGAGCAGTCCTGGCCGATGCCGCTCCCGGCCGACCTGCGCAAGGGCATGGACTCCCCCACCGCCGACATCGCCAACATGGGCGAGCGGATGGGCGGCGGCCTGGTGGCCGGTCTCTTCCTCAAGGAGTTCGTGGGCGAGGGCATCACCTGGGCCCACCTGGACATCGCGGGCCCCGCCTTCCACGAGGGCGCCCCGTACGGCTACACCCCCAAGGGCGGCACCGGCTCCTCGGTCCGCACCCTGGTGCGTCTCGCCGAGCTGACGGCGGCCGGCGAGCTCTGAGCCCGCAGGTCCCGCGCGAAAGGCCCCGGAGCCCCGGCTCCGGGGCCTTCCCGTTCCCGCCCCGGCGGCTGTTCGCTGCCGACGAAACTGCGACGAAATCCGTAGGTTCGTACGCCCTGGTGGACGTCCGGACGGACGATCGCCCGGTCTCATCCACCGGCCCCGCGTCCCGCCATCCGTCAACAAGTGCGAAGATGGGTTCTCGGCAGGACAGGGCCCCCACCACAGGGCCGACATAATGCGGCCGGACACCGGAGCCGCCGCCTGGTCATCGACGACCGGCGACGAGCGCACATGCATGGAGGACGTGACGTGGCGAACGACGCCAGCACCGTTTTCGACCTAGTGATCCTCGGCGGCGGTAGCGGCGGTTACGCCGCGGCGCTGCGCGGAGCGCAGCTGGGCCTGGACGTCGCACTGATCGAGAAGAACAAGCTCGGCGGCACCTGCCTGCACAACGGCTGCATCCCGACGAAGGCCCTGCTCCACGCCGGCGAGGTCGCCGACCAGGCGCGCGAGGCGGAGCAGTTCGGTGTCAAGGCCTCCTTCGAGGGCATCGACATCAAGGCCGTGCACAAGTACAAGGACGACGTGATCTCGGGCCTCTACAAGGGTCTGCAGGGTCTCGTCGCCTCCCGCAAGGTCACCTACATCGAGGGCACCGGCCACCTGTCCTCCCCGACCTCCGTCGACGTCGACGGGCGCCGGGTCGAGGGCCGCCACGTCCTCCTCGCCACCGGTTCCGTGCCGAAGTCCCTGCCCGGCCTGGAGATCGACGGCAACCGCATCATCACCTCGGACCACGCCCTCACCCTGGACCGTGTGCCGGAGTCCGCCATCATCCTCGGCGGCGGCGTGATCGGCGTCGAGTTCGCCTCCGCGTGGAAGTCCTTCGGCACCGACGTCACGGTGATCGAGGGCATGAAGCACCTCGTCCCGGTCGAGGACGAGAACAGCTCGAAGCTCCTGGAGCGCGCCTTCCGCAAGCGGGGCATCAAGTTCAACCTCGGCACCTTCTTCCAGGGCGCCGAGTACACCGAGAACGGCGTGAAGGTCACCCTTGCCGACGGCAAGACCTTCGAGGCCGAGGTGCTGCTCGTCGCCATCGGCCGCGGTCCGGTCTCGGCCGGCCTCGGGTACGAGGAGCAGGGCGTCACGATGGACCGCGGCTACGTCCTGGTGGACGAGTACATGCGGACCAACGTGCCCACGATCTCCGCCGTCGGCGACCTGGTCCCGACCCTCCAGCTCGCCCACGTCGGCTTCGCCGAGGGCATGCTGGTGGCGGAGCGGCTGGCCGGTCTGAAGACCGTCCCGATCGACTACGACGGCGTGCCCCGGGTGACGTACTGCCACCCCGAGGTCGCCTCCGTCGGCATCACCGAGGCCAAGGCCAAGGAGGTCTACGGCGCGGACAAGGTCGTCGCCCTCAAGTACAACCTCGCGGGCAACGGCAAGAGCAAGATCCTGAAGACCGCGGGCGAGATCAAGCTCGTCCAGGTCAAGGACGGTGCCGTGGTCGGCGTCCACATGGTCGGTGACCGCATGGGCGAGCAGGTCGGCGAAGCGCAGCTGATCTACAACTGGGAGGCGCTGCCGGCCGAGGTCGCGCAGCTCATCCACGCCCACCCGACGCAGAACGAGGCGCTCGGCGAGGCCCACCTGGCCCTGGCCGGCAAGCCTCTGCACTCCCACGACTGACGCTCACGTCATCACAGGGCGCGACGACCAACTTCCGCAATTCGTTAGGAGCAACTGAAACCATGTCGGTTTCCGTAACCCTGCCGGCGCTCGGCGAGAGCGTCACCGAGGGCACCGTCACCCGCTGGCTCAAGGCCGAGGGCGAGCGCGTCGAGGCGGACGAGCCGCTGCTCGAGGTCTCGACCGACAAGGTCGACACCGAGATCCCCGCCCCCGCCTCCGGCATCCTCGCCTCCATCAAGGTGGCCGAGGACGAGACCGTCGAGGTCGGCGCCGAGCTCGCCATCATCGACGACGGCACGGGTGCCCCGGCCGCTGCCCCGGCCCCCGCCGCCGAGGCCGCTCCGGCCCCCGCCGCCGAGGCCCCCGCCCCGCAGGCCACCCCGTCCACCGAGGTCCAGGAGCCGGCCCCGGCCCCGACCGCCGAGGCCGCCGCCGGCGGCGGCTCCGCCGAGGGCACGGACGTCGTGCTGCCCGCGCTGGGCGAGTCCGTCACCGAGGGCACCGTCACCCGCTGGCTGAAGTCGGTCGGCGAGACCGTCGAGGCCGACGAGCCGCTGCTCGAGGTCTCGACCGACAAGGTCGACACCGAGATCCCCGCCCCCGTCTCCGGCGTTCTCCTGGAGATCGTCGTCGCCGAGGACGAGACCGCCGAGGTCGGCGCCAAGCTGGCCGTCATCGGTGCCGCGGGTGCCGCTCCGGCCGCCGCCCCGGCCCCGGCTCCGGCCGCGCCCGCCGCCGCTCCGGCCCCGGCCGCGCCCGCCGCCGCTCCGGCTCCGGCCGCGCCGGCCGCTCCGGCGCCGGCCGCTCCGGCCGCCGCCCCGGCTCCGGTGGCTCCGGCCGCCCCGTCGATCGCTCCCGCGGTCGTCACCCCGGTCCCGGCGACCCCGGCCCCGGCCGCCGCCCCGGCTCCCGCCGAGGACGGCGCCTACGTGACTCCGCTGGTCCGCAAGCTCGCCACCGAGAACGGTGTCGACCTGGCGGCCGTCAAGGGCTCCGGCGTCGGTGGCCGCATCCGCAAGCAGGACGTCCTCGCGGCCGCCGAGGCCAAGAAGGCCGCTCCGGCCCCCGTCGCCGCCGCTCCGGCCGCCGCCGCGAAGGCCCCCGCCCTGGAGGTCTCCCCGCTGCGCGGCCAGACCGTCAAGATGACCCGCATGCGCAAGGTCATCGGCGACAACATGATGAAGGCGCTGCACACGCAGGCCCAGCTGACCTCGGTCGTCGAGGTCGACATCACCAAGCTGATGAAGCTGCGCGCCCGCGCCAAGGACGCCTTCGCCGCCCGTGAGGGCGTCAAGCTCTCCCCGATGCCGTTCTTCGTGAAGGCGGCGGCCCAGGCGCTGAAGGCCCACCCGGTCATCAACGCCCGGATCAACGAGGACGAGGGCACGATCACCTACTTCGACACCGAGAACATCGGTATCGCGGTGGACTCCGAGAAGGGTCTGATGACCCCGGTCATCAAGGGTGCGGGCGACCTCAACATCGCCGGCATCTCCAAGAAGACCGCGGAGCTGGCGGCCGCCGTGCGCGCCTCCAAGATCACCCCGGACGACCTGGCCGGCGCGACCTTCACCATCTCCAACACCGGTTCGCGCGGTGCGCTCTTCGACACCGTCATCGTCCCGCCGAACCAGGTCGCCATCCTGGGCATCGGTGCCACGGTGAAGCGTCCGGCCGTCATCGAGACCGCCGAGGGCACGGTCATCGGCATCCGCGACATGACCTACCTGTCGCTGTCGTACGACCACCGTCTGGTGGACGGCGCCGACGCCGCCCGCTACCTGACGGCCGTCAAGGCGATCCTGGAGGCCGGCGAGTTCGAGGTGGACCTCGGTCTGTAAGGACGCGTGAGCCTCTGCGCCTCCGAGGCAACGTAACGAGCCTCACCAGCGGTGTCCCCGTCCGGATGTGTGTCCGGGCGGGGGCACCGCCGTATTGTCTAAGGGTCACGAAACTCCCGGAGGAGCCGCTCAATGACCGTCCCCGTCGTCCACTCGCTGCGCGAGCAGATCCGCGAGCACATCGTGGAGGGGATCGTCAGCGGCCGCTGGAAGCCGGGCGAGCGCATCGTGGAGCGGCGGATCGCGACGGAGCTGGAGGTCTCCCAGACCCCGGTGCGCGAGGCGCTGCGCGAGCTGGAGTCGCTGCGGCTCATCGAGTCCGCGCCGAACAAGGGTGTCCGGGTCCGCAACCTCACCGCGGCCGACCTGGAGGAGAGCTATCCGGTCCGGGCCGGCCTGGAGCAGATCGCGGCCGAGCTGGCCGCGCCCCGGCTCTCGGCCGACTGCTCGACGCTGGAGCCGCACGTGGCGGCGCTGTACGAGGCGGACGCGACCTCCGACGGCACGGCGCAGGTCCGGCACACCGTGGCCTTCCACCGCGAGCTGGTGAAGGCCGCCGGGAACAGCGTCCTGCTGCACACCTGGGAGGGGCTGGGCATCGAGGTCTTCACCGCCCTGTCGATCCGCTGGCTGGGCACGGTCCAGAAGTCCTACGCGGAGGAACACCAGGAACTGGTGGAGGCCTTCCGCCGGGGCGATCCGAACATCGGGGCGCTCGTCAAGGCCCACGTGCTGGGCTGCGCGCCCCGCGCCTGAGACGTTCTCGCAGGTGGGAGCCCCGCTTCGGCGGGGCTCCGATCGTTTCCCGATCGTTCGAAAAGTCGGCACCGGGTGCCCGTTTCCGCGGCACCCTGTGCCGACTTTCTCGATTTGGAGAGGTTTCCGGCTTCAACCCTTTGATCGATCATCGATCGGCGGTTTACAGTCTTCGGCGGGCCCCACCCGGCCCTTCGCCCTGTCCTGCCAGACAAGGCCCCCGTTTTTATCTCCACCCCCATCTGTCCGGAAGGCGGCGATCATGACCGATCCCGTAGGCAAGATTCCGAGCGAGCTCGACCAGCTCCCGGACCGTGACACCGAGGAGACCGCCGAGTGGGCGGCCTCCCTGGACGCCGTCACCAAGGCCGCCGGCCCCCACCGGGCCGCCTACCTGATGCGCCGCACGCTCCAGCACGCCGAGGGCGCGGGCCTGGCCCTGCCCAAGCTGCTGGAGACGGACTACCTCAACACCATCCCCACCTCGGCCGAGCCGTCCATCGGCGAAGCGGGCGGCGACGAGGAGCTGGAGCGGAAGATCACCGCGTGGAACCGCTGGAACGCGGCCGCCATGGTGACCCGCGGCTCCAAGCACGGCGTCGGCGGCCACATCGCCACCTTCGCCTCCGCGGCCTGGCTCTACGAGACCGGCTTCAACCACTTCTTCAAGGGCAAGGAGGCGGACGGCTCGGGCGACCAGCTCTACATCCAGGGCCACGCCTCCCCCGGCATCTACGCCCGCGCCTTCCTCGACGGCCGCCTGGACGAGTCGCACCTCGACAACTTCCGGCAGGAGTCCGGCGGCAACGGCCTGCCCTCCTACCCGCACCCGCGCCGGCTGCCCTGGCTGTGGGAGTTCCCCACCGTCTCCATGGGCCTCGGCCCGCTCTCCGCGATCTACCAGGCGCGCTTCAACCGCTACCTGACCAACCGCGCCATCAAGGACGTCTCCGCCTCGCACGTGTGGGCGTTCCTCGGCGACGGCGAGATGGACGAGCCCGAGTCGACCGCCGCCCTCGCCCTCGCGGCCCGCGAGGGTCTGGACAACCTGACCTTCGTCATCAACTGCAACCTGCAGCGCCTCGACGGCCCGGTCCGCGCCAACTTCAAGATCGTGCAGGAGCTGGAGGCCCAGTTCCGCGGCGCCGGCTGGAACGTCGTCAAGACGCTCTGGGGCAACGCCTGGGACGAGCTCTTCGCGCTCGACACCACCGGCGCCCTGGTCCGCCGCCTCCGCGAGGTGCCGGACGCGCAGGTCCAGACGTACCAGACCCGCGACGCCGCCTACATCCGCCAGGACTTCTTCGGCAAGGACCCGGCGCTCGTCGCGATGGCGCAGCTGCTCTCCGACGACAAGATCCTGGAGTGCTTCCACCTCTCGCGCGGTGGCCACGAGCCGCGCAAGGTGTACGCCGCGTACAAGGCCGCCCTGGAGTTCAAGGGCGCCCCGACCGTGATCCTGGCGCAGACCGTCAAGGGCTTCACCCTGGGTGAGGGCTTCGCGTCGAAGAACGCGAACCACCAGATGAAGAAGCTCACCACCGACGAGTTCAAGAACATGCGCGACCTCCTCGAACTCCCCATCTCGGACGCGCAGTTCGTCGACGGCGTGGTGCCCTACGGCCACCCCGGCGCCGACTCCCCCGAGGTCCGCTACCTCCAGGAGCGCCGCGCGGCCCTCGGCGGCCCCGCCCCGGCCCGCCGCGTCCACCCCGTCGCCCCGCTCCCGGCCGCGCCGGAGAAGGCCTTCGCCTCCTTCGACAAGGGCTCCGGCTCGCAGTCGGTCGCCACCACGATGGCCTTCGTCCGCCTCGTGAAGGACCTGGTGCGCGACAAGGAGACCGGCAAGCGCTGGGTCCCGATCGTCCCGGACGAGGCCCGCACCTTCGGCATGGAGTCGCTCTTCCCCTCGCTCGGCATCTACTCGCCGAAGGGGCAGACGTACGAGCCGGTCGACCGCGACCAGCTGATGTACTACAAGGAGGCCGTCAACGGCCAGATCCTGAACGAGGGCATCACCGAGGCCGGCTCGATGGCCGACTTCATCGCCGCGTCGACCGCGTACTCCACGCACGGCGAGACGATGATCCCGTTCTACATCTTCTACTCGATGTTCGGCTGGCAGCGGACCGCCGACCAGATGTGGCAGCTCGGCGACCAGCTCGGCCGCGGCTTCCTCGTCGGCGCCACCGCCGGCCGCACCACCCTGACCGGTGAGGGCCTCCAGCACGCCGACGGCCACTCCCCCGTCATCGCGGCCACCAACCCGGCGGCGCTGACCTACGACCCGGCGTTCGCCTACGAGGTCGCGGCCATCGTCAAGGAGGGTCTGCGCCGGATGTACGGCGAGGCCGCGCCGGGCGAGGACCAGGACGTCTTCTACTACCTGACGGTCTACAACGAGCCGATGCCGCAGCCGGCCAAGCCGGGCCACGCGGGCGTCGACGAGGGCATCGTCAAGGGCCTCTACCGCTTCAACACCGCCGAGTCGGCCGGCCTGACGCTGCCCGCCAACGCGCCGCGGATCCAGCTGATCGGCTCCGGCACCGCGATCCACTGGGCCCTGGAGGCGCAGAAGCTGCTCGCCGAGGAGTGGGGCGTGGGCGCCGACGTGTGGTCCGCCACCTCCTGGACCGAGCTGCGCCGCGACGCGCTGGAGGCGGACGCCGCCCTCCTGCGCGGCGAGGAGCGCGTCCCGTACCTGCGCCGGGCCCTCGCGGGCGTCGAGTCCCCGGTCCTCGCGGTCTCCGACTACATGCGCCAGGTCCCGGACCAGATCGCGCAGTGGGTCGAGCAGGACTACTCGTCGCTCGGCGCCGACGGCTTCGGCCTCTCGGACACCCGCGCCGCCGCCCGCCGCCACTTCGGCGTCGACGCGCAGTCGATCGTGGCCGCCTCCCTGGCGCAGCTCGCCCGGCGCGGCGAGGTCCCGGCCGCCTCGGTGAAGGAGGCGCGCGAGCGCTACGGCCTGTAGGCCGGTGTGTCGGTGGGGGCGCGCATGATGGGAGTCATGCGCGCCGCCCGACTCATCAAGATGGTCCTGCTCCTCCAGAACCGCCCGTCCATGACGGCGGCCGAACTCGCCGCCGAGCTGGAGGTGTCGGAGCGGACCGTCACCCGTGATGCCCTCGCCCTCTCGGAGGCGGGGGTTCCGGTGTTTTCGGAGCGGGGCAGGGCCGGCGGGTACCGGCTGGTCGGCGGGTACCGCACGCGGCTGACCGGGCTCGCGAAGGACGAGGCGGAGGCGCTCTTCCTCTCGGGACTGCCGGGCGCGCTGCGGGACATGGGGCTCCAGGACGCGGCCTCGGCGGCCCGCCTGAAGGTGTCGGCGGCGCTGCTGCCCTCGCTGGCGGACGCGCCGGGTTCGGCCGCCCGCCGCTTCCACCTGGACGCGCCGGGGTGGTACCAGGAGCCGGTGACGCCGGAGCTGCTGCCGGCGGTGGCGGAGGCGGTCTGGGACGACCGGCTGCTGTCGGCGCGCTACCGGCGCGGGGACGGCGAGGAGGTCGAGCGGGAGCTGGAGCCGTACGGGCTCGTCCTGAAGGCGGGCGTCTGGTACCTGTGCGCCCGCGCGGGGAGCTCGTACCGCACCTACCGGGTGGAGCGGTTCACGGCGGTGGCGGTGGGCGGGGAGCGGTTCGACCGGGACCCCGGCTTCGACCTGCCCGTCTTCTGGGCGGAGCGCGCGGCGGAGTTCGCGCGCTCGCTGCTGCGGGCCGAGGTGGAACTGCTGCTGACGGAGGCGGGGGCGCGCCGGCTGCCGCACGTGACGGACCGGGCGGCGGCCGGGGAGGCGCTGGCGGCGGCGGTCGCGGAGGACGGGGGCCGGGTGCGGGCGGTGCTGCGGGTGGAGAGCGAGGAGGTGGCCTTCGCGCAGCTGCTGTCGCTGGGCCCGGAGGCGGAGGTGGTGGCCCCGGCCGCGCTCCGCGCGCGCTTCGCGGAGGCGGCCCGGGGGATGGCGGAGCGCTACCGGTAGTCGGCCGGGTCCGGCTTTCCGGTCTCGCCCGCGACGATGAAGCCCCAGGCGTCCGGCCGGGAGCCGTCCGCGTCGGTGAAGCCGTACTCCCGCGCGAGGCCGCCGCTGGAGAGCGACCGTCCGGTCCAGCGGTGCCGGTCGGGGTCGGCGGCGAGGGCGGCGACGGCCCGGCCGACCAGGACGGGCGATTCGGAGATCGCGAAGTCGGGCGTCGCGGCGGTGGCGTCGCGCCAGTTCTCCTCGGTGACGCCGAAGGCGGCGAGCATCTGCTCGGACCTGAGCCAGCCGGGGGTGACGGCGACGGCCGTGCCGCCGTACTCCTCCAGCTCCTTCGCGAGGCCGAAGGCCATCCGGATCGGCGCGTTCTTGGCGAGGTCGTAGTAGAGGTTCTCGCGGAAGCGGGTGCCGTTGTAGGCGGCGGTGCCGTCGGTGACCTCGACGACGAGCCCCCCGCGGTCGCGGATCAGCAGCGGGAGCGCGAGGTGCGAGGTGATGGCGTGGGTGCGCACCCCGAGTTCGAGCATCCGCAGGCCGCCGGCGAGGTCGTTCTCCCAGGTCCTCTTCCCGAAGACGAGCAGGTGCTCGCCGCCCCACACGTCGTTGACGAGGACGTCGAGCCGGCCGTGGTCGCGGTCGATCCGGTCGACGAGGGCGCGGACCTGGCCGGGGTCGAGGTGGTCGGTGGGGACGGCGACGCCCTCGCCGCCGGCGGCGGTCACCAGTTCGGCGGTCTCCTCGATGGTCTCGGTGGCGCGGCCGACCTCGCTGACCTTCTCGCGGGTGGTGCGGCCGGTGGCGTAGACGGTGGCGCCGGCGGCGCCGAGCTGGACGGCGATGGCCCGGCCGGCGCCCCGGGTGGCACCGGCGACCAGGCAGATCCGTCCCCGCAGCGGCTTCGTTTCGGTGGTCATGTCCCCCAGACTGACAGCGATACCCGACATCTTCTGTCCGGATGCAATCCGGACTTTCCGGGTGCGTCGCCGTCACGGAGACAGGATGCTGGTCCCGTGATGGACGAGACCGAGTTCTGGGAGATCATCGACGCCACCCGCGAGGACGCCGAGGGCGATTCCGAGGAGCAGGCGGATCTGCTCGTGGAGCGGCTGACCCGGCTGGATCCGGACACGGTGCTCGACTACGCGCGCCATTTCGAGGCCCGGTTCAACCGCGCGTACCACTGGGACGTGTGGGGTGCGGCGGCGGTGCTGCTGGACGGGGCGGGGGCGGGCGAGGAGGGGTTCGACGCGTTCCGCTGCTGGCTGATCGGCCAGGGCCGGGAGGTGTACGAGGGCGGTGTCGCCGATCCGGACGGGCTGGCGGAGCTCCTGGCGGAGTTCGATCCGGAGCTGGACGGGGACGGCGAGGAGCTCGGTTTCGCGGCGGACGAGGCGTACGAGACGCTGACCGGGACGGAGACCCCGGAGCTGGGGATCGTGATGCCGGACGGGGAGCCGGAGGGCGCGCCGCTGGACCTGGCGGACGAGGCCGCGCTGGCGGCCCGGCTGCCCCGGCTGTGGGAGCGGTTCGGGACGGGGTGAGACCCGGGGCCCGGGGGCCGCGCGGGCCCCGGCGGAGGGGGTGCCGGGGCCCGCGGGACGTCAGAAGTGGGTTCCGCCGTCGACGCGGACCTCGGTGCCGGTGAGGAACTTCCCGTCCTCGGAGGCGAGCATCGCGACGACGCCGGCGACGGTCTCGGGGCCGGCGAAGCCCTGGCCGAGGGCGGGGGCGAGCTTCACGAAGAGGGACATGTCGGCGTCGGCGGGGAGGCCGGGGCCCACCGACTGCCGGCTGGCGCCGGTGCCGTCGGTCATGCCGGAGGAGATGGAGCCGGGCTGGACGGCGGTGAAGCGGATGCCCCGCTTGGCGTACTCGGCGGCGAGGGCGTGGGTCATGGACTGGATGCCGCCCTTGCTGGCCGCGTAGGCCGCCATGTAGGGGTGGGCGAACATCGCGGAGGTGGAGGAGAAGTTGACGACGGCGGCGCCGTCGCCCTCCAGGAGCGCCGGTATCGCCTCGCGGATCATGAGGAAGGTGCCGGTCAGGTTGATCCGGAGCACCTGCTCGAAGGAGTCCAGGCTCGTCTCGTGGGTGTGCGAGGAGCGGAGCACTCCGGCCGCGTTGACCAGCACGTCCAGGCCGCCGAGGGCGGTGACGGCGGCGGCGACGCCGGCGCGCACGGACTCCTCGTCGGCGACGTTCACGACGACGGTGGTGAGGCGGTCGGCCGCGTCGCCGGCCTTGGCCGCGGTGTCCCGGAGGCCGTCCTCGCTGATGTCGGCGGCGACGACCCGGCCGCCCTCGGCGAGCATGCGCAGGACGGTGGCCTGGCCGATGCCGGAGCCACCGCCGGTGACGAGCGCGCGACGGCCCTGGTAACGGGTGAGCTGGTTCATGGCGGCAACCTCTCGATGTCAAGCTTCCTTGCTTGATGGCAACCGTACGCCTGGGTGGCACGTTTTGCCACACCTGCACAACGCGCACTCTCCGTCGCCGCGGGCGTACCCTCGTACGGTGACCAACCGACCCGGGCCGGCGCCCGCGACGCCCTCCCTGACCCAGCGCCGCAAGGCCGCCACCCAGCTGGACATCGCCCGCGCGGCGGCCGAGCTGTTCACCGAGGTCGGCCCCGACGGCACCACCGCCGAGTCCGTCGCCCTGCGGGCCGGGGTCGCGCTGCGCACCTTCTACCGCTACTTCCGCTCCAAGCAGGACGCCGTCGCCCCGCTCCTCGCGGGCGGCGCCGACCGCTGGCGCGCCTCGCTCGCCGCCACCGGCCCCGGCACCCCGCTGAAGGAGGCCCTGGAGGGCTCGGTCGCCGCCTCCCTCACCCCGGTGGACGAGACGGCGGCGGAGGGACTGCGCTGGACCCGCGGACTGCTGCGCGCCTCGGCCGAGGACCCGGCGCTGCGGGCCGTCTGGTACCGGGTCAACCAGGAGTCCGAGGAGCGGCTGCGGGAGGTCCTGGCCGGGCTCGCGGGACCGGCGGCCGACCCGCTGGAGGTCCGGCTCGCCGCGGCGGCGGCCACCGACGCGATCCGGATCGCCCTGGAGGGCTGGGCGGAGTCCGACGCCCCCGTGGACGGGCCCGGCTCGCCCGCCGCCCTCGCCCTGCGCTGCCTGCGCGCGCTGCTGGACGGGGTGGCGCTGGGGAACGCGGAACCGGCTAGCTGAGCGACCGGCCCATCAGGACGTCGTCGACGGGCGCGCCGGCGAGGACGAACTCGCCCGGCAGCACCCCCTCGACCACGAAGCCCTCGGCCTCGTAGAGCGCGCGGGCCGGCACGTTGTGCCCGAGGACCCGCAGGGTGATCCGGGTGGCGCCGTCGGCGCGGGCCTTCGCCAGGGCGGCCCGCAGCAGGGCCCGCCCCACCCCCTGGCCGCGCGCCTCGCCGGCGACGGCGAGGCCCTGGATCTGGCGGACGTGGCCGTTGGAGTCGAGCGGGGTCGGCCGCGCCACCCGCACGTACCCCAGGAGGAGGCCGGCCCGCTCGGCGACGAGGTACTCCGCGGGCCGGTGGCGCTCGTCGAAGAAGGGCTCGTACGGCTCCGAGGGCGGCGGCAGCACCGCGTGCAGCGGCGACCAGGCCGCCCGGTCCAGCAGGCCCAGCGGCTCGGCGTCGCCCGCCCGGGCGCCTCGGATCACGACGGTCTGCGGCACGGTCATGACCGCCACTGTGCCACGCCCCCGGCACGCGCGGGCGATCAGCGGGCAGGATGGGCGCATGCAGCCTTCCGCCCTCCGCAAGCGCGTCGCCGTCACCGGGGCCTCCGGACTCATCGGCGCCGCCCTCGTCCGCTCCCTGCGCGCCGACGGGCACGACGTCCTCCGGCTCGTCCGCCGGCCCGCCCGCACCGCCGACGAGGTCGAGTGGGACCCGCGGCGGCTGTACGTGGACTCCGCCGGTCTCGTCGGCGTCGACGCGGTGGTCCACCTGGCGGGCGCCGGCGTCGGCGAGCGCCGGTGGACCGAGGCGTACAAGAAGGAGATCCGGGACAGCCGGGTGCTCGGCACCACCGCGATCGCCCGGGCCCTCGCCGGGCTCGCCGAGCCCCCGGAGGCCCTGGTGTGCGGCACCGCCCTCGGCTGGTACGGCGACACCGGCAGCCGGGCGGTCGACGAGAGCGCACCGGCCGGCACCGGCTTCCTGCCCTCGGTCTGCGTGGAGTGGGAGGCCGCCGCGGCCCCCGCCGAGGAGGCCGGGATCCGCGTCACGTACGCCCGCACCGGGCTGGTGGTGGCCCGCCAGGGCGGCGCGTGGGGACGGCTCTTCCCCGTCTTCCGGGCCGGACTCGGCGGGCGGATGGGCGACGGGAGCCAGTACTGGTCCTTCATCGCGCTCCACGACGAGGTCGCCGCCCTGCGGCACCTGATGGACACCCCGTCGCTCTCCGGTCCGGTGAACCTGACCGCCCCCGAACCGGTCACCAACCGCGAGGTGACCGCGGCGATGGGCCGGGTGCTGCGCCGGCCCACGCCCTTCCCGGTCCCCGCGGCCGCCCTGAAGGCGGTCCTCGGGGACTTCGCGGCGGACGTCCTCGGCAGCCAGCGGGTGCTCCCGGAGCGACTGCTGTCCTCGGGCTTCACCTTCGCCTTCCCCACCATCGACGCCGCCGTCCGGGCGGCCGCGGCGCGCTGAGCGGGGGGTCTGCGCTCCCTGCGCTCCCCCGTGCTGCGGCAAGCCCGTCGCGCGCGGGGCCCGCTGCCGTGGGAGCGCTGCCTACCCTCGGTGCCCACCAGTCGACACGGATCGCGAACCCGGGCATTCCGGGGGCCCGTTGGGGGCATAGGCCACCAACAGGCGGCGCAGACCTGGGGAGGGGCACGTGCTCAGTACCGCACGCAGCGCACAGCAGGCACAGCACGCGGACGGCGTCACGGAGGTCGCCTCCGTGCCGGAGGCCGCGCGGGGCACGGTGGTCCCGCAGCCCCGGCAGGCGGCACGCACCGGGGACGCGGAAGGCCCCGCGGAGGTGGACGTGGTCGTCGTGGGAGCCGGGATCGCCGGACTCGCGGCGGCCCGGCGGCTGACCGGGGCGGGGCTCTCGGTCGCCGTCCTGGAGGCCGCGGCGACCGTCGGCGGCCGGCACGCCACCGACCTGACCGACGGCTTCCGGCTCGACCGGGTGGGGCGGCTGCTCACCCTCGCACCGGAGGAACTGCGGGCCCTCCCGGGCCTCGGCGGGGTGGTGCCGCGCCCGTTCGCCCCCGGGGTGCTGATCCACTCCGACGGGCGGTACGCGCGCTGGGGCGCCCCGCACCCGCGCAACCGCCGGGGCGCGCTCACCGTGGCGCGCGCCCTCGCGAGCGCCCCCCGGCATCCGGCGTCCTCGCTGGACCAGGCCCGGCTCGGCGCCTCGCTGGTGCGGCTCGCGGCGACCCCGACCCAGCGGCTGCTCGCCCGACCGGAGCGGACCGCCCGGGAGGCGCTGTCGGGCCGGCTGCCGGCCAGGACCGTCCAGACGGTGCTGCGGCCGCTGCTCGCGGCCCTCCTCGCCGACCCGGACCTGGCGGTGTCGAGCCGGCGGGCGGACCTGGCGCTGCGGGCCTTCGCGCGGGGCCGGGTGTCGGTGCCGGAGGGCGGCTCGGCGGCGGTCCCGGAGCGGCTGGCGGCCCTGCTGCCGCCGGGGACCGTGCGGACCGGCGTCCGGGTCACCGAGGTGTCGGCGGCGCGGGTCCGCACCGCCGAGCACGGCACGGTCGGCTGCCGGGCCGTGGTCCTCGCCACGGGGGCCCGGACGGCCGCCGGACTGCTGCCGGGCCTGCGGGTCCCCGCGTACCACCCGGTGACGGTGCTGCACCACACGGCGCCGGTGGCGCCGACGGCGGACCCGACGCTGCTCCTGGAGGCCGACCCGGGCGGGCCGGTGGCGCACACGGCGGTGATGAGCGCGGTGGACCCGACGCGGGCGCCGGCGGGCCGGCCGCTGATCACCTCGACGGTCCTCGGGGCGCCGCCGGACGACACCGAGCGGCGGGTCCGCAAGCACCTCGCGGCGCTGTACGGGACCTCCACCGACGAGTGGGAGCTGCTGGCCCTCCACCACACCCGGGACGCGGTGCTCGTCACGCCCCCGGCCCACGACCCGTGCCGCTCGGTGCGGCTGCTCGCGGGCCTCTACGTCTGCGGCGACCACCGGGGGGCGGGCACCCTGCGCTCCACCCTGGGCTCCGGGGAGCGCGCCGCCGGCGCCGTCCTGGCGGACCTGGGCCTGCGGCCTCCGGTCCCGGAGGAGGCGGAGGAGGAGGCCGCCTGACGGGCGCGCGGCGGGCGGCGGGTCAGCCGAGGGCGGACACCCGGTCGCGGTAGGTGCGGACGGGCGGGGCGTCGCGGTAGGGCTCCAGGCGGCGCTCGAAGTCGCGGACGTACTCGATCGCGCGGGCCGAGCGCATCTCGGCGGCCTGCTGGGCGGCCTCGGCGCCCAGCGCGCAGGCCTGGTCCAGCTCGCCGAGGGCGAGCCGGGCGGTGGCGAGGACGACCCGGCAGAAGAGCCGGCTGCGGGCGTAGCCGGGGGCGCGGAGCTGGAGCGCCCGCTCGGCGTGCTGGGCGGCGGGGCGGTACTGCTGGAGGTCGCGGTGGCAGTGGCCGAGCTCGTCCGCGAGCTGGGCCTCGTCGAAGGGGCGGGCCCAGGAGGGCACCTCGTCGCCGGGCCGGGCGGCCTCCAGGGCGCGCTCGGCCCGGACGAGGGAGGCGCTGCACGCGCGGGCCTCGGAGAGGACCGCGTGGCCGCGGGCCTCGACCGCGTGCAGCATGGCCTGGACGACGGGCGGCGCGGCGGAGCCGACGCCCTGCTGGGCGACCCGGGCGAGCTGCACGGCCTCGCGGCCGTGCCCGAGGTAGACCGCCTGGCAGCTCATGGTGAGGAGCACGTAGGAGCCGTACGCCCGGTCGCCGGCGGCCTGGGCGAGGCGCAGGGCCTGCACGAAGTAGCGCTGGGCGAGGCCGTGGGCGGCGATGTCGTACGAGGTCCAGCCGGCGAGCCGGGTGAGGTCGGCGGCGGCGGCGAAGAGGCGCCGGCCGGTGGCCTCGCCGTAGGCGCCGCGCAGCATGGGCTCGGCCTCGTGCTCCAGGTAGCGGACGAGGGCCTGGCGGGCGTGGCCGCCGCCGTAGGCGTGGTCGAGCGTGCGGAAGAGCTCGCCGACGGAGCGGAGGGCGGCGATGTCGCCGGCCGTGACGCGCTGCCCGGGGCCCCGCTCCGTGCCGCGCTGGCGGGGCACGGAGAAGCGGCCCTGGAGGGGCACCCGGGGGTCGGCGGCGACCGCCCGTCCGGGGCCGCCGGGACCGGGCCCCGCGGGGCCGTGGTGGCCGCCGGGACCGTGGTGGCCCCCGGGGCGGACCACCGGCACGGGGGCGGCCGGCTCGCCGCGGGCGACGCGGTCGTCGGCGCGGCCGATGAGCCAGTCGCGGCTGGGCACGACGAGGCCGGCCGGGGTGAAGGCGATCTTGCGGAGCTCGGCGTGGCTGCCGGAGTCCTTGCGCCAGAGCCCGCTGACGATGTCCACGGCCTCCTCGGGGGTGGCGGCGAACTCCAGGCCCGCGTAGACGGGCGCGCAGGCGTCGAGCCCGAGGTCCTGGGCGGAGAGGCGGCGGCCCAGCCGGCGGGTGAAGACCTCGGCGATGAGGGCGGGCGTGGTGCCGCGCGGCTGCTGCCCGCGCAGCCACCGGGTCACGGAGGTCTTGTCGTACCGCAGGTCGAGCCCGTGCTCCAGGCCCAGCTGGTCCACCCTTCTGGCGAGCCCCGCGTTGGAGAACCCGGCTTCGGCGATGAGCGCGGCGAGCTGGCGGTTCGGGACGCGCTGCGGTGGTCGTTCCGTCATCGGCTGTGCGGTCTCCTGCCTTCCGGGCGCAGGTGGCAGCCCGTTTCGACCCTCATGGAACGGCGTGAATGTAGCGGTCATCCCGGCCCGTACCGCCAGCTTCGCCCCACATTCATCCGATCGTGTGAGGAACCGGAACCGTGGTTGTCGCTTCGCGCTGACCGGAGCCCTCCCCGCCGGACGGAGGCCCAGCCCTCCGCGGGGGGCTCCGCGCACGTCCCGCACGGCTTCGGTCCCAGCGGCTCCCGCCGCGCCTCCTCCTCCGGCACCGCCGCCCGCTCCCCTCCGGCCGCGAGCCGCCCGGCGAGCCGCGGACGGGTGCCGTCCGCCCGGCGGGCGGTCCGGTGGACGCCCACCCGGTACATGACGGTGCGCACGGCCGCCCTCCCTGACGCGTCCGGTCCCCTCGGCCGGCGGGGCCGAGCCACCGCCCGGCCCGGGAGGAGCGGGCGCCCTCCACCTGCCCGAAGGTTTCCCGGCGTGTCGCCGTACAGTGGCATGGGCGCGTAAGACGCAGGGTGCCGGGCCGGCTCCCGCCCCGGGACGATCCCCGGAACCCGGCCGCGGGCACCCAGGAGGAGGCATGGCCGTGAGTGAGCTGCAATTCGTCCGCCTGGGCTTCGGCGAGGACGCCGTCGAGTACCGGGCGGCCTGGGACAAGCAGCGCGAGGTGCACGCCGCGCGGTTCGCCGACGAGACCGGTGACACCTGTCTCCTCCTGGAGCACCCGCCGGTCTACACGGCCGGCCGGCGCACGGCGGAGAACGAGCGGCCGCTCGACGGGACCCCGGTGGTCGACGTCGACCGCGGCGGCAAGATCACCTGGCACGGCCCCGGCCAGCTCGTCGGCTACCCGATCCTCAAGCTGCCCCGCCCGGTGGACGTCGTGGCCCACGTGCGCCGGCTGGAGGAGGCGCTGATCCGCACCGCCGCCGAGTTCGGCGTGGCGACCACCCGGGTCGAGGGGCGCAGCGGCGTCTGGGTGCTCGGCGACCCGGTCGAGCAGCGGCCGTCCGTGGGCGGCCTCTCGCTGGACTTCGACCCCCGGCTGACGGACGACGAGTTCGACCCGCGCCTGAACGGCCCCGAGTACGCCCCGTCCAACGCCGGCCAGCGCCGCGAGGACCGCAAGCTCGCCGCCATCGGCATCCGGGTCGCCAAGGGCGTCACGATGCACGGCTTCTCCTTCAACGTGAACCCGGACAACGCCTGGTTCGACCGGATCATCCCCTGCGGCATCCGCGACGCGGGCGTGACCTCGCTCGCCAACGAGCTGGGCCGCGACGTCACCGTCGAGGAGGTCCTCCCGGTGGCCGAGCGGCACCTGCGGGACGTGCTGGAGAACGCGGAGCCCAGACCGCGGGAGATCGGGCGCGACGGCGCGGTCCCGGAGGCGCGGCCGGCGCAGACCGCGTCCGCCTGAGGAATGCCGGGCTCTGGCCACGGGTTGGCCAGACGTAGCAAGGCATGGAAGCAACGGGCGTACCCTGGTGTGCGCCGAAGAATCGAAGCTACAGGAGCCGATGTGTCCGCAGTCGCACCCGACGGACGCAAGATGCTGCGCCTGGAGGTCCGGAACGCCCAGACCCCCATCGAGCGCAAGCCCGAGTGGATCAAGACCCGCGCGAAGATGGGTCCCGAGTACACGAAGATGCAGAGCCTCGTGAAGAGCGAGGGCCTGCACACGGTCTGCCAGGAGGCGGGCTGCCCCAACATCTTCGAGTGCTGGGAGGACCGGGAGGCCACCTTCCTCATCGGCGGTGACCAGTGCACCCGGCGCTGCGACTTCTGCCAGATCGACACCGGCAAGCCGGAGGCCCTCGACCGCGACGAACCGCGGCGCGTGGGCGAGTCGGTCGTCACCATGGACCTCAACTACGCCACCATCACCGGCGTCGCCCGCGACGACCTGGAGGACGGCGGCGCCTGGCTGTACGCCGAGACCGTGCGGCAGATCCACCAGCAGACCGCGCAGCGCGCCGACGGCCGCACCAAGGTCGAGCTGCTCGCCCCCGACTTCAACGCGGTGCCCGAACTCCTGGCGGAGGTCTTCGCCTCCCGCCCCGAGGTCTTCGCGCACAACGTCGAGACCGTCCCGCGGATCTTCAAGCGGATCCGCCCCGGCTTCCGCTACGAGCGGTCGCTGGAGGTCATCACCAAGGCCCGCGACTACGGCCTGGTCACGAAGTCCAACCTGATCCTCGGCATGGGCGAGACCCGCGAGGAGGTCAGCGAGGCGCTGAAGCAGCTGCACGACGCCGGCTGCGAGCTCATCACGATCACCCAGTACCTGCGCCCCTCGCTCCGGCACCACCCCGTGGAGCGCTGGGTCAAGCCGCAGGAGTTCGTGGAGCTCAAGGACGAGGCCGACGAGATCGGCTTCTCCGGCGTCATGTCGGGCCCGCTGGTCCGCTCCTCGTACCGCGCCGGCCGCCTCTACCAGCAGGCGATCGAGAAGCGGGGCACGACGGTGGAGGCCGTCCAGGCGGTGTGAGTCGCCGCACAAGCGGCTACCCGCCGGTACTCCACGGCGGGAGGGCGGCCCGTACGGCCCCGCAGTTCAGCGGGGCGGTACGGGCCGCTCCGCCGTACGGGGGGGCCCGCATCGGCGTTTCATCAGGGTTTGACCGCCGAGTCATGCGCTGGTAACACCGTTCTGTGAGCATGGTTCCACGCACCGCCACCATGAGCTCCCTCCCCCACCTCGTCTCCTCCGCTCCCGAGAGAGGACCCGTCATGCCGGCCGCAGCAGCGCCGACCCACCTCCGCGCCCGCGCCCTCCCCTCCGTCACCGGCGCCCTGCGCGCCGTCGAAGGGCTGCTCCTGGGCGCCGGACAGCGCACCGCACGCCGCAACGCCTGGACCTCCGTCCTGGAGGACCGCCGCCGCGCCAGGGACCGCATCGAGGCCCAGCACGTCCTGGAGGCCGCGTCCGGCCGGGCGTCGCGGGCCACGTAGACTTCAAGGCATGGCGAGGAAGGCAAACACGGGCGGCGCTGACGCCGCGAACCCCGGGCGACTGAAGCAGATCGCCCTCACGTACAAGATGACCCGCAAGGCCGACCCCAAGGTCGGGCTCGTCGTCGCCGGCGTGGGCATCGTCGTGCTCGGTGTCCTCCTCGGTATCGGCTTCCTGATCGGACACCCGGTCTACCTGGGCATCCTGGGCTTCGTCCTGGCGCTCCTGGCGATGGCGATCGTCTTCGGACGGCGCGCCGAGCGGGCGGCCTTCGGGCAGATGGAGGGACAGCCGGGCGCCGCCGCGGCGGTGCTGCAGAACATCGGGCGCGGCTGGACCGTGACCCCGGCGGTCGCGATGAACCGCAACCAGGACGTCGTGCACCGGGCGGTCGGCCGCCAGGGCATCGTCCTGGTCGGCGAGGGCAACCCGAACCGGCTGAAGCCCCTCCTCGTGGCCGAGAAGAAGAAGATGGCCCGCATCCTGGTCGACGTGCCGGTGACGGACATCATCGTCGGCAACGACGAGGAGCAGGGCCAGGTCCCGCTCAAGAAGGTCCGCACCAAGATGCTGAAGCTGCCCCGGCTGCTCAGCGGCCCCCAGGTGACGGCGGCCAACGACCGCCTGCGGGCGATGGGCGACCTGATGAGCAACATGCCGCTGCCCAAGGGCCCGATGCCGAAGGGCATGAAGATGCCGCGCGGCGGAAAGATGCGCTGACGCGCGCGAGACCGGAAACGGCGGTGCCCCGGACCTGCGAGGTCCGGGGCACCGCCGTTTCGGCTTCCGGGGCCGGGCCCGGGCCCGGGGAGCCGTCCGGGCGTGGGCCGGGCGGCCGGGCCGGGGAGCGGTCCGGTCGTCGACGGGCGGCCGGGGCGGACGCGGGGCGTGGGGCGTGGGGTCAGAC
Organism: Streptomyces omiyaensis; assembly: GCF_014650895.1. GTDB lineage: Bacteria > Actinomycetota > Actinomycetes > Streptomycetales > Streptomycetaceae > Streptomyces > Streptomyces omiyaensis. Next base: position 206,214 of record NZ_BMVV01000010.1, read on the forward strand.
GCGGACCTGGACCGCGCCGGAGAAGCGGTCGTGGAGGCCGCGGCCGTCCCGGTCCCAGACGAGCGCGGGGATCGCCAGGCAGGTGAGGGCGGCGCGGAGCACGGCGCGGGGCAGCGAGAGCCGGCCCCCCTGGACGGAGACGACCCGCAGGCGGAAGAGGAGCTTCCCGGGGGTGGCGCCGACGGTGCCGACGGTCAGGGCGTTCAGGACGAAAAGGATGAGCAGGGCCCAGTTGCTGGTCGCCTGCCCATAGCCGTCGGTGATGAGACCGTATGCGATCAGCAGGCACAGACCCCAGTCCACGGCGAGCGCGCCGAGCCGCGCGCCGGGGCGGGCGATCGAACCGGGCCCCTCCTCGGGGAGGCCCAGCTGCTTCCCCCGGTAGCCGAAGTCCACGCCTGCTTGCTCCGCCGCGGCACGAGGGCCGGAGAGCCACGATCCGAGTGCTTGCCTGTTGTCCACCCGACCACCGTACTGCGCCCGATTTCGATCACTTCGGTCCGGGTACGGATGGGGGGTGGCGCGGAGACGGCCGAGGGTGCGACACGGAGCGTCGCCACCCGCCCCGGTTAACTTCGACGAAACAAATGGGTCATGCTTGAGAAATCCCGACTGCCTAGGGTCGGGTCCGAGCGTGCGCCACCGCACTGGCCGCATCACCGAGCTGCAACCCCGCCCCTCCCCGGGCCGGGAGTAGGAGGAGTTGGATGTCCAAGCACGGGTTCCAGAACGCCGAAGAGGTCGCGAAGTTCATCAAGGACGAGGACGTCAAGATGGTCGACGTCCGCTTCTGCGACCTTCCCGGCGTGATGCAGCACTTCTCGATCCCGGCGACGGCCTTCGACCCGTCCGAGGAGCTGGCCTTCGACGGCTCGTCGATCCGCGGCTTCCAGGCCATCCACGAGTCCGACATGTCGCTGCGCGCGGACCTGTCGACGGCCCGCCTGGACCCGTTCCGCCGCGACAAGACGCTCAACATCAACTTCTTCATCCACGACCCGATCACGGGCGAGGCCTACAGCCGTGACCCGCGGAACATCGCGAAGAAGGCGGAGGCGTACCTCGCCTCCACCGGCATCGCCGACACCGCGTACTTCGGCCCCGAGGCCGAGTTCTACGTCTTCGACTCGGTCCGCTTCGAGACCTCCGCGAACCAGGGCTTCTACCACATCGACTCCGAGGCCGGCGCCTGGAACACCGGTGCGGAGGAGAACAACCGCGGCTACAAGGTCCGCTACAAGGGCGGCTACTTCCCGGCCCCGCCGGTCGACCACTTCGCCGACCTCCGCTCGGAGATGTCCCTGGAGCTGGAGAAGGTCGGCCTCCAGGTCGAGCGCCAGCACCACGAGGTCGGCACCGCCGGCCAGGCCGAGATCAACTACAAGTTCAACACGCTGCTCGCCTCGGCCGACGACCTGATGCTGTTCAAGTACATCATCAAGAACGTCGCCTGGCGGAACGGCAAGTCCGCGACCTTCATGCCGAAGCCGATCTTCGGCGACAACGGCTCGGGCATGCACGTCCACCAGTCGCTCTGGTCCAACGGCGACCCGCTGTTCTACGACGAGGCCGGCTACGCGGGCCTCTCGGACACCGCCCGCTACTACATCGGCGGCATCCTCAAGCACGCCCCGTCGCTGCTCGCCTTCACCAACCCGACGGTGAACTCCTACCACCGCCTGGTCCCGGGCTTCGAGGCGCCGGTCAACCTGGTCTACTCGCAGCGCAACCGCTCCGCCGCCATGCGCATCCCGATCACGGGCTCGAACCCGAAGGCCAAGCGCGTCGAGTTCCGCGCGCCGGACCCGTCCTCGAACCCGTACCTCGCCTTCTCCGCCCTCCTCCTCGCGGGCCTCGACGGCGTCAAGAACAAGATCGAGCCCATGGAGCCGATCGACAAGGACCTGTACGAGCTCGCCCCCGAGGAGCACGCGAGCGTCCCGCAGGTCCCGACCAACCTGGAGGCCGTGCTCAAGGCCCTGGAGGAGGACAACGAGTACCTCCAGGCCGGCGGCGTCTTCACCTCGGACCTGATCGAGACCTGGATCGACTACAAGCGGACCAACGAGATCGCCCCGATCCAGCTCCGCCCGCACCCGCACGAGTTCGAGCTCTACTACGACCTCTAGACCGCGAGGCGCACCCGCACCACCGCTGAGGGCCGCCGCCCCGGAACCACTCCGGGACGGCGGCCCTCGCCGTCTTCCGCGGCCTCCCCGCCGGGAACGCGACCGCCGCCCCGGAGGCACCGGGGCGGCGGGACGGCTCGCGCGCCGCGTCAGCGCCGTGCCGGGCGGGTCAGCGGTTCTGGCGGATGAAGGTGCGGACCAGGCGGCAGGTGGTGTCCGACGGGGGGTGGATGCCTATGCGGGCGGCCATGGTGCGGATGGTCGCGTCGGTGGCCTTCGAGGGGACGTAGACCCCGGTGTCGAGCAGGGCGATCGCGAGCCGCATGGCCTTGAGGCGGCGGTTGTGGACGACGTACCACTCGCGCGGGCGGCCGGCCGGGAGGGGCTTCTTCAGGAGCGGCGTGAAGGGTTCGATGGACGGCCTGCGGATCACGGCAGTTGCCATGGGCTACCTCCTGGCGAACGGTGGCGGGGGCCCTCCCCGGGGCCCTTGCCTTCGACTCCCATTTTAGGCGCTACCACTGACAATCGGACCTGGTCGGACGGGGTCCGGGGGTAATTTGGGGGGATGGAGATCTGGATCAATCCCGCCTGTTCCAAGTGCCGTGGCGCCCTCACCCTGCTCGACGCGGAAGGGGCCGGTTACACCGTCCGGAAGTACCTGGAGGACGTGCCCTCCGCGGAGGAGATCCGGGCCGTGCTCGGCCGGCTGGAGCTGGAGCCGTGGGACATCACGCGGACCGGGGAGGCCGAGGCGAAGGAGCTCGGCGTGAAGGAGTGGGGCCGGACGGCGCAGGACCGGGAGCGGTGGATCGAGGCGCTCCGCGCCCACCCGAAGCTGATCCAGCGGCCGATCATCACCGCCGACGACGGCAGCGCCGTCGTCGCGCGGTCGGAGGAGGCCGTGCGGGACGCCCTCGGGCGGAAGTAGCGCGAGGGCGGGGCCGGGAGGGCGGGAGCGGGGCGGGAGGGGCTCAGGCGCCTCAGGCGCCGGCCGCCCGGGCCTCCGCCTCGGTGAGGAGCTCGGTGAGGCGGAGGGCGAAGCGGGCGTCGCAGGGGTCGGGGGTGCCGGTGCGGGCGGCGGCGAGGAGGGCGTCGACGGCGTGGCCGTACGCCTCCGTCGCGCCGTTCCACGCCGGCAGCTCGGCGCGGCCCGCGGTGCCGTGCAGGGTGATCGCCGCGCCGGCCGCCGCGGGCGGGGCGCCGAGGGTCAGGGTCGCCGTGCTGCTCGCGCCCGAGGCGTGGCGGAGGATCAGGTGGTGGGTGTCCTCCGGGCCCCTCGCCGCCGTCAGGGACGTCACCTCGCCGAGGATCGGCAGGAGCACGGAGAGGACGTGCGGGCCCACGTCCCACAGCCCGCCCTTCTCGCGCCGCCACGGCGACTCCGCGTAGGGGCTGGCGGAGCCGGGGCCGTAGAGGGAGCCGAGCCAGCGGGCCTCGCCGACGTACCAGCCGCCCTCGGCCCGCCGCTCCTCGATCCAGCGGGCGGTCTCCGGGGCGAAGCGCAGGGTGCAGAAGACGACCGAGGCGACGCCCGCCCCCTCCGCCGCCTCCGCGACCTCGCGGGCCGCGCCGACCGTGGTCGCCAGCGGCTTGTCGAGGAGGAGGTGGCGGCCGGCCCGGGCGGCGCGGACGGCGACCTCGGCCTGGACGTCCGGCGGGAGCGCCACCGCCACGGCGTCGCACTCGGCGAGGAGGTCGTCGAGGTCCTCGTAGGCGCGCGTGCCGGAGGCCTCGGCGAGCGCGGCGGCCGCCTCCGGGCGCCGGCCCCAGACGCCGGCGAAGTCGACCCCCGCGTGGGCGGCGATCGCCGGGGCGTGGGTGCGGGCGGCCCAGGGGCCGGTGCCGACGAGACCGATGCGGGGGCGCTGGTGCGCGGGGAGGATCGCCATGGGACCAGTCTGCCGGGTCCGGGACGCGCCTTCGCACCCGGTGCCCGGGCCGCGGGCCGGGGTGCGCCGTATATCGGTGGCACCGCTCCCCCGGGCCGGTGTTAGCGTGCTCGGGTGCCGGCCGCGGGACTTCGGTACGACTTCCGGAACCTGCCTCGTAAAGCAACGTCTTCGCTGATCGTGCTCCCTCTCCCCGGCCGGCACGCCGACACGCGGAGAAGGGGGACGCCGTGTCCGAGCTCGTCGCCGCGGAGGACGTGCTGCTGTTCGTCAACGCGGCCGTGACCGCCACCGGACAGCGGGAGTTCCGCTCCTCGGCCGCCGAGCAGCGTCTGTCGCTCGGCTTCCTGCACGAGTACGTGCGGGTCAACTACCGCCCGCTGTACGCCTCCTGCCTCGCGCTCGACATCAACGACCACAACGCCGCGCTCGTCGTCGAGCAGCTGCTGCGGACGCCGGGCGAGGCCGGGGACGGGGAGGGGCGGCTGGTCGCGGCCCGGCTGGCGCGGATGGCGCCGCAGCGGGTGTACCGGCTCTTCGGGCGGCTGCGGGAGGCCGGGGTCAACAACCGGCGCACCCGCGCGATCGTGCGGGAGTGGCTGGCCGCGCGGCCGGATCCGGCGCTGGACGCCGTGAAGTACCGCAGCGGGGTGAAGGGCGCCCTCCGCCACGCGCACCTGCCGCCCGCCGACGCCGAGACGGGCGACTTCCTCTTCGCGCCGGGGAAGCGGGTCCGGTACGGGAACCCGACCCTGGAGGCGTACCGGCGGGCGCACTACGACGAGAGCGCGGTGTACGCGCTGCCGTTCAGCGTCGCGGAGGGGTTCGCGGCGCGCCACGGGGTGGACCGGAAGGTGTTCCTGGAGCGGATCGCGCCCCGCATGACCCGGCTGGAGCGGCTGCGCACCACGCGGACCGCCGGACCGGGCGCCGACCTGCGCGGGATGCCGCTGACCCGGCTGGCGCTCCACGTGCTGGCGCTGCCGTTCGCGGAGCGGGCGGAGCGGCGGGGCGAGCTGACCGGGGCGCTGCGCGCGGCGGCGCTGCGGGCGGCGGGGCCGTACGCGGGGAGCTGGGGGCGGGTCGCGGCGGTGCTCGACGACAGCTTCTCGTCGTCGGGTTCGGCGGTGAAGCGGCGCCGGCCGCTGGCCGTGGCGCTCGGCTGCCACTTCCTGCTGGAGGCGCTGGCGGCCCCGGGGGCGTACACCGGGCTGTGGACCTCGGGCGGTACGGATCCGCTGCTGGTCAGACCGGACGGGCCCACGCCGCTGGGGCTGCGGATCCTCGACGCGCTCGACGGCGGGCCGGAGCGGCTGGTGATCGTCTCGGACGGCTGGGACAACGCGCCTCCGGGGCTCGCGGGCGAGGTGCTGCGGGTGTGGCGGTCGCGGCTGGATCCGGAGCGGCGGACGGCCGCGGTGCACGTGAACCCCGTATACGACGCGGGCGTGTTCGACGTGCGCCGGCTGGGGCCCTCGGTGCCCGCGGTCGGCATCCGGGACGCGGAGGACCTGCCGGCCCTGGTGGAGATCGCCGGGTTCGCCGAGGGGCGGACCGGGCTGACCGAGCTGCGGACCTATCTGGACCGGCGGGTGGCGGACTTCCTCGCGGGACACGGCGAGGGGGAGAAGGCGTGACGCGGATCGATCTGACGGGGCTCGGCGTGCGGCCCGCGCAGGTGTGGGGCGGGGTGCGGCTGGTGCCGCTGGTGCGGGCCGAGCCGGTCGGGGGGCTGCGGCTGCACCGGGAGGCGTACGGGAGCGGGGTCCGCCGGGACGGCGGGGGCCGGGACGGCGGGTACGTCTCGCACCTCTCGGCGCCCTCGTCCGTGGACGCCGGCGACGGCACCGTCTACACCTCCTACATCCCGCACGGCTTCGTCGCGGACTGGTCGGGGACGGACCGGGAGGAGGCGGTCTACGGGACCCGGCTCGGGGACGGGCCGCCGGCCACCGTGCCGCTGCGGGCCCCGCACCACCGGTTCGCCAAGCGGCGCCGGGGCGAGCGGCGGCTGCGGTTCCTGCCGCTCCACCTCGCCCTGGACGGCTATCTGTCGCTGCACTTCGGCGGGCCGCCGGTGCTGTGGGAGGAGTGGTCGCGCGACGCGCTGCGCCGGGGCCTTTCGCCGCGGGCGGAGGCGGCGTACGCCGGGGTGGAGGTGCCGGGGCTCGCGGAGGCGCTGCGGATCTTCGAGCTGCACCCGGGCCAGTGCGGGGTGCTGGTGTACGCGGCGGACGCGCTGGCCGGTGCCTTCGTCGTCCCGCACCCGGAGGACTACCGGCTGCTGCACCCGACGCTGGTGGAGGACCTGTACGGCGAGCAGGTGCACCAGTACGCCCACTACGGCGCCCCGGTGCCCGACTTCACCGCCCGGATCCGGGACGGCGCCGGCGGCATCCGGAACCTCGCGGACCTGCGGGCGGCCGCCCGCGAGCAGGAGCGGCGCTGGGCGGAGGCGCACGACGGGCTGATGGCGCGGGACCTGCTGGAGACGCCGTACGCCTTCGAGCGGGTGTACCGGATGGGGTCGTTCGCGCTGTACCGGTTCCTGCCGCCGTTCCTGCGGGACGGACGGGAGCAGCACATCGGGGAGCTGATCACCGACCACAAGGGCCGCACGGCCTATCTGAAGACCTTCCGGCTCTCGGACGCCCAGGTCAGGCGGGGGTACCTGCTCCGCCGGCTGGCCTCCTGCGACTGGCACGTCGGCCGTGCCGCGGAGGCCCTGGGGACCGCGCCCGAGGAGCTGGTCCGGCGCATCCGCGCGGCCGGCTTCGGCGAGCTGCTCGACGCGCACGGTCTCGCACAGGCCCGGAGGAAAAGACAGGAAGGCTGAGTAACACGGGGTTCACAAACGGGCAACCGAAGGGAAATCCCGTGTTGCGAAGCTGCGGTCAGACGAAAGGCTCCAGACGGCAGGCCGGGCACCGGCCGGGCGTCCGGGGCCGACACCGCAGCTTCTCGCAGCGCCGCGAGCCGCCGCGGACACCCGCAGCAGCACGCCACGCCCTAAGGATGACCCCGTGACCTTCAAGGCTGAGTACATCTGGATCGACGGCACCGAGCCGACCGCGAAGCTTCGCTCGAAGACGAAGATCATCGCGGGCGAGGTCCTGCCGCTGGCGGAGCTGCCGATCTGGGGCTTCGACGGTTCCAGCACCAACCAGGCCGAGGGTCACGCGTCGGACCGCGTCCTCAAGCCGGTCTTCTCCTGCCCGGACCCGATCCGCGGCGGCGACGACATCCTGGTGCTGTGCGAGGTCCTCAACACGGACATGACCCCGCACTCCTCCAACACCCGCGCCGCGCTGGTCGAGGTCGCCACCAAGTACGCCGCCCAGGAGTCGATCTTCGGCATCGAGCAGGAGTACACCTTCTTCGAGGGCACCCGCCCGCTCGGCTTCCCGGTCAACGGCTTCCCGGCCCCGCAGGGCGGTTACTACTGCGGCGTCGGCGTGGACGAGATCCACGGCCGTCCGATCGTCGAGGCGCACCTGGAGAACTGCCTCAAGGCGGGCCTGGGCATCTCCGGCATCAACGCCGAGGTCATGCCCGGCCAGTGGGAGTTCCAGGTCGGCCCGCTGGCGCCGCTGGAGGTCTCCGACCAGCTGTGGATCGCCCGCTGGCTGCTGTACCGCACGGCCGAGGACTTCAACGTCTCCGCGACGCTGGACCCGAAGCCGGTGAAGGGCGACTGGAACGGCGCCGGCGCGCACACCAACTTCTCCACCAAGGCGATGCGCGAGGGCTACGACGCGATCATCACCGCCTGCGAGGCGCTGGGCGAGGGCTCGAAGCCGCTCGACCACGTCAAGAACTACGGCGCCGGCATCGACGACCGCCTGACGGGCCTGCACGAGACCGCCCCGTGGGACCAGTACTCCTACGGCGTCTCGGACCGCGGCGCCTCGGTCCGCATCCCGTGGCAGGTCGAGCAGGACCGGAAGGGCTACATCGAGGACCGCCGCCCCAACGCCAACGTGGACCCGTACGTGGTGACCCGCCTGATCGTGGACACCTGCTGCGAGGCCCTGGCCAAGGCCGGCCAGGTCTGAGCGACCCGCTGACGCACGTCCCGCGAAGGGGCGCCCACCGTTCCGCACGGTGGGCGCCCCTTCCGTCATGTGGGATGCGCGACAACGGTTTTGGGCGTTCCGGGGCTGCCCGGAGCCCTTCCCTCCTGGTTTAATAGGGATATGGCCAGCATGGAGCGGAACGACAGCGCGCGGGGTCGCCACGACCTCGAGCCGTTCTGGCCTTCCCGTCAGCACCACGACTTCGACCGGTGCTGTCGGCGCGTGAGGAACGCGTCGGCCCTCTAAAGCCCCGACCGGGCGGATTCCGGTCCCCGGCCTTCGGCCGACGCGCACGACGCATGACGTACGACCACGAACGGTCCGTCCGCACCTCGCGCGAGAGAGCTGAGTCCTCATGGCCCACACCCAGGCTGCCGCCACCCCGCTTGCCGCTCCCCGTCCCCGGCTGCGCGCCGTCGCCCCCGACGAGGTCGCCGGGCTGGCCCGGGTCGCCGACTTCCTGCCGCCGGGCGCCACGCTGCTGCCGGCGCCCCCGCACGCCCTTCCCGTCCTGCCGGGCCGGCCGCCGATGGTCGGCTACCTGGTGCTGCTCCCCGCCGACCAGCAGCCGCCCGCGCCCGAGCCCGAACCCGGGGCCGCCGCCGAGGGGCCGGTCGGCATCGACGCCGAGCGGCGGATCGCCACCGTCGACGGGCGGGCGCTCGACCTGACCTACCTGGAGTTCGAGCTCCTCGCCCATCTGGTGGCCCACCCGCACCGGGTCCACACCCGCGACCAGCTGGTGCAGACGGTGTGGGGGTACGGGCACGTGGGCGACGGGCGCACGGTCGACGTCCACGTCGCCCGGCTCCGCCGCAAGCTGGGAGCCGCGCACCGCCACACGATCCAGACCGTGCGGCGGGTCGGCTACAAGTACCTGCCCTGACCGCCTCCTAGGAGGCGGTGCTCCGCCGCGTCCTCGCCCTGGCCACCAGGGCGAGGACGGCCTCGGCGGCGAGGAGCACCAGCAGGCCGGCGCCGAGCAGCGGGACGGACCAGCCGACGAGCGCGGTCGCCGCGGCGAGCGGCAGCAGCAGCGTCACCGGCACCTTCCGCCAGGCGCCCCGGCCCACCGGGCGGCGCGGCCGGCGCAGCCACCACATGCGGTAGCCCCAGAGGATCATCAGGGACAGCGCGAGGGCGAGGGCCGCGAGGACCAGCTGGTTGAACAGGCCCAGGAAGACGCCCATGTGGGCGTCGATGCCGATGCGGGTCAGCTTCGCGAGGAGCGGGTACTCGTCGAAGGCGAGCAGGTCGAGGACGGTGCCGTCGGCCGGGTCCACCGCGACCTGGTCCAGTGCGAGCGGGAACTGCTTGTCGGTCTCCTTCACCACGTAACCACTGCCCTCGGAGGGCAGGGTGACGGCTATCCAGGAGCTGTCGAGACCGGCGGCGCGGGCGGCCGCGACGGCCCGGTCGACGCCGATGTCGGCGGTGGCGGGGGCGGGGTCGGCGGGCTGGTGGCCGGTGCCGTGGCCCGCGTGCTCGCCGCCCGCTCCCCCGGCGGCACCCGCCGAGAGGGCGGGGGTGGCGCCGCCGAGCCGGTCCTGGAGGATGCCGATGTTCTCGCCGGCGTACCGCGACCAGGTCAGGCCGGTCGCGGAGAGCAGCAGCAGGCCGAGCGCCGCCCACAGACCGACGGAGCCGTGCCAGGAGAGGGTGCGGCGGCGGGACTTCGGGCCGCCCTCGGGGAGCAGCAGCGCGCGCCGCCGGGTGCGGCGCCGGGCGAACCAGAGGACCAGACCGCCGAGGACCAGCACCCCCAGCCAGCTGGCGGCGAGTTCACTGTAGATCCGGCCGGGCTCACCGAGGTGCAGGTCCCGGTGGAGTCCGTCGATCCAGGTGCGCAGCGGCAGGGCGCCGCTGCTGCCGTAGCTCGGCAGCTCCCCGCGCACCTCGCCGGTGTACGGGTCGACGAAGACGGCCAGCGAGGTGCCCTCGGGCGCCTCGGGGTCGGCCATCAGGACGCGGGTGGTCGCGCCCGGTTCGGCGCCCGGCCAGACGGCGGTGACGGTGCCGGCCGGGTTCGCCTCGCGGGCGATGCCGATCTGGCGGTCCAGCGGGAGGACCCGGTCGCCGACCGGAACCTCCAGCTCGTGCGCGTAGACGACCTTCTCCGCCTGGTAGGAGAGGGCGTAGAGCAGGCCGCTGAGCGCGGCGACGAGGAGGAAGGGGGCGGTGAGGAGGCCGGCGGTGAAGTGGAGCCGGAGCAGGAGGGGCCGCAGGGCGGCCCAGGCGCCGGGGCGGCGCGGGGCGGCGGGCGTCGCGGTGGCCGTCGCGGTGGCCGGTCCGCCGGCTGCTTCGTCGGGCGTTTCGGTGGGCGGTCCGTCGGCCGTTTCGGTGGCCGTCGCGGTGGGCGGTCCGTCGGCCTCGGGGGTGCCGGGGCGTGCGGGATCGTCGATGGTCATGACTGTCCTCGGAGTCTCGTGAGGGGTCTGCCGTCGGGCAGGGGGAAGCGGCCCCCGGCGGCGTCAGACGAGCGGACCGAGGACCGTGGCGCGGGGAACGGGCGGCCGGGGCGGGCCGCGCCGGGAGAGGACGTGCGCGAGGACGACGACGTGCGGGCGCCGGGCGTTCCGGCGCGGCCGGCGCACCGGGCGGCACGGGTCGGCGGGGGCCGCGAGGGGGCCGAGCGGGACGGCGAGGAGGTGCCGCAGCGGGGTGAGCGCGGCCTCCGCGAGCGCGAAGAAGGCGGCCTCGCCGCGCGCCAGCCACAGCCCGCAGACCAGCGCGGCCAGGAGGTGGACGGCGAGCATCCCGGGTCCGCCGCCGGCGACGGGACCGAGGAGCGCGGCCAGGCCGTCGCCGGCGGCGACGGCGTCCGACGGGTCTGCGGGGCCGCCGTGCGCCGCCTGCGCCGCGTGTCCCCCGTGCGCGGCCGGGTGGGCCGTGGCGGCCGCCGGGCCGGCGGCCGGGGAGTGGGCGCCGGTCAGGGAGAAGGCCAGGTGGAGGACGCCCTGGGCGACGAGGGTGCCGCCCGCGCAGGCGGCGGGGCCGCGGCGGCGGCCGGCCGCGCACCAGGCGACGCCGCCCGTGGCGGCCAGGGCGACGAGGACGCCGAGCGGGTCGAGCGAGTGCGCAGACATGGACGAATGCCCCACCGCCGCCAGTGCGACGCACACGACCGCGAACAGGGCGGCTCTCAGGGCGCGCAGAGGCGACCGGGTGTGCGTCATCGGGGTCATGGTGCCACCCGCGGCCGACCGGGGACAGAGCGCCTCCCGGTGGTACGGAACGGACTGCTTTCCGGGCCTCCCGAACGGCCGGGACGAACCGGTCCGCCGGGTGACGGGGCGGACGGGAGGGGCGGTTCGGGCGGGCGGGAGAGGCGGTTCCGGCGGACTTCCGGGCGGGGTGCGCGGTTCCGGCGGGCGGGTGGGGCAGGCGGTTCCGGCGGGTGGTCGGAACGCGGCCCCGACAGGTGGCCGGGCGGGCGGACGGGCGGGCGGTTCCGGTGGGCGGGTGGTTCCGGTGGGCTCGGCGCCGTGGGGGGCGGGGTGGTCTCCGGCCGCGGGGCGGGCCGCGGGGCGGGCTTGTGGTGCCGAGTCGGGGCGGGGCCCTTACCGTCGGGGGAGAGCCACGCAACGGGAGGAGCCGCGTCCATGGCCGCGATACCCGCCGCCTCCGTCGCCAACCTGCGGGACCTCGGCGGTCTGCCGCTGGGCGAGGGGCGTTCCGTACGGTCCGGACTCGTGCTGCGGTCGGCGCAGCTCGACCGGCTGGAGCCGGAGGAGGAGGCCGTGGCCGGGCTGAAGATCCGCACCGTCGTCGACCTGCGGACCGCCGCCGAGCGGGCCGACCGGCCCGACCGGCTGCCGGACGGGGCGCGCGCGGTCGTCGCGGACGTGCTCGCCGACCACCTGGCGGCGAGCGGGCTGCCGCCCGCCGCGCGGCTCAAGACGCTGCTCGGCGACCCGGCGCTCGCGGAGCGGCACCTCGGCGGCGGCCGGATCGTGGACGCGATGCGGGCCACCTACCGCGCCTTCGTGGCGAGCGACTCGGCCCGCACCTCCTACGGCGCCCTCCTCACCGAGCTGGGCACGCCCGGCGCGGGACCGCTGCTCTTCCACTGCACGGCGGGCAAGGACCGCACGGGGTGGGCGGCGACGGTGGTGCTGGCGCTGCTCGGCGCGGACGAGGCGGTCCTCCGGGAGGAGTACCTGGCGGTGAACCCGGCGGTGCGGCACGCGTTCGCGCCGATGATCGAGGGCTTCATCGCCCAGGGGGGCGACCCCGACCTGGTCCTCGCGATGATCGGCGTCCTGCCCGGGTACCTGGACGCGGCGCTGGAGGAGGTCGCGGAGCGGCACGGGTCGATGGAGGCGTACGTACGCGACGGCCTGGGCGTCCCCGACGAGGTCACCGGCCTGCTCCGCGAGCGCCTGACGGTGTACGCGGCCTGAGGCCCCGGCGGGTGCGGAGGGGCCGCGCCTCTCCGGGCGGCCGGCGGGTGCGGAGGGGCGTCCGCCGGGGCGGCCGGTGGACGCGGACCGCGCGCCCGCCAAGGTGACCATCGGAAGAATCGCTCGTTCTGCTGAACGTGAGCACCCAGGATCTCGTTCCCTCGCCCGTGGGCCCCGTCGACGTCGAGCAGGCCGAGGCCGCCCTCGTCGAGCGCTACCCGCGCCTCGTGCGCATCGCCTATCTGGTCCTGCCCCCGACGATGGGCCGCAACCGGCGGGTGCTGACCGCGCACGCCCTCGTCCAGCGGGCCCTGCCGCGGCGGCGGGTGCCGGGGCCGGCCGTGCCGGAGCCCCGGCGGCCGGAGGACGCGGTGGATCCCGGGTACGCCTACGTGCGGGGCGAGGTGCTGCGGCAGGCGCTGGTGGCGGGACTGCCGCTGCGCCGGCTGGCCGTGCCGCGCCGCGCCCAGCTGCCGCCGCTGCTGCCGCAGGTGTGGGGGCTGCGGCTGTTCCCCCGGGCGGGCGGCGCGGACGAACTCGCCCTGGACCAGCTGCTCTCCCGCCTCTCCGCCCCGGCCCGCGCCGCGTACGTGCTGCGCGGCCTGGAGCGCCAGGGCGACGCGGAGGTCCTCCGGGTGCTCGCCTCGGTGGGCGCAGGGGACCCGGAGTCGGCCCTCGCCGAGCTGGCCGCCCTGGAGGACGAGCCGCCCCCGGGCGGGGCGCCGGCCGGGGCCCGGCCCGCGCCCGCGGCCGGACCCGCCGCGCCGCCGGACGCCCGCACCGCGCCGGCGGGCGGCCGCGGGCGCGCCGAGCGCGTCGCCGAACAGGCCGGACCCGGCCGGACCCGAAGCGGCGGCCCGCTCCCCGGCTCCCCCGGCTCGCCCGGCTCCCCCGGCGCTCCGGAGGAGGCCGACGCCGGGGGTCCGACGGGTCCGGGGGACGGTCGGGACGGGAGGCACCGCGGGGCGCGGCTCAGCGGGGCGTCGCTGCTGGAGTCGGCGGAGTTCGACCCCTGCACCCTGCAGGCCCGGCCGGGAGACCTGCTGCGGCGGCGGCAGCACGGGCGGGCCGCGGTGGTGGGGGCGGTGGCCCTGCTGGTGTGCGGGGCGCTGCTGGGGCTGCCGGGGGACGGATGGGGCAGAAACGGTGCTGCGGCGCCGAGTTACGCCCGTAACCCCGCCGCCGAGTCCGCGCTCGACCCGGCGAAGGTGCGGCGGGTCGGCGCGGGCGTGTGGCCGGGGGCCGTGCGGCGGGACTTCTCCGTGTGGCCCGCGCGCGGGGAGCTCGCCGGGGACACCGGGCTGCTGCGGCGGGCGCTCGCCGTGTGGGCGCGGCCGGGCGGGGCGGTGGAGTCGTCGGCGACGCCGGGCACTCCGGTCGGGCCGCCCATGGGGCCGCCCCAGTTGCTCTTCGCGGGGCGGGTGGACGCGGCCCGGGTGGTGCTCCTCCACGACGGGCTGCGGATCGTGCGGTACGCGGAGCCGGTGGAGGGGACGGCGGGCGCCGCCCTCGACTTCGCCAGGACCGACGCCGCCGAGGGGCCCGGTGCCGCCGCCGTGGTGGTGACCCGGGCGGCCGGGAACGTGCGCTATCTGACCGCGCCGTGGGTGACCGGCGCCTCGGTGCGGGACCTGCTGATGCCCGGCAAGGAGCCGTGGCGGCTCGGCCGGGACGCGCGCGGGGTGACCGACGCCGTGCCCAGTCCCGCGCTCGCGAAGGAGTGCGCGCGGTGGAACACCCTCCAGCTGAAGGACGACACGGGCAGCCGGCTCCTCGGCGACCTCGGCGAGCTGGTGCCCGCCCGGCTGCTGTGGGGCGCGCCCGGCGCGGCCGTCGAGGCGACCGGCCGGGAGGCCCGGGCAGTCTGGGCGCGGACGGCGTGCCAGCTGACGACGGTCCTCGGGCAGGGCGTGCGCTCGGTGCGGGCCTGGCGGTTCGCCCGGCAGACGCTGCCGGAGGGCGCCGGACGGGCGGCCTGGGTGTGCACCCGGGCGGAGACCTGGCGGGGCACCGGCAGCCGGGTCCTCGCGCAGTTCCTGTCGCCGGACCCCGAGGCTCCGGCCGCGCTCGCGGCCCGCGCCCAGGACGTTCCGGCGTGCGGGGAGCGGGAGCCCCGGGTGCTGGCCGGGGCGCTGTGGCAGGCGCCGGGCGGCGGCTGGTACGTGCTCGGGGCGGGCGGCCCGGACGTGGCCTCGGTGGAGGTGAAGGGCGGGGTGGCGGCGCGCGCCGAGGGCCCGGTCCTCGCGGCGGCGGCGCAGGCGGGCGCCCGCGCGGAACTGAGCGCCACCCTGGAGGACGGCCGCCGGATGCCCGCGCTGAAGTAGGGGCGGGCGGCAGGCCGGAGGGGGATCCCGGACGGAGCAGGGACCCACCCGGGACGGACCCGGGAAGGGCCCGGGACCGCCCCGGGACGGACCCGGGGCGGGTCCCGGGACGGGTCCGGCGGCAGGTCTCGCGGCGGGGCGAAAAAGGCGGTGCACGGCTCTGTTCCCCGTGCTTACCCCTCAGTACATTGACGGCATGTCTAATACGCAGCCTGCACCGGTGGCGTCGGAACACGTCGAGCTCAAGGCCCGCAAGGTCGCCTTCGACTGGCAGGAGACCCCGCTCCACTGGGTTCCCGGCGACCCCTTCACCACGCACACGATCAACGTGCTGCACCTGCTCCTCCCGGCCGGCGAGCGGTGGTTCGTGCACGTCTACCAGCAGGCGCTGCCGTACATCACCGACGACCGGCTGCGCGAGGACGTCATCGGCTTCATCGGCCAGGAGGCCGTGCACTCGCAGGCGCACGACGACGTCCTGCCGCACCTGCGCGCGCAGGGCCTCGACCCGACGCCGTACACCGCGCAGGTCGACTGGTTCTTCGAGAAGCTGCTCGGCGACCGGACGCTGCCGCCGGGCCGGGCCCGCCGCTGGTGGCTGATGGAGCGGGTCGCGATGATCGCCGCGATCGAGCACTACACCGCCTTCCTCGGCGACTGGGTGCTCAACGCCGAGGAGCTGGACCGGCGCGGCGCCGACCCGATGATGATGGACCTGCTGCGCTGGCACGGCGCCGAGGAGGTCGAGCACCGGGCCGTCGCCTTCGAGCTCTTCATGCACCTCGACGGCGGCTACCGGCGGCGCGCCCGCACCTGGGCGCTCGCCTTCTCCGCGCTGGTCTTCCTCTGGCAGCGCGGGGTCCGCTTCTTCCTGGAGAACGACCCCAGCCTGCTCGACCCGAAGGCCTCCTGGGCGGACTTCTACCGCCGGGGCCGCGAGGGCGTGCTGCCGTCCACCCCGGCCATGCTGCGCTCGATCCCCCGCTACCTGAGCCGCGCCTACCACCCCTCGCAGGAGGGCGACACCGCGCAGGCCGTGGCCTACCTGGCCGCCTCCCCCGGCGCCAACGGAGGCCGCTGATGCCCCGGTTCGCCACCGTCGCCCTCGCCGCCGGCGCCGCCCTGCTGGTCCGCCGGGCGGTCCGCTCCCGCATGACGCGCGCCCCGCTCTGGCCGCTGCCGTCCCTGGAGGTGCCGGTCTCCGGGTACGGGCGCGGGGCGACCGTCCCGCGCCGGGTGCTGGTCACCGGCCGGGCCGTTCCGGCGGAGGGGGTCGTCGAACTCCGCCTGGAGGGCGAGCGGCTGCCGTCCTGGGAGCCGGGGGCCCACCTCGACGTGGTGCTGCCCTCGGGGCAGGTCCGGCAGTACTCGCTCTGCGGCGACCCGGGCCAGGCGGACGTCTACCGGATCGCGGCCCGGCTCGTCGAGGAGGAGCGGGGCGGCCGGGGCGGCTCGCGCGAGGTCCACGAACAGCTCCACGAGGGCGCCGAGATCGAGATCCGGGGCCCCCGCAACCGCTTCCCGCTGGCCCCCTCCCCCGGATACGTCTTCGTCGCCGGCGGCATCGGGATCACCCCGGTCCTCCCGATGGTGCGGGCCGCCGAGGCGGCGGGCGCGGACTGGCGGCTCGTCTACTGCGGCCGGTCCCGCGCCACCATGCCGTACCTGGCGGATCTGGTCCGGCTCGGCGGGGACCGCGTGACCGTGGTCGCGGAGGACGAGTCCGGCTACCCGGACCTGTCGTTCCTGGGCTCCGTGCCGGACGGGACGGCCGTCTACTGCTGCGGGCCGGACGGGCTGACGGACGCGGTGACCGCCGCGATGCCGGCGGGCCGGGTCCCGCGCCTGGAGCGCTTCTCGGGCGTCGCACCGGCCGGCGGCACGCCCTTCGAGGTCGAACTCCGGCGCTCCGGGCGCACGGTGGCCGTCGCCGCCGGCCAGTCGGTGCTGGCGGCGGTCCGGGAGGAGGTGCCGGACGTCATGTACTCCTGCACGCAGGGCTTCTGCGGCACCTGCCGGCAGACCGTGCTGGACGGCGAGGTCGAGCACCGGGACGAGCTCCTGACCGACGCGGAGCGGGCGGGCTCGATGCTGATCTGCGTCTCGCGCTGCGCCGGCGGGAAGCTCGTCCTCGACCTCTGACCCGCCCCGGAAGGTCAGGGCAGGATCAGCCAGTCGAAGGCGAGGGCGGCGGTGAGGCCGCCCACGAGGAGCCAGGTGCCCAGCCGGGTGCGCCCGTTGCGGGCGAGCTCGATGACGATCCCGCAGAGGATCATGGCGAGCCCGTAGACGCCCACGACGAGCACGGAGGTCCGGCTGGCGAGGCGGATCACCAGGACCACGCCCATCACCACGAGCAGGACCGAGGCGGCCGCCACGCGCAGCCGCCTCGCCTGCCTGGGCGTCATGCCGTCGCCGAGCTCCGCGTCCTCGTCGTCGTCCTCGTCGTCCTCGCCGGCGTCGTCCTCGCCGGATACGGATCCGGAGTCGGTACCGGCATCGGAGTCGGCATCGGCATCGGAGTCGGAGTCGGAGTCGGCTTCCTCACCCCCGCCCCCGCCCCCGTCCGCCGCGCCGCGCTGCTCGTCGGGCCCGTCGGCCCCGGGCCCGCCGGGGGTCGCGGTCCCGCCGGGCCCGTCGGTCTCGTCGGGCTCCCCGGCCGCGGGGCTCTCGGTGGCCGTGGTGGACTGGTCGGAAGCGCTCATGGACGAGGAGCGTAACGGACCCCGATAGGCTGTTCGTATGACGACCGGTGTACGGCGCAGGATGGGCGTCGAGGAGCGCAAGCAGCAGCTGATCGGGGTGGCCCTCGAACTCTTCAGCAGCCGCTCCCCCGACGAGGTCTCCATCGACGAGATCGCCGCCGCCGCGGGCATCTCCCGGCCACTGGTCTACCACTACTTCCCCGGCAAGCAGAGCCTGTACGAGGCGGCGCTGCGGCGCGCGGCGGACGAGCTCGCGGCCCGCTTCCTGGAGCCGCCGCAGGGCCCGCTGGGGGCGCGGCTGCTGCGGGTGATGGGCCGGTTCTTCGACTTCGTCGACGACCACGGCCCGGGGTTCGCGGCGCTGATGCGGGGCGGCCCCGCGGTGGGTTCGTCGACGACCAACGCGATGATCGACGAGGTCCGGCAGGCCGCCTACGAGCAGATCGTCGCCCACCTCGGGGTGGCGGAGCCCTCGCCGCGGCTCGAACTGGTCGTGCGGTCCTGGGTGTCGCTCGCGGAGTCGACGGCGCTGCTGTGGCTGGACGGGCGGCGGGTGCCGCGCGCGGAGCTGGAGCAGAAGCTGGTGCACGACTTCGCCGCCCTGACGGCGGTGAGCGCGGTCTACGACGCGCAGGCGGCGGCGGTGCTGGCGGCGATCCTGGCGGAGGAGCCGGCGGACGGGCCGTTCGCACAGCTGGTGGGCCGGCTCCTGGAGCTGGCCCCGGCCGCCGCCGTACCGGATCAGCGCTTGCGGTAGGAGTTCTCCAGGTCGCGCACCTCGACCGAGAGGCGGACCCCGTCCGTCGTCTTGAGGTGGCGGGGCAGCAGGGCGAGCACGGCCTCGGCGAGCCGGGCCTTGGCCGCGTCGGTGCGTCCGAAGAGCAGGGCGATCTCCACGTGGACGACGACGTCCTGGGTCGACCCGTCGCCGACGACGGTCTCCTCCACCTCGCGGAAGCGGGTCTTGCAGGAGTCGAGCGCGGTGTCGACGGTCTCGACCAGCAGGGCGTGGAGGTCGAGCGCGAATCCGCGCCGGTCCAGGGGCGCGGAGTAGTCGACGGTGATCTGCGGCATGACGGTGTCTCTCCTGCTGGTACGGGATGTCGGGCCACAGCTTTACGGCGCGGGCCCCGGCCGCACAAGTGGCGACCGGGGCCCGCTCCGCGAGGAGGATCCGTCAGCCGGCGGTCCGGAAGACGGCGACCGTCCGGGCCGGGACCGTGAAGGTGCCCGAACCGGCCTCGTACGAGGCGGTCTTGGCGGTGGCGTCGGAGCCGTTCGCCTGGACGGGGTGGAGGGCGTAGGCCTGGCCGGCCAGCCCGCCGACCGTCTGCTTCCGCTCGCCCGGGGTCGCGTTGAACACGACCACGAGGTCGCCGAGGCGCATGGTGATCACGCCCGGGGTCTCGTCCGTCCCGGAGAGCGGGAAGGAGAGGGCGGACTGCACCTGGCCGGCCGTCGCCAGGGAGAAGGCCGGCTCGGTGGCGCGGATCTTCTGGAGGTCCCGGTAGGCGGCGGAGGCGCCGTCGATCTCGGCGCAGCCGGGCGTCAGGTTCGGGAGGGTGAGGAGCGGCTTGCCGAAGCCCCACTTGGCCTTGTTGTCGGCGGCCGGCGGGAGGCCGATGCCGAAGCCGTTGCCGTCGCGGCAGTCCCAGTGGATCGCGTTGAACCAGTCGCCGCTGTCGTAGGAGTTGCGGTCGAGGGACTTGGAGCGGAGCAGGTCGGAGCCGGCCTGGGAGAGCGCCGGGCCCTGGGAGAGGGTGGCCGTGGCCATGGCGAGGACCTGCATGCGGGCCCGGTCGGCGGCGGAGGTGCCGGCGGGGAGCTTGAAGGCCAGGGCGTCGTAGAGGGTCTCGTTGTCGTGGGCGTCGGCGTAGGCGAGGGCGTCGCCGGGGACGGCGGCGTAGCCGGCCGGGGAGCCGTTGTAGTCGACCTCGGAGCCCTTGACCGGCCGCCCGGAGGTGTCGGTGAAGGTGTAGTCGGCGAGGTTGCCGGTGAGGCCGACCTTGATGAGGTCCTGGTAGTGCAGGAGGCGGGCCTTCTGCTGCTCCGGGGTGCCGTTGGCGGTGGAGGCGTTGGGGTCGGTGTAGAGGCCGGAGGCGAAGCCCTGGACGCCGGGGTCCTCGTCGAAGGGGCCGCCGCCGCGGACCGCGTCGCGGGCCCGGTCGGAGAAGGTGGCGACGCCGGTGCCGGCCATGTTCTTCTGGGTGGCCTGGACGAAGCGGGCGTCGTCGGCGATCTCGCCGAAGTTCCAGCCCTCGCCGTAGAGGACGATCGCCTTGCCGTCGACGCCGTCCTCGGCGACGGTCAGGGCGTCGAGCGCCTCGCGGACGGCGAGGATGTTCTCCTTCGGGTGGTGGCCCATGAGGTCGAAGCGGAAGCCGTCGACCTTGTACTGCTTCGCCCAGGTGACGACCGAGTCCACGACGAGCTTGCCCATCATGGCGTTCTCGGGCGCGGTGTTGGCGCAGCAGGTGGAGGTGGCGACGGAGCCGTCGGCCTGGAGGCGCTGGTAGTAGCCGGGCACGATCCGGTCGAGGACGGACTTGTCGGACTGTCCGGCGGCGACGGTGTGGTTGTAGACGACGTCCATGACGGTGCGCAGCCCCTGCCCGTTGAGGGCCTGGACCATCTGCCGGAACTCGACCGTGCGGCGGGTGCCGTCCGGGTCGGTGGAGTAGGAGCCCTCGGGGACGGTGTAGTGCAGCGGGTCGTAGCCCCAGTTGTAGGCGTCCTTCGCCGCGGCGGCGGCGACGCAGGCCTGCTGCTCCTCGGAGTCGGGGGCGTAGACCTTCAGGTCGCAGGCGGGCGCGGTCTGGCCGGACTTCTTCTCGGGGATGGTGCCGATGTCGAAGGCCGGGAGGAGGTGGACGTAGTTGGTGCCGGATTCGGCGAGGGCCTTGAGGTGCTGCGAGCCCTTGCTGCCCTTGTCGGTGAAGGCGAGGAAGGTGCCCCGGTGGTCGGCCTTCGCGGTGGGGTCGGCGATCGAGAAGTCGCGGACGTGGAGTTCCTGGATCCGGGCGTCGCGCAGCGGCACGGCGGCCGGCTTCTCCAGGCCCTTCCAGCCGGCCGGGGCGAGCTTCGGGTCGGAGAGGTCGACGACGAGGCTGCGGGCGGAGTCGGCGGTGAGGGCGGTCGAGTAGGGGTCGGTGACGCGGTTCTCGACGAGCTTCTGGACGGTGGGCGCCCAGACCTTCACGACGTACCGGTAGGGCTTGCCCGCCCAGGACTTCGGGCCGGTGGCCCTCCAGACGCCGGAGGCGTCGTCGCGGCGCATGGGCACGGTCCGGCCGTCGATCTCCAGGGCGACGGAGTGCGCGGTGGGCGCCCACAGGGAGAGGGTGGGGCGGCCCCGGTCGAAGACCGGTCCGAGGTCGGCCCGCACGGCCTTCGCGGCGTACAGGTCGTCGAGGACGCCGGCGGTCTGGACGCCGGTGGCGGCGAGCAGGGCGCCGTTGGCGGCGCGCTGGGTGGCGATCAGCTGGCCGCGCAGGGAGGCGCGGACCCGGTCGGCGTCGCGCGCGTCGACGGTGAAGGCCGGGTAGTCCTTCAGGTGCGGGAACTTCGCCTTCTGGGCGTCGGTGAGGGCGCCCGCGTTCAGCCGGAGCCAGCGGCCCTCGCTGCTGAGGGCGCCGTCGGTGACGGTGATGCCGCCCTCGGGGGCGTACACCAGCTGCTGGCTGGTGGAGTCGTTCGCCTTCACCTTCCAGACGACGGTGTTCCGGTCGATCCACTGCGCCTCGGCCTTGGCCAGGTCGAGGGCGGGGGCGCCGCCGGAGGTCGGCAGGAGGTACTTCGGCTGTCCGGCGAGGAGCCAGACCTCGTGGCCGGTGGCGGCGAGGTCGAGCGACTGGTCGGTGGGGAGGTCCTTCTGGTCGCCCTTGTGGAGGATGTACGAGAGCGAGGTGGCGCCCTCGGCGAGCGGGACCTCGTAGACGGCGCCGTACGCGTCGACGCGGGTGGGCTGGAGGGGCTTGGACCAGTCGGTGGGCTGGGCGGCGCCGGTCCAGAGGTGGAGGCCCCAGCCGTCGTAGTCGCCGTCCGCGCGCTGGTAGTGGATGACGGCCTTGGTCTTGTCCTGCGGGGCGGGGGCCGGGGCGGTGTCGGACTGGCCGTCCTGGCCCTGGGTGATCCAGACCTCGCCGGTGCGGCCGAGGGCGATGGTGCGCTGCGGGCCGTCGGCGGTGCCGGCCTTCTCGACGGTGTACGCGACGGAGGAGGCGCCCTCGGGGAGCTTGACCCAGGCGAAGGCGCCGTGGGCGTCGCGGCCGGTGAACGCGGCCTCCTGGCCGGCGGCCCTGAGGGTCCAGCCGTCGTAGTCGCCGTCCTCGCGCCGGTAGTGGACGATCGCGTACGGGCGCTCGACGGCGACCGGCTTCTCGGGGGCGGGGGGCGCGCCGGCGGTGGTGGCGGCGGTGGCGCTCGCGGTGCGCCCGGCGGCGTCGACGACGACGGCCTTGTAGCGCAGGGCGGTGCCGGCGGGGGCGGTCACGTGCTGGGTGACCTTGTAGGGGGCGTGGTCGGCGGTGCCGAGGGTCTGCCAGCGTCCGTCGCCGACCTGGGCGGCGAAGACGACGCGGCTCAGGGCGTCGCCGGTGACGTCGGCGGTGAGCTCGACGGTGCCGGTGGCGCCGGCGGCCGGGGCCTTCAGGGCGACGGACGGCGCCGCGGCGGGGGCCGGGAGCGGCCGGTCGGCCCGGAGGACCAGGGTGGAGAGGGCCGGGACGGTGACGGTGACCTTGCCGTCCTTCGCCGTGACGGCGCCCTGACCCCCGTACAGGGTGCGGAAGGAGGCGGAGTCGACGGGGACGTCGACGGTCTTCGGCACGGTGGCGCTGTTGGCGGCGACCAGGTACTCGACGCGCTGCTTCGCGTCGGTGCGGGTGGCGGCGAAGACGGAGCCCTCGGCGTAGCGCTGCCGCTGGACGCCGTCGCGCAGGGCGGGGTGCTCCTTCGTCAGCCGCGACAGCCGGGCGATGGACCGGTAGACGGGGTGCGCGGTGTCGTACGCGTCGGAGGCGTGGGTGCGGTCGGTGCCGAGCTGGTCGTCGTCGAGGTAGTCGGCGACCCGGGAGGCGAAGAGGGTCTGGCGGGCGTCCTTGTCGCCGCCGGCGCCGGTGAAGCCCTGCTCGTCGCCGGAGTAGATCACCGGGTTGCCCCGGGAGAGGAACATCAGCTCGTTGGCGAGGCCGGCCCGGCGGACGAGTTCGGCGTCGGAGGCGTTCGGGTTGTCCTGCTTCAGGAAGGTGCCGAAGCGGCCCATGTCGTGGTTGCCGAGGAAGGTGACCTGCTCGTAGGCGTTGGCCTTGTCGGTGGTGTACCGGTAGTCCTCGGCGAAGACCCGGGCGAGGCGGTCGGCGCCGGCGCCCTGGGAGGCGAAGGCGCGGGCGGCGTCCTGGAAGGGGAAGTCGAGGGTGGCGTCGAGCCGGCCTCGGGTGACGTAGGGGGCGGTGACGGTGGTGTCGGCGGAGTAGACCTCGCCGAACATGAAGAAGTCCTCGCGGCCCTGCTTCTTCGCGTAGGCGTCGAGCGCGGTGGCCCACTGGGTCCAGAAGTCGAGGTCGACGTGCTTGACGGTGTCGATGCGGAAGCCGTCGATGTCGAAGTCGCGGACCCACTTCTCGTAGATCCTCTTCATGCCCTCGACGACCTCGGGGCGCTCGGTCCACAGGTCGTCCAGGCCGACGAAGTCGCCGTACTCGGCGGACTCGCCCTGCCAGGTGGAGTCGCCCCGGTTGTGGTACATCTCCGGGTCGTTGAGCCAGGCGGGGACCTTGGTGCCGGCCTTCTCGACGGGGGTGTACGGGAAGGAGTCGGCGTCGACCTTCCCGATCGCGGTGCGGTCGTCGAAGGGGCGGCCCTCCTCGTCGAGGTAGGGGTAGGCGCCCTTGGGGCGGTAGCCGTACTTCTTCTCGGCGTAGTCGACGGTGTCGGCGGTGTGGTTGGTGATGACGTCGAAGAAGACCTTCATGCCCTTGGCGTGGGCCGCCGCGATCAGCTTCTTGAGGTCGTCGTTGGTGCCGAAGTGCGGGTCGACCTGGGTGAAGTCGGTGATCCAGTAGCCGTGGTAGCCGGCCGAGGCGTCCTTGCCCTCGCCCTGCACGGGCCGGTTCTTGAAGATCGGCGCCATCCAGATGGCGGTGGTGCCGAGGCCCTTGATGTAGTCGAGGCGCTGGGTGAGGCCCTTGAGGTCGCCGCCCTGGTAGAAGCCCTTGTCGGTGGGGTCGAAGCCGGTGGCGGTGCGGCTGCCGGTGAGCCCGCCGCGGTCGTTGGAGGTGTCGCCGTTGGCGAAGCGGTCCGGGAGCACGAAGTAGAACTGCTCGCGGGTGAGGTCCTGGCGGGCCGGCTCGGCGGCGAGCGCCCGGTCCGACGGCGGGGCCGGCGGGCGGGGGGCGGCGGTGGCGGGGAGGGCGGGCACGAGGGCCGCGCACAGGGCGGCGGCGAGCGCCACCGCCGTTCGCTTGGGTATCACGGGGTGCTCCCTGGAGGTACGGGAAGAGGGGGCCGCCCCGGTCGGGGCGGCCCGTGCGTGAAGGTGGGGTCAGCTGCGGAAGGTGTCGTTCAGGACGACCTGGCCGGAGGCGGGGACGGTCGCGGTGCGGTTGGCACCGGACTCCCAGGTCACGTTCCCGGCCGCGTCCTTGCGGACGTACTTGTACTCGAAGGCCGTTCCGGCGGGCAGGTTCACGGCCAGCTTCCACACGGGGTAGGAGGCCGGGTCGAGCTTGAGGGCGGCGGCCGGGGCCCAGTTGCCCAGCTCGGCGCGGTTGCCGGTGACGTAGATGTTCTGGCCTATCACCGTGGTGGCGGTGACGTTGAAGGAGGCGCCCGCGGTGGCGGGGGGCGTCGTCGGCGGGGTGGTGGGCGGGGTGGTGGGGGTGGTCCCGCCGCAGTTCACGGCGCCGGTGTGCAGGGCGAGGGCGGTGTTGGCGCCGAGCGTGGCGGTGAACTGGCCGTTCGTGCCGACCGTGACCGGGGTGTTCGACTGCACGTCGCAGTAGGTGCCGGCCGGCAGGGAGGTCTGGAAGGCGCGGGTGAGCGGGGACGACTCGTGGTTGATCGCCACGTAGGCCTTGGAGCCGCGGCCGAACGCGATCGCGTTGTTGCCGTTGTCCCACCACTGGGTGACGGCCTCGCCGCGGGCCGTGTTGCGGAAGGCGACCATGGAGGAGATCTCGCGCCAGGCGTGCTGGCACTTCCAGCCGTCGGTGTAGCAGGCGTTCACCTGGCCGCCGTTGGGCGGTCCGGCGTCCTTGTCGGTCCACTCGTAGCCGGAGTGGACGTCCGGGGAGCCGTAGGGCCAGGCCAGCATGAAGACGGAGGCGAGGGTGTAGTTCGCGCCGTCCTTGTAGCTGAGGGTGTCGCCGCCGCGCTCGGTGTCGTGGTTGTCGACGAAGACGCCGGACTGGCCGGAGGGCATGTGGCCCCAGGCCTCGCCGAAGTTCTTGAGGTAGGCGAGCTTCTCGTTCTGGAGGACCCGCTTGAGGTCGCGGGCGTAGCGGAACTCCTGGACGTCGCCGCTGCCGAGGTACTCGCTCGGGGAGACGGCCTCGCCGGCGCCGTGGATGGCCTCCAGCTTCCAGTAGGCGTTCGGGTTGGTCAGCCGGGACTTGATGTTCGCCAGGTCGGCGGCCGGCATGTGCTTGGCGGCGTCGATGCGGAAGCCGTCGACGCCCAGCGAGAGGAGGTCGTTGAGGTAGCCGGCGATCTTCCCGCGGACGTACTCCTCGCCGGTGTCGAGGTCGGGGAGCTGGACCAGTTCGCAGTTCTGGACGTTCCCGCGGTCCTGGTAGTTCGAGATGACGGACCGGCAGTCGTCCATGTCGGAGCCGGAGTAGAGGCCCGGGTAGTCGTACTTGGAGAACGGGGTCCCGCCCGTTCCGGTGCCGGAGCCGTTGGCCATGTGGTTGATGACCGAGTCCGCGACGACCTTCACGCCGGCGGCGTGGCAGGTGTCGATCATGTTCTTGAAGGCGGCGCGGTCCCCGAGCCGCCCGGCGATCCGGTAGCTCACGGGCTGGTACGAGGTCCACCACTGGGCGCCCTGGAGGTGCTCCTGGGGCGGGGAGACCTGGACGTAGCCGTAGCCGGCGGGTCCGAGGCGGTCGGTGCACTCCCGGGCCACCGAGGCGAAGTTCCATTCGAACATCACCGCGGTGACGTCCTTCGTCCCCGGCGGGGTGGCCTGTGCCGGGGCGTTCGCCGTGACGGCCACAGCGGCTCCCGCCACGAGGGCGAGTGCAGCGGCCACGGTCTTTCTTGCCATGCTTCCTCCTGTACGACGTCCCTGTCGTGTCGCGAGTCCAACTCGCCAGAGTGCGGTTCGCAAGAAGTTGCCGAAACATTCAGCAACTGTTTTCAGCCGCGACCGTAGGGGCGTACAGGCGTGCGGTCAATACTTCCGGCACGCCCTTCGCAAGGGATTACGCAAGGAGTTGCGGGGGCTGCGCGGTGGAACCGCGCACGACCAGCTCCGGCTGGAAGACGAACTCGGTGCGCTGCACCGGACTGCCCTCGATCTCCTCCAGGAGCGCGCCGACGGCCGCCGTCGCCATGGCCTGCACGGGCTGGCGCACGGTGGTCAGCGGAGGGTCGGTGAAGGCGATCAGCGGGGAGTCGTCGAAGCCGACGACGGAGACGTCCCCGGGCACGTCGAGGCCGCGGGCGCGGGCCGCCCGGACGACGCCGAGCGCCATCAGGTCGGAGCCGCAGACGATGCCCGTGCACCCCTCGTCGAGCAGGATCTCGGCGGCGGCGTGCCCGCCCTCGACGCCGAACAGGGTGGGCCGCACGAAGCGTTCCGCCTCCGCCCGTTCCACTCCCAGCATCTCGTAGAGCTCGGCGGCGAAGCCCTCGGCCTTGCGGCGCGAGGGCACGTAGCGGGTGGGTCCGATCGCGAGCCCGATCCGCTCGTGCCCGAGCTCGGCGAGGTGCCGCACGGCCATCCGCGCCGCGGCCCGGTCGTCCGGGGAGACGAAGGTGGCGTCGATCCGCTCGTGGTAGCCGTTGATGAGGACGTACGGCACCCCCCGCTCGGTCAGCCGGGAGTAGCGCGCCGGGTCGGCGGTCGCGTCCGCGTGCAGCCCGGAGAGGAAGACGATGCCGGCCACCCCGCGCTCGACGAGCTGGTCGACCAGCTCGTCCTCGGTGGCGCCGCCGGGCATCTGGGTGCAGAGCACCGGCGTGTAGCCGTGCCCGGCCAGCACCTGCTCCACGACCTGTGCGAAGGCCGGGAAGATCGGGTTGGTCAGCTCGGGCACCACGAGCCCGACCAGGCCCGCGCTGCGGCGTTTGAGCCGGACCGGGCGCTCGTAGCCGAGCACGTCCAGCGCGGCGAGCACCTTGTGCCGGGTCGCGCCGGCGACCCCCGCCTTGCCGTTGAGCACCCGGCTGACGGTGGCCTCGCTGACGCCCGACTGGGCCGCGATGTCCGCGAGCCGCGGGGCACCGGCACCGGTGCCCCGCGGCGGGGGGATCGTCACACCGCCCACCAGACGGTGGTGTCGGCCGGCACCTCTACGGCGTCGTCCGCGATCCTGACGTCCTCGTTGGAGAGGAGATACCGGCCGGGCAGCGGGACGGAGATGGCCCGGCCGGTGGTGTTGGCGGTGCAGACGAAGCCGTCGCGGCGGAAGGAGAGCACGCCCTCGGGCGCCTCCAGCCACTCCACGGCCTCGCCCGCACCGAGTTCCGGACGCTCGCGGCGCACGGCGAGCGCGCTGCGGTACAGCTCCAGGGTGGAGCCGGGGTCGCCGGTCTGCGCCTCGACGCTCAGCGCGCCCCAGGCCGCCGGCTGCGGCAGCCAGGAGCCGCCGTCGCCGAAGCCGTACGAGGAGCCCCCGGCGGTCCACGGGATCGGCACCCGGCAGCCGTCGCGGTAGCCGTCCTGGCCGCTGGCCCGCCAGAAGGACGGGTCCTGGCGGACCTCGTCGGGCAGGTCGGTGACGTCCGGCAGGCCGAGCTCCTCGCCCTGGTAGACGTAGGCGGAGCCGGGCAGCGCCAGCATCAGCAGGGTCGCGGCGCGGGCCCGGCGCAGGCCGAGCTCGCGGTCGCCGGGGGTGCGCAGCTGGGTGCCGAGGCCCGCCGGGTTGGCGAAGCGGGTGGCGTGCCGGGTGACGTCGTGGTTGGAGAGCACCCAGGTGGTGGGGGCGCCGACCGGGCGCATCGCCTCCAGGGAGGCGTCGATCACGCGGCGGAGCTCCGCGGCGTCCCAGTGGGTGCCCAGGTACTGGAAGTTGAACGCCTGGTGCATCTCGTCGGGGCGCACGTAGTGGGCGGTGCGCTCGACGGTCGGCGTCCAGGCCTCGGCGACGAGGACGCGCTCCCCGTCGTACTCGGCGAGGATCCGCCGCCAGGAGCGGTAGATCTCGTGGACGCCCTCCTGGTCGAAGAAGGGCATGACGTCGTTGCCGAGCAGCTTCAGCTGGTCGTGGGCGCCGATGTCGGGCAGGCCGGGGGCCTTGACCAGGCCGTGGGCGACGTCGACGCGGAAGCCGTCGACGCCCATGTCGAGCCAGAAGCGCAGGATCGAGCGGAACTCGTCGCGGACGGCCGGGTGGTCCCAGTCGAAGTCGGGCTGCTCCGGGGCGAAGAGGTGGAGGTACCACTCGCCGGGGGTGCCGTCCGGGTTCTCGGTGCGGGTCCAGGCGGGGCCGCCGAAGATGGACTCCCAGTCGTTCGGCGGGAGTTCGCCGTTCTCGCCCTTGCCCGGGCGGAAGTGGTAGCGGTCGCGCAGCGGGGAGCCGGGGCCCTCGCGGAGCGCGCGCTGGAACCACTCGTGCTGGTCCGAGGAGTGGTTGGGGACCAGGTCCACGATGATCCGCAGGCCCAGCCCGTGGGCCTCGCGGATCAGGGCGTCGGCGTCGAGCAGCGAGCCGAACATCGGGTCGATGGCCCGGTAGTCGGCGACGTCGTAGCCGGCGTCGGCCTGCGGGGAGGCGTAGAAGGGGGAGAGCCAGACGGCGTCGACGCCGAGCTCCTTGAGGTACGGCAGCCGGCTGCGGATGCCCACCAGGTCGCCCATGCCGTCGCCGTTGCCGTCGGCGAAGCTGCGGGGGTAGACCTGGTAGATCACCGCGTCTCTCCACCAGCCCGTGTCGGTGCCGGTGGTCGGGGCGGCGGCGGGGGTGGCGAGGTGCTGGGTCATGTCTTCCCTGGGAGGTAAGGAGGGGCGTACGGGTTCGGCGCTCAGGGCCGTCAGCCCTTGACGGCGCCGGCGGACATGCCGGTGACGAGGTGGCGCTGGGCGAAGAGGAACACCAGGGCGGCGGGGATGGCGATGAGGACGGAGGCCGCCGTCATCGGACCCCACTGGGCCCCGTACTGGTTGACGAACTTCTGCAGGCCGCCCGCGAGCGTCAGGTTCTCGTCGCCGACCATGAAGGCGGAGGCGTAGGCCACCTCGCCCCAGGCGGTGATGAAGGAGTAGAAGGCGGTCACCGCGATGCCCGGCTTGGCGAGCGGCAGGATGAGCCGCCAGAAGGTGCCGAAGGGGGTGAGCCCGTCGACGTACCCCGACTCGTCGATCTCGCGCGGGATGCCGTCGAAGAAGCCCTTCATCATCCAGGCGCAGAAGGGGACGGCGATGGTCAGGTAGGTGATGACCAGGCCGGCGGACTGGTTGAGCAGTCCCAGCGACGCCATGATGTTGTAGATCGGCACGATGAGGACGGCGACCGGGAACATCTGCGTGATGAGCAGGGTCCACATCAGGCCGCGCTTGCCGGGGAAGCGGAAGCGGCTGACCGCGTAGCCGGTGGTGGCGGAGATGAAGACGCCGACGAGCGTGGTGAGTCCCGCGACGAGGAGCGAGTTGCCGAACCAGGTGAGGAACGGGGTGTCCCTCAGCAGGTTGGTGTAGTTCTCGAACGTCGTCTCCTTGAAGAAGTCCGTGGTGGTCGCGTACTTCGCGGGCTTGAGCGAGGTCAGCAGGACCCACAGCACCGGGAAGACGGCGACGACGGAGGCGACGATCAGGGTGACGTGCAGCGCCACCGAGGCGAGCGGCGAGCGCCGGCCGCGGACCGGGGCGTTGGTGGCCGGGGGCGCGGCGTGGCGGGCCGTGGGGGTCGTGGTGGTCACCAGACTTCTCCCTGCTTGCGGAGGACGCGCTGGTAGATCGCGGCGAAGATCATCAGGAGCACCAGGATGAGGACGCCCCACGTGGACGACTGGGCGAAGTCGCGCGGGCTGATCTCGAAGGAGAACTTGTACGCCTGGGTGACGAGGATCTGGGTGGCCTCGCCGGGTCCGCCCCGGGTGAGCAGGAAGATCACCGGGAACATGTTGAAGGTCCAGATGGTGGAGAGGAGGAGGACCGTGGTGGAGACGGAGCGCAGGCCCGGCATGGTGATGTTCCGGAAGCGCTGCCAAGCGTTGGCGCCGTCCATCTCGGCGGCCTCGTAGAGCTCGCCGGGGATGGACTGGAGGCCGCCGAGGAGGGCGACCATCATGAAGGGGATGCCCAGCCAGACGTTGACGGCGATGACCGCGAACTTGGCCATCAGCGGGTCGTTCAGCCAGGGGACGGCGTCGAGGCCGACCCCGGAGAGGATCTGGTTGAGCAGGCCGCGGCGCTCGTCGTAGAGGAAGCGCCAGGCGAAGACCGAGACGAAGCCGGGGACCGCCCAGGGCAGGATGAGCATCATCCGGTAGACGGAGCGGCCGGCGATCTTCCGGTTGAGGATGTTGGCGAGGGCCAGGCCGAGGACGAAGGTGAGCGCCACACAGGACACGGTCCAGACGACCGTCCAGCCGAGCGTGCCGAGGAACTGGCTGCCGGTGAGCGCGTCGGTGTAGTTCTCCAGGCCGACGAACTCGTAGGTGGCCGGGATCTCGTTGACGCCGATCGACCGCGCGACGTTGCGCTCGTTGGCGTCGGTGAACGACAGGTAGATCCCGCGGACCAGCGGATATCCGATGATCACGCCGATCACGATCACCACCGGGGCGATCATCGCCCAGGCGTACCAGTGGGTGGCGAGGGAGCGCTTCGCCGCCCGTCGCGGGGTACCAGTTCCGCGGCTCCGGCCGCGGGCGACGTGCTCGCCCGCGGCCTTCGCCACCGACTGGCTGGGAGTGTCCACAGCCATCAGCCGGCCTGCCTTCCTTCTTACTTCCAGTCCTTCAGGAGCTTGCGGTAGGCGTCACCGACGGCCTTGGCGCCGGCCTCCGGGGTGGTCTGACCGGTGAGCACCTTGGTGTACTCGACCTTGACCGGCTCGAAGAGGCTGCCGCCCTCGGGGATCCACGGGCGCTGCACGGCCTTCTCGACGACCGGCTTGAAGAACGCGATCATCTCGTTCTTGGCCACCTCCTTCTGGAGGTAGGAGGACTGGCGGGTCGGGAGGAGGCTGAGCTCCTGGGCGACCGTGGCCTGGCTCTCGGCCGAGGTCATGTACTCGGCGAAGGCGTAGGAGGCGTCGAGGTTCTTGGAGCCGGCGTAGACGGCGAGGTTGTGGCCGCCCTGCGGGGCGCCCTGGCCGGCGGAGCCCGCCGGGACGGGGGCGATGCCGAGGTTCGCCTTGTCGGCGAACTCCTTGCCCGCGTAGGTGTCGGCCACGGCCCACGGGCCGTTGATCATCATGGCGACCTTGCCGTCCTTGAAGGCGGCCTGCATGTTGTCCCAGCCGTTGGTCGCGTCGGTGATCGCGGCCTTGGAGTCGACCAGGTCCTTGACGGTCTTGAAGGCCTTGACGCCCGCGGGGTCGTCGAAGGTGACCTTCTTGCTGTCGGCGTCGACCATGTCGCCGCCCTCGCCGTACAGGAAGGAGAGGAACCAGTACGGGTCGTCGCCGCGGAGGTACAGGCCGGTCTTGCCGGTCTTCTCCTTGATCGTGGCGGAGACGGTCTTCAGGTCGGCGATGCTGGTCGGGACCTCGACGCCGGCCTCCTTGAAGATCTTCTTGTTGTAGAAGATGCCCATGGAGTCGATGACCTGCGGCACGGCGTAGGTCTTGCCGTTGTACTTGGTGGAGGCGGCGGCCTGCTCCAGGAAGTCGCCCTGGTCCTTGAGGGCGGCGGTGCCGTCCAGCGGGGCGAGGTAGCCGAGGTCGGCGAACTCGGGGGTCCAGGCGACCTCGGAGCGGATCACGTCGGGGGCGCCGGAGCCGGACTGCGCGGCGTTCTTGAACTTGTTCTGGGCCTCGCCGAAGGGCACGTTCACGTACTTGACGGTGACCTTCGGGTGCTTCTTCGTGAAGTCCTCGGCGAGCTTCTTGAAGACCTTGTCCTCGGAGCCGACCGTGGAGGTGTCCCACCACGTGACGGTGCCGGAGAGCTCGCCCGAGCCCTTCGAGGCGCCGTCGGAACCGCTGTCGCTCCCGCCGCACGCCGCCAGGGTGACGCCCAGGGCCGCGACCAGCGCGGTGGCCGCTATGCCACGCCGCATGTGAACTCCTTCAACATGATCCCGGGGTGACGAGGGGCTGGAACCTTCCTCATTGCGACCGCTCCCTCGCGGCGCTCCGGGTTGCCAGGAACGTAACAGGGATGAAAACGAGCCGAAAGAGCTTGCGGGAATTTTCTGCAAGGACCGGGGATCGTTACATCCGCGTGTCCCGAAGGTTGCCGACGGGCCGCTTGACAGGGGCGCGGAGGGGCACCTTCCGCCCTTTCGCCCGGTATCTCCGCCCCCGTACGGGCCTGCGGGTGTCCCCCGGCCGGATCGGAACAGCTCGTTCCGCAACAACCGTCACCTGCGTCCCACCGCAAGACCTGCAAGACCTTGCGGTCGTCTTGCGGGTCCTTCCGGCGCGAACGGGACCCTTCCCCCTGGTGGGCAATACGCGCGGTGACCGGTACAGTCCACTCTCATGACCGCGCGGCTCGCCGACATCGCAGCCCAGGCGGGGGTCAGTGAAGCCACAGTCAGCCGCGTGCTCAACGGCAAGCCCGGTGTGGCCACCGCCACCCGTGAATCCGTCCTTGCCGCACTCGACGTGCTCGGCTACGAGCGACCGGTACGGCTGCGGCAGCGCAGCGCGGGCCTGGTCGGGCTGATCACCCCCGAACTGGACAACCCCATCTTCCCGGCCCTCGCCCAGGTCATCGGGCAGGCGCTGACGCGCCAGGGTTACACCCCGGTCCTCGCCACCCAGACCCCCGGCGGATCCACCGAGGACGAGCTCACCGACATGCTGGTGGAGCGCGGGGTGGCCGGCATCATCTTCGTCTCCGGTCTGCACGCGGACACCACGGCCGACACCTCGCGCTACGACCAGCTGCGCGGCAAGGGCGTCCCGTACGTCCTCATCAACGGCTTCTCCCCCAAGGTGCAGGCGCCCTTCGTCTCCCCCGACGACCGGGCCGCGATGCAGCTGGCGGTCACCCACCTCGCCGCCCTCGGCCACACCCGGATCGGGCTGGCCGTCGGACCGAAGCGCTTCGTGCCGGTGCTCCGCAAGATAGAGGGCTTCCGGAAGGGGATGCTGGACCGGCTCGGTCTCACCGCCGAGCGGTCCGAGGAGCTGATCCAGCACTCGCTCTACACCCTGGAGGGCGGACAGGCGGCCGCCGCCGCCCTGATCGCCAAGGGCTGCACGGCCGTGGTCTGCGCCTCCGACATGATGGCGCTGGGCGCGATCCGCGCGGCCCGGCAGCAGGGGCTGGACGTCCCCAGGGACGTCTCCGTCGTCGGCTTCGACGACTCCCCGCTCATAGCCTTCACCGATCCGCCGCTCACCACCATCCGGCAGCCCGTGCAGGCGATGGGCCAGGCGGCGGTGCGCGCCCTCCTGGAGGAGGTCGGCGGCACCCCGGCCCCGCACTCGGAGTTCGTCTTCATGCCGGAGCTGGTGGTGCGGGGTTCGACGGCGTCCGCACCGGCCGTCGCGCCCGCCCCGCTGCCTAGTCCCTGAGACGGAGAGGGTGCGCCCCACACCCGTCGGAGGGATGATCGGTCGGGGGGCGTGGATCTGGCAAACTCTCTGCCTATGGGTGAAACGACCGTGAAGAGTTTGGACGACCGGACGACCCCGTCGTCACCCATCGTGGCCGACGGCCGGTGGGCGTGGCTGCGTGCGCGCAGCCCCCGGCGCCCGCGCATCTGGTTCGAACTGCTGCTGATCGCGGTCAGTTACTGGGTGTACTCGCTGATCCGCAACGCCGTGCCGGAGCAGAAGGCCGAGGCGCTGCGGAACGCCGACTGGATCTGGCGGACCGAGGAGTCCCTCGGCCTCGCCTTCGAGCACGCCGTGAACCACGCGGTGAACTCGGTGACCTGGCTCATCGTGTCGATGAACTACTACTACGCGACGCTGCACTTCATCGTCACCATCGGTGTGCTCGTGTGGCTGTACCGATGGCAGCCGGGCCGTTACGCCGCGTTCCGCACCGTCCTCTTCGCCACCACCGCCGTGGCCCTGGTCGGCTACTACCTGTATCCGCTCGCGCCGCCCCGGCTGATGGAGGGCAAGGACTTCATCGACACGGTCCTGGTGCACCACACCTGGGGCTCGATGGCCTCGGGCGACCTCAAGCACATGTCGAACCAGTACGCGGCGATGCCGTCGATGCACATCGGCTGGTCGACCTGGTGCGGGCTGACGATCTTCTTCCTGGCGAAGGCGCCGTGGGCCCGGATCCTGGGCCTGCTCTACCCGGCGGCCACGCTGGTCGTGATCGTCGCGACCGCCAACCACTTCTGGCTCGACGCGGTGGGCGGCCTGATCTGCCTCGCCTTCGGCTTCGTCGTCGCCTACTTCTGGTACGGCACCTGGCCGCACCGCCTGTCGAAGCAGGTGGAGCCGCTCACGGCGGTCGCGCCGGCGGCGCCCGCCCCCGCGCGGGGGACGGACGCGCCCGCGCCCGCGGACCGCGAGGAGCCGGTCAGCTCCGGAAGGTGATCCGCCCGCCGCTCACGGCGAGGCGGACCGGGGCCCCCTCGGCCTCGTCCGCCGGCGCCTCGGCCGGGTCGAGGCCGAAGGCGGTGAGATCGGCGCGGAGCCCCGGGGCGATCCGTCCCGTCAGCCCCTCCTCCCCCGCCGCGTGGGCGGCGTGGGTCGTCATGCCCTCCAGCGCCATCAGTCCGGTCAGGCCGTGGCGGGCCGAGGCGGCGCCGCGCGGGGCGCGGGCGGTGGCGAGGACCTGGCGGGCGTCGAAGTGCGCGATGGGCCAGTCCGAGCCGAGCGCCAGGAAGGCCCCGGCGTCGCGCAGGTCGCGGCAGCGCCAGGCGCGCGCGGCGCGCTCCTCGCCGAGCCGCAGGGACCACTGGTCGGTGTGGTCGGCACGGGTGTAGGCGGTGTGCGGGGGCTGCATCGAGGCGGCGACGCCGAGCGCGGCGAAGCGGCCGAGCTGGTCGTCGGGGACGGTCTCGATGTGTTCGATCCGGTGGCGGGGGCCGCCGGGTCCGAAGGTCCCGGCGGTGTCCAGGACGTGCCGGACGGCCGCGTCGCCGATGGCGTGGGTGGCGGTGCCGACGCCCGCCCGGTGGAGCCGGCGCACGGCGGCGGAGTACGCCTCCGGGTCGGGCCAGAAGGCGTCGGTGCCCTGGCCGTGGCAGTCGGCGTGCTCCAGCCAGGCGGTGCCGCCCTCGACCGTGCCGTCCATGAAGAACTTCACGCCGCCGACCCGCCAGTTCCGGCCGGCCCGCTCCTGGAGCCGTACCAGGGCGTCCAGCTCGTCCTCGCCGGCGCCGGGCATGCACCAGGGCGCGAGCCGGAGCCGTACGGGCAGGTCGCCGTCCTCCTCGATCGCGGCGAGCAGGCCGGGCACGTCGGGCCCGCCGAGGTCCATGACGTGGGCGGTGGTGAGGCCGGTCGCGGCCATGCCGGAGAGCAGGGCGACCAGGCGGTCGCGGCGCTCGGCGTAGGGGGTGACGGGCAGGACCGGGGTCATCAGGTCCATGGCGGCGTGCTCGTTGAGATGGCCGGTGGGCCGCCCGTCGGCGTCGCAGACGATCTCGGAGCGCTGGTCGAAGGCGCGGGGGCCGTCGATGCCCGCGGCCTTGAGGGCGGCCTCGCTGGCGAGCGCGGAGTGCCCGTCGTAGAGGCGGAGGAAGGCGGGGGCTCCGGCCAGCACGTCCTCGACGAGGTCGCGGTGGATCGGGCGGCCGCCGAAGGCGTTGTGGTCGAGGCCGAAGCCGAGGATCCAGCCCCCGCGCCGCTCGGCGGAGCGGAGCGCGGCGCGCAGTCCGTCGAGGTCGGTGACGGCGGAGAGGTCGGTGCCGGTGAACATCTCCAGGCCCCACACGGGGTGGCTGTGGGAGTCGGTGAGGCCGGGGACGAGGGTGGCGCCGGCCAGGTCGACGGTCTCGGTGCCGGGCCCGGTCCAGTCGCGGACGTCGGCGGCGGAGCCGACGGCGGCGATCAGTCCGTCACGGACGGCGACAGCGGTGTGGCCGGTGAGCTCGGGGGCGCGGACGCGGGCGTGGACGAGGACGAGGTCGGCTGCGGACACGGCTGGGGTTCTCCTTGCGGTGCGGGGGCGGTGGCGGGCTCGGCGGCGAAGCGGGCGTAGACCTCGGGGCGGGTGCGGCGCAGCCGGCGCGCGAGCAGCAGGCCGAGGAGGAGGACGGCGGGGACGAGGGAGACGAGGACGGTGTTGACGGTGGCCGACGCGGCGGTGAAGAGCTCGACGTTCGCCGTGACGAGGGTGATCGCGCCGGCGAGCAGGACGAAGGCGGCGACCGGGGCGACCAGGGTGCGCCAGACGCCCTCCCGGTGCGGGGTCTTGCGGAAGAAGCAGGGGACGGCGAGGGCGGCGAGCAGCTGGAGGACCATCAGGCCGAGCATGCCGGGGGTGTTCACCCAGAGCAGGAGCTGCTGGTACGGGTCGGCCCCGGCGAGCGCGAAGGCGAGGACGACGACGGCGCCGAGCGCGGTCTGCGCGGCCCCGGCGAGGTACGGGGAGCGGTGGCGGGGGTGGATCCGGCCGAGGACCTTCGGGAGGACGCCCTCCTCGGCGAGGGCGAGGGTGTAGCGGTTGATGGCGTTGTGGAAGGCGAGGAGGGAGGCGAGGACGCTGGTGACGATGAGGACGTGCATCAGGTCGGCGGCCCAGGCTCCGACGTAGGTGGTGACGGCGGCGAAGAAGAGGCCGCCGGGGTCGTCGGCGGCCGCCCGGACGACCTCGTCCTCGCCGAAGGCCTGGATGACGGTCCAGACGACGAAGGCGTAGAAGAGGCCGAGGAAGGCGACCGCGAGGTAGGTGGCGCGGGGGACGGTCCGGTCGGGGTCACGGGCCTCCCGCCGGTAGATGACGGTGGACTCGAAGCCGGTGAAGGCGGCGAAGGCGCAGGCCAGGACGGCGGCGGTGCCGCCGGTGAGGACGTGCGCGGGGGCGAGTCCGGCGACCGAGAGGCCGTCGGCGCCGCCGTCGAGGAGGACTCCGGCGGCGAGCAGGACGAGGATGCCGGTCTCGGCGACGAGGAGGACGCCGAGGAGCTTGGCGCCGAAGTCGATGGAGCGGTAGCCGCCGTACCAGACGACCAGGAGGCCGGCGAGGGAGACCGGCAGCCAGGGGACGTCGGCGCCGAAGGCGGCGGCGGTGTCGGAGGTGGCGGAGCCGAGGAGGCCGTAGACCCCGATCTCCATGCCGTTGTAGCCGAGCATCGCGACGAGGGCGGCGGCGATGCCGAGGGGGACGCCGAGGCCGCGGGTGATGTACGCGTAGAAGGCGCCGCCGGAGCGGACGTGGCGGCTCATGGTGGTGAAGCCGACGGCGAAGACGGTGAGGGTGACGCCGGCGAGGAGGTAGCCGACGGGTGCGCCGATGCCGCCGAGCAGGATGGCGACGGGGGCGACGCCGGCCATGACGGTGAGGGGTGCGGCCGCCGAGACGACGAAGAAGGTGATGTCGCTGGTGGTGAGGGTGCCGGGGCGGAGGCCCGGCGGCTGGTCGGGGGTGGTTCCGGGCATGCGCGGGGAAGCCCTTCCGTGGCAGGGGGTTCCGTGGGGAGAACGGAAACCTAAAGGCTTTCGGTTGGCGCAATGTAACCTCGGCTTCGCCCGTCGGGGAAGAGCCCGCCGGGAAAGTCGGGAACGTGAACAGGGAGTGACCTCGCATGGGCCGGCCGCGCAGACCCCTCCTCGACCTGGAGCGGATCACCACCACGGCGCTCGCGGTCGTCGACGAGCTGGGCGACCTCAGCGTGCCGCAGATCGCGAAGCGGCTCGGGGTGCAGACGGCCTCCGTCTACCACCACGTGAACGGGCGGGACGGGATCATCGAGCTGATGCGCGAGCGGGTGGCCTCCGGCATCGACACGGAGGCGCTCGTCCGGGGCCCCTGGGAGTCCGGCATGGCCGCCTGGGCCCGCTCCTACCGGGCCGCCTTCGCCGCGCACCCGCGCGCGATCCCGCTGCTCATGGCCTCGCCCGTGCGGGCGCCGATGGTCCTCGGCCAGTACGAGCGGGCGGTGGCCCTGCTCCTGGACGCGGGCTTCGCGCTGCCGGACGTCATGCCGGTCATCATCGGCCTGGAGAACCTGGTGCTCGGTTCGGCGCTGGAC
The DNA here is from genome assembly GCF_014650895.1 of Streptomyces omiyaensis. GTDB lineage: Bacteria > Actinomycetota > Actinomycetes > Streptomycetales > Streptomycetaceae > Streptomyces > Streptomyces omiyaensis. The sequence continues at coordinate 244,192 of NZ_BMVV01000010.1, forward strand.
CTCGCCGCGCCGGAGGCGATGTGGGAGGTGGCCGACGCGGCGGCCACCCCGCGCCTGGCCGCCGCGCTCGGCGCGGCCCCGGAGGGCCGCGCCGACCACGCCTTCGAACTGGCCCTCGCGGCCTATCTGGCCCACGTCCGGGGCCTGGCGGCCGAGGGCCGGAACGTCCCGGCGACCCCGGACCCCGGGTCGCCGGGCGCGCCGTAGCGGCCCGGCCGCGCACGGCGCCGGTGAGCCCCGGTGGAGCCGGGGCTCCGCCGGGGCCGGGTCCTCAGGCGGTCGCGCGGGCCGGGGCGGTCTCGCGGAGCGCCGGGGCGGCCACGCGGCGGCGGCGGGTGGGCAGGCCCATGGTCGGGTGGGCGACGCCCCAGACGGCGCCCTTGCAGATGATCTCCTTGTAGAGGACGGCGGTGCGGCCGGTGAGGGCCTTCTCCTTGGCCCGGTCGTCGGCGGTGACGAACTGGATCAGCGCCTCCCCCCGGCCCAGCGAGACGCACTGCTGGAAGTAGCGGATGGGGACCGTGGGCACCTCGGCGCCGGCGAGCCGGGCGGCGAGGGCGTCGGCGGCCTGCCAGGCCATGGGGACGCCCGAGGCGCAGGACATCCGCAGCGGCCTGCCCTCCGGACCGACGGCCAGCGCCGCGTCGCCGACGGCGTAGACCTCGGGGTGGGAGACCGAGCGCATGGTGGCGTCGACCACGATCCGGCCGTCGTCGCCCAGGTCGAGGGCGGTGGCGGCGGCGATGGGGTGGACGGCGAAGCCGGTGGTCCAGACGGTGACGTCGGCCGGGACGACCGCACCGTCCTCGGTGGTGACCCGGTCCCCGGCCACGGCGGCGACCGGCGCGTGCTCGTGGGCGGTGACGCCGAGCCGCGCCACGACCTTCCGCAGGTGGCCCCGGCCCTTCGCGGAGAGCCAGTCGCCGAGGCCGCCGCGGACCACCAGGGCCACGTCGAGGTCGGGGCGGCTCTCGGCGATCTCGGTCGCGGCCTCCAGCCCGGTCAGTCCGCCGCCGACCACCGCCACGGTCCCGCCGGCCGCCAGCCCGTCGAGGCGCGCGCGGAGCCGGAGGGCACCGGGTCGGCTCGCGAGCTCGTGGGCGTGGTCGGCGACCCCGGGCACCCCTCCGTCGTTCCAGCCGCTGCCGAGGGCGTAGACCAGCGAGTCGTAGGCCAGCTCCTCGCGTCCGGCGGCGCCGTCCACCGCGACCGTCCTGCGGTCGACGTCGACGGCGGCGACCCGGCCGAGCCTCAGCTCCACGCCGGTGCCGGCGAACATCGCGTCGAAGGGGCGGGGGGCGAAGTCCTGGCCGGCCGCGAGCTGGTGCAGGCGGACCCGCTCGACGAAGTCGGACTCGGCGTTGACGAGGGTGATGCTCACGTCCTCGCGGCGCAGCCGGCGGGCGAGGCGGCCGGCGGCGACGGCTCCGGTGTAGCCGGCTCCGAGGACGACGATGCGGTGCTCCATGACCGTGCTCCTGTCTGCGGGTCCGCGCCGTCTCTCCGGCGTGGTGTCGCCCCTTGAACCGGGCGGCCCCGCGTTTCCTGACAGGTTTCCGGTGTGACCCGCGTCACATCCCCCCAGGGGGTGTCAGAAGGCGAAGAGCGGTGCCTCCCCGTGTCCCCCGGCGGCCCACCGCTCGGTGGCGCGGTCCAGCTTGTCGGGGTTGACCTGGCTGCGGACGGCGACGATGCCGTCCGGCGTGACCTCCAGGCAGGTGATCCCGATGACCCGGCCGTCCACGACGGCGACGATGGCGGGCCCGCCGTTGGCGGTGCCCGCGTAGAAGGAGGGCGAGCCGCCGACCAGGGCCCGCTTGGCGTCGCTCGGCTTGAAGAGGCCGCGCAGGAAGGTGGCGACCGCGACCGCGCCCTCGAAGGCCCGGGCCCGGGCGGGGACCTTGCCGCCGCCGTCGCCGATGGCGGCGGCGTCCCGGGTGAGCAGCTCGATGAGGGGTTCGGTGCGGCCGCTGGTGGCGGCGGCCAGGAACTCCTCGACGATCCGGCGGGCGGCGGCCTCGTCGATCTCGGTGCGGGCCCGGCCGTCCGCGAGGTGCTTCTTGGCGCGGTGGAAGATCTGCTGGCTGGCGGCGGTGCCGATGTCGAGGATCTCGGCGATCTCCGCGTGCGCGTAGCCGAAGGCCTCGCGGAGCACGTAGACCGCCCGCTCGTTCGGCGTCAGGCGCTCCAGGAGGACGAGGACGGCGTACGAGACGGACTCGCGCTGCTCGGCGGTGTCGGCGGGGCCGAGCATCGGGTCGCCGGCGAGCAGCGGCTCGGGCAGCCACTGGCCGACGTAGGTCTCGCGCCGGGCGCGGGCGGAGGTGAGCTGGTTGAGGCAGTAGTTGGTGAGGACCTTGGTGAGCCAGGCCTCGGGGACCTCGATGCGCCCGACGTCGGCGGCCTGCCAGCGCAGGAAGGTCTCCTGCACGGCGTCCTCGGCCTCGGCCGAGGAGCCGAGCATCCGGTAGGCGATGGCCTCCAGACGGGGCCGGGCCGCCTCGAACCGGTGCACGTCACTCATGATCAGGGCCATGCCGGGATCGTATCCGGCCGGTCCCGGCGCGGCGACGGGGCGTCGCGCCGGGATCCAACCGTCAGTCCCCGTAGAAGAGTTCGTCGACGACCGCGCGGGCGCGCCGGGTGATCCGGCGGTAGTCGTCGACCATCTCGCCGACATGACCGGGGGCGTACCCCAAGTAGCGTCCCACGGCGGCCAGTTCGCGCGGGTCGGAGGGGAAGGTGTCGCCGGGGCGGCCGCGGACCAGCATGACCGCGTTGCGCACCCGGGTGGCGAGGACCCAGGCCTCGTCGAGCGTCTGGGTCTCCTCGGCCGGTATCAGCCCGGCGGCGTGCGCGGCGGAGAGGGCGGCCCGGGTGCGGGTGGTGCGCAGGCCCGGCTCGGCCCAGCCGTGGCGCATCTGGAGCAGCTGGACGGTCCACTCGACGTCGCTGAGGCCGCCGCGGCCCAGCTTGGCGTGGAGCGTCGGGTCGGCGCCGCGCGGCAGCCGCTCGGACTCCATGCGGGCCTTGAGCCGGCGGATCTCGCGGACCGCGTCCTCGCCGAGCCCCTCGGCGGGGTAGCGGAGCGGGTCGACCAGCTCGATGAACCGCCGGCCGAGCTCGGGGTCGCCCGCCATGGGGGAGGCGCGGAGCAGGGCCTGGGACTCCCAGACGAGGGACCAGCGGCGGTAGTAGGCCTCGTAGGAGGCGAGGGTGCGGACGAGCGGCCCGTTGCGGCCCTCCGGGCGCAGGTCCGCGTCGATCAGCAACGGCGGGTCGGTGGTGGGCAGCTGGAGGAGGCGGCGCATCTCGGTGACGACCCGGTTGGCGGCCCTGGCGGCCTCCTGCTCGTCCACGCCGGGGCGCGGCTCGTGGACGAAGAGGACGTCGGCGTCGGAGCCGTAGCCCAGCTCGTGCCCGCCGAAGCGGCCCATGCCGATGACGGCGAAGCGGGTGGGGAGTTCGTCGCCCCACTCGGCGCGGACGGCGGCCCGCAGCGCGCCGGCGAGGGTGGCGGCGTTGAGGTCGGTGACGGCCTCGCCGACCCGGTCGACCAGGGCGCCCGGGTCGGAGGTGCGGGGGCTGTCCTCGGTGCCGTACGAGTCGATGAGGTCGGCGGCGGCGGTGCGGAAGAGCTCGCGGCGGCGCACCCCGCGGGCGGCGGCGACGGCCTGCTCGGCGTCGTCCGCCCGGCCCACGGCGGCGAGGACCTCCGGCTCCAGGTGGTCCCGGCCGCGCGGCCGCAGCCCCTCGGGGTCGCCCAGTATGGCGACCGCCTCGGGGGCGCGGAGCAGCAGGTCGGGGGCGAGGCGGCCGGCGGAGAGGACCCGGGCGAGGTTCTCGGCGGCGGCGCCCTCGTCGCGCAGCAGGCGCAGGTACCAGGGGGTCTTGCCGAGGGCGTCGGAGACCTTGCGGAAGCCGAGCAGCCCGGCGTCCGGGTCGGCGGAGTCGGCGAACCAGCCGAGCAGCACCGGCAGCAGGGTGCGCTGGATGGCGGCCTTGCGGCTGACGCCGGAGGCCAGCGCCTCCAGGTGCCGCAGGGCGGCGACCGGGTCGGCGTACCCGAGGGCTTCGAGGCGCTGGCCGGCGGCCTTGGGGCTGAGCCGGGTCTCGCCGGGGGCGAGCTGGGCGACGGCGTCGAGCAGCGGCCGGTAGAAGATCTTCTCGTGGAGGCGGCGGACGACGGAGGCGTGCCGCCTCCACTCCTTGTCCAGCGTGGCGACCGGGTCGGTGCGCAGGCCGAGCGAGCGCCCGAGGCGGCGCAGGTCGCCCTCGCCCTCGGGGACGAGGTGGGTGCGGCGCAGCCGGTACAGCTGGATCCGGTGCTCCATGGCGCGCAGGAAGCGGTACGCCTCGTCGAGCTGGGCCGCGTCGGCGCGGCCGACGTAGCCGCCGGCGGCGAGGGCGGCGAGCGCGTCGAGGGTGGAGCCGCTGTGCAGGGTGGCGTCGCTGCGGCCGTGCACCAGCTGGAGGAGCTGGACGGCGAACTCGACGTCCCGCAGGCCGCCGGGGCCGAGCTTGAGCTCCCGGTCGACCCGGTCGACGGGGATGTTGTCGACGACCCGGCGGCGCATGGCCTGCACGTCGGTGACGAAGTTCTCGCGCTCGGCGGCCTGCCAGACCAGCGGCGAGACGGCGTCGACGTAGGCGCTGCCCAGCTCCGGGTCGCCGGCCACCGCCCGGGCCTTGAGGAGGGCCTGGAACTCCCAGGTCTTCGCCCACCGCTGGTAGTAGGCGAGGTGGGAGGAGAGGGTGCGGACGAGCGGGCCGTTGCGCCCCTCGGGGCGGAGGTTGGCGTCGACCGGCCAGATGGTGCCCTCGACGGTGGTCTCGGAGCAGATCCGCATGAGGTGGGAGGCGAGCCGGGTCGCGGCCTGGAGCGCCTTCGCCTCGTCGGCGCCCTCGGCCGGCTCCCCGACGAAGATCACGTCGACGTCGGAGACGTAGTTCAGCTCGTGGCCGCCGCACTTGCCCATGGCGATCACCGCGAGCCGGCACAGGGCCGCGTCGGCGGGTTCGGCCGCCCGGGCGATGGCGAGCGCCGCCCGCAGGGTGGCCGTGGCCAGATCGGCCAGCTCGGCGGCGGTCTGGGCGACGTCGGTGGTGCCGCACACGTCCCTGGCCGCTATCCCGAGGAGGCAGCGGCGGTAGGCGACCCGCAGGGCCACCGGGTCGGCCGCCTCGGCGAGTCCCCGCTCGAACTCGGTCACCCCCGGGTGCAGGTCGGCCGCCTCGTAGGTGACCAGCGCCTCCCAGTCCTTCGGGTGCCGGGCCAGGTGGTCGGCGAGCGCCTCGGAGGCGCCGAGGACCCCGAGCAGCCGGTCCCGGAAGGGCTTGGCGGAGAGCAGCGTGGTGGTGAGGGTCTGCCGCTCGGTCTCGGGCTGCGCCTCGACCAGCCGCACCAGGCCGCGCAGGGCGAGGTCGGGGTCGGCGGTGGCGCCCAGCGCGTCCAGCAGCACGGAGTCGCCGCGGAGCGCGGCGAGCTCGGGCAGGTCGAGCAGCCGCTCGGCCCCGGACGGATCGGTGAACCCGTGCCGCAGCAGCCGTGAGAACGTACTGCTCCTGCGTCCCGGCACCGTCATCTCCGCCGCTCCCTCCAGCCGCACGCCCGACGGATCGAGCCTATCCGCAGCGGCGGGGGCGGGCGTGCGGAAGGGCGGGGACCTTCCCGCCGGGCGCGCCTCCCCGTCCGGCGGACCTTCCCGTCCGGCGCGCCTTCCCGTCGGACGGGGTCAGGGTCGGGGCGGGGCCGGGCGCGGTCCGGGGCGGGGCGGGGCGGGTCCGGGGCGGGGCCGGGCGCGGTCCGGGGCGGGGCGGGTCCGGGGCGGGGCCGGGCGCGGTCCGGGGCGGGGCGGGGCCGGGCGCGGTCCCGGGCGGGGCCAGAGCTTTTCGTCCCGCCCGGAACGTTTCCTCATGCCCTGGCCCGGCGCGGATCACACGTGATCTCGGGCACATCGAGCCCCTGGGGGAACCCGCCGACTCCCCCTGCCCTGTAGTCATATGAATCGCCCCCGCACCGCCACGCCGTCGCCGTCCCGTCGCCGGCGCCCCCGACGCGCGCGCTCGCCCCGGCAGAGAGAGCCCTCCCCCGCCCATGTCCGTCCTCCGTCCCTCCAGCCCCTCGCGCCCCCGTCGCCTCATACGCCCCTTCCGTCACCGCCGGTCCCTCGTGACCGCGGTGGCGGCCGCCGCGCTGACCGGCGGCACCCTCGCGGGCGTGCTCACCGCGACGGCCGCCCAGGAGGAACCGGCGGCGGGCGCCCCGCAGGCCCCCGCGACGGCCTCGGTGCTCCAGTTCGTCTCCCACCCCGACGACGACCTGTACTTCATGAACCCGGACACCGCGCAGACGCTGGCCGACGGGACCCCGCTGACCACCGTGTACCTGACGGCGGGCGAGGCGAACGGCGTCAACTCCCGCGCGGCGCGGGCGGCCGTGACCGCGCCGGACAAGCCCGCGTACGCCGAGGCCCGGCAGAACGGCATCCGCGCCGCGTACGCCGAGATGGTCACCGGAGACCGCCGCAGTCCCTGGGACCGGAGCGTGATCCCCACGGCCGGCGGCGGCGAGGCCGAGCTCGACACCCTGCGGGACCACCCCGGGGTGCGGCTGGTCTGGCTCCAGCTGCGCGAGGCGGGCGCGGCCTTCGCCGACCGCCCGGTGAGCCTGCGGGGCCTGTGGCACGGCCGGATACCCGTGCTCGGTTCGCAGCGCGCCTCGGGGACGCCGGTCACCGCGGACTTCGCGTACTCGAAGGAGCAGGTCGTGGCCACCCTGGAGGGGCTGCTCGACCGCTTCCGGCCGACCTTCGTGCGCACCCTGGACCCGACGCCGGGCACCGACGTGAAGGCGGGGCGGCTGCGCGACCACCAGGACCACGCCTACGGGGCCCGGTTCGCGCAGGCGGCGCTGGCCCGGTACGCGGAGCGGCCCGGCCACCCGCCGGTCGGCGTGCAGAGCTACATGGGATACCCGAACACCTTCCTGCCCGCCGCGCTGGACGGGCGCAGCGCCGGGGCGAAGCTGCGCAGCCTGAGGACGTACGCGTGGGTGGACGGGACCGACCACTGCGGCAGCCCGGCGGGCTGCGGCGACCTGAAGATGGCCGACCGGCCGACCGGGGCGGGCTGGACGGGAACCGTGCGGTACGCGCGGGGCGCGTCGTCCGGCTGGCTCCAGCCGGACGCGGACGGCGGACTGCTGGCCTTCGGCGTCCAGGACGGTCGGCTGGCGACCTGGCGCCGGGGGGCCGGGGACGACTCCTGGCGGGGTCCCGAGCTGCTGGCCGGCGGGGGCCTGGACGGCGGCGTCGCCTCCGTGCGGCTGCCGGACGGACGGATCGCGGTCTTCGGCACCCGGACCTCCTTCGAGGGCCCGGCGGGCTACCGGCGCGAGGTCGTCGCGGTGGAACAGGCCGCGCCGGGCGGCGGGTTCGGGGCGTGGCGCTCGCTGGGCACGCCCGGGAAGCGGGACGAGGGCGACCGGACGCCGGACATCAGCGCGCCCGCCGCGGCCGTGGACTCCGCCGGGCGGGTCTCGCTCTTCCTGCGCGACGGCGACCACCGGCTCGCCGGGCGCGAGCGGCGGCCCGGCGGCGACTGGGGCCCGTGGCGGGCGCTCGGCGGGGCGGACCTGCACGGCGACCCGGTGGCGGCGAGCGACGCCCGCGGGCGGACGTACGTCTTCGCGGGGACGCCCCGCACGGTCCTGATGTGGACCGGCGCGTCCGGCGGCGGCCGGCCGGCCGGTCCGCTGCCGACCGGTCTGCCGCCGACGACGATCGCGCTGAGCGCGGGCCCGGCGCCGGCGGGCGAGGGCGTCCGGCTCTGGGCGCACGGGCCCGGCGCCGGCCGGCCGCTCGCGGCCGACTTCGCGGGCCCCGTCCGTCTCGCCCCGGTGCCCGCGCCGGCCGGCGGCGTCGCGGGCTACGGCCCGGTGAGCGGGGCGGGCGGCCTGGTGGCGGCCCGCTCCCGCACCGGCCGCCTCGCCGTGGCGGCCCTGCCGGGCACCGGCGGCGACGGCGGCTGGCGCCTCTCCGGCTTCCCCCTGGCGGGCGCCCCGGCGGCGGGTCCGGACGGGGTGGCCGCACTGGGCCAGGACGGCCGCCTGCACTGGCTCCCGTCCCCGCGCTGAGCCGGGCCCGCCGGGGCGCCCGGAATCAGGTGCCGAGGAGGACCGGGAAGGACTCCAGGTCGTTCTGGGTCATCACCGGGAGGTTGCGGAGCCCGGCGTCCGGGACGGCCAGCCGGAGGTCCGGGAAGCGGGCGAAGAGCGCCGGCAGGGCGATGCCCACCTCCACGCGGGAGAGGGCCGCGCCCGGGCAGATGTGCGGGCCGTGGCCGAAGGTCATGTGCCGGCCCGGCGCCGGGCGGGTGACGTCGAAGGCGTCGGCGTCCGGGCCGTGCCGCTCGGGGTCGCGGCCGATCACCCGGTAGGAGATCACCACGCCCTCGCCCTTCGGGATCACGGCGTCGCCGACCTCGACGTCCTCGGTGGCGAACCGCATCAGCAGGTGGGTGGTGGGGGTGTCCCAGCGCAGGGTCTCCTCGATCACCGCCTCCCAGGGGACCTCGCCGTCCAGCACCATGCGGAGCTGCTCGGGGTGGGCGAGCAGGGCGCGCACGGCGTTGAGGACGAGGCCGATGGTGGTCTCGTGGCCCGCCGCGACCATCGCCTTGAGGTTGCCGACGACCTCCTCCTCGGTCAGCGGCTCGCCGCCCTCGTCGGCGAGGATCAGGGCGGAGGTCAGGTCGTCGGTGGGCAGGGCCGTCTTCGCCCGGACGAGCTCCGTGTAGAAGACGTCGAGGTCGGCGAGGAGGGCGAGCCGCTCGTCCTGCGGGGTGAGCATCGAGAAGAACTTCTTGTACTGCCGGGTGAGCATCGCGTTCGCCCGGGGGTCGACGCCCATGAGCATGCCGACGACCCGCATCGGCAGCGGCTGCGCGAAGACGGCCTTGAGGTCGACGACGGCGCCGTCCCGGCCGCCCTCCTCCAGGGCGTCGAGGAGTTCGGCGGTGAACTTCTCGATGTCGGGGCGGATCGCCTCCAGGCGGCGCGGGGTCAGCGCCTGGGAGGTCTTGGCGCGCAGCCGGCGGTGCTCCTCGCCGTCGACGGTGAACATGGACCGGCCGGCGTCGATCATCCCGATGAGCGGCCAGGCGCGGGTGACCGTCCCGCCGGTCCACAGGTCCCAGGCGTTCAGGTCCTTCACCAGCCGGGGGTCCACCAGGAGGCGCCGGGCGTCGGCGTGACGGGTGACGGCCCAGGCGGGCACGCCGAGGAGGTCGATGCGGGCCAGCGGTCCGGCGGCGGCGATCCGGGCGGTCTCGCCGGCGAGGTCCCGGACCATCGGGTCGATGACGACGGGCGCGGCCTGGGCGGCGGCGGCCTGGGCGGCTGCGTGCGGGCAGGTCACGAGGGGGCTCCTGTGGTGGGTACGGGGGTGAACCGGACAGGCAGGGCGGTGGTGCCGCGCAGGAAGGCGGACGGGCGGCGGACCAGCTCCTCGGCGGGGACCGCCAGTTCGAGGTCGGGCAGCCGGTCGAGCAGGACCTCGATGCCGGTCCGGGCGATGATCTCGGCGATCTCCTGGGCGGGGAACGGGCAGCGGTACTCGCCGTGGCTGAAGGCCAGGTGGGCGCCGCCGCCGCCGTGCGCGGACGGGGCGCCGCCGGCGGCGCCCTGCCGGACCAGCGGGTCGGTGTTGGCGGCGCCGAGGCCGAGCAGCAGCATGTCCCCGGCCTTGATCCGGCGCTCGCCGAGGCGGGTGTCGCGGACCGGCCAGCGGCCGGCCAGGATCTGGGTGGGGCCGTCCTCCCAGAGCACCTCGGTCATGGCGTCGGCGACGCTGCGGCGGCCGCGGGCCATCGAGTCGGCGAAGTCGGACTCGGTGAGCATCAGCCGGACGGAGTTGCCGATCCAGTCGGCGGTGGTGAGGTGCCCGGCGGCGGTGATCGCCATCAGGTCGAGCACGTACTCCTCGTCGGTGAACTCCTCGGGGAAGGCGAGCATCCGGGAGGTCACGTCGTCGCCGGGCTCGGCGCGCTTGGCGGCGACCAGCCGGGCCATGTGCCCGGCGAACCGCTGGTGGGCGCTCTGCGCCTCCGGGCCGCCGTCGGCCAGGTCCTTCAGCACCCTCGCGATGTCGGCGCCCTCGTCGTCGGGGAAGCCGACGAGGCGGGCGAGGACGAGGACCGGGAGCGGCTCGCAGAAGGCGGCGACGAGGTCGGCGGTGCCGCGGCCGCAGAAGCGGTCGACGAGCCGGTCGGCGAGCTGCTCGCAGTGGCCGCGGATCTCGAAGGGGTCGACCGCCTCCAGGGCGGGCACGACCATCCGGACGTGCCGCCGGTGCTCCTCGCCCGCGCTGAAGTAGATGGAGGGCAGCGGCTGTCCGACCATCGGCAGCAGCGGCCAGTCCTCGGGGACGTGCGGCCACTGGTTCCACCGGCCGACGTCCCGGGGGAAGAGTTCGCCGTCGCTGGTGACCTGGTGGATCTCGCGGTAGCCGATGACCAGCCAGGCGGGGAGGCCGCCGGGCAGTTCGACGGGGACGACCGGGCCGTGCTCGCGCCGCATGGCCCGGTAGACGGCCTGCGGGTCGGTCTGGAAGCCGGGGCCGGAGAGCGGGACGGCGGCGGGGCAACCGGACGGGGGTGCCGGGTCGGGGGCGGACCCGGCGGAGGGGGCGCTCGTCATCGGTGCTGTCTCCTGTGGCGGACCTGTCGGCGACATGGCGGAGCCGTCGGTGGCGCGGCGGAGCCGTCGGTGGCACGACGGACCCACAGTCGATATACGGCCAACGGGTGGTCACTATAGGGAGGTTGGGGGGCTCCGTAACGGTCGTCGGCGATCCGTCTCGCTCCTCGAACGAAAAGATCAGGTCACCCGGTCGGGGGGAGGAGGCATGTCCGTCAGGTCGGCGACGTGCGGTGGACGGCGGCGTGCGGGACGGTGGTGCCATGAACTGGACACTGGAAGTCGTACCGGTCCCCGTCACCGACCTGGACCGGGCGAAGGAGTTCTACGCCGAGCGGTGCGGCTTCGCCGTCGACCTCGACGACGAGGTCGCCCCCGGGACGCGGATCGTCCAGCTGACGCCGCCGGGCTCGCGCTGCTCCCTCGCGCTGATCTCCGGCATGCCGCCGATGCCCGGCACCCGGACGATGGCCCCGGGCGCCCTGCACGGACTCCAGCTGTGCGTCACCGACATCGAGGCGGCCCGGATCGCGCTCGTCGAGACGGGGGTCGACGTCTCCCCCGTGATGCACGTCGGGCCGGGCGGCTGGGAGGAGGGCGGGGGAGGCACCTGGAACTCCTTCCTCACCTTCCGGGACCCCGACGGCAACGGCTGGATCGTCCAGGAGGCCCCCTCGGAGCTCTCGGAGCGCTGAACCGCTACCGCCCGAGCTCCACCAGGTAGCGCACCAGGCCGCCGTCCTCGCCCGCGCGCCGCATCCCGGCCCGCTCCATCACCCGGTGGGACGGGAGGTTGGCGGGGTCGGCGTCGCCCCGCAGGACGGCGGCCCCCGCCGACCGGGCGATGCCGATCACCGCGGCGAGCGCCTCGGAGGCGTACCCCTTCCCGCGCTCCCCCGGCACGACGCCGTACCCCACCGTCACGGCCCCGTCCGGTCCCGGCGGCCCGTGGAAGCCGATCCCGCCGACGACGAGCCCGTCCTCCCGCAGCCGCATCTGGTAGGTCCGGTACGGTCCCGGGTCCCCGTCCCCGGCGCACCGCCGCAGGAACGCCCCGACGGAGGCGAGGTCGCCCACGCCCGGGTAGCCCTCGCCCCACCGCTCCCCCGGCAGGAGCTCCCGGGCGGCGATCCGCTCGCCCTCGGCGACGGTCAGGGGATGGAGCAGCAGCCGCTCGGTGGCGACGGGTTCGATCTTCACGGGGGGGGAAGTCTGGACACCCCCCTCACGGCGGGCAAGGCATTTCCGGGCGCGGGCCGACACCGGTCCGCGCGACGGCCCGGAGACGGCCCGGGGACGCCCCGGGGCCGGCGGTTCCTCACCGCCGGCCCCGGGCCCTACCCGCTCCAGCCCGCGGTCACAGCACCGGCAGGTTCTTCCGCAGCTCGAAGGCGGTGACCTCGGAGCGGTACTCCTCCCACTCCTGCTTCTTGTTGCGCAGGAAGTGGCGACGCTCCTCGCCGACCTCGGGCACCTGCTGGTGATCCAGGTCTTACCGGCCGAAGACTGTTGGTCGCTGGTGGGCGTTGGTGTCTCTAGGTCACCTTCGGACGGCCCAGAGACGGCCCAACTTGGCGATAACCGCAGGCGGGCGTCAGCGCGGCCCTGTACGGTCGCGCCCATGAAGAGGTGGGTGGTTCCTGAGAACTCGAACAAGCGCGTCCAACGCGCGAGCCGGACGATCGGTAAGGGGACGGGCACGCCCGAGGAGATCCAGGAGGCGCGGGACGTCCTGAGTAACTACCGTCTCGCCCACGCATTTCCTCTGAATGCGGTGACCGTGACCGTGCGGCAGCGAGCGCTCGCCATTAACCCGAACGCTGTCGTGGCCGAGCGCCGGAAGCGCCTGCCCACGATCCTGGACAAGCTGAAGCGCCACCCGACGATGAGCGTGACCACCATGCAGGACCTGGGGGGCTGCCGGGTGGTCTTCGAAACCGTCGCTGAGGTGGACGAGTTGGTCAGGGCCCTGAAGGACTTGCCTCGGAGCAAGAACCGCGTCAAGAAGGTCTACGACTACCTACGAGATGACCCGGGGCCACGTGCTTCTGGCTACCGGGGCGTTCACCTGGTGTACGAGTACGGAGCCTCGAAAAAGGAATATCAAGGCCTGCGGATCGAGCTGCAGGTGCGCACGCTGCTCCAGCACGCCTGGGCGACCGCCGTCGAGACCATGGATTTGTTCTCGGGCAGCGAGCTGAAGTACGGGAAGGGTGACCCGGACGTACTCAGGTTCTTCGTCCTGGTCGGCTCGCTCATGGCGCATGAGGAAGGCACCAACCCGGTGCCCGGCACCGAGGGGACGCGGGAGGACCTGACGGCCGAGTTGGCACACCTAGAGGCGAACGTCGGCGTTCTGAAGCGGCTAAGGGGCTACGCAGCGATCGTGGGCGAACATGCCAAGACGGACCGCCGGAACACCTTGACCCTCGAACTCTGGCGGAACAAGGGACGGCTCACGGTGACGGTACACGAGACGCTGGCCGCCGCAGAGGCCCGGATCACCGAGTTGGAGGCAAGGGACGACGAGAACCTGGACGCGGTGCTCATCAACATCGCCCGGATCAGCCAGCTGCGCGACGCGTACCCGAACTACTTCGCAGACACCGGCCGTTTCACCAAGTTCGTCGAGGGGTGTCTAAACGCCTGAAATGACACAACTGCCGCGGTGCTTGCCCCCGTAGCCCATGGACAAGCACCGAAGCGGGGCAGGAACGGTTTTCAAGACCTTTCGTCGATCAAGGTCGTCACACACTCCGCCGCAGGTCAGACGCGGGCCGGGGCGCCAGCGGAGCCGTCGTCATCGTCGTCGTGCCCGCTACGTGCCCCATCGCCCTCCTCGTGCCCCTCGAACCAGGCATCGGAGGCCGCAGCCACCTCGGTGTCTCGGCCAGCCACAGGGCGAGCGTAGTGCCGGGTGGTGACGCTCGCGTTGGAGTGACCGAGCCTGTGCGCAGCCGTCATCACGCCGTACCGATCGGCCACCCAGGTGCCGTGCGACGCTCGAAGATCGTGGGGGGTGACGTCTGAAAGGCCGGCCGCAGTGACCGCAGGGTCAAAGTGCGCTTTGCGCCACTGGTTGTAGCGCAGGGGTCGGCCAAAGCTGTTCGTGAAGAGCAGCGCATCGGCACCGCCCGGCAGCGTGTCGAGGTAGGCGCCGAGCCGCTTCGTCAGTGACGGGGCCAGGGACAGCGAACGTTTCTGGTGCGACTTCGGGGTGTCGAAAACCAGGGTCCCGTTCGCCTCGGCGAGGTTCTCGTCCACGACCAACATGCAGCCGGGCACGTCCACGTCCATGCGTCGGAGAGCGAACGCCTCTCCGATCCGCAGGCCGGCGAAGGCGAGCAGGGCGATCAGTAGATCATGCGGCGCACTGGCGCTCCGGACGATACGGGACACCTCCACCTGGGTGAGGATGTGCGGCTCGGTCTGCGGCATCCGAGGAAGGCGCACACCGCGACACGGGGTCTGTGCAATCAGCTCGTTGTCGACGGCGGAGGCCATGACCTGAGACAGCACCCTGTACGCCTGCCGAATGCGCGAGGCACTGAGGCCAGCGGCCTTCATCTCTCCGACCCACTCAGCCACGGTGATCGGCCGGAGGCTGGAAAGCTCCCGATCGCCGAGCACGGGATTGATCCGCGACTCGATTAGCGACCGGTACGACGCCTGTGTCTTGTGCTTGAGCTGGGGCGCGACAGCAGCCAGCCAGCGGGCGGACCAGTCTCTGACCGTGGCCGCTCCCTCAGCCGGATCGATCCATCGCCCGTCTTCGATCTCCACTCGCTTCTTCGCCAACCACACGTCCGCGTCGGTTGACGTGGCGAAGGTTCGGTCGGCCGGGCGAAGAACACCGTCCGGCCCCGGGTAGCGGGCCTGGAACCGACCCGAGGGCAGCTTGCGCACGCGCCCGAAGCTCCGGCGAGACTTCCGCTTGCGTGCCATCAGGCAGCCTTCCTCAGCATGGCCAGGGAGCGGACTACGACCGGCTCCACGGTGTTGGCCGTGACGAAGGCAGCGACCGCGCTCTCCGGGATGCGGACGTGTCGGCCGACCTTCACGAAGGTGATCCGGCGCTCCTCGATCAGGCGCCGAGGGAAGCGAACGGTGGTGCCCAGAAGCTCGGCCACCTCTCCCACGCTCAGCAGTCGGTCCATGGTCACCACTCCCCCAGTTCGGCGTCTTCGAGTTCGGTTCGTGCTTCGCGTGCGGTGTCTCGGTTGGTGCGGATGTCTCGGGCGATGCCGGCGGCGAGCCAGGACTCTCCCGGGGTGTGGCCGTGTCCGGCGTAGGTCCAGTGGGCGATCACGAGGGTGGAGCCCTCCGGGTCGTCGTCCGGTTCGGGCAGGCCGCGTTCGCGTCGTTCCTGGGCGGCGCGGTAGTCGGCGCGGGTCTGGCGCAGGGCGCCGAGGGTGGTGGAGTAGGCGCGGGATTTGGTGGAGAAGTGGCCCCGGAAGCCGAGCATGTGGGCCCAGCGGGCCAGCATCCGGCCGGGGAACTCGGCGTCGAGGTTCCAGCAGGCTTCGATCAGGCGCCGGGTGTGTGCGGGGATGTCGAGGGCGGCCAGCTCCGCCAGTTCGCCGATGCGGCGGTCGACGGTGCCGGTGGTCTCGGCGGCCTTGGTGGCGTACTTGGCGACGTAGGCGGCGACGGCCTGTTCGGTCAGTTCCTCCTGGCCGAGCGCGCCGATGGGCTGGACGTCGACCTGGGTGCCCCACCGCAGCGTTCGGGCGGGCTGGGTGTCGGTGGCGGGGAGGGTGACGGCGACGCGGGCGGCAGCGGCGCGGATTGCGTCGTCCAGCACAGTGACCGAGGCCCAAGAGGGTGGGGCGGTGTCGGGTCCGTCGGGGCCGTCGAGGCGGACCACGGCGTGGAAGTGGATCGCGCCGCGTTTCTGGAACTCGGCGACCTTGCCGAACGAGACCCGGCACGACTCCTTGAGCGCGGCCTGGGTGATGCCGGCGCGGGCGGCGATCTCGCGGCGGAGGTAGATGGTGAAGCGCTGCCAGAGCTGTCCGGCGTGGTTGTTCCACAGCACCGCGCCCGCGTAGTCGTAGCGTGCCGGGTCCAGGGCCGTGCCGAGGGCGGGATCGTTCTCCGGATGGGCGGCGGCGCAGCGGCAGCGGCCGGAGGCGGGACGGTTGTGGACCGGGCCGAAGGACGGGGCGGTCAGGGTTGCGAAGACCCGGGGATGGTTCCGGACGGTGGCGGGGACGTTCTTGGTCTGGTCGCCGGTGATCCCTGCGCGGATCAGGTGGTAGGTGTCCCCGGCGTAGGTCCAGGCGCACGAGGGACAGCGCGAGGCCCGGCGGTTGCCGCAGGCGACCCGTAACCGGCCCCCGGGCTCATCGACGGTGGAGTACGAGTACAGGACGTCCCCGGTACGGCGGTCGCGGGTCACGGTGCTGCCGGACAGGTGGATCGGGTCCGAGCAGCCACCCGTACGCCGCACCTGCTCACGCCACCGCTCGAACCCGGGGGTGTTCGCCACCCGCAGGAGATCCGCCAGCGCGAGGGGATCGGTGCCCAGAGAGGCCGCGACACCAGCCACGGCCTCCGGGGCGACGGGGAAGACCGTCACGCGGCCACCGCCACACCGACGGACGCCGTGGCCTGGGACACGCACTCGATGAGGCGAGCGACGTGGGCCGCGTGCCGCTGCTTGGCCTTCTCGCTGACCTCGATCAGAGCGATCGAGCGGACGGTGTGCTCGTTGAGGCCGGAGCCCGCGCAGTACTCACAGAAGATCATCCCCGGATTGGCCTCTTCGTCCGCCCAGCCGGAGCCCTCGCAGACCGAGCAGTCGGCCCAGGGGTTCGACGTGAGGAAGTGCAGGCACTCAGCGGGATCGGGGCACCGGTCCTCCATGCACGCGGGGCAGTTCGGACCCGACAACGACCGGCGGTAGACCACAGCAGCAGGCATGATGAGACTTCCCTTCGAGGGACGGGAGCGGCGCATCTGCTTGGCGGTAGGGCGCCGCTCCCGACTGGGGTTCTCTAGCTTCTCTTGTGTTACCTAGATTAGTAGGAAGTTCGAAGAGCGCAAGCCTCTGGGGCAGACTTCTTTAGATAACTTAGGTAACTTGAGATCGTGACCGTGAGCCCGGACGACCCCCGCAGCGCCTACGCGCAGGTAGCCGACGACCTCCGCAACCAGATCGCGCGCGGAGGACTGAAGGCCGGCCAGCGACTGGAGGGCAATGCCAAGCTGGCCGAGCGGTACGGCGTGGCAGCCATGACAGTCCGGCACGCGCTGAACGTTCTTCGAGACGAAGGCTTGATCGTGAGCCAGCAGGGTCGGGGAACGTTCGTCGCCAGCGATCCGCCATCCGTCGAGGCCGAGCAGGGCTCAACCATGGCCAACGAACTTGCAGAGATCAAGGCCGCCCTGGACCTCATCAACTCGCGGCTCGACCGTCTTGAAGGCCGCGTTGGCGATCTGCCGTGACGGTGGCAGACAGGCGATCGACTCGCTGAACAGCCTCCGCCAGCTTTCTCCGGATCTCGTGCAGTTCGGCTAATAACCGCGCCCTGTCTGCAACCTTCACGGCAGTACTCCCCCTGGTAGATGTCGCGATCAGCCCAGCTTCATGTGTCCCGCCAGTCGCCGGACCTCTTCGGCGCGTTCGTGCTTGTCCGTGGACCGGAGGTCATCGACGAGGTTGCGAGCGATCGGCCGATTGCGGACGTGCTGCGGGGCGATGGAATCCGCCCGAAGGATCGCGTCAGCCGCCGGCGCAGCCTTTCCGTTCATCATGTGCCCCGCTGCCGTGCACACCCAGAAGTGGGACTGTCGCTCGCCGGACGCGATACCCATCACGTCCACAAGCTCCGCTCGCGAGGACACGTCTCGCGGGTGCCCCAGTTCGAGGCTCACCTCAACGGCGTGGATTTCGGTGTTCACGGCGTTGAACTGCGTCTGGAATACGTTGCCGCCCAGGGGAAGCCCACCTGCCACGTCGCGAGCTTCGGCAAGATGCGACTCCGCTTCCGCCCGGTCCCAGAGGCGCGACCACGCCACGGCGGCACGCAAGTGCATGGCCCCCCAGAGAGAACGCACCGATGCGTCACCCTCCGCCATATGCGGTTCGAGGTCGTCCAGGGCGCGGCGCGCCATGTCTTTCGCCGCGGCGAGTTCCCCCTCATGAAGCCAGACCCCACACAGGTCCCAGCGGGCCGCCGCCTGAAGAACCGGAGACTCGGCACGCTCGGCGGCCACCAACTCCCGCTGCACAGCGCTCCACCCGAGATCATGGTGACCGAGCAGGTTGGAAGACACCCGAGCCATGTGGCTCGACCGAAGCATCAGGGCTTCTGCCTTCAACACATCCTCGCCCTGCGCCACGTCGCAGAGGACGATCAATTCGCGGAGGATCGCCGGCAGGACGTCGCCAAGCGCAGTGAACCGGGCATCCTGCCTGAGCCGTTCAGCGGCTTCGACCCTCGCAGTCAAGTTCGCCAGGGTGGGCATCTCGGTCATGGTGATGAGGGCGGCACCACCAGGCATCGTGGCCTGCTGGAGAGCGAGACGAAGCCCCGGAATGGCAGCGTGCCCCGAGTCCAGATCCGACGTCTCGTGCCGGTAGGGCTGCCCCGTCAGCTCGATGACCTCAACGCCCAGGACCTCAGCGAGCTGCCCGAGCACGCTCATCCGGTCGAGCGGAAGCCGTCCGGTTTCGATCTTCGAGACCCAGCTCACGGAGCGATTGACCGCAGCAGCCAACCGAGCTTGATCCCAACCGGCTCGACGCCTCGCCCTCGCTACACGCTGCCCCGTACTCAACTCCGCCCCCATGATGGGCCTCCCTTCCATACTCCGAAGGTACCCACCACCGGGAAGCACGACTGTCAGGAAAAGTGACAGCGGCCGATCGAACCACCATGCAGCCAAGCCGAGTTACAGATTTCTCTACCTCATCAAGCACCCGGCTGCGCTCCGCTCCGCCGGGCGGGCTTCCCGGCTCCGCTCGGGGCGCCGCTCCTGCCTTCGGCCCGCTCCGCCCCCGCTGCGCCGACGCCCGCCCCTGCAAGACGGGATAGGCCCAAGAGCATGAGTCCGAGCCCCAACGGCCGCCGGTTCCCCAAGCTCACCGACATGCCTCCGGCGGGGGCGCTCAGGCTCCGGGATGGGAGGGGCCCGCGAGCGGGTGCCGGCCGGTGGGGTGTAGCGGTGGGGAACTCCCATCCCGCCTGCCGTCGACCCAGGCAGAGCCGAGCAGACACGGCACCGGGCGTCCAGGTCGTTCGTACAGTGGCGCGCTCCACCTGGACGCCCGGCACCGCGCCTGCTCCACGGTGTGTGGGTCGACGGCAGACGGGATGGGAGTTGGGGTGAGTGGTGGGCATGGGGTTGAACGCCTACGCACTCGCGCCCCCCTACAGTCTTTGACGAAGTTCGGCGAGAGCAGTTTTGGCATGCTGATGAGCATCAGTTGCAGACGTCGCCTGCCGCGCAACGATTGTGGCCACTCGTTCTGGGCTGTCCCCGCTACGAGTCACGGCATCAAGCATGGCCTGCCCCTTCAAAATCACCATGCGCAGATAGGCATCGAGGAGGCTGTCGGACACAAGATGGCTTAGCTCATCGATTCGGGCCACGGCCTCCCGCACACCTGTCCGCTCAAACCACTCAGCGTCCCTGTACATGATCGGGGCGCTGTCAGTGACGTCCAGGACCTTCCCCAAGAGTCCAACGAGCTCCTCAGGGGGACCAAAGCGTCGACGCCGGTTCTGGCGATGAACAGTCCAGGCCGCCCACATGCCGGCTGGTCCACCAATCGCACCGATAGAGCCACCCACCGCAGCAACCCAATCCGCTGCATCGGACATTCAGCACCCCTCCCCATCCGTGCCCCTGCCGTGCCCGCTCAGCCGGGAACTCACGGGGAAGCACGGTCTCAACGGCGACTCTCACGCGAAACACCCCCTGACCAGAACTCCTGATCAGGGGGCGTCACCTTGCGGTGGGTGTGGGATTTGAACCCACGGTGACTCGCGCCACGACGGTTTTCAAGACCGCCCGGCGGACAGCACTCGTACGCCGTCTGACCTGCGTCTCCCTCGTAGACTAGCCATCGACGGGCGATTCTGGCCCATGCATGGCCCATAGGCGCCCGCATCCTGGCCGGGAAGAGATCCGCCAGGCGCCTCGCCGCCTACCCTCGCACTGCCGTGACGAGGGCCGCGACCGCCCCCAACAGGCCGGCACCTGCCGTCACGCAAGCAAGCCAGAGGCTAGCTCTCCGGTGTCTCTCTTCACTACGCTCCGGCGGGAGAGGGCTGCCGGTCTGCATGTGTCGCTCCTCTTCTTTCAGGCCCTGAGGCCGTTGCCCAGGCTTGAACACGCAGCTCCGCCCTAGTCGTCGAAGGCTTGAGGGCGGGGCTGCTCCATCTGCCCTGAGTCAAGCTGTCCGCCTCGCAGAGTGAGAACTTGCTGGCAGAACTCGGCAACTTCCGGACGCCGGCACGGGCGTTGACCTAGCCTTCCGCCATACCTCCGGACGCTCCCAGCCAGCTCCGGACGCATCCGGACGGTTACGGACATGGAGGGACTCACTTGCAAGCTGGCTTGGACAGGCGGCTCCAAGAGCTTCGCCTGCGGGCGGGAAGCCCGACCTATCGAGAGATTGAACGCTTACTGGAACGGCAGGGCCGGCAGGAGCGGATAGCCCGTTCAACAATCCAGGAAAAATTCACCGGAAAAAGCACACTAAAGCTTGGCGAAGTCCTGCGGCTGGTCGAGGCACTCGCCGAGCATGCGCGATTTATTGGAGCTCCCCTCCCTCCCCAGGAAACAGATCAAGAGGCATGGCGCCAATGGGTGGTTTCCGCTCAAGCGAGCCACTCCACACCCGAAGAGACGAAGGCCGCAGCTCCCGCGAACATCGACCTCGAATGGCCCCTAGATCCGCTCTATCAAGCCGGAATGCTGGACGTCGTTGAGATCGTACTCGAATCGCGAGGCCAACCCACTGCTAACTGGCTTCCACGCGTAGCTCGAGAAATGATGCGCGCCGAAATGTCATGCATGTCGTTCATGAGAACCGCCGCCATGGAACCGCCGCTAGAAACGGTAAAGACGGCAGCAGCCCTACATCAAGAGTTTCCAAATTTTGCCGAACCAGATACGGACGACCCCTGGGCACTGAGGAGTGCGCCGGGAAACTCTGAAACCGTACTTACGCTACTGCGGTTCACGGCGCGGAAGCATGGCAGCACCGCCGCTCCTACAGTGGTAGCGGGCCTCCGCAGGGCTGGCATAGGTGAGTATGTCGAGCATCTTTTGATTTGCATTGGCCAGTGGCATTTGGCGCCAAACATAGAGAAAGCCGTCTCACATCTGCGCGCAGCAGAGATGAATCGCGACGCCAATAATCTACTCGCCTTGACAGGATCTCAGCGCATACTTGACCGCACGTTCGAGATCGCAGAACACTTCAACAAAACTAATGCCATTAGCGATAGGGACACCATACTTCGCGCGATGGCTACCGATCCATTGCGAATGCTTGCCGCCTTCGAAGGATCCAAGGATTGGCCCGATGCAGAGAAGATCATCGACACTCTGATACTTTTGATTCACCCTTCCAATAATGCGGACTTCTGCGAGGCATTCCAAGAGAACGAGGATTTTAAACATTTGGCAGTCCGCTTGGGAGGGTGGTCCGGAGGAACGGGAAGCTATCCGGATGAGCCACCCTTCTAGCTGAAAGGCGTCTCGGGCCGTCACACCGGTTTCCTGAGTGCTAAGACGGTACTGTCGAAAGCAAGAGCGGCTAGGCAGAGCCACCTCTGCCCAACCCCCATTAGGCTAGGGACAATCAATCGACGATCCTGGAGTGTGTACCGAGGATGGGACCCAAGACGCAGAGGGTCTACGAGACGATCCGTTCGTGGATCGAGTCCGGACGCTACGGCCCTGGTGACAAGCTGCCGTCCGAGCGAGCGCTGAGCGCCGAGCTGGAGATCGGCCGTACCGCGCTGCGTCAGGTGCTCGCCCGTCTGACGAACGAGCACTTCATCAAGGCTCACGACCGCAGCTCCTACCGCGTGCTCGGCGGCGAGAGTGTCCCGACGCCGGGGGAGATGGAGCCGTGGAAGATCCACGGCTCGCGCCACGTCTACGAGAACCGGTGGGTGAACCTGGACCTGGTCGACGTCGAGCCCCCCGGAGTCGAACGCTTCGAGCACCACGTCGTCCGGCTCTTCCGCGTGGCAGTCACCGCCGTGATCGATGACCAGGACCGCGTGCTCATGCTGTGGCGGTACCGCTTCGTACCGGAGCAGTGGGGTTGGGAACTGCCTGGCGGAATCGTGGACGCGGGCGAGGACGCGGCCACCACGGCGGCCCGCGAGACCGAGGAGGAGACGGGGTGGCGCCCCAGCCCCGTCGAGCACGTGGTGAGCTACCAGCCGATGATCGGGATGGTGGACTCGCCGCATGAGATCTTCGTGGCCCGCGGCGCCGAGAAGGTCGGCGAGCCGACCGACGCCGAGGAGGCCGGGGAGATCGCCTGGATCCCCCTCGACGACATCCCGCGCCTGATGTCCGAGGGCAAGCTCATGGGCTCTGGCACCCTCGTCGCCCTGCTCCACATCCTCGCGTCCCGGTCTAGAGGCGCCCGGTAAGAAGCTCCACGCGCCGGCGGTACCGCACGGACCCCGTGCGGTTCGCCAGCAACCGGGCCTTCTGAAGATGCTTCCGCGCTTCGTCTAGCTCGCCGCGGGCGAGGTGTGCCTGGGTGAGGTCGCAGTGGATCCCGGAGTTCGCGCGGACGAAGGTCTCATCGGCACTGCGGAGCGACGCGTACAGCTCCTCCATCGCTGAGGCGTCACCGAGCTTGGCCAGGACGTTCCCACGCCACCTCGACAGGTGCCCGGTGTTGAGGAAGATGCTCAGCATGTCGGCGTCCCGGACCTCGCCGTCGTCCGGGAGAAGCGCGGTTGCCCGCTCCAGGGCGGCCCTCGCGGCCGATTCCATCTCCGGGCCGCCGACAGCGACACACAGCTCCGCCTCTGCCGCCGCAAGCCACGCCCTGAGTCGAGGTGACTGGCGTTCGGGGTGGGTGCGCTGGGCGTCTCGTACAAGCTCGACCGCCAGCTGAGGCCGACCGGCGTCCGCGAGTACGTACGCCTGTTCCCCCATGGCGTGCGCGAGGTACAGCGGGGACTCGGCGTCCTGGGCCGCCTTCTTGGCGAGCTCGTACCGTCGCCATGCCCGATCCACGGCGCCGGCGTCCAACGCCTGCCAGGCGGCGAGGGTCGATGCTCCAGCGAGGGCCGTCGCGATGGGTCGCCGCGCCCCTGGCAGCACCGCGAACGTCAACGCCTCCTCCATCGCCGCCAGATGGCCGTTCATCTGGTCGACCAGGCCGGTCGCACCCATCTGGCGGTCCATGGTCCGGAGTAGCTCGGTCTGCGCCAGGAACGACGGGACCATTGCCTGACTCAGACTGCCGGCCGCATCGATCCGGCTGAGTAGGTCCGCGTAGCCGTCCGCCTGCGGTTCGGGTGTCTCGTCCTCGCCCCGCAGCTCCGCGTCCGTGGCGCCCAGGAGTGGCCGCAGGATCGCCGCGTAGCGATCCGAGATGGTGCGTCGCCCGTTCTCCCACTCAGACACGTAGGTCTTGAGGCTGGCCGCCGAGGCGATATCGATCAGCCGTTGCTCCGCGAACCGTCGCATCTCGTGAATCAGCCGGTCCTGCGACCACCCTCGCGCGGTCCGGATCGCCTTTAACCCCTTAGCCACGCCGCCTCCGTAAAGCCGCAGGTGAGAGCTGGTTAACAGCTTTGAGGTTAACCCCAGTTGGCTACCGAGGCACCCCACTTGAGCCGTTCTCTGGAGGAGCACACCGACACGCAATCCGAACCAGGGGTTGCATCTGGTGCGCACCAGATGTCAATCTATTGGTGCGCACCAGATGGGTCGAAGGACCCGGGTCCGGTGCGCCCCAACTCAACAGCGTGATCCACCGCAGCAACACGGTCGTGAGGACGCCGGCCGCGGCGAGTGGAGACCAGCCGATCGAGACCGGGCCCGCGTCACAACCGGGCCCCACACCCCACACAGGGGGACACGCAGTCGGCTCTAAAGAACCGCGTGGCCGACATTGACGCCGCGACGCGCTCCGGGAATCGGACCTTTCCGGGGTCAGCGGCACCACGCGAGTCGGAGGTCCGACGCAGTACCCCACGATTTCCGCAGCCTCGGCTGCGGCCGGTTGCCTCCTCCGTCCGTCCGGCCCCCTTCTCCGGGGTGCCGTACGGGCGGGGTGGTGGGGAGCCGGAAGTACCCACGACTCCAAACGGCGAGAGGCCCCGGTGCGCGAACACCGGGGCCTCGGTTCGGGCCGTCCCAACCCCGTGAAAGGAAGTACGACCCATGAACGTGATCGTTGCCGGTCAGAGGATCGTTACTCGGGCCGAGCTGATCGAGGCCGCGCTCGGCTTCGACGCCGACCCGACCGAGGCCCTGGAGTTCGACTCGGCGGTCGGCCAGGACGCGCTGCGCGACATCGTCGCCGTCCTGGAGGCCGAGTCCGAGGCCGACACCGATGTCGACGCCGAGGACCTCGCCTACTACCGCAGCCTGCTCGGCGCCCGGGTGCTGGCCTTCCCCCGCCGCTCCGCCCTCGGCTTCGAGCGGGGTGCCGCGTGAACCGCTTCGTCTTCTGGACGCTCGTGACGCTGTGCGCCGCACTCGTCTCCTGGGGGGCGGCCATCTCCAACTGGGACCTGCTGCTCCTGGGGGCGTTCGTCGAGGCCGGCGTCATCGGCGTCGACCTCCTCCTGCTCCGCGCCGACCGCCACGAGGCGGGTGAGGAGCTGTGAGGACCGCCGCTCAGATCCTGCTGTTCGTGCTGACCGTCCTGGAGCTCGCCCTCGGCCTGGTGGCCGGGACGGTCGCGCTGCTGAGTCTGGTCACCGAGACGATCGCGCGGGCCGTGACGGCCGTCGATGAGCGCTTCGCCCGACGGTTCCGCCTGGCCCGTGTCTCCCCCAAGCTCCGCAAGGAGCTCGCCGACGTCCTGTACGGAATCGCGACCCCTGCCGGAGGTGCTCGATGAGCTCGTACCGCGAAGACCGCCGGGCCGACCGGGCCGCCGAGCGGGCCCAGGACCGCGAGGACCGCCGCCTGGAGCTCGACGCCCAGCGCGAGCGTGAGACCGCGCAGGCCGAGGAGAAGCGCAAGGACGCCGAGGCCAAGCGCCGCCAGGAGCAGGCCGACAAAAAGGCCCGCGCGGCCGAGAAGCAGGCGAAGAAGGCGGCCACGGCCGCCAAGCGGGT
Source organism: Streptomyces omiyaensis (assembly GCF_014650895.1). GTDB lineage: Bacteria > Actinomycetota > Actinomycetes > Streptomycetales > Streptomycetaceae > Streptomyces > Streptomyces omiyaensis. Next base: position 269,179 of record NZ_BMVV01000010.1, read on the forward strand.
GAAGCTCATCCGGTGGCTGAAGGCGAACCCGGCAACGCTGTTCGTGGCGTTCGTGATGGTCGCCTCGATCGTCCCGGCGATCCTGTCCCAGATCGGCGCCCTGACCGGCGCGAGTGTGGCGGCGCCGATGGCGGGCCTGCTCGCGGCGATGCTGGAAGGCGGCGCCTGGGCGATCACCTTCATGGGCAAGCAGGCCGAGGACGCCGGCCGCGAACCGCGGAAGTACCGGATCGGCACCTGGGCCGTCGCCACTGTCGCAGCCGCGGTGAACTTCTGGCACGGCCTGGAGGCGTACGGCGAGCACCCGTGGGTCGCGTTCGTCCTCGGCGCCTCCTCGCTGTTCGCGATCTACATCTGGGACCTGAAGACCCACGGCTCCCACGGCAAGACCAAGGAGCAGAAGAAGGCGGAGAAGGAGCGTCGCGCTCACGTCGCCGCCCGCCGCAAGCACCACCCGCAGATCGTCGAGCAGGCCGTCAAGCTCCAGGCCGCCCTGCCGTACGGAGTCCTCGACGACGAGGCCGCGTTCGCCGCCGCGTGGCGGATCCACACCGGCGCCGAGCCCGGCCTGTCCGCTCAGCTCTACGCCACCGCGACCGAGGCCGTCCTCCACCTTGGGGCCGCGTTCGAGCTCGGTGACGACGTCCGCGAGGAGCTCCTGGAGACCGGCTTCAAGGCCGCCCGTCTCAACCCGTTCGCCGAACTCACCCAGACCCCCACATCTCAGGCGGGACTTGGGGAGAACGCCTCTTCGGCTCCTGCTCCGACCGGCCGTGCGGACGGCCCTGAGGGCAAGTCCGAGGAGGAGCTCGAAGCGCTCCTGCCGGACGCCCTCGCGGCCGCCGCCGAGCTCGTTGCCGAGGGCCGTCAGATCTCCGCCCACGGCCTGGCGAAGAAGCTCCAGATCCGCCGCGTCGATGCCGCCGTTCTGCGCAACCGCGTCATCGAGCAGCGCCGCCTGCACGTCGCCTGAACCACCCCATGTACGCGGGGCCCGGCCTCCGCCTGGCAGCACCGGCCGGGCCCCGCTACCTCACCAGGAGGCACAGCAAGCATGACCGAGCACCTCACCGAACACACCCCCGCCCCCGCCGACTCCGGCCCGGAGCCGATCGCGACCGTCACCTTCCTCCACCCCGCCCCGGCGACCGTCCCGCCGATGCCGGCCGAACCGCCGACCGTCGGCCCGGACGACCGCACGGTGGTCCTGGAGACCGCCCGGATCATCCTCGACAAGCCCACCGCACCCGCCCCGGTGGTGGGTCGGGTGGAGAAGGTCGACCTGGACGACTTCGACGCCGACGCCCCGCTCATCCCCGCGTGGATGTACTCCGCCGAGGGATGGGCCGCGTGGGCCGGAGTCTTCTACCGGGCCCGGCGCCGGGACTTCCGCCGCTGGGTCCGCCGTCAGCCCACCCAGCGCGGCCACGTCCGACAGTTCGGCCGCGGCGCCCGCCGCACCCACGAGTGGGTCGTCGGCTTCGAGGGCGTGCGCGTGCAGTCCGCCGCCCACACCGCCCACGTCCTGACCCGCGAGGCCAAGCTCGCCGCCCGCCACGCCCGCTTCACCCCCCGCATCCTCGGAACCAAGAAGGAACTCGCCATGAAGGCATCCGAGAAGGCGACCAAGACCGCCGAGGAAGCCGTCCTGCTGCACAAGAAGGCGAAGAAGGACCGCAACCGCGCCCGCAACCTCCGCGCCGGCGTCGCCTACGGCCCGCCGCTCACCGCCATCGGCACCGGCTACGTCATGGCCGGCGGCCTGGGCTTGGCCGCCGGGCTGCTGTCGACGTTCGCCGGGGGCGCGTTCGTCGGCCGCAAGCCCTACGACGAGGAGGCGGACTGGACGAGCGACTGGCGCTCGCTCGGCGACGGCGACCGCATGACCGCCCCCATGCTCGACCAGACCTTCCGCGCCGCAAAGGTCATCGGCTCCGAGGAAACCCTCGGCGTCGTGCAGATGCCGATGCTCGACGCCCGCGGCGCCTGGACGGCCGTCCTCGACCTGCCCCCGGGGGTTCCGGCGAAGAAGGCGATCCGCGCGACCGACGAGCTCGCCGCCGCGTTCGGCGTCGAGGAGGCCCAGGTCTCCGTCTCCAAGCGCGGACGCGCCGGCCGCATCGAGCTCTACGTCTCCCGCGACCTGCCCTTCACCGACAAGGCCAAGCCCGGCCCGCTCCTCGCCCTCGAATCCCCCGCCGACTTCTGGGGCCGCATCAGCATCGGCCCGGACGTCCGCGGCATCCACCAGTCCATCTCCGTCGTCGAGCGCTCCGGCCTGATCGGTGGCGAACCCGGCGCGGGAAAGTCCGCGTCGGGCAACACGATCCTGCTCGCCGCCGCGCTCGACCCGCGCGTCATCCTGCACCTGGCCGACGGCAAGGGCGGCGGCGACCTGGAGCCCTTCGAGCCGCTGTGCGAGGCGTACGAGGGCGACGCCGACCCCGAGGCGTTCGACAAGATGCTCGACGACGAGCTGACCGACATGAAGGCCCGCTACGCGTTGCTGAAGAAGCTCGGCAAGCGCAAGGTCACCGAGGACCTCGCGGCCAAGTACCCCGAGCTGCGGCAGAAGCTCCTCTGGGTCGACGAGCTCATGCTCTACACCACCGACGACGAGTACGGGAAGAAGATCACCCGCAAGCTCCGCAACCTCGTCTCCCGGGGCCGGGCGGCCGGGATCATCACCTTCTGCGCCACCCAGAAGCCCGGCTCCGACGTCGTCGACACCAGCCTCCGCGACCTGCTCTCCATCCGCTGGGCGCTGCGCTGCACCACCCCCGAAGCCTCCGACACGATCCTCGGCAAGGGCGCCGCCGCGAGCGGCTACAGCGCGAAGACGATCCAGTCGGAGATGCGGGGCGCCGGCCTGCTGTGGGCCGAGGGCACCAACCCCACCATGGTCCGCGCCGACTACTACACCGACGACCAGGTCACCGCCCTGATCGAGCGCGCCACCGAATGGCGCCGCGCGGCCGGGACCCTGCCGAGCGGCCCGGTCACGCTCGCCGAGCAGCTCCTCAAGCTCGGCGACGAGGACGCCGCGATCCTCGCCCACCTCCTCGACGTCTTCCACCACGACATCCCCGACATGACCGCCGACTGGCTCCCCGGCCAGGTCCTCCTCGACCACCTCAAGGGCCAGGGCCTGGCCGTCACCGCCGAGCGGCTCGGCGCGCTCGTCGTCCGCATCGACGAGGAGAAGGTCAAGCGCCCCTGGGGCGAGAAGGGCTCCCGGCTCTCCGGCTACCCGCTCGCCCGCGTCGAGGCCACGATCACCGCCCGATTCGGGCTCACCGCCTGATTCCGACCCGGACACCACCCGGACCGATGCCCGACTTGACCCGGATTACCCCCGGGCGAGACGAGCCCCGACCTGGACGCGGGACCCGAGTCCCGGACGCCCCGCGTCCAGGTCGCCCCCAGATCCGTCCGGGATGCCCAACGCCCTGACCTGCGCAAACGCGGAGCCGTCCGGGCTCTGTCCGGGTCTCCGTCCTAGCCCAAACCGGTACATAAGGAGTCAGGCATCGTGACCGCCCAGACCCTCACCGCCCCCGCCGTCCCTGCCCCGGAGTACGCCGCCGAGGCGGCGCTCCTGGTCCGTGAGATCGAGCAGTACCTCACCGCCCGCGTCCGCACCACCGCCCACCCGCTCGTCACCAAGACCACCGCCGAGCTCATCGCCGAAGCCCTCGGCACCCCGGCTCCGTTGGCCGGGCCGGCGCCGGTCCTCGCCCCGCCCGCCCGCACGCTGCGGCTGCTGCCGGACTGGGTCCTCGCCTTCCCGCTGCTGCGCCAACTCCACGGTGCCGGAAGGCAGATCAGCGTCGCTGAGCACCTGGAGCTGACCGCGCTCGTCATCGAGCGCTACGGCTGGCACCGCGGCGCCCTGCGCTCCACCTCCGGCCGCCGCTGCATCCTCGGCGCCCAGGCCGTCCTGTTCCGCCTCGGCTACGGCAACGAGACGACCGCCATCGCCGCCGGCCACCGCCTCCAGGCCGTCCTCGCCGCCCGCGGGATCACCGAGCCCTACCACCGCTGGAACGACGCCACCGGCCGCACCCGCGCTGAGGTCCTCGCCCTCGTCCGCACCGCCGCCACCCACGCCCGCCGCACCACCACCGCCTAGGAGGCCGACCAGATGAAGAAGCGCCCTCCCGACCCGAGGAGCGACGGCTGCGCCGGAGACAAGCCGACGGTCGGCACCGCCCGCCTCGGCAACAACGCCCGTAAGCACGAGCGCCCCGACATCACCCGCAAGCCCCACGGCCCCAAGGCTTCCTGACCTGAGGAGACAGACATGTTCAACGCCGGAGACAAGGTCCTGATCGTCGCGTGCGAGGACGACCCGCGCGCCATCGGCAAGACCGGCCGCGTCCTCGACGAGGTCCCCCCGGGGCCGCTCACGAACGGCCGGTGGACCGTCGACCGGATTAGCATCTGGATCGCCCCGGTCCTGGTCCACGCCCACGAGATCCGCAAGATCGGCTGACCGCCGCATGATCTCCCGCGACCGCATCCGCCAGATCCGCGCCGAGTCCGAGCACCGCACCCACGAGTGGGCGGACCGGATCATCGACGAGCTCCTCGCAGAGGCCGAGACCCGCCACGCCGTCGACTTTGCCGTCCGCGGCATGACCGACGCCCAGGGCCGCAACCTCGCCCAGCGCATCACCACCGTCCAGCGGCACGGCACGCCGCCCACCGCTGCCGAGCTCGACGAGGCGTACGACCTGCTCGTCCTGCTCCTCGCGGCCGGTGCCAAGTACGGGATCACGCTCGACGACTGGGACTGGGTCGCCGACCTGCCCGGCACCTGCCGCGACCTGATCCGCCACAAGCACCGCTGACCACACCCACTCCCCGAAAGGAGATCCGCCGTGGCCATAACCGTCTCGCTCGTCGCCCTGTTCGGGCTCGTCCTGTTCTTCCTCCTGCGCGCCGGAAACCTCGGCTACGGCTCCGCGTTCACCGCCGCCGGATTCGGCTTCTTCCTCGCCTCCACCGGCGCCGCCACCCCCATCAACCAGCTCACCAACAGCGTCATCGACGCCCTCTCCAACCTCTGAGGAGCCCCGCATGACCCGCACGACCCTGCCCTGGTTCGAGACCCTCACCGACAGCGCCTACGCCCTCGGCGCCGCCGCCCGCGAGACCCGTACCGCCCACCAGGCCGCGCAGGCCGCCGTCGCCCAGTACGACCTCGACCGCGTCCGCCTCCTCGACGGCGAGATCACCGTCCCCGGCCTGTTCACCGCGCCCCGGCCCCACGACCGCGCCGTGATGGGCATCGGCAAGGCGCTCCAGGAGTGCCAGGACCGGATGGAGCGCCTGCACACCGACGCCGCCCTGAGCTACGCGTACGGCACCGCCTGGGCCATCCTGCGTGTCCTCAACGGCCAGGAGCCGCCCCGGATCGAGCTCGGCCTCACCGCCGAGGGCTGCCTGATCATCCCGGCCGAGCTCGCCCCCATCCCGCCCGCGATCGAGGGCCTGGAGCGCTGGTGCGACAACGCCAAGTTCGACAAGGCCCGCCAGCGGTGGTGGGAGTGCAACTCCGCCGGCGAGTACGCCTCCGCTGTCGCCGACCAGGACTACCTGGCCGACCACGAGGCGAACGAGATGCACCAGGCGCTGGACGTGGCCCAGGGCGAGGCCGATGCCGCCTACGCCTACGGCGTCCTCGCCGAGTCCGCCCTCCACTACGCCCTGCTCGGCCCCTGCGCCCGACACAACCGCCCGTAGCTACGCCGAGGGCGGCCCCCCATCTCGCCAAAGAACCGGGGCCGCCCTCGTCCACCAGCACCTTCTAGAGAACTGGAGACACCTAGCATGACCTATCCGAACGTGTCGCGGCAGGAGGCCGCGTGCTGACGGCTGCTCCTGGCACCCTTCAGGCGGCGCTCGACGCCGCGGCCCGGGGCTGGGCGGTCTTCCCGCTCCGGCCCGGCACGAAGCGCCCCGCCCTGCACGGCGAGGCCCGCTGCCCCCGCACCGGGGCCTGCTCGGGCGGTCACGTGAAGTGGGAGGAGAGGGCCACCACCGACCCCGAGCGGATCACCCGCGCCTGGGCGCAGGCCCCGTTCAACATCGGCCTGGCGACCGGACCGTCCGGGCTCGTCGTCGTCGACCTCGACATGCCCAAGGACGGCGCCGCCGGCCCCACCGGCGCCGAGGTCTTCGCGGGCATCTGCGAGCGCGCCGGCCAGCCGTTCCCGACCACCTTCCGGGCCGGGACGGCATCCGGTGGCCAGCACCTCTACTTCACCGCCCCGAGCGGTCCGCTTCTCGGCAACTCGGCCGGACTGCTGGGCGAGTTGGTGGACACGCGGGCGTGGGGCGGGTACGTCGTCGCGCCTGGCAGTGTGACGCCCGGCGGGGCGTACACGGTCCTGGACGACGCCCCGGTCCTTCCGCTGCCCGGCTGGCTCCTGGAGGCGCTCACGGCCCGCCAGGAGCCCGCACGGCCCCGCACGGTCGCCCCGGCCGTGCCGAGGGCGGGCGGGAGCCGTGCGGCCCGTGCGGCGCTGGAGCGGGAGTGCGCCAACGTCCAGGCCGCGCCGGCGAAGCAGGCGAACAACACGCTCAACCGGTCCGCGTTCCTGGTGGGGCGGTTCGTCGCGTGGGGCGACCTCGACCGCGCGGTGGTGGAGGAGGCATTCCAAGGGGCGGGGGAGGCGAGGGGATTGACCGCGGCCGAGTGCCGCGCCACGATCCGCAGCGCCTTGGACAGCTCCATCCGCAAGGCCCGGCCCCGGGAGGCGGCATGAGCCCCCGGAATTCCTCCCCCTTGGAATGCTCTCCCGCCACCGACCGGCCCGGAGCCGCCGCTCAGCCGGTGCGTCTGCGGGCCGTGGGCACCCGGAAAGGCGTCGCCGAAGGCGTCCCTTCTGGCTTGGACCCGCACCCGACCTCCGGGCCGAGGATCCTCGCGATGCTCCACATCGGCGCGGCCGGCCGCAACGCGATGCCCACCGCGCACTCGTGGTGCTCCTGCGGCCGGGACCTGAAGGCGTTCGGACACCAGCAGGTCGCCCGGCTCACCGACGACCACACCCGCCACCGCACCACCTGCCCGCTGCTCACCGAGGGAAAGGAAGCCGCATGAGCCCGCACGACCCCGAGCTGTGGGCCGGGTTCGAGGAGATGACCGCCGAGGACATCGCCGGACCCGTATGGGACGAGCCCGTCCCGCTCAACCCCCGCGGCAAGCTCCCCTCCTTCCCCGTGGACGCGCTGCCCGACTGGCTCGCCGCCATGACCGCGGGCGTAGCCGAGGAGACGCAGACGCCCGTAGACCTCGCCGGGTGCCTCGCGCTGGCCGTCGTCGGGACGGCCGCCGGCGGGCGGCTGACGGTGTCCGTGCGTGGGCAGTGGAGCGAGCCGGTCAACCTCTACACCGCCGTCGCGCTGCCGCCCGGCAACCGCAAGAGCGCCGTGTTCGGGCTCATGACCAAGCCCCTGCTCGCCGCCGAGAAATCCCTCATCGAGCTGACCGCGCCCCATCGGGCCGAGGCCGCGGCTGCGGCGCGGATCTCGAAGGCGGCGGCGGAGCGGGCCGAGAAGCTGGCCGCGAACGCCGAGCCCGAGAAGCTGGCCGAGCTGACCGCACAAGCCGTGGCCCTGTCCGAGGCCGCCGAGCGGGCCGTCGTCCCGGCCGAGCCGCAGCTCGTCGCCGACGACGTCACCGCCGAGAGCCTGACCACGCTCCTCGCCCAGCAGGACGGCCGCATCTCGATCCTGTCCCCCGAGGGGGAGATCTTCGAGATCATCGCGGGCCGCTACTCCGGTGCCCCGAACATGGGCATCTTCCTCAAGGGCCACGCCGGCGACATGGCCCGCGTGAACCGCCAGGTCCGCGAAGCCCAGTACATCGAGACCCCGGCCATCACCATGGGCCTGGCCGTCCAGCCGGACGTCCTGGACGCCATTGGACAGATCAAGGGCGCCGACGGCCGCGGCCTGCTCGCCCGGTTCCTCTACTCCAAGCCCGAGTCCCTCGTCGGCTACCGCAACCTCACCCCCGAACTCCTCGCCCCCGCCACCGCCGACACCTACGCCCAGAAGCTCGGACACCTCGCCCTGACCCTCGCGGCCTGGACCGAACCCGTCGCCCTCACCCTCACCCCCGAAGCGGACGCCGTCCTCCTCGCCTACCAGCGCGTCACCGAGTTTCGCCTGCGCAAGGACGGTCCCCTCGCGCCCATCATCAACTGGGCCAGCAAGCGCGACGGCGCCGTCGCCCGCATCGCCGGGCTCCTCCACCTCGCCACCCACCCCGAGGACGCCTGGCACCGGCCCATCGCCGCCCAGACGATGGCCGCCGCCACCCGACTCGGCGACTACTTCACCGCCCACGCCCTCGACGTCTTCAACGCCATGAAGGCCGACCCCGCCCAGGAAGCCGCCCACACGGTTCTGACCCACCTGAGCGAGGCCCGCACCGCGACCTTCACCAAGCGCGACCTCTTCCGCGCGATGCCCCGCAGCGAGTTCCCGGCCATGGGCGACCTCGACCCCGCCCTGGAGCTGTTGGAGGAACACGGCTGGCTCCGCCAGCAGCCCCCGCCGCCCCGCACCACGCGCGGCGGCCGGCCGCCCTCGCCCCGCTACGAGACCCACCCCCGCGTCACCACCGCCGCCTGAAAACCCCCGAAACCGCTGACAGAACTGACAGAACCTCCCGACCAGCCGCCTGAACTGCGAAAGCAAGGGTTTCCGGAGCTGTGACAAAACCTCCGGAAACTCTGACAGAACTCAAAAAACCTCCCCGCCGGGCAGGCGGCCCGGTCTGACAGAACCTAGGTTTTCGAGGTTCTGTCAGAGTTTTTTGAGGTTTTGTCACAGCGGCCAAAGTGGCCAAACCAGCAGGTCAGAGGCCATACGGCGAGGTTCTGTCAGTTCTGTCAGCACTTTCCGGGGTTTCCGCGCCCCGGACCGAGCTGAAGGAGCCCGATGGCCACCGCCAAGACGCCCCAGCCCGACACCAACCTCCCCGCCCGGTACCTCAAGCCTGAGGACATCGCCGCCCTCTTCGAGGTCCCCCTGGAGACCGTCTACCACTGGCGCAAGCAGCGCACCGGCCCGCCCGGATTCCGCGCCGGCCGCCACGTCCGCTACGACCCCGTCGCCGTCCAGGCATGGGTCGCCGAGCAGAGCGAACTCGACGCCGCCGCCTGACCCATCTCTCACCGGCCCGTGCCGCCCCCGTCGTGGGGCGGCACGGGCCTTTCCCGTACGTCGAAAGGAACCACAGCCACCCATGGCCGGCCACGTCCAGGACCGCTGGTACAAGACCGAGACCGACGCCAATGGCAAGGAGCGCCGGGTCAGGACTAATCGCTACGGCAAGGGCAGTCGCTACCGGGCCCGGTACATCGGCCCCGACGGCACCGAGAAGTCCAAGTGCTTCCCGGACAAGCAGAAGCGCCTCGCGGACAAGTGGCTCTCCGCCATCGAGGCCGACATGAGCCGCGGGCAGTACATCGATCCGTCCGCCGGACGGATCACGTTCCGGCAGTACGGCGAGAAGTGGCTCGCCTCGCAGACCACGGACCCGACGACACGGACGACCGTCGGCGTCCACCTGCGCCTGCACGCGTTCCCGTACCTCGGGACGCGGCCGATCGACTCGTTCCGTCCCGAGCACATCCGTGAGTGGCTCGCAGCGCTGGAGAAGCCCCTGCCGGTGTCCTCGTACCGCCGGGTCATCTTCGCCAGTGTCTCCGCCGTGCTCGCTGCGGCCGTGGACGACGAGCTGCTCGCCAGAAACCCGTGCAAGTCCCGTTCGGTCCGGCCGCCGGCGCCGGTCGAGCCGCGGGTTCGGCCGTGGACGTCAGGCCGGGTGTTCGCCATGCGCTCCGCGCTGCCGAAGCGCTATCAGGCGATGGTCGACATCGGCGGCGGCTGCGGTCTCCGCCAGGGCGAGATCTTCGGACTGGCCGAGGAGCATGTCAGGTTCGACACCGGATGGCTCCACATCGCGAATCAGGTGAAGGTCGTCAACGGGCATCTCGTCTTCGGTCCGCCGAAGCGTGGAAAGGAGCGGGACGTACCGCTCCCCCGCCAGGTCGCTCGTGTCCTCCGCGAGCATGCCGAGGAATTCCCGCCCGTCGCCGTCTCCCTGCCGTGGTTGAAGCCCGACGGTCCGCTCGTCACCAAGCGGCTGTACTTCTCGCTCACCGGCGGCGGCGCCGTGCGCCGGACCGACTTCAACACCCGCGTGTGGAAGCTCGCCCTCGTCCAGGCTGGCGTGATTCCGGAGCCCAAGGAGGGCGAGCGGCACCAGGCTGCCCGCGAGCACGGAATGCACGCGCTGCGGCACTTCTACGCGTCCGTGCTCCTCGACGCCGGCGAGAACATCAAGGCGCTCAGCTCATACCTCGGGCACGGCGACCCCGGGTTCACGCTCCGGGTCTACACGCACCTGATGCCGAGCAGCGACGGGCGGGCCCGCCGGGCCGTGGACGGGCTCTACGAGGTCCCCGGTTCGACGTCTGACGGCCCAGGGACGGCCCAGGCCGATTAGGACGCCTGAGGGGCGACGGTTCACGACCGTCGCCCCTCAGCCTCAGTTCCCAGCTCTACCTGTCCTGACCTGCGCTTACAGCACCGGCAGGTTCTTCCGCAGCTCGAAGGCGGTGACCTCGGAGCGGTACTCCTCCCACTCCTGCTTCTTGTTGCGCAGGAAGAAGTCGAAGACGTGCTCGCCGAGGGTCTCGGCGACCAGTTCGCTCTTCTCCATGAGGGCGATCGCCTCGCCGAGGTTCTGCGGGAGGGGCTCGATGCCCATCGCGCGGCGCTCGGAGTCGCTGAGCGCCCAGACGTCGTCGTCGGCGCCGGCGGGGAGCTCGTACCCCTCCTCGATGCCCTTGAGGCCGGCGGCGAGGAGGACCGCGTAGGTCAGGTAGGGGTTGGCGCCGGAGTCGATGGAGCGGACCTCGACGCGGGAGGAGCCGGTCTTGCCGGGCTTGTACATCGGGACGCGGATGAGGGCGGAGCGGTTGTTGTGGCCCCAGCAGATGTAGGAGGGGGCCTCGCCGCCGGAGCCGGCCGTGCGGGAGGAGCCGCCCCAGATGCGCTTGTACGAGTTGACCCACTGGTTCGTCACGGCGGAGATCTCGCCCGCGTGCTTCAGCAGGCCCGCGATGAAGGAGCGGCCCACCTTGGAGAGCTGGTACTCGGCGCCCGACTCGTAGAAGGCGTTCCGGTCGCCCTCGAAGAGGGAGAGGTGGGTGTGCATGCCGGAGCCCGGGTACTCCGAGAAGGGCTTCGGCATGAAGGTCGCCTGGACGCCCTGCTCCAGCGCCACCTGCTTCATGACCAGGCGGAAGGTCATGATGTTGTCCGCGGTGGAGAGCGCGTCGGCGTAGCGGAGGTCGATCTCCTGCTGGCCGGGGGCGCCCTCGTGGTGGGAGAACTCGACGGAGATGCCCATCGATTCGAGCATGGTGATGGCCTGGCGGCGGAAGTCCATGCCCACGTTCTGCGGGGTGTGGTCGAAGTAGCCCGAGTTGTCGGCCGGGGTGGGCCGGGTGCCGTCGAGCGGCTTGTCCTTCAGCAGGAAGAACTCGATCTCGGGGTGGGTGTAGAAGGTGAAGCCGAGGTCGGACGCCTTGGCGAGGGCCCGCTTGAGGACGAAGCGCGGGTCGGCGAAGGACGGGGAGCCGTCCGGCATCAGGATGTCGCAGAACATCCGGGCCGTGCCGGGCGCCTCGGCCCGCCAGGGCAGGATCTGGAAGGTGCCCGGGTCCGGCTTGGCGATCATGTCGGACTCGTACACCCGGGCGAAGCCCTCGATCGCGGAGCCGTCGAAGCCGATGCCCTCGTCGAAGGCCTGCTCCAGCTCGGCGGGCGCCACGGCCACCGACTTGAGGAACCCGAGCACGTCCGTGAACCACAGGCGCACGAAGCGGATGTCGCGCTCTTCGAGCGTACGGAGCACAAATTCCTGCTGCTTGTCCATTTCCACACCCATCCTCGCTGGTCAGGCCGCCTGCTCCCACCGCCTCGGGCAACATCGGGGGGCACCTGAGCATCCCACCACATGGTTTCGCGCACGTTGCACACCCATACTGCCCGTTCGGGTGTGACACAGATAACCGAGGGCTGTCGGAAGTCCTACCCCGTCCGGCCCACGGAGCCGTCCCGCCCACTACGATCTGCGCCCATGGGAGCCCTGCGGCTCGAACGCCCGTACCGGCACGCGCGTCCCCTGGCACTGGTGAGTGCCGCGGCGACGCTCCTCGCCGCGCTCTTCGTCTGTCTGGGGAGCGGACCGGCGGGGCCGGGCGGCCATCCGGGGCACGGGCGGACCGCCGGCACGGGCCCGGGGTCCGGCTCCGGCACCGCCGCCGCTCCCGCCGCCGGCCCCGCCGCCACCCCCGTCCCCGGGACCGGCCGGGCCGCGTACGTGTGCCCGTACGACCGGGGCGACTGCTCCCTCTTCCCCTCGCTCTCCCCCGCGGTGCTCGGCGCCCCGCCCCTCGACCCCCCGCTGCACGCGGAGGACCGGCTGCCGCGCTTCGACGCGCTCGCCCGCGACGGTGCGGCGGGCGGTCCCGGGGTCCGGCCGCGCGCCCCGGACCTGCACGTCCTTCAGGTCCTGCGGACCTAGGCCGGTTCTCCCGCCCTGCCCCGAACGACCCTTTCCCCCTCGTGAATCTTTCCCAGAAGGACGACACCACCATGGCCGCCAACCGCTCGAACACCGCCGACCGCCGCGCCCGAATAGAGGAGATGCGCCGCGCCGAGCAGGCCCGCGAGCGCCGCAACCGCTTCCTGACCATCGGCATCTCCGCCGTCGTCGTGCTGAGCCTCGTCGGCTTCGGCACCTTCGTGCTGATGAAGAAGGCCGACGAGGAGGAGGCCAAGGAGGCCGCCGCCAAGGCCCCGATCGCGGGCGAGAAGTCCTGGGACGCCAAGAAGCTGGGCCGCAACCACGTCGAGACCGCGGTGAAGTACGACACCAAGCCGCCGGTCGGCGGCGACCACCACCCGGTCTGGCTGAACTGCGACGGCGACGTCTACGACAAGGCCGTCCCCGAGGTGAACGCCGTGCACTCCCTGGAGCACGGCGCCGTCTGGGTGACGTACAACAAGAAGGCGGCCGAGGCGGACGTCAAGAAGCTGAAGGACAAGGTCTCCGACACCCCGTACACGCTGATGAGCCCGGTCGACGACCAGACCGGCGCGATCATGCTCTCCGCCTGGGGCAAGCAGGTGACCGTGGACAGCGCGAGCGACCCGCGCGTCGACGCCTTCTTCACCAAGTACGTGCAGGGCGCGCAGACGCCCGAGCCGGGCGCGGCCTGCACCGGCGGCGTCGGCGCCGACGGCGTGGGCGGCGCAGGGATGGGCCAGTGACCCCCCGCCGCACCCGGTACGCGGCGATCACCGCGGTCGCCCTGTCGGTGCTGTTCGCCGCGGGCGCGGTCACGGTCGCCTCGGCCGAGCGCGAGGAGGCGCCCCGCACCCCGGACTCCGCCTCGGCGGACGCCGGCTTCGCCCGGGACATGTCGGTCCACCACCAGCAGGCCGTCGAGATGTCCTTCGTCGTCCGGGACCGGACGACGGACGAGTCGGTGCGCCGGCTCGCGTACGACATCGCCAACACCCAGGCCAACCAGCGCGGGATGATGCTCGGCTGGCTGGACCTGTGGGGCCTGCCGAAGGTCGAGTCCGGCACCCCGCCGATGACCTGGATGGGCATGCCGGTCACCGGCGACGCCGCCGCCAAGGACGGCGCGCTGATGCCCGGCATGGCGACCAGGACGCAGCTGGACGCGCTGCGGAAGGCCTCCGGCAAGGAGGCCGAGATCCTCTACCTGCGGCTGATGACAGCCCACCACAAGGGCGGGGTGCACATGGCCGAGGGCTGTGTGCAGAAGTGCTCGGTCCCGCTGGAGCGGGACCTCGCCCAGGGCATGGTCGACGCGCAGGAGTCGGAGATCGCGCTGATGGCGGACATGCTCCGCAAGCGCGGCGCGACCGCCTGAGCCGGCGGCTCCCCGGCCCCCGTGACCCGCTGCGGTCGCGGGGGCCGACGCGTGCCCGCAGAATGAAGGCGCTCGGGGACGTACGTGCGAGGACGTTCGACGAAAGGTACGCACCCCATGACCACGGCGAAGGACATCATGCATCCGGGAGCCCAGTGGATCCCGGCCCACGAGACGCTCGACCGCGCGGCGCAGATGATGCGCAACCTGGACGTGGGGGCCCTCCCCGTCGCCGACGAGAACGAACGGCTCTGCGGCATCGTGACCGACCGCGACATCGTGGTCCGCTGTGTGGCGATGGGCCACGACCCGGCGGAGGTGACCTGCGGCGAGATCGTCCAGGGCACGCCGCGCTGGATCGCCGCGGACGCGGACGTGGGCGCCGTCCTGGAGGAGATGCAGAGCCACCAGATCCGGCGGCTCCCGGTGATCGAGAACAAGCGGCTGGTCGGCATGATCAGCGAGGCCGACCTGGCCCAGCAGCTGTCGGACGAGCAGCTGAAGGCCTTCTGCGCGAGCGTCTACGCCGCGTCCTGAGGCCCCAGTACGGCCCGGGCGACCGCGTCCGGGGCGTCCCGCATGACCAGATGGCCCGACGGTTCGGCCGCCGCGTAGCGGCCGTCGAGCCGCCGGGCCAGCGCGCGCTGGCGCTGCTCCCAGCGGGCGGAGCCGTCGGGGGCGGCGAGGACGGTGACGGGGGCGCCGGGCGGGAGCGGGCGGACGCGGCGCAGGGCGTCGAGCTCGACGGCGACGGAGCCGTAGCGGGCGTTCTCGCGGAGCGCGCCGCGCCAGACGCGTGAGGCCCGGTAGACCCGGCGGAGCGCGGCGGGCGGGGCGGGGTCGGGGTGGACGGCGAGGCGGCGGAGGGCGGGGCCGAGGGCGGCGGGCAGGCCGAGGGCGGTGAGGGCGGTCCCCGCGGGGACGGTCCAGCCGAGGCGGCCGGGGCGGGGGTGCTCCTCGACCGAGGAGTCGACGAGGACCAGGGCGGCCGTGCGGTCCGGGTGGAGGCGGGCGAACCCCTCGGCGTGGAAGCCGGCGATCGAGTGGCCGACGACGGTGGCGGGCCCCGGGAGCCGCAGGGCGTCGAGGAGGGCGGCGATCCGGTCGGCCTCGCCGGCGAGGGTGGGGGGCGCGGTGGTGCCCTGGGTGAGGCCGTGGCCGGGCCGGTCGAAGCGGACGACGGTGCGGTGCGGGGCGAGCAGCGGCACGACCGGGTCCCAGTCGAACCAGGCGAGGCCGAGGCCGGCGGAGAGGACGCAGACCGGCCCCTGCCCGTCGACGGCGACGTGGTGGGCGAGGTCCCCGACGCGGACGAAGGTCACGTCCGGGCCCCTTCCCCGGCCGCCGCCGCGCGCGCGGGGCGCCTGCGGGTCTCCCCCCGGGCCAGCGAGACGGCGAGGACGCCGGTCCAGACGGCGACGAGCAGGACCTGGAGGCGCTGGCCGGCGCCGAGCAGCCACGGGCCCCGGCCGGCCTCGAAGGCGGCGACGGCGGCGAGGGTCCAGACGGTGGCGGCGAGCTCCAGGGCGACGAGGACCGGCCCGGTGCGGGCCAGCGGCCGCCAGAGGCCGTACCGGCGGGCGGCGAGGGTGAGGGCGGTCATGGCGACGAGCGCGCCGGTCATGGCGAGACTCGAACTGACGGCGTGGGCCGCATGGGTGGCGGGGACGAGGCCGGCGGTCTCGCGGGCGGCGCACGCGGGGTCGGCGGTGGGGGCGCAGCTGAGCGGGAGGCGGGAGTCGACGGCGGTGGCGGCGCCGAAGAGGGCGAGGGCGCTCCAGCCGGCGAGGAGCCAGGGGCGGCGGCCGGCGGGGCCGGTGCCGGTGCGGGCCCAGCGGGGGACGCCGGGCTCGGGGGCGGCGGGGGCGCGGCCGGCGAGGAGGCCGGTGACGGCGCCGGCGAGGACGAGGAGGCCGGCGGCGAGGTCGGTGGCGCGGAAGAGGCCGCCGAGCGGCTGGTCGGCGGCGGCGAGCTCGGAGACGTAGGTGCGGACCGGGTCGAGACCGGTCCGTACGACGGCTTCGAGGACCCAGGCGGTGTACGCGAGCGCCCCCAGGAACAGCAGGACGGCGGACGCGCGCGTGACCTTTCCGGGCATACGGGGTCAGACGTCAGGGAGTGCCGGAAGGTTCCCGGTGGTCGGGGTGGACCCATTCGGGCTTGCGGTACTTGAGGAGGAGGCCGGGGATGACGAGGCCGAGGAGGAGCAGGCCGCCGCCGACGATCAGGAGGTAGCGCCAGAGCGGCTCGCCGTCGAACTGGTCGGGCGGGACGAAGCCGATGACGAGGGCGGCGACGGAGGCGACGAAGCCGACGGAGGCGACCCAGGTGACGGCGGGGACGCGGAAGCCGCGCTCGACGCGGGGCTGGGTGCGGCGGAGCCGGACGACGGCGACGAACATCAGCAGGTAGGCGATCAGGTAGATCTGCACGGTGATGACGGAGAACATCCAGTACGAGCTGGAGACGCTGTCGCTGAAGGCGTAGAGGATGCCGATCAGGGTGGTGACCACGCCCTGGGCGACCATGATCGCGGTCGGGGAGCCGGCCTTGTTGAACTTCTGGAAGGCGGGCGGGAGGTAGCCCTCCTGGCGGGAGAGCAGGACGAGGCCCTTGGCGGGTCCGGAGAGCCAGGTGAGCATGCCGCCGAGGGCGGCGCAGACCAGCATGACGCCGACGACCCGGGTCATCCAGCCGATGGAGAAGTGCCGGAAGAAGGCCTCGAAGGCCTGCATGAGGCCGGCGGTGAGGCTGAGCTGCGAGGAGGGCATCACCCAGGCGATGGCGAGGGCCGGGAGGATGAAGATGAGCAGGACGAGTCCGGTGGCCAGGAACATCGACTTCGGGTACTCGCGCCTGGGTTCGCGCAGCGAGGAGACGTGGACGCCGTTCATCTCCATGCCCGCGTAGGACAGGAAGTTGTTGACGATGAGGACGAGGCTGGCGAGGCCGGTCCACGGCGGCAGCCAGTGGTCGGCGCTCATCGGCTGGGCGGAGGGGTTGCCCTGGGCGAGGAAGACCATGCCGAGGGCGACGAGGAGCACGCCGGGGACGAGGGTGCCGATGATCAGGCCGAAGGAGGAGAGTCCGGCGATGGCCCGGGTGCCGCGCGAGGAGATCCAGACGCCGGCCCAGTAGACGGTGACGATGACGATCGCGACGTAGAGGCCGTTCTCGGCGAGCGAGGGGTCGATGACGTACGCGAAGGTCGAGGCGACGTAGGCGAGCAGGCTCGGGTAGTAGGCGATCGTCATGGCGAACTGGCACCAGACGGCGAGGAAGCCGAGCGGCTTGCCGAGGGCCTCGCTGACCCAGCGGTAGATGCCGCCGGACCAGCCGGAGGCGAGTTCGGCGCCGACGAGGGCGGTGGGGAGGAGGAAGACGACGGCCGGGAGCAGGTAGAGGAAGACCGCGGCGAGGCCGTAGATGGCCATGGTCGGCGCGGGCCGCAGCGAGGCGACGGACGCCGTGGTCATGAAGGCGAGCGTGAGCCAGGAGATGAACTGCCGCTTGGTGCCGTCGTCCTGGAGGACCGCCGCGTCCTCGCCGGTGGCGGGCCGGGCCGACTCCGCCGGATCGTCAGTGGTCGTCATGGGCCCATGATCAGCGGGGCGGACGCTCTTCGCATGTCGGGGCGAAGGGGGCGGCGACGGCAGGATCCGGTCATGGTTCCCAGGACATAGCGTCGGTTTGACGATTAGACTGGGGGGCGTGCATCGACTACGCCTCGCGCTGAATCAGATCGACTCGACCGTCGGGGACGTCGCCGGGAACTCCGAGGCGATCGTCCACTGGACCCGGCACGCCGTCGGGCAGGGCGCGCACCTCGTCGCGTTCCCCGAGATGGCGCTGACCGGCTACCCCGTCGAGGACCTGGCCCTGCGGCCGTCCTTCGTCGAGGCCTCCCGGGCGGCGCTGGCCGCGCTCGCGGAGCGGCTCGCCGACGAGGGCTTCGGCGAGGTGCCGGTGGTCGTCGGCTACCTCGACCGCACCGAGCGGGCGGTGCCCCGGCTGGGGCGTCCGGCCGGCTCGCCGGAGAACGCGGCGGCGGTGCTGCACCGCGGCCGGGCCGTGCTCCGCTTCGCCAAGCACCACCTGCCGAACTACGGCGTCTTCGACGAGTTCCGCTACTTCGTGCAGGGCGACACGCTGCCGGTGCTGCGGGTGCGCGGGGTCGACGTGGCGCTCGCGATCTGCGAGGACCTGTGGCAGGAGGGCGGCCGGGTGCCGGCCGCGCGCAGCGCCCGGGCCGGCCTGCTGCTGTCGGTGAACGCCTCGCCGTACGAGCGGAACAAGGACGACACCCGCCTCGAACTGGTCGGCAAGCGGGCCCGGGAGGCCGGCTGCACGACCGCCTACCTGGCGTCGACCGGCGGGCAGGACGAGCTGGTCTTCGACGGGGACTCGATCGTGGTGGACGCGGCGGGCGAGGTGATCGCCCGGGCCCCGCAGTTCACCGAGGGCAGCGTGCTGCTCGACCTGGACCTGCCGGCCGCCGATCCGGAGGCGCCCGCCCCGGGGACGGTGGTGGACGACGGGCTGCGGATCGACCGGGCGGTGCTCGCCGGCGAGGCCGGCGAGGCGCTGCCGGTGACCGAGCCGGAGCTGACGGGCGGTTACGCGCAGCGGCTCGACGACGACGAGGAGGTCTACTCGGCGCTGGTGATCGGGCTGCGCGCGTACGTCGCGAAGAACGGTTTCAGCTCGGTGGTGGTCGGCCTCTCCGGCGGGATCGACTCGGCGCTGGTCGCCGCGATCGCCTGCGACGCGCTCGGCGCGGACCGGGTGCACGGGGTGTCGATGCCGTCGAAGTACTCCTCCGACCACTCGAAGGGCGACGCGGCCGAACTGGCCCGCCGGACCGGCCTGCACTTCCGCACCGTGCCGATCGGGCCGATGTTCGACGCGTACACGGCCGCGCTGGAGCTCACCGGCCTCGCCGAGGAGAACCTCCAGTCCCGGCTGCGCGGCACCACCCTGATGGCGATCTCCAACCAGGAGGGCCACCTCGTCCTCGCCCCGGGCAACAAGTCCGAGCTGGCGGTGGGCTACTCGACGCTCTACGGCGACTCGGTCGGCGCCTACGGGCCGATCAAGGACGTCTACAAGTCGGACGTCTTCCGGCTGGCCCGCTGGCGCAACCGGGCGGCCGAGGAGCGGGGCCAGGCCCCGCCGATCCCGGAGAACTCGATCGCGAAGCCGCCCAGCGCCGAGCTGCGCCCGGGCCAGGTGGACACCGACTCGCTGCCGGACTACGGCGTGCTCGACCGGATCCTCGCCCTGTACGTGGACGGGGACGAGGGCACGGACGCGATCGTGGCGGCCGGCTTCGACGCGGAGCTGGTGGCACGGACGCTGCGGATGGTGGACGCGGCGGAGTACAAGCGGCGCCAGTACCCGCCGGGCACCAAGATCTCGGCGAAGGGCTTCGGCAAGGACCGGCGGCTGCCGATCACGAACCGCTGGCGGGAGACACCGGCTTCCTGACGCCGGGGTCCTGGCCGAGGGGACCCCGCGCGACCACGTGCGAGGCCTCCGCCCTCCGGCCCGGGCGGTCGAGGAGGCCGGCGACGACGGCGATCGCCAGGCCGGCGGCGGCGAGGCCCGCGCCGACCAGGGCCGGGGAGGTCCAGCCCCAGCCTGCCGCGACGGCGGCGCCGCCGGCCCAGGCGCCGCCCGCGTTGGCGAGGTTGAAGGCGGAGTGGTTGGAGGCGGAGGCCAGGGTGGGCGCGTCCTTCGCCTTCTCCATGACGAGCATCTGGAGCGGGGTGGTGGTCATGAAGCCGACGGCGCCGAGGACCACCACGGTGACCAGCGCGAGCCAGGGCACGTGGATCGTGAAGCGGAACGCCACCAGGGTCACGGCGAGGACCGCGAGCGAGCCGTAGAGGGTGGGGCGCGGGGCGCGGTCGGTGAGCGGTCCGGCGGCGAGCGCGCCACCGGTCATGCCCAGGCCGAAGAGGGCGAGGACGACGGTGACGGTGGACTCGCCGAAGCCCATGACCTCGGTGGTCATGGAGGCCAGGTAGGAGTAGACGGCGAAGACGCCGGCGAAGCCGAAGACCGCGGTGAGCAGGCCGAGCAGCACCTGCGGGCGGCCGAGGGCGCGCACCTCGCGGCCGAGGCCCTGCCGCTCGTCGACGGGGATTTCGGGGACCATCCGGGCGAGGGCCGCGAGCGAGGCCAGGCCGATGACGGCGACGACCAGGAAGGTCGCGCGCCAGCCGAGGTGCTGGCCGAGCAGGGTGGCGGCGGGGACGCCGAGGATGTTGGCGACGGTGAGGCCCAGGAACATGGTGGCGACCGCGCGGGCCTGCCGGTCGGGACGGACGAGGCGGGCGGCCACGACGGCGCCGACGCCGAAGAAGGCGCCGTGCGGGAGGCCCGCGAGGACCCGGCCGGCGAGCAGCCAGCCGTAGCCGGGGGCGAGGGCGGAGGCGAGGTTGCCGACGGTGAAGAGGACCATCAGCAGGAGCAGCATCCGCTTGCGCGGGACGCGGGAGCCGAGGGCGGTGAGCAGCGGGGCGCCGACGACGACGCCGAGGGCGTAGGCGGAGACGAGGTGGCCCGCGGTGGGGACGGTGGTGCCGAGGTCGTCCGCGACGTTGGGCAGCAGGCCCATCATCACGAACTCGGTGGTGCCGATGCCGAAGGCGGAGATGGCCAGGGCGAGCAGGGCCACGGGCATGGGTGGGAGACCCTTTCCGGATCCAGGGGTTTGTTTCTTTCGAAAACAAATTGTGGCAGATCCCGGAGGGTCCCCCGGCCACCGGGGGATGAAGAGTGTGTTTCGGGCGGGGTGCGTCCGCCCGCCCGCGGGGTCAGAGGGTGATGCGGGCGGCGAGCGGCAGGTGGTCGCTCTTCGTCTCCGGCAGCGCCCAGGAGGAGACCGGCTCGACGCCCCGGACCAAAATCTGGTCGATCCGGGCCATCGGGAAGGAGGCCGGCCAGGAGAAGCCGAAGCCGTCGCCGGCCGCGCCCTGGGTGGAGCGCATCTGGGCGGTGACGGCGTTGAGGGCGCGGTCGTTCATGGTGCCGTTGAGGTCGCCGAGGAGGACGACCCGCTGCGCCCGGTCGCTCGCGATGGCCTCGCCCAGGGCGTTGGCGCTGTTGTCGCGCTGGTTGGCGGTGAAGCCGGCGTTCAGCTTGACCCGCACGGAGGGCAGGTGGGCGACGTACACCCGCAGCTCGCCCTGGGGGGCGACGACGGTGGCGCGCATGGCGCGGGTCCAGCCCATGTGGATGTCGACCGGCTTCGCGTCGCGCAGCGGCAGCCGGCTCCACAGGCCGACGGTGCCCTGGACGGAGTGGTGCGGGTACTTCTCCGCGAGCGCCCGCTCGTAGACCGGCACCATGTCGGCCTTCAGCTCCTCCAGGGCGAGCACGTCGGCGCCGGAGGCGGCGAGCTGACGGGCGGTGCCCTCGGGGTCGGGGTTGTCGGCGTTGACGTTGTGGGTGGCGACGGTGAGGTCGCCCCCGGCGGCCGACTTGTCGGCGACCAGACCGCCGAAGAGGTTGAGCCAGACCACCGCCGGGAGCAGCAGCGCGATCAGCGCGGTGGCGGAGCGGCGGAGCAGCGCGAGGAGGAACAGGAGGGGCACGAAGAGGCCGAGCCAGGGGAGGAAGGTCTCGGTGAGGCTGCCGAGGTTGCCGACCCGGTTGGGGATCTGCGAGTGGAAGGCCATCAGGAGGGTCAGGCCGAGGGCGCAGACGGCCAGCAGGATGCCGCGCCGCCAGATGCCGGGGTCGCGCCGCAGACGGCCGAGGGCGGAGCGGAACCGGTCACGCGACCCGGAACGGGCACCTCCCGTTCCGCCGTGCTCCGTCCCCGTCGTGTCCACCCGCGCCATCGTTGCCCCTCGCTCGCCTTGCCGTGCCGTCGTGCCGTCCGTGCTCCGAGGCCCGCCCCGACCCTAGGCGATGCCGGGCCCCGTGCACTCCCCCAAGGACGGACGCGGCGTGTGGCGGGGTTCCGGCGGCGTGCCGGTTCGGGCGGGCTGTGACAGAACGCGCACATTCGTGCGGGTCCGGGTGTGGTCAGTTTCTCGGCCGGACGCCGTCGAGGACGGTGTCGGCGACGCGCGCCGGGAAGTCCGGCGCCAGGTCGGCGTCGGGCTGGAGGACGGTACGGAGCAGGAGCGGGCCGACGAACAGGTCGTGGACCAGCTCCAGGTCGAGGTCGGCCCGGACCTCGCCGGAGGCGACGCCGCGCTCCAGGACCTGGAGGCCGAGGCGGCGGCGGGGCTCGATGGCGGTGCGGCGGTACTGGTCCCAGAGCCGGGGGTGGGCCTGCATCTGCGCGAACATGTTCCGCAGCAGCGCGGAGCTCCGCTTGGCGAGTCCGCGCCGCCGCATGAACTCCAGGAGCATCACCAGGTCGTCGCGGACCGAGGTGCCGGGCAGCTCGGGGTCCGGCGGCTCGACGGAGCGGATCAGCTCGACGAGCAGGTCCTCCTTGCCGGACCAGCGGCGGTAGATGGTGGCCTTGCCGACGCCGGCGGTGCGGGCGATCCGCTCGATGGAGATGTCGCCGAGCGGCACCCCGCCCTCCATGAGCCCGATGACGGCGTCGAAGATCGCCCGCTCCGCCGCCTCGCTCCGGGGCCGCCCCCGCCGGGCCGCCCCCTCGGCGCAGGCCTCCCGCCCGGGGACCGCACCGGGCCCGGGAACCGTGGGCGCGCCGGGCCCGGGGGTGGCGCCGTCGTCCGTCGCCGGGGCGGCGGGGTCCGCCGGGCGCCGCCGGGCGGGGGCCGGGCCGGGGGCGCCCGGCGCCCCGTGGTTCTCGCCGTCCGCCAGGGACACGCGCGCCGCCTTTCGTCGTGGGAGGGCTGCCGTCCTCATTCTCGCCCGCCGCGCGGCGGGGACCGGACCCCGGCGGATGTCAGCGGCGGGCGGACTCCGGGGCCCTCGGGGCGGCCCGGTCCGGGACGCCGGGGTCGGCGGCGCGGCCGGGGAGGAAGGCGGCGACCACCACGGCGCCGACGGCGGCGATCCCCGCGGAGGCCCAGGCGGTGACGTGCATGGCGTCGAGGAAGGCCTGGTGGGCGGGGGCGACGAGCTCCTCGGCGCCCAGCTTCTCGGCGACCGCCAGGGTGGCTTCCAGGGACTCGCCGGCCGTGGTGCGGACGGCGGCCGGGAGGGCGCCGAGCCGGCCCTCGATCTCGCCGCGGTAGACCGAGGAGAGGACGGAGCCGAGGACGGCCACGCCGAGGGCGCCGCCGACCTGGCGGAAGGTGTTGTTGATCGCGGAGCCGGAGCCGGCCTTCTCCCGGGGCAGCGTCTGCATGATCGCGACGGTGACCGGCGGCATGATGTGCGCCATGCCGGTGCCCTGCACCAGGAAGACCAGGGCCATCACCCAGACGGGGGTGTCCGCGTCGAAGAAGGCGAAGGCGCCGAGGCCCAGGGCGACGGCCGCCATCCCGGAGGCGCAGACCGTCCGGGCGCCGAAGCGGGCGACGGCGAGCCGGGCCCGGGGCGCGAAGACCATCTGGGCGAGGGCGAGCGGCAGCAGGAGCAGGCCGGAGTCGAGGGCGCTGTAGCCGCGGACGCTCTGGAGGTAGAAGGCGGAGAAGAAGGTCACGCCCATGAGGGCGAAGAAGACCAGGGCGATGGCGGCGACGGCGGCGGAGAAGACCGGCTTGCGGAAGTAGGAGACGTCCAGGGCCGGGTGGTCGCTGCGCCTCTCGTACAGGACGAAGGCGGTGAGGACGGCGAGGCCGGCGAGGACCGGCACGAGGACCCCGGGCTCGGTGAAGGAGGCCCGCTCGCCGCCGCGGATGATCCCGTACACGAGGAGGACGAGGCCGAGGACGGAGAGCCCCACGCCGGCGAGGTCGATCCGGCCGGGCGCGGGGTCCCGGGACTCGGGGACGAGCCAGGCCATCAGGGCGAGGGCGATCAGCACCACCGGCACGTTGACGAGGAAGATCGAGCCCCACCAGAAGTGCTCCAGGAGGACGCCGCCGGTGATCGGGCCGATCGCGATGGCGAGGCCGACGCCGCCGGCCCATATGCCGATCGCCTTGGGCTGCTCGTCGCGCTCGAAGACGTTCATGAGGACGGCGAGGGTGGCGGGCATGACGAAGGCGGCGCCGAGGCCCATCACGGCCCGGTGGGCGACGAGCTCGCCCGGGGAGCCGGAGAAGGCGGCGAGGGCGGAGCCGAGGCCGAAGACGACGAGTCCGAAGAGGAGGGACTTCTTGCGGCCGAACCGGTCGCCGAGGAGGCCGGAGGCGAAGAGGAGGCCGGCGAAGACGAGCGTGTAGGAGTTGATGGCCCACTCCAGCTCGCTCTGGGTGGAGCCGAGGCCGGTGGGGGCCGGGGAGGCGATCGTCTTGACCGCCACGTTCAGGATCGAGTTGTCGAGGACGACGATCAGCAGGCTGAGCATCAGCACGCCGAGGACGGCCCAGCGGCGGCGGTGGACGGCCTCGGGGACGCGCGGGGAGACGGGGGCGGAGGGGGAGGGGGACGGCGCTGGCATGAACACCACTGTAGGCCTATTTCGAAACGGACCCGTCTCGTATTGGAAAAACATGACCGAGGCTTGACGCGCCGGACCCCGGATTCAAACGGATGTTCGCCTGTGAAGAGCGCCACTCCGGCCCACTTCCCCGCCCGCCCGGCGAAGTGCCACCATGGATGTGGTCCGGGGACGCCGTCAGGGCGCCTCGAGATGACACAAGGAGCCGTTCACCATGACGCTTCAGGCTGCCCAGAAACCGCCCGCCGACAGCACGAGGACGCTGTACGGGGGCACGGGCTCGCGCCGTCTCACCGTCCACGACATCGCCGCCGCCAAGACCCGCGGCGAGAAGTGGCCCATGCTCACCGCCTACGACGCCATGACCGCCTCCGTCTTCGACGAGGCCGGCATCCCGGTGATCCTCGTCGGCGACTCCATGGGCAACTGCCACCTCGGCTACGACACCACCGTGCCCGTCACGATGGACGAGATGGCCCTGCTCTCCGCCGCCGTCGTCCGGGGCACGAAGCGCGCCCTCGTCGTCGGCGACCTCCCCTTCGGCTCGTACCAGGAGGGGCCCGTCCAGGCCCTGCGCAGCGCCACCCGCCTCGTCAAGGACGCCGGCGTCCAGGCGGTCAAGCTGGAGGGCGGCGAGCGCTCGCTGCCGCAGACCGAGATGCTGGTCCAGGCGGGCATCCCCGTCATGTCCCACCTGGGACTCACCCCGCAGTCCGTGAACACCATGGGCTACCGGGTGCAGGGCCGCTCCGACGAGGCCGCCCACAAGCTGCTGCGCGACGCCAAGGCAGCCCAGGACGCGGGCGCCTTCTCGCTCGTCCTGGAGCTGGTTCCGGCCGAGCTGGCCGCCGAGGTCACCCGCTCGCTGCACATCCCGGTCGTCGGGATCGGCGCGGGCCCCGACACCGACGCCCAGGTCCTCGTCTGGACCGACATGGCCGGCCTGACCGGCGGCAAGGTGCCGCGCTTCAGCAAGCAGTACGCCAACCTCCGCGAGACGCTCGGCGACGCCGCCCGCGCCTTCGCCGAGGACGTGGCCGGCGGGTCCTTCCCCGCCGAGGAGCACACCTTCCACTAGACCGCTCCCGGCACCACCCGACAGCCCGCCGACATCCCCCATCGGCGGGCTGTCGGCCGTCCGTCGGCGGCCTGTCGGCGGCCTGTCGGCGGCCTGTCGGGGAGCTGTCAGTGGTCCCGTGTTTCCTAGGGGCATGACGCGATCACAGACCGACGCCAACGCCATCGAGGTCCGGGGCCTCGTGAAGCACTTCGGCGAGACCAAGGCCCTCGACGGGGTCGACCTGGACGTCCGCGAGGGCACCGTCCTCGGCGTCCTCGGACCCAACGGAGCCGGCAAGACCACCCTCGTCCGCTGCCTCTCCACCCTCCTCGTCCCGGACGCCGGGACCGCCACCGTCGCCGGCTACGACGTGGTGCGCCAGCCCCGCCAGCTGCGCCGCACCATCGGCCTCACCGGCCAGTACGCCTCCGTCGACGAGAAGCTCTCCGGCTTCGAGAACCTGTACATGATCGGCCGGCTGCTCGACCTCTCCCGCGCGGACGCCCGCCGCCGCGCCGACGAGATGCTGGAGCGCTTCTCCCTCACCGAGGCCGCCAAGCGCCCGGCGATGAACTACTCCGGCGGCATGCGGCGCCGCCTCGACCTCGCCGCCTCGATGATCGGCCGGCCGGCCGTGCTCTACCTGGACGAGCCGACCACCGGCCTCGACCCCCGCACCCGCAACGAGGTGTGGGACGAGGTCAAGCTGATGGTCTCCGAGGGCGTGACGGTCCTCCTCACCACCCAGTACATGGAGGAGGCCGAGCAGCTCGCGAGCGAGCTGACCGTCGTCGACCGGGGCAAGGTCATCGCCCAGGGCGAGGTCGACGAGCTCAAGGCGAAGGTCGGCGGCCGGACCCTCAAGGTCCGCCCGGTCGACCCCGCCCGGCTCCCCGAGATGGCCGCCGCGCTCCGCGAGACCGGCCTCGACGGCGTCGCCGGCGCCACCGTGGTGCCCGACGAGGGCGCGCTGTACGTCCCGATCCTCACCGACCAGCAGCTGACCGCCGTCGTCACCCTGCTCGGCTCGCGCGGCTTCGGGATCGCCCACATCGGCACCCACCTGCCCAGCCTGGACGAGGTGTTCCTGGCCATCACCGGCCAGAAGACCACCGGGTCCGAGCTGTCCGACACCACCAGCGAGGAGGTCGCCGCATGAGCACGACCACGGTCACCAAGGCCGCCGCCGGCACCTCCGGCGCCCCCGGGGCGGGCTCCGCCCGGCCCGCCGCCCCCACCGCCGACGGCCGGATCGGCCTGCGGGCCAACCTGCGCCACATCGGCGCCCTGGCCCGGCGCAACGCGCTCCAGATCAAGCAGGACCCGGAGTCGATGTTCGACGCCGTGTTCATGCCGATCATCTTCATCCTGCTCTTCGTGTACGTCTTCGGCGGCGCCATCTCCGGCAAGGGCAACAACGACGTCTACGTGAACTACGTGACGCCCGGCCTGATGGCGATGATGGGCATGAACATCGCCATGGGCGTCGGCGTCGGCATCAACGACGACTTCAAGAAGGGGGTGATGGACCGGTTCCGGACGATGCCGATCGCCCGCTCCTCGGTCCTCATCGCCAAGATCGTCGTCGAGCTCGGCCGGATGCTGATCGCCACCGCGATCCTCCTCGGCATGGGCTTCCTGCTGGGCCTGTCGATCCACACCTCGGTCCTCCACCTCCTCGCCGCCATCGGCCTCTCGGTGGTCTTCGGCGCCTCCCTGATGTGGATCTTCATCCTGCTCGGCCTGAGCCTGAAGTCCGCGCAGGCGGTCCAGGGCATGGCGATGCTGGTCCTGATGCCCCTCCAGTTCGGCTCGTCGATCTTCGCCCCGACCACGACGATGCCCGGCTGGCTGGAGACCTTCACGGACTACAACCCGCTCTCCAACCTGGCCGACGCGGCCCGGAACCTCATCAACGGCGGCGCGGTCGCCCACTCCGTGTGGATGACGCTGGGCTGGTCCCTCGTCATCACCCTGGTCACGGCGCCGCTCGCGGTCTCCAGGTTCCGCAAGAAGACCTGACCGGCTCCCCCGTGACGGGGGATCAGGACTCGGCGCGTCCGGTGATCGCGTCGGCGGCGCGACCGAGCAGGGCGGCGGCCTCCTCCAGGGAGAGGCCGCCGCCCTCGTCGTACGCGGCGGCGAAGGCGGCCCCGCCGAGCACCGCCCGGGCCAGCTCCGTGGCCCGGGCCACGTTCTCCCGCTCCATCGCCGGCGCCCGGTGCCCGGCCGGCACCAGGCCGTCCCGCGCGCCGAGCAGCACGGCCGCCGTCCGCGCGTGCTCCCCGCCGAGCCCGGCGAGCGCCCAGGCCCCCACCGTCAGGTGCAGCGAGGGCATCTGCGCGGCCACCATCATCGACAGCGGACCCAGCGACCGCTCGTACGCCTCGGCGGCCCGCACCAGGGCGGAGTCGTACCGCTCCTCCAGGACGTCGATCCAGCCCAGGCTGCCGAGCGTGAACCCCTCGAAGATCGAGAGGGTCTCGCTGCCGAACTCCTCCAGGAGCGTCGTCAGGTGCTCCCGGGCCTCGGCGGTCCGGCCCGTGCGGCCCAGCGCGAGGGCGAGGAAGAGCCGAGCCCCCAGCTGCGGTTCGTGGCCCGCGGGGTGCCGGTCGTCGAGGATCTCCCGCAGGATCGCCTCCCCCTCCTCGACCCGGCCGGTCTCCACCAGGATGTCGGCGTAGCGGGCCCGCAGCAGCGCCTGCTGCGAGGGGGCGCCGATCTTCTCCGCGTAGCCGATGGCCCGGGCGAAGTCGGCCGCGGCGGCCTCGAAGTCCAGCCGCCGCTCGTGCGCCTCGGCGCGGGAGGAGAGCGCCTCCGCCGCGCCCCAGGCGTCCCCGAGCCGCTCGAAGACCGCCAGGCTCTCGTCGGCGTCCGCGATGGCCTGCTCGGCCAGGGCGCCGCTGTTGGCCCGCATGTTGGCGCGCATGTGCAGGACGTGGGCGAGGTCCCAGTCGTAGCCGTTGCTCCGGCAGGCCTCCACGGTGACGTCCAGCAGCTCGTGCAGCCGGTCGGACTCCCCCGTGATGAGGACCGCGAAGACGGCGAAGGAGCCGGGGAGCCGGCAGGTCTGCGGCAGGCCGGGCCGGTAGACGGCGGTGATCTCGCGGAGCCGGGCGATCCCCTCGGGGCTCGTCCAGCGGGCCGTCTCGTGGTCCATGTTGATCAGCTCGACGAGCCGCACGCCGCGCCGGGCCTCCCAGCGCTGCTCCTCGGAGAGCGGCGGCGGGGCGGCCGTGCACGGCTCCGCGAGCGGCACGAGGGGCGCGGCGGGCGGGGCGAAGGGGTCGGGCCCGAGGGCGGCGGCGGCCCGGACGCCGTGGAGGGCGTCGGAGCGCAGGTCGCGCAGCTGCCAGTACCAGAGCAGCGCGTGGACGAGGACGAGGGCCTCGTCCTCGTCGCGGGCGGCGACGGCCCGGTCGAGGGCGGTCCTGATGTTGCCGTACTCGGCGTCGAGCCGGACCATGGCGGCGATCTGGCCGGCCCCGCGCAGCTCGGGATCGGTGCGGCGGGCGAGTTCGCGGTAGTGGGCGAGGTGGGCCCGCTCCACCACCGCCCGCTCCCCCGCCTCCTCCAACCGCTCCCCCGCGTACTCCGCCACCGTCTCCAGCAACCGGAACCGCATCCCCGACTCCACCGGCACCGACACCACCAGCGACTTGTCCACCAGCGCACCCAGCACGTCCAGCACCTCCACCCCCTCCGGCCCCGC
>NZ_BMVV01000011.1 GCF_014650895.1 Streptomyces omiyaensis
CCCCCCCCCCCCCCCCCCCCCCCCCCTCGTCACGATCGATCCGAGGAGCCCGGCGTGCCACTGCGCCGCGGAACGAACCCCGGCAGACGACGGCGAGCTCCCTTCCCGTGGAACCGGAGCGGGCGCCCCTCCGCGCGCTCCGGGGCGAGCCTCGCACGTCGACGCGCCGGACGCCCCGAACACCTGGCAGTCGGCGCGGGAGGTGGCGCGGGCGGCGTGACCTTCGTGCCGGGCGGTTCTCCGCCCCCTTCCGCGACGGCGGCGAACCGCCCGCCGGCACGGCGTCACCACCATCGGATCCCGATCGTGCCGGGGTCACCGCGAGGCGCGGCTCACCGGGGCGGCAGCCGGTCGGGAAGGGCGTGCGCGAGCAGGAACTCGGTCGCGCCCGCGATGGCCTCCGCGTAGCTGCCGTGGACCGGCGCGGACTCCGTCTCCTGCTGGTCCGCGGCGGTGGCGGTGTACCACCAGCCGTCGGACTCGGCGTCGTGGTGCACGACGGCCGTGCCGCCCGCGTAGTGGAGCGGGATGGACTCGCTGGCCGACTTCCTGACCACCGCGTGGGGCCACTTGAGCCGGGCCGACTGCCGCTTGATGCCGCCCCAGGCCGCCCCGAGCTGCGCGTAGTTCGCCCCGCTGCGCCCGGCGACGGTGGCGGCGGACTCGGCCAGCCGGTCGACGGACAGCTTGGCCTCGTACAGGGCCCGCAGCAGCGCCAGCTGCACGTCGGGCGCCGCCATCAGCACGGGGTCGAAGGACTTGCCGGCGTCCCGGTAGGCCAGCAGGCGGGTCGAGATCCCCTCCGCCAGCACGCGCACCGCGTCGTGCACCCGCTCGTCCATCGTGAAGCCGTCGTCCTGGGTGGGCTCGCGCCAGGGCGGCTCCACCAGGTTCGAGACGGCGGTCCAGAAGTCGTCGTCGCCCTTGTCGGGCGTGGGAACACGTGCCACGTCACTCATGCGACAACCATAACTGTCACAGATGAAGAGCGACAGTTTTTTCTGTCGAAGGAGTGTCGGCTCGGCGCCCTGGCCGGAACCGGGGCCGACGACGGGGCCGGGGCCGGGCGTGGAGGGGAGGCGCGGTCTGCGACGATGCGGGGCATGGACGAAGCGGTCATCCCGGTGCTCCGGGTGAGGGAAGCGGCGGTGGCCGTCGCCTGGTACGAGCGGCTCGGATTCGCCGAGCGGTGGGTGCACCGGTTCGAACCGGGGTTCCCCGCCTTCGTGGAGGTGGCGCGCGGGGACGTCCGCCTGTTCCTGTCGGAGCACGAGGGCGACGCCCGGCCCGACACCCTGGTCTACCTGCGCGTACGCGACGTCGACGCCGTCGCGGCCGAGTTCGGCGTGACGGTGGAGGAGGCTCCGTGGGCCCGCGAGGTCGAGCTGCGCGATCCCGACGGGAACCGGATCCGGGCCGGCACGCCCACGGACTGACCCGCGGACGCGCCGGGGAGCGCTCCCTCTCCGGTTCCCGCACGCGCGGGCGGGCTCAGGCGGGCGTCGTCCCGGCGACCGTCAGCCGGTCGAACGCGCCGGCCTTCGCCTGCGCCACCAGGTCGGCGAACTGGTCCTCGCTCATCTGGACCCGCTGCCCGAAGTCGTCGGTGATGCGCACCCTCCTGTCCTCCGGGGCGTCGGCGTCCACGAACAGCTGCGGGCATCCGCAGTCGCACTTTCCGCAGAAGGTCGCGATCGGTTCCGGACTCGTGTCGGGCATCGGGGCCACCTCGTCTCGTCGGGGCTCGGACCGTTCCGGCAGTGGTGCACTGCCCAGCCGCCCCGGCGCGTCAAACGCCCCGCCCTCCCGCGTGCTCACGCGCTCACGCGCCGGAAGGGGTGCCCTCGCCGTCCCGCTCCCCGGCCAGGATCGTCCGCAGCGCGGCGAGATCGGCCGCCTCGCTGCGGCGGAGCCTTCCGCGCCCGTCCGCGTCGAGGTCCGCGGGCCGGACCACCACGAGCCGCAGCCCGTGCGCCGGGATCTCGCTCTCCCGCCGCGCGTCGTACAGGGCGCGCTGCTCGCCCCGGTGCACCCCGCTGACCGTGAGCCGGTCCGGCTTGTCGAAGTGCGGCACCGGCCGGTCGTGCTGGAGCTCGCGGTACTCGACGACCAGACCGCGACCGGGCCAGTAGGCGTCGACCGGCAGCCGGACCCGCCGTCCGCTCGCCCCGGCGTCCCCGAGAAGCCAGTCGAACCGGTGCTGCCGCAAAGCCACTTCGCCCAGCACCCGGTCGCACAGCCCGACCACGTACGCCTCGTCGCTGTCGTCCCTCGTTCCCATGACCCCGCATCATGCCCCCTCCGGGCGGGGCGCCGTAGGATCCGGGGCATGAGCCTCCCCCGTACCCCCGTCGAGATGAACGAGACCGTGCGCCGCCTGCTCGACGCGCCCCTTCCGGCGGTCCTGGGCACCCTCAACCCCGACGGGGCGCCGCAGAGTTCGGTGGTCTGGGTGAGCCGCGACGGGGACGAGGTGCTGATCTCCACCGAGCGGGGGCGGCGCAAGGAGCGGAACGTGCTCCGCGACCCCCGGGTGAGCCTGACCGTCTTCGACCTCTCCGATCCCGAGCTGTACGTCGAGATCCGCGGCACCGCGGCCGTCACCGAGGACACCGGCCGGGCGGTGGCCGTCCGGATCGCCGAGGAGTACCTGGGTCCGGGTGCCGGCACGGACTACCTGGAGGCCCCGGCGGAGCGGGTCCGCGTGGTCCTCCGCGTCACCCCGAGGAAGATCCTCGGCCGCGCCGCCGGGACCACCGGACCGTAGAGGTCCCCGAAGGCCCCCGGAGGCTCCGGGAGTGTCCGTCGCCCCCCTCCGGTGCGCGGCGGGTCGCGGACGTCCGCGTCCTGCGCGGGGCGGGGGCCCGGTGTGGGACGGTGAGGGCATGCCGGTTCCCGTGATCCTCGACTGCGACCCCGGGCACGACGACGCCTTCGCCATCATGCTGGCCGCCGCGCACCCCGGGATCGACCTCCTCGCCGTCACCACCGTGGCGGGCAACCAGACCCTGGAGAAGACCACGCTCAACGCCCGCCGGGTGTGCGCGGCGGCCGGGATCCGGGGCGTGCCGGTCGCCGCCGGCCGGGACCGTCCCCTGCGCGGTCCGCGCAGGACCGCCGCGGACATCCACGGCGACTCCGGCCTGGACGGGCCCGGCTTCGGCGCGGACGAGCCGGACGTGCCGCAGGATCCGCGCGACGCCCTCACCCTGGCCCGCGACGTGCTCCTCGCGCACCCGGTGCCGGTGACGCTGGTGCCGACCGGGCCGCTCACCAACATCGCGGCCCTCCTGCTCGCCCACCCGGAGCTCGCCGGACACATCGAACGGATCGTGCTGATGGGCGGGTCGACGGAGCGGGGCAACACGACGCCCGCGGCCGAGTTCAACATCCTGTGCGATCCGGAGGCGGCGGACGTCGTCTTCCGCAGCGGCCTGCCGGTGACGATGCTCGGCCTCAACGTGACCCACCAGGTGCGGGCCACCCCCGACGTCGTCGCCCGGATCGCCGCGCTCGGGACCCCGCTCGGCGCGCTCTGCGTCGACCTCCTCACCTACTTCGCCTCCACGTACCGCGAGGTGTTCGGCTTCGACGCTCCTCCGCTGCACGATCCGCTGACCGTCGCCCACCTGATCGACCCTTCGCTGGTCGGCCTGGTCAGGGCGGCGGTGGCGGTCGAGCTGGACGGCACGCACACCCGGGGCGCGACCGTCGTGGACCTGCACGGGGTGACGGGCCTGCCGGCCGACGTCGAGGTGGGCGTGGACGTCGACACCGGCCGCTTCTGGGACCTGATCGTGGAGGCCGTACGGACCCTGGGCGGCCCTCCGGGCACCTGAGCCCGGATTCCCGCCCGTCCCCGCCCGCCCCGCAGCTCCGCCCCCGCGCTCCGCCCGCCCCCTGGCCGTCCCGTCAGGCCCGGCCCGCGGCCTTCTGGCTGCGGCGGGAGAGGGAGTCGACGACCACGGCGGCCAGCAGGACCGCACCGGTGATCATGAACTGGACGGCGTTGCTGACGCCCATGATGTTCATGCCGGACTGGATCGAGCCGATGACGAGGGCGCCGAGCAGCGCGGACCAGACCGTGCCGCGCCCGCCGAAGAGGCTCGTGCCGCCGATGACGGCGGCCGCGATCACGTTCATGAGGAGGTTGCCGCCGCCGGAGGTCTGGCTGGCGGACTGGATCTGTCCGGCGAGGAAGAGGCCGCCGACGGCCGCCATGGTGCCGGAGATCGTGAAGACGCTCATGCGGACGAAGGCCACGCTGATGCCGGCCCGCCGGGCACCTTCGATGTTGCCGCCGACGGCGAAGATCCGGCGCCCGTAGCCGGTGCGCCGCAGGACGAAGTCCAGGACCACCAGCACCAGCAGGAAGATCAGCAGCGCGAGCGGCAGTCCCTGGTACCGGTTGAGGACGACGGCCGCGGCGAAGGCGATCGCCGCGAGGACGACGGTCCGCAGCACGATCTCGGCGATCGGCCGGTACGGCACCCGCGCGGCGCGGCGCCGGCGGGCGTCGAGCAGCGAGGCGAGCAGGAAGAGCCCGACGCCCACCGCCGCGGCCGCGTAGGCGGCGACGGGGCTCTCGAAGACGGTGGAGTAGAGCTCGGAGACGATGCTGTCGCCGGGGATGTTGACCGTGCCGCTGGTGCCCAGCACCTGGAGCATCAGCCCGTTCCAGGCGAGGTTGCCCGCCAGGGTGACGACGAAGGCGGGCACGCCCACCTTGGCGAAGAAGAAGCCGTGGAGGAGACCGACGGCCGCTCCCCCGGCGAGGGCGACGAGCAGCGCCAGCCATTCGTTCATGCCGTTGATGACGTTCAGCACGGCGAAGATCGCCGCGCACAGTCCGCTGACGGAGCCGACGGACAGGTCGATCTCGCCGAGCAGCAGGACGAAGACGATGCCGACGGCGATCATGCCGGTGCC
Organism: Streptomyces omiyaensis; assembly: GCF_014650895.1. Classification (GTDB taxonomy): domain Bacteria; phylum Actinomycetota; class Actinomycetes; order Streptomycetales; family Streptomycetaceae; genus Streptomyces; species Streptomyces omiyaensis. Next base: position 4,930 of record NZ_BMVV01000011.1, read on the forward strand.
GACGATCTGCTGGCTGAGGTCGGACAGGTTCTGGGCGGACAGGAAGGCGCTGTCGAGGCTGCCGAAGACCGTCCAGATGACGACGACGGCGATGACGACGGGCAGCGAGCCGAGTTCGCCGCTGCGCAGCTTGCGCCGGAACTCTCCGGCGTACCCGCGGAAGCCCTCCTCGCGGACGATCAGCCGGCTGTCGACGGCGGGCACCGACTCGGGTGCCGGTTCCTGGGCGGCCGCGTCGCCGGTGCCCGGCCCGCCGGGCCTGTCGTCGCGGTCCCTGGCGCCCCTCATGGCGTCTCCTCCCCGCTCGCCTCCCGCTGCTCGCGCTTGCGGGCCTGGCGCCGGGTCACGGCGCTGTCGGTGGCTCCGGTGATGGCGGAGATGATCTCCTCGGTGGTGGTGGCGCGCTTGTCGAAGAACCCGTTGTTGCGGCCGAGCCGCAGCACCGCGATCCGGTCGGCGACCGCCATCACGTCCACCATGTTGTGGCTGATCAGGATGGTGCCGAGCCCGTGCTCGCGGAGCCGTTCGACGAGGTCGAGGACTTCGGCGGTCTGTTCCACGCCCAGGGCGGCGGTCGGCTCGTCCAGGATGACGATCCGCGGTTCGCCGATCAGCGAGCGGGCGATGGCCACGGTCTGCCGCTGGCCGCCGGAGAGCGAGGCGACGGGGATCCGCACCGACGGGATCCGGATGGAGAGCGTGTCGAGCAGTTCGCGGGACCGCTGCTCCATGCGGACCTCGTCGAGCACGCCGAACCGGCGCAGCTCCCGGCCGAGGAAGAGGTTGCCGACGACGTCGAGGTTGTCGCAGAGCGCGAGGTCCTGGTAGACGGTGGCGATGCCCAGGTTCTGGGCGTCGTGGGGCCGGTTGATGGAGACCGGCCGGCCCTGCCACTCGATGACGCCGTCGTCCGGCGGGTTGACCCCCGCGATCGCCTTGACGGCGGTCGACTTGCCGGCGCCGTTGTCGCCGACGAGGGCGACGACCTCACCGGCGTGGACCTCCAGCTCGAAGTCCGACAGGGCCTGGACCGCGCCGAACCTCTTGGACACCCCCCGCAGGCTGAGCACAGGTGCATCCGTCACCTTCGACCGCCTCCTCGGCGGGAGCGGGCGGTACGGGTCGGGTCACGCGGGTGGCGTCACTCCAGCCCGGCTTCCTTGCAGGCGTCGGCGTAGGCCGGCGTGCAGATCTCCTGGACGGTGTACAGCCCGTCCTTGACGACCGTGTCCTTGATGTTCTCCTTGTCCACCACGACCGGGGTGAGCAGCGTGGCCGGGACCTTCTGGCCGCTGCCGCTGGTGACGGTGGTGGGGGTCAGGTCCTCGGGGAGCGGCTTGCCCTGGGCGAGGTTCACGGCCATGGTGGCGGCGATGTCCGCCTCGGGCTTGTAGGGCTTCTCGATGGTGATGGTCTGCGTGCCGAGCAGGATCCGCTGGATGGCGTCGAGCTGGGCGTCCTGGCCGGTCAGCGGCACGTTCATGCCCGCCGCTTCGAGGGCGGTGGCGATGCCGGCGGCGAGTCCGTCGTTGGCCGAGTAGACGCCGACGATGTTCCCCTTGCCGAGGGCGCTGATGGCGCCGGACATCTGCTGGTTGGCGTTGTTCGGGTCCCAGTTGGGGGTGTCGTACTCCTTGCCGATCTTCACCTTGCCGTCGAGGACGGAGTGGGCGCCGGCCTTGAACTCGGCCGCGTTCGGGTCGGTGGGCGAGCCGTTGTGCATGACGATCTGGCCGCTCTCCGCCTTGTCGCCGAGGGCGTCGAGCAGCGCCTTGCCCTGGAGCTCGCCGACCTTGCGGTTGTCGTACGAGACGTAGGCGTCGACCGGGCCCTGGGCGAGGCGGTCGTAGGCCACGATCTTCACGCCGGCCTTGTTCGCCTTCTCCACGGAGGACTGGATCGACTTCGCGTCCACGGCGTCCAGGATGAGCACCTGGTCGCCCTTGGCGAGCGCCGTGTTGACCTGCTGCTGCTGGGTGGTCGCGCTCTCGGCCGCGTTGTAGTAGTCGATCTGGGCGTCGGGGACGAGCTCCTTGATCTTCTGCTCGATGTACGGCCGGTCGAACTTCTCGTACCGCGTCGTCTTGCTCTCCGGCAGCAGCAGTCCGATCTTGACGTCCTGTCTCGCCTGCCCGGGCGACGCGCCCGTCGTCGTCGCCACCACGCCCAGGGAGAGGGCCACGGTCGAGGCCACCGCTATCGCGCCTCGCAATGTACGGGTCATGGAAGGCTCCTTTCGCGCGCCCCGCCCCACCCGCGCGCTTCGGGGTCGCGCGGGCCGCGGGCGCACCCTAGGCCTATCTCGACACTAGACCCGGGACGCGGAGCGGACCATTCACACCGGACCCCCACCTCGCGGGGGCACGCCGATTCCGCAGGTCGGAGGCGGTGAGGACGCCCTGCGCACAGCGGCCGGGCCGACCGGGCGCGGGGGTCAGGCCTCGCGCCGCGCGTCGATCTCGGCGACGAGGCCCTCGATGAGCGTCCCGATCTCGTCGCGGATGGGCCGGACGGCTTCGACCCCCTGGCCGGCCGGGTCCTCCAGGACCCAGTCGAGGTAGGTCTTGCCGGGGAAGTAGGGGCAGGCGTCGCCGCAGCCCATGGTGATGATGTAGTCCGACGCCTGGGCGGCCTCGACGGTGAGGACCTTCGGCCGCTGGTCGGAGATGTCGATGCCGAGCTCGGCCATGGCGGCGACGGCGGCCGGGTTGACCCGGTCGCCCGGGAGGGAGCCGGCGGACCGGACCTCGACGCGGTCGCCCGCGAGGTGCCGGAGGAACCCGGCGGCCATCTGGGACCGGCCCGCGTTGTGGACGCAGACGAACAGCACGGACGCGAGCGGGGACGCGGACATCGGTTCTTCCTTCGCGACAGACGGGCATCAGCCCGGACTGGCATCACCCTTCACTGATGTGACAGTATCAGCCCATGCTGACGTCAGTCGACACTGAGCTGTTGAAGGTCCTCGCCGACCCGCTGCGGCTCCAGATCGTGACCCTGCTCGCCCGCGAGACCCTGTGCACCACGCACCTGGTCGAAGAGACCGGAGCCAGACAGACCAACCTCTCGAACCACCTCAAGGTGCTGCGGGAGGCGGGCGTGGTGGAGACGGAGCCGTGCGGTCGGTTCACGTACTACCGGCTGCGGCCCGACGTCATCGAGCAGCTCGCCGGCCAGTTCGCCGGTCTCGCCGCCACCGCCCGCGCCCACGCCGACTCCAAGAGGTCCTGCCCGTGACCCCCGCCGCCCCCGCGACCGCCGCCGAGGAGACCTCGGTCGTCGCGAAGCTGTCGACCCTCGACCGCTTCCTCGCCGTCTGGATCCTCCTCGCCATGGGCCTCGGCCTCGGCCTGGGGCGGCTCATCCCCGGCCTGGACGACGCGCTCGCGAAGGTCGAGATCGGCGGCATCTCGCTCCCGATCGCCGTCGGGCTGCTGATCATGATGTACCCGGTTCTCGCCAAGGTCCGCTACGACAGGCTCGACGCCGTGACCGGCGACCGCCGACTGATGGTCTCCTCGCTGGTCGTCAACTGGGTCCTCGGCCCGGCGGTCATGTTCGCCCTGGCCTGGATCTTCCTGCCCGACCTGCCCGAGTACCGCACCGGCCTGATCATCGTCGGCCTCGCCCGCTGCATCGCCATGGTCATCATCTGGAACGACCTCGCGTGCGGAGACCGTGAGGCCGCCGCCGTCCTGGTCGCCCTGAACTCGGTCTTCCAGGTGATCGCGTTCGGCCTGCTCGGCTGGTTCTACCTCGACATCCTGCCCGGCTGGCTCGGCCTCGGAGAAGGCGAGACCCTCGACATCTCCATGGGGAAGATCGCGCTCAACGTGGTCGTCTTCCTCGGCGTCCCGCTGCTGGCCGGCTTCCTCACCCGCCGCATCGGGGAGAGGAAGCTGGGCCGCGAGAGCTACGAGAGCAACTTCCTCCCGAAGATCGGCCCCTGGGCCCTCTACGGCCTGCTCTTCACGATCGTCATCCTCTTCGCCCTCCAGGGAAAGACGATCACCTCGCAGCCGCTCGACGTCGCCCGCATCGCCCTCCCGCTGCTCGTCTACTTCGCGATCATGTGGTTCGGCACCTTCGCCCTCGGCAAGGCCATCGGCCTGAACTACGACCGCACCGCCACCCTCGCCTTCACGGCCGCGGGCAACAACTTCGAGCTCGCCATCGCCGTCGCCATCGCCACCTTCGGCGTCACCAGCGGCCAGGCCCTCTCCGGCGTCGTCGGCCCGCTCATCGAGGTCCCCGTCCTCGTCGCGCTCGTGTACGTGTCGCTGGCCTGGCGCAGGAAGTTCGCCCCGGCCCAGCGGTAGGCACCGCCCCGCATCACCACCGAGGTGCCCCGCCCCGCCTCCGTGCGGGCCGGGGCACCGCCGTCGAGAAGGGAAACCCGGGCATGACCGAACACCAGGCCGTCGACGTGGTCGTCATCGGCGGCGGCCAGGCCGGACTCGCCGCCGGCTACCACCTCCGCCGGGCCGGCCTCGACTTCGCGATCCTCGACGCGGACTCCGCCCCCGGCGGCGCCTGGCGGCACACCTGGGACTCCCTCCACCTCTTCTCCCCCGCCGCCTACTCCTCCCTCCCCGGCCGGCTCATGCCCCCGCAGCCGGGCGAGACCTACCCGGACGCCGCCCACGTCGTCGACTACCTCACCGACTACGAACAGCGCTACGACCTGCCGGTCCACCGCCCCGTACGCGTCTCGGGCGTCCACCGCGACGGCGCACTCCTCCGCGTCGAGAGCGACTCCGGCACCTGGCGGGCCCGCGCGGTCGTCAGCGCCACCGGCACCTGGTCCCGCCCCTTCATCCCGGCCGTCCCCGGCCGCACGGAGTACCGGGGCACCCAGCTCCACACGGTCGAGTACCGGAGCCCGTCCGACTTCGCCGGCCGGAAGGTCATCGTGGTCGGCGGCGGCAACTCCGGGGCCCAGATCGCCGCCGACCTCGCGTACGGCTCCGACCTGACCTGGGTCACCCTGCGCGAACCCCGCTACCTCGCCGACGACATCGACGGCCGCGCCCTCTTCGACCACGCCACCGCACGACGCAAGGCCCTCGACGCAGGCCGCACCGACACCGGCGGCGTCGCCTCCCTCGGAGACATCGTCGCCGTCCCGCCCGTGCGCGCCGCCCGCGACGCCGGACTCCTCAAGGCCCAGCCGGTGTTCACCCGCCTCACCGACACCGGCGCGGAATGGCCCGACGGCACGAGGACGGACGCCGACGCGGTCATCTGGTGCACGGGCTTCCGCCCCGCCCTCTCCCACCTCGCCCCGCTCGGCCTGCGCGGCCCCCGGGGCCACGTCCCCACCACCGGCACCCAGGCCCTCGCCGAACCCCGCCTCCACCTCCTCGGCTACGGCGACTGGACCGGCCCCGCCTCCGCCACCCTCATCGGCGTCGGCCGCCCCGCCCGCGACGCCGCCCGCGCCCTCGCCGCGCTCCTGCGGTGAGGGCGGCGCGGGCCGACGGGCCCGGGCCGGGTCGCGGACCGGCGGGGACGGATCACGGGTGCCGGGTGTCCCCCTGGACACCGGTCCCCCGCGCGTCCGCGCAGGTGTCCGCCTGCGGACAGGCGTGGGAGCGGGGCGGGTTCGGGAGCGGGGCGCCGTTGGCGCGCAGCACCTTCCGCACGTCGAGGATGAGCGGGAAGACCTCCTGGTTCCAGTCGCCGCCCTGCTCGTCCCACGCCCGCTGCTCGGCCTCGACGGCCATCCTGTCCTGGGCGAAGACGCGTTCGGTGAAACGGCGGATCAGCGGCCAGGCCAGGTGGAGGGCGCCCGGAAGGGCGGGCTTCGCGATCGAGAGCAGCCCGAACACGCGGCTGACCCGCTGGTCGGGGTCTTCCGGCACGTAGGCGGCCCAGAGGGAGAACGCGGCCGAGCCCGACGACTCGGGGACGTCCCGGAGGGTCTGGTACGGGTACTCGGTGCGGATGGTGACGACGTCGGGCGTGTCCGCGCCGCCCCGGCCCTCGCCGGACAGCAGCCCCGCGCCCCGGTCCTTCCGCCCGCCGGACGGGACGAACAGGTACCGGGCCTCCACGGAGGCCGGCCCCGTCTCGTAGCCGAGGAGCTCGGGACGGATCCGGCCGAGGACGCCCCGGTGCAGGAACTGGTGGTTCATGTCCAGCAGGTTCTCGTGCAGGAACGAGTAGTGGCAGCGCACCGTGCGCTCGAACATCATGGTCCGGTGCCGGGGCGACTCCGCCTCGGGGAGCACGGGCAGGGGTGCGGCCTCCGCCAGGGCGGGGTCGCCCGGGAACACGAAGACGAGGCCGTACCGCTCGCGGACGGGGTAGGAGCGCACCCCGCGCGGCGGCCGGTCGGCGCCCTTGGGCAGGTACGGGATCCGGGAGACGCGGCCGTTCCCCCGGTAGGCCCAGGCGTGGTAGCAGCAGCGGAGCGTCTCGCCCTCCACCACTCCCAGGCTGAGCGGCACCTGACGGTGCGCGCAGCGGTCCTCCAGGGCGTACGCGGTGCCCTCGGCGCCCCGGTAGAGCGCGATGCGCCGGCCGGCGAAGGAGGCCGCGAGGACCTTGCCCCTGGGCAGCCGGGCGGACCGGGCGACCGGGTACCAGAAGTCCGGGTCGATGCCGACGCGCCGCAGATCGACCTCGTCCGCCGCGTGGTCGCCGGGCAGCTGCTCCGGCCCCCGGGTGACGTTCGCCTCCTCGGTCATCCGCCTCTCCCTGCTCGCACCGGACCTTCGCCCCACGGGCATGCCGGGTCCAGGGGAACACGGCCGGGACCCGCTCGCGATTCGTCGTCCGGCCGCCGCCCCGGGGACGATCGACGGCGCGGCCCGGGCGGTGCCCCGGGCACGGGGCGCCGTGGGGGGCGGCCGCGGCCGGCCGCCGGATGGGGCGTTCGGGTGAACCGCCGGGATCACGCGTCACGGCGGCGGCATGCGGATTGTCACACCGGTATGACAACCACGCACCAGCTCTTCCCCCGTCAGGTTCTCCGTCCCGCCGCCTGGGCCTCCCCGCACCGTCCCGGGGAGCTGCCCGAGCCCGGCGAGCGGCGCCGGCTGCGCGAGCAGTGGGGGCTGTCGACCCGCCAGGTCGCCCTGGCGTTCGGGGTCACCCCGGCCACGGTCCGTTCCTGGGAGTGCGGGCGTTCGACGCCCCGGGGCGGGCGCCGGGAGGCGTACCGCCGCTTTCTCGCGGGGCTGGCCCAGCACGGTGCCGCCGGGGGCCCGGCCGTCGTCCCGTCCGGGTCCGCGCGCCGGGGGCGACGGCCCGAGGTGCGCGCCCCACGGCGCGCGGGGACGCCGTCGGCCGCCGTCACGGCCCTCCCCCGGGGCGGCGGACGGCCCGACGGCGCCTCCCCGCGTCCGGCGGGGCCCGCCGGGGCGGGGGCGCCGCGGGTGAGGCGCGTCGGCCGGGGCGGGACCGATCCGGTGTCGCCCGCGCGGGTCCGGCGCCTGCGGCTGCTGGGGGCCGCGGCCTGCGTGTGGTCGCTCGCCTGGTGGGTGATCCTCACCTGCCCGCCACCGGTCTAGGCCGTCCCTCACGGCCTGGCGGCGGGGCCCCGCGCCGTGCCGCGGGTGGTCACACGATGCCGGTGACGTTCACCCGTACCGCTTCCGGTGGGACCGCGGCGGCGGCGGCCGCCGCCGCCCGTACCGCCCGGGCCGTGGAGGCGGCCTGATGCCGCGCCCGTACGACGACGTCGACGCGGAGGCCGCTCACCGCCCCGCCCGGGCCGAAGGAGACGAGCACCGCGCCGCGCGCTCCGGCGCCGTGGCCGCCGGCCGGGCCGGTCGGTACGGTCGCGGAGGACCGCAGCAGTCCGCGCAGGCCCGGGCGGAGGCACGCCACGCCCGGCACGTCCAGGACGGCCTCGGCGACCGCGTCGGAGAGGTTCTGCGCCTGTCGGGTCCTCATGTCCTGTGCTCCTGCGGCCGGTCGGGCGGATCGTGGAGGTCGGTGACCGTGACGTCGAGGGCGTCGACGGCCAGTCCGAGGCGTTCCCGGGCGGCGCGGGCGAGGCCGTCGCGCACCGCCCGGGAGGTGGACCGCAGGTCGCGGCCGTACTCGACGGTGATGTCGATGCGGACGCCGACGGGGCCCCGCGCGGGGCTCGTACGGCTGCCGGGCGGGGTGACGCGGCAGCTGCCGGCGCGGACGCCGGGGACCTCCTCGGCGGCCGCGCGCAGGGTGCGGGCGGCGACGGACTCGTAGATCCAGCTGTCCTCGTCGTCCTCGCCGAGCGGCAGGTCGCGTCCCGGGCGCAGCTCCAGCCGGACCACCTCCATGACGCGGCGCACCAGGGCGGAGGTGTCGAGGTCCGCCGGCGGCGCGGGCGCGACGGGCAGGGCGGCGGCCCGCAGGTGCTCCAGGTCCGCCACGGCCTGCCGGCAGTAGGCGCAGGCGAGGGTGTGGGGGTCGTCGGCGGGGGCGAGGGCCGCCCGCTCCCACACCTCGGCCAGATCCCGGCCGCAGGCCAGGACTTCGAGGTCCTCGTCGTCGTCGGGGGCTTCGCGGGGGTGGGGGGTGCTCATCGCCATGCGGCCATCGCCTCCGTCAGCACGCGCCGGGCCCGGAAGACGCGGGCGCGGACCGCCTCGGGCCGGATCCCCACCGCCTGGCCGATCGCCTCGTAGGGCTGCCCCTCGATCTCCCGCAGGACCCAGCAGACCCGCTGCTCGGCGGAGAGCGCCTCCATGGCCTGGGCGAGGTCGCGCACGGCGGCGTGCGACTCGGCGGCGCGGGCGGGCGAGGAGCGGTGGTCGGGAGCGGCCGGTTCCGCGACCGCGTCGAGGTCGGCGGCGGGCCGCCGGGCCCGCAGCAGGGTCAGGCACCGGTTGGTGACGATGCGGTGCAGCCAGGTCGCGAACCCGGCCTCGCCCCGGTACTCGGGAAGGCTGCGCCAGGCGCTGACGAAGGCGTCCTGGACGGCGTCCTCGGCTTCCGCTCGACTGCCCATCAGACGCTCGGCGAGCTGGAGCATCGCGCCGGAGTGGCCCCGTACGAGCATCTCGAACGCCTCCTCGTCCCCCTCCGCCGCCCTGACGGCGAGCAGCCGGCCTCCGGGGTCGGCCGTGTCCTCCTGCCCGTCCGGGCCCCACCGAGCACTCACGCGCGGGCTCCTTCCAGCCTCCACCGCATTGACAGCGCTCGCGGGGGTTTCGTTACGCCCCGCCGATTCGCACTGTTGTCCACCGCCTCCACGGAAGAGGGCCGTAACGAATCGCCACACGGCGGTGTCAAAGCAGTGCGGTCGCGCAAGGACCGGCTCGAGAACCAGTTCAGGGAGCAGAGATGACCACCACGCAGGAGAAGACCCCGGCCCGTCACGAGCACGCGAACGGCACGGGGACGGGGGTCGGGACCGGGGTCGGGACCGGGGTGGGGACAGGGGCCGGCATCGGTACCGGGCGGGGGACGGGACGCACCGAGGTCACCGAGCCCGCGGGGACGCGCGGCAGGACGGCGATCGCGGACGCGGTGGTCGTCAAGATCGCCGGCACGGCGGCGCGGGAGGTCCCCGGCGTCCACGACATGGGCGGGGGCCTGTCGCGGACGCTGGGGGCGGTCCGCGACCGGGTCCCGGGCGGGCGCCCCCACGTGGGACGCGGGGTGAAGGTCGAGGTCGGCGAACGCCAGGCGGCCATCGACGTCGAACTGGTCGTGGAGTACGGGGTCCCCGTGCCCGACGTCGCCCGCGACGTGCGCGAGAACGTGATCGGCGCCGTGGAGCGGATCACCGGGCTGGAGGTGGTGGAGGTGAACATCGCCGTCACCGACGTCCACCTGCCCGGCGACGAGCGGGACGAGCCCGCCGACACGCGGGTGGCGTGACCTCGGCGCGGCAGGTCCGCGCGCACCTCATCGACGGGAGCCCTCCCGGGGGCTCCCCGGGAGGTCCCGGGAGAGCTCCGGGAAGTGCCCTGGGGGCTCAGGGAAGTGCCCGGGAGATCGACGGGAATCGACGGGAAGGGAGGCAGCCGTGGGCAAGGACGCCCTGGGGCTGTTGGGCGGGATGACGCTGGGATGCGCGGGCTGGTTCGGAGGTTTCGGGGCGTTCCTGCTGGTCGCCGCCCTCGGCGGGCTCGGCTACGCGGTCGGCGGGTTCCTGGAGCGGGGCGGCGACCTCCGCGACCTGCGCGACCTGCGTGATCTGCGCGACCTGCGCGGTCCTCAGGTCCCCGCACGCGGGCGACGGTGACCGGCGCCCAGCGGGGCGTCACCACCGTGACCGACCGCGTCACGGCCCGGATCGCCCGGCAGGCCGCCGCCGAGGCCACGGCCCCGCTCGGCGGGCGGGCGGTGCGCGGCGCCGCGTCCCGGACCGGGCGCTCCGTCGAGGTGACGGTGGAGGTGGAACTGCCGCTGCGGGCACCCGCCGACGTGGGCGGGATGACCCGTCTCCGCGGCCATGTCGCCGACCGGACGCGGTACTTGACCGGGCAGACCGTCGCATCGGCGGACGTCCGGATCCGCGCGCTCGGCATCGCCCCGCCCCACCCGCAGCCACCGCCGGGCGACGCGCCGGCCGTGCCGGAGGCCGTACGCAGGCCCTGGTCCCGGCGGCGTCGCGCCGTCGTCCTCCCCGCCCTCGTCCTGACCGCCCTGTCCGGCCTGCTGCTGTGGAGCGCGCTGTCGTCACGCCTTCCCGGCGCGACCGCGCCCGCACGGGCCCAGGTGGAACAGGCGGAGCAGGACGGGCGGAGGGAGCGGGTGCTGCGGGACGTCGGCGGCCTGTCCGTCGTGCGCCACGGGGCGGTCCCGGCGGCCGCCCTGGCGGGCGGGTGGCTGATCCTCCTGGCGCTCACCCCGGGTGACCGCCGCGCGCTCGCGCTCGGCTGCGCGCCCCCCGTCCGGGCCCGGACGACCCGCGCGAGCGCCGCCCGTCTCGTGCGCGGGGCGCTCGGCTCCGTCCCCGGACTCCGCGTGCACGGCGTGCGCTTCACCCGCCGCCGCGTCACGGTGCGGGCCGAGGCCGCCTTCGGGTCGCCGGAGGCCCTCCGGAGGACGGCGACCGACGTCGTCGGCGCCACCGTCGCGTCCCTGCCCCTGGGGCGGAGACCCACGGTGCGACTGGTCCTGAGGGAGACACCGAACCGGCGGGCGGGGAGGGAGACCGATGCCCGGCAAGACGGGACGGACACCGGTGCCTAGCGGGTCGGGAGGGACGCCGATGCCCGACGGGTCGGGACGGGCGCCGATGCCCGGCGGCGCACCCGTGGTCGTGGCCGTGGCCGTGGTCAACCGCGTGGTGCTCGCGCTCGCCGGGGCCGTGCTCCTCGCGGGTGCGGCGAGCGCGGCCCGGTGGGGCGGGGACCGCGTCCTCCACGCCGGGCTCCGGCAACTGGAGCAGGCGGGAGGCGGGTTCGCGGCCCTGGCGGGCGCGCTGGGGGCGGCCGCCGGGCTGGCGCTGCTGGCCGCGCAGCCGCCCCGGCGGCCACCCCGGCGGCTGCGCCTCGCGGCCCCCGGATGCTCCCTGGACGGCCGGGCCCTCCGCCAGGCCGTCCGGGCCGGCTGCTCCGGCGTCCCGGGGGTCGTCCGGACCGGCTGCCGGCTGGCGCGCCGGGGGAGGGACCTGGAGCTCTCCCTGACCCTCCGCATCGCCTGCGGGACGGATCCGGGCGAAGTCCTCGCCCGTGTCTCCACCGGGGTGCTGCCTCCGTTCGAAGAGCTCCTCGCGCCCCGCCGTCTCGCCACCCGGATCCGATTGACGGTCCGTCACCCCGGCCCGCGCCCTCGCTCCCGGTTCCGGTTCCGCAAGGCCGTCTGAGACGGCCCCGCGCTCCGGGAGCCGCGTTCCGCTCAGGAAGGGGGTACGGCCTGTTCGGCCCAGATCGTCTTGCCGCGCGCCCCGTAGCGGCAGCCCCAGCGGGAGGCGAGCTGGGCGATCAGGAAGAGGCCCCGGCCGCCCTCGTCGGTGGTCAGGGCGCGCCGCAGCCTCGGCTGGGTGTTGCTGGGGTCCGAGACCTCGCACACCAGCGCCCGGCCCCGGATCAGGCGGAGGCCGATGGGCCCGCCCGCGTACCGGATGGCGTTGGTGACGAGTTCGCTGACGATGAGCTCGGTGGAGAACATCAGCTCGTCCAGACCCCACGCCTCCAGCCGGGCGTTGACGTCGTGGCGGGCCTCGTACACGGCCGCCGGGTCGACCGGGTACTCCCAGTGGGCGGTGTCCGTGTCGGCGACGGCCCGCGTCCGGGCGAGCAGCAGGGTGACGTCGTCGGCCGGACGCTCCTGGTGGGGGTGGCCGGCCATCAGGTCGTGCCCCATGGCCTCCAGGGAGCGGTCGGTGCCGTGGAACCGCCGCAGGTTCCGCAGGAGTTCCTCGCCGCCCCGGGTGATGTCGTGGTCGTAGTCCACCAGACCGTCGGTGTAGAGGGCGAGGACGGAGCCGGGCTCCAGCGTGACCTCGGAGATCTCGAAGGGGTTGTCGCCGACGCCGAGCGGGGGGCCCGGGACGACGGGGACGAAGTCCGCGGTGCCGTCGGGGAGGAGCACCGCGGGGGCGGGATGCCCGGCGGACGCCATCCGGCAGACCCGGGTGACCGGGTCGTAGACGGCGAACAGGCAGGAGGCGCCGACGGCGTCCGGCTGTTCCGACTCGGCCTGCATGCGCTGTACGAGGTCGTCGAGGTGGATGAGGAGCTCGTCCGGCGGCAGGTCCAGGTCCGCGAGGGTCTGGACCGCCGTGCGGAGCCGGGCCATGGTGGCCGTGGCCTGGAGTCCGTGCCCGATGACGTCGCCGACGACGAGGCCGATCCTCATCGACGACAGGGGCAGGGCGTCGAACCAGTCGCCGCCGACGCTGAGGGTCCCGCTGGCCGGCAGGTAGATGCCGGAGGTCTCGGCGGCCTGGCTCTCGGTCACGGCCGGCGGCAGGAGGCTGCGCTGGAGGACGAGGGCGGTGCGGTGCTCCCGGGTGTAGCGGTGGGCGTTGTCCAGGGCCATGGCGGTCCGGTCGCACAGGTCCTGGAGGAGCCGGGTCTCGTCGTCGCCGAACGGTTCGGGGGTCCTGGTGCGCCACACGAGCACGTAGCCGAACAGGCGCGACCGGTGGTAGAGCGGGCAGCCGAGCGCGCTGTGCGTGCCCTCGGGCAGCATGCGGGCGATCAGCCCGGGGTCGTGGCCGAACATCGCGCGGGCGGCCTCCGCGTCCGCCTTGATCACCCCGCCGACGGCGACGGCCGAGTCCACGGTCTCCGCGGGCGGGGCCGGCACCGGCTCCCCCGGCTGCACCAGGGCGGCGGGCCACGTGCCGTCCGCCGACTTGACCGCCACCCGACGCGGGCGGGACGCCTCGTGGCCGGGGTATCCGAGCCCGGGATCGCGCCCCTGGAGCACGTCGTCGGGGAAGTCGACGCAGGCCAGGTCGCCGAGGGCCGGCACCAGGAGGTCGACGAGGTCGCGCGCCGCGCGGACGACGTCGAGCGACTCGCCGATCTCGAACGCCCTCCGGTACGCGTCGGTGAGCCGGTGGTGGGCGCGCAGCCGCGCGGCGGGCTCGGTCGCCACCACGGCCACCCCCGTACGCGTGCCGTCCTCGTCCTCCAGGGGGAAGCAGGCGAGGCTCAGCACCGGGTCCGAGCCCGTCGCCACGGCCCGGAAGTCGGCCCCGACGACCGGCATCCCCGTCGACGCGACCTGCTGGAGGATCTCCCGCACCGTCCGGTCGCCGTCCGCGTCGGTCAGGCCGTACAGCCATTCCGCGCCCGTGTCCGCACCCGCGGGCCGCAGCGTCTCCAGGGCCGCGTTGCTGCGCACCATGCGGAGCTCGGCGTCGAACTCGGCGACGCCGAGCCTCCGCTGGTTCAGCAGCGAGCGCGCCAGGGTCCGGTCCGGGTCCGCGTCGTGGGCCGGCGCTCCGGCGCGGGCCGGGTGGCCGGTCCGGGCCGTCGTGGACCACCGTCCGGCCAGCAGCCACGTACCGCCGTCCGGTCCGGGGAGGAGGACCACGTCGACGTCGACGAACCCGTCATCGGACCCGCCGGTTTCACCTGTACCGCCCGTTCCGCCGGTTCCGGTGCGCAGTCGTACGCGGTGGACGGCGGTGGCGGGACCGGGCGCCGTCCCGGGGAGCGGCGTCCCCAGCACCTCGGGGGCGGGCCGGCCGGCGATCTCCGGGCCCGGCCGCCCCAGCAGCTCCTCGGCCGCCCGCGACCACCAGGTCACGTGCCCGCGCGCGTCGACGAGGAGGGCGGCCGGCCCTTCGGACCCGCCGCTCACGGACGTGTCCCGCTCCGAGGGATGCACGTCGCTCCTCCCTCACCGGGGATGTGGGGGTGCCCCACGGGAATGTTCCTGCCTGCCAGGATGCGCCCGCCCGGCCCGGAAGGCACGCACAGCCCGGCCGAACGGGTGGCGGAGCCGGCGACGCACGGGCCTGGGGGCCGGGCCGCCGGTCCGCCGCTCGATGCCCTCAATACCCTCAATGCCACCCATATCGGGCATGTCGTCGATGTGGGCCCCCTCTCATCGGTTCCTCTCCGTGCCGCCGGCGAGGGGCGCGAGCAGATGCCGTTCGACGGACGCCTCCGGGTCGGCGCCGGGCGGCAGCGTCGGCGGGTCCCCCGTCACCGCCCGGGCCGCGAACCCCCCGTCCAGATGGGGCATCCGTACGTCGACGACGCGGACGCCCCGGGCCCGCTGTTCCCTGCCCACCACACCGAGCCACGTGGCGAGCGCCGTCTTGGCGGCCGCGTAGTCGGCCATGCCCCGCGGAGGCGCGTCGACGATCACGCCGGTGACGACCCCGACCGTTCCTCCCGCCTCCAGGAGCGGAAGGGCCCCGCGGACGACGGCCATGGGCGCCAGGGCGTTCACGGTCATGAGGTGCTCGGCGGCCGCGTCGCCGACGAGCTCGGCGCGCCCGAAGCCCGCCACTCCGACGGCCACGACGACGCAGTCCAGCCGGCCCAGGGAGCGCGCGGCCCACGGCGCGAGCCCGGCGCAGCCGTCGAGGTCGTAGGCGTCGAAGGCACGGTGGGGGCGGTCGCCGAGCAGCCGTGCGCGGTCGGCGAGTCGCTCCGCGTTCCTGCCGGCCAGGGCGACCGAGGCCCCCCGCCGGTGCAGCGCCCGGGCCGCGAGGCCCCCGATCATCCCCGTCGCCCCCACGACCAGCACATGCGCCGGGGCCGTCTCCGCGTCGCGGCCGGAGACCCCGGCGGCCTCCCCCGGACCGCCGCTCACCGCCGAGGCCCTTCCGGGATCGCCGGGGAGGACGTCCCGGCGGGCGTCGGCGGCGTGGTGCGTCCGGCACGGGCCGGGGCCTCGGCGGCGGCCCGGCGCCGCGCGAGCGACTCCGCGGCGGCCTGGCGCGGGTGCCGCCTGCGCCAGTAGGGGTTGTCGTGGGACAGCTTGCTGGACACCCGCCCGTACATTCCGAAGGTGACGATCAGCAGCCCCATGACGAAGCTGAACATCACGTTGGTCATGCCGAAGTCGAGGAAGTTGGCCGGCCGGTCGAGCACGAAGAGGTGGAAGAAGCCGCTGAGCAGGAACGCGCCGCCCACGACCATGTTCACGGTGGAGGCGGTGTTCCCTCCCACGGCCGCACCTGCCAGCAGCACGAGCCCGACCACCACCGAGATCACGCTCAGGGCGGTGTTGGTGGTCATCCCCGCGATCCGGTCGCCGGAGGTGCCGAAGGGAGTGAGCGCGTCGGCGAAGCCGAGGCAACCGAACACGAGCAGGATGCACCCGCAGAGGGCGGCGCCCCAGCGGTACACCGCCGCGAGGTGGTGGTCCACAGGAAGTTCGTCCTTGAGCTGCACGGTCTTCCCCTGTCCGTCGGTTCGTCCGTCCGTCTGTCCGTCGGTTCGTCCGTCGGTCATCCGTCCGCTTTCGTGCGGTACACGGGGATTCCCCGCCGCATCGCCGTCCGGATGCGCCCCCGGCGCCCCGCACCCGAGCGGACGGCCGCGTCGCGCACGGAGCCGGCGGTCCGGGAGCCCGCGTCGCATCCGCGGGCCGGCCCGCCGGAGAAGAGCTGCGGGAGAAGGACGGCGGACGCGCGTCCGCACGCGTCGGCGGAACAGGACCAGGGACGGGACGAGGGCGGTCTGATGAACGACACGGACGACGTACCGGGCGGCGCCCGGACCCCCGCACCCTCCGGGCCGCGGCCGACGGAGTCGGTCTGGGACTACCCGCGGCCCCCGGGACTGACGGGTGACGACCGCCGGGTGACGGTCGCGGTGGGATCCCGGGTCGTGGCGGACACGCATACGAGCCTGCGGGTCCTGGAGACGAGCCACCCGCCGGTGTTCTACGTGCCCCGCCACGACGTGCGCACCGAGTTCCTGCGCCCCCGGCCGGGCCGTACCCACTGCGAGTGGAAGGGCACGGCGTCCTACTGGGACGTCGTCGCCGGAGACGTCGTGGTCCCCCGGGCCGCCTGGAGCTACGAGCAGCCCCTCGGCCCCTACGAAGCCCTCCGCGGCCACCTGGCCTTCTACCCGTCCGCGGTGCGCTGCACGGTCGACGGGGAGGTGGTGGTCGCCCAGGAGGGCGACTTCTACGGCGGGTGGATCACCCGCGAGATCGAGGGTCCCTTCAAGGGCGGCCCCGGCACGTGGGGCTGGTGACCCGCCCGCCGGCCCGGCCGGCGTCCACGCCGGGCTCGGCGGCGCCGCCCCCGCGCCCGCCGGGTCACTCCGGCACGCGGCTCCCTCCCGGGGCCGTGCGCTCCTCCCCCCGCGCCGTGCGCTCGGCGTCGCGGAGCCAGTCGAGGTACCAGTCCCCGAAGGCCAGCGGTCTTCCGTCGGGGCCGGGACGCGGTGCGAGGTCGGCGTCGTCCACCCGGTGGTCCGACCAGATCGTGCCCCGGTGGCTGCCGCTGACGACCAGCCACTCCCGCTGGGCGCACCCCAGGTGGCAGATCACGATCGCACCGGCCGTGCGGCCGGGGGCGAACATGACGTCCTCCCACCGCTCGTCCCACGCCTCGAAGGCGTTCTCGAACTCTTCGACCTCGTCGAAATCCTCTTCCTCGGGGCGTTCGGCGAGGAGCGCGTCGACGGCATCGGGGTCCGGGCCCCGCTCGGGGAAGGGCTCGGCCAGCCGGGACAGGTCCGCCATGTCCGCCCCGTCGCCCTCCCAGCCCCAGCGGCCCCGCACCCGCCGCACCGGGAACACGCCGTACGCGGGGCCGGCACCTCCGGCGCCGACCCGGAGGAGGAACGTGCGGAACTCCTCGGGCAGCCGCACCCCCACCTGCGCCTCCAGCTCCGCGAGCTCGGCCTGGCCGAGCGGCTGTTCCAGGACCCACCGGTGGCCCGACGCCCCGAACACCTCGTCGGCCGCGGGGAAAGCCCGCAGAGCCTCGACCCGTCGCCGGACGTCTGCCCATCTCTGCTCCGTCATGCGGCAAAGGTAGGCGCCACCACCGACACCGAGGCCACCGGCCGCTGCGGAGCCGGGCCGGCCGGTCCGGCAGCCGGCACCGCCTTCCCACCCGGGCGGGAAGACGGAAAGACGGGCCGGCTCTCTCGCGTCCTCGCGCTCAGCCGCGGCCGAGGACGGCGGCCGCCAGGCGGACGAACGAGCGGGCCAGGGGGTTCGGATCGCCGGCGCGCGACGCCACCACCAGACGGCTCGGCCCCATGTCGGTCAGCGGTACCACGGTGAGCCCGGCGCCCGGGTCGTGGCCGGTGAGCGTGATGCCGACCGTGCCGTTCCGCAGCACGGCCTGCCTGCACTCCCGGACGACCGGACCCTCGCGCGGTTCGCCGCCGTTCCAGTACCCCTGCCAGGCGGGGTCGGTCCCGGACGGGAACGGGAACCACCGGCGGTCCGCCAGGTCCGCCAGCCGCAGGCGGTCGCGCCCGGCCAGCGGGTCGTCGGCCCGCGACAGGGCACCCACCGGGTCGGCGCGCAGCGTCCGCACGTCCAGGCCGGACGGGTCGAACGGCCCGCGGGTCAGGGCGACGTCGACCAGTCCGGCGTGGAGCCCGCAGGTCGGATCCGTCAGATCGGTCTCGCGGATGCGGACGTCGACGTCCGGATGCCGGCGGCGGAAGGCGTCGGCCAGACGGATCGCGTCGGGGTCGGCGCCGTCGCCCAGGATGCCCACGACGAGGGCGGCGGAGCCGGCCGCCACCGCCACCCGCTCCCGCAGCAGATCGGCCCGGTCCGGCAGGGCGCGCGCCTCGCCGAGCAGCACCTCCCCCACCTCGGTGAGCGTGACGCCGGCCGGCTTCCGGTCGAAGAGCGCGGCACCCGTCTCGGACTCCAGGCGCCGGATCGCCCGGCTCAGCGGAGGCTGGCTCATGTGCAGCCGGGAGGCGGCCCGGCCGAAGTGGAGTTCCCCGGCGACGGCCACGAAATAGCGCAGGGTCCGCAGCTCCACGCTGCGACGATACCCCTGCGGTATCGGGGCGGCGGAACAGGTCTTGGACGGCTCCCGCGCCCCGGCCGTGCAAGGGCTCCATGACCACCACGTACTGGATCGCCGCCGTCCCGCTCGCCCTCTTCTCCCTGCACGGAGGGGGGGCTGAAAGCTGCTCCGCGACCGGGAGGACCTGCTCCCGGTCATGGCCTGGGCGGACACGATGCCCATGGTCCGGGTCCGCGCGCTCGGGGCCGTCGAGGTGCTCGGAGCGGTGGGCCTGCTCCTGCCGCCCCTGACCGGCGTCGCCCCCGGCCTGGCCGTGGCGGCAGCGCTCGGCTTCGTGGTGCTGCAGCTCGGCGCGACCCGCGTCCACCTCCGCCGCGGGGACCGCGCCGTCGCCCTCAACATCGCGCTGCTCCTGGTGGCCGCCGTGGCGGCCCGGGCCGGGGCGGCGGGCCGCGGGTAGCGGAGCCTCGGGAGGAGGAGCCGCAGGTGGAGGGGGTGTGGAGGGGGTGCGGGCAGGAGTCGGGGCGGGGGGCGAAGTCCGGGTGCTTCAGGGGTTCCGCGCCCGACCGGCGTTCCGGAACGCGGCGAAACCGGAGGCCTGGTGTCTGATCCGTCCCGTTCGGGGTACCCGCGTGATCACGCGACGGCCCACTGCGCGGCCGTCGTCATGGATCAGCGGACGAGGACGGGAGGTCCCTGTCGTGTCGACCATCCAGTCACCCCCTGGCGGCCGTGGGAGCCCGCACACCGACCCATCGGTGAGCGAGCTGGTGCAGCGCGCCTCGCAGCAGCTGACCGAGCTGGTGCGCGGCGAGATGAGGCTGGCGCAGGCGGAGATGAAGGAGAAGGGCAGGCGCTACGGAAAGGGCGGAGGCCTGTTCGGCGGCGCCGGCGTGGCCGGTTTCCTGATGCTCCAGGCCGCGGTGGCCGCCGCGATCGCCGGACTGGCGGTGGCGTTGCCGGTGTGGGCGGCGGCGCTGATCGTCACCGCGGTGCTGGGCGTGATCGCCGCCGTCATGGCCCTGATCGGCAGGAAGCAGATCAGGGCGGGCACGCCGCTCGCGCCCGAGCGGACGATCGAGAACGTGAAGGCCGACGTGGCCGAGATCAAGGAGAGTGCACACCGATGACCCAGCCGTCCCACGACGAACGCGACGCCACCGGCCCCGAGGAACTGCGCGAGCAGGTGGAGCACACCCGTGAGGAACTCGGGCGGACGGTCGAGGAACTGGCGGCCAAGGCCGACGTCAAGACCCGCGCCCAGGACAAGGCGGCCGAGGTCAGGCAGCAGGCGGCCGCCAAGACCGAGGAGCTGAAGGCCAAGGCGGCGCGGACCACGGCCCAGGTGCAGGAGAGGATCCCCGGCCCGGTCAGGGACAAGGCCGCGTCCGCCGCCGAGCACACCCGGGCCACGGCCGCACAGACCGCCCATCTCCTCCACGAGAAGACGCCCGAACCGGTACGGCAGAAGGCGGCCCAGGGGGTCCACGCCGCCCGGGAACACCGCACCCTGCTGCTCGCGGCCGCCGGGCTCGCCGTCCTGCTGTGGATGGCCTCCCGCCGTACGAAGGGGTGAGCGGATGAAAGCCTCGAAGATCGCCTACAAGCCGGTCGGCCTCGCCTTGGGGGCCCTGAGCGGCATGCTCGCCGGCGCCTTGTTCAAGCAGGCGTGGAAGGCGTTCGGCCACGACGAGGAGGCACCCGACGCCACCGACGAGAACCGCACCTGGAGCGAGGTCCTGATCGCCGCCGCCCTGCAGGGGGCGATCTTCGCCGGCGTCAAGGCCGCCGTCGACCGCGCCGGAGCCGTCACCACGCGCCGCGTGACCGGCACCTGGCCGGGCTGACGCCCCGGCGCGGCAGCATCCCCGCCGCGGCTCCTTCCGGCTCCCCCGCGCCCGTCCGGGCGCAGGGGAGCCGGAAGGTCTTGCCGACGGGCACCGGACCCGGCCGTCGGCCCCACACCGGTGACAGCGGGCTTCGGGCGTCCGGGAACCGTCTCGGTGCCGGTGACAGCGGGCTTCGGGCGTCCGGGAACCGTCTCGGTGCCGGTGGCAGCGGGTTTCAGGCGTCCGGGAACCGTCTCGGCGCCGGTGACAGCGGGCTTCGGGCGTCCGGGAACCGTCTCGGTGCCCGGGCGCCCGCCCTCGTGCACGGGCACGGCGCGGACCTCCGTCAGGAGCCGGACCCTTCCGACGGCGACGCCCGCCCGCGCGAACGGGCAGACGGGCAGACGGGCAGACGGGCAGACGGCGGGCCGGATCCTCCCGGCGCCCCCTACCCTCGCGCGCGGGCCGTCACCGAGGAGGAAGGGGCCTGATGGCCGCCGCTCGCCAGCATGCGGACGTCTCCGTGCTCGCTGATCTCCGCCCGCACGATGCCCGTGTCGTCCTCGTAGACCGGGCTGCCTCCCGGCCCGGCGCGCTCCGTGCGGCGGACCACGACCGTGTCGTCGGCGACCGCCGACGCCTGGAAGACCAGTTCGTAGCTCTCGGGATACTCCATCGATGCCACCACCCTCCTCCATCGTGACCCGTGTGCCGGCCGCGCGCCTCTCCACACCCGGGTGGACGGGTCAGATGCCGAACTCCGCCGCCGACAGACCGAGCGCGGCGCACGCCTCGCGGATGATCTGCTCCTCGGCGGGCTCGATGTAACCGTCCGCACCCGCCACCACGATGCCGGTCTGGATGACGGCCCGCGCCTCGGCGGGCTTCTTCGCCACCTTGGCGACCTCCTGGAGCACCGTCGCCTTGCCCATCACGAAACCGGCCGAAAGCTGGTCGACGTGCTTGTTGAAGCGCTGGCGGAGCTGGTCGGCGGGGAAGTTCTGCAGGACGTCGTTGGTGAGGATGAGCGACTCGACGTGCCGGCGCTCGGACGGGTCGATCCGCCCGTCGGCCGCGGCCACCAACGCGCACATGGCCATGCTGGCGTCCCGGAAAGCACCGCTCTTCAGCTCCGTCTTCAGCGACGTGAGCTGCACCTTCAGCGCGCTCACGAGCTCGGCCCTGGAACCGCCGCCGGACCGCGCGCCGGACGGCCCGTGGCCTCCGGAGCCGCCGCGCGCCCCCTGGGCCTGCTGGAGGCCCCTGGTCGCCTGGTCCTTGATCCGATCCCACATCGCCACTCGTGCCACCCCGGCTTCTGCCATGTCGTCCGTCGTCGGACACGCGTCGTCGCGCACCACCCTGCCAACGACTTCCGCATGCCGTGAAGTTCCGCCGCCGCACCCGGCACGACGCCCACGGCCCGGGCCGTCCCCTCCGGCAGGAGGGGACGGCCCCGGGGATCCGGGGTCCTGGGTCAGCCCGGTTCGTCCCCGGGCGGGGCCGGCAGGTCGTCGCCCGCGTCCGCCGCCGTGTCGACGTGCACCGCGGCCTCCTCGGCGGGCGCGGTCCCGTCGTCCGGACCCACGTCGCGGGCGACCCCGTGGTCGTCACCACCGGGGGGCGTGCCGATCGGCGCGAGCCGTCCTGCCCGCCTCGCACCCGCCTGTTCGTCGACGGGTTCCCCGTCGCCTCCCGGGAGATCGCCGATCCCGTCGTCGCCCGGCGGCGGTTCCTCCGGAGCGTCGGGGATCTCCTGCGCGAGCCGCTCGTCGAGCGACTCGCCCTCCTGCTGCTCCCGCCGGGTGGTGCCGTGCCGGGTGGCGCCCCGGGGGCGCTCGGGCGGGGAGTAGCCGGGGACGGCCATGTCGTCGACCGGATCCGTCATGAGGGCGTTGTCGGGGTCGGGATCGCCGGCGGGGTCCGCCGCGCCGGAGGGGGCGGGCTGGTAGACGTCGTCGCCGCGGGCGTCGTTCACGCCCGGACGGTCGCTCCCGGTGGTGGGGTGGGACTCCTGGTGGACCATGGACTTTCCTCTCGCGGGGGCGCCACCGGCGCCGGGCGGGGCCTGCGCATCGCGGGGCTCGGTGGCGGATGGGGAGCGCCGCTCAGCCGGCCAGGGCGGGCAGGACCTTCTCGCGGTAGGCGGTGAAGAAGGCCTCCTGCCCCTGCCCGATCTGGCCCACGTACACCTCGTCGAATCCGGCGTCCACGTAGGCACGGACGGCATCGACGTGCTCCTCGACGTCCGCGCCGCACGGCACGGAGTCGGCCACCTGCTGCCGGGTGACGAGTTCGGTGGCCTGCTCGAAGTGGGCGGGCGTGGGGAGGATCTGGTTCAGTTCACCGGGCAGCTGCTCGGTCGGCCACATCCGGTGCGCCGTGTCGACGGCCACGTCCCGGTCCTGGTCCCAGCAGACCTTCAGGCCGCCGATGACGGGCTTGCCGGTTCCGCCCGCCTCGCGGAACGACGCGATGGCGTCGTCGTCGGGGCCCATGGTGACGAAGCCGTCGCCGATGCGCCCCGCGAGCGCGGCGGCCTTGGGGCCGAAGCCGGAGACCAGGATGGCGGGCGGTGCCTCCGGAATGGTGTAGAGGCGGGCGTTGTCGACCGTGTAGTGCCGGCCGTGATGGCTCACCTCCCGGCCCGTGAACAGCTGCCGCATCACCGCGACCGCCTCCTCCAGCATGTCCGCCCGCTCGTCGAACGAGGGCCACCGGTCACCGAGCACGTGCTCGTTGAGCGCCTCACCGGTGCCCACGCCCAGGGCGAACCGGCCGCCGAGGAGTACGCCGGAGGTCGCCGCCGCCTGGGCGGTCACCGCCGGGTGCAACCGCACGGTGGGGCAGGTCACGAGCGTGGTGACGGGGAGATCCACCGTCTGGGAGAGGGCACCGATCATCGACCACACGAAGGGGCTGCTGCCCTGGGCGGAGGTCCACGGATGGTAGTGGTCGGAGATGGCGAGGCGGGTGAAGCCCGCGTCCGCGGCCAGGCGCGCCTGGCGCAGGAGCTGGTCGGGGGTGAACTCCTCGCAGGACAGGAAGTACCCGAAGGACGTCATGTGCGCGGTTCCCTTCACGTCGTCGGTCCCCCCTTGATCCGGCTACCCGGACCGGGTGGGTCGATGCGCCTTCAGGACGGAGGGGAGGTCCGGCAGCCGGTCGCGGGCGCCGTGGCGGGCGGAGAGGGCGGGCGGCTCGCCCGGGGGCGCGCCCGGGCGTTCCGGTGGCGGTACCCCCTTGCGCACCGGGGCGGGCGTAGGAGGGGCCGGCGCGGGTAGCCGCCTGGGCACACGAGGGAGGTTCGGGAATGAGCAGTGACGGCTCGTACGAGCGCGACCGCGCGTACATCGGGACGCGGATCACCGCCGACGGGCGGGACGGCTACCCCGTGGAGCCCGGGCGCTACCGCCTGATCATCGCCCGTGCCTGTCCGTGGGCGAACCGTAGCGCGATCGTGCGGCGCCTGATGGGTCTGGAGGGCGTGCTCTCGATGGGGATCGCCGGCCCCTTGCACGACGAGCGCAGTTGGCTCTTCCACCTGGATCCCGGTGGCCGGGACCCCGTCCTCGGCATCGAGGGACTGCGGGAGGCGTTCCTGAGGCGCGAACCGGGTTATTCGCGCGGCGTCACCGTGCCTGCGATCGTCGACGTCCCCACCGGCCGGGTGGTGACCAACGACTTCGAGCAGGTGACGCTCGACCTGGGCAGCGAATGGGCGGCTCATCAGCGCGACGGTGCCCCGGAGCTCTACCCGGAGAGGTGGCGCGACGAGATCGACGACGTCGCCGGCGCGATCTACCGGGACGTCAACAACGGCGTCTACCAGTGCGGATTCGCCGGAAGCCAGAGGGCGTACGACGCGGCGTACCGAAGGCTGTGGGAACGGCTCGACTGGCTGGAGGCGCGGCTCGAAGGCCGGCGCTATCTCGTCGGCGACACCGTCACCGAGGCCGACGTGCGCCTCTTCCCGACCCTCGTGCGCTTCGACGCCGTCTACCACGGGCACTTCAAGTGCAACCGGCAGAAACTGACCGAACTGCCGGCCCTGTGGGCCTACGCGCGGGACCTGTTCCAGACGCCCGGATTCGGTGACACGATCGACTTCGCGCAGATCAAGGCGCACTACTACGTCGTCCACGACGCCATCAATCCGACCGGCGTCGTCCCCCTCGGCCCGGACCCCTCCGGCTGGCTGACGCCGCACGGTCGGGAAGAGCTCGGCGGCCGTCCGTTCGGCGACGGCACCCCGCCCGGGCCACCGCCCCCGTCGGAGCGCGTGCCCCCGCTCGGCTCGGCTGCGATCGAGGTGTGACCGCGTCGGCGGGGGGACTTCGGCCGACGGCGGACTCCGGTCCACGGCGGACGGGCGGCTCCGGTCGGCGGCGGAACCCGAACGGGCGGGGTGCCGTGCGGCTCCGGTCCGCGGGCGCCGGACCGGCGGCCGGTGTCCGCCGCGTATCCCCAGACGTTCGCGTCACCCATCGCTCTCGCCCCGCTGCCCCTCGCCGTCCTTCGGACTGCTCCAGCGCCGCCGTCCCGACGCCCGGTCCCTTCGAGGTTCCGGGCGGTCGAGGCGGCTCGCCTCGTCCGTGTCGGCTGCGGCCGTGCGTTCCTCGTCACGCTGCGCGGTCACCCGCGCTTTGCGGGGTACGCCTCCGGCACCGCCCTGCTCGTCCATGACGGCCTCCTTGGACTGCCGTACGTCCTGCATCGCGCCTGCCCGGCGGCGCCGGCGCGAAACGGCGGCACCCCCCAGGGCCCCGGCGCGGACGCCCGGCTCCCCCGCACCGCCTGCTTCCCGGATGCCGGGCGCCCCGCCACGCCGCACACCGGAGCGTGCCCTGGACGTGCGGTCCGGGGGCCGCCCGGGCCCGGACCGCACGGTGTCGTGTCCACATGACCGCCCGGCTCGCCGCGGGGCTGCCCGCGGCACGGTCATGAACGATCACCATGATCCCGGTCCCGGGCCGGGGCCGGGGCCGGGCCCTTGTACGGGTTCGGGTTCGGGGCGGTGGCTACCAGGCCCGCCCCTCCGGCAGGTCCCCCAGGCCGGGCGCGGACAGGTGCAGCACCTCGTAGCGCTCGGTCGCGTCCTCGTCCCGCGCGGCGGAGTCCGCCCACACCACGAAGCGCAGCAGCTGCCAGTGGTGGGGGTCGACGGCCAGCGCGGCGGTGTGCACGCCCTCCTGGCCGCAGAGCCGTTGCAGCTGCGCGGCCTCCCGCTCGATCAGTGCGGACAGGCCCGAGCCGGTGCCGTCCGGGTCGGCGTCGGAAGGGATCGCGGTGAGACGGCGCGAGGCCGCCCTGGGAGCTGCCGTGCGCGCGGGGCCGGCGTGGCAGGCGATGCCGGTCCAGTGCCGGGCGACGGGGCGGCCGAAGTCCCGGACGATGTTCTGGAACCCTCCGCCGCCGACGAGGAAACGGGCCATCGCGCCGGTGTCGTTCCAGAGGTAGAAGGGGGCGTACTGGTTGACGGGCGAGCCGTCGGTCCCGCGCTCTCGGATCACGTACGCCTTGAGGCCCAGCCCGGGCCGGCCGTCGAGGACGTGGCCGCCTGCGGCGACCCGCTGACGAATGGTCCTCATGTCGTAGTCGGCGGGCAGGGTGATCTCGTACTGCTTGGCGTACACGGGCGAATCCACCTTTCTCCGTGGGGCGTTCAGCGGGCGGGCAGGCAGGCCGGTGCGGCGTGGGGCCTCGGCCGGGCGAGAAGACAGGCCTGCGAGGGGGCGAAGCAGAGCGGTGCGGGCGGACGCCCGGCACGGAGCGAACCCCGCCGGCCCGGAGGCGTGCCGTCCCCGCCGGGACGGCGGTCCCGTCGAGCCGTGCGACGCCGGACGCCGGCTCAAGCGCGCGGGACGGGCGGCCCCTCGTCCGTGGGGGCGGCGGAGACGTGTGCGGCCAGGAGTCCCAGCACCCCCGCGATCGCCTGGTCGAAGGGGTGTACGGAGTCGGCGGCGCGGGCCAGGACATAACCGCCCTGCAGGGTCGCGACGACCGTCGCGGCGGTCGTCGGCGGGTCCAGCGCGGCGTCCAGTTCACCGCGTTCGCGCCCCTCGGTCATCAGCTCGGCGAGACGGGTCCGCAGCCAGGCGAGGGTTTCGTCGACGGGGGCCCGCAGCACGGGGTCCGCCATGACGTCAGGGTCCTGGGTGAGGCGCCCTATCGGGCAGCCCTTGAGGACCTCCCGCTCCCGGCGCAGGTACGCGGCGATGCGGTCCGCCGCGGTCCCCGGCGCGGAGAACTGCGCCTCGGCCTTGGCCCGCATCTCGTCGGCGGTGCGCCGGATCGCGGCGAGCGCCAGATCCGGCTTTCCGGCGAAGTGGTGGTACATGCTGCCCTGCCCGACGCCGGCCCGCTGCTGGATCGCCTTGGGGCTGGTTCCGGTGTAGCCGCGCTCCCACAGCAGTTCGCGCGTGCTCTCGACGAGACGTTCCGCAGCATCCATGCGAGCAGTGTACATACCAGTAGGTACAGGAACGCGCCCGGGCTCTGCCCGGCCCGCTCGGCACGCCGCCCGCCGGGACGTGCTGCGCGTTCCGGCAGCCGTGGCCCTGCCGGAGGCCGGAGCCCGGACGCCTCGTGGCGCTCGGGTTCGGTCCCGCCTGCGGAGAGCAGGTGGCGGGGTGGTCTCCGTGGCGTCTCCGGGGAGCCGGACCAGTGCTCACCGCGCCCTCGCGTCCGGGTGGATCGGGTGAGCGGCACCGCCACCACGGGCTGGTTCACGCGGAACGCCGCACGCCGGCCGAACGCCGCGACCAGCAGTCCGCCGACCGCCGGTCCGGCCCCGAAGGGCGACCGTCGAGGGCGGCGCCGACGGCCTGGCGGTCGCCTCCGGCCCGCACCCGGTGGACTGACCGGCCCACCGGACCACCGTTTCACCGGACCACCGGCCCATCGGGCGATCGGGCGATCGGGCGATCGGGCGGGCATCACGCGTGCTCGACCGGTGGGCGCAGGTGAGGCAGGCGCCCCACAGGCCGGTGCCCGCACCTCCGGGGCCCGTCCCGGGGCCCCCGGGGACGGGCTCACTCCTCCGGGGGGACGCAGAGGACGGGGACCGTGGACATGTGCAGGAGTTTGTGGGGGGTCGAGCCGAGGAGGGCGCCGCGCATCGGGCTCTCGCCCCAGCTGCCGACCACGATGACGCGCGCGGCGTGGCGGTCCGCCGCTTCGATCAGGGCCTGGGCGGGCTTCGCGTCGATCACCTCGACGACGGTCGGCACGCCCGCCCGGTCGGCCTCCGTGACCGCGTGTTCCAGGCCGCTGCGGCCGGCCTGCCGGATGGCCTCGTAGTGGGACGCGTACTCCTCGCCCGTCGGGCCGGGGGCCGCGGCACCGTAGACCAGGACGAGCCGCTCGCCGAAGGCGGCGGCCACCTCCACCGCGATGCGCAACGCCCGGGCGGCTCCGGGGGATTCGTCATAGCCCAGGACGATCGACATCTCAGGACTCCTCGCCGTGACCACGCCCCTGGCCCCGCCCTCGCCCCGGGCCCGAGCCCTGGACGTGACCGTGGACGAGGTCGGGGTCGGCCACGCCCGGGCGCTCGCGCCAGAACGCGGGGGACCTCAGGCGCCAGACGAACATGATGAGCACGCCGGTGACGGCGATGCCGATGCCGATGACGAGCGGCGGGCCGAGCCCGAACCACGACGTGCCGCTGTACGAGTTCTCCGGGTCGGCCATGTCGGAGACCGACCGCACCAGGAGCCAGGCCAGCAGTCCCGCACCGGCCAGGGGACCGAGCCCGATCAGCAGGAAGTTGTGGACGCTCTCGAGGAGATGGTGCCGGTAGTAGACGGCGCAGGCCAGGCCGGTGAGCGCGTAGTAGAAGGAGATCAGGAGCGACAGCGCGGTGAGCGAGTCGAAGAGGGCGTTCTCGCTGATCCGGCTCACCACGAGGTACCAGGCGATGGCGATGCCGGCGACCCACCACGTACTGACGTCGGGGGTGCGGAAGCGCGGGCTGATGTGGCTGTAGTGCGCGGGGAGCGCCCGGCGGCGCGCCATGGACAGCGCGGTGCGCGAGGCCGGGATGATGGTGGTCTGGGTGGAGGCGATGGCGGAGGTGGAGACGGCGAGCAGCAGGATCCAGTCCCAGCCGCCCAGGACGTCCCCGGCGAGCTGGGCGAAGACGAACTCCTCCTCGCCGGCGTTCTCCGACAGGAACGCCGGACCCGCGTACGCCACGACCGCGAACCCCACGGACACGTAGGTCACGAGGAGGACGACGGTCGACCAGAGTCCCGCCTTGCCGGGCGCGCTCGCGGAGTCCTCGACCTCTTCGGTGAGGTTGACCGCCGATTCCCATCCCCAGTAGATGAAGACGCCGAGCAGCAGCCCGCCGGTCAGTGCGGCGCCGCCGGCGCCGAACGGATTGAGCCAGCCCAATTCCGGTTCGGCCGATGGGTACTTGCTCGTGCCGTTGTAGACGGCGTAGAGCGCCACGACGACGAAGACCAGCAGGCAGGCGACCTGGGCCAGGATGAGGACGTTCTGCACCTTGGCCGACAGCTCGGTGCCGATGACGCACACGGCCGTCATCACCAGGATGAGCAGCACGGTGAGCAGTTGGCGCACGAAGGTGTTGTCCACCCAGCCGTCGAGGCCGAAGGCGAGCAGCGCGAAGCTCACGGCCACGTCGGCGAGCGAGCCGACGACCAGGACGCCGGTCATCGCGATGGCCCATCCGCCCAGCCAGCCGGCCCAGGGGCCCATGGCGCGGGTGACCCAGGAGAAGGTCGTGCCGCAGTCCTGGTCGACCTTGTTGAGGTAGTAGAACGCCGAGGCGATCAGCAGCATCGGCACGAAGGACGCGACCATCACGCCCGGCGCGTAGATGCCGACGAGGGCGACGATCGGGCCGATGACGGCGGCGAGCGAGTACGCGGGGGAGGTCGAGTTGAGCCCGATGACGAGCGCGTCCACAAAACCGATCGCGTTGGACTTGAGGCCCACGGGGCGCCCGGTGGGCGCGGCATCCTCGGCGGCCATGTTCCCTCGCTCTCGACGAGCCGGACAGCACAGCGAGACCTACGCCTTCATCGTAGGGAGGCTCGACCTGGCGTGCACGCGCAGACGGCCACCGGGGTCACCGTCCGCGCGTGCGCGGTGCCCCCGGCGGCCGGAGGAACTCGCGCGAGACGCGCCGGCCCACCTGGACGGCATCGGTGGGAGCCTCGGCGTGCCGCCCGGACGGTTCGGGGACGGCGATGAACCCGACACCGGGGGCGAGGGGAGGGGCAGGTCCGTCCTCCCCGGGTCCGAACGGTCTCGGCACGGTTCCCCCGGCGGCTCCGTCAAGGTGCGCGGCCTCGGCCCTTCGGGACCTGGCGCCCGCACGTGGGGTCATGCGGGCCGAGGGTGCCGCGGAGCGCAACGACGCGGTCGGGGTCACTCGGGCTGCGTGACGGTCAGGGCCCAGCGGATGTCGTCGCCGGAGGCGTCGACGTCTATCGTGAAGGAACCGGACTTCACCACACCCGGCTCCATGGTCACCGAACCCACGCCCGCGCTGCCGACGGGGCAGTCCACGGCGAAGGCGGCCACCTGCGCCTGCTGCCGCATCGTCACCCGCACGCCGCCGTCAGCTTCGCCTTCGCCTTCGCAGGCCACGGTGAGCACGGTCGGCAGCCCCTCCCACGCCCCACCCGACGCGACGCCGCCGTCCCCCCTCATCTCCTCGACCCACACCAGGCCCTCGGGCCCGGGATGAGGGAGAAGCACCGACGCCGCAGCGGCGGGTACGGCGCTCGTTCCCGCCAGTGCGCATGCGGCCAGCATCACGGCGGTCATGGTCTTCTTCGCGCGCATCACAACTGCTCCTGTTCCAGGTGGACATGGAGAAGGCAGCCTCACAGGAAGCGGGTGTCCCGTCATGAGTACGGGTACTCATGACGGGATCGTCGACCCGTGTACGGAGGGCGCCGTTCCGTGCCTCCGGCCGCCCCGCGCGGTCAGCGCGGTCAGCGCGGGTTCGGGAAAAGGCCGTCGAGTTCGGGGAAGGAGAGGGTGTCGGCGGGCGGGTGGTGGGCCCCGGTGCCGTACAGCTGCCGCGCGGCGTGGCGGGTGGCCGTGTAGGCGGCCTGGGCGACGCCCGGTCCGAGGCTGACGCGGGCGACGCCGAGGGCGGCCAGTTCGGTGACGTTCGGCGCTCCGGGACCGGCCATGACGTTCAGGGGGACGGAGATGCCCGAGGCGAGCTCCGCGAGGGTGGCGGGGTCGGTGACGCCGGGGACGAAGATGCCGTCGGCGCCGGCGTCCGCGTACGCGCGTGCCCGCTCCAGGGTGTGCTGCAGACGGGTGGCGGGGTCGCCGAGGCCGAACAGGTAGGTGTCGGTGCGGGCGTTGACGAAGAGCGGTACGCCGGCTCGTTCCGCCGCGGTCCGTGCGGCCGTGATCCGCGCCCCGAGTTCGGCGGGCGGCCGGGTCCCGTCCTCGATGTTGATGCCGACGGCTCCCGCTTCGAGGACCCGCGTGACGGTCTCGGCGACACCGGACGCGTCCTTGCCGTATCCGCCTTCGATGTCGGCGGTGACCGGCACCTCGACCGCCGCGGCGATGCGGGCGATCGTGTCCACCACGAGGTCGGGAGGGAGGGTCTCCCCGTCCGGGTGGCCGAGCGACCAGGCGACGCCGGCGCTGGTGGTGGCGACCGCGGGCGCCCCCGCGGCCTCGATGAGGCGGGCGCTGGCCACGTCCCAGGCGTTGGCGAGCGCGAGGGGGCGTGCGGCGCTGTGGAGGGAGCGGAAGAGCCGGGCCTTGTCCTTGTGCGTGGTGATCATGTCCTCAGCCAACCAGCTGTCCTTCCTCGTGTCCGGCAGAAATCCGACACGGTCGTCGTCCGCCCGGCAGATCCGGCAGACCCGGTCCCAGCCGCAGCCGCACCCCGGCCGCATCCGCATGCGTCTCCGTGTGCGGATCCGGCATCGGCGCGGAGGGTCAGCTCCTGGACGTGCTCCAGCCGTTGGTCGTCGTGACGAGGAGGGCGCCTTGGTGGAGGTCGAGGGTGCGGGCGGACCCGGGGATGCCGGTACGGGTGAACGGGCCGGGCCCGCGGAACGCTTCGGTGCGGAGGTGGAAGGAGTTCGGCTCGACGCATTCGACCGTGCGCACGCGCCAGGCCTGCGAGGGGTCGCGTCCGTGGGGCGGGAGGGCGAACTGGAGCTGGGCGGTGGCGTGGCGTTCGGTCCGGTGGTCGAGGTGTGCCGCTGTCCAGGAGGCCATGAGGAGGGCCGCCCGTGGTGCTGTCTCGGGCGCGGGCGGGAGCACGGTGGCGGCTGTGGTGCCGAGGTGGGAGGGGGGTGCGGAGGTGGAGGAGGGGATGGAGGGGGACGGGCGGTCGGGGGGTAAAGAAGTCTCAATAATGTCCGGGCGGCCTGCTCGTTCTTCGAGGACGGCGGAGAACCAGCGGGCGGCGTTCGGGCCGCCCTGGTCGGCCCAGGTCCGGATCAGGTCCCGGAAGGCCGCTTCGCGGTGGCGGGTGCCGCGCCGGGAGCCGGCGGCCAGGATCGCCGCGCCCGCTCCCGAGAACGCCCGGCACAGTGTCCGTACGGGAACGCGGTCCGCGCGAGCGGCGTAACGTACCGAGCGGAGCTCCAGCATGGAGTGATGGAGAAGAACGGCGGCGGCACGGGCGTCGGGGCCCGGCTCTCCGCCCGGCGGCCCGCTCGGGCGGCCCGGCCGGGGGGTACGGGGAGGGGTGACCGCGTCCGCGCGCCGGCCGGCGGCCGACAGGTGCCAGGAGCGGTCGTCCAGGCGGTACTCGCCGCCGGCGGCGCGGAGTCGGCCGTTCGGGCCCAGGGAGACGTCGGTCCGCCCCGGTCCGGCGGTCAGGACGACGCCCTGCGCGTCGGCGAGGTCGAAGGCGACGGCGGTGACGTCGTCCAGCCATACGCCCAGCAGGGCGGGCGGCGCGGGCGCGTCGACGGCGAACGTCCGGCCGACGACCAGCTGGAGGAAGGCGGTCAGGCGCGTACCGGCGCGCTCCACCCGCAGGTGGCGGACGGTCGCCGATGCCAGGTCGTAGTCGGGGGCCAGCTCGTCCACGGTCCGGGGCGTGATCCGGT
Source organism: Streptomyces omiyaensis (assembly GCF_014650895.1). Lineage (GTDB taxonomy): Bacteria > Actinomycetota > Actinomycetes > Streptomycetales > Streptomycetaceae > Streptomyces > Streptomyces omiyaensis. The sequence goes on from NZ_BMVV01000011.1 coordinate 37,155, forward strand.
GCTGCGGCGCCATGACGTGTCCGAGATGGTCACGGCCCGGCGGGTGCGGTGCGGCCGGTGGCAGGTGTGCTTCGACGTCGTACCCGGCGATCGCGGCCTGCTCGGCCATCCACCCGCGGCGTCGCTCGCCGAACGCGGCCATCCAGCGCAGCACGGTCGTCGCGCGCCTCTCGCGTTCACCGGCATCGGACGTGCTTGCGGCCCAGAACAGCGGAAACAGGTTGTTGTCCCACACGTCCGACGCCGCGCGGATGGTCTCGCGGTCGAACAGCCGGGCGTCTGCCGCCGCTTCCGCCATCTGGTGCAGTGAGCGGTCCAGCAGGGCCGCCAGGAGGGACATCGCCGACGTGGGGTGCGCGGGCGGGCGCGGGGCGTCGGGCGGGAGAGGAGGGGTGGGTAGGGCCACGTGGTGATCGTCGCACGTTCTTGGACGGCGGCTGATGGCTGATGGCTAGTGTCTGGTGGCTGACGGCCGGCGGGGCGCGGGAGGCGTGGTGCCGCTGCCGTCTCCGGCGGGTGCGGGGCGTCCGGGTGGGTGTCCTCCGTTGGGGCCGTCCGTGGGACGGGTGGGATGGGCGGGGGAAGGGCTAGTGGGGCATCCGAGCGCCACCGTCGTCGAGGAGTCCGCGTATGGTCCGCACGCTCGCCCTTGTCCTGGCCGGCGCCACCGCGCTCGCCGTGCCTCCCCCGGCCGCCGGGTCCGGTCCCGGCAGGGCGGCGGTGGACAGGGCGGTCACCTATCGGGCGACCGCTCCGTACCAGCAGCACGCCACCGGAGTGCGGGCCGGTTACCGGCCCGACCGGTACTGCGTGTTCGACCGGGTGGGCGGTACGGGTGCGCTGGGCTACCCGCACTTCAACCACGCCTACGACAACTCGACGGACCCGGCGAAGCCCACCGCCCTCCTCTACGAGGACGACGGCAGGGGCGGCAAGCGGCTCGTCGGGGTGCAGTGGACGGTGTACGACCGTGACCAGGACCCGCGGACGGACGGGGACCGGCCGACCATGTTCGGGGTGCCGTTCAAGGGTCCCCATCGCGGCAACTTTCCCGGGCAGCCCGTCCACTACGCGCTGCACCTGTGGCTGTGGAAGAAGAACCCGAAGGGTCGGTTCACGACGTACAACCCGGCGGTCACCTGCCTCCCGGGGACGACCCGTCCCTAGCCGCGCCCGCCTCCCCGAGGCGGGCGCGCGCCGGGCACGGGCACCGGATCGACCTCCCGATCCGCCGGGGCGGGGACGGGGAAGGAGCCGAGCCGGGGTCAGGGGCGGCGTCAGGACCGGGAGCCCGTGCGGTCCCGTGGACGCCTGGTCACGGCGTTCCCGGGTGGGGGCGGTCGGGGGCAGCGGCTTCGAGGGCGTCGATGCTGCCGGACATGACGGTGCGGATGTGTGCGGTGAGGTGTTCGAGGGGCCAGTCCCACCAGGCCAGTGCGAGGAGCCGTGCGACGTCGGCGTCGCCGAAGCGGCGGCGGAGCAGGCGGGCGGGATTGCCGCCGACGACGCCGTAGTCGGGGACGTCGTCGACGACGACGGAGCCGGAGGCGACGATCGCGCCGTGTCCGATGCGGACGCCGGGCATCACCAGGGCCCCGTACCCGATCCAGACGTCGTTCCCGACGACGGTGTCGCCGCGTCCGGGCAGTCCGGTGATGAGGTCGGCGTGCTCGGCCCAGGATCCGCCCATGATCGGGAAGGGGAAGGTGGAGGGACCGTCCATGCGGTGGTTGGCGCCGTTCATGAGGAACCGCACGCCTTCGCCGAGGGCGCAGAACTTCCCGATGACCAGCTTCTCGGGGCCGTAGTGGTAGAGGACGTTCTTCGTCTCGAAGGCGGTCGGATCGTCCGGGTCGTCGTAGTACGTGAACTCGCCGGCTTCGATCAGGGGCGAGGTCAGCAGGGGTTTGAGGAGCACGACGCGGGGCTGTCCGGGGATCGGGTGGAGCCGGGTCGGGTCGGCGGGGTGGAGCGGCACGGGCGGTGCCTCCTTCCTTCTACGGCACGACACGTACCGTTCCGTCAGGAAAGTGCACGGGTCCGCCTCCCGTCAAAACGACACGTGCCGTGCCGTGTCGTGTCGTGTCGTGTCGTGTCGACAAGCGGGCGGCATCGACCCGTCGGCACGCAGGGCGTTCTCCCAGGCGCCGTCCGCAGCCCAGCGCCGATGTTGAACGCGTTCAATAGATCTGGCAAGGTATCTCTCCACGGCCCGCTCCTCCCAGTCGGCCGATGCGGACCGAGGGCGGGAGGTCCTGGTGACGGGCATCAGCAGACGGCGCGGGCGGGTGGCGGCGCCCCTGGCCGGCCTGGTGGCGGTCCTGGCTGCTCTGACCGCGTGCGCCGGCCCCTTCCAGTACTACGAGGGAACAGGGGTCCACGACGCCACGGCAGCGGAAGTCGCCGGACACTGGGAAAACGTCGAGGGAACCCGCGTGGTGCTCCACGAGGGCGGCACGGCTCTTCTCGAAAAGCTCGACGAGCAGGACTTCGCCTTCGAGGACGGCCGGCGCCTCTCCGGTACGGGGACCTGGCAACTGACCGACGAAGAGGGCGGACAGGTCGTCCGGCTCGCGCTGACGGCCCGGACCCGGGTGGAGAGCCGTTCCTCCGCGGCGACCACCGCCGCCTCGGCTCCTGAGCCCCCGTCGGCGTACACGTGGTCCTTCCACGTGGACCGCGATCGGCACGACGGGTTGAGGCTGTTCTTCTTCTACGGCGATCCCGACCTCGGGAACACCTACGTGATGACACGCGAGACGGGGCCGTAGCCATGCGGCGATCGCGACGACCGGCGCCGGCGACGCCAAGCGGTCGCCCGTCGCGCCGGCGAGGGCTGCTCGCCGGCGACCACCCCCCGACCGCCCTGCCGGGGTATCGGCAGCGGCCCGGCAGCGTCGTCACGTACGGCACGAGTCCCTTCCGTCCGCTCCACTCCAGCCGGCCGACGAAACCCACAGGGCAGACGGAGGGACCCTGCCGAAGTGCCGGGCGGGTGTCCCGTTTCGATCGATCCGGCGGGTCCGGCCGGCCGGCGGACGTCTGGACGGCCCCGTGCAGAGTCTGCTGTCCTGGGGCGAGGGGGAATTCCATGAAGAGCGACGAGCACGAGACACCGTCGGAGCAGGAAGCCGACAGGCGGCCCCATCCCGCGCCGGGCGGGCTCGACGTGCACGCCGTCGTCGGCGTGGCCGAGGTCACCGGCGCGCTCGTCACCGCCGGCATCGACTGGATGGCCGCCACCGTCTTCCAGGAAGCCCTCCAACGCGCCGCGAGCGACGGCTACGACAGCGCCCGCTCCTTCTTCACCTCCCTGCGCACGCGGCTGACAGCGACTCACCGTGCCCCAGGCCGCTCGGAGAGCATGTGCGGGGCAGTCCTCAGAGCGGTGTCGGGGGCGCGTCGCGGTGCCGGTCCGGTGGGGCGAGCAGGGCGCGCCAGCGGGGCTGTTCGGCGATCAGGCTTGCCGCGGCCAGTACCGTCACGGCGACGGCCGCCCACGTCGGCCAGGCCGTCCAGGAGGAGACGACCGCCGCGGCCAGGTGGAGCAGCACCACGGCGACGGTCACCGCGCCCGGGACCGGTACGAGGATCTTCTCCCTGTCCATCCCGTGGTCGCCGGGGGTGGCGAAGAGCGCCAGCGCGGCGACCAGGAGGAGCACCGATGCCACGGCCAGGAGGACGGAGTGCGGGGCGAGCGCCCAGGGGGTGGCGACCCACGCGGCCAGCATGACGAGGAAGCGGAGCGGGTCCGCCAGATGTATCACGTGGAGACCATCCCACAACTGGCTTCTCTTTGAGGAGAGTTGGGCTGGTGGACCGATGGTGGCGGGGTGCCCTTCGGCGGTCGCCGGGCAGAGTCGGGGCCGGGGCCGATCCCTTGCTTTCCGTGTCGGGGTGCGGGGTGCCGAGGTGGGGGTGGGGGCGGCGTCGGTTTCCGTGTCCGGGTGCGCGTCCGTACTTGCGGCCGTATCCGTATCTGTCCCCGTGCCCGTACCCGCGCCCGTACCCGCGCCTGTGCCTGTGCCTGTGCCTGTGCCGAAGGCTGCGGCCGTGAGGGCCAGGGCGGCCAGGAGGGCGAAGAGTCGGGGGGTGCCGCCGAGGGGTGGGGCGAGGAGGGCGGCGGCGAAGGGAGCGAGGGCGGAGGCCGCCATGGCGGGGGCGTTGAGGGTGCCGGAAAGGCGGCCGTAGTGGGTGGCGCCCCAGCGGTCGGTGACCGCGGTGGCCTGGAGGAGGGTGAGGTTGCCGCGTACGACTCCGGCGACGACCGATACGGCGACCAGCAGTGCGTACGGCCCCGGGACGACCGCGAACGCGGCGGTGGTCAGGCCGCCGAGGGCGGTGAGGGCGACCGTGCGGGCGGTGGCGCCGGTGCGGCGGGCGAGGGTGGCGTAGAGGGTGCGGCCGAGGGTCTGGCCCGCTCCGCCGAGGCCCAGGGCCCACGCGGCCTGGCTGGTGGTGTAGCCGCGTTCGACGAGGAGCGGGACGAGGGTGACGACGACGGCGTACATCGCGAACGCCGAGAGCGCGAGGGCCAGGGAGAGCAGCAGGAAGGGGCGGCTGCGCACGACGGCCCGGGGCGTCGCGTCCGTGTCGGCGGGTGCGGGCGGGGCCGGGGGCCAGGGGGCGCGCAGGGCGAGTGCGTGGGCGGGGACGGTGACGGCGGCCAGGACGCCCGCGAGGACCAGGTAGGTGGTGCGCCAGGTGAGGTGGTCGGCGAGCACGGCGGTGAGCGGGGCGAAGACGGTGGAGGCGAGGCCGCCGGCGAGCGTGACGATCGTGAGGGCGCGGACGTGGTCGGGGGCGTACCAGCGGGTGAGGGCGGCGAAGGCGGGCTGGTAGAAGGTGGACGCCATCGCGAACCCGGCCAGGACCCAGCCGGCGAAGAACACCGGCAGGTTCGGGGCCGCGGCGATGGTCGCCAGGCCGACGGCGCCCGCGACCGATCCCGCGGTCATGACCGCGCGGGGGCCGCGGCGGTCGATGATGCGGCCGACCTGCATGCCGGCGACGCCGGAGACGATCAGGGCGAGGGAGAACGCGGCCATGGTGGCGGTGCCGGACCAGCCGGTCGCGGCGGTGATCTCGGGATTGAGGACCGGGAAGGCGTAGTAGAGGACGCCCCAGCCGGCGATCTGGGTCGCGCACAGGGCGGGGAGTACGGCACGGGGCCGGGAGGGCGGTCGGGGCTGGGGCTGGGACCGGGGGCGTCGCCTCGTCCCGGTCGGGGGCGTGGGCACGGGTCCAGCCCCGGTCCCGGCCTCGGCTCCCTCCCCGGTCCCGGTTCCCGTCGTGGGGGTGTTGCGGTCGGTCACGGGGTGCGGGACGGCGCCGGGGCCGGAGGCCGGGCCGAGGCCGGGCCGTCGAGTCGGATCAGGGGCCGGGCCGGGGCGCAGCAGCCTCCGTCGCCGGTGGAGACCGGGGTGTCGGTGGCCGGGGCGTCGGTGGCCGGGATGTCGGTGGCCGGGGTGTCGGTGGCCGGCTGGTCGAAGAGGCCGGCGCCGCCGCACACGCCCGTCTCGGGCAGGACCAGTTCGACGCGCTCGGCGGCCTCGTGGTCGCCGGCGAGGGCGGCGGCGACGGAGCGGACCTGCTCGTAGCCGGTGAGGGCGAGGAAGGTCGGAGCGCGGCCGTAGGACTTCATGCCGACAAGGTAGAGGCCCTGCTCCGGGTGGGACAGCTCCTTCGCGCCGTGCGGGTAGACGGTGCCGCAGGAGTGCTGGTTGGGGTCGATGAGCGGGGCGAGGGCGGTCGGGGCCTGAAGGCGCTCGTCGAGGCCGAGGCGGAGTTCTCCGAGGAAGGACAGGTCGGGGCGGAAGCCGGTGAGGACCACGACCTCGTCGACCGGGTCGAGGCGCCGGCCGTCCTCGGCCACCAGGACGAGACGCCCGTCGGCGTCACGTTCCACCGTGTGCGTACGGAAGCCGGTGACGGCGTCGGCGTGGCCCTCGTCGACGGCGGCCTTGGCGGCGAGACCGAGGGCGCCCCGGGCCGGGAGCTGGTCGGCGGTGCCGCCGCCGAAGGTGGATCCGGAGACGCCCCGGCGCAGGATCCACGTGGCGTGCGTGCCGGCGCCGTCGTCGGACTTCGCCAGGTCGGCCAGCAGGGCGAGGGCGGTGAAGGCGGAGGCGCCGGAGCCGATGACCGCGGTGCGCCTGCCGGCGTGGCGGGCCCGGGCCGCGGGGTCGGCGAGGTCGGGGACGCGGTAGGAGATCCGGTCCGCGGCGGCGCGCTCGCCGAGGGCGGGCAGGCCGTCCCCGCCGATGGGGCCGGGAGTGGCCCAGGTGCCGGAGGCGTCGACGACGGCGCGGGCGAGGATCCGCTCCTCGCGCCCGTCGGCGTACGCGACGTGCACGGTGAAGGGCTGGGCCTCGCGGTCGGTGTCGACGATCCGGTCCCGGCCGGCGCGGGAGACGCCGGTGACGCGGGCGCCGGTGCGGACCTTGTCCCCGAGGGCGTCGGCGAGGGGCTGGAGGTAGCACTCGGCCCAGTCCCCGCCGGTGGGGTACGTCGCCGGGTCCGGCTTCGTCCAGCCGGTGGGGGCGAGGAGCTTCTCGGCGGCCGGGTCGACGACCTCGGCCCAGGGGGAGAAGAGCCGGACGTGGGCCCACTCGCGCACCGCGGCACCCGCCTGCGCCCCGGCCTCCAGGACGAGGGGGTCCAGGCCGCGTCCGACGAGGTGCGCGGCGGCGGCGAGACCGGCCGGGCCTGCTCCGACGACCACGACGGGCAGCCGCCCGGGGACGTCGGGAACGGGGACGTCGGGAACGGGGACGTCGAAGGCGGTGGTGGTGGAGGCGGTGGTGGCGGCGTTCATGGCGGGTCCCTCTGTTTCGACATTCATCGATCTCTTACACGCGCAGCATGACCCTTGATTAGACGCCTGTCAACATAGACGTTCGTCGATAAATGAGGGAGGGGCGAGAGGTGCGGAAAGGAGCCGCCCCCCCACCCCGGACATCATCCGCGCCGCCCGCCGACACTGGGCTGCTGCTTCGACATGTGTCAACATAGACGTATGTCGAATGCGAAGGCGCTGCCACTGCTTCAACCCGCGGTGGAGCCGTGCTGCCCGCCGCTCACCGAGCGGCCCCTGACGGGTGAGGAGGCCGAGCGGGCCGCGGCCATGTTCAAGGCCCTCGGCGACCCGGTCCGGCTGCGGCTCTTCTCCGCCGTCGCCTCGCACGAGAACGGCGAGGCGTGCGTCTGCGACATCTCCGACGTGGGCGTCTCCCAGCCCACCGTCTCCCACCACCTGAAGAAGCTGAAGGAGGCGGGACTGCTGTCCTCCGAGCGGCGCGGCACCTGGGTCTTCTACCGCGTCGAGCCCGCCGTCCTCGCGACCATGGGAGCCGTCCTCACCAAGGCCGCCGCCTCGTGAGCGCGCCGGTGGGCGTCGTGCCGCTCACGGACGCCCACGCCGACGAGGTCCTCGCGATCTACCAGGCCGGCATCGACGAGGGCAACGCCACGTTCGAGACCTCCGCGCCGTCCTGGGAGGAGTTCGACGCGGCGAAGACGCCCGGGCACCGCTTCGCCGCGGTGGACGCGTCCGGGCGGGTACTGGGCTGGGTCGCCGCCTCGAAGGTCTCCGACCGGTGCGCGTACACGGGCGTGGTCGAGCACTCCGTCTACGTGCATCCCGAGGCCCGCGGCAGGGGTGTGGCCTCCGCTCTGCTGGAGGCGCTGATCGCCTCGACGGAGGCGGCGGGGATCTGGACGATCCAGTCCGGCGTCTTCCCCGAGAACACCGCGAGCCTCGCCGTCCACGCGCGGGCCGGATTCCGGGTCATCGGCACCCGCGAGCGGATCGGCCGCCACCACGGCGTGTGGCGCGACACGGTCCTCGTCGAGCGCCGCAGCCCTCTGATCGTCTGACCGCTCGCGTCCGGACCGCCGCCCTCCGTCCGCCGCCCTCCGGGGGATGACGGACGGCCGTGGCGCCTCACGCCGTGCGGTAGGCGGCGGGCGTGATGCCGTAGGTGTGGGTGAACCAGCGGGTGAGAGGGGCCTGGCCGGCGAAACCGGCCTCCGCGGCCGCCGTCGCCGGCGCCCCGGCCGGGCGGGGCGCGTTGCCGGCGACCGCCGCGTGCGGGCGGGCGCCGGCCCGGGCCGGCGCCGGTTCGTCCACGACCGGGGCCGCGAAGAGCGGCGGCCCGGCCGCCCCGGGCGCCGCGTCGCCCCACGCGTCCCGGACGTGCGCTTCGCCGAGGTGGAGCATCCGGTAGCGGTCGCCGTCGCGTACGGCCGACCGCCCGTCGTGAGGGTCGTCCGGGTCGAGCACCATGACCGGACCGGCCGCGCTGACGTGCCGCCCGCCCCGGCACACGAACGACTGCGCCCCGTGATCGGTCACCCCGAACGCGTACGTGTCGCGGGCGTGCGTCGGGTGCGCGTACCGGTCGAAGCGCGCGTCCATGGCTTCCAGCCCGAACGTCGACGGGACGCAGAGGGTGCGCCCGGCCGTCCACCGGGGATTCGCCCGCACCGGACGCGCGCCGGGCGTGCCGGAGCTCTCCGCGCCCACCGCCCTCGGCCCCGACCGGGTGCGCCGGGGGCTGCGCACCCTCCACGCGCGCCACGGCCTGGTCCTCGACCCGCACGACGAGGACCGGATCGTGACGGCCCACCCCTCCGCCTCCGTACCGCTCGGCTTCTCCGTCACGGGGACGCGCACCCTGGGGTGGGGCGGCTGCGGCCGGGACCCGTTCGCCCTACCTCATCTGCTCGGGGAGGAGCCCGGCGTCCTGGTCGCCACCCGCTGCCCGGCCTGCGACGCCCCGCACGCCTGGGTCGTCGGCCGGGAGGCGCCCCCCGGAGGACGAGCGGGCGGCCCCGTACGCCGGCGCCGCCGTCGCGGCGGTGCCGGTGCCGATGCCGGTGTGCGGGCATACGCTGAAGCCATGGCCATGGTGCGGGTCGAGGGAGTGGAGGTCGTCCACGACCGCGTGGGCGAGGGACCTCCCCTGGTGTTCCTGCACGGTGCCGCGTCGGACGCCCGCCTCTGGTGGCCCCAACTCGACGCGCTGGCGGACGCTTTCACGGTGGTGGCGTGGGACGAGCCCGGCGCGGGCCGCTCCTCCGACCTGCCGGAGTCCTACGGGCTCGCGGACTACGCCCACTGCCTGGCAGCGGTCGTGGAGTCGCTGCGGCTCGGTCCGGCGCACGTCGCCGGTCTGTCCTGGGGCGGCACGCTCGCCCTGGAGTTCTACCGCCACCACGCGGACCTCGTGAGGACCCTGATCCTCGCCGACACCTACGCGGGCTGGAAGGGTTCCCTGCCGGCGGAGGAGGTGCGGGCCCGGGTCGAGGGCGCGCGCCGGATGCTCGCCGTACCACCCGACGCGTTCGATCCGACCCTGCCCGGGCTGTTCGCCGGCGAACGGCCCGCCACGTACCTGCCGCTGCTGGGCGCGATGGGGGCCGCCGTCCGCCCGGACACCCTGCGGAGGCAGTTGTCCCTCATGGCCGAGGCGGACCAGCGGGATCTCCTGCCCGCCGTCTCCGTGCCCACCCTGCTGGTCTGGGGAGAGCAGGACGCGCGCTCGCCGCTGACCGTCGCCCGGCAGTTCCAGGAGTCCGTCCCGGGCGCGGAACTGGTCGTGATCCCGGGCGCGGGACACGTCAGCAACCTGGAACGGCCGGAGGAGTTCAACCGGGCCGTGCGCGGCTTCTGCCGGGCCCACGCCCCCGTCTGAAGCCGGACGGCAGCCTGTTGGAACCGCGCGTACCGCTCTGCGCACGGAAAGCCACGCGCGGAGCGGTACGCGCGGATGCGTACGTCCCCGCGTGCGGCGCCTGGCTCCCGCGGCCGTGCGACGGGGGCCGGTCGCCCGGCAGGCGGGGCGCCGGGGATCTTAGACTCGCCCGTCATGGAAGAGACGTTCGAGCTGGGCACCGTCCGTTGCCCGTCAGGCGTCCTGGTGCTCATCGACGGCGGCCATCTGGGGCTGTGGAGCGGGGAGCGGTCACCGGCGGACATCGATCCGGTTCTCCTGGGCATCGAGGACCCCGACGTGGCCGCCGACGTCGCGGGCGCCGTCGACTTCGCGGTCACCGGGCCGGACGCCGCCACCGCCGTCCGCACCTTCGGGCGGCAGCCGGGCTCCAGGCTCCACGACATCCCGGCCTCACAGGCCGCCGGCGTCCAGGCGGCTTTCGAGGTGCACTGCGGCGCCGCCGGCCTGGAGGCGCGGCTGGAGGCGGTGCCGGGCCGCGAAGCCCATGCCCACAGGGCCCGTCGGACGGCCGAAGAGGGCGGGGGCGGCTTCCTGGTGTTCGGGGTGCCCGTCGTCGCGGTGGGCGGCGTCCCCCGCGACCGGCAGCTGCCCGTGCTGGCCGCACGGGTCGGCCACGGCGAGGGGGCCGGAGAGCGGTGGTCCGAGATCTCGATCCGGACGGGCGAGGGCCCGGTGGCTTCCTCGGTCCCCCTGGGCGACATCGGGGTGGACTGGGCCCGCGTGCTGTTCGGCGACGTCGACGCCCTGAGCGTCTGGCAGCACGACGAGCCGGTGGACGGCCTGGCCGACGTGGCGTTCTGGGGTGCCGCGGCGGACGAGGCGGCCGCGCTGTTCGCCGCGCCCGAACTGGGCGAGGCCGGCGAGGAGGGTGTCCGCGGGTGGACCGGCCTGCCCCTCCCCGAGGCACTCCACCGGGCACGCGCCCTGTCCCGGTGGAAGGACGGGACCGGATGGCGCATGGCGGTGGACTTCCGGCCGCACTCCCCTCACTGGCGGATCATGCGCGAGGTGCGGGCCTCGCAGGTGGGGGCAGGCTCCGTGGACCTCGGCGAGGCCCGGGTGCTCTGCGCGATGACGGGCCGGGGCGACGGCTTCTTCCCGGTGACCGCCGATCTGGACGCGTCGGGGTGCCTCCTCGCCGTGAGGGTCCGCCTCTCCCCCACGTCCTGAGCAGCCGGTTCCGCAAGGCCCGTCCCCGCGAGGACCGTCCCGGCGGGGACGGTGCCGGCGGGGACCGTCCCGGTCGGGACCCTGCCCGCGACGCCCGCCCCTGCGGGGGTCGCCCCCGCTGCGTCCGCCCCTGCGGCGTCCGGCCCTGCGGGGATCGCCCCGGCGGCGTCCGGCCCTCGGTGGTCAGGCGGCGGGGTTCTTGAGGCTCTCGATGATCCGGGCGAAGCCCTCCGTGCCGTGGCCGGCGTCCACCTGGCGCTGGATGAGCCGCTGGACCATGGCGATCGGCTCGGCGCTCACCCCCTGCTCCGCGCTCGCCTCGACGAACAGCCCGAGGTTCGAGAACTCCAGGCTCTGCTGCCCCGCGACCGTGTAGTCCCCGCCGTCGACGACCTCGGCGAATCCCGCGAACCCGCCGGTCATCGCGGTCAGCCACGGCGCGGCCATCTGCGCGAACCGGCCCGCGGACACCCCCGCCGGCGCGAGCAGGGCCGCACCGTGCAGGAACCCCGCGAACATCACGTACATCGACGAGAGCAGCGCGAAGTCGTACAGCGACGCCAGCCCCGCGTCCTCGCCGTAGTAGGTGCCGGTCGCCCACAGGCCGAACAGCGCCTCGTGCCGGCGGAAGACCTCTTCCGAACCGCTGTACAGGATCGAGGCCTCCGGCCGGCCGATCATGGACGGCACCGCCATGATGCCGCCGTCCAGGTAGGCGACCCCGGCCTCGGCGGCCCAGGCGGCGAGCTGCCGGGCCTGCTCGGGCTTGGTCGTGGTCAGGTTGACCAGGGTCCGCCCGGCCAGGTCGCCGACGAGCGGGTCGAGCACCTCGTGCACCGAGTCGTGGTCGAAGAGGCAGACGACCACCAGCCGGCTCGCCCGGACCGCCTCCGCGGCCGAGGCCGCCTCCACCGCCCCGTGCGCGACGAGCGCGTCGGCCTTCCCCGCCGAGCGGTTCCACACCGTGGTCCGAAGCCCGGCCTTCACCAGGGCCTCGGCGAGCGCGCCGCCCATCGCGCCGAGTCCGAGGAGACTCACGCGGGTGTCGCCGCCCTCCGCGTTCCCCGTGCCCTCCGCGTTCCCCTTGTTCTGCGTGTTCCGCACGTTCTCCGTGTTCTCCGTGTTCTGCGTGCCCTGCGCGTTCTCCGCCATGTCGCTGCTCCGTGCTCCGTCGAGTCGTCCGTGGGAATGCGCCGGTGCGCCGCTGCTCCGGTACTCCGGTGCGCTGATCCCCCGATGCCTCAATCCTCGGCTCGGTCAGTAGAGTTGACCAGTACGGACTCATAAGTGCGGTACTCACCCCGAGGTGAGTGCCACCGGGACGGCACGGAGGCGCACATGGCGACGTCGGCACGGCAAGGGCCCTACTTCTGCGGGATCGACGCGGCGATGGACGTCGTCACCGGCAAGTGGAAGTCCCTGATCCTCTGGGAGCTCCACGAGCACGGCACGCGCCGCTTCGCGGAACTGCGGCGCGGCCTGCCGGGCGTCAGCGAGAAGATGCTCGTCCAGCACCTGCGGGAGATGGAGGAGGACGGCCTCGTGCACCGCGAGGTGTACCCCGTGGTGCCGCCCAAGGTCGAGTACTCCCTGACGGAGCACGGCGTCTCCCTCAACACCGCGCTGGAGTCCCTGGCGGCGTGGGGGACGGAACGGATGCGGCGGATCGGCGCGAAGAAGGTCGCCACCGACGCCGCCTGAAGCTCCGGCTCGGGCCCCCGTCCGTTCCGGCGTCAGCCGTCGCGCCGGGCCCCGGGGGCCTGGGCGTCGGGGGCCTGGGCGTCGGGGGTCTGGGCGTCGGGGTCGTACGCGCTGTCGGCGAGGTAGCGCCGAACGGCCTTGCCCAGCAGTTCCCCCGGAGAGAGGCGCTCCCTGTAGGCGGCGCGGCGGAACGCCTCGTACTCCGCGTCCGTCAGGGCGGTGTTCATCCACTTGGCGTCGGGGTGCATGTGTCCGCAGCACATCAGGCGGACGCAGAGGTCGGCCTGCGTGTCGCGCACCTTGGGCGTGTGCCACGGACGGTGGGGGTAGCCCCGCAGTTCCTCCTTGCACCGCTCCAGGGCCTGGAGCGTCTCGGCCTTTCCCTTGTGGCGGCCCAGGTCGTAGTGGTGCCGGAACCAGTCGCGCCGGTCCGGGTCGGCCAGCTCCCGCTGGGTGCGCTCGACCCGCCGGAGGATGCCCGCGTACACGCGGGCGGGCATCGCCCTCTTCGAGAAGCGCAGTTCCGGGTAGCGGGTGTGGAGGTCCATGTCCCGGACCCATTCCCTCGCGCTGCGGCCGTTCTTCCACCGGTTGCAGCGCGCGCAGGAGGGCATGAAGTTCCACCAGATGTCGGCGCCCCGGGCGGCGACGGGGATCTCGTGGTCGATCGTGGTGGAGGCCGAACCGCCGCAGTAGACGCACAGGCCCTGGTGGGCCGTGAGGACCATCAGCCAGACCGAGACGTCCTGGTCGCCCCTGCCGCCCCGCTCCAGCGCCGTGGACACGCCCTGCTCCTTTCCCCCGCTCCCGCCCGGTCCCGCCCGGTCCTGGAGTGCACGTTACGGGCAGGCCCGACACCCCCGTCGCGCGCCCCGCTCGGCCGGGGCGGTCGAGCGGGTGCGGTCGAGCGGTTGAGGGAATATGTAGATCGGTCTACTGTGGAGGCCATGGGACTGAAGGGCGCCGAGACGCGGGACCGACTGCTGGACGCGACGCAGGAGTTGATCGAGGCCGGGGGGTATCCCGGCGCCGGACTCAACCAGGTGATCGCGGCCAGCGGCGCACCCCGCGGCTCGCTGTACTTCCACTTCCCCGGCGGCAAGGACCAGTTGGTCGGCGAGTCCGTCCGGCGGGCCGGGCGGGCGATCGGGGGCGCGCTGGAGGACCTGGCGGATTCCGCTTCCTCCGCCGCGGAGTTCGCCGAGGCGGTGCTGCGCCATCTGGGCGACCGGCTGGAGGAGTCGGGGTGGCGCAAGGGATGCCCGGTGGCCACCGTCGCACTGGAGACCGCCGGCACCAACGACCCGTTGCAGGAGGCGTGTTCGGAGGTCTACGCCTCGTGGGAGGCGGCCCTGCGCGCACGGCTGGCGGGCCGTCCGGACGCCGACGACCTCGCGGTCACGGTCCTGGCCCTCGTCGAGGGCGCGCTCCTGCTGGCCCGGGCGCACCGCAGCAGGGACCCCCTGGACCGGGTCGCCCGCCGGATCGGCGTCCTGGTCGGCTGACACGACCCGCCGTCACCGGCGGGTCTTCTGTCGCCCAAAAAATATGTAGACCGGTCTATTCAGAAATGGGGAGTCACATGACCGCGACGGATGCGACGGGCTCGACGGACACGACAGATGCGACGGACACGACGGACACGACGGAGGCGATGGGCGCGACAGACGCGGCAGACGCGGCAGACGCGGCAGACACCATGGACGCGATCGTCTTCGGCGCAACCGGCTTCATCGGCCGCTTCCTCGTCGCCGAACTGCTCGGCCGGGGGCAGCGGGTGGCGGCGGCCGTGCGCAACGACACGCTCACCCCCTGGCTGGTCTCCCGGGGTGTCGACCTCGGCGGGCTGGAGATCGTCACCGCCGACGTCACCCGGCCGCTGGCGGAACTGCCCGAGGTGCGCGACGTCTACAACGCCGCCGGCCGCTTCGCCTTCGGGCTCGGCGAGCGGGAGGCGCGGTCGGTCAACGTCACCGGGGCGCTCCACGTCCTCGAATGGGCCGCCACGCTGCCGAGGCTGCGCCGGCTGGTGCACATCAGCGGGTACCGGGTGAGCACGGCCGAAGACCCCCTCGACCCGGCCGAGGCGGGAGCCTACGAGGCGTCGAAGTCCGAGGCCGATCTCGCGGTACGGGCCCGGGCCGAGGCGCTGTCGGTCCCGCTGACCGTCGCCAATCCCAGCACCGTGATCGGGCCCGGCCAGTACATCGGCCTGGCCTCGCTCGTCGAGGACGTGTGGAACGGGCGGCTGCCCGCCCTGCCCGGAGGCCGCGACACCTTCCTGCCGGTCACCACGGTGGACCACCTCGCGCGGTTCCTGGCGGAGATCCCCGCCGCGCCGGTGGGCGAGCACTACTGGGTGCTCGACGACGACACCCCCCTGCTGCCCGAACTGATCGGCACGATGGCCGCCCACATGGGCGTGCGGGCACCGCGGCGGACCGTTCCCGTCGGCCTGCTGAGGCGTCTGCCGCGCCGGCTGACCGGCGCCGATCCCGAGACTCTGTCCTTCCTGTCGTCCGACCGCTACCCGACCGCCTCCGCCCGCGCCCTCGCCGAGCGCGCCGGCCTGGAGGCGCCCCCGGCGGCCGACGCCCTGCGCACCTGGGCCGACGACCTGGTGGCCGCCCGCTTCGGTTCCGCATCGCCCTGGCTCAGCCCGTACGGCTTCCACACCGTGGCGGGCGTCCCGACCTGGGTGACCGGGGACCGCGAGCGGCCCTCCCACGTCCTGCTCCACGGGCTGCCGATGAACGCCGACCTCTGGGCGCCCGTCGCCGCCCGGCTGACCGGCCCGGTCCTCGCCCCCGACCTTCCGGGGCTGGGGCGCTCGGCCGCCACGAACCGGCCGCTCGACGCGTGGCTGGCCGATCTGATGGACCCGGTGCGCACCCGCCCCGTACTGGTCGCGCACTCCCTGGCCTGCGGTCCCGCGCTCCGCTTCGCCGCCGCCCGTCCGCACCGGGTCGGCGGGCTCGTCCTCGTCTCCCCCGCGTTCCTGCAGGCGCCCGCCCCGCGGTTCGCCCGCTCGGGCCTGGCCGCGCCGGTGCTGCGCCGGATGCCGGCCGCCCGGCTGGCCCGGGCGCTCGGCGTCCCCGAGGGACCGGAGGTGCGCAGCGCCGTGGCCGACCTGCGGCGCCCCGGAGCGGCGCGGCGCGTGACCGCGGCCCTGCGCGCGGACGTCGCCGCACGCCCGCGGTGGCGGGCCCTGCTGGACCGGGTGGACGTCCCGGTCCGGGTCCTCGTGGGCTCGGCGGACCCGCTGACCGAGGCCGTCGGCCTCCCGGTGACCGAGATCGCCGGGGCCGGGCACTACCCCCAGCTGACGCACCCCTCGCAGGTCGCCCGCCACCTCGACGCCGCCTCCGCCCCGGCCGGCGGGTGACGGGCGCCTTCCGCCGGGCGCCCCGGACCCGGCGGCGCCCCGACGGCCGCCGCGAGGACGTCGCCGAGGCGCCGCCGCGGACCGGTGGCGAGGACGAGCAGGACCGTGCCGTGAGCCGGGCGCAGGGCGAGGCCGGCGGCGGAGGAGGGCTTCGGCCGCTCGCTGCCCCGGGGGTGCGGGTCAGCGCTCGCCGGCGGTCCGGGTGTCCCCCGTACTGCCTTCCGGACGCGTCCGGAGGGATCCGGAGGACCGGCGGCGCCGGTTCCCCCCGGCGCGGGAGGCGGAGCGGCCGGTCTGCCGCCAGGTGGCGGCGGCCGCGTCCAGGAGGTGCCGGACGGCCCGGGAGCGGTTGGCGAGGCCGAGGCGCCGGCCGCGTCGGGGCCACCAGTCCAGGACGGCGAGGAGCGCGGAGTCGCAGAAGGTGACCCGGGCGGTGTCCAGGACGAGACCGGTGTAGCCGTTGTCCGCCGCGGAGGCGAGGAGGGTGCGCAGCGGGGCGGCGCTGTAGTGGTCGATCTCCCCGGCGAGGTGAACCACCAGGGTGGCGCCGAGGGTGGTGCAGGAGGCGACGACTATGTCGCCGGGCGCGGTGTCCGCGCCCGAGTCGTGCACGGCGGGGGCGACGGAGGAGACGGGGGAGACGGTCAGTATCGGAGCTCTGCTTGCGGTACTCACACCCGCTCCAACGCCCTCCGCCCCGGGCCGGGAACGGCCCCTGACTCCTGTTCACCCCAAGCGACCAGCAACGATCCCCGAAAAGGGGGAAAGTTCCCCGCCGGTGCGGGGAGGTGCTTGCCGGCCGTTCCCACCGGCCGTCCCTCCCGGGGCCCCGATGGCCGACGGCGGTCCCCGGTCCGCCTTCGAGCGGCGCCCTCGGGCCGGAACCCTAGGCTGGGGCCCGTCGCCGGAGACGGCTGCGGACCGCGTCCCGTCCGTTCCCCGTGACGCCCGTCCCCGTCGTCCGCCTCCCGGCCGACCCGACCCGCCTTCTGGAGTTCGCGTGCCCCGCCCGTACGTCCTGCTGTCCGCCGCCGTGTCGCTCGACGGCCACCTCGACACCCGCCCGGGCGAGGAGCGGCTCCTGCTGTCCAACGAGGAGGACTTCGACCGCGTCGACTCCGTACGGGCGGGCGTGGACGCGATCCTCGTCGGCGCCGGGACGCTGCGCGCCGACAACCCGCGGCTCCTCGTCGACTCGGCGGAGCGCAGGGCGGCGCGCGTCGCGGCCGGCCGCCCGGAGCACCCGCTGAAGGTCACCGTCACCGGCACCGGCGCCCTCGACCCGGCCTGGAGGTTCTGGCACCACGGCGGGGAGAAGCTGGTCCTGGCCGTCGGGGAGGAAGCCGCCGCGACGGCACGCGCCCGCCTGGGCGGCCTCGCCGCCGTGGAGACCGTCCCCGCCGGGGCCGTGTGGCCGTCCGCCCTCGACGTCCTCGGCGACGCCCACGGGATCGGACGGCTCATGGTCGAGGGCGGCGGCACGATCCACACCCAGCTCCTGGAGGCGGGGCTCGCCGACGAGCTCCACCTCGTCGTCGCCCCGCTCCTGGTCGGCCAGGCCGACGCGGTGCGCATGCTCGGCGCCGCGGACTACCCCGGCGGGCCCTCGGCCCGCCTCCGCCTCCTGGAGGTCCGCCGGATCGGCGACGTGGTACTCCTGAGGTACGCCCCCAAGGACACCTCGACGGAGCCCCGATGAGCACCCTCCCCTCCCCCGGCGCCCCGGGAACCGGCCGCGAGCCCAACGCCGCCGACCGCGGCTGGCTGGCCCTCGCCTGCGAACTGGCCGCCCTCTGCCCGCCCTCGGCGACCGCCTTCAGCGTCGGCGCGGTCGTCGTCGCCGCCGACGGCACCGAACTCGCCCGCGGCCACTCGCGCGAGAACGACCCCCACGACCACGCCGAGGAGGGCGCCCTCGCCCGGCTCTCCGCCGAAGACCCCCGGCTCGCCACCGCCACGATCTACAGTTCCCTGGAACCCTGCGCCGCGCGGGCCTCCCGGCCCCGCCCCTGCGCCCGGCTCATCCAGGACGCCGGCCTCCGCCGCGTCGTCACCGCGTGGGTCGAACCCGACACCTTCGTCGTCGGCGCCGACGGCACGGGCGTCCTCGAAGGGGCCGGCGTCGTGGTCGTCGCGCTGCCGGAGTACGCGGACGCCGCGCAGGCGCCCAACCGTCACCTGCTTTGAGCTCCGGGGCCGGTTCGCCCCGGCGCCCCGGTCCCGGGGGACCGGGGCGGCGAGACCGCCGGTGCGGTCGGACGGGATCGGCACGGGGTCCGCGAAGGCCCCTGCGCACGGAACACCGCGAACAGCGCGCAGGGCCCTTCCGGTCGGCAGGCCGAGGACGGCGAGAGCCACTCCTCCCCTTCGGTGGCGACGCGCCCCGGTCGAGCAGCCTCCGGCCTCCGGGCGCGAGGGGACGCGGGCACGGCCAACGCCCCTCCCGCACGGCGTCCCTCCCCCACGGCGTCCCCCCCAGCGGATCGTCCAAGAGGGAGAAGGGCCTTCGGGACACATCTGCGAGGTGGCTTCCCGGTCGCGTCTCGCCGATGCGCTCGAAGGATCCGCGCGGCGCGTTGCCCGTCTCCGGGACGGAGCCGCCGGACGGCGGGTGAGGGTCCGCCCCCATCGGCGGGTCTGCGGGCCCGCCCCATCGGCTGGTCTCCGGAGGAGGGGGATCCGTCCGGCCGGCGGACGGGACAGGGGGCACCGCGCGCCGGTCTCAGGACCAGAGCCGCCGGCGCTGCCAGCCGGCGGGCTCGCGCTCGTAGCGCAGGCGGACGTGGACGCGGTCGGCGGCGGCCTGCCAGAACTCCACGACGTCGGGCACCACGGTGTAGAGCGTCCAGTCCGGGTCGACGAGGCCGGGGTCGGCCTCGACCCGGGCCAGGCTCTCCCGCAGGGCGCGGTCGCCCGCGCCGGGATCGGTGAGGTAGCGGCTCTGCCGGCCGAGGAGGGACTCCGCCCGCGCGGTCGCCCCGCGGGCGAGGAAGTCGGCGGCCGAGCGCTCCGGCGCGTCGGGCGTCACCGCGCCCCGGACGCGGACCTGCCGGCCGAACTCGGCCCGATAGAAGGTGAGCGCGGCCCTGGGCGCGCCCGCGAGCTGCACTCCCTTCGGTCCGGCGGCGTGCGCGGCGAACTGGAAGCCGGAGGCGTCCACGTTCTTGAGGATGAGGACGCGGGCGTCGGGGTCCCCCGCCTCGTCGACGGTGGACAGGGTCATGGCGTGCGGGTCGGGGACTCCGGCGTCCACCGCCTCCGTCAGCCACTCCAGGAACAGGGCGGCGGGTTCGGCCGGCGCGCTCCCCGGGTCGAACGCGGGCAGCGGTCGGGCGAAGACCTCGATGCCGCGCAGCCAGGCGCGCACGGCCGAGGAGTCCCTCTGCGGCATGGGGTCCTCCCGGGGTCTCAGAGGGTGACGACGGTCGTCTCGGTCGCCTTGACGCTGCTCCAGACGGGCACGCCGTCGGCGAGGCCGAGTTCGGCGGCGGCCTGGGGGGTGATCTCGGCGACGAGGTCGGGGGCTTCTTCGGAGGTGACGAGGACGCGGAGGCGGCTGCCGCTGGTGGTGATCTCGCGTACGGTGCCGGGCCAGACGTTGCGGGGGCTGCCGGCGGGCCGCTCGCGGTGCAGGGAGACCGCTTCGGGGGCGACGATCGCGAGGGCCGGGGTGCCGGGCGGCGGGGGTTCGGCGGCGACGAGGACACCGCCGCCGTCGAGGGCGAGGCCGTCGGGGGTGGCGGTGCCGGGCCAGGCGTTGCGGCCGAGCATCCGGGCCACCCAGGGCGAGCGCGGGTGGCGGGTGACCTCGGCGGGGGCGGCGTCCTGGAGGGCGCGGCCGTCCTGGAGGACGAGGACGCGGTCGGCGAGCGAGACCGCCTCCACCGGGTCGTGGGTGACGATGAGGCAGACACCGCCGAAGCCGGCGAGGTGCGTGCGCAGGGTGTGGCGCACGTGCGCGCGCGTCGTCTGGTCGAGCGCGGCGAGGGGTTCGTCGAGGACCAGGAGCCGGGGCCGGGCGGCGAGCGCGCGGGCCAGCGCCACGCGCTGGGCCTGGCCGCCGGAGAGCTGCGCGGGCCTGCGGTGCCCGAGGCCGCCGACGCCGAGGCGGTCGAGCCAGCCCTGGGCCTCGCGGCGGGCCTCGGCGCGGGGGACGCCCTGGGCGCGGAGCCCGTAGGCGGTGTTGGCGAGGGCCGACAGGTGCGGGAAGAGGGCCCCGTCCTGCGGGACCCAGGCGACCCGGCGCCGGTGCGGGGGCAGGGCGGTGACGTCCTCGTCCCCGAGGCGGAGCTCCGCGTGCGCGCGCGGGGTGAGGCCGAGGAGGGCGCGCAGCAGGGTGGTCTTGCCGGCGCCGTTCGGGCCGACGACGGCGATCGTGGTGCCCGGGGCCGCGTCGAGGGCGAGGGCGGTGAAGCCGGTGACCTCGGCGTGCAGCGGCCAGCGTTCGCCGGGGGGCGCGGGAGGAGCGGCCGGGCCCCGCGGCTCGACGGCGATCGGGTCCGCCCCGTCCGGGACGGGCGCCCGGGCGGCGCGGCCGCGCCCGCTCGGGGTGCCCGTCCAGCGCCCGCGCAGGGCGATGAGCACGCCCATGGCGATGGCGAGGAGCAGGAGGGAGACCGAGGTCGCCGCCTCCGGTTCGTCCTGGAGGAGCAGGTAGACCTGG
This sequence comes from Streptomyces omiyaensis, assembly GCF_014650895.1. Lineage (GTDB taxonomy): Bacteria > Actinomycetota > Actinomycetes > Streptomycetales > Streptomycetaceae > Streptomyces > Streptomyces omiyaensis. The sequence goes on from NZ_BMVV01000011.1 coordinate 57,814, forward strand.
AGCGGCAGGGTCTGCGTCGTGCCGGGGAGGTTCCCGGCGAAGGTGATCGTCGCGCCGAACTCGCCCAGGGCCCGTGCCCAGGTGAGCGCCGCTCCGGCCAGCACGCCGGGCGCCACCATCGGCAGCGTCACGGTGAAGAACACCCGGACCGGCGAGGCGCCGAGGGACGCCGCCGTCTCCTCGTAGCGGGGCCGCAGTCCGCCGAGGGCGCCCTCCAGGCTGATGATCAGGAAGGGCATGGCGACGAAGGTGGCGGCGAGGACGGCGCCGGAGGTGTGGAACGGCAGGGTGATGCCGAAGGCGTCCTCCAGCCAGGGGCCGAGGAGTCCGCGCCGTCCGAAGGCGAGGAGCAGCGCGACGCCGCCGACGGTCGGCGGCAGCACCATCGGCAGCAGCACCAGCGAGCGGACGAACGCCTTGCCGGGGAAGGAGACCCGTGCCAGGAGCCAGGCGAGCGGGACGCCGAGGAGCAGGGACAGCCCGAGCGCCCAGAAGGAGACGAGGAGCGACAGCTTCAGCGCCTGGACGGTGCCGGGTGAGCGGAGGTGCGCGGCGAGCTCGCTCCACTCCGTGCGGACGAGGATGCCGATCAGCGGGAGGGCCAGGAAGGCCACCGCCGCGAGCGCGGGCAGCGCCAGGGCGAGGGGCGGGCGCGCACCCGAGGTTCGTGCGCCTGATCGTTTCATCGGAGGTCCCGGGGAGGTGCGGACGGGGAGCGGAGGGGCTGTCCGGTCCCCCGGTGCGGACAGCCCCCTCGCGGTCTGGACGGTCCCGGACGGTTACGGCTTCTGGAAGCCCGCGTCCTGGAGGATCTTCTGGCCCTCGGGCGAGGACAGCCAGGCGACGAACGCGGCGGCGGCCTCGGCGTTCTTCGAGCCCTCGACCGTGGCGGCCGGGTACTGGGCGATCGCGTTCCGGTCGTCGGGGATCTCGACGGCGTCGACCTTGTCCTTCGCGCTCTCGGCGTCGGTCTTGTAGACCAGGCCGGCGTCGGCCTCGCCGAGCTCGACCTTGCTGAGCACGGCGCGGACGTTGGGCTCCTGGGAGACCGGCTTCACCGTGATGCCCTGCTCGTCGAGGATCTGCTCGCTGTACTTGCCCGCGGGCACCTCGGGCGCGGCCAGGACGACCTTCAGCTTGGTGTCGGCCAGGTCCTTCAGGTCGTCGACCTCGAAGGGGTTGCCCTCGCCGGTGACGATGACCAGCCGGTTCTTCGCGATGATCGCGGGGGTGCCGGTGTCGGCCCTCACCTTGTCCATGCTCTTGGTGTCGGCGGTGACCAGGACGTCGGCGGGCGAGCCCTGCGAGACCTGGGCGACGAGCTCCTGGGAGCCGGCGAAGGAGAAGGTGAGCTTCGTGCCGGGGTGGGCCTTCTCGTACGCGGCACCGGCGGTCTTGAAGACGTCGGTGAGCGAGGCGGCGGCGAGGACCGTCAGGTTCGCCCGCGGCGCGGCGCTCGCGGAACCGGAGGCCGGGGACCCGTCGGCGCCCTTCCCGGTGTCGTCGCCGGAACAGGCCGCGAGCGGGGCGAGCAGGGCGGCGGTGAGCACGGCGGCGGCGGTGCGGCGTCTGGTGAGGGTGAGGGACATGAGGGTCGGAACTCCTCGCGGGGAAAGGAATGGTGACAAGACAGGCCGGCCGCGCCGACGGCCGAGGTGTGCGGTGCGTACTGCGTGAGGGGTGGTCAGGTGCGGTCGATGTGCACGCTGGTCGACTTCACGCGGGCGGTGGCCTGCATGCCGACTTCCAGTCCCAGCTCCTCCACGGCCTCACGGGTGAGGAGGGAGACCAGCCGGTGGGGCCCGGCCTGGATGGTGACCTGGGCCGCGATGTCACCGAGCTTGATCGCCGTGACGATCCCCGGGAACGCGTTCCGCGCCGAGGTGTACGACGCGTCCTCGTCCTCGCTCTGCGCGAGTTCCACGGAGAACGCCGCGAGCGACTTCCCGTCGATGACGCGCCGGCCGCTCTCGTCGCGGTGGGTCGCGACCCGGCCCGCGTCCGCCCAGCGCCGCGCCGTGTCCGGGCTGACGCCCAGCAGACGGGCGGCCTGCCCGATGGTGTAGGACTGCATATGCGACACCGTAGGCGGCTTCCGCGCTCATCTGCAACAACATCGTGGGACTCTCCATCGCTGATGAGAGGCCGGCCGTAGAAAGCGACGAGAGGGGTTTCCCGCCGGTCTCACGCCTCGGACGGAGGGGTGCCGCCGAGGAGGTGCCGGCCGTTCCGGACGCCGGTGACGGCGCTGACGTACCGGGCCCCGCAGCGGTCGGACGGCACGACGAGCCGCGGCCCGGCGCCGTCCGGCTCCCGGTCGTCCATGCGGGTCGCCAGGAGCACCGGGGCGTCGCCGAAGTCGGCGTCGATCTCCGCCCACGACAGGACCGTGTGGTGCCCTTCGCCGCCGCTCACCGCGAGCGGGAAACGGGAGCGCTCCTTGCGGCGCGCGGGGTCGAAGCGGGGGCGGACCGCGGCCACGACCTCGCGCAGGAGGGGGCCCGCGAAGGTGTGGTGCCGCGGTCCGGCCGTGGCGCAGTCGAAGACGACCTCGGCCCGGCGCCGCTCCCAGCCCGCGCGCAGGTCGGCGACGGTGAGCGAAAGGGGCTCGGCCACCTCGCCCCAGAGGGTGAGGGGCAGGGTGGCGGCGGGCGTCGGCTGGGGTGAGGTGTGCGGTCGGATCATCGTCGGTCCCCTCGCGGCGGTCGGTGCGGCGGCTGCGCGCAGTGATGCCCGACCGCCGGAGGGGGGAACCGTGTCTGCCATGCCGGATCGGCCTTTCGACCGGCATCTGTGAGCTTGGTACGAGTGCGACCCTCATGAATGCCTGGTTCATCGGCCGAGTTCCCCGGCCCGGTCGGCCAGGGCGAGCCAGACGCGGTCGCGGGTCACGGGCAGCTCGGTGAAGCGGATGCCGGTGGCGTCCCTCAGCGCGTTGGCGAAGGCGGGGGCGACCGGGTTGAAGGGGCTCTCGCTCATGGACTTGGCGCCGAGCGGGCCGATCGCGTCGGACGTCTCCGTGAAGTGGACCTCGGTCCGGGGCACGTCCGCGTACTGGGGAAGCCGGTAGCGCCGGAACGCGGCCGTCGTCACCTCGCCCCGTCCGTCGATCCGGACGGTCTCGAAGAGGGTGGCGCCGAGGGCCTGCGCGACGCCGCCCTCGACCTGCCCCCGGCACTGCATCGGGTTCACGACCTTGCCGGCGTCGGCCGAGTGGACGCTGCGCAGGATGCGGACCTCGCCCGAGCCGGGGTCCACGGCGACGCGGAACCACTGGGCGTTGAAGGCGACCGAGCGCGGCGAGCCGCCCCAGTGCCCGTCCGCCGCCAGTTCCTCCGCCGCCCCGAGGGCGTGCCCCGCCTCGTACAGCTCCTTGAGGGTGACGAGCCGTCCGGCACAGTCGACGGACTCGGCACCGAGGACGCACAGGTGCCGGGCGACGCCGGTGTGCCGGGCGGCGAGGGTGCGGAGCCGTTCGGCGAGGGAGGTCGCGGCGAGGAGGACGGCCTTGCCGGCGACGACGGTGCCGGCGGAGCCGAAGGCGCCGGTGTCGTGGCGCACGACGTCGGTGTCGGACTGGCGGACGGCGAGCCGGTCCTCGGTGGTGTTCAGGGCGCCGGCGGTGATCTGCTGGTGGACGGTGGTGGTGCCGTTGCCGAACTCGGCGGTGCCGACGGCGATGTCGTACGTGCCGTCCTCCAGCAGGGAGACGCGGGCGTCGGCGTGGTGTCCGCCGGGCGGGCCGGTGGCGATCATCGCCATGGCGGTGCCCTGCCCGACCAGCCAGCCCTCCGGCGCGTCCTCGGCGCTGCGGTCCTCGGCGAGCGCGTTCCGCACGACGGAGAGGCACTGGTCGAGTCCGTAGGAGGCGATGTACAGGTCCTCCTCCCCGCCGATCGGGCTGTGCATCGCGTCCCCGGGCCCGATGACGTTCCTCTCCCGGAAGACCAGGGGGTCCATGCCGAGTCGGCGGGCGAGCTCGTCCATGACGGACTCGACGGCGAAGGTGACCTGGCCGAGGCCGTAGCCGCGGAAGGCGCCGGCCGGGACGACGTTGGTGTAGACGGAGTAGGCGTCGACCTTCTTGTGCGGGGCGCGGTAGACGGCGAAGGACTCGCCCACGCTGTGGAACATCACCGCCGGGCCGTGGTTGCCGTAGGCGCCGGTGTTCGACACCACCCGCATCCGCACGGCGGTCAGCGTGCCGTCCTTCCGCGCCCCGGCCTTGACGCCGATGGTGAACGGGTGCCGGGTGGTCGCCCCGTAGAACTGCTCGGCCCGCGTGTACTCCAGCTTCACCGGCCGCCGCAGCTTCAGGGCGGCGAGCGTCACGACGTCCTCCGTGAGCATCTCCTGCTTGCCGCCGAAGCCGCCGCCGACGCGGCCCGCGACCACCCGCACCTCGTCCTCCGGCAGGCCGTACAGCGCGCACAGCGCCCGGCGGGTCAGGAACGGCGTCTGGGTGGAGGAGCGGACGGTGAGGCGTTCGCCCGTGCCGTCCTCCTTCGGCTCGAAGTACGCGACGCAGCCGTGGGTCTCCAGGCCGGCGTGCTGCACCCGCTGGGTGCGGAAGGTCTCCTCGTACACGACGTCGGCCTCGGCGAAACCGTCCTCGACGGAGCCGATCTCGCCGTGGACCTCGCCCGCCACGTTGTTCTCGACCCGGGCGATGCGCGCCTCCGGGCCCTTGCCGGCGTGGATCACGGGGGCGCCCGGACGCATCGCCTCCTCGGGGTCGACCACGTACGGCAGTTCCCCGTACGTCACCTCGATCCTGCGGCAGCCCTCCTCCGCGGCCTGCTCGCCGTCGGCGACGACCGCCGCGACCCGCTGCCCGACGTACCGGACGACGTCGTCCAGGACGCGGGTGTCGTCGGGGTCCTCGGTGGGGTGCTCGTGGCGGGCGGAGGAGTACAGGGTGTCCGGGGCGTCCTCGTGGGTGAGGACGGCGACCACGCCCGGGACCCTGAGAGCGGCGCTCGTGTCGATCGCGAGGATCCGGGCGTGCGGGTGCGGCGAGCGCAGCAGCTTCATGTGCAGCAGGCCCGGGACCTCGACGTCGAAGGTGTAGCGGGCCGTGCCGGTGACCACCTGCGGCCCGGCCGGCGCCCCGACGTTCCGGCCCACCGCCTTCCCCGCGCAGGGTCGTTCGACGTGCTCGACCCCGCGCACGGCGTCCTCGATCGCCCGGTAGCCGGTGCAGCGGCAGATGTTGCCCTTGAACGCCCGGGGCAGGTCGTCCAGCTTGCCGTCGTCGTGCGGGGTGCCGCGCTCCGCCTCCAGGGCGGCCGTCGTCATCAGGAAACCGGCCGTGCACATGCCGCACTGGTAGCCCTGGGCGTCCAGGAACCTCTGCTGGACGGGGTGGAGTTCGCCCTCCGGGGAGGCGAGTCCCTCCACGGTCGTCACCGCTCGCCCTTCGGCCCGTACGGCGGGGTGGACGCAGCTGTGCACGGGCTCGCCGTCGACGTGCACGGTGCAGGCGCCGCAGTCACCGGCGTCGCACCCCTTCTTCACGCCGAACCAGCCGCGCTCGCGCAGATAGGTGCGCAGGCACTGGCCGGCGCGCGGCTCGGTGTCGAACGGGCGGCCGTTGACCTGGATGCCGAAGCTCATCGGGCACCTTCCCCGGGGGTGTGGACCAGCTCGCGGCGGACCTCCTCGGCGAGGCGCAGGCCCATGTGCCGCCGCCACTCGGGGAGTCCGTGGATGTCGTCGAACCACTCGTCGCCGGAGACCGCCGCGTCGATCGTCGTCCGGAGATGCTCCGCGGTCGGCGGGAGCGGGAACCAGAAGCGGAACGGGCGGGTGGTGGCCGCGGTGACCGTCACCGCCAGCGACCCGTCCACCGGGTCGAGCGCCCCGATCACCAGGGCGCCGGAGCGTCCGAGGCCGTACAGCGACGCCTGCCGGAAGGCCGTACGGCACTCGAGCGCCCGCCCCGGCAGCGTCACCGACCGCAGCAGCTCGCCCTCCGCGAGGTCCTTCACGCCCGCGCCCCGGACGAAGCCGGCCGCCTTCACCTCGCGCGTCGACCCGTCCTGGGCCAGGAGGAGGCAGCTTCCGTCGAGGGCGGCGGTGAGCGAGATCATCGGCCCGGCCGGCAGGCCGTTGCACAGGTTCCCGCCGACGGTGGCCGTGTTCCAGATCTTGAAGGAGGCGAGGAAGGCCCGGCAGCACTGCTCGAAGAGCGGGGCCGCCGGGGCGTCCAGGAAGCGCCTGCCGTAGCGGGACAGCTGGGTGATCGTGCAGGTCGCGGCGATCTCCAGCGAGCCGTCCGGGCAGCGCGTGAGCGGCTCCCACCCCATCCGGCTCAGGTCGACCAGCCGCCGCAGGTGCGGCTGGGGTTCGGAGAACAGGTACGTCCCGCCGCCCAGCCACGCGTCCCCGGGCCGCCAGGGCTCGCGCAGACGCGCGTCCCTCACGTCCTCGACCGTGTTCAGATCCATGCCGCCCCTGCCTCCCGACCGATGCCTTCAGGCCAGTGAAGCCCGGGACGGACCCCCGGCACGACTGGAGGGGAACCCGGAAAACGGCCCTCGGACAGCCCTCCTCCCTGGAGGATCGACCAAGAGGCGTTTTCCGCCTGGACCTGGGCACTTACGATGCAGCGACTCGCATTCTCCTCGTGAATGTGAGCATGGGCTCCGGCCCGCGACCGAGCAGGGAGCCCCGCATGCACGTCGACCACCTCCTCCGCCTCGACCGTCTGGACCTCTTCCTCGTCTGGGGCGACGAGGCGCTGCTCGGCCAGGAGATCGCCGGGGTCACCGCGACCGACCTGGAGGACCCGGCGCGCTTCCTCCAACCGGGAGAGGTCGTGCTGAGCGGACTCGTCTGGTGGAACCGCGACGGCGCCGCGGCCAAGACCGAGCGCTTCGTCTCCGCCCTGCGGCAGGCGGGGGCCGTGGCGCTCCTGGCCGGCGAGGAGACCCACGGGCACGTCCCCGGAGAACTCGCCGACGCCTGCCGCAGGCACCGCGTCCCGCTCATCGCCGTGCCCCCGCACACCAGCTTCCGGGCCATCACCGAAGCCGTCTACCTGCGCCAGTGGGCCGAGCTCAACCGCCATCCCGCGAGCCACCACGCCCTGCCGGAGAACGTCCGCCTGGACCTCGACCGGGCCCTGGAGCACCGCGCGACGGCCGGTGAACTCCTCGACCGCGCCTTCGCCCACCTCGGCGCGCCCGCCTGCCACCTCCTCACCGCCTCGGGCCGCACCGTCGCCCGCACCGGCGACGCCCCCCGCCTCCCCGCCCGGGAGGCGAGGGAGGCCCTCGGCGGCGCACGCGGCACCACGCTGCGGATCGACGCCGAGGGCACCGACTTCGACACCTGGTACCTGCACCTGCCCGAGGAGGGGCAGGTGCCGCCGAGGGTCCTCCAGGAGATAGCCGAACTCCTCGGCCGCCACCGCCGCCGGCAGGACGGGGAACGGGCCGGGCGCGGCCCCGCGACCGGCCGGCTCCTGGAGGCCATCGGCACGCCGCGCGCCGACCCCGGCCGGCTCCAGCGCGCGCTGGCCTCCTGCGGGCTGGCCGACCGGCCCTCCTACACGGTCGTCGCCGCCGCCCTGGAACCGGACGGGAACGCCGGCGCCGACGGCGTCGCCGCGCTCGCCGAGGCCCTCGGACACCTGCCGTCCGCCGCGTTCGCCGTCGCCCTCGGCGACGACGACGCGGCGACGGCCGTCCTGGCGCACGGCGACGACACGGCGCACGCCACGGCGGAACGACTGCGCGAGGCCGCCGGCCTGATCCGGTCCTGCCGGCCCGGGAGCACCTGGCACATCGGCCTGAGCGAACCCGCCGACGCGAACGGCCTGAACACCGCCCTCGCCCAAGCCCGTTACGCCCTCGCGGGGGCCCGCACCACCGGGGCGCCGGCCTCGCGCGTCGCGCGGCTCCGCGACCTCGACGGGCTGGCGATGCTCCTCGCCGGCGTGCCCGCCTCCGTGCGCGACGTCTACCGCGAGACCGTCCTGGGCCCCCTGACGAGGGCCGGGCGGGGGTCGGGCACCATGCTGAGGGAGACCCTGGAGGTCTTCCTGGCGCACGACTGCTCCTGGACGCGGACCGCCGAGGCCCTCCACGTCCACGTCAACACGGTCCACTACCGCGTCGAACGCATCGAGACCCTCACCGGCCGCGACCTGTCCCGCCTCGACGACCGGCTGGACCTGCGCGCCGCGCTCCTGAGCCGCTGACGCCCCGCGCCTCAGGGCAGGTCGATGTGGACGCTGGTCGACTTCACCCGGGCCGTCACCGTGACGCCGACGTCGAGCGCCAGCTCCTCGACGGCCTCGCGGGTCACCAGCGACACCAGCCGGTGCGGCCCCGCCTGCACCTCCACCTGCGCGGCCACGTCGTCGACGCGCAGGGCGGTGACGATCCCCACGAAGGAGTTCCGCACCGACGTCGGCACGTCGTCCTCCGGCACGGCGTGCAGCCCGGCCCCCCGCTCCCGGGCGAAGGCGGCCAGGGCCACGCCGTCGATCACCCGACGGCCGGCTCCGTCGCGCACCACGGCGAGCCTGCCCCCGTCCGCCCACCGGCGGACGGTCTCCGAACTCACTCCGAGCAGCTGCGCGGCCTGCCCGATGCTGTACGACGCCACCTGCGCACTCTAGCCACACCCCCGCCCCGGCGTCCCGGCCGCCGCCGAAGGGGTGCGCACCGGCATCGCCGTGGTCCCGCGCTCCTTCGGCGCCCGGCCGCGCGGCCGGGGAGCCGTCGCCCTCGACGGCCTGATGGAGGACGCCGCCACCGCCGAGATCGCCCGCGTCCGGATCCGGCAGTGGCCGCGCCACCGCGTGATCGGCCGGGAGGCCGTGCTCGGCATGCCCGACGAGGAGCCGGCACGACTCGGCGCGGAACACCCGTGGGCCGCGCTCGACGAGATCGGCGAACTGTTCGAGCGGACCGCGCTCGTGCCGGAACCGCCCCCGTCCTTCACCTCCGAGGCCTCCACGCGCCGCCTCGTCCGGACCGCCGCCACGGGGGCGGCATGAGCGCCGCCTCCTTGGGGTCCGCCGGAGCCGGAACGCCGCCGGGTCCCGCCCCGCGCGAGCGGAGGGACGAGGAGCTCAGCCGTACTTCATCAGCGTCTCGAAGCCCACCGCGTCGCAGTACGCCGACACTCGCTTCTCCGCCTCCCGGTCCTGGTGCGAGACCGCCTGGGCGGTGTCGTTCAGGATGTGGCTGCCCTCGTGGTCGAGGTGCTCCCGGTCGATGACCTTCGCCGCGGAGATCACCGCCGCAGCGGTGAGCACGGGCTCGTTGCCGTACCCCTTCACCGGCGGGTCGTGGGTGATCCGCTGCCAGGCCGCCAGGTCCGAGCAGTAGTCCTCCCGCCAGGAAGCGACCCGTTCCGGATCGGGTCCCTGCTCGCCGCAGGCCGAGAGGACCGCCGCAAGGAGCACGGCCCATGAGGGCGACGCTCTCCGCCCGTTCGTCTTCCGCATCCTCAACCCCCCGTCTCCGGATACAGGTTGGAGCAGACGCGGCCGATGATCAAGCCGGTCTCCGCCGGTGCCCGACCCGGTCACGCGCCGACAGGCGGCGGCCGTCGGCGGCACGGCGGCTGCGGTCCGTGCGCTGCCGGTGTCGGCCGGCCCGGCCCCGCCGTCCCTTCGCCGGCTTGAACCCCTCCCGGCGGCGGGGCAGGGTGGTCCTATGACATGGACCGTGCCACCGGTCGAGCGCGCCGGGCAGCTGGGCGACCTCGGCACCGTGACCGAACGTCGGATGCTGGAAGGCTGGCTGGTCTGGCACCGCGAGACCCTGCTGGCCAAGTGTGCCGGGCTCGCACCGGAGCAGCTGGCCCGGACGACCGTGGAGCCGTCGAACCTCACCCTCCTGGGCCTGGTCCGGCACATGGCGGAGGTGGAGCGGTGGTGGTTCCGGCGGAGCTTCGCGGGTGAGGACGTCGGCGACGTCTTCACCGGCCCGTCGGACGGCGACGAGGGACTCGAAGGAGTGCGTCCGGCCGATGCGGAGGGGGACTTCGCACGGTTCCGGACCGAACTCGACGCGTGCGACGCGGCGGTGGCCGGGCGCGGCCTCGACGAGACCTTCGTGTCCTCTCACGGGGTGCCCCTCAGCCTGCGCTGGATCTACCTGCTGATGATCCAGGAGTACGCGCGCCACAACGGCCACGCCGACTTCCTCCGGGAACGGACCGACGGGGCGACGGGCGACTGAGCTTCGGGACGAGCGGCTCACCCCGCTCCGGCGTCACCGCGTGCGGCCATCCGTCCCGGTGGCGACACCCGTCCCGGTGGCGATCAGACGGGGCGGTTCCGCCGGGGTGTCGGCGAGGCGGTCGCGGACGGCGGTGGCCAAGGCCGGGGCCTCGTCCGCGCCGTCCTCGGCGGTGGCGGTGACGACCCGGACGCCGTGGGCGCCGGCCCGCTCCGGTCCCTCGCACCGGGGCGGGGGGCCGAACGCGTCCGCGTGCACGGCACGGACGCCGTCCGCGTACGCGAGCAGGCTGCTCCCGGAGACCGGCCGGACGGGGACGGGCATCAGGCGGCTCCCGGAGACCGGCCGGACGGGGACGGGCATCGGGCGGCTCTCGCCGGGGGCGCGGACAGCGGGGTCAGGGAGGCGTGCTCCAGCGGCGCGGACGGGTCGATCGACACGTCCAGCGGGGCGGGTCCGGCGCCGGAGCGCACGAGGAGGTCGCCGACGGCCGCGATCATGGCGCCGTCGTCCGTGCACAGCGTCATCGGCGGCACGCGCGGCTCGATCCCGGCGGCGGCGCACCGCCGTTCGGCCAGGCCGCGGACGCGTGAGTTCGCGGCGACGCCGCCGACGACGATCAGCGTCTTCACGTCGTACGCCCCGCAGGCCGCGAGCGCCTTGCGGGTCAGGACGTCGGCGACGGCCTCCCGGAGGGCGGCGGCCCGTCCGCGACGGCCAGCTCGGTCCCCTGCGCCCGGTGCTTCTCGACCCAGCGGGCGGCGGCCGTCTTGAGCCCGGAGAAGGAGAAGGCGTACGGGTCGTCGCCGGGCCGCGTGAGGGGCCGGGGGAAGTCCACGGCGCGCGGGTTCCCGTCCCGGGCGGCCCGGTCGATGGCCGGCCCGCCGGGGCAGGACAGGCCCATGATGCGGGCGGCCTTGTCGAAGCGCTCCCCGGCCGCGTCGTCGAGGGTGTCGCCCGGGTGCGGGATCGGCTCCCGCACCAGGTCCCGGACGAGCAGGAGGGACGTGTGACCGCCGGAGACGATCAGGACCACGCACGGGGTGGGCAGGGGTCCGTGCTCCAGGGTGTCCGCGGCGACGTGCCCGGCGAGGTGGTGCACCCCGTACAGCGGCGCCCCGGCCGCGTAGGCGAGGGTCTTCGCCCCGGCCAGGCCGACCTGGTGGTCCCCGGAGAGGCCGGGGCCGGCGGTGACGGCGGCGGCGGCGTCGATCCGTCCGGGCCGCAGACCCGCCCGGTCGAGCGCCTCCCGGACGACCGGGGTTTCCTCCGCGTGCCACTCCCGCGCGCGTTGCGCCGCGTGCGCCGATCACCGGACGGCGTGCCACGCCTCGTGGAGAGCCCGTCCGCCGAGCCCCGGCCCCGCGCCCCCGCCCTCCCGCGGATCGGAGGTCACGCGGAACACACCGAATGATGTAACCGCTGCTACATTCTCCGTCGTGTCGAAGAGTGAATCGGCGTCGGGCGAGCGGTGGCTCGTGCTCGTCGTCAAGGTCCCCGCGGAACCGTCCCGCCACCGGGTCGCCGTCTGGCGCGAGCTGCGCCGCATCGGCGCCCTCTCGATCGGGCAGGGCGTCTGGGCCGTCCCCGACGTGCCCGTCTTCGCCGACGGGGTGTCCCGCGCCCTGGAGTTGACCGAGAAGGCCGGCGGACAGGCCCTCAGCCTCCACGCCACGGGGCGCGGTCCGGATGACGCCGCCCGCTTCCGGGACCTGTTCAACGCCGCCCGGTCGGCGGACTGGGCCGAGTTCCTCGCCGACTGCGGGAAGTTCGAGGCCGAGATCGCCAAGGAGATCCGCACCGCCAAGTTCACCCTGGCCGAACTGGAGGAGGAGGAACAGTCCCTGGAGCGGCTGCGCCGCTGGCACCGGGACCTGACCGCGCGCGACGTCTTCGGCGCCCCCGAGGCCGCCGGGGCCGCGGCCCGGCTCAAGACCTGCGCCGCCGTCTGCGAGGACTACGCCGAACGGGTCTTCACCGCCCTGCACGAGACCGCGGAGGACCCCCGATGACCGCCACCGCACCCGCCGAGGTGCCGCCCGCGCACCGCATGTGGCCCCTGTACGCGGCCGGCTTCACCACCGCGTTCGGAGCGCACGGCATCGCCGCCAACCTCGGCGGCTTCTCCGACGACGCCGTGACCTCCCTGCTCGTCCTGGGCGGACTGCTCGCCCTCTACGACGGAGCCGAGGTCGTCCTCAAGCCCGTCTTCGGCACCCTCGCCGACCGGATCGGCGCCAAACCCGTCCTCGTCGGCGGCCTCGTCGCCTTCGCGGGCGCCTCCGCCCTCTACGTGATGGCGGACGGTCCCGGCTGGCTGTGGGCCGCCCGCCTCGGACAGGGCGCCGCCGCCTCCGCCTTCTCCCCCTCGGCCTCCGCTCTCGTCGCCCGCCTCAACCCGTCGGCCAAGCGCGGGCGGGCCTTCGGCAGTTACGGCTTCCACAAGTCCATCGGCTACACCCTCGGCCCCCTCCTCGGCGGCCTCCTGGTCTGGGCCGGCGGCCTGCGCCTGCTGTTCGTCGTGCTCGCCGCCCTCGGTGCCGCCGTCGCCCTCTGGGCCGCCGTCGCCGTCCCGGCCGCACCGCCCCTGCCCAAGCGGCGGCAGACCGTCCTCGACCTCGCGCGGCGCCTGGCGGACCCGGTCTTCCTCGGCCCCACCGCGGCCCTCGCCGCCGCCACCGCCGCCCTCTCCGTCGGCGTCGGCTTCCTGCCCGTCACCGGAGCCGTGGCCGGGCTCGGCACCATCGCCACCGGCGCCGCCGTCTCCGTCCTCGCCGCCACCGCCGCCTTCGTCCAGCCCGCTGCGGGCCGTGCGCTCGACGCCGGCCGCCTCACCACCGGAACCGGCCTCGCCTCCGGCCTGGCCCTCACCGCAGCCGGTCTGGCCTGCGCCGCGCTGCCCGGCCTGGCGGGCCTGCTGGCCGCCGCCGCCCTGATCGGCGCCGGCACCGGCCTCATCACCCCCCTCGGCTTCGCCGCCCTCGCCGCCGGCACCCCCGAGGAGCGCATGGGCCAGACCATGGGCGCGGCCGAACTCGGCCGGGAACTCGGCGACGCGGGCGGCCCCCTCCTCGTGGCCGCCGTGGCGACCGTCGCGACGCTCGCCCACGGCTATGCGGCCCTCGCTCTCCTCACCGCGCTCGGCGCCCTCCTCGCCTTCGCGCGCCGCTCCTCGCGGGCACCCGGGGGAACGGCCTCGGCGGCCCCTCGCCCCGCGCCCGCGCCCGCGTCGCCCGCCCGGGCGGATCCGGATGCCCGGTAGCCGTATCCCCGCTCCTGACGAACCGTGCCCGCCGATCGGGTCGTTGCCGCCCGTCCCGGCGCCGAAGCCGGTGACGGGGGCCGCGGGCGCCGGACCGGCGGGAGACGCGCCGCGGAGCGCACGGGTGCGCGGGAAGGCCGAAGGCCCCGGGGTGTGCCCGGGGCCTTCGGCGGTGGTGCGGCGGGGAGCGGTCAGGCGAACTGCCTGACGGAGCCCCAGGTCGCGCCGCCGACGGTGACGGTGGTGCCGTTGTTGAGGGTGCCGTCGGCCTTGCCGCTGTAGTAGTGCAGGGTGCCGTCGCCCCACACGGCCTTCAGGTCGGCGACGCCGTCCTCGTTGAAGTCGCCGGCGGTGAGGTGCTTGATGGTGGACCAGGTGGTGCCGCCCATCATCGTGGTGCCGGCGTTGAGCTGGCCGTCGCCCTTGCCCGTGTACCGGTGGAGGGAACCGTCCTCCCAGATCGCCATGAGGTCGGCGACGCCGTCCTTGGTGAAGTCGCCGGCGGCGATGTGCTTGACGGTGAGCCAGGTGGCGGCTCCCTGGGCGACGGTGATGCCGTTGTTGAGCTGGCCGTCGCCCTTGCCCGTGTACAGGTGGAGGGTGCCGTCGCCCCAGATGGTGATCAGGTCGTCGACGCCGTCCTTGTTGAAGTCGCCGGCGGTGATGTTCTTCATCGGCGCCCAGGTGGCGCCGCCCAGGGTGATGGTGCGCGGGCCGTCGATGGTGCCGTCGCCCTTGCCCGGGTAGTAGTGCAGGGTGCCGTCGCCCCAGATGGCGATCACGTCGGCGATGCCGTCGCCGGTGAGGTCGCCCTTGGTCAGGTGCTTGATGGTGGCCCAGGTCGTGCCGCCGAAGAGGGGGACCTGGTTGCCGAGCTGACCGTTGCCGAGGCCGGCGTAGGAGTGCAGGGTGCTGTCGTTCCAGATGGCGGTCAGGTCGGCGGTCTTGTCGCCGGTCATGTCCCCCTGCGCGCGGAACGCGGTCGCCGTGACCCAGGTGCGCACGTCGTCGGTGCGCGTGGCGACGGCGTCGGTGCGGGTCTCGAGGGAGTCGGTGCCGAGGCAGCCGCCCTGCCAGGACTTGCCCACGACGGCGACGAGCTCGCGGGTGGTGCCGTTCACGCGCACGACGGGGCCGCCGGCGTCGCCCTTGCAGAGGCCGGCGCCGGTGGAGGCGGTGAGGTCGACCGAGGTCGTGCCCACGGTGCCGGCGGTGAACGCGGCGGTGTGCAGGCGGTCGGGGACCCACGAGGTCTTCGTGCGGCCGTAGCCGGCCGCGCGCAGCTCCTGGCCGCCGGCGGCGGGCGTCGCGGCGAGGGCGACGGGCTGGACGTTGTTGACGCGGGCCGAGAGCTTGACCATGACGAGGTCGCGGTCGGGATGGGCCACGAGCGCGGTGGCGGTGCGGGCGGCGCCGGCGCCGGTCTGGGTGAGGTCGGGGCGGCCGACCGTGACCTTGGTGGCGGCCTGGGGCTTGCCGGGCACGACGCCGGAGGCGTCGGCGAAGCAGCTCTTGGAGGTGAGGACCCACTGCGGGGCGACGAGCGCGCCGCTGCAGGCGCGGTCGGAGTCGCCGACGAGGATGTGGGCGCTGTAGGGGTGGGCCGCGGCGTCGGAGTCGACGCTCTGCAGGGCCTGGGAGGGCGAGCTGACGAGGCTGGTGGCCAGCGCGGCGATGGCCGCGCCGCCGATCCAGGTCGCGCGGGTGCGCGCGTGGGACATGGCGAACTCCTGGAGGTGGTTCGGGTCCGTCCGCGGCGGAGGACGGGGAGCGCTGTCGAGGCGCGCCGCCGGGTCTTCGGCCGGTGGACGGGAAGCAGTGGGTGCCCTGGGAAGGCGGGCGGCCTGGGCTGAGCGCCCGTGGCGCTGCGGCGGGCGACGTCCCGGGCCCGTCCCGGCGCGTGCCGGGTCCGGGTGGGGGTCCGCCGGCCGGGCCGGGCGTGTCAGCCGGTGATGCGGAGTTCGACGAGCGTGGTCGGCGCGTCGCCGAGGCCTTCGCCGACGCCGACCATCTTGTCCTTGGCGACGTTGACCGTCTGGGCCTTGCCGGCGGCGGTCAGGTCGGCGCTGATGGGGTGGTCGGTCGTCTGCAGGGCGAAGACTTCCGGGACCTCCAGCGTGAGGAAGCCGGTGGCCGCGGTCGCACGGAAGCAGAACTTGTCCTCGGCGTCGCTGGTGCGGCTCCAGATCGTGATCTGGTTGGCGGTCGCGTCGCAGGTGGCGACCACGATGTGTCCGTCGCCGCGGAGCAGCTTGAGCTTGGTCTGCTCGAGGATCCCGGCGGCGTCCGGGTAGTTGAAGTCTTCAACCAACGAGGGCATGCCCGTGGTGGACTCGGCCGTGGTGACGGCGGCGACGGCCTGCGGAGCAGCCTGGGCGCCGGTGGCCATGGTGGCCGCCGCGAGGCATGCGGTCGCCACGCCGGCGACTGCGAGAGCGACGGTCTTACGGGTAGGCGATATCGCCATCTTGTTCTCCCCTCCCTGAAACATGAAACGAGCGGTCCCCCTCCGCTTGGCGGAAGTAAAGCACAAGGGCGATCCACGGAGGCAGGGCTGCCGCACCGTCTCGCGACGCCTGGAGCTGGCCCTCCAGGGCGGTACCCGACCCTGCGCAGAGGCTGGGCACGACTTCGACTCATGTATGTCTGCACTGATCAACGACATGATAGGGCCACCGAGGGGGCTGTTCGGCGCCTGCCGGCGGGACCTTATGCTGTGCGCTCCATCAGTCGCGCTGGCAGCGGGGGTCCAGCATTTCCGGGGAGGGTTCGTCCGTTGAGACGGGGTTCCAGTTTGCGTTTCAGAAAGGCTTCAGAGCGCCGCAAAGGCGAGCGGGGGCGTGGGGGGAACGGGGCAAGTGCAGGCTTTCCGCCGTCTTCGCCATCGTTTCGCGTCATATGCCTGAGTCTTCTGCTCGCGTTGCTCGTCGGCGGCATCGGTCCCGCCCCCGCGATACAGCGGGCCGCGGCGGTCGACGCCCCGTCGTCCGAGGCTCCGGCCGACATCCCGGCGACGGACCGGGGACGGGTCGTCGAGCTGTGGAGGGCCGGCGGTCCCGGCGTGAAGGCGGCCGCCGAAGTGGCGTTGACGGGCACCGACGCCGACGTGCGGCGGTTCCTCGACCACGAGAACGCCGTCAAGCAGGCCAGTGACAGCCGGGTGGCGGCCTTTCAGATCCACTCCGCCGGCGGCAGGTCCGTGCGCGCGGCGGCCGAACAGGCCCTCGGCGGCACTCCGGCGGAGCTCGAGGCCTTCCTGAAGGACGGCTGGAAGGCGCCCCTCGAAGAGGACCAGCGCGTCCGGGCCACCCAGATCATGTCCGCGGGCGGCCGCGGCGTGAAGGAAGCCGGCACCAAGGCCCTCAACGGCACCATCGAGGACGTCCGGACCTTCATCGCCGAAACCCAGTACGCCGCCCAGGACGAGGACGACCGCGTCCAGACCGTCCAGATCATGAGCACCGGCGGGCCCGCCGTGCGCGACGCCGCCACCACCGCCCTCAAGGGCGACATCCAGGACGTCCGCGAGTTCCTGGAGGTCGGCCAGCACATCGCCCGGACCCGCGACCAGGAACTCGCCACCGTCTCCGAACTCGCCGCCCTCGCCGAGGAGGCGGGCCGCCGGGCGAAGAAGGAGACGGAGGCCGCCAAGGAGGCGTCCAAGCGCGCGATCGACGCGACGGCCCTCGCCAAGCTGGAGGCCGAGAAGGCCGCCGCCGAGACCGCGGCCGCCAAGGAGAAGGGGATCGACGCCTCCGAGGCGGCCGGCCGCGCCGCCGACTACGCCAGTGGTGCCGCCAAGGCCGCCCAGGAGGCCATCAGTTCCTCGCGCGCCGCGAACACCTCGGCGCGCATCGCCGCCAACGCCGCCTCCCAGGCCGCCTCCGCGGCCGCGGGCGCCGCCCAGGCCGCCTCCCAGGCCCGCAACGCGGCCGCCGCCGCCGCGACCGACGCCTCGAAGGCGTCCGCCGCCCGAGCCGCCGCCGACACGGCCCGCAAGGCCGCCGAGGGCGCCAAGAAGGCCGCGCAGGCGGCCCAGTTCGCCGGCACCGCCGCCACCGAGGCAGGAAACGCCGCCAAGGCCGCGGCGAGCGCCGGCGTCAACGCGAACGCCGCGGCGGACGCCGCGGAGAGGGCCGGCGGCTACTCCAACGTCTCCAGCGCCCAGGCCCAGCGGGCCAAGGCCGCCGCCGCCGACGCCCGCCGCCACGCCGCCGCCGCCGGTGCCGCGGCCGACCGCGCGACCAGCCTCGCCGGCAAGGCCGCGAAGGCCGCCTTCGAGGCCCGCGACGCGGCCAACGCGGCCGCGACCCACGCCGAGAACGCGGCCGCCGCCGCCGACGCCGCGGCCGACCACGCCGGGGACGCCGCCACCGCGGCCACCGAGTCGACCAAGCACGCCCAGGCCGCCAAGACCGCCGCGGACTCCGCGACCGCCGCGGTCGCCAAGGCCCGCACCACCTTCGACCTCGCCCGCGAGGTCGAGGCCGCCGAACTCGCCGACCGCACCACCACCGCCGTCGAAGAGGCCAAGGCCGCCAAGATCACCGTCGACGAACGCAAGGCGACCGCGCAGCAGGACGCCGAGCAGGCCCGCCGGAACGAGACCGAGGCCCAGCAGCTCGCCACCGAGGTCTCCCAGCCCGGCGCCGACGTCCCGGCCCTGGCCCCCAAGGCCCGCAGGGTCGCCCTGCACATCGCCAGGACCCGCGGACCCTGGGCCGCCACAGCGGCCCAGGTGGCCCTCGCCGGATCCGACGGCGACGTCGTCGAGTACGTCCGCACCGGCCGCGCCCTCGCGGACCAGTACGACCACACCGACCGCGTCACCCGCCTCGCCTGGGACTCCGAGTACGCGGCGGTGCGCACGGCCGCCCAGACCGCGCTCGCCGGCGACCCCGCCACCCTCCGCGCGTTCCTGGAGACCGGGCAGCACACCGCGGCCGCCAGCGACTACCGCGTCCGCGTCGTCCAGCTCATGGAAGGAGCCGGCCCCGACGTCAGGAAGTACGCCCAGGCCGCCCTCGAAGCCCAGACGACCCAGGCCCTGCGCGACTTCGTCTCCACCGGCTACTACGACGCCCGCACCAGCGACGAACGCGTCCGCGCCGTCCAGCTCATGGAGAACGGCACCGCCGAGGTCAAGTCGGCCGCGCAGGCCGCACTGGCCGGCCCGCCGGAGCTGCTGCACACCTTCATCGAGGTCGGCCAGTACCGCGCCCTGCGCAAGGACCAGCTCGGCGCCACCCACATCGCACGCGTCCAGAAGGTGATCGCGGGAGCCGCGAGCACCGCCGCCACCGCCCAGCAGCAGGCGGCCCTGGCCGCCAAGGTCGCCGCCGAGGCCCGCAAGGCGGCCGCCGAGGCCGAGGAGTACGCCCGGCAGGCCGCGGCGTCGGCCACGCAGGCCGGCAAGTACGCCGACGACGCCCGCGCCGCCGCCACGGCGGCGGCCGCGTCCGCCGCCCAGGCCGCGCAGTCGGCACAGACCGCGCGCAAGGCCGAGGCCAGCGCGCACAACGCGGCCGTCCGCGCGACGAACTCCGCCTCCCAGGCGCAGTCCTCCGCCTCCTCCGCGCAGCGCTCGGCAAGCAGCGCCTGGGCCTCCGCCGGCGCGGCCCGCGCCTCGGCCGAGCAGGCGGGCAAGGACTCCGCGGCCGCGCAGCAGGCCGCCAAGGACGCCCTCATCGTCGCGGTCAAGAAGCAGCAGGCCGAAGACCTCGCCAAGCTCAAGGACGAGGAGGCCCGGGACTTCAACGAGGACGTCAAGGCGTTCAACGACTACCTGAGCCGGTCCGAGGACATCGACTGGGGCAAGGTCTTCTCCGAGGGCGGGCACTTCGCGCTCGACGTCCTCGGCCTGATCCCGGGTCTCGGGGAAGCCGCGGACGGGGCGAACTGCGCCTGGTACGGCGGCGAGGCGGCCACCGGCTCGAAGGACGCGCTCGGCGACGCCGCGCTTTCCTGCGCCGCCGCGATCCCGGCCGCCGGCTATGCCGCGAGCGGCGTCAAGTTCGGCAAGTGGGGCGACAAGGCCGGCAGCTTCTTCAAGTCGATGTTCGGGAAGGGGAGCAAGGCGCTCAAGCAGTGCAACAGCTTCACCCCCGGGACGCCCGTCCTTCTGGCCGACGGTTCCAGCAAGCCCATCGAGGACCTCGCCGTCGGGGACCGCGTCCTCGCCTCCGACCCCCTCACCCGGGAGACCGGATCGCGCTCCGTCGACCAGGTCTTCTCCAGCACCGCGCTGAAGGACCTGGTCAGCATCACCGTCGACGAGGACGGGCCGGGAGGAAAGGCCGCCGGCACGTTCACCGCGACCGCCGCCCACCCGATCTGGACCGCCAACCGGAACGGCTGGGAGCTCGCGGAGAGCATCGTCGCGGGGGACACGGTCCGTACGCCCGGGGGCGCCGCGGCAACGGTGGTGGAGACGCGGGAGACCAGCCGGATCCAGCAGGTCTACAACCTTTCGGTCAGCGGCCTGCACACCTACTACGTGCTCGCGGGAGAGACTCCCGTCCTGGTCCACAACACCACGTGTCCCATCGGCTTCCAGGACATGGGCGGCGACTACTTCGTGTCGCCGGGAGGCCTCACCTACGGCCCCTCGAAGAAGGCCAACAAGCCGCACAAGATCGAGCACGTCCTGGAGCACACCCGCCCCAACCCCGACAGGCTGCAGCACACGGTCTTCCTGGAGAAGGACCCCAAGAAGGTGTTCGACCTGATCGACGAGGCGTGGACCAGGACGCCCCTTCCCTCCTCCGACGCCGGCGCGAAGGTCTTCGACATGGGCAGGGTCGTCGGAACGGAGGGCGAGAAGTTCCTCAAGATCGCTTTCGACCCCCAGACGGGTCTGATCAACAGCGCCTACCCCGTGAGCGGCGGCTGAGGTCCCGAAAGGGCCACTGACCGCGCGATTCCCGCATAAAGGAGTGGGGGGTCCCGAGCACTCGGGACCCCCCACGGTCCTCTCCCCTCAGGCGATCCCGTAGAACGTGGCACCCGTCACGGGATTGACGAATTTCCTGGTGGCCGTTCCGAAAGTAGACGGCACACCGGGGTGCCGCTCCTGCATCTCGACGCAGAATTCCGCCAGGACGCCCTCCGCCCGCCCCATGTGCAGGCGAATCTCTTCCGGGCCGGAATCGAGAAAAAGCCGATTCCAGGACCGAGCGCCCTGACCGACCGGAGCCGGCCAGTCCTCCGACCCCGGGACCGCACGCGTCCCGGCCCGACGGGAGCCCTCGTCCCTCGCGGCGTCGATCCTCAGATCCGCGACGGACATCACCCTCCCCCGCGCCATGGCCAGCCGCATGGCCTCCGCGATGGCCGTGGACAGGAACTCGCTGTGCCCCTCGTCGTAGCCCCAGCTGGCGATCCCTCCCGCACGCAGGAGGCAATCGTCGAACGGGTCACGCCCCTCGTTGCCCCTGCGGTACTGGTCGACGAATTCCTGTACGTCGCTGCTCAACCGGATCTCCCTGCGACACCCCGAACAAAACACTTCAGCCATCGAAAAAATTAGCACGATCACCGCCCTCCCCCGCGATGCCCGCGTCCCCCGACCGGTCGTTCCTCAGCCGGTCACCGGCCGACTTCCGCGCGAGGAACTCACGCCCGACGAAGCACCACGGACCCTGGGAAAGGAAAAGCCGGACGTCTCGCGGGAGTCGCCGCCGGTGAACTCCCCACGACCTTCCGGACCACCCCCTCCGCGAAAAGCCGCCCGCCTCCGCCGAACCGCGCCCACGGGTACGGACGCTCCCCCGTGCTCCCCGGACCGCTTCGCCGCCGCACGAAGCCCCTCGACGCGGAACCGGCCGCTTCCGGTCGCGACGCACCGGTGCGCGACCGCGCCCCCTCTCCGATAATTGCGTCATCATGCACAGATGCAGAGAGCACCCTCCCCCCGTCGCGCCTGACGACCCGCCGGAAAGCCGGTGACGGGTCGGCACCGGTACCGCGCGAAGCCGCGCCCGAGCGTCGTGGGCCGCCGCGATCGATGACCCGTGCTTCCTGCTCCGACCCGCGAGAAGCCCGCTCATTCGCCTGTCCGTCAACCTCACCGGGAGATGTCCATGAGGATGTTGATCAACGTGCCCGAGACCGTCGTGGAGGACGGCCTGCGGGGGCTGGCCGCCGCACATCCCGAGTTGACCGTGGACGTCGAGCGGCGGGTGGTGGTGCGGCGGGACGCGCCGGTGGCGGGGAAGGTCGCGCTGGTGTCGGGGGGCGGGTCGGGGCACGAGCCGTTGCACGCGGGGTTCGTGGGGCCGGGGATGCTGGACGGCGCCTGCCCCGGGGCCGTGTTCACGTCGCCCGTACCGGATCAGATGGTGCGGGCCGCGGCCGCGGTGGACAGCGGGGCGGGGGTGCTGTTCGTGGTGAAGAACTACACCGGCGACGTGCTGAACTTCGAGATGGCCGTCGAGCTCGCCGAGGACGAGGGCGTCCGGGTGGCGACGGTGCTCGTCGACGACGACGTGGCCGTGACCGACAGTCTGTACACGGCGGGGCGGCGCGGGACCGGGGCCACGCTCTTCGTGGAGAAGCTGGCCGGGGCGGCGGCCGACGAGGGGGCGCCGCTGGAGCGGGTGGAGGCGCTGGCGCGGCGGGTGGTCGCGCGGTCGCGGTCGTTCGGGGTCGCGCTGAGCTCCTGCACGACGCCGGCGAAGGGCAGCCCGACCTTCGACCTGCCGCCGGGGGAGCTGGAGTTGGGCGTCGGCATCCACGGCGAGCCGGGGCGGGAGCGGCGCGGGATGATGACCGCGCGGGAGATCGCCGAGATCGCCGTGGACGCCGTCCTCGACGACCTGCGGCCGTCGGATCCGGTGCTGCTGCTGGTGAACGGGATGGGCGGGACGCCGCTCCTGGAGCTGTACGGGTTCAACGCGGAGGTGCGGCGGGTGCTGGACGCGCGCCGGGTGCCGGTGGCGCGGACGCTGGTCGGGAACTACGTGACCTCGCTCGACATGGCGGGGGCCTCGGTGACGGTGTGCGCGGCCGACGAGGAGCTGCTGCGGCTGTGGGACGCGCCGGTGGCGACGCCCGCCCTGCGCTGGGGCCGGTGAGGGGCCGTGGGAGAGGGGACGGCGATGACGGAGTCGTACGGCGCCGCTTTCGTGGTGCGCTGGATGGAGGCGGCGGCGGGTGCGGTGGAGCGTGAGGCCGGGCGGCTGACCGAGCTGGACTCGGCGATCGGCGACGCGGACCACGGGGCCAATCTGCGGCGCGGGTTCGCGGCCGTCGCCGAGGAGCTGGCGAAGGAGCCGCCCGGGACGCCGGGGGCGGTGCTGGTGACCGCCGGGCGGCTGCTGATCTCCACGGTCGGCGGCGCGTCCGGCCCGCTCTACGGGACGCTGCTGCGGCGGGCCGGGAAGGAGCTCGGCGAGGCCGGGGAGGTCACGCGGGACGGGCTCGCGCGGGCGCTGGCGGCCGGGGTCGCCGCGGTCGGGCAGCTCGGCGGCGCCGCGCCGGGCGACAAGACGATGCTGGACGCGCTGACCCCGGCGGTGGCGGCCCTGCCCGAGTCGTTCGCGGCGGCGCGGGCGGCGGCGGACGCGGGCGCCGCCGCGACGGTCCCGCTGCGGGCCCGCAAGGGCCGGGCCGGCTATCTCGGCGAGCGGTCGGTCGGGCACCAGGATCCGGGGGCGACCTCCTCGGCGCTGCTGTTCGCCGCGCTGGAGGAGGTGGCGGCCGGATGAGCGGGGAGCGGGTCGGGATCGTGCTGGTCTCGCACAGCGCGGCCGTCGCGACGGCGGTGGCGGAGCTGGCCCGGGGGCTGGCCGGCGGCGGGGACCCGGCGCCCCTCGCGGTGGCGGGCGGCACGCCCGACGGCGGCCTCGGTACGAGCTCCGAGCTGATCGCCGCGGCGGCGAGGTCCGTCGACGCGGGGGCCGGCGTGGCCGTCCTGGTGGACCTCGGCAGCGCGGTCCTCACGGTGAAGGCCCTGCTCGCCGAGGGCGACGGGCTGCCGGAGCGGACGCTGCTCGTGGACGCGCCCTTCGTGGAGGGCGCGGTGGCCGCGCTCGTCACGGCGGGCACCGGCGCGGATCTCGAAGCGGTGGCGGCCGCGGCCTCGGAGGCGTACGCCTACCGCAAGGTCTGAGGCGCGCGCGGGAGGGTCCGCTCCGGCCCGGACCGCCACCGTGCCGGGGTCCGTACCGGGCTTCGTTCCGGGGTCCGTGCCGGGGCGGTCCGCCGTCCGGTCTCCGAGCGCGAGTGACCGACCCCGCATTGTGATGAAGCAGGTCAACACACTAATGTCACAGGGCCTTGGTGTTCGGGAAACCGGTGCAGTACCGGTGCGGCCCTCGCCACTGTGATCGGGAGGTCAGGCTCCGTCCCCTCGGGGAAGCCACTGCTCCGCCGCGGGAGACCGTCGCGGGGTGGGAAGGCGGAGTCGGACGTCATGACCGTCAGCCAGGAGACCGGCCAGGGCGCGTTGTCCATCCACGAGGTGCTGGAGAGGGTCTCCCGATCATGCATATCGCCGAGGGGTATCTGCCCCCCGTCCATGCGGCCGCCTGGGGCGTCGCATCGGCCCCGTTCGTCGTCCACGGCGTCCGCGCGCTCACCCGCGAGGTGCGCGCCAACCCCGAGTCCACCCTGCTGCTCGGCGCCTCCGGCGCCTTCACGTTCGTCCTGTCCGCGCTCAAACTGCCTTCGGTGACCGGCAGTTGCTCCCATCCGACGGGCACGGGACTGGGCGCGATACTGTTCCGGCCGCCGATCATGGCGGTCCTCGGCACCATCACGCTCCTCTTCCAGGCGCTGCTGCTCGCCCACGGCGGGCTGACCACGCTGGGGGCGAACGTCTTCTCGATGGCGATCGTCGGCCCCTGGGCGGGGTACGGCACCTACGTGCTGCTGAAGCGGTCCGGGGCGCCGCTGATGGTGGGCGTGTTCTTCGGCGCGTTCGTCGCGGACCTGTCCACGTACTGCGTGACCAGCGTCCAGCTGGCCGTCGCCTTCCCCGACCCGGGCAGCGGCATCGCCGGGTCGCTGGCGAAGTTCGGCTCCATCTTCGCGGTGACGCAGATCCCGCTCGCGGTGAGCGAGGGACTGCTGACGGTGCTGGTGGTCCGGCTGCTCACGCAGTCCAGCAAGGGCGACCTGCTGCGCCTCGGCGTGCTCACCCGGACGGAGTCGAAGCGACGCGAGGAGGCGGCGGCGTGATGAGCCGGAACGCGAAGATCAACACCCTGCTGCTCGCGCTCGTGGCGGCGCTCGCGGTCCTGCCGCTGGCGCTCGGTCTCGGCGACCACAAGGAGGAGCCGTTCGCCGGCGCCGACGCGGAGGCCGAGACGGCGATCACCGAGATCGAGCCGGACTACGAGCCGTGGTTCAGCCCGCTGTACGAGCCGCCGTCGGGCGAGATCGAGTCGGCCCTGTTCGCCCTCCAGGCGGCGCTGGGCGCCGGTGTCCTCGCGTACTACTTCGGGGTGCGGCGCGGCCGGCGGCAGGGCGAGGAGCGGGCCGCGGCCCGCGCGGGGAGCGGATCGCCGGCCGCGGACGCGGACGCGTAGCCGCCGATGCTGCCGATCGACGCGGCGGCGCACAGCAGTCGCTGGCGCCGCCGCCATCCGGCCGAGAAGGCCGCGCTCGGCTTCGGCCTGACGCTCTGCGCGGTGTGCCTGCCGCCGTGGCCGGGCGCGGTCCTGGTCGCGGCGGCCACCCTCGCCGTGCTGCTCGGTCCGGCCGGCGTGCCGGGCCGGCAGCTGTGGCGGGCCTTCCGGATCCCGCTGGGCTTCTGCGTCACGGGCGCCGTGCCGCTGCTGTTCGCGGTGGGCGGGCCCGGGGGCGCCGTGGCCTGGGCTCCGGACGGACCGGCGCACGCCGGGGAGCTGCTGCTGCGGACGGCGTCGGCCTCCCTGGGGGTGCTGCTGTTCGCCTTCACCACCCCGGTGTCGGACGTGCTGCCGCGCCTGGTGCGGGCCGGGGTGCCGGCGCCGGTGGTGGACGTGGCCCTGGTGATGTACCGGATCGTCTTCCTGCTGCTCGACGCGCAGGCGAAGGTGCGGCAGGCGCAGGCGGCACGGCTCGGGGCGACGACCCGGGCGGCCGTCTGGCGGTCGCTCGCCGGTCTCGGCGCGACCTCGTTCGTGCGCGCCTTCGACCGGGCGCAGCGGCTCCAGACCGGGCTCGCCGGGCGCGGTTACGACGGCACGCTGCGGGTCCTGCTGCCCGGGGCGGCGGTCTCCCGCCCGTTCCTCGCGGCGACGGGCGGCCTCCTCGCGGGGCTCGTCGCCCTCACCCTTGTACTGGAAAGGCTTCTGCCATGACGGCCCCCATCCCGGTCGTGGAGCTGGTGCGCGCGGGCTTCGCGTACGAGGACGGGCCGGCCGTCCTGTCCGGCGTCGGGTTCGCGGTGACGGAGGGCCGGGCGATCGCGCTGCTCGGGCGCAACGGCGGCGGGAAGACCACGCTGCTGCGGCTGCTGAGCGGCGGGCTGCGCTGCGGCTCCGGGTCGCTCCTCCTGGACGGCAGGGAGGTGACGTACGACCGGAAGGGGCTGACCCGGCTGCGGACCTCGGTGCAGCTGGTGGTGCAGGACCCGGACGACCAGCTCTTCGCCGCCTCGGTGGCGCAGGACGTGTCCTTCGGGCCGATGAACCTGGGGCTGCCGGAGGAGAAGGTGCGGCTGCGGGTCGCGGAGGCGCTGGAGGCGCTGGACATCACCGCGCTGGCGGACCGGCCGACGCACCTGCTCTCCTACGGGCAGCGGAAGCGGGCGGCGATCGCGGGCGCGGTGGCGATGCGCCCCCGGGTCCTGGTCATGGACGAGCCGACGGCGGGCCTCGACCCGCACGGCCAGGAGCGGCTCCTGGAGACCCTGGAGCGGCTGCGGGCGGCGGGCACGACGGTGGTCATGGCCACGCACGACGTGGACCTGGCGCTGCGCTGGGCGGACGAGGCCGCCGTCCTCTCCCCCGCCGGACTGCGCACCGGCCCGGCCGCCGGACTCCTCGCGGACGAGGCGCTGCTGGACGCGGCCCGGCTGCGCCGCCCCTGGGCGGTCCCGGTCGGGCGGCTGCTCCGCGCGCGGGGGCTGCTGCCGGAGGGCGCACCGGGTCCGCGGACCGCCGAGGACCTGGACGCGCTGCTGGACCGGGTGGGGTGAGCGGCCGGTCCCCGGCGCGGTCGAACGACCCCGCCGGGTGCCGGCCGTGCCGTCGGGCGCTTCCCCGGCCCGTCGTCCGCCCCGTGGTCACCCCTCCGCCCCGCGAGGCTCCGCACGCCGCCTCGCGGGGTCGCGCCGTCAAGGGCGCGCCGGACTTCTACCGAGTAGTAACCATCACACCCCGAAGCTTCTGCAACTAGTTGCATAAACGAGGGCGGGTCGCCTACAACAGGATCCGACGATCCCTGCGCGAGGAGGCGCCCCCGTGACCGCGACGACCCCGTACCCGCACCTGCTCAGCCCGCTCGACCTCGGCTTCACCACCCTGCCCAACCGGGTGATCATGGGCTCGATGCACGTCGGCCTGGAGGAGACCGAGCACGGCTTCGAGCGGATGGCCGCCTTCTACGCGGAGCGGGCGCGCGGCGGCGTCGGGCTCATCGTCACCGGCGGCATCGCGCCCAACGAGGCCGGACGGCCGTGGGACGGCGGCGCCAAGCTGACCACCGCCGAGGAGGTCGCCGAGCACCGGCTGATCACCGGCGCCGTGCACGCCGAGGGCGGACGGATCGCGATGCAGATCCTCCACTTCGGCCGGTACGCCTACCACCCCGGGCTCGTCGCGCCGAGCGCCCTCCAGGCGCCCATCAGCCCCTTCGTGCCGAACGAGCTGACCGAGGCCGAGGTCGAGCAGACCGTCGAGGACTACGCGCGGTGCGCCGAGCTGGCCCGGGAGGCCGGCTACGACGGCGTCGAGGTCATGGGCTCCGAGGGCTACCTCATCAACGAGTTCATCGCCGCCGCCACCAACCACCGCACCGACCGCTGGGGCGGCTCCTACGAGAACCGCGTCCGCTTCCCGCTGGAGATCGTCCGCCGGATCCGCGAGCGGGTCGGCACCGACTTCATCGTCGTCTACCGCCTCTCGATGCTGGACCTCGTCCCCGGCGGCTCCACCCTGGAGGAGGTCGTCCGGCTCGCCCGGGAGATCGAGGCCGCGGGCGCGACCATCATCAACACCGGCATCGGCTGGCACGAGGCCCGCATCCCCACCATCGCCACCTCCGTCCCCCGCGGCGCCTACACCTGGGTGACGAAGAAGCTGATGGGCGCGGTGTCGGTGCCGCTCGTCACCAGCAACCGCATCAACACCCCCGAGGTCGCCGAGGAGATCCTCGCCGACGGACGCGCCGACCTCGTCTCGCTCGCCCGCCCCTTCCTCGCCGACCCCCACTTCGTGCGGAAGGCGTCCGCCGGGCGCTCCGAGACCATCAACACCTGCATCGGCTGCAACCAGGCCTGCCTCGACCACACCTTCAACCTCAAGATCACCTCCTGTCTGGTCAACCCGCGCGCCTGCCACGAGACCGAGCTGGTCCTCTCCCCCACCCGGCTCGCCAAGCGGATCGCCGTCGTCGGCGCCGGACCCGCCGGCCTCTCCTGCGCCGTCTCGGCGGCCGAGCGCGGCCACGGCGTCACCCTCTTCGACGCCGCCGCCGAGATCGGCGGCCAGCTCAACGTCGCCAAGCGGGTCCCCGGCAAGGAGGAGTTCGACGAGACCCTCCGCTACTTCCGCGTCCAGCTCGCCGAGCACGGCGTCGACGTCCGCCTCGGCACCCACGTCACCGCCGCCGACCTGGACGGCTTCGACGAGGTCGTCGTCGCCACCGGCGTCACCCCCCGCGACCCGGGCATCGAGGGCCAGGACCACCCGAGCGTCCTCGGCTACCTCGACGTGCTCCGCGACGGCGCGCCGGTCGGCGAGCGGGTCGCGATCATCGGCGCCGGCGGCATCGGCTTCGACGTCGCCGAGTTCCTGACCGACGGCGGCGAGGGCGCGAGCCAGGACCCCGAGACGTACTTCCGCCAGTGGGGCGTCGACACCTCCTACGAGAACCGGGGCGGGCTGCGCAGGCCCGAGCGGAACGCGCCGCCGCGCCAGGTCCACCTGCTCCAGCGCAAGACCACCAAGGTCGGCGCGGGGCTCGGCAAGACCACCGGCTGGATCCACCGCACCGAGCTCAAGCACCGGGGCGTCGCCATGGTCGCGGGCGTCGGCTACGACCGGATCGACGACGAGGGCCTGCACCTCACCGTCGACGGGGAGCGGCAGCTGCTGCCGGTCGACACGATCGTCCTCTGCTCCGGCCAGGAGCCCCGCCGGGGCCTGTACGACGAGCTGGTCGCCGCCGGCCGCACGGCCCACCTCATCGGCGGGGCCGACGTCGCCGCCGAGCTGGACGCCAAGCGGGCGATCGACCAGGGCACGCGGCTCGCCGCCACCCTGTGACCCGCTGACCGTCCCCCGGGACGCATGGCCCCCGAACCTAGGATGCGAGCATGTCCCTCCCGCACGCGATCCTCACCGCGCTGCTCGAGAAGCCGTCCTCCGGCCTCGAACTGACGCGCCGCTTCGACAAGTCGATCGGCTACTTCTGGTCGGCCACGCACCAGCAGATCTACCGGGAGCTGGGGCGCCTGGAGGAGGCGGGGCAGATCCGCGCCCTGCCCTCCCCGGTGCCGGTGCGCGGGCAGCGCAAGGAGTACGAAGTGCTGCCCGACGGGCGGGAGTTCCTGCGCGAGTGGGTCGGGGCGGCCGAGGACCCGAAGCCGCTGCGGTCCGCGCTGCTGCTGCGGCTGCGGGCCGCGGCCGTGGTCGGCTCGGCGGGCCTGCGCGCCGAACTGGAGCGGCACCTCGCGCTGCACCGGGCCCAGCTCGACGAGTACCACCTCATCGAGGAGCGGGACTTCCCCGCCGAACGGCGCGGCTCCGAACCCGACCGGCTGCGCCACCTCGTCCTGCGCGGCGGCATCGACCTGGAGCGCTTCTGGGTGGAATGGCTGACCGCCGCCCTGGCCGAACTGGGGCCGCAGGACTGACGGCCGCTCCCCTCCGCCCGCCGGGGACGACGGGCCCGCGCCCCCGCCCCGCGCCCTTCCGCCCCCGCCGCGCGCGGGCCCGCCCCCCGCCCGCCGTGGATACTGGTCGGCATCGGGTCATGGTCCACGACGGGAAAGGGCGGGTATGGCCGACGACTTGGGGCACCGCGGGACACGTCACGCGGTGGTCATCGGGGGAAGTCTCGCCGGACTCCTGGCGGCGCGGGTCCTCGCCGAACACGCGGAACGGGTCACGGTCGTCGAGCGCGACCGGCTGCCGGAGGGGCCGGACGCCCGGCCCGGGGTCCCCCAGGGCCGCCACCTCCACGTGCTGATCGCGGGCGGCCAGCAGGCGCTCGACGAACTGCTGCCCGGCTTCACGGACGAACTGCGCGGGCTGGGCGCGCCCCGGGTGGGGATGCCGACGGACATGGTCCAGTGGCAGTCCGGCCAGTGGTTCACCCGCCTGCCCGCCTCCGCTCACTTCTACAGCGGCCCGCGGCCCCAGCTGGAGTGGCTGGTGCGGCAGCGGGTCCTCGCCGACCCGCGGGTCGAACTCGTCGACGGCACCGAGACGGTGGGCCTGACCGGCACCGCCGCACGGGTCACCGGCGTCCGGGTGCGCGAGCGCGGCGCGGGCGGACGGGAGGAGCGCGTCCTCGCCGCCGACCTGGTGGTGGACGCCTCCGGCCGGTCGACGAAGGCGGCGGACTGGCTGGCCGCGATCGGCGCCGAGGCGCCGCACGAGGAGACCCTCGACACCGGTCTCGCCTACAGCTCGCGGGTGTACCGGGCGACGGACGCGGTGCCGGCCACGGACGCGCTCGGCTACTACGTCGTGCCGGGCCCGCAGCAGCCGTACGGCGGGGTGATCGTCCCGCTCGGGGACGGCCACCACATCGTCACCCTCTCGGGGCTGCGCGGCGACGAACCCCCCACCGACGAGGGGGGTTTCGAGGAGTACGCGAAGCGGCTGCCGCACCCGGTGGTGAGCGAGTGGCTGGCCGGCGCCGAGCCGGCCGGACCCGTCCACGGCTTCCGGCGTACCGCCAACATCCGCCGCCGGTACGACCGTCCGGGCCGCCGCCCGGCCGGGTTCCTCGCCACCGGCGACGCGTTGTGCGCGTTCAACCCGATCTACGGCCAGGGCATGGCGGTGGCGGCCCTCGGCGCGCTCGCGCTGCGCCGGGCGCTGTCCGACACCCGGCGGGTGCCGACCACCCGGCGGGTGCAGCGGGCGCTGCTCGACGCGTCCGCCCAGGCCTGGGACATCTCGGCGGGAGCGGACAAGAAGATGCCGGGCGCGACCGGTGACGCGGCCCGGTCGAAGCCGGCCGACCGGGTGACCGGCTGGTATCTGGCCCGGGTGCAGGAGCGCGCGGCCGGCGACGCCGTGGTCGGGGTGCCGTTCCGGGCGGCGCTGACCCTGACCGCCCCGCTCACGAGCCTGTTCGCCCCGGCGGTGGTCAGGGCGGCGCTCTTCTCGCCGGTCCCCGCGACCCCGGTGGAGCCGCCGTTGCGGCTCGGGGACTGACGGCACGGGGAACGGGGCGACGGCGGCCCCGGGCGGTGGACGCCCGGGGCCGCCGTCGCCGTCTCCGCCCGGCCGCTCAGGCGGAGGCGGACACCGGGGGCCTCAGCATGTCCACGGTGGCGTCGGCGGCCTCGGTGACCACCGGGTCGTGGGTGGCGACGACGGTGACGGAGCCGTACCGGTGGGTGGTGCGGACGAGGAGGGCGGCGAGGTCCTCGGCCCTGCTCCGGTCGACGGCGGCGGTCGGTTCGTCGACGAGGAGGAGTTCCGGCTCCAGGAGGAGGGCCCGGGCCAGGGCGATCCGCCGGCGTTCGCCGCCGGAGAGCTGGTCGGGGCGGTGGGCGAGGCGGTGGGCGAGCCCGACCTCGGTGAGCAGTTCCCTGGCCCTGGCGCGCAGGGCGCGGGGCCGTCGGCCGGCGATCGAGGCGGCGGCGAGGAGCTGCTCCTCGGCGGTGAGGCCGGTGAGCAGGTTGCCGCTCTGGAACACGTAGCCGACGCGCTCGCGCCGGGCCCGGGCGCGCTCGCGGTCGCCGAGGGCGGCGAGGTCGGTGCCGTTGAGGAGGACCCGGCCCCGGTCGGGGCGGAGCAGGGCGCCGGCGACCGCGAGGAGGGTGGACTTACCGGAGCCGGAGGGGCCCACGAGCGCGGTGAGGACGCCCGGGCGGAAGGTCGCCCCGAAGCCGTCGAGGGCGGTGGTGCGGGAGTCCCCGCGGCCCAGGGTGACGGTGAGGGCGTCGAGGTGGAGGCTCATCGGGCGGCTCCGAGCAGGGTCATGGGGTCCACGGTGGCGACCCGGCGCAGGGTGAGGGCGGTCCCGGCGAGGCCGACCAGGGCGACCGCGCCCAGGGTGGCCGCGAGGGTGGTGGCGGGCAGGCTGAAGGGCACCTGCGCGCCGACGAGGAGGCCGACGGCGGAGGCGAGCGCGCCGCCGGTGGCGGTGCCCGCGGCGACGACGAGGGCCGCCTGGGCGAGGGTGTGGCCGAGCAGGCGGCGCCGGGAGGCCCCCAGGGCGCGCAGCAGGGCGAGTTCGGGGGTGCGCTGGACGGTCCAGACGGCGAAGAAGGCGCCGACGACGAGCGGGGCGATGAGGAAGAGGAAGCTCTGGATCGACGTCATGGTGAGGCGTTCCCCGTCGTAGCCGGGGGCGGCCGCGAAGGCCTGCTCCAGGGTGACGGTGCGGGTGCCGTGACGCCGGTCGGCGGCGGCGAGCGCGGCAGCGCCGGCGTCGGGGGGGAGCCGGAGGGC
Organism: Streptomyces omiyaensis; assembly: GCF_014650895.1. Taxonomy (GTDB): domain Bacteria; phylum Actinomycetota; class Actinomycetes; order Streptomycetales; family Streptomycetaceae; genus Streptomyces; species Streptomyces omiyaensis. The sequence goes on from NZ_BMVV01000011.1 coordinate 90,063, forward strand.
CACGGCGCTGTACTGCGCGGGGAGTTCGGCGGGGCGGGCCGTGGCGCCGGGGACGGTGAAGCGGATCCGGCGCCAGGTGTCGGTGGTGACGTAGGCGACGGGGACGTGCCCGTAGGCGGACCGGCCGGTGGTGCCGACCACGTCGAGGGTGATGCCGAGGCGGTCGACGGTCAGGGTGTCGCCGACGCGGACGCCCTCGTCCACCAGCCGGCGCGAGACGACGATCCCCCCGGGCCGGGCCGCGTCGAGCGGCGCCCCGGCGTCGGCTCCGGGGTCGGTGAAGGCGCCGGGCACGACGCCGAAGGCGGCGAGGTCGACCTCGGTGCCCCGGCCGGTGGTGCCGCGGGTGAGGGTGACGCCGAGCGGGGTGGCCTCGGCGCGCTCCTCGCGGCCCCAGCCGGTGGCGGTCCGGTCGTCGACCAGGCCGCGGGCGAACTGGTCGGACGCGGAGCCGGAGGCGAAGGCGACGTGGGTGGCGGGGAGCCGGCGCAGGGCGGAGACGGTGTCGTCCCCGAGGCCGGTGGTGAAGCCGGAGACGATCCCGACGAGCGCGGCGACGAGCACGACGACGCTGCCCATCAGCAGGAAGCGGCCCCGGGCCGCTCTCAGCTCCAGCAGGGCGAGGAACATGGCGTGCACTCCAAAGTTGGGGACAAGGCGTCCCCAAGATAGAAGATGGCGACGCGCCGTCCCCAAGTGGGGGTGGATGTCGGCCCGGGGCGGGGCTCCGACGACCGGGACCGGGAGGCCGGGACCGGGCCCAGGGGACCAGGGGTCGGGCCCAGGGGACCGGGGGTCGGGGCCCAGGACTGGAGGGCTCAGGGGACGGAAGGCCCAAGGGGCCGGGCCGCGGGCTTCACGGAGGGCCCCGCGCGGCGCCGCCTAGACTGGCCCCGTGCCCAAGATCCACGCCGCCACGGTCGCCGACCACCGCTCCCGGCAGCGCGCCGCCCTGCTCGACGCGGCCCGCGCGCTGCTGGCCGAGGGCGACGCGTCGAAGGTGACGTTCGCGGAGGTGGCCCGGCGGACCGGCCTCGCCCGCAACAGCGTCTACAAGTACTTCCCCGACCGCGCGCACCTGCTGACCGAGGTGGTGCGCGAGGCGGCGCCGCACTGGACGGAGCGCATCAGGACCGCGCTCGCGGCGGCCGGGGACTCCCCCGAGGACCGCGTCGCCGCCCACGTGACCGCCCAGCTGGAGATGGTCCGCGACGGCGAGCACCGGATCGCCCGGGCCACCGCCGACGCGCAGGACGCCGCGGCGCTGCGCGCGGGGGCCGAGGCCGCCCACCGCGCCCTCCTCGACCCGCTCGTCGGGGCCCTCGCCGAACTGGGCGACGAAGCGCCGCTGATGACGGCCCGTCTGCTCCAGGGGTTCGTCAACGCGGCCACCACCGCCCTGGAGTCGGGCGCCGACTACGCCGCCGTGGCCGACCGCACCGTCCGGCTCACGGTGGCGGCCCTCCGGGGGCTCGCCCCGCTCCCCCGCGCCGACCGCTGACGCGGGGCCGGTGTCGGGGCCGGTCCCGGCTCAGACGCCCGGGGCGGCCGTGACCATGCCGGCGGCGATGCCGGCGCCGAGGCTCGCGTAGTCGTCGGCGTTCTGCCCGGAGTAGGCGAGGGCGAAGTCGGCCACGGCGCGGTCGAAGACGTCCGAGGAGCCGAGGTAGGCGGCGATGGCGACGCGGTCGCCGGAGCGGGCGTGGGCGCGGGCGAGGGCGCGGCCGCACAGCCGGGCGTACTCGCGCAGCATCGGGGGGGTCATCGTCTCGACCTCGGCCGAGCCCTTCATGTCGCGCAACTGCCTCCAGTAGAAGTGGCGCTGCTCCGGTCCGGTCATCCAGCCGAGGAAGATGTCGCTGGCGGCCTGGGTGAGGCGCTGGCCGCAGACGACGCGCCGGCCCTGGTGGGGGTAGGCGGTCGGCGGCAGGTAGGCCTCCAGGACCGAGCGGCCGGCCTCCTTGATCTGGAGGATCAGCGGGTCGGCGTCGTCGCGCCCTTCGAGGAGGACGACGAAGCAGCGGGTGCCGACGCTGCCGACGCCGACGACCTTGCGCGCGGCGTCGCGGAAGCGGTAGCGGTCGAGGAGGAGGCGGCGCTCCTCGGAGAGGGAGCTGCGGTAGTCGCTGAAGATCTTGCCGAGGGTGACCCGGTCCAGGTCGGCGACGCGCTCCAGGAGCGGCGGGTCCTCGGCGATGCGGCGGCCGCCGTCGCCGTCCCGGACGGTGAGCTTGTCGAGGGCCTGGAGGCTGGTGCGGCGGCGGGCCTTGGCCAGGTTCCGGGCCACCCGGTCGCGCTCGCGGGGGCGGACGAGGGCGCCGAGCTCGTCGGCGTCGATGCGCTCGTACCAGACGGTGAGCTCCCCCAGGCCGGCGAGGCGGCGCATGGTGGTGCGGTACGACTCGACGGCGACGAGCGCGGCGTGGCGGGCCTTGGCGCGGGGGCTGCCGTTCTGGAGGGCGGCGACGGTGACGCTGGCGGCGAGCCGCTTGACGTCCCACTCGAAGGGGCCGGGCAGCGTCTCGTCGAAGTCGTTGACGTCGAAGAGGAGGGTCCGTTCGGGTGAGGCGTAGACGCCGAAGTTGAGCAGGTGGGCGTCGCCGCAGAGCTGGACGGTGAGTCCGGTGTTGCGGGTGGCGCCGAGGTCGGCGGCCATGACGGCGGCGGCGCCGCGCAGGAAGGCGAAGGGGGAGGCCGCCATCCGCCCGTACCGCACCGGGGCGAGGTCGGGCAGCCGGTCGGCGGCCTGGCGCTCCAGGACCGTCAGCGGGTCGGGGCGCTGGGAACTCGGTATCCAGCGTCCGTGCGAGGAGCGCGGTACACGCTTGCGGGCCGTACGGCCCCGTGCGGCGCGCTCGGAGGGCGTCGTCATCCGGCCTCACCCCTGTTCCACCACCGGCATGGGCCGGTCCTGTCGCCTGGTCCCCATTACAGGGTGCGACGCGGGTTTCGGCCACTCTGCACGGCCGCTCTAGCGAAATGGTTTAGACCAATGATAGAAATTGATCACCCATCCGGCCCACGCGATCACGCTGAGCGAAGAAGGGGTTGATCATGGCCGTACCCGATCCCGAGCCCGATTCCGAGCCCCCCGAGGGGGCGGTCCCGCGCTATCTGCGCGTGGCCGCCGCCCTGCGGGACGACCTCGCACGCCTCGCCCTGGCCCCCGGTGGCCGGCTCCCCTCGGAGCGTTCCCTGGCACAGCGGTACCACGTCAACCGGCAGACCGTCCGCAGCGCGCTCCAACTGCTGCGCGAGGAGCGGCTGGTGGTCACCGACCGGCGCGGCACCTTCGCCGCGGGCGGACCGGCGGACCGCGGCGGACCGCCTCCGGCGCAGGCCCCGCCGCCGTCCGCCGCCCGGCCCGTCTTCCCCGGCGGGCCGCGCGCGGCGGAGGCCCTGGTGCGGGCCTCGCTCGGCTGGGAGCCGCCGCCGACGGCGCTGGCCCCCCGGCTGCACCTGGCTCCGGGCGAGCCGACGCTGGTCCACCGCCACCGGGTGCTGGCGCCGCAGGGCCAGCAGCTCCAGCGGGCGGTGTCCTGGTTCTCCCGGCCCGCCCTCGACGAGATCCCCCAGCTGGCCCGCTACCGGCGGGCCCGGTACTGCGTCCACCAGCCCGACCTGCGCCTCCTCTACCACTGGATGCACCAGGCGGGGATCCGCGCCACCCACCGGGAGTCGGTCCGGGTCCCGCCCGGGGCGGCCGGGACGGCGGCCGGCGCCACGGCCCGGCTGAACGTCCACCGGGTGGTGAGCGATCAGCACGGGCACGTCCTGGAGGTCACCGACATCGACTTCTCCGCCCAGGAGGCGGCGTGGACGTACGAGTACAGCCTCTGACCCCCGGGTCGGACGCGGGTCAGACCAGTCCCTCCGCGATCTCCGCCTCCTCGCGCTCGCTGCCGTACGGCGTGGGCGTGCCGTACGAGCGACGGGCGACGTACCACCAGACGGTGGCCAGGAGGAGGACGACGGCGAGGGCGATCACCGCGTAGTTCATGGTGTCGACGGTCACCGGACTCTTCTGGGGCAGGCAGAAGAGGACGGTCACCACCGCGACCCAGCCGACGGCGACGCAGCCGATCGGCCGGCTCCACCGGCCGAGGCTCCAGGGGCCGGGCGTGAAGTCGCGCCCGGCCCTCAGCCGCAGCAGGATCGGGATCGCGTAGGCCGGGGTGATGCCGATGACGTTGATCGCGGTGACCGCGCCGTAGGCGGTCGCCGAGTACAGCGAGGGCAGGGCGAGCACGGCGGCGGCGCCGACCGAGAGCCAGACGGCCGGCACCGGCGTCTGGGTGCGGGAGCTGACCTTCCGCCAGGTCGCGGAGGCGGGCAGGGCGTTGTCGCGGCTGAAGGCGAAGACCATCCGGCTGGCGGCGGCCACCTCGGCGTTGCCGCAGAAGAGCTGGGCGACGATGACGACGAGCAGCAGGGCGGTCGCGCCGCCGGTGCCGAGGGCGTCGAGCAGGATCTGGGCGGGCGGGACGCCGGTCGCGCTGTTCACGGTGCCGGCGTAGTCCTGGATGGCGAAGGTGAGCCCGGCGAGGAGCGCGAAGCCGGCGATCCAGGAGACCCAGATGGCGCGGACGATGCCCCTGGCCGCCGTGACGGAGGCGTTCGCGGTCTCCTCGGAGAGATGGGCCGAGGCGTCGTAGCCGGAGAAGGTGTACTGGGCGAGGAGGAGACCGATCGCGGCGACGTAGAACGGATTGGCCCAGCCGGTGTCGTTGACGAACTCGGTGAAGACGAAGCCCGCCGACTGGTGGCGGTCCGGGACGATCGCGAGCGCGCCGACGATCACGGCGACGCCCGCCAGGTGCCACCAGACGCTGATCGAGTTGAGGACGCTGACCAGGCGGACGCCGAAGAGGTTGAGCCCGGCGTGGAGCAGCAGGATCGCCAGGAAGATCAGGAAGGTGGAGCCGGGGGTGGGCTCGAAGCCCCACTGGAGGTTGAGGAAGGCGCCGGTGAAGAGGGCCGCGCCGTAGTCGATGCCGGCGATGGCGCCGAGCAGGCCGAGCAGATTCAGCCAGCCGGTGTACCAGCCCCAGCGGCGGCCGCCGAGCCGGTCGGCCATGTAGTAGAGCGCGCCCGAGGTCGGATAGGCGCTGGTGACCTCGGCGAGCGCGAGGCCGACGCAGAGGACGAAGAGGCCGACGCCGGCCCAGCCCCAGAGCATCACGGCGGGACCGCCGGTGCCGAGCCCGAAGCCGTACAGGGTCATGCAGCCGGAGAGGACGGAGATGACCGAGAAGCTGATGGCGAAGTTGCCGAACCCGCCCATCCGGCGGGCGAGCACCGGCTGGTAGCCCAGCTCGCGCAGCCGGGCCTCCTCGTCCGGCAAGGCTGCGGGCCGCTTGCGCGGCGCGTCCGTGGGGGCGGTGCGGGACATCGGGGGACCTCCGGCGGGGACGGGAGAGGGACGGGGCGGGGCGAAGGAGAAGGGAAAGGGCAGGGGAAGCGGGCGGTACGGGGAGCGTTACGGGTGCGGTACGGGGCTCAGCCGGAGAGGCAGCGGGCGCGGGCCCGCAGGAAGACCTCCTCGGCGAGGGCGCGGTCGGCCGGGCGCGGAGTGCGGTGGGCCCAGGGGGCGGTGGTGTAGTACGGGCCGAGGGCCTCGAAGACGCGCGCCGCGTCGGCGAACCGCAGCGCGCCGAAGAGGGCGTGCGCCAGGTGGTTGAGGTCCAGCTGCGAGGCCTCGGGCACGTCGCAGTAGAGGAACCAGGAGTCCATCGCCCGCCGGGCCTCGCGCACCGCGTCCTCCGCGACCCAGTGCAGGTCCAGGGCGTGCTCGTGCCCCCGGGCGCGCCGGTAGCGCTCGACCCGGACGTAGAGCGGCAGGGCGTGCAGGGCGGAGCCCCGGGGAGCCGTGGAGGCGGCCCACTGGGCGTAGTTGACGGCCTCGGCGACCGAACCGTCGCCGCGCGCGTGGAGGAACTGGAGCATGCGGTGGTACGCCTCGCGGTTGTGCGGGTCGCGCTTCTCGATCTCGGCGAACAGGCCCCAGGGGCCGGACGGCAGCATCGGCGCGGGCGGGCGGACCCGGTGTTCGGCGCGGGGCGCGCGGGCGTCGCAGCCGGCGAGGGCGAGGAGGCCGATCCAGGGCACCGGGTCGGCGGGGGCGCGGGCGGCGGCCTCCCGGCAGGCGGTCCACGCCTCCTGCAGGAGCGCGCGGGCGTGGGCGTGGCCGGCGCGGTGGGCGCGGACGGCGCGCTCGACGGCGACCCGGCCGTGCATCACGGCGGCGGGGCCGCTCCCGGGCTGTTCGCCGCGCCAGGCGAGGACGACGTCGGTGCCGGCGGCGACGGTGGCGAGGATCTGGGTGCGCCGGGTCCAGCCCTCCCAGCGGCCGGCGCCGGCGGTGGCGGCGGTCTCGGCCGTCTCGTCGAGGAGGCGTGCCATCGCGCCCCAGCGGCCGGCGCGCAGGTCCTGGAGCGCGTGGCGCAGCGCGTGGTCGAGACCCGCGGGGTGGAACACGGGCCGGAAGCCTTGCCCGGGCATCAGCGGACGGGGCCCGTGCGTGCGGACCGGACGGAACCGGCCGACGCGGACCGGAACGGGCCCGTGCGTGCGGGCCGGAACGGGACTGCGGATGCCGATGCGGACGCGGGCGGGAACCGGACTGCGGACGCGGATGCCGATGAGAGCCGGAACCGGACTGCGGACGCGGACCGGACGGGCCCGGCCGGAGCGGGACGGAAGCGGCCGGGCGGTGCGGGGCGGGCGGGGCCGGGTGGTGCGGGACGGGCGGTGGGCGTGGTCATCGGTCCTCGGTCGGGCGCGGTCGGTCGGCGAACGGCGCCCGCGGTCCGTCGGCGAGCGGCGCTCACTATAGGCGCGACCGAAGGTGATCGTCCGGATCTCCATTGTGACCGCAACTATCCGGCCAGCGTTCAGTTTTGAACTACCGTCAGCGGGTGCCGCGGGACCTGACAGGCTCGTCCGGGCCGTCTTGACGGGCCGCCCGCCGGCCGCGAGCCTGACCCCTTTCCACGACCCCCTCCGCCTGCGCCGGACGGGACGACCCAGGACGGGAGCATGCATGACGAGCGGTCCGGTCCTCGCCGTCGACCAGGGCACCTCCGGCACCAAGGCGCTCGTCCTGTGCCCCCTGCGCGGGGTCCTGGGCAGCGGCACGGCGCCGGTCACGCCCCGCCACCTGCCGGGCGGAGGCGTCGAGGTCGACCCCGGCGAGCTGTACGGTTCCGTGGTCGCGGCGGGCCGCGCCGCGCTCGCGCGGGCCGGCGTCCCGGTGGTCGCCGTGGGCCTCGCCAACCAGGGCGAGACGGTCCTCGCCTGGGACCCGGCGACCGGCGATCCGCTCACCGACGCGCTCGTCTGGCAGGACCGGCGGGCCGCCTCGATCTGCGAGGAACTGGGGCCCCACGAAGCCGACTTGGAGAAGCTGACCGGGCTCCCCGTCGACCCCTACTTCGCCGCGCCGAAGATGGCCTGGATCCGTCGGCACCGGACCGGCGCCGGGGTGGTGACGACCAGCGACGCCTGGCTGGTCCACCGGCTGACGGGCGCCTTCGTCACCGACGCGGCCACCGCCGGCCGCACCGGTCTCCTCGACCCGGCGGCCGTCGCCTGGTCCGCGCCCGCCCTCGACCTGTACGGCCTCGGCGGCGAGCGCCTGCCCCGGATCGTCGACTGCGACGAACCCGTCGGCACCACCCGCGCGTTCGGCCCGCCGCTCCCGCTGACCGGGCTCGTCGTGGACCAGCAGGCCGCCCTCCTCGCGCAGAGCGCCACCGCGCCCGCCGCCGCCAAGTGCACCTACGGCACCGGGGCGTTCCTGCTCGCCCGCACCGGCCCGCTCCCCCGCCGCACCACCACCGGCCTCGTCGGCTGCGTGGCCTGGCGGCTGCGGGGACGCACCGAGCACTGCCTGGACGGGCAGGTCTACACGGTCGCGTCGGCGGTCCGCTGGCTCTCCGACCTCGGGATCGTCGCCGGCGCCGGGGAGCTGGACGCCGTCGGCGGCTCGGTCCCGGACAGCGGCGGCGTCGCCTTCGTGCCCGCGCTCGCCGGGCTCGCAGCCCCCTGGTGGCGCGGCGAGGCCCGCGGCACCCTCACCGGCCTGGGCCTCGGCACCGGTCGCGGTCACCTGGTGCGGGCCCTCGTCGAGGGCATCGCCGCGCAGGTGGTGGAGCTCGCCGCCGCGGCCGCCGCGGACCGGGGCGCCCCGCTGGAGGCCCTGCGCGCCGACGGCGGCCTGACCCGTTCGGCGCTGCTCATGCAGACCCAGGCGGACCTGCTCCAGCTGCCGGTGGAGGTGGCCGCCCTGCCCGACGCGACGGCGATCGGCGTCGGCGCGACGGCCCGCCTCGGCCACGAACCGGGCCTCACCGTGCCGGAGGCCGTACCGCGGTGGAAGCCGTCCGCCACCTACGAGCCCGCGATCTCGGCGGACGAGGCGGCGGACCGGATGGGCCGCTTCCGCGCGGAGGTCGCCGCGCTCCTCGCCCGCCCGGCGGCACCCGCCGGGACCCCCGCCCCGGAGCCGGCGGCGTGACCCCGCACGGACGGCGCCCGCGGACCGGCGCGGCCACCGCGTCTCCCGCCGGACCGAAGGCCGCGTCCGGCGCCGCGCCCCGCCCCGCGTCCGCCGCCCCGCCCCGCGCCGGGACGCACGTCAGCCGGCGCGGACCGCTGCCCGGCGGCGCCGGGGAGACGTACGACGTCGTCGTGGTCGGGGCCGGGGTCGTGGGGTGCGCGATCGCCCGGGCCCTGGCCCGGTACCCGCTGCGGGTGGCGCTGGTCGAGGCGGCGGACGACGTCGGCGAGGGCAGTTCCAAGGCCAACACCGCGATCCTCCACACCGGTTTCGACGCCTCCCCCGGCACCCTGGAGGCCGGACTCGTCCGCGCGGGCCACCGGCTCCTCACCGGATACGCCGCCGAGGCCGGCATCCCCGTCGAACCGGTCGGCGCGCTGCTCGTCGCCTGGGACGAGACGCAGCGGGCGGCGCTCCCCGGACTCGCCGCCAAGGCGGCCCGCAACGGCCACCACGCCACCCGGATCATCGACGCCGCCGAACTGCGCCGCCGCGAGCCCCACCTCGGCCCCGGGGCGCTCGGGGCGCTCGCCGTGCCCGGCGAGTCGCTGGTCTGCCCCTGGTCCACCACCCTCGCCTACGCCACGCAGGCCGTCCGGTCCGGGGTCCGCCTGCTGCTCGGCTGCCGGGTGACCGGGATCGCCCCGCGACCGGGGGCGCCCCACCGGCTGACCACCACGCGCGGCCCGCTCACCGCCCGGTTCCTGGTCAACGCCTGCGGGCTGCACGCCGACCGGTTCGACGCGCTGCTCGGCGTCCGGGACTTCGCGGTCACCCCCCGCCGGGGCCAGCTGCTCGTCTACGACAAGCCCGCCCGCTCCCTCGTGCGGCACATCCTGCTCCCCGTCCCCGGCCCGCTGGGGAAGGGCGTCCTCGTCGCGCCCACCGTGTACGGGAACGTCCTGCTGGGCCCGACCGCCGAGGACCTCGACGACCGCGCGGCGACCGGCACCACCGCCGACGGCCTCGCCGGGCTGCGGGAACGGGGCGCGCGGATCGTGCCCGCCCTCCTGGACGAGGAGGTGACGGCCGCGTACGCGGGGCTGCGCGCCGCGACCGGCCGCGAGGACTACCGGTGCGCGGCCCGCCCGGACCGCCGGTACGTCACGGTCGGCGGGATCCGCTCGACCGGCCTGTCCGCCTCCCTCGCCCTCGCCGAGCACGTCCTCGGCCTGCTCGCCGAGTGCGGCCTGCGCACCGGCCCCGAACGGCCGCTCGCCCCCGTGCGGATGCCGAACCTCGGCGAGGCGTTCCCCCGCCCCTACCGGGACGCCGCGGCGATCGCCCGGGACCCCGCCTTCGGGACGGTCGTCTGCCCCTGCGAGCACGTCACCCTCGGCGAGGTGCGGGCCGCGCTCGCCTCCGACCTCCCGCCGGCCGGACTCGGAGGGCTGCGCCGGCGCACCCGGGCCGGCGCCGGCCGCTGCCAGGGCGGCCACTGCCGGCCCGCCCTGCGCGCCCTGTCCGAGGAGTACGGGAAGGGGGCCGGGACCCGGTGAACCCACGGCCGGAGCAGGACAGGGCGGCACGCTCCGTCGACGTGCTGGTGATCGGCGCGGGCCCGGCCGGGCTCGCGGCGGCGGCCCGGCTCGCGGCGGCGGGCGCCGGCCGGGTCGAGGTCCTGGAACGGGAACCGGAGGCCGGTGGCGCGCCCCTCTTCTGCGCCCGCCCGGGCTTCGGCGCCGACCCCCGCGGGCGCGCCCTCGACGGCCCGGGCTACGCCCGGCGGGCGGTGCGCGCCGCGGTCCGGGCGGGCGCCGTCGTGCGCACCGGCGTGACGGTCACCGGCTGGGCGGGCCCGCTCACCCTGGAGACCACCGCCCCGACCGGGCTCGCGGCGGTCGGGGCGCGGGCCGTGGTGCTGGCGACGGGCGCCCGCGAGCGGTCCCGCCCGGCCCGTCTGCTGCCGGGATCGCGCGCGCCGGGCGTGCTGACGACCGGTGAGCTCCAGCGGACGGTGACCCTCTTCGGCGCGCGCCCGGAGCACATCGGGCGGCGCGCCGTGGTCGCCGGCGGAGACCCGGTGGCCGGACACGCCGTCCGGCTGCTGCGCCGCGCGGGCGTCGCGGTCGCGGCCGTGGTGTGCGAGGGGCCGCGCGCGGCGGCCGGGCCGGCGGGCCTGCCGGCGGACGTGCCGGTGCTGGCCGGGGCGGTGGTGACGGAGCTGGCCGGCCGCGGCCGGCTGGACGGGGTGACGGTACGGGACCGGGACGGGCGGACGCGGACGGTGCGGTGCGACACGCTCGTGCTCGCCGGCGACTGGATCCCCGAGCACGAACTGGTCCGCGCGGGCGGGCTGCCGCTCGCGCCCGGCGGGCGGGGCCCGCTGGTGGACGCGGCGCTGCGGACCGGGGTGCCGGGCGTCTTCGCGGCGGGCGGCCTGCTGCGCGGCGGGGAGCCCGCGGCGCGGGCCGCCGCCGAGGGCCGGGCGGTCGCCGACGCCGTCCTGGCCCGCCTCGACGGCCGGGACCCCGGGCCGGCGCGGGGCCTGCCGGTGGTGGCCGGGGGCGCCGTCCACCGGGTGCACCCCGGGCTCCTCGGCCCGGAGCCGGCGCCGCTGGTGCTCTGGGCCGCGCGTCCGCTCGTCCGCCCCGTCCTGTCCGTCGGCCAGGACGGGCGGATCCTGCGCCGCGCCCGCCTGGGGACCGGCCTCGTGCCGTGGCGCCCGCTGCGGCTCGGCCCCGGCTGGACGCAGGACCCGGACCCGGGGGGCGGTCCGGTGGTGGTGCGCGCCGAGGACGGCGGCGACGGGACGGGGTGACGCGCCTTCGGCGGGCGGGGCGCGCCCGGCGCGGTCAGACTGGGGGCATGCCGGTCACACGCAGTGCGGGGCTGCTCGTCTTCCGGCGGACCGGGGACGGCGGGATCGAGGTGCTCATCGGGCACATGGGCGGACCGTTCTGGGCGCGCCGCGAGGCGGCCGCGTGGTCGGTGCCCAAGGGCGAGCACGGCCCCGGGGAGGAGCCTCGGGACGCGGCCCGGCGGGAGTTCCGGGAGGAGCTGGGGCTGCCGGTCCCGGAGGGCGACTGGCTGGAGCTCGGGGAGGTGCGGCAGTCGGGCGGGAAGACCGTCGCCGTGTGGGCGGTGGAGGGCGACCTCGATCCGGCGGCGGTGGTGCCGGGCACCTTCACCCTGGAGTGGCCGCCGCGCTCGGGCGCCCGGGCCGAGTTCCCCGAGCTGGACCGGGTGGGCTGGTTCGCGCCGGAGGAGGCGGAACCGCTGCTCGTCGCCGGGCAGCGGGTCTTCCTGGAGCGGCTTGTCACGCGGGTGCGCGGGCGGGCCTGAGGGGCATTGTCAGACCCGTGCGAGAGGGTGGGGTGCGTCAAGCCGTCGAGAGGGAGCCCGACATGACCACCATCACCGCCACCGAGCGCGCCGCGGCCCAGGCGTACCTGCGCCTCCTCGAATCCACCCAGGCCGTGCTGACGGATCCGTCCCTCGCGCCGTACGCGGGAGTGATGCTGACCAACCCGATGGCGGAGGCCGACGAGGCGCTGCGCGCGGCGGGCCTCGCGGGCAACGAGGACCGGCTGCTCCGCCTCGTCTCCACCCTGCGGGCCGCCCCCGTGCCCCCTCCCGGCGCGGCGGGCCTCGCGGGCGACCGGGGGCGCCGCGCCTGACCGGCCGGACCGGTCCGGGGCGTCACGACCGGCCGGGCGGGGGGACGGGTCGGTGGGTTCAGGCGGAGCGGCCGAGGCGGACCGGCAGGGCGCGGACGCTGTTGCCGACGAAGCCGGCGTGCCGGGTCAGGCCGGCCTCGGGGACCGCCTGGTCGAGCTCGGGGAAGCGGGTGAAGAGGGCTTCGAGGGCGACGGCCGCCTCCATCCGGGCGAGCGGGGCCCCCAGGCAGTAGTGCGGTCCGTGTCCCAGGGACAGGTGCTTGGCGCCGCCGGCCCGGGTGAGGTCGAAGCGGTCGGCGTCCGGGCCGTGGGCCTTGGTGTCGCGGCCCGCCGCCGAGTAGCCGGCGAGGACCGGGGTGCCCCGGGGGATCAGCGTGCCGTCGAGCGTGAGGTCCCGGGTGGGGTAGCGGAACGGGAAGTAGCTGACGGGGCTGTCCCACCGCAGCGTCTCCTCCACGACGTCCGCCCAGGTCGCCCGGCCCTCGGTGACGTGGGCCAGCTGGTCGCGGTGGGCGCACAGGGCGCGGACGGCGTTGGTGACGAGGTTCAGGGTGGTCTCGTGGCCCGCGACGATCATCAGCAGCAGGGTGCCGATGAGCTCCGGCTGCGACAGCCGGTCGCCGCCCTCGTCGCGGGCGGCGATCAGGGCGCTCGTCAGGTCGTCGCCGGGCTCGGCGGCCTTGGCGGCGGCGATGGAGGCGAGCAGTTCGACCAGCTCGCGGTTGGCGGCGACGGCCTGTGCGGGCTCGGTGTCGGTGGCGACGACGAGGCTGGACAGCCGGTGCAGCCGGTCCTGGTGGGCCGGGTCGACGCCGAGGAGCTCGCAGATGACGCCGAGCGGCAGCGGCAGGGCGAAGTGGCGGCGCAGGTCGGCGACGCCGCCCCCGGCCTCGGCGGCCCCGGCGAGGCCGTCGAGCAGGCCCGCCGTCACCGCCTCGACGCGCGGGCGCAGCAGCTCGACGCGGCGGGCGGTGAAGGCGCTGCTGACCAGGGCCCGCAGGCGGCGGTGATCGGCCCCGTCGGCGGTCGTCATGCCGGGGACGGTGGCGAAGGTGCGCAGCGGCCACCCCTCGGGGACGCGGCCCTCGGCGAGTGCGGTGAAGTGCTGGGGTCCCTTGGCGACGTCGGGGTCGGAGAGGAATTCCCGGAGGGCGTCGTGACCGAGCACCGCCATGCCCTCGATGTCGCCGGGCAGCACCACGGGGGCCACGGCCCCCCGTGCGAGCAGTCGCGCGTTGGCGGCGTGCGGGCAGCCTCCGGCCGGGTCGAGCCGGTACGGCTCCGGCGCGGGGGCGCGCTCCTCGGCGGGTCCGGGACGTGCGTCCATGTCCACTCCTGACGACGGGTGGGATCCGCCGGGCGTACGCCGGGCGGCCGCCCGCATCCTAGGCTCAACACACCCGTGTTCGCCCCCGGTTGGCCACGTTCCGCACGCCGGGCCGGTGCCGGCCGGAAACGGCCGCCGGACCGGTCCGCGCCCCCTCGCGGCGCCGCGCGACGCCCGGGCCCGCGCCCCCCTCGCGGCGCCCCGGGCCGGGCACGGCGGGGCCGGGATCCCGAAGCGCCCGCCCCGAGGTCGCCGGAGAGGCCTCCGGGACCGGGGCGTGCGGGGTCCGTCCGGGGCGCGGGGCGCCCGCCGCCGGAGGCCCGGGGGGCGTACGACCACCCGCCCGGCGGCACGACGCGCCGCCCGGCGATGCGTTCCCTAGGCCGGGTGGCGCACTCCGTCCTGCGCCCTCCATCCCTCCTTCCTACGGTGATTGAATGATCGTCACGTCGGCTCTTCGCCATGCCGCCGCGGGCTCCGCCGCGATGCTGCTCGTGCTCTCCGCCCCCGTGTCCGCCACCGCGACCGCGCCCCGCGCCCCGGCGGCCGCGCCCGGTCCCGCCCTCGGTCCCGCCCTCGGTGCGGGGGCCGTCGCCGAACCGAGCCCGCCCGCGCGCCGGTTCGTGGACCGGACCCGGCTCGACCGTTCGGGGACGCAGGTGGAACCGCTGGCGGGCGCGCCGGCCGTGCCCTCCCTCTCGGCGCTGTCCTGGGTGGTGGCGGACGCCGGGACGGGCGAGGTGCTGGCGGCCCGCGCGGCCCATCGGAAACTGCCGCCGGCCAGCACGCTCAAGACCCTCTTCGCGCTCACCGCGCTCCCGCACCACGCGGCGTCCGAGCAGCACACGGTGGCCGACGAGGAGCTGACGGGGATCGGCGAGGGCAGCAGCCTGGTCGGGGTGAAGGAGGGGTACACCTACCGCGTCTCCGACCTGTGGAACGGCGTCTTCCTCAGCTCCGGCAACGACGCCGTGCACGTCCTCGCGTCGATGAGCGGCGGCTGGGAGTCGATGGCCCGCCAGATGCAGGACAAGGCGCGGTCGCTGGGGGCGAAGGACACCCACGTGGTCTCCCCCGACGGGTACGACGCGCCGGGCCAGGTCTCCTCCGCGTACGACCTGGCGGTGTTCGGGCGGGCGGGCGTCCAGGACCCCGAGTTCACCCGCTACTGCTCGACCGCGTACGCGGACTTCCCCGCGGGCTCGTGGTCGTACGGCATCGCCAACACCAACCGGCTCCTCACCGGCGCGGACGGCATCGGCCGCTACCCGGGCATCATCGGCATCAAGAACGGCTACACCAGCAACGCGGGCAACACCCTCGTCGCCGCCGCCCGCCGCGGCGAGCGGACCCTCGTCGTGTCGGTGATGAACCCCCAGTGGGGCGGCGGGCTCGCCGTGTACCAGGAGGCGCGCTCCCTTCTCGACTGGGGCTTCGCGGCCGCGGACAAGGTCCGGCCGGTCGGTTCGCTGCTGCCCCCGAAGGCGCCGGAGGAGCCGGAGGCCGAGCGGGAGGAGGCGCGGGCCGTGGCCGTGCGCGGCGGGGCCGGCGCGCCTCCCGCCGCCCTGCGGACCGCGGAGCCCCGCCCCCGCCCGGTCACCGCGGCCGCGGCGGCGGCGCCCGCGGACTCCGGCCCTTCGGTGGCCCTCCCCCTGACGCTCGTCGCCTCGGCCTGCGCGGCCGCCCTCGCCCTCTGGGTCCTGCGCCGCCGCGCCGCCCGCGCCTGAACGGCGGCCGGGGCGGCGGCGGTCTCCGCCCCGCTCCGGTCTCCCTCGGCAGGCCCCCGCCACGGGTGTTCGGTCCGTGCCGGGGGCCTGCGGCGTCCGGACCGGCGGTGGGCGGCCACCCGCTCGCGGGTCGCGCACCGGCGGGAGCAGGAGCGGCGCTCGGGGCCGCTGCCGCGGGCGACGGCCGCCTCGGTCGGGTGCGCGGCGGGTCAGGGCATGGTGGCCGCCTGTCTCCCGGCGCTCGGGGCGGGGGCGCCGGGCGGTTCCGGCCGCGGCGCGCTGCCGCTCTCCGTCGCGGCGGCCACCGCCCTCGCGGCGACCGCGCCGCACGACCGGTTCCGCGCGGCGGTGGCGCCGGTGCGGGTGCCGTGGGGCGGGGCGCTGGCGCAGGCCGGGGCGTGGGCGGTGGCGGCGACGGGCCGGTGGCCCTGGTGGCAGCGTTCGCGATGTCGGGCGCCGCCGAGGGGCCGCAGCTGACCGCCGTCTTCGCCGTCCGCCACGAGCAGACGCCGCGGGCGCTGCGCGGCCGGGTGTTCGCCGCCGGGGCCGGTCTGAGGATCACCGGCTTCGCGGCGGGCGCGACGGCCGCCGGGCCCGTCGCGTCCCGCTCCGTCGCGGCGGTGGTGTGCGCGCTGTCCGCCCTCCCCTGCGCCGGGCGGGCCGCCCGGCCCGGCGGTCACACGACGCCGGGGGCGCGGGCCGGGTCCGGGGCGAGGTAGCGCTCGGCGGCGCGGAGCGCTTCGGGGGTCGAGCGGACGCCCATGAGGACGCACAGGGTGTAGGCCGTGTCCTCGAAGCGCCGGCGGACCGAGAGGTCGCAGGGGGTGGCCAGGACGGTGCGTTCCTGGGCGCGGTAGTGCCGGAGGAGGCGTTCGACGGTGTTGCGGTCGGGCAGCAGCATGCGTTCCTCCGTGGCGGCCCCCGTCTCGTGCGTCGCTCCATGGTGCGCGCGCCCGGCCACCCGCGCGAGCCGTGCGGTCACGTTCCGTCACCGCACCCGCGTCCGAGGTGCGGGGGTCGCCCGGATGGCGGAGGGTCGAAGACATGAACGCGAGTACGCGGCTGAGGGTGGTCGTCACCGGCGCCACCGGGAACGTGGGGACGAGCGTGGTGCGGGCGCTGGCCCGCGAGGCGGGGGTCGGCCCGGTCCTCGGGCTGGCCCGCCGGCTGCCCGCCCTCGACCTGCCGGACGTCGAGTGGGCCGCCGTCGACCTGTCCGAGGACGGCGACGAGCCCCGGCTGGCCCAGTACGTGGCCGACGCCGACGCGGTGGTGCACCTGGCGTGGCGCTTCAACCCGACGCACGACCCCGTGACGACCTGGCGGACCAATGTGCTCGGCACCCTGCGGGTGTGCGACGCGGTCGCGGCGGCGCGGGTGCCGGCCCTGGTCTGCGCCTCCTCCGTGGGGGCGTACTCCCCGGGGCCGGAGAGCGGCGCGCCCGTCTCGGAGGCGTGGCCGACGCACGGCTGGCCGGGGGCCGCCTACAGCCGGGAGAAGGCCTATCTGGAGCGGGTCCTGGACACCTTCGAGCGGGACCACCCGCAGACCCGGGTGGTGCGGATGCGGCCGGCGTTCCTCTTCAAGGAGGAGGCGGCGAGCGAGCAGCGCCGGATCTTCGCCGGCCGGTTCCTGCCCGGACAGCTGGTCCGCCCCGACCTGCTGCCGGTGCTGCCGGAGTTCGGCGGCCTCCGCTTCCAGGTGCTGCACACCGACGACGCCGCCGACGCCTACGTGCGGGCGGTGCTGCGGGACGTGCGGGGTGCCTTCAACCTGGCGGCGGAGCCCGTGGTGGACGCGGCGCTGCTCGGCGAACTCTTCGGGGCCCGCCCGGTGCGGGTCCCGGCGGGCGCGGTGCGGGGCGCGCTCGCCGCGGCCTGGCACCTGCGCCTCGCCCCCGCCTCCCCCGGCCTCTTCGACCTGCTGCGCCACATCCCGGTGATGTCCGCGGACCGGGCGCGCGAGGAGCTGGGGTGGAGCCCGGCGGCGACCTCGGTGGAGGCCCTGGAGGCCTTCCTGCGCGGGGTCCGCTCCGGCGCGGGCGACGACACGGCCCCCCTGTCCGGCCGCCGCGTCGCCTGAGACCCGTCTAGACGGTCCCGCTCCAGTCGACGACGCGGATGCCCGCGCCGGCCGCCTCGCGGCCCCGGCAGTGGGCGCGGTGGCGGCGGAGGACGGCCTCCACGTCGAGGTGGCGGGCGAACGCGGGCCGGGCGGCGAGCCGCTGGGCGTAGGCCCAGAGCGCGCGGAAGCCGGCGACCCGGTCGAGGGCGGCCGCGTCGAGGTGCCAGCGGTGGACGGTGTCCAGCTGCACCAGGGCGCCCCACACGTGCACGTCGGCGAGGGTCGGGTCGGGGCCGAGGAGGTACGCCCGGCCGGTGAGCCGGGCGTCGAGGTCGGCGAGCGCGGCGAAGAGCGTGCCGAGGGCCTCCTCCGCCTCCCGCCGGGCGCCCTCCTCCGTGTCGAGGCCCAGCTCGCCGGCGCGCTGCGCGGCCCGGTGGACGCCGTCCGCGCAGAGCGCGGCGAGGGCGTCGATCTCCTCGTGGTGCTCCTCGGGGAGGAGGTCCGGCCCGTCCCCGCGGAAGCGGAGCGCGAGGTCGCGCAGGATGTCGGGGACGTGGGTGCTGACGATCCGTCCGGTCCAGGCGTCGCCGAGGACGGGTGCGGCGGCGGGGCCGGCGTAGAGGTGGGCGCTGGCCTCGTAGAGCGGGCGGAGGGCGGTGTACGAGCCGTCGGGGGCGTCGGGGACCTCGGGCAGGAGGCGCAGCGGGAGGGTGGCGTCGAGGCCGAGGAGTCCGTGGGTGACGGCGATGCTCAGACAGTCGGGGTCGGCCGGGGCCACGTGGAGGCGATAGCGGTGCGGCACGGCGTAGTGGCCGCTGTCGGCGGAGCGGCCGATCCGGCCGCGGAAGGCGGGCGAGGCGGAGGCGGGCAGCAGCGAGGAGGGGACGACGACGGACATGGTGCTCCCAGGGTTGCTCGGTGCTGGGTCCGGGCGGGCTCCATGACGTGCGGGAACGCCCGTGCGGCGGCAGCAGAGTGACGGGAAGGCGGTGACGAGGGGCCGCGGCACGGACGGGCGGCGGCGGACCGGGCGCGGTCAGACCGCGCTGCACACCCGCAGCAGGTCGATGTGGCGGCGGGAGGTGAGGGGGAGGGAGCGCGGCAGGGTCGGGGCCGGGTGGCCGTGGAGCCCGTCGCCGTGTCCCATGTGGTTCCCTACCCGTCCGCTCGGATTCCCTGACCCGAGTGTCCGGCGGGCGGCGGACGCCGTCAAGGGCGCGGACAGGACTGCCCGCCGCGTTCCCGCCCCGATGCGGGGAGGCCGCCGCGTCCGGCCGCGCGGCGCCCCGCGGGCACCCGGCGCGGGCGGGGACGGGACCAGGGGACCCGGTGTCCGGCGACCCTCGGAGCCGTACGGAATAATGCGCCGCATGCGCATTTCAGCCAGGGCCGACTACGCCGTGCGGGCCGCCCTCCAGCTCGCGGCCGCCCGGGACGCCGGGCCGTTGAAGGCGGAGGCGATCGCCGAGGACCAGGGGATCTCCCACAAGTTCCTGGAGGGGATCCTGGGCGACATGCGCAAGGGCGGCCTGGTGGAGAGCCAGCGCGGCGGGCGGGGCGGTTACTGGCTCGCCCGGCCGGCCGACACGATCTCGGTCGCGGACGTCATCCGCTGCGTCGACGGTCCACTGGTGTCGGTGCGCGGCGAGCGGCCGCCGGACCTGGCCTACACGGGTCCCGCGGAGTCGCTGCTGCCGCTGTGGATCGCGCTGCGGGCGAGCGTCCGCGAGGTGCTGGGCGTCTCGCTCGCCGAGGTCGCCTCGGCCCAGCTGCCGCCGCCGATCGCCGCGCGGGCGGACGACCCGGAGGCGTGGACCAACCCCTGACGGGCCGCCCGCGGTCCCCGTCCCCCGTCCCGCCCGGTCGCCCCATCCCGCCGCCGTCCGCGTCGACTTGACGCGATCTCACCCGACGGAACACCCCTATCCACATTCCGGACGCCCCTTGGGGCACCCGGCCCCCCTCTGCCACTATCCCTAGTGATCCAGTGGGATTACCGAGAGCAGGTGGGGTGGGATGAGCACGCAGCAGACGACGCCGAGGGACGACACGCTCTGGCGGCGGGTCGTCCGGGAACTCGCCGACGACCTGGCCGTCGACGCGCACGCCCGCGACCGGGCCGGCAAGACCCCCTTCGACGAGGTCGAACGGCTCCAGGAGGCGGGGCTCCCCGCCTTCCTCACGGCGTCCGACCCCTCGCCGGGCGGCGGCGGACACGGGGCCGACCTGCGCACCGCGTGTTCCGCCGTCCGGGAGCTCTCCGCCGCCGACGGCTCGGTCGGCGAACTCCTGGCCCACCACTACGCCCTGTCGTGGACGAGCCGGTTCCTCGCCGGCCCCTCGGGACGGGCCGCCGAGACCTTCCCCCGCCTCGACGCCCGCACGGCCGCCGAGGGCTGGCTGCTCGCCGGGGCGACCGAGCCCGGCCCGGCCGGCACCGGCCCCGGACTCACCCTCACCCGAGCCGACCGGGGCGGCTGGCTGCTCGACGGGCGGCGCGCCTTCGACTCCGCGGTGACGGTCGCCGACCGCCTCGTCGTCGCCGCCCGCCCGGCCGGCACCGGCGACCTCCTCGTCGTCCTGGTGGACCCCGCCCATCCCGGGGTGTTCGCCGAGGCCGCCGCCGACCGGGTCGGCCAGCGGCTGACCGGCGCCGGGACGGTCGCCTTCGACCACGTCCCCGTCCCCCGGGCCCGGGTCCTCGGCACCCTGCCGGCCGACGAGCACTCCGTCGCCCCCTTCACCGCGCTCGCGCCGCTGGTGCTCCGGCTGCTCCTCGTGCACGTGGCCCTCGGCATCGCGGAGGGCGCGCTCGCCGAGGCCAGGGACGTGAACCGGGCGGTCCCGCCGGAACCGGGCCGCGCCCCGCGCGACGCCGCCACGGCCGACCCCCTCCCGGAGCGGGGCGACGACCCCTACCTGCTGCTCTCGTACGGCGAGCTGGCGACCGCCGCGCACACCGCCGCCGCCGTCGCCGAGCGCGCCACCGACGCCCTCACCCGCGGCCTGCGGGCGGGCTGGACCCTGGGCTACGAGGACCGCGCCGACCTCGCGGTCCTGGTGGCCGCCGCCGAGACCGTCACCGGGCCGGCGGCGGTCCGGCTGACCACCCGGATCCTGGAGCTCGTCGAGGGCGCCCCGCCGGCCGCACCGGGCGCCGGGGGCGGCGGCCCCGGTTTCGACCGCTTCTGGCGCAACGCCCGCGCGCTCACCGCCCGCACCCGCCCGTCGCACCGCCTCCGCGACATCGGCGACCACTACCTCAACGGGACCCACGCCCGCCTGGCCCGCAGCGCCTGATCGGCGATCAGACGCCGGAAGCCGAAAGCCAGGAGCCAGAAGCCGGGAGTCGGGAGTCGGGAGTCGGGAGTCGAAGGCCGGAGGTCAGGGCGCACGGACCGGAGGCGAGGACCGGTGCCCCGTCCGGCGGACCGGTGCCAGGGGCAGGGGCCGGGGTCAGAGGCAGGGGCCGGGATCAGGGGGCGGGGACCGGGGTCAGGGGGCGGGGGCCGGGGTCACGGGGCGGGGGTCAGCCCGACCGCCTCCTCGCCGTCCACGTCCCACTGACGGAGCGCCACCCGGCCGTCCTCCCCGCCGATCTGCCAGGGGTCGAACAGGCAGTCCGGCAGGTCGGTCACGACGCTCTCGCCCCACCCCTCGGCCGCCGCGAACGTCCAGGTGCCCCGTGCCGTACAGGTCTCCACCGGCTCGCCGGGCGACGGGGCGAAGCCCGACGGGTCCATGAGGCCGTCGGCCGTCGCCGTGCCGTCGGCGGCCAGCTCCAGCGTGCCGCCGCGTCCGTCCTCCCAGGTGCCGACCAGCTCCCCGCGGGTCACCGCGGGCGGGCGGTACCCCTGCAGGACGCCGGTGGCGAAAGCGAGGCCGCCGAGGAGGGCCGTGGCGAAGACCGCGAGCGTGCCCCAGAGCGCGATCCCGCGCAGCAGCCACCGGCGGGGCAGCCGGGCCACCAGCGCGGCCGGGAGGATCCAGGCGGCGAGCGCCGGCCAGGCCGCGAGGGTCACGGGCACGGAGCGGAGGAAGGTCAGGCCCGTCAGCAGGGAGCCGCCCGCCGCGATCAGGACGGCGGCCGCCACGACCCACCACCACGCCTCGCTCCCGCGGCCGAAGCGCCGCCCGAGGGAGCCGGCGAGCACGAGCGTCGGCACCACCAGGACGGCCGCCCCCAGCCCGCCGAAGAGCACCACGAACGGCGTCGCCAGGGGCAGGTAGCCGAGCTCGAAGGCGTAGCCCCGGTGCTCGGACGACTCCTGGGTCGCCTCGAACGCCGCGAGCCCCACCGCGATCAGGGTCAGCTCCAGCATGAGCATGCCCGTCGCCACCATCAGGACCCGGCCGAACGAAGGAGGACCGGGCCGCGTCGCCGTCTTCATGACGATCACCCCCGGGAGCATCCTGCCACGGACTCTTGAACATGTTCAAGAAAGGGTCCCGGGGACGGACGGACCGGCATGTCGGGACCTCCGGCCCTCCTCCGGGACGGCCGATGGGCCCAAGCTGGGAACGAGGAGGCACCGGCCGCCGGGCCGGGCCCGTTCCACCACGACCAGGGAGGACGTCGGATGAGTCGCGAGGGCCGGCAGACCGGAGCGGACGCGGGCGAGGCACCGGAGGCCCCCACGGGCCGGGAGATCGTGGCCGGCGTGGACGGCTCGCCGGAGAGCCTGGCTGCCGCCGCGTGGGCCGCGCGGGAGGCGGAGCACCGGGGCGCCCCGCTGCGGCTCGCGCACGCCTGGCGGTGGGAACCGCTCGACCTGCCGCTCGTCCAGGACCGCGACGCGCAGCAGCGGGCCGCCGAGGAGGTCGTCCGCTCGGCGGCGGCGGAGATCGGCGAGCGGCACCCGGGGGTGGCCGTCACCGCCGAGGTGCTCACCGACACCCCGGTCGCCGCGCTGCTCGACACGCTCGACGAGGCCGAGATGCTGGTCATCGGCTCGCGCGGACACGGGGCGGTGGCCGGCTTCCTGCTCGGCTCCTACGGCCAGCAGGTCATCGCCGCCGCCACCCGCCCCGTCGTGGCCGTCCGCGCCCGCGACGACCGGGCCGCCGAACCGCCCACCGGCGAGATCCTGGTGGGCCAGCAGGGCACCCCCGAGGACAGCGAGGCGGTGCTGCGCTTCGCCTTCGAGACCGCCGCCGCCCGGGGCGCCGCGATCCGCGCGGTGCGCGCCTGGAGCCTGCCGCCGCTCTTCGCGTACAGCCCGGCGTCGATGCGGCTCGCCGACGACGCCGGCGGCCTGGTGCCCTTCGAGGAGAAGGCGCTGCGCGAGGCGCTGGCGCCGTGGCGGGAGCGGTACCCGTACGTGCCGGTGACCGAGCACGTCGAGCTCGGCAGCGCCGGACAGGTCCTGCTGACCACCTCCGGCGCCGCGCAGCTCCTGGTGGTCGGCCGCCGGGCGAAGCGCGGGGCGCTGGGGCAGCGCATCGGCTCGGTCGCGCACGCGGCGCTCCACCTGGCGCCGTGCCCGGTCGCGGTGGTCCCGCAGGGCTGAGCGGCGTGGACCCCCTTCGGGCGGTCCCGTCAAGTCGGCACGTCAGGTCGGCGCGCGGAGTTGACCCGCCGGGTTGACGTGGGGTGTCGGGGCGGCGGAGCGCGGAAAGCCTTGACCCCGTCGCCCCGGTGCCCGCGCGGGCACCGGACCGGACGGCGACGCAGGCGAGAGAGCGGAGCTCCATGCGGTACGACGGTCCCGACCCATCCGACCCCTTCGAACACACCCGCCCCGGCGTCCCCCCGTCCGGCCGCCACCGCCGCGGCGGCCCGGTCCGCCGCCGCGTGCTCCCCCGGCCGGGCTTCCCCGCGGCGGTCCTCGCCGCGGGCACCACCGCGGCCGCCGTCACCGTCCTCCTCGGCCTGTACGCGGCCACCGCCCCCTCCTCCCCCGCCCCCCGCGCGGCCCGGGCCCCCGCCCTCCAGGCTCCGCTCCCCTCCCGCGCCGGCGCCGTGCCGGTCCGGACGCCCGACGCCGTCCGGACGGAACCGGCCGCCCGCCGGAGCGGCGGCGCCGGCCGGACGGCGGAAGGGCCCGCCTCCCCGGCCCCGGACGAATCCGTCCGGGGCCCCGCCCCGCAGACCGGGGCCGGGCTCGCCCCGCAGACCGGGGCCGGGGCCGCCGCCCCGGTGACGGTGCCGGCCCGGGCCGGCCGCTACGTCCAGGACGTCATCGCGCTCGCCAACGACGAGCGGGAGAAGGCGGGGTGCGGCGCGCTGCGCGCCGAGCCCCGGCTGGCCCGGGCCGCCCAGGGGCACGCGGACGACATGGCGGCGCGCGACTACTACGCCCACGACAGCCCCGAGGGGCGGGACGGCGGCGACCGCATCGCCGCCAGCGGGTACGACTGGTCGGCCTGGGGCGAGAACATCCACAAGGGCCCCAGGACCCCGGCGCGGGCGATGGAAAGCTGGATGGGCAGCGCGGCCCACCGGGCGAACATCCTCAACTGCTCGTTCCGCGACATCGGGGTGGGGGTGACCCTCACCGCCGACGGACCGTGGTGGGTGCAGGACTTCGGGACGAAGGGGTGACGCCCGCCCGGTCCGCGGGCGCCACCGGGTGACGAAGGGGTGACGCCCGCTCAGTTCGCGGGCGCCGCCAGGTTCTGCACCCAGACCGTGCCGCGCGGTCCGGGCACGGCGGCCACCCCGGTGTCGCGGTAGGAGCAGTCCAGCAGGTTGCGCTCGTGGCC
This sequence comes from Streptomyces omiyaensis, assembly GCF_014650895.1. GTDB lineage: Bacteria > Actinomycetota > Actinomycetes > Streptomycetales > Streptomycetaceae > Streptomyces > Streptomyces omiyaensis. Next base: position 114,066 of record NZ_BMVV01000011.1, read on the forward strand.
GGCGTCGTCGCGCCAGCTCGCGACGACGGTCGCCGGATCCCGCTGCCCCTGGGCCAGGTTCTCCGCCCAGGCCGACCAGCGGTATCCGGCCTCGGTGATCCGGGTGTCCGCGAACTCGCCCTCGGGGCTGGCGTGGTCGTAGTAGCCGCGGTCCGTCATGTCCCGGGCGTAGGCGCGGGCGGCGGCCGTCAGCCGCGGATCGGTGCGCAGCGGGCCGCAGCCGGCGTCCGCCCGGAGCCGGTTGACCAGCTCCGTCACCCGCTCCCCCGGGTCGGCCGGGGGCGGTGCGACGGTGCGGGTCGGGCTCGGGGGCGCCGTGGTGGCCGGGGTCCTGGCGGGCGTCGGCCGGGTGGTGGCCCTCGGGGTGGGGGTGGGCGCCGGGGACGTCACCGCCGGGGTGGTGGTGACGGGCGGGGCGGCGGCGGGCCGGGTGGGCTCGGGCCGGGAGGGAGCCGCTCGCTCGGGAAGGGTGAACACGAGCGCCCCGAGCACGGCGACGGCCGCGACCCCGGCGCCCCCGGCCAGACGGCCGGGCGTCCAGTGGGGCGCGGCGGGGCCGGGGGACGGCGGGGCCGCGACGGGGCCGGCGGGAGCCGCCGGGGCGCCCGGGGTGCCGGCGGGGGCCGTCGGTGCGGCAGCGGTTTCGACGGGGGCCGGGGGCGCGCCGGGGGTGTCGGCGGGGACCGCCGAAGCGCCGGTCGCGTCGGTGGGCGCCGCCGGGGCGCCGGGGGCCGGGGCGGCGTGACCGGCCGGTTCGGCGGCGAACGCGGGGGGCGCGGCGGCGTCGAGGGCGGCGGCGACGGGCGGGACCAGGCCGATGCCGACCAGCAGGCCCTCGACGGGGGCGAGGCCGCGGCGGGCGCGGCCGGCCGCGCAGGCGCGGCACTCGCGCAGGTGGCGGGCGAGGCGCTTGCGCCACAGCGGGGAGGGGCGGCCGTCCCAGCGGGTGAGGACGGCGTCGAGGTCGGGGCAGCGCGGGCGGGCGTCGAGGGCGCCCACCACGGCCCGGCCGGTCTCCAGGCGCTCCTTCATCCGCTGGACGCGGACGGCGGCGTGGGCCGGGTCGAGACCGAGGGCTTCGGCGAGTTCGGCGCGGGTGAGCTCGCCGGAGGCCTCCAGCCACCACAGCGAGAGCAGCTCGTGGTCGTCCTCGTCGAGCCAGCGGGTGGCCCGGGCGACGTCGCGGCGCTGCCCGGTCAGGCCGAGCCGGAGGATCGTGAGGTCGGTGAAGTCGCCGGCCGGGTCGGCGAGGTCGACGGCCCGGTCGAGGCCGGGCACGGGCGCCTGGCGGCGCTCCCGCCACCGGCGGCGCACCCCGTTCATGGCGATGGCGACGAGCCAGGACCGGAAGCGGGCCGGGTCCCGCAGTCCGGGCAGCCCGTCGAGGGCGCGGACCAGGGTCTCCTGGACGATGTCGTCGGTGTCGGCGTGCCCGTCGAGGGCGCGCCCGACCACGTTGTGCACGAGCGGCAGGCAGGCGCGTACCAGTTCGTCCCTGGCGTGCGGGTCGCCCGCGCGCGCCGCCTCCACCAGGTCGGTGGTGCGCTGCTCGTCGCTGTGCATGGATGGTGCTCCCTCGTGCCCGGTCCTCGTCCCCGTCGTGTGGGGAGACGCGTGGGGCCGGGTAGGGATAACACTTTTTCCGGCCACCGGTCCAGCCGGACGGTTTCGGCCGGCGATCCCGTCGGCGCTCGATGGGACCGGCGATCCCGTCGGCCCTCGATCGGACCGGCGATCCGGTCGGGCACGCGATCCGGTCGGGCCCTCGGACCGGCCGGCGGCCGTACCGGGGCTCGCCGGGGCCGGTCCGCGGTCCGGGCCTAGCCGGTCGGATGGGGCAGGCGCGGGACGGTGGCCCCGTGGCCCTCCCGTACGGCCTCCACGACGGCGGCGTGGAGTTCGCGGCTCTCCTCCTCCGAGGAACAGGGGACGGGACTGCCCGACATGGTGAACCAGTCGGAGGCGCCGCTGTACTGCACGGCCACGCGTGCCTCACCGTCGACGAAGGTCGTGTGCACGGTCATGTCGCCCGTGACGATTCCGCCCTCGACGGTCAGCACCCCACCACGCCCGGTGTAGACACCGGCGGTCGTCCAAGATGCCCAGCTCATGCCCTCCAGGGTCACACCCGGACGGCGTAAGCGCCACCGACGGGACCGCCCCGGCCGGAATCGTTCCGGCCGGGGCGGTTCGCGTCGTGCCGGATCAGGCGAGGGACGCGACGGCCTCGTTGAACGTGGCGGACGGGCGCATCACGGCCGCGGCCTTGGCCGGGTCGGGCTGGTAGTAGCCGCCGATCTCGGCCGGGGAGCCCTGGACGGCGTTCAGCTCGTCGACGATCTTCTGCTCGTTCGCCGCGAGGGTCTCGGCGAGCGGGGCGAAGGCCTTGGCGAGCTCGGCGTCCTCGGTCTGCGCGGCCAGCTCCTGGGCCCAGTACAGGGACAGGAAGAAGTGGCTGCCGCGGTTGTCGATGCCGCCGAGGCGACGGGTCGGCGACTTGTCCTCGTTGAGGAAGGTGCCGGTGGCGCGGTCCAGGGTGTCCGCGAGGATCTGGGCGCGGGTGTTGCCCGTGGTGGTGGCCAGGTGCTCGAAGGAGGCGGCCAGCGCGAAGAACTCGCCGAGCGAGTCCCAGCGGAGGTAGTTCTCCTTGACGAGCTGCTGCACGTGCTTCGGGGCGGAGCCGCCGGCGCCGGTCTCGAAGAGGCCGCCGCCCGCCATCAGCGGGACGACCGACAGCATCTTGGCGCTGGTGCCCAGCTCCAGGATGGGGAAGAGGTCGGTCAGATAGTCGCGCAGGACGTTGCCGGTGACCGAGATGGTGTTCTCGCCGCGGCGGATGCGCTCCAGGGAGAACTTCGTGGCCTCGACCGGGGAGAGGACCTTGATCTCCAGGCCCTCGGTGTCGTGCTCCGGCAGGTACTGCTCGACCTTGGCGATCAGCCGGGCGTCGTGGGCGCGCTCGGCGTCGAGCCAGAAGACGGCCGGGTCGCCGGTGGCGCGGGCGCGGGTGACGGCGAGCTTGACCCAGTCCTGGATCGGGAGGTCCTTGGTCTGGCAGGCGCGGAAGATGTCGCCCTCGGCGACCTCCTGCTCCAGGACCGTGGCGCCCGAGGCGTCGACGAGGCGGACGGTGCCGGCCGCGGCGATCTCGAAGGTCTTGTCGTGGGAGCCGTACTCCTCGGCCTTCTGCGCCATGAGGCCGACGTTCGGGACGGAGCCCATGGTCGACGGGTCGAAGGCGCCGTGGGCCTTGCAGTCCTCGATGACGGCCTGGTAGACGCCGGCGTACGAGCTGTCCGGGAGGACGGCGATGGTGTCGGCCTCCTGGCCGTCCGGGCCCCACATGTGGCCGGAGGTGCGGATCATGGCCGGCATCGAGGCGTCGACGATGACGTCGGACGGCACGTGCAGGTTGGTGATGCCCTTGTCGGAGTCGACCATCGCGAGGGCCGGGCCCTCGGCGATCTCGGCGTCGAAGGACGCCTTGATCTCGGCGCCGTTCGGGAGGGCGTCGAGGCCCTTGAGGACGGTGCCGAGGCCGTCGTTGGCGGAGAGGCCGGCGCCCGCGAGGACCTCGCCGTACCGGGCGAAGGTCTTCGGGAAGAAGGCGCGCACGACGTGGCCGAAGACGATCGGGTCGGAGACCTTCATCATCGTGGCCTTGAGGTGCACGGAGAAGAGGACGTCCTCGGCCTTGGCGCGGGCGACCTGCTCCGAGAGGAAGGTGCGCAGGGCGGCGACGCGCATCACGGAGGCGTCGACGACCTCGCCGGCGAGGACCGGCACGGACTCGCGGAGCACCGTGGTGGTGCCGTCGGCGGCGACGTGCTCGATGCGGAGGCTGCCGGCCTCGGCGATGACCGTGGACTTCTCGGTGGACCGGAAGTCGTTCTCGCCCATGGTGGCGACGGCGGTCTTGGACTCGGAGGTCCAGGCGCCCATGCGGTGCGGGTGGTTCTTGGCGTAGTTCTTGACCGAGCCGGGGGCGCGACGGTCGGAGTTGCCCTCGCGCAGGACCGGGTTGACGGCCGAGCCCTTGATCTTGTCGTAGCGGGCGCGGACGTCCTTGTCCTGGTCCGTCCGCGGGTCGTCCGGGTAGTCCGGGAGGGCGTAGCCCTGCGCCTGGAGCTCGGCGACCGCGGCCTTCAGCTGCGGGATCGAGGCCGAGACGTTCGGCAGCTTGATGATGTTGGCCTCGGGGGTCTTCGCCAGCTCGCCGAGCTCGGCGAGGGCGTCGCCGATGCGCTGGCCCTCCTCCAGGAACTCGGGGAAGCTCGCGATGATGCGGCCCGCGAGCGAGATGTCACGCGTCTCGACCGTGACGCCGGCCGTGGAGGCATACGCCTGGATCACGGGCAGGAACGAGTACGTCGCCAGGGCCGGCGCCTCGTCGGTGTGGGTGTAGATGATGGTCGAGTCAGTCACCAGGTGCTCCGCTCCACGTCTGCGTATGCGAGATTGCTCGACATCAAGATATCTCGTGATCGCGGTTCTCCGTAAAGGGGCCCACCAGCTCGCCCTGATCCGGGGCTCCGGAGTCCTCCACGAAGGGCCCGCCGAGCCGGTACGGCGCCGGGCCGCCGTCCAGGTCGACGTGGCGCACCAGGACGAGCAGGGCGAGGCCCGCGGCGGCCCCGGCACCGGCGGCGAGGGCCTGCCCGCAGCGGTGGGCGAGGCGGAGCTCGTCGGGGTCGTACGGGGCGGTGGCGGGCAGTCCGAGGGTCTCGCCGAGCAGCAGGAAGCCGGCCGCGAGCCCGCCGGCGGCGAGCAGCGCGAGCGGCAGGGTCGCCGGGAGCCCGCGCAGGGCGGTGCCGCGCCGGGTGCCGGGGCGGACCCTGCCCCGGCGCGCCAGGAGGGCGATCAGGCCGCACTGGACGGCCAGGGCGAGGAAGGCCCCGGCGATGACGTCGCCGGGGCGGTGGTCGCCGGTGGCGACCGAGTAGGCGCCGAGGACGACGGCCCACAGGGTCGCGGCGCCGGTGACGAGCTCGCGGGAGCGCCGGGGCACGACCAGGGGCAGGGCGAAGGCGACCCCGAAGGCGAGGGTGGCGGTGGCGCTGGGGAAGCCGCTGGGCGCCAGGGCGCCGGCGCCCTCGGCGAGCCGGGGCCGGGGCGCGAACCGCTGGAGGAGGCCGGCGAGGGCGACCGAGACGGCGACGGCCGCGGCGGCGGCCCCGGTGAGCGCGTACCTCCTGCGCAGCGCGCCGACGGCGACGAGGAGGAGGCAGGCGAGGACGAGGGAGAGGGTGGCGGCCCCCGCCAGGGAGGGATGGTCGCGCACGAAGTCGGCGACGCGGGTGTCGGCGCGCCGGCCGGTCACCGCCGCGTCGCCCCAGCGGCGGCCCGTCGCGGTGAGCACGAGGCCCGCGTAGACGAGGGTGAGGAGCAGGACGGCGCCGAGGCAGGCGCGCCGGGTCCGGGTGCGTATCCGGGTGCTGAAGGAGCCCGCGGCCTCGCCCGCCACGGCGGCGTACCACCACGTCTCACCGGCTCGGGGCGGTCTCCGGGAGCCGCCCGTGCGCCTGTCGTAGGAAGCCATGCCCCGATTCGAACCCACGCCCGGCCGGGCCGCCTGCTGGGATCACCCGAACGACACGCCGGGCGCGGATTCCGTCGGCGCGGGGACCGAGTGGGGCGACGACGAGCAGGATCGGCGCGGCGAGCAGGGCGAGGAGGGCGACCAGGCCGAGGGCGGACCCGACGGCCGGTTCGCCGGCGCGTCCGGCGGCGCTCCGGAGGGCGAAGGAGGCGGCCGTGACCAGCTGGGCCCGGCCGTGGAGGGCGACCCGGCGGACCCGGTGGCGGGGCCACGGCGGCACCCACCCGGAGCGCAGGGTGACGGCGCCGACGGCCGCGAGGAGGAGCGCGAGCGCCCCCGGGACGGCGTACATGTTCGTGGAGGCCCCCCGGTCGCCGCCGGACCGGTGCCGACGGTGTCGCGATCATGCCGGGCGCGGGCGAACGGGCGGAAGCCCCGGGAGGGGGCTCGGGTGAACGGGCGGGTCCCGCCGGGACCGGGCGGGACGCGGCGGAGACTGCGGGACCCTGCGGCATCGCGGATCACGCCGTGGCTCGCCGGATCCCGCCGGGGCTCAGGAGGAGGCGCGGACGACGAGTTCGGTGGGGAGCATCCGGCGGGGCTGGTCGTCGGGTTCGCTGGGCCCCGCGATCTCGGCGAGGAGCAGCCGGGCCATGGTGCGGCCCATCTCCTCGATGGGCTGGCGGACGCTGGTGAGCGGCGGGTCCATGAGGCGGGCGACGGCGGAGTCGTCGACGCCGACGAGGGCGACGTCCTCCGGGACCCGGCGGCCGGCCTCGCGCAGCACGGCGCGGGCGCCGGCCGCCATCACGTCGGAGGCGGCGAAGACGGCGTCCGGGCCGGGGGCGCGGCCGAGCAGCTCGCGCATGGCGCGGCGGCCGCCCTCCTCGGTGAAGTCCCCGGTGGCGACGAGGGCGTCGTCGGCGGGGAGACCGGCCTCGGCGAGGCCCTCGCGGTAGCCGTCGAGGCGGCAGCGGGCGCCGTACATGTCGAGGGGGCCGGTGATGGTGGCGATGCGGGTGCGCCCGCCGGCGGCGAGGTGGGCGACGGCGGCGCGGCCGGCGCCGGTGTTGTCGGAGTCGACGAAGGCGACGGGCTCGTCCTCGCGGCGCCGGCCGTTGAGCACGGCGGGCAGGCCGAGGGCGCGGACCTGGTCGGGCAGCGGGTCGTCGGCGTGCACGGAGACGAGCAGGACGCCGTCGACGCGCTGGGCCGCGAGGTACTGCTCGAAGCGCTGGCGCTCCTGGTCGCTGCGGATCAGGGTGAGCAGCAACTGCTTGTCGGCTGCGGCGAGTTCGCCGCTGACGCCGCGGATGATGTCGAGGAAGTAGGGCTCGGCGAAGAGCCGGGCCTCGGTCTCGGGGACGACGAGGGCGACGGCGTCCGTGCGGCTGCCGGCGAGGGCGCGGGCGGCGCGGTTGGGGACGTAGCCGAGCTCGGCGACGGCCTTCTCGACGGCCGCCTTGGCGTGCTCGCTCACCTTCGGCGAGCCGTTGATGACCCGGGAGACGGTGCCCCGGCCGACTCCGGCCCGGGCCGCGACCTCCTCCAGGGTGGGCCTGCCGGTCTGTCGCCCGCTCAGCGCCATCTGCCGCTTCTCCCCTCGGCCCCGGGCCGCCGCCCGCCCGTACTGTGCGGCGAACCTATCAGGCGGGCGGGCGGCTTCCGGCGGGATCAGGCGCCGGTGGGCGCGAGCTCCGCCATCGGGCCCCAGCCGCGCCGGTCCGTGCGCACGTTGATGATCTCGGGGGTGGCGGCGACGGCCCCGGCCATGGCGGCGAGACCGGCGGCGAAGTGGTCGGAGGCGACGTGGACCGCACCGGCCTCGTCGTCGGCGAAGCCCTCCAGGAGGGTGTAGACGTTCGGGTCGTCGACGCCGCGGGACCAGTCGAAGAAGAGGTTGCCCGGCTCCGCGCGGGTGGCGCGGGTGAAGTCGGCGACCAGGTCGGGCCACCGGTCGGCGAGGTCGGGACGGACGGTGAAACGGACGGCGATGAAGATCATGCCGTCAGGCTGTGCCGGGCGGGCGGGGCGGGGCCAGGCGGGCGGCTCGGGATTCCGGCAGGGCCGGAAAGTCCGGGACCGCGCGGGCCAGGGCGGCCCGGACGGCGCCCCGGCGGCGGGAGAGGTCCGCGGTGGGCAGGGAGACGGAGAGGGCGTGCACGATGCCGTCGCCCCGGTCGGGCACGGCGACGGCCAGGCAGGTGTAGGCGAGGTCGGCCTCGCCGACGGAGACGGCGTACCCCTGGCCCCGGACGGTGGCCATCTCGGCCTCGAAGCGCTCGGCGCCGGTGATGGTCCGCTCGGTGAGGCGGGCCATGCCGTGCTCGGCGAGATAGCGGCGGCGCCGGGCCCGCGGCAGCGCGGCGAGCAGCGCCTTCCCGTGCGCGGTGGCGTGCGCGCGGACCTCCGGGCCCGGGGTGAAGGGGTGGGCGGCGTCGGTGACGGGCGCGGTGGTGTCGACGACGGTGATCAGGCCGTCGCGGTAGGCCGTGTGGTACGCCTCCGCGCCGGTCGCCCGGCGCAGCCGCCCGAGGAGCTCGCCGGTGGGGGCGCCCAGTCCGTGGTGGCAGAGGTGGGCGCGGTGCAGGGCGGGGACGCGGGGTCCCGGGGCGTACCCCTCGGCGGTCCGCACGAGGTGGCCGCGGTCCAGCAGCGGACCGGCCAGGTGGTAGACGGTCGACAGGGCGCAGCCGAGCGCCCGGGCGAGCGCCTTGGCGCCCACGGGCCGTCCGGCGTCCGCGACCAGGTCGAGCAGGTCGAGCGCCCGTTCCACCGACCGGGGCCCGGCCGCGGGGGCGCGGAGCGGGTCGGCGGGCGGCTCGCGGCGGGGGAAGGGGTCGTCGGCGGCCATCGGGCCAGGGTAGCGACGGGCGCCGTCCGGAGCGGAGACGCGGTCCCCCTTCCGGGTAATCTCCCCATATAGACGGTTTCCGGCCTAAAACATGCCAGATGACTCACACTTTATATGCATTTAACACTCTTTCGGCGTACCGTCATGACGATTCTCTTGTCCCCGACGCCCCGGGAGAGCGTGTGCCCCGCCCCAGGACCGACCATGCCCCGACGCCCGCCGCCGGTGCCCGCCCACGCTGGCGGACGGCCGCGATCGCGACGGGTGTCGTCGCCGTCGCGGCGGGCGGACTGTACGTGGCCGGCCTGGCGACCACCGGCGACGACATATCGGCCGGCACCCGGGTCGGCGGGGTCGACATAGGCGGCCTGAGCAAGGCCGAGGCCGCCGAGCGGCTGCGGGCGCAGGCCCCGGCGGCCTGGACCGCGCCGATCCCGGTCACGGTCGGCGAGCGCACGGCGAGCGTCGCCCCGGCCGACGCCGGGCTGACGGTCGACGCGGAGGCGACGGCCGAGCGGGCCGCCGACCCCTCCCGCGACCCCTTCACCGTGATCGGCCGCCTCTTCTCCTCCGGCGACCGCGAGATCGAGCCGGTCCTGGCGCACGACGCGGCGAAGACCGACGCGGCCGTCGCCGCGCTGGCGAAGCGGAACGACCGGGCCGTCAAGGAGGGCTCCGTCTCCTTCCGGGACGGCAAGGCCGTCGCGACCCGGCCGGTCGCCGGGCAGAAGCTGGACACCGCCGCGGCCGCCACGGCCCTGCGGGCCGCCTACCCGGCCGCGTCCGGCGCCTCCGCCGTGACCCTGCCCGTGTCGGTCACCCAGCCGAAGCTGGCCGCCTCCGAGGTGACCCGCTTCCTCGACGCGTACGCGAAGCCGGCCGTCTCCGGCCCGGTCACCCTGACCGTGGGCGACCAGCGGCTGCGGATCACCCCCGAGACCCTGAGCGACCACCTGACCGTGAAGAACGAGGGCGGCCGGCTGACCGGCTCCCTCGACTCCGCCGCGCTGCTGCGCGACCCGGACGTGGCCCGGCCGCTCGCCTCCATGACGGGCGCGCCGGTGGAGGGCACCCTCGGCGTGCGCGACGGCAAGGTCGTCGTCGTGAAGGACGGGAGGCCGGGCCGCGAGGTGACCGAGCAGTCGCTCGTCGCCGCGGTGGACCCGCTGCTCACCCGTACCGGCGAGGCGGCCCGTACCGCCACGGTGGCGACCAAGGTCACCCAGCCGCGGGTGAGCACCGCCACCTTCGACTCGCTCGGCATCAAGGAGCAGATGTCGACCTTCACCGTGAACTTCCCCACCGCCCCCTACCGGACGGTGAACATCGGCCGGGCCGCCGAGCTGATCAACGGCTCGCTGGTCCAGCCGGGCGAGGTGTGGAGCTTCAACCGGACGGTGGGCGAGCGCACCGAGGAGAACGGTTTCGTCGACGGCACGATGATCCTCGACGGGCGCTACCAGGAGGCGCCCGGCGGCGGCGTCTCGGCGGTGGCGACCACCGTCTTCAACGCGGTCTTCTTCGCGGGCGTGCAGCCGGTCGAGTACGGCGCCCACTCCTTCTACATCGAGCGCTACCCGGCCGGCCGCGAGGCCACCGTCGCCTGGGGCAGCCTGGACCAGAAGTTCCGCAACGACTCCGGCAAGCCGATCTACATCGCGGCGAACGCCACCGACTCCTCGGTGACCATCACCTTCTACGGCACCAAGAAGTACGACTCGGTGGAGGCCGTCGCCGGTCCGCGGACCAACGTCACCGAGCCGGAGAAGCGCGAGGCCACCGGCGAGAAGTGCGTGCCGCAGGAGCCCCTGGAGGGCTTCGACATCGCCGTCGACCGGGTCTTCAAGAACGGCGGCGAGGAGGTCAAGCGGCAGACCTTCAAGACCCACTACACCCCGCGCGACGAGGTCGTCTGCAACTGACGGCCCCTCCGGCCGGCTCGCCGCGGAAGGGTGTCCCCGCCCGCGCGGCCGGGCATGCATGCCTGCGTGCGGTCCGTTCGGGCCGCGGCCCCGCCGGTGGATCCGGCGGGCCGCACCGACCTGCCGGAGGCAAGCCGTGGCAGAGCGCAGCGCGATCCCTCCCTACGCCCGGCTGCTGGCCGGGGCGGTCCGTGACGGCGTGTGCCCGGGTGCCGTCTGGGCGGTCGGGGACGCCTCCGGGACCCGCTCGGCCGGCGCGGTCGGCCTCCTCGACCCGGCCCGGCCCGAGGAACCGGTCCGCCCGGACACCCTCTTCGACGTGGCGAGCCTCACCAAGATCCTCGCGGTGTGGGGGGTGGCGGGCACGCTGGTGGACGCCGGGAAGCTGGACCTGTCGGCCCCGCTCGGCACCTTCTGGCCGGCGGCGGCCGGACGCCCGGTGGGCGCCGTCACCGCCCGCCACCTGCTCACCCACACCGCCGGGATGCCGCTCCGGGCCAACCTCCGCTTCCTGTACGGCTCCGATCCGCAGGACGTGCGGGACGGGGTCCTCGCCGAGCCGCTGCGGCATCCCCCGGGTGCCGCCGTCGCGTACACCGACCGGGCGGCGCTGATCCTGGGCTGGCTGGCCGAGCACCTGACGGGCCGGCCGCTGGCCCGGCTCGCCGGGGAGCGCGTCTGGGAACCGCTCGGCATGCGCGACACCCGCTACGGCCCGCTGCCCCCGGAGGCGGCGGCCCGCTGCGCGCCCACCGAGTACGACGAGGAGACCGACCGTCACCTGAAGGGCACCGTCCACGACTTCTCGGCCCGGCTGCTCGGCGGGGCGTGCGGGATCGCGGGCGTCTTCACCACCGCCGCGGACACCGGCCGCTTCCTGCGGGGCGTCCTCGACCCGCCCGCCGGCACCTTCTCCCCCGCCTGGACGGCGGCCTCCCTCCGCGTCGGCACCGGCGCCCTGGAACCGCCGCGCGGCCTGCTCTGGCACCCGGCGCCCGGCACCGGCCCCGGCGACGACGTGTGGGCCCACTTCGGCTTCACCGGCACCGCCATGTGGGTCTCCCCCGCCCGCGCCCGCTGGGCGGTCCTGCTGACCAACCGCCTGTACACGACCCGGGACCCGGCCCCGCTGGCCCGGATCCGCGAGACCTTCCGGGCGTACGCCCTGGGCTGAGCGGACCGCGCCGCCGGCAGCCGCCGCGGCGGACTCCCCCCGACGCCGTGCCGGGAGCCGCGGCGGCCCGTCGCGGACCGGTTCAGCGGGCCGGAGCCCCCAGGAGCACCGGCAGTCGCCGGTGGCCGTTGGTGATCAGGGACGGCATCCGTTCGAGCCCGGCCGCGGGGACGGCGAGCCGCAGGCCGGGGAAGCGGGCGAAGAGGGCGGCCAGGACGGCGGCGACCTCCATGCGGGCCAGGGGCGCGCCCAGACAGAAGTGGACGCCGTGGCCGAAGGCGAGGTGGTCCTTGGTGACACGGGTGAGGTCGAAGGCGTCGGCGGAGGGGCCGTGCCAGTCGGGGTGGCGGTTGGCGGCCGCGTACGAGGCGAGGATGGCCTCGCCCTCGGCGATGACGGTGCCGTCCGGGAGCGGGATGTCGGTGACCGCGAAGCGGAGCGGCAGGTGTTTGACGGCGGGTTCGTGGCGGAGGGTCTCCTCGACGACGTCCTCCCAGCCGGCGCGTCCGGCCCGGACGTGGGCGAGCTGGTCGGGGTGGGTGAGGAGGGCGGTGACGGCCTGGTCGATGACGTTGACGGTGGTCTCGTAGCCGGCGCTGATCATGAGGAGGAGGGTGTCGGCGAGTTCGTCCTCGCTCAGCCGGGAGCCGTCGCCCTCCTCGTCGCGGGCGGCGAGGAGGAGGGAGGTCATGTCGTCGCCCGGCGCGGCGCGCTTGGCGGAGATGAAGGCCTGGAAGAGGGCGTAGAGGCGCTCGGCGTTGGCCTGGGCGGCGACGGCGTCGAGGGTGGTGTCGAAGACGCCGTCGACGAGGGTGCGGAAGGACTCGCGGTCCTTCTCGGGAACGCCGAGGAGCCGCCCGATGACGGCGATGGGCAGCGGGTAGGCGAGGCGTTCGCGCAGGTCGACGACGGTTCCGGCGGGGACCGCGGCGAGCGCGTCGAGGAGCCCGGCGACGATCGTGTCGATGTCCGCGCGCAGGGCGGCGATCCGGCGGGCGGAGAAGGCAGGGGCGACGATCCGGCGGAGCCGGGCGTGGTCGGCGCCGTAGGCGGTGAACATGTTGCGGACCGCGACCCAGAGGGCGAGCGGCCAGGTGGGGACGGTCTCCTCGAAGGCGGGCCAGTGGCGCCGGGCGTCCTTGGAGACCTCGGGGCCGGTGAGGAGCCGCTTGAGGAGGGCGGGGTCGGAGACGGACCAGGCGCGGACGCCGAGCACGTCGACGGGGGTGGCGGGGCCGCGGGCGCGGAGCCGGGCGTGCTCGGCGTGGGGGTCGGTCCCGGCGGGGTCGAGCACGATCGGTTCGGCGGGGTGCGTCACGGCGGGTCCCTTCGTCGGCTTCGGCTCCCCAGCCTGGGGGGAGCGGCACGGCCACGACAGGGCGATGTCCGGCCGATTGGCCGAGAACGCACGGTCCCCGGGTGTGAGCTCGGGGACAGACGTTCGGGCCCCCTTGTGGGGGCGAAGGACCCGCGGGTTACCATATGAGCGCCGTCTAGCTCGAAAGATAACTCTTGTGACTGTCAATGATGACTCGTTCACCAGCTGGAAGAACCGTGAGGAGATCGCGGAGTCGATGATCCCGATCATCGGGAAGCTGCACCGTGAGCAGGACGTCACCGTCCTCGTTCACAGCCGCTCCCTGGTGAACAAGTCGGTCGTCAGCATCCTCAAGACGCACCGCTTCGCCCGCCAGATCGCCGGCGAGGAGCTCTCGGTCACCGAGACGCTGCCTTTCCTGCAGACGCTCACCACGCTCGACCTCGGTCCCTCGCAGATCGACATCGGCATGCTCGCCGCCGACTACAAGGCCGACTCCCGCGGCCTGACGGTCGAGGAGTTCACCGCGGAGGCCGTCGCCGGCGCCACGGGCGAGAACAAGATCGAGCGCCGTGACGGCCGGGACGTCGTCCTCTACGGCTTCGGCCGCATCGGCCGCCTGGTCGCCCGCCTCCTCATCGAGAAGGCCGGCTCGGGCAACGGCCTGCGCCTGCGCGCCATCGTCGTGCGCGGCGGCGGCGAGGCCGACCTCGTCAAGCGCGCCTCCCTGCTGCGCCGGGACTCGATCCACGGCCAGTTCCAGGGCACGATCACGGTCGACGAGGCGAACAGCACCATCGTCGCCAACGGCAACACGATCAAGGTCATCTACGCCAACGACCCCTCCGAGGTCGACTACACGGCGTACGGCATCGAGAACGCCATCCTGATCGACAACACCGGCAAGTGGCGGGACCGCGAGGGCCTCTCCAAGCACCTGCGCCCCGGCATCGACAAGGTCGTCCTGACCGCGCCCGGCAAGGGCGACGTGCCGAACATCGTGCACGGCGTCAACCACGACACGATCAAGCCGGACGAGCGGATCCTGTCCTGCGCCTCCTGCACCACCAACGCCATCGTCCCGCCGCTCAAGGCGATGGACGACGAGTACGGCGTGCTGCGCGGTCACGTGGAGACCGTCCACTCGTTCACGAACGACCAGAACCTGCTGGACAACTACCACAAAGCCGACCGCCGCGGCCGTTCCGCGCCGCTCAACATGGTGATCACCGAGACCGGTGCCGCCTCGGCCGTCGCCAAGGCGCTGCCGGAGCTCAAGGCCCCGATCACGGGCAGCTCGATCCGCGTCCCCGTCCCGGACGTCTCGATCGCCATCCTCAGCCTGCGCCTGGGCCGCGAGACCACCCGCGACGAGGTCCTGGAGTACCTCCGCGACGTCTCGCTCCACTCGCCGCTGAAGCGCCAGATCGACTTCACCACGGCTCCCGACGCCGTCTCGATGGACTTCGTGGGCTCGCGCCACGCCTCCATCGTGGACGCCGGCGCGACCAAGGTCGACGGCGACAACGCGATCCTGTACCTGTGGTACGACAACGAGTTCGGCTACTCCTGCCAGGTGATCCGGGTCGTCCAGCACGTCTCCGGCGTCGAGTACCCGACCTTCCCGGCCCCGGCGGCCTGACCCCGCCCGCGCCCACGCGAACGGCGCGCCGCCCTCCTCGGGAGGGCGGCGCGCCGTTCGCGTGCCTCGGTCAGCGCTTGCGCACGGGGCGCAGGGCGCCGGCCGCCGGCTCGACCGGCTCGTCCCGGGCCTCGGCCCAGAGCGAGCGGACGTGGCCGAGGTGGCGCATCATGCACGCCTCGGCGCCCGCCCGGTCCCGGGCGATCATGAGGTCGAGCAGCTCGACGTGCTCCTCGGCGGAGGAGACCAGCTTGCCCGCCTCGTCCAGTCCGGTCAGACCGTAGAGGCGGGACCGCTTGCGCAGGTCGCCGACGGTCTCCACCAGGCGGTCGTTGCCGGACAGGCCGAGGAGGGTGAGGTGGAACTGCCGGTCCGCCTCCAGGTAGCCGATGAGGTTGTGCTCGCGGGCGTTGGCGACGATCTCCTCGGCCAGCGGGCGCAGCGCCTCCAGCTGTTCGGGCGTCGCGGTCTCGGTGACCCGGCCCACCGTGGGCACCTCGATGAGCATCCGCAGCTCGGTGCACTGGTCGAGCTCGCGCTCGCTGACCTCGGTGATCCGGAAGCCCTTGTTGCGCACCGGCTCGACGAGGCCCTCGCGGGCCAGGTCGAGCATGGCCTCGCGCACCGGGGTGGCCGACACCCCGAGCTCGGCGGCGAGGCCAGGGGCCGAGTAGACGGTCCCCGGCTTCAGCTCACCGGCGGTGAGCGCCGCGCGCAGCGCATGGCCCACCTGGTCGCGAAGCCGCTCCTGGGCCTTGATGAGACTGTGCTGCTTCAGGTCACCCACGCCGATTCCTCCGAGATCTCGCAGGCGCCCAGCGTACAATGTCACGTTGCTCAGCCGGTGGCCGCCCGGTGGACCGCGACGGCCACGGCGAGATCCTGCCAGGCCATGCCCACGCTCTTGAAGAGGCGGGGGGCGTGCCCCGGGACGGGAAGCCCCGGCCCCCGCACGAGATCCGCGAGGGTGCCGGTGAGGTGACCGGGCCCGATCGCCCCCTCCGCCTCCGGGATCAGCAGGTCGCCGGCCTCCCGCAGGGCGGCCGTCCGCGCCTCCACCCACACCTCGGAGCGGCGCACCAGCGCCGTGTCGGTCTCGCGGGCGTCCGGCTCGTGCGAGCCGACGGCGACGACCACCGCCCCCGGCCCCACCAGCCGTCCGTCGAAGAGCGGGCGGCGCGCGGTGGTGCAGCACACCACCAGGTCCGCCCCGGCCACCGCCTCCGCGGTGCCGGTGCGGGCCTCGGGGACGCCGGTCCCCCGGGCGTACGCGGCGAGCCCCTCGGCCCGCCCCCGGTCGCGGCCGACCACGGTCACGGAGGCGAGCTTCCGGACCGCGAGGAGCGCGTCGACGTGACCGTACGCCTGGGGTCCCGAGCCGAAGAGCACGACGTCCAACGGCCTCTCCCGGGCCGTCAGGTGACGGATCGCCAGGGCGGAGACGGCCGGTGTGCGCAGCGCGGTGAGCGCGGCGCCGTCGAGCAGGGCGCGCGGCCGGAGGGTGGCCCCGTCGAGGAGGAGGTAGCTCCCGGTGATGCGGGGCAGCCCGAGGGCGGCGTTGCCGGGCGCCACCCCGGCGATCTTCACTCCCGCCCAGCTCCCGGAGGCGGCGGGCATGAGCAGCAGCTCGCCGGCCGGGACGGGGACGGCGGAGCGCGCCGGGCAGGTCTCGGGGTCGAGCCCCTCGCGCAGGACCTCGGCGAGGGCCTCGACGGCCGCCGCCGGGGCGAGCAGCCGGGTGACGGCGGCGTCGAGGTACGGGAGGGCGTCCGCGGTCACAGGAGGAACCCCGCGCCGAGGGCGTCGTCCGGGTCGAGCGTGAAGAGCGTCTCGCCGGTGCGGTGGGCGGTGCCGGTGACCTCGGTGACGAGGCCGTCGGCGGGATCGCCGCCGGGGACCGTCCGGCCGGTGAAGACCGTGCCGGCGATCGACTCGTGGGTGAGGACCTGCCCCTCCTCCAGGCGGCCCTCGCCGGCGAGGAGGGCGAGCCGGGCGGAGGTGCCCGAGCCGCACGGCGAGCGGTCGATCTGTCCGTCGGCGAAGACGGTGACGTTCCGCTGGCGCGGCCCTTCGGGGGTGTCGGGCAGCTCCTCGTGGAGGATCACGCCGTAGACGCCGGAGAGCAGCGGCCCGTCGGGGTGCCAGGTGGCGGGGTGGCCGGCGAGCGCGGCGCGGATCTCCCGCCCCACCCGGGTGAGTTCGGGCAGGGACGCCTTCCCGACCGTGAGGCCGAGGTCGCGGGCGGAGACGGAGGCGTAGCAGGCGCCTGCGTGGGCGAGGTCGACCTCGACGATGCCGAGGCCGGTGGCGACGGGCACCTTGCGGGCGGTGACCCGGGCGGGCACGTTGCGGAAGGTGACGCCGGTGGTGCGGCCGCCGGCCCGGTGGACGGTGGCGGTGACCCGCCCGGAGGGCACGTCGACGCGGACCGGCACGTCCCGGTCGTCCGGTCCCGCCGGGACGAGCCCGGTGTCGACGGCCCAGGCGGCCAGCGCGATGGTCCCGTGGCCGCAGGCGGTGGAGAAGCCGTCCTTGTGCCAGAAGAGGACGCCGAGGTGGGCGCCGTCGTCGTCGGGCGGGACGACGAAGCCGCCGTACATGCCCGCGTGGCCGCGCGGCTCCTGGACGAGGAGGCGGCGCAGCGCGTCCAGCGGGCCGGGGCGGGGGGCCGTGCCGGAGCCGCCGGAGCCGATGGCGGTGGCGCACCGCTCGGCGACGGTGTCGCCGGGGGCGGCGGGCAGGCCCTCGGCGACGATCCGGAAGGGTTCGCCCGCGGTGTGGTAGTCGGTGACCCGGATGCCGTCCGGTCCGGGGACGCTCACAGCAGGAATCCCGCGGGGAAGGGATCGGTGGGGTCGAGGAAGTACTGGGCGGTGCCGGTGATCCAGGCCCGGCCGGTGACGGTCGGGACGACGGCGGGCAGGCCGCCGACGGTGGTCTCGGCGACGAGCCGGCCGGTGAACTCGGTGCCGATGAAGGACTCGTTGACGAAGTCGGTGGCGAGCGGGAGCAGTCCGCGGGCGTGCAGCTGTGCCATCCGGGCGCTGGTGCCGGTGCCGCACGGAGAGCGGTCGAACCAGCCGGGGTGGATGGCCATGGCGTGCCGGGAGCGCGTGGCGTCGGAGCCGGGGGCGGCGAGGTAGACGTGCTTGACGCCGGAGACGGCCGGGTCCTCGGGGTGGACGGGCCGGTCGTCGCCCGCGTTGATCGCGTCCATGATCGCCAGTCCGGCGGTGAGCAGTTCCTGCTTGCGGGCGCGGTCGAAGGGCAGGCCGAGGGCGTCGAGTTCCACGAAGGCGTAGAAGTTGCCGCCGTAGGCGAGGTCGTAGGTGACGGTGCCGAGGCCGGGGACCTCGGTCTTGAGGTCGAGTCCGACGCTGAAGGCGGGGACGTTGGTGAGGGTGACGGAGCGGGCGGCGCCGTCCTCGACGCGGACGTCGGCGGAGACGAGGCCGGCCGGGGTGTCGAGGCGGACGGTGGTGACCGGTTCGGTGACCGGGACCATCCCGGTCTCGACGAGGACGGTGGCGACGCCGATGGTGCCGTGGCCGCACATCGGGAGCAGGCCGGAGACCTCGATGAAGAGGACTCCGTAGTCGGCGTCGGGGCGGGTCGCGGGCTGGAGGATCGCGCCGCTCATGGCGGCGTGGCCGCGCGGCTCGTACATGAGCAGGGTGCGCAGGGAGTCGCGGTGCTCGATGAAGTGCAGCCGCTTCTCGGCCATCGTGGCGCCGGGGATCACCCCCGCTCCGCCGGTGACGACCCGGGTGGGCATGCCCTCGGTGTGGGAATCCACCGCGTGGTAGACGTGTCGGGTGCGCATGGGCTGGTCTTCTCCCTCGGCCTAGCGGAGGCCCTCGGCCAGGACCTTCTCGGTGGCGGCGCGGACGGCGGCCTCGACGGTTCCGGTGAGCGGCAGCCGCGGCGGGCGGGTCGGGCCGCCGGGGCGGCCGGCGAGGTCCATGGAGAGCTTGATCGCCTGGACGAACTCGGTCTTGGAGTCCCAGCGGTAGAGGCTGTGCAGGGACTTGTAGAGCGGCAGCGCGGTGGCGAGGTCGCCGGCGACGGCGGCGCGGTAGAGCGTGGCGGCGGAGTCGGGCAGGGCGTTGGGGTAGCCGGCGATCCAGCCGACGGCCCCGGCGAGGGCGAGCTCCAGGAGGACGTCGTCGGCGCCGACGAGGAGGTCGAGGCCGGGGGCG
The DNA here is from genome assembly GCF_014650895.1 of Streptomyces omiyaensis. Classification (GTDB taxonomy): domain Bacteria; phylum Actinomycetota; class Actinomycetes; order Streptomycetales; family Streptomycetaceae; genus Streptomyces; species Streptomyces omiyaensis. The sequence goes on from NZ_BMVV01000011.1 coordinate 132,714, forward strand.
AGCTCGGCGATCTCGTAGGCGCGGCGGACGTCTCCGCTGAACTCCTTGACGGCGACGACGTTCCCGTCGGCGTGGAGGCGGGCGAGGAGAGCCGGGGTGAGGTCGACCTTGGTGTCGATGGGGTTGTTGTAGGCCACGATCGGCAGGCCGGCCCGGGCGACCTCGGCGTAGTGGGCGCGGACCGCCTGCTCGTCGGCGCGGTAGGCGTTCGGCGGCAGGAGGAGGACGGAGCCGGCGCCGGCCTCGGCGGCCTGCTCGGCCCAGCGGCGGGATTCGGCGGAGCCGTAGGCGGCGACGCCGGGCATGACGCGGGCGCCGTCGCCGGCCGCCTCGACGGCGGTGCGGACGACCGCGGCGCGCTCGGCGTCGGTGAGGGTCTGGTACTCGCCGAGGGAGCCGTTGGGCACGACGCCGTCGCAGCCGTGGGCGATGAGCCAGCGGACGTGGTCGGCGTAGGCGTCGAGGTCGACGGAGAGGTCCTCGCGCAGCGGCAGGGTGGTGGCGACCATGATGCCGTGCCAGGGGCGGGTGCGGGTGTCGGTCATCGTGACGTACTCCTTTGTAGTGTGTGACATTTTACTAGGGGGTGTGCGGCGGCCACAAGGGTGCGGACGCCACGAAAGGCGCTAGTCGACGGGGAGCGCGGGCAGCTCGGCGAGCTGCCCGAGGCGCACGGGGCAGGCCAGCGGCCTGCGGTCGGCCGACGGCCCGTCACCCGCCAGCGCGGCCACGGCCGGACCGCACATCCGGCCCTGGCACCAGCCCATCCCGGCCCGGGTCAGCAGCTTGACCGTGCGCGCGTCGGTGGCGCCCAGGTCCTCCACCGCCTCGCGGACGCGCCCGGCGGGCACCTCCTCGCAGCGGCAGACCGCCGTCTCCTCGCGGAGCCAGCCGGTCCAGCCGGGGCCGGGCCGGTGGGCGGCGCCCATGACGTCGGCGAAGGCCCGCAGCCGCGCGCGGCGCCGGACGAGGGCGGGGGGCACGGCCCGTCCGGCGATCGTGTGGGCCGCGATCTCCCCCTCGGTCAGGGCGAGCGGGGCACCCCCGACCCCACCGGCCTCGCCCGCCGCCCAGACGCCCGGCACCGAGGTGCGCAGGCCGGGGGTGAGGACGAGGGCGACGGTGCCGTCCGCGGCGGCGCGGGTGGCGCAGCCGAGGGCGGTCGCGAGGGAGAGCTCGGGGACCAGGCCGTGGCCGACGGCGACCGCGTCGCAGGGGACGCGGCGCCCGGTGCCTGGCACGGGCCGCCAGTCCCGGTCGAGCCGGGCCACCGTCACCGCCTCGACCCGGTCGGTGCCGTGCGCCTCGACGACGGCGTGCCGGAGCAGCGGACGGACCCGGTGGCGCAGCAGCGCCCCGCCGTGGACGGCGCCTTCGGCGAGCTTGGCCGGGTTGCGCAGCAGGGTGCCGGGGTGCCGGGCGTACGGCACGTATCCGGAGGCCTCGACGACGGCGGGGACCCGGGCGCCGGCGGCGGCGAGCGAGGCGGCGACGGCGAGCAGCAGCGGCCCGCTGCCCGCGACGACGACGCGGCGGCCGGGCAGCACGAGCCCGCTCTTGAGCATGGCCTGCGCTCCCCCGGCGCCGACCACGCCGGGCAGGGTCCAGCCGGGGAAGGGCAGGTGGCGTTCGTACGCCCCGGTGGCGAGCAGCACCGCGCGGGCGGGGACGGACTCCGCCCCGGCGTCGTCGGTGCGGGCGTGCACGGTCCAGTCGGTGCCGGAGCCGGTGACGCTCCACACCTGGTGGCCCGCCAGGTGGCGCACCCGGCCCCCGCGCGCGTGGGCGCGCAGCTCGGCCTCGCGGCCGGCGAAGGCGGCCCAGTCGTGGTGGAGGGCCTTGGGGCGGGCGGCGCCGAGGGCCGGTTCGGGGTGGCGGTAGTACTGGCCGCCGGGGCGGCTGCCCGCGTCGAGCAGGGCGACGGTGAGGCCGAGCGAGGCGGCGGTGACGGCGGCGGCGAGGCCGGCGGGGCCGGCGCCGACGACGGCGAGGTCCACGGGCGCGGGCGCGGGCCGGGGCTCAGACGGCGAGGTCGTCATGGCCGGTTCCCTCCTGGCTGGTGACGAGGCCTCCGGGGCGGGCCGGGACGAGGCAGGCGCGGCGGTTGGGCGCGCCGTCGACGGTGACGAGGCAGTCGAAGCACTGGCCGATCCCGCAGAAGGCGCCGCGGGGTTCGCCGCCGTGCCGGGTGGTGCGCCAGGCGAGGACGCCCGCGCCCCAGAGGGCGGCGGCGACGGTCTGTCCGGCGGCGGCCGGGATCTCCCGTCCGTCGAAGCGGAAGGTGAAGGTCTCCTGCGGCGCGCCTCCGACGAGGGCGCGCGGGGTGCGGCGGGTCAACTCTGCTGCTCCTGCGGGGGGACGGTGTCTGCGGGGCCGAAGTCCCGCCCGGGGCGGAAGGGCGCCGGGTCGAGCGGGGGCGCGGTGCCGGTGAGGGCGGCGGCGACGAGGGCGCCGGTGGCGGGGGCGAGCCCGATGCCCGCCCCTTCGTGGCCGCAGGCGTGGTGGAGGCCGGGGACGCGCGGGTCGGCGCCGATCGCCGGCAGGTGGTCGGGGAGGTAGGGGCGGAAGCCGTGGTAGGCGCGGAGCACCTGCACGTCGGCGAGGACCGGGAAGAGCGCGGCGGCCTGGGCGGCGAGCCGGCGCAGGGCCTCGGTGGAGAGGGAGCGGTCGAAGCCGACGCGTTCGCGGGTGGCGCCGATGAGGACGGGCCCGCCGGGGGTGCCCTCGACGACGGCGGAGGACTGGAGCGCGGCGGAGCCGCTGGCCACGTCGGCGATGTAGTCGGCGGCGTAGACCTTGTGGCGGACGATCCGCGGCAGCGGTTCGGTGACGAGGACGAAGCCCCGGCGGGGCAGGACGGGGAGGGGGACGCCGGCGAGCCGGGCGACCTCGCCGCCCCAGGTGCCGGCGGCGTTGAGGACGGCGGGGGCGAGGAGTTCGCGGCGGGCGGTGCGCACGCCCCGCACGGCTCCGCTCGCCGGGTCGCGGAGGATCGCGGTGACCTCCTCGCCGAGGTGGAGCGCGGCGCCGGAGGCGGCGAGCAGCCGGGCGGCGGCCTGGGCGGGCTGGACCTGGGCGTCCTGCAGGTAGTGGAAGCCGCCGGCGAGGCCGGGGGCGAGGTGGGGTTCGAGGTCGGCGAGCCGGTCGGCGGGGATCTCGGTGGCGGTGACGCCGGCCGCCCGCTGGCCCTCCGCGAAGGCGCGGAGGGCCCGGAGGGCGGGCTCGTCGGGCGCCACGACGAGCCCGCCCTTGGGCTCGTACTCGGTCTCCGGCGGGAGTGTGGCGGAGAGTTCGCGCCAGAGTCTCGTGGACAGCAGCGCGAGGTCGAGCTCGGGGCCCGCCTCCTTGTCGGAGACGAGCAGGTTGCCTTCCCCGGCGCCGGTGGTTCCGCCCGCGACGGGACCGCGGTCGACCACGGCGACGGTGAGTCCGGAGCGGGCCGCGTAGTAGGCGCAGGCGGCGCCGACGACGCCGGCTCCGATGATCACGACGTCCGGGGAGTGTCTCTTGGGCACGGCAGTAATATGTCACATTCTTCTCGCGGTGCCCAGACCCTTCCGGGTCCGGGCGCCGGACGTCCTTCCCGACGGGGCGGACGGCGGATTTCCCGACGGGGCGGACGGCGTTTTCCCCGACGGGGCGGACGGCGTCAGCTGCGCAGCGGGCCCTCGCAGCGGAAGTCGGAGGTGCCGGCCGTCCGGCTGCTCCAGATGTCGACCCGCCCGAAGGAACAGTTCATGTCGGCCAGGTTGTTGGTGGCGGCGCCGGCCCGGTCGAGGAGGAAGTAGTCGACGGTCTCGGACATGTCCTTGAAGACCTTGTCGGGGCTGTTCGCGTCCGTCAGGTTGGCGGTGATCCGGCCGGTGCAGACGAAGCGGCGCTTGCCGTACTCGCCCGCCTCCACGCAGTCGGGGGTGTTCCGGGTGGCGGCGGCGAAGGCCGAGCGGACGGCCGCGACGTCCCAGTCCCGCAGGTACCCGTTGGCCGTGTAGGTGGTGTTCGGGACGTGGAGCCGGTCGACCTCGGCGATCCGCGCGTCCAGGAAGCGGTCGTAGCCCTGCTGGAGGCCGGCGTCGGCGCCGAGCCGCTCGCGCCAGGCGTCGTAGCCGGCGACGTCGTCCGCGCGGAGGCGGTCGTACATCTCCCGGATCAGCGAGGGGCGCTCGGTCCACAGGTACTCGAAGAAGGTGCCGGAGTAGTTGTAGAAGCGGAAGCCGTCGCCGGAGTAGGTGGCGTGCAGGATCTGCCGGACGGTCATCCGGGGGCCGCCGCCCGCCGTGTCGTCGATGACCCCCTGGACCAGCGACCTGCGGACGGCGATGCCGTCGTCGCGGGTGGCGCCGTCGAAGAACTCGGCCGTGCCCTCGTCCATGAAGGTGGTCCGGTCGGCCTGGTACCAGGGGCCCTGGCCGAAGGTGCCGGGGACGGCGAACCGCCCGTTGAGGTAGTGCGTGTACTCGTGGCGGAAGAGCTCCTCCAGGGTGAGCCGGGAGTCCTGCGGCACGCGCCGCTGGTAGGTGTAGAAGGTGGCGCCCCTCTCGATGTAGATGCCGCCGTTGTCCGTGTCGTAGCCGGTCAGCACCGGGTGGTAGACCTCGTAGTCGGCGCGCGAGCCGTACAGGACGATGTTCAGGGTGGTGTTGGTGTCGCCCGCCAGCGGCTGCTCGGTGCCGAGGACCCGGTGGAACTGCGCCTTGACCTGCTTGCTCGCGTAGTAGAGCTGGTCGACGGTGGCCCGGTCGAGGCCGGTGCGGACCTTGAGGGCGCCGTTGTCGTAGGTGTACGTGTACGGGAAGATCCGGGCCTCGATGTCGGCCTTGCAGACGCCGTACGGGGCACAGGCCTCGTAGAAGTTCAGCCAGGAGACGATCTTGGCCCAGGGCTGGCTGCCGTAGCCCCAGGCGGCCTCGACGGGGCGGTAGAGGGCGTCGAGGTCGGCGACGATGCCGGCCCGCACTCCGGCGACCTCGCCGAAGCGGCCGTACTCGAGGAGCGCGTCGCGGACGACCCAGGCGTTGGCGGTGCCCTTGAGGTGGGTGTGGCCGGCGAAGGCCTTGAAGGCGGCGCGGTAGGCCGGGTCGGCGGCGACGGCCGCGTGGAAGGCCGCGTCCTGGTTCCCGGAGTAGATGCCCAGGTAGTTGACGGAGAGTCCGGCGAGCGCGGCACCGGCCCAGGCCGGGTCGTGGTGGGTGGCGGGGTGCGCCGGGTCCATGGTGGCGAGCACCCGGGTGATGAGGCCGAGCTGGTGCTGGCGCAGGCCGGGGGCGCTGCCGGCGTAGAGGGCCTCGCGGAGGGTGCGGGCGTTGCTCGGGGTGGCGTCGAAGGTGCGGGCGGCGGAGCCGAGGGCGGCGACGGCCCGGCGGATCGCGTCGACGGTCGGGGCGTCCGTGATGTCGATCTCGGCGCGCGAGAAGTCGTGGTAGGCGACCGCGTGCAGATAGGTGAACATCTCCTCCAGGTGGGAGGAGTTGCGGCCGTCGTGGGCGGCCGCCAGGGCGGAGATCCGGTGCGCGACGGCCTGCACGTGGGCGTCGGACATCACCGGCGCGAGCCGGGCGTCCCAGGTCCAGATCAGGCCGCTCAGACAGCCGTCGGCGGTGACGGCGGGGTCGGCGAGGAAGTCGGCGAAGGCGGCCGGGGAGAGCCCGGTGACGCCGTCGAGGGTGCAGGGGACGCCGGCGGCGAGGGTGGTGGCGGGCGCGGCGGGGGCGCTCCGCTTCTTCGCGGCGGACGCCTCGTCCTTCTTCGCCTGTCCGGGGACGCGGGCCCGGGTGTCGCCGGTGCCGCCGGGGGCGGTGGCCGGGGCGGGCGTGGCGGCGCGGGGCTGGGCGAATCGCTCCACCTCGTCGAAGGGGTTCGACGCGGCGGGCGCGGGGGCGCCGGTGGCGGCGGCGCGCGGGGCGGGGGCCGCGGCGGCCTGCGGCGCGGCCTGGCCGGCGGAGGCCACGAGGGTCACGGCTATCGCGGTGCCGAGGAGGGAGGAGCGCACGACTCGGTGCTGGGACACGAGGTCTCCTGGGAAGGGGGTGGGGTCGGAAGGTGCGCGGCCGACCGGAGTGATCTGAACGGGAGTTGGCGGAAAGGCATCCGTTCACCACGCGATCGGTAACATAGTAATGTGAAATTGCACTGACAACCCCTGTGCACACGTCAGTTGCCCGCCCGGGCGTCCGCCTCCGTGAGGGATACGGGGGGAGGCGGACGCCCGGCCCTCCGGACGGGCGGTGAACTCGGAGGTCAGAAGGGTGCGTCCGGTACGGGGCCGAGCCCGGGCGCGGTCGGCCTCAGCCCCTTCACCGCCCCCTCCGCCCGCTCCCGCGCCACCGCCGCCAGGGCCGCGTCACCGATCGCATCGGCCAGCCGGGCCCGGCCCAGCCAGTTGTACGGGCTGTCCGGACGCAGCCCGTCCCGCTCGCTCAGCAGCAGCCGGGCCCGGTCGTGGTCCCCGGCGGCGAGCGCCGACTCCAGCAGCGTCCGCTGGACGGCGTCCCGCTGCGCGTGGCTGCCGCCGAAGACCTGGATCCTGCGGCGCACCGGCCACAGCAGCTCCACCACGGCGGCGTGATCGCCCCTCCCCTGCGCCACCAGCGCCTCGCAGACCGGGAGTCCGACCTCCGCCGTCATGACGTGGTTGGAGAGCGCCCGCCGGTCCCCGGCCGCACCGGCCAGCCACCGGCGGCGGTCGGCCACCAGCGCCTCCGCCTCCGCGATCCGCCCGGCCCCCACGTACGCCATCACCGCGTGGGCGTCGTTGAAGGCGTAGAACGGCGGGTCGGCCCGCCCCGCCCAGGCGTCGGCGAGCCGCGCCCAGCGCTCCGGCTCCTCCCGGCCGGCCAGCCGCAGCCGCCACAGCAGCGCGGCGGCGTCGAGGAGCTCCATCGCCAGCCCCGCCGACCCCGCGTGGTGGACGGCCGCGTCGTAGACGCGCAGCGCGGTCTCCTCGGCGCCCGCCTCCAGGGCGTACAGGGCGTAGTGCCACCAGTTGTGCACCGTCAGGTAGTTGCCGCGCGTCCAGTCCCCGGCGCGCGCGTCGAGGAAGGCGACGCCCTCGGCGACCCTGCCCTGCATCTCGTAGGTGTGGGTGACGGCGTGCACCGCCCACACGTCCGCCGGATGCCGCTGGAGCGCCGCGAGGCCGGTCTCCTCCGCGCGCCGGTAGTGCCCGGACTCCTCCAGGCCGAAGGCGTACATGCCGAGCAGCGGCCCCCGGTGCTCGTCCGCGCTCCCCCACGCCGACAGGGCCCCGCCGATCCGGTCCCGCAGCCGGACCGCGTCCCCGGTCAGGAAGTCCAGCTGGTGCCCGGCGAAGAGCGCGAGCGCGTCCCTCGGGTACGCCAGCGACAGCTCCTCCAGGAGGTCGCCCGCCCCGTGCAGGTCCCCCGCCAGACAGGCCCCGGCGGCCGCCAGGTGGAGCCGCTCGCGCGCGGGCAGCGCGCCCGTGTCGCGCCCGGCGAGATAGCCGTCGAAGCGGGCGCGGGCCGCGGCGGCGGCGCTGTGCTCGGTGCCGAGCACGCCCAGGTAGACGGCGAAGGCCTGGGCGTCGGGCGACTCCGGGCCGGCCGCGAGGGCGTCCTCGACGGCCGGGGCCACCTCGGGCCGGAAGAAGAGCAGCGCCTCGACGGCCCGGTCCAGATGGTCCGCGCCCTCGGGGGTGCAGGCGTGCAGGGTGTTGCCGTAGCGATCGGTCGCCAATGCGGTTCCTCACCTCGGTTCCTCGGATGCCGCCGCGCGCCGGGACGGGCGGCCGGTGGCACGGCGGGCGGAGCGGAGGCTCCCCGCCGGCACCGGGAGCGTGCCCCGCCCGCTCCCGCCGCACTCGCCCCGCGCCTCGGCGCGCGCCCCGCGCACCACCGTCCGCCCCGCCGGGCCCGGGGCGGCGGGGCGGTGGACCCGGCGTCCGGCGGGACCGCCCGCCGCAACCGGACCGGACCCCTCCTCGCCGAAGCGCCGGTCCGGCGGCATGATCCACTGGGCCGTGCACCGCAGGGCGCGGTGCACGAGGAGAGTGAGCGTTCATGTCCGTCGCCGACGCCGCCGTCCGGATCCGTCCGGTCCGGGAGGAGGACTTCGACCAGTGGCGTGCCCTGTACCGGGGGTACGCCGAGTTCTACCGGGTCGAGCAGACCGAGGAGGCCGCCCGGCTCGTCTGGTCCTGGATCCACGACCCGGCGCACGAGGTGGAGGCGCTGGTGGCGGAGGACGCCGACGGGCGGCTCGTCGGCCTCGCGCACTTCCGTCCCTTCGCCCGGCCGCTCTCCGCGACCGTCGGCGGCTGGCTGGACGACCTGTTCGTCGACCCGGCGAGCCGGGGCACCGGCGCCGCGGACCGGCTGCTGGCCGCGCTGCGCGGGATCGGCGCGGAGCGCGGCTGGAGCGTCGTCCGCTGGATCACGGCCGACGACAACCACCGCGCCCGCTCCAAGTACGACCAGGTGGCCACGCGCACGATGTGGATCACGTACGACATGGCCCCCGAGGCCTGACGGACCCGCGGACCGCGTGCGGGGAGGACCTCGTCCTCCGCTCCTCGCCGTGACGATCGCGGCGGAGGCGCCCGTCGGTCTTCCCCGGCCCCGGCCGTGCGGCCCGGCGTCACGTGAGGGTCGAGGGGCGCGGGGCGAAGGGCGCGGCCCCGCCCCGCGCGGGGCCCGGCACCTCGCTCCCGGATCCCGCCCGGCGCGCACCGCCCGGCGGGGCCGGGTGGCGGCCCGTGCGTGTCGCGACGCAGGGCCCGCGGTGATCGTGATCATGGGAACAGCGCGGATACCGGGTGTGCGCCCGGCTGCGCGCCGAGGGGAACGCGGTGCCGGTGCTGGTGCTGGTGCTGGTGCTGACTGCGAAGAACGGCGAGTACGACGAGGCCGAGGGGCTCGACACGGGTGCCGACGACCACCTCGCGAAGCCCTTCTCGTACGTCGTTCCGGAGGGCCGCCTCCGTGCCCTCCTCCGGCGCGGCGGCGCCCGCGTCCCCGTCCTCCTGGAGGCCGGTGACCTGTGGCTCGACCCGACCCGCCGCACCTGCGGCCGTGGGAACGAGCCGATCGCCCTCACCCCGAAGGAGTCCGCCGTCCCGCACTGCCTGCCGGGCCGCCTCGACGGGGTGGTCCCGGCGATCGACGTCCTTGACGAGGTGTGGTCGGCCGGCTCCGCAGGCGACCCGAACCTCGTGCATGTCCGCATCAGCGCCGTACGGAAGAAGAGCGACACGCCCTTCGGGCGCAGGACGGTCGAAACGGTGCGCGGTGCGGGATGTCGGGTGAGCGGACGTGGCCGGGTTCGGGTTGCCGCGCCAGGCACGGGCTTCATCGGCCTGCCGGCCGGGCTCGTCACGACAGCGGCGACTCCCGACCGGGCGGAAGCGGCAGCCACCCGTCCACGGGAGTTCACGGCGGACGCGGCCCACGGGCTCCGCAGTCCGCCGGCGTCCTTGCGCGCCCAGTCGGAGTCGTCCCTGCACCATCCGGAGTCGGCCGCTCTCCGCCTCCGCCGTGTGGCCCCGGCCCCGACGGTCCTCCCCGGCAACCCGACCCACCTGAACGACTGCTCCGCAACCTGCGCGCCAACGCCTGCCGACACGCGCGGACGGAGGTCACGGTGACGGTGAACCGTTCCGCCGCCGAACTGGTCCTGACCGTCCACGACGACGGCCCCGGGATCCCGCCCTCCGACCGAGCCCGGGTCTCCGACCGCTTCACCCGCCTCCACGAAGCCCGTACCCGACGTCACCGTCATCTACGATCCGTACGCAGCACAATCAGCGATCCGTACGCAGCGCATCGGCAGTCCTGGTGTCGGCGACTCCTTCCGCGCTTCCCGCCGTGAACACCGATGATCTGTCGTGGCAAGCCCACCACTACGGTGGCCCGCATCCCCGAAAAGCGGACCTCTTGCCGGAGCACGGTCGCCTGGACCTGATGATCCGGGCGGCCGAAGAGCGCGGGGAGTGCTTCTGTGCCGAGCGCGCGGCACAGGAGCTGTCCCGGAGGGGCGCGTTCGGTCGGGCTGTCGAGGTGGCCGAGCCGTTTGCCGCTCTCGGGTGGCGGCCGGCCCTCTAGTTGATCGCCCCGCACGCCGGAACGGCGCGGAAGGCCCTCGAGAAGGACCGTTGGGCCTCCGGCGACGAGGAAGTCCTGGTGCTCCGGGCTCGGGTGCTGGAACGCATGGACCGCGCCGACGAGGCGACACGCGTCCCCGGGGCGGACACGGCCGTGAAACGCTACGGCACCCCGAACACCCTGACCGCCTACGCCGAACTGCTGGCACGCCACGGCCGGCTCGACGCCCTGCGCGAGCCGGCCACCGGAGAGCACGCCCACACCGTCCTGGACGTCTTCGCCGGTGCCCTGCGCGACCGCGGCCGGGGCGGCGAGGCCGAGACGGTGATGCGGGAGCCCATCGCCACTGACGACTGGGCCGGGTACCGGGCCTGGCTCTCCGCGGCCCTCCTGCAGGACGGCCGGTCGGACGACGCGATCGCCGTGGCCGAACCCGGCTTCAGCTGGTACGACTGCTCCCCTCTCCTGGCGCCCCTCGTCCGCCCTCTCCTCGACCGTCCCGAAGAACTGCTCTCCCTTATGGCCCCCCTGACCGTTCCCCATCACGATCATGAGGAGTTCCCGCACCGGTGGCGGGCCTTCGCCCTCGCCGGCCTCGGTCGTGCCGAGGAAGCGATCGCCGTGGTCGACGCGCACCCGGACCCGTTCGCCGACCCCCGCCTCGCCAGAGCCGGTCTCCTCGGCACCGCCGGCCGCTTCGCGCAAGCCGCGGCGGAACTCCAGGACCTGGGTACCGTCAAAGCACGTGAGGATCTGTTCGAGGTCCTGGTCGGGCAAGGGCGGGCCGCCGAGGCGGCCGCCGCCCACCCCACCGTCGCCGAACAGCGTGCCGCCAGGACGAAGACCGCATCAGCCCCCTGCGGGAGGACGGGTACTCCGCGGAACCCCCCTTTTGACGACAAGTTCACATGATCTCGTCTGCTGGATCATGGCCGCGTGATGCATCGCCACGAGTTGCCGGACGCCGGGTGGGAGTTCGTCCGGCCGTCGCCGCCCGATTCGTCGCGGGGCGGACGCGACCGGACGATCGCAGAATCCTGAACGGAATCGTGTGGAATTTCCGCACCGGAACGTGCCCGGGGCCACACCCGCGCGAGCGGGGAGCAGCAGGGGGTCACGATCCGGTCGGGCCGGTGGTGTCAGCCGGCGTAGGTCCCGCGTACGAGGCTGTCGCCGGAGTGGTCGGGTTTGCCGTTGTAGGGCTGGAGGGAGACGTCGACGACGGAGTACTCGCGCAGGTCGATGTTGCCGGGGACCGGGAGAGTCGCATGACCGTCCGGGCCGAGGACTCCCATCGACACCAGTTTGGTGTGCGTCCTGTCCATCAGCCAGACCTCGAAGTAACCGGCCGTCTCGGGCAGTCCCTTCACCGTGATGTCGAGGGTTCGGCGGCCGCGCTGATCGTCCATCCGGGCATAGCCCGCAGAACTGGTGCGCAGCGTCTCCAGCCGGCGGCCTTCGGCCACGGTGCGCGTCGGCTGGGTCTGGGTGCTGGTGGTCCACCAGGTGATCGCGCTGCCTGACGCAGCGCCCAGGAGGGCGGCGCAGGCGGCCAGGGCGACCGCGGAGCGGCTCATTCGGCGGGGCGTCTTCGCGGGGGCGGCCGACGGGTCGGCGGTCTGTGTCGCGGGCTCGGGCGTGTCGTCGCGAAGGGGCGTGCCCCCGGCTTGCGCGGGCAGGCGCAGCTCGGCGGCGATGCCCTCCCAGACGCTGTCCGGCGGGACGAGGAGTTCCTCTTCGCGCACAGAGGTCGACGCCACGGCCACCACGTTGCGAATGGCGTCCAGTTCGCTGCGGCAGATCGCGCATTCGTGCAGGTGGAAGGAGGCCGACGGGTCGGGGTTCTCGCCGAGTGCCATCATCACCAGGGTCTGTTCATCGGTGTGCTGCACCGTCCACCTCCAACCGCTTCTTCAGCCGCATCAGTCCGCGGCGGGTATACGTTTTCACTGTTCCGAGAGGCAGTCCGGTGCGTTCGGCGATCTGGGACTGCGACAGGTCTTCGTAGAAGGCCATCTTGAGCACCTGTTGCTGCTGCTCGGGGAGGGTCTCCATCTCGCGCATGAGGGTGACGTACTCCAGCAGGGAATCGGCCGGCGGGGCCGCTGCGTCGGGGCCTCCGGAGACGGCCATGACGGCTTCGACGTCGCGCAGGTGGCGGGAGCGCCGGCGCAGTGCGTCGACGATCTTCTTGTGCGCGATGCCCAGGATCCAGGTCTTGAGGGACGCCCGCACCGGGTCGAACGTCTTGCGGCTGTCCCAGGCTCCGACGAACACCTGCTGGGTGACGTCCTTGGCCTCTTCGGTATCGCCTAGTTTTCGGGCGGCGAGGGTGTAGACGAGAGGGCCCCAGCGGCGGTAGGTCTCGTTCAGCGACGCCTCGTCGCCGGCGGCGAAGCGTTCGCCGAGGCTGTCGTCCGAAACCGTGGTCACGGCCGCAACACTAGCGGCCAGCACCTGCCCGCCGCCCCACGATCCCGTCACCTGGGCACCGCCACCGCGGTGACGACCAGATTGTTCTGGTATCCGCCGTTGTCGCGCAGGTACGGTGCGGCGCAGGTGATGAGCGTGAGCGTGGGCAGGCCTTCGCGGCGGAAGGCGCCGGACTCGCCCAGGGCGTTCTTCGCGACGGTACGCCGGGAGGTGATGCGGTAGGCCACCGTGCTCCCGTCCTGCCGGTCCACGGCGACCTGGTCGCCTTCTCTCACCTCGCTCAGGGCTGCGAGCACGCCCAGGCCGCGTCCTGTGGCGTCCACGTGGCCGACGATCACCGAGGATCCGGCTCCGGCGCCCGGGGAGGGGGAGAAGCGGTACCAGCCCACCCTGTCCGGATCCTCGGGGACGACGACCTGGCCGTCGGGTGCCACGCCGACCGGGTCGATCGGCGCCCTCAGCCGGAGTCGGGGGATCCTGACGGACGAGGGTGCGGGAACGGCCGGGGGCCGGGTCTGGTCGGCTGCGGCCGGGGCGGGTGAGGGTCCGTCGCCCGCGGGCGGTGCGGAGGCCGCCTGCTCGACGGCGCGGGCGGGGTCCGCACCGAAGTCGGCAGGCGCGCCGGAGTCGTCGCGCGCCAGGGTCAGGCCGAGAAGCACGATCAGACAGACACCGACGATCCCCATGACAAGTCCGAGGATCCGCATTCGCCCTGAAATGGGCCTTCCCATGATGTCGGAGCCTTTCTGAGGGCGTGTGAGCAGAGGCGCGCGGGCCGTGGTCGCCACCCGGAGGTCTGCGGCCACGGCCCGCGGGGTGCGTGCGGACGTCAGCCGGCGTCGGTGCGGCGGCGCAGGAGGAGGGCGGCCCCGCCGAGGGCGAGCAGAGCACCTGCCGAAAGCGCGCCGATCTGGGCAGTGCGGTTGACGCCGGCGGCCTGTCCCGTCTCGCCCGCCGGTACACCGGAGGGCGCGGAGTGCATGCCGGTGATGGTCTGGGTCTTCAGCGCGAGGTTCTTGTCGGCGGCGCTGCCCCAGGCGTAGACGATCGTGTTGCTGCCCTCGGCCAGGTCGAGGGTGGCCGGGCCGATGGCGACGGTGTCGGTTCCGGCGAGGACGACATCGGCGGAGATGCTGCCGGGGGCCACTTCCGCCTTGGCCTCCCGGGGGTTCTCCAGCCCCTTGAACACGGGGGTGCCGCCGGCCCGCACGTCGACCGCGGGCGCTGCGGCGACATGCCTGACGGTGAGCCGTGCCTTGCCGGCCGGAACCATGGAGGTGTCGTTGACGAAGGCGTCCAGTGCCGGCTTGCCGTCCGCCGTCAGGTGCGCGACCAGGGTGGCGTTGGCACCGGCCGGGACCTGGACGGTCTTCTCGATCGCCGGAGTGCCCTTGGGGCCCTCGCCGTCCTTGAAGACCTTGATGTCGTACGACCCCGCCGGGAGCTTCAGCGGGTCGGTGAGCGTGCCGGGGGCGAAGTCGGGCAGCAGCTCCTTGTCGCCCGCGTAGACGTCCACCGTGAGGCCCGGAACGGCGTGCAGGACGGACACGGTGGCCTCGTCGGCCTGCGGCGCGGCCAGCGCGGGGGCACCGGAGGCGAGGGTGAGGAGGGCGGCGGTGCCCAGGGCCATCGCGGCGCCGGCGGAACGAGAAGTCATGACGAGCATCCCTTCGAGCAGTCGAGAAGATCTCGAATCCTTGTGTCGAGGACGCTTTCGTCGACCGGCCGCCGAGTGGTTTCACCCGGCGGCCGACTTTCTTCGACTCGTCTCCCGGCACCGGTCGGGCCGGCCGGGCGGTACCCGCTCCGCATACGCATCCGGGCAGGAGCGGGAGCCGAAGCGAACAATCAAGCGGAGTTTCCTCACTCCTGTGCCGTGTGGTGGTCCTGCCGGAGAGCCGTGCGCGGGCCCCGCACCTCGAACGGAAGGCAGCACGAGATGGTCGTCAAGCGGCTTCACGACGCCGGGCTGCGCAGCGAGCACGCCCACCTCGCTGCCCTCGGGTCGATCGGCCCGTCCCTCGCCTCCTGGGTCACCTCGAGTCGGCGCGAGAACCTCGAACGCGCCGACCGCCGGGGAATCTTCGCCGGAGAGTGGGCGCCGGCCTTCTTCGCCGTGGGCCGGGCGCCGGGCGGGGCGCCGTCGACCAGGTGCAGGCGGGTGCGAGAGGCGTCGTCCCCGTGTCGGTCGCACCGGGCCGGTCGGGGGCCACGGGGATGCGCCTCGGTCCGTGAGACGACTGCCCCGCACCGGAAGGAAGGCGGGACGCGGCGTCTTCCCGATGCCCTCCATGAGGGACATCGTGCTTCCTGGACCGGAGCCCCTGATGTCCGATGCCCTTCACGGCGGATCCGGCCCGGCCGGTGGCCCACACGTTCCCCGGGACCTCACGGCTGTGGTTCGTGGCCCGCGGCCAGTTCGGCGTTGAGCGCTCGCAAGAAGGCCGCGATCGTGCTCAGTTGCTCCGGCGTGAAGCGGCTGCGCGCGCTCTCGGTGGCCCGTGCGAGCGGGCTGAAGTATTCACGGGCCAGGGCGCGGGCATCAGGGTTGTAGGCGAGGTGGACGACCCTGCGGTCCGCGGTGTCGCGGACGCGGCTGACATGTCCTGAGCGCTGCAGCCGGTCGAGGCAGGCGGTGATCGCTCCGGAGGTGAGACCGAGCTCTTCCCGCAGACGCGTAGGGGTCACGGGTCCGTCGGCGGACGCCGCGGGATCCATGATCACAGCGAGGGCGTGAACGTCCGTGCTGTGCAGCCCCTGCCGATGCGCGAAGTCCAGCGTCGCCTTGTTCAGCTCACGATTCAGCGCGCGCAACAGGACGGCGTAGGCGAACAGGTCGCTGGCTTGGTCAGGGGTTTCCGGTGAGCGCGACTGCATCCTCCCATCCTAGTATCACTCAATCATTGAGATAGTTTATCTTTGAGATACCTTTGCTCGCCCGTTTCGATAGGGAGTCGATGAACAGCGCCCGTCGACCAGTCCGCTGGCTGGTCCCCCTCGCCCTCGTCGTGGTCTGGCTCGGCCTGGGCGGAGCCTTCGGCTCCTACGCAGGCAAGCTCGGCGAGGTCTCCACCAACGACCAGGCCGCCTTCCTGCCCCAGAACGCCGAATCCACGAAGGTGATCGAGCAGCAGAAGGCCTTCAACCAGCAGGAGACCCTGCCCGCGATCCTCGTGTGGACATCCCCCGCGGGTAGCGACATCTCGCCGGCTCAGCAGCAGGCGGCGACCGCCGCGCTGCAGTCCCTGAAGGGTGCGCCTGGTGTCGAGGGCGCTCCCTCCCCGGCCTTCCCCTCGGAAGACGGCAAGGCCCTCCAGGGCGTCGTACCGCTGTCCCCCGCCCTCGGAGAGGAGCTCGGCGCAACCCTGGACAGCATCCGGGCGGCAGCAGATGCCGTACCCGACACACGAGCCCAGCTCGCCGGCCCCGCAGCGACGCAAGGCGACCTGGGGAAGGCGTTCGCCGGCATCGACGGGCTGCTGCTGGGCGTGGCCCTCGCCGCAGTACTGCTCATCCTGCTGCTCGTCTACCGCAGCGTCATCCTCCCCTTCCTGATCATCATCAGCTCCGTCTTCGCCCTCGGAGTCGCCGGCGCCATCGTCTACGTGCTCGCCGACAACGACATCGTCCGCGTCGACGGGCAAGTCCAGGGCATCCTCTCCATCCTGGTGATCGGCGCGGCCACCGACTACGCCCTGCTCCTCACGGCTCGTTTCCGCGAGGAACTGGCCGCCACCGGCGACCGGGCCGCAGCGGCCTGGGCGGCTACGCGAGGATCGTTCGGAGCCATTGCCGCGAGCGCCGCAACCGTCGCGCTCGGCCTGCTCGCCCTGCTGCTGAGCGACCTGACCAACAACAGGGCCCTCGGACCCGTCGGCGCGATCGGCGTCGTGTGCGCCGTCCTGACGACACTCACCTTCCTGCCCGCCGTCCTGGCCCTCATGGGCAAGACCGCCTTCTGGCCGGCCAAGCCGAGGTCGGCCGACGCCGAGACCGGAGGCCACGGAATCTGGCGTCGCGTCGCGCATTGGGTGGACACCCGTCCCAGGCAGCTGTGGACGGTCACCACAGGCCTTCTGCTGGTCGGTGCGGCGTTCTTCCCCGCCCTGCAGTCCAAGGGCGTGCCGCTCGACGAACTGTTCGTCAACGACGCCCCGTCCGTCGCCGCTCAGCAGACCCTGGGCAAGCACTTCCCCGGTGGCTCCGGCCAGCCGGCGGTCATCATCGCCGACGCCGACAACCAGGCCGCGGTGCAGAAGGCCGCAGCCCGGACCCCGGGGGTGGCCGACGCCCGAGTGGTCACCGGCACTCCCGGCGGAAAGCCGCTCGTCGTCGACGGCCTGGTGCGCATCGACGCGACCCTGTCCGACGCACCGGACAGCGACACGGCCAAGAAGACCGTCCAGAACCTCCGCGACCAGGTCCACGCCACGGACGCGAGCACCCTCGTGGGCGGCTACACGGCTCAGCAGTACGACACGCAGCGCACCGCCGAGCACGACAAGAACGTGATCATTCCCGTCGTCCTCGCGATCATCCTCGCGATCCTGATCGTCCTCCTCCGCTCGCTGCTCCTGCCCGTCCTGCTGGTCGCCACCGTGGGACTGAACTACCTCGCGACCCTCGGCATCGCCGGACTGGTCTTCGAGCACGGCTTCGGCTTCTCGGGCACGGACGCCTCCGTCCCCCTGTACGGGTTCGTCTTCCTCGTCGCCCTGGGAGTCGACTACAACATCTTCCTCATGTCCCGCGTACGCGAGGAGACGCTGCGGCTCGGGACCAGGCAGGGCATGCTGCGCGGGCTCATCGCCACGGGTGGCGTGATCACGTCGGCAGGGGTCGTCCTGGCCGCCACCTTCGCGGCCCTCATCGTCATCCCTCTCGCCTTCCTGGCCCAGATCGCCTTCATCGTCGCCTTCGGCGTGCTGCTCGACACGATCGTGGTGCGGTCGCTGCTGGTACCCGCTCTCGTCAGGGACATCGGTCCCGCCGTCTGGTGGCCCAGCAGCCTGGGCCGAGAGGCAGGGGACGACCACGCGGGTTCGACGGAAGGCAGCCCGAAGGAGAACAGCCCGGCAGTCGGCTGACGCACATGCCGTGGCGGCAGGAACTGCCGCCACGGCGCGTGCGGGACGTGTCCCCGCACGGAGACTTCACAACCACGTCGGCGAAACACGAGTCGAGAAATGATCGATGTTCTAGTGGTCAGCGATGAATCGCTGCTCCGTCTCGCTTCACGCGCCCTCACTGCCGACGACCCCGAGGTGACCGTCATCGGCGAAGCAGTCGACCCCGGCCAGGCCATGAGGATGAGCAGCACCCTGCGCCCCGATGTGATTCTCCTGGACAGCAGGCTCTCCAAGGGGAAAAACCTTCGGACCATCGCCGGGCTCACCCGTCAGGCGCCGACACCGTTCGAGCCCGGAACGTCGCGCGGGTGCGTACTCGTCATGAACCTCACGGAGAGGGGCCCCTACGCCCTGGAAGCCCTGCGGGCAGGTGCGCGAGGGCTCGTATTCGCCAGCGAACCCGCTCCTCACCTGCTCGCCGCGATCAAGACGGTGGCAGCCGGTGGTGCGGTCCTGCCACCGCAGTACACGCACCTGCTGATGGAAACGGTTCGCGAGCACCAGAACCGGCCTTTGCCGCCGGCGAAGGACGGATGGGGCGAACTCACAGCGCGCGAGAGGCAAGTGCTCGCCGGTGTGGCCTCAGGATGGTCGAATGCAGACATCGCGGCGCGTTTGAATGTGTCTCTCCCTACGGTTAAATCCCATGTGACCAGGATCTTCCGAAAGATCGGCATTCGCACGCGAGTCGAGGCGGTTTCCTTGGCGTACGAATCAGGTCTCCTGGCACGCTCCCGATAGCGCCCCTTTCGCATCCGGAGCAGATGTCCGGAGAACCCTGGGGCCAGTGCCAGCCGGGTCTCCCCCGGACCCGCCGTCTCGCAGCCCATGCCGGCGTCCGCGAGCAGCCGCAGGACGGGGACGGATGACGGGTGCGGGGGGCTCGGATGGAGGGCGCCGGGAGGCGGGTCACGGGACGTCCAGCCGGAGGACGTCGTCGAGCGTCTCCCTGCGGACGACGAGGCGCGCCGCGCCGTCGCGTACGGCGACGACGGGTGGCCGGGGCTGGGCGTTGTAGTTGTTCGCCATGGAGCGGTGGTAGGCGCCGGAAGCCGGTACGGCGATGAGGTCGCCGATGGTGAGGTCGGCCGGGAGGCGGGCAGCGTCCACGACGATGTCGCCGGACTCGCAGTGCCGGCCGCAGACCGTCACCGTCTCCTCGGTTTCCCTCGCCGCGGTGCGGGCGGCGAGGGAAGCCGTGTAGCTCGCGTCGTAGAGGGCGGGGCGCAGGTTGTCGCTCAGGCCGCCGTCGACGGACACCCAGGTGCGCAGGCCGCGCTGGCGTTTGATGGTGCCCACGGTGTAGAGCGTGACCGTGGTGGGCCCCGCTATCGCACGCCCGGGTTCGACGGCGAGCCGCGGCATGGGGATGCCCGCGTCGGCGCACGCCTTGTGGACCCGCTCGATGATGAGGGGAGCGAGGCCGCGCACGTCCGGGGCCTCGTCCTCGGGGAGGTAGGCGATGCCCAGGCCGCCGCCGAGGTCGAGGCGGCGCAGCAGCACTCCGTGCGTTCGGACGGTGTCGGCCATCAGGGAGACGAGCCGGTCGGCGGCCGTCACGAAGACGTCCGGGCGCAGGATCTGGGAGCCGAGGTGGCTGTGCAGGCCGACGAGTTCCAGGCCGGGTGCGTCGACGATGCGGGAGATGGCGCGGTGGGCGCTGCCGGTGGAGAGCGAGAAGCCGAACTTCTGGTCGTCCGTGCCGGTGGTGATGTGGGCGTGGGTGTGGGCCTCGACGCCCGGTGTGACGCGGACGAGGACCTGCTGGCGCCCGCCCCGCCGGGTGGCGATGTCGGAGAGGCGGGTGATCTCGTCGTGGGAGTCGACGACGACGAGCGCGACGCCGTGGTCGACGGCTTCGGCCAGTTCGGCCGGGGACTTGTTGTTGCCGTGGAGGACGAGGGAGGCCCCGGGCACTCCGGCGCGCCGGGCCGTGCGCAGCTCACCGGCGGAGCACACGTCGATGCCCAGTCCCTCTTCGTGAAGCCATTGGGCGACCTGGTGGCAGAGGAATGCCTTGGCCGCGTAGAAGACGTCGTGGCCCGCGAAGGCTTCGCGCCAGGCCCGGCAGCGGGCGCGGAAGTCGTCCTCGTCGAGGACGAAGGCCGGTGTGCCGAACTCCTCGGCGAGGTCGCTCAGGCGTACCCCGCCGATCGTCAGGCCGTCGGGGCCGTGGGTGGTCGTGGCCGGCCACAGGTGCGGAGGAAGGTGCACGGTCGTTCGCCCTTCGGAAGGTGGCTCAGTAGGTGGTGAGGAAGCGGTGGAGGACGCGGACGCCGAAGCCGAGGCCGGACACGGGCACGCGCTCGTCCACGCCGTGGAACATGCCGAAGTAGTGCAGGTCGGGGTCGAGGAGGAGGGGTGCGAAACCGTAGGTGCCGATGCCTATCGCGGCGAAGGCCTTGGCGTCGGTGCCGCCGGACTGGATGAACGGCACCGGGTGGGCGCGGGGGTCCTGGCTGCGGATCGCGGCGGCCATCGCGTCGAAGGCCGGCCCTTCGTGATCGGCGGCGACTGCCTCTTCGCAGTGGATGAACTCGCGGGTCACCTTCGGGCCGAGGAGCCGGTCGACGGTTTCCAGGAAGGCGTCCCGCGCGCCGGGCAGGAAGCGGCCGTCCACTTCGGCGTGGGCGTGCGAGGGGATGACGTTGACCTTGCCGCCGGCGGTCAGCACGGTGGGGTGGGCGGTGTCTCGGACGGTGCAGTCGAACAGTTCTCCCAGGGGGCCGAGGCGGCTCGCTTCCTCCTCGAGCCTGGTGCGGTCGATACGGATGCCGAGCGTCCGGTCGAGGGCGTCGAGGAGGGCGCCCACCGGGGGTGTCAGGCGGGTGGGCCAGCGGTGGGCGGCCAGCCGGGAGAGGGCGTGGACCAGTTCGGCCACCGCGTTGTCCTCCGCGGGGCCCGATCCGTGCCCGGCCGTGCCGTGGGCGGTCAGCCGCATCCAGGCAGTACCGCGCTCTCCGACGGCGATCGGGTAGACCCGTGCGTCCGGCCCGGCCTCCGTGTTCCTCGTCGTGATCGAGAAGCCGCCGGACTCGCTGATCGCCTCCTCGACCCCGGCGAAGTGGTCCCGGTGTGCGGTCGTGACGTGGCGCGAGCCGTACGCGCCGGTCGACTCCTCGTCGGCGAGGAAGGCGAGGACCAGGTCGCGGCGCGGTCGCTGACCGGTGCGGGCCCAGGCGCGGACCAGGGCGAGGGTCATCGCGAGGGTTCCCTTCATGTCGACCGCTCCGCGGCCCCACAGGCAGCCGTGGTGCAGGTCTCCGGAGAGGGGGTGCAGGGTCCAGTCGCGGGGTTCGGCGGGGACGGTGTCGAGGTGCCCGTGGACGAGCAACGGGGGCAGGTCGGGGTCCTCGCCGTCGATCCGGGCCAGGACGCTGGTGCGCCGGGGGCGCGGTTCGGTGAGGGTGGCGTGGACGCCTGCGGCGTCCAGCGCCTCGGCGACGTACTCGGCGGCCCGGCGCTCACCGGGCCCCGAGCCGTCTCCCGGGTTGGACGTGTCGATGCGCAGGAGGTCCGAGCAGAGTGCGGCGACGTCGGTGGCGTATCCGTCGTGCGGGCCGGGCGGGTGGGTGGCGGTCACGAGCTGCTCCACGAGGGGGGGTCCGGGCGGGGGTGTCGGCGGGACGTGCCGAGGGCGGTCGAGGTCAGTCGAAGTGGTCTTCCATCGCCGCACCTGCGACGGTCGTGCACACCTTGAAGGTGCGGGCGGCGGTGGTCGCGTCCGGTGCGGTGAAGGCGACGCCCCGCGGACCGTGGGGTTCGACGGTGGGGACGGCGAGGACCGCTTCGGCGAGGTGGGGCGCGTGGAAGCCGAGCTCGAAGCGGTGGGGTCTGCCGGGAGCGTCTCGCTCCCGCGCCGGGTCGGTGTCCTCCTGCGGGGTTCGGACGGGGAGCCGGAGGAGGCGGGCGGCGGCCTCGGTGGCCCCGGCGCGCAGCAGTTCGGCGCTGCGGGCGGGCGGGAGGCAGATGGCGGCGTACCGGCTGACGCATTGCTTGACCTCCACCGTGAGGGCGTCGGGGGCCCAGGTCCCCGCGGCCCGGCAGGTGAGGTCGTCGCCGGTCACGAGGATGACGGGGACGCCGTGTTCTTCGGCGATCAGCGCGTTCATGCGGCCCTCGTCGGCCGGTTCGCCGTCGATGCGGAAGCCGGTCAGCCCGGTGCCGAGGTAGGTGTGGGAGAGGACTCCCTGCTGGCCGGCACCGGTGTGGTAGCCGAGGAGGACGACTGCGTCGGCGAGGTCGATCCCGGCCATCATGCCCAGCGGCTTGTGGCGTCCCGTGAGCAGGCGGGCCCGGGGGTCGAGGGCTTCGAGGAGGAGATTGCGCTGGGTGTAGTGGGCGTCGTTGACCAGGACGTCGCTCGCGCCGCCGGCGAGGAGTCCGTCGACGACGGCGTTGACGTCGCCGGTGAAGAGCGGGCGCATGCGCGCCCAGGAGGCGGTGCCCGGTTCGACGTCGTCGGGGCAGGTGACGCCGGTGACGCCTTCCATGTCCGCCGAGACGAGGACGCGCGTCATGGCGTGTTCCGTTCGTGAGGAGGGAGGGTGAGGCGGCGCCGGGCCGTGTCGAGCACGGCGCGCGCGCCCAGGGGGACGGTCAGCTGGCGTGGTCCGTGGCCGGCGGGTAGCCCGGCCGCCACGGGGACGCCGAGGTCGGACAGGCACGCGCGCAGGAGGGCGTCCACCTGGTCGGGAGGGCCGCAGTCGGTGAAGTCCCCGAGGACGACACCGGCCGCCCGCTGCAGGACGCCGGCCCGTCGGAGCTGCGTCAGGGACCGGTCCAGGCGGTACGGTTCCTCGCCGACGTCCTCCAGCAGGAGGATCCGGTCGTCGGTGAGGGGTGCGGTGGCGGTCCCGAGCGACGAGGCGAGCACGGTGAGGTTGCCGCCGGTGAGCGTGCCCTCGGCGCGTCCGGCGACGAGGACGGGTCCGTCCAGGGAGAACGAGCGCGGGGAGGGTCCGAAGAGGGCTGCGCGCAGGGCTTCGGCCGTGTGGTCGTCGTCGTGGACCGGGCGGCACGCGGGCATGGGGGCATGCAGCGTCACCAGTCGGAGCCCCTCCCCCAGCGCCTGGTGGAGGCAGGTGATGTCGCTGGAGCCGACGAGGAACTTGGGACCCGCGGCCGCGAGCCGGCGGTGGTCCAGCCGGTCGGCGACGCGCTGGGTCCCGTACCCGCCGCGGACGCAGAGGACCGCGCGCACCGCGGGATCGAGCCAGGCCTCGGTGAAGTCGGCCAGGCGTGTCCCGTCGGAGCCGGCCAGGTAGCCGCGGTGGGTCGCGGAGAGCCGGGAGGTGGTGCGGGGCCTGAGGCCCCAGCTCTCCAGCAGGGCCACGGCCAGGGCCGTCTCGTGGTCGTTCACCGGCCCGGCGGGTGCGACGAGGGCCACCGTGTCGCCCCGCCGGAGGAAGGGGGGATGGACGCGGTCCGGCTCCGGCAGGCTTCTCGTGGCCGCGTGCGGCCTGGTGCCGGCCGTCATGACCGGGGGGGCACGGACCGTGGGAGGGGTGGTGCCGGCCGTCCCGGGCTCGGGTTCGTCCGGCGGGCCGAAGATCCTTTCGTAGAAGCGGATCTCGGCGTCGAGGGCGGCGCGGATCGTCTCGGCGCGCCGCCAGCCGTGGCGTTCTCCGGGGAACTCGACGTGCTCGTGGGGCAGTCCCGCCTCCCGGAGGGCGCGGGCCATCGCCGACGACTGCGCGGGGGCGACGATGGCGTCGTCGAGACCGTGGAGCAGCAGGGCGGGGCCGCTGGCGTGGGATGCGGCCAGGACCGGGGAGCGCTGTTCGTACAGAGCGGCACTGGCCGGAAGCGGGCCGATGAGCCCGTCGAGGTAGCGGGATTCGAAGTCGTGGGTGGTGGTGGCCCAGGTGACGGGGTCGGTGATGCCGTAGAAGGACACCGCGCCGGCGAAGACGTCCGTGTGCGTCAGGGCGGCGAGCGCGGTCCAGCCGCCCGCGCTTCCGCCGCGGATCGCGATGCGGCGGGGGTCGGCGAGTCCTTCGCGCACCAGGGCGTGCGCGACGGTCACGCAGTCGTCGACGTCGACGACGCCCCAGGCGCCGTTCAGGCGCTCCCGGTAGGCGCGGCCGTAGCCGACGGAGCCTCCGTAGTCGACCGTCGCGACACCGATGCCGCGGCTGGTGAAGTAGGCGATCTCGAGGTCGTACACCATGGGGTGGTCGCCGGTGGGGCCACCGTGGATGAAGAGCACCCAGGGCGGGCGTTCCCCGTCGGGCGTGACGCGACGGGGGTGGGTGGGCGGGTAGGTGTGGGCGTGCACCGGCGCGTCGGGGCTGCGGGGCGCCTCGCCGGACGGCGTCGGGGCGGGGCGCGGGAAGGCCCTGGCGGTGGGGCGGGGCAGCCAGGCGGGGTCGACCGGCAGGGTCCGGGGGGTGGAGAGGATCCGGGCGTCGCGTGCGTCTGGTGCGTCGGGACGGGGGAGGGCCGCGGTGACGACGCTGTACGGGAGGAGGGTGCTCGCCCCCGCGGTGACCAGGCGGTGGGCGTCGGCGTCGATGCTGGGGACGAAGTCGGTGCAGGGCAGGCCGAGATCGGTCATGAGGGGTGTGCCGGGACTCGCGTCGGGGGCCACGAGGGAGACGCGGCGCCCGGCGCCCGTGCCGTGGACGGCGACGGCGCGGCCGTCGGGGAGCGGGGCGAACCAGGTGGCCCCGGGCTTCCACAGCGCTCCGCCGAACTCCTCCCCGGTCCGTGTGACGGCGCGGGCCGGTCCGGTGTGGGCGGGCACGACGTGGAGCGTCCACCACCCGTCGGGGTCGGTGACCGCCCACAGGTTGTGGGGGTCCCTCCATTCCGCCTGGACCACCGATTCCCTGGGGCCGCCCGCCCGCACGCGGTGGGTGCCGGCGGTGCCGTCCTGGCGCAGCGGTGCCACGCACAGCTCGGTGCCGTCCCACGGCATGTCGGGGTGGTTCCAGCCGATCCAGGACAGGTGGCGGCCGTCCGGGGACAGCCGGGGGCAGGTCATGAAGTGGTGGGTGGCGGCGACGGTCCGTTCGGCGCCCGTGTCGAGGGAGACCGCCACGAGGGCCCGCTCGACGTGGCGCACCCCGTCGCGGCGCGTCTCCCGGACCGCCCAGACCTCGTCACGCGACGGCGGCACGTAGAGGTCCCCGTAGGTGACGTTCCCGCGCGGGGGCGTGAGGGGCCTGGGCAGGTCCTGGGCGTCCGGATGGTGGAGGTAGAGGCGCTGGTCGTCCCAGTGGGTGAACACCAGGCCGGCGCCGGCGGGACGCCACGACCTGCCGCCGTACTCGTGCAGGCTGTTGCGGGCGTCGAACCCCGGGGGCAGCACGTCCTCGACCCGGCCGTCCGGCTTGGCGCGCACGACGCAGCGGCGGCCGGCCTCGTGGGGCCGTGGTTCGTCCCACCACACGTCGTCGCCGACGAGGGAGACCCACCCCGGCGTCCCGTCCTGGCGGGCGACGGCGGAGGCGGTGATGTCGGAGTTCCAGGCGTGGAACGCGGGGGGCGTGCCGGGGGTGGGAGGGACAGGGTTCATGGGGTTACCGCCTTGTGGCCGTGCGAAGGGGCGTCAAGTCGTGGGCGAGGGAGGACCGCGGAGGGACCGGGGCGGTCCGGCCGTGCGTGGGGTACGGGGCGCGCGGGCTGTGTGTGTGTGTGTGGGGGGGGAGCGTGCCGCCGCGCGGACCGTGCGGTGTCCGTGCAGGGGTCCGATGTCGGACGGCTGCGGGGGGGGGTGCTGTCGTGCGGGCTGCCGTGTGCGTGCCGACCGGCCGTCGAAGACCGGCTGCGCGCCGCGGCGTCGCGCGTCCGGGAGCGGGGGTGTCGGCGAGCGCCCGGCGAGGGAGCCGGCGGGCTCAGGCGGGCGGCGCCGGGACGTACGACCGGGGCGGGAGGGAGCGGACGTCGTCCCGGTGACCGCGCGGAGGGGGCGGAGCCGTTGTCATGCGCTCCACGCTAATGAGCCGCCGCGGGGCGGCACGACCAACAAAAGGTCCCGCCCCTCGCCGGGGCCATCGACGTTTCGTCGTACGGCCGGGACGGCGGGACTGCGGGGCGGTGTCGCCCCCGGGCCTACCAGTTGGGGTCGAGGCCGGGTACGGGGGGAGGCAGGGGCAGATCGGCGGGATGGAGGAAGTAGACCACTCCCCCGCCGCCCGAGGCCGCGAGCCACACGCGCTCGAACTCGCCGCGCGGGTAGGTCCGCCGCACCTCCTCGTCCGTGGCCGACAGCGGGTCGTTGACCACGACGTCGCCGTCCGGCGTGAAGCCGCAGACGATCTTGATGCTTCCGGCGGGTGAGTAACCGGCCCCCGCGAGTTCGCCGATGCGGAAGCTCTGGGCCGTGGCGACGGGGATGCCCGCGCGGATGAAGCGTTCGAGCTCGTTCAGCGAGCGCAGCCGCGTGACCATCCCGTCGAGTCCGTAGCGGGCCGGGTAAGCGGCGTTGAAGGCCCAGTTGCCGCAGCCCTTGTAGGCGTAGTCGTAGACCGCGCGGGCGGTGAAGTCGACCTGCGGGGCGGTGTCGGCGGGGTCGATCCACGCCATCTCGCCGGCTTGCGGACCGCGGCCGAAGTACTCCACGAGCATCGCGGTGCACGCGGGGGCCGACCAGGCCTCTCCGCCACCGTCCCACTGCGGGCTGTGCCCGGTGTGCACCTCCTGGGAGCGGCGCGGGACGTCGAGGACCGTGCCCCAGGCTCCGCCGGGGCCGCTCACCGCCGGGTGGCGGCCCGCCGGCGTGGACGACGCGGCGAGGTACAGGGCCCGCACGGCCGGTCCGTGCGGGACGCCCGGGGTGCGCGCGAGCCGGACCTCCAGTTCGTACGCCGTGACGGGCCTGCCGGGGGCCGCGACGAACACGTCGACGTCCGCGGTGCCGAACGGGCCGGTCTGTCCGGGCACGGTGGTGCGGTGCACCACGTCGTCGTCCGAGGCCCAGTGGGCCATGACGTACCAGGGCGAGACGTCTCCCGCTGCGTCTCGGACGCGCAGCCGTACCACCAGCCGGGTGCCGGACGGCGTGAGGGCCGTCCACGAGGGGACGAGTTCCTCGGCGGGGAAGGGCAGGTCGCGCCAGCCGGTGGAACAGCTCGCGTACTCCCAGTCCAGGCTCGCGTGGCCGTGGTGGTCGATGTAGGTCTCGCACGCCTCGACGCCGTGCAGGCGCAGTGCCCCGTCCGACCAGGCGGTGCCCCGGAGGACGGCATCGGTGAAGTGAGAGGCTTCCGACCACCGGTGCAGCACTGCCTGGGGCGTGCGGGGCTCGTCGCTTCGCCCTCGGTTCTCGCCTGTCACGGTCTTCCTGCCGCTCTCTTGTGGCTCCGGTACGGCCTGGTGGGCCGGCGGTGCCTGGACGGGGCCCACATGGTAACGGCCCGGGGTTCGCGCTCAGGAGCCCCGGGCCGGTTCCGCCCGGTACCGCGCTCAGTCCGAGACGCGGGGCAGGGTGGCGGCGGGCCGGAGGATCACGTCGTCCGCCCTGACGAACATGACGCGGTGGCCGTACTGCACCTGGTGGTACCTGAGCGCGCCGCGGACGACCGTGTGGCCGGCGAGGTCGAAGGTCTTGGAGTGGTAGTACTCGCCGTCGACGGTCTGTCCGACGCTGTAGGACTGCCCGGGCCGCAGCGTGTAGGGCAGCGGCACGAGGGGCTGGACGGGGATGTCCGCTGGATAGGCTTCCGGTTCGGGGTAGGCCCGCCCGTAGAGCGGGGCGCCGTCGAGCCCGGGTCGCAGCTGGGCCACCGGTCCCTTGGCCGGCAGGGTCTTCGGGTGGCGGGGATCGTCCTTGAACCAGCCCTTCTGCCCGAGGTACCACAGGGCGGTCCAGTCTCCGCGGCGCTCGGCCACCACGTACTTCTGGCCGGTGCTGACCCGGGCGGCGTGGTTGTAGACGGACCAGGTGCCGGGCGTGGGACGGATGCCGACGTCGGTGACCAGCGGGGCGTCGTCGTGGGGTTCGGTGCGCAGGGTGAGGGAGGCCGACCCGTGGACGGGGCAGAGGTCGGCCGGGGTCGCGCCGCAGTAGTAGGGCTCCGTGTGGGACGCGTACTCCGGGCGGACGGTCACCAGCGGCGAGCCGGTCCTCCCGTCCGCCTTGAACGGCTTGCCCAGGAGGTCGAAGTAGTGGGCCCAGTCCCAGTAGGGCCCGGGGTCCTGGTGCATGCCGGCGATGGTGCCGGGCACGGTGCCGGGGACGTTGTCGTGCCCGATGACGTGGGCGCGGTCCAGGGGGACGTCGTACTTCCTGGCCAGGTGACGCACGAGACGGGCCGACGTCCGGTACATCGCCTCGGTGTACCACTGCCCGCCCTGGGCGAGGAAGCCTTCGTGCTCCAGCCCGACGGCCTTGGCGTTGACGTACCAGTTACCGGCGTGCCAGCCGACGTCCTTGGCGCGCAGGTGCTGGGCGATGTGGCCGTCCGCGGAGCGGAGGCTGTAGTGCCACGAGACGTAGGTGGGGTCCTGGACCAGTGCGAGGGTGGTGTCCCAGGTGGCCTCGGTGTCGTGGATGACGATGTAGTCGATGCTCTGGTTGCGGGGACGGTCGGAGAGGTCGTGGTTGCCGAAGTCGCCCGGTTCCTCCGACAGCATCCGGTACGGCGCGGGGATCCAGTCGCAGCCCAGGCCGCGGGGGCATTCGGCGCCCGGGTTGGTGGGCTTCAGGCCCAGCCGGTCCACCTGGCGGGTGTCGGGGGTGACGGGCGCCGGAGGCAGGGTGACGAGGGTCCCGTCGTCGGCGCGCCGCGTTTCCCCCGTGTTGATGAGGTGGAAGACGTCATCGGCGAAGCGTCGCGCGGCTCCGGTCTCGGTGGCGCCGGAGTAGGCGGCGACGGCGCCGTACCACTGTGCCGGGTCCGTGCTCAGGGGCAGTCCGGCGGAGCGCTGGTGTGCCGCGAGAAGGGCGGCGCCGCCCTCGATGTTGGCCCCGGGGTCCGTGCGGAGCCGGTCGGCGGAGAGCCCGGTGAGAGCGGCGGCTCGCCCCAGGGTCTCCAGCGCGGCGGGCAGGCGGTCGGGGTCGACGGGGGTCTCACGGTGTGCGAGGGACGGCCGGGAGGCGTCGCCCCGGGGGTCCTCGTCGCCGTCCGTGTGGTGGGTTGCCCGGGCGAGCGTCGCCCGGGCGTCGGTCAGGTGCATGGGTCCGTATCCCGCGTCGACGCTGGGGGCGCCGCCGTGGTCGTCCCAGCGGCTCTGCAGGTACGCCACGGCGAGCAGCACGGTCTCGGGGACGCGGTGGCGTTCGCCGGCCGTGCGGAAGAGCTCGGCCCGGCTCGGCGCTCCGTCGACGCCGCGGCCGCCGTCGGATGACTGGGCCCGGACGGGGGCCGTGGCGTGGGGTGACCGGGCCTGCGCGGGGGCCATGGCGAGGCCCGCGGTCAGCACGGCTGCAAGGACCGCTCCGGGACCCGCCGCTCGGCGGCGCTTCGTTCGTCTCGTCGTCACGCGTGCGTCTTTCATCCGGTGCTCTCCAGGGGGAAGTGGCAGGCGGTCGGGTGGTCGGTCCCGTCGCGTAGGCGCAGTGTCGGTTCCGTCAGGCACTGCGGGCGGGCGTAGGGGCAGCGCGTCCGGAAGCGGCACCCGGACGGCGGCGCGGCCGGGGACGGCAGGTCGCCTTCGAGCAGGAGCGCGTCGTCGGGTGCGCGCCGCCTCGGGTCCGGTACGGGCGCCGCGGCGAAGAGGGCGCGGGTGTAGGGGTGGCGGGGGGTCGCGCAGATCTGCTCGCGCGTGCCGGTCTCCACGATTTTCCCGAGGTACATGACCGCGATCCGGTCGCAGAGGTGCTGGACGACGGCGAGGTCGTGCGAGATGAGGACGCACGCGAGACGCAGCTCGCGGCGGAGGTCGTCGAGCAGGTTGAGGACCTGCGCCTGGACGGAGACGTCGAGGGCGGACACCGGCTCGTCGCACAGGAGGAGCCGCGGTTCCAACGCCAGGGCCCGTGCGATGCCCAGGCGTTGGCGCTGTCCGCCGGAGAACTGGTGCGGGTAGCGGTCGCGGTGGGTGGGGTCGAGGCCGACGGTTTCGAGGAGTTCGGCGACGCGGCGGCCGCGGTCGGCCCGGGGCACGGCACCGGGGTGGATGGCGAAGGGTTCCCCGACGATCTGACCGGCCGTCATCCTCGGGTCGAGCGAGGTGTAGGGGTCCTGGAGGACCATCTGCACGCGGCGTCGCAGCGCGCGCAGTTCGGGGCCGGAGAGGGCGAAGGGGTTTTGTCCGTCGATCGTCACCGTCCCCGAGGTGGGGCGGTCCAGGGCCATCAGGAGGGAGGCCAGGGTGGATTTTCCGCAGCCCGATTCGCCCACGATGCCGAGGGTCTCGGCGCGCCGGACGGTCAGGTCGATGCCGTCGACGGCTCGGACCGCGCCGGTGCGGCGTTTGAGCAGTACTCCTTCGGTGACCGGGAAGTGGCGGGTGAGCGCGGTGGCGCGGAGCAGCGGCGGTGCGGTCTCAGCCGACGGGGACATGGTGGACCTCCTCGGCGAAGTGGCAGGCGCTGCGGTGTCCCGTGGGCGTCAGCGTCCGGAAGGAGGGTTCGTCGGTGCCGCAGCGCGGCTCGGCCCGGGGGCATCGGGGGTGGAAGGCGCATCCCGTGGGGACCGAGGAGGGCGGGGGCGGGGATCCGGTGATGGGGACGAGCGGCTTGCCGAGGCGGTCCAGGCGGGGTACGGAGTCGAGGAGCCCCCGGGTGTAGGGGTGGCCGGGTCGGGCGTACAGGTCCTCCGCGTTCGCGGACTCGACCGTGCGGCCGGCGTACATGACGGTGACGCGGTCGGCGGTCTCCGCGACGACGCCGAGGTCGTGGGTGATCAGCAGCAGGCCCATGCGGGTCTCGGCCTGGAGCTGTCGCAGCAGGCGCATGATCTGGGCCTGGACGGTGACGTCGAGGGCGGTGGTGGGCTCGTCGGCGATGACGACCTCCGGGTCGAGGGCGAGCGCCATGGCGATCATGACGCGCTGGCGCATGCCGCCGGAGAACTGGTGGGGGTAGTCGTGGGCCCTGCGTGCGGCGGCCGGGATGCGGACGCGGTCCATGAGCGCGACGGCGCGCGCGAGGGCGGCCTTGCGCCCCAGGCCTCGGTGCACGGTGTACATCTCGGCCAGCTGGTCGCCGACCGACAGCACGGGATTGAGCGCGGTGAGTGCGTCCTGGAAGATCATGGAGAGGCGCGTTCCGCGCACCGCCCGGTGGCGCTCGGGGGACAGGGCGAGCAGGTCGTCGCCGCGCAGCCGTGCCGTACCGCGGGTGATGTGCGCCGGCGGGGTGTCGAGCAGCCCCATGACGGCCTGCGCGGCCACGGACTTGCCCGATCCGGACTCGCCGAGCAGGGCCAGGGTCTCGCCTTCGCGAAGGCTGTACGAGAGCCCGTTCACCGCGCGGATCGTGCCGCGTGTCGTGCGGAACTCGACGCAGAGGTCCTCGACCTCCAGGAGGGGGGGTGCGGCCTGGGACATGGGCGCTCATTTCAGCCGGGGGTCGAAGGCGTCCCGTGCGGCATCCCCGAGGAGGATGAAGCTGAGGACGGTCGCGGACAGGAAGAGGGCGGGGAAGAGGAGGAGGTGGGGGTGGTCGAGGACGAAGGCCTGGGCCGCGTTCAGCTGGAGTCCCCAGGAGACCTCCGGGTACTGGAGTCCGACTCCCAGGAAGTCGAGCGTCGCCTCTCCCGATATCACCGCTCCGACGTTCAGCATGGCGACCACGATGACCGGGGTGATCGCGTTGGGGAGGATGTGGCGCAGCATGAGGCGTGCGGGGCGGGCGCCCAGCATGCGGGCGGCCCGCACGTAGTCGGCGTCGGCCAGGGCGAGGACCTGGGAGCGCATGATGCGCGTCATGGTCGTCCAGCCCAGCACCGTCAGGACGAGGATCATGGCGCCGAGGCCGTGGTCGGGGAAGGCGACGAGGATGACGGTGGCGCCGAGGACGAAGGGGAGGCCGAAGAAGATGTCGGTGACCCGGGAGACGAGGGCGTCGAACCAGCCTCCGTAGAAGCCGCACAGCAGTCCGAGCACGATGGCGATCAGGAGGGAGGCCGCTGTCACGGCGAGCCCGGCGATCAGCGAGGGACGGGTGCCGCGGATGACCTGGGCCAGGTAGTCGCAGCCTTGGAGGTCGAATCCGAAGGGATGGGCGGCGGAGGGCCCCAGCTTGGAGTGGGCGAGGTCGCAGCGGTCTCCTCCCTCGGTGAGCAGTGAGGTCAGGAGGCCGGGCGCCAGAGCCATCGCCGTCATCAGCAGGAGGGTGATCAGGGCGGCCCACACCGTGGGCCGTGCCCGTAGTTCGAGCCATGCGTCGGTGCTGAGCGAGGCACGCTTCCCGGCCGGAGTGCGCGCCGCGTCGGGCGCCTCGGGGTGCTCGGCGGTTCCGCTCGGGGTGTCCAGGGTGCCGGCGGTGTCAGTCATGGCGGATCCTCGGATCGAGCAGCCCGTAGAGGAGGTCCACGAGCAGGTTCGCGAGCAGGAAGATGAGGACGAGGGCCGTGGTCGTGCCCACCACGACGGGGCCTTCACGGAGCTGAATGGACTGGAAGAGCTGCTGGCCGACTCCGGGCAGGTTGAAGATGTACTCGGTGACGACGGCGCCGGCCATGAGGCCGCCCAGCTCCAGCCCGAGGAAGGTGACCACGGGGATCAGCGAGTTGCGCAGGGTGTGCCGGATGACGACGCGACGGCGGCTCAGCCCCTTGGAGTGGGCGGTGCGCACGTAGTCGGCCCGCAGGTTCTCGATGAGGGAGCTGCGCGTGAGCCGGGCGACGTAGGCGAGGCCGAAGGAGGCGAGGACGAGGCCGGGCAGGAGGTAGGCGAGCGGCCATCCGCCTTCGGTTCCGGCCACCGGCAGCCAGCCGAGCTGGACGCCGAAGACGAGCTGGGCCAGGTAGCCGACGACGAAGACCGGCACGGAGATGACCAGGGTGGTGCCGAACAGCACGGCGCTGTCGTCCCACCTGCCCTTCCGAAGACCGGCCCAGACGCCGAGGGCCATGCCCAGGACGACCTCCAGGACCCAGGCGGTCAGGCCGAGCTGCAGGGTGACGGTCCATCGGTCAGCGAGCAGTTCGGACACGTCGCGGCCGGTGAAGGTGGTGCCGAGGTCTCCGGTCAGCAGACCGGTGAGGTAGTGCGTGTACTGCACCCACAGGGGGTCGTCGAGGTGGTAGCGGGCGCGCAGCTCGGCGAGGACCGCCGGCGGCACGGGCTTGTCGCCGGCCAGCCCCTGGATGGGGTCGCCGGGCAGGACGAAGACGAGCGTGTAGATGAGGAAGGTGGTGCCGAGGAGTACGGGCAGGGCGTGCAGCAGGCGACGGGCGACGAATCTCCACACGACGGACGGCCCCCAGGGGTAGGTCTGTGCGGGGCACCGGGTGCTCCGCGGAGGGTCGGTTGCGGCGTCAGTCGCTGACGGTGACGCGGTCCAGGTGCAGGCCGGCGGCGTACGGATCGATGACGACGTCGTCGATGCGGTCGCTCCACGCCGACTGGTCCTGCCAGTTCCAGAGCGGGATGTACGGCAGTTCCCGCAGGGCTATGTCCTCCGCCTTCTGGTACGCCGCGATGGCCTCCGCGCCCTGTGCGGCGTTGCCCTTCGCCACGAGGGCGTCGAACTGCTCGTCGCTCCAGCCCGAGCGGTTGCCCGGGTAGTAGAGCCCGTCGAGGTAGTTCTGGATGCTGGGGTAGTCGATCACCCAGTTCTGCCGGAAGGGGCCCTTGTTCTTCCCTTCGTTGAGCAGGGCGGAGAGGTCGGCGGGGGCCATCTT
This sequence comes from Streptomyces omiyaensis, assembly GCF_014650895.1. Classification (GTDB taxonomy): domain Bacteria; phylum Actinomycetota; class Actinomycetes; order Streptomycetales; family Streptomycetaceae; genus Streptomyces; species Streptomyces omiyaensis. Next base: position 166,071 of record NZ_BMVV01000011.1, read on the forward strand.
GCGGAACGTGACGTCCTGGATGCCGAGGTTGTCCTTGAGCTGGTTGGCGATCGAGGTCATCCACTGCTCGTAGGTGGGGTCCGCGTTGGAGAAGTGGAGTTCGAGGGGTCCGTCGAAGCCGCCGGCCGCCTCGAAGAGCCGCTTGGCGGCCGCGGGGTCGTACGTGCAGGCCGGGCCGCACGCGTCCGTTCGGTGGCCGGGGATCATGTCGCCGACGAGCGAGGTGGCGGGCTTGTAGACGCCGTTGTAGATGGCCTGGGTGATGCCCTTGCGGTCGATGGCCATGGAGAGGGCCTTGCGGAGGCGGGGGTCGGCGAACCGGGGGTCCTTCACGGGCAGGCCGAGGTAGTCCATGGTTCCGCTGGGCCGGATCGAGAAGCGCTCGCCGAAGAGGCGCTTGGCCTGGGCGGAGTTGGCGGCGGGGACCGTGGTCAGGACGTCGACGTTGCCGGCCTGGAGTTCGGTGAAGGCGGTCTCGCGACTTGTGTAGATCTTGAAGTCGACGCGGTCGGCCATGGGCTTGCGGGGGCCGCGGTAGTCGGCGAACTTCGCCAGCCGGATCTTCTGGTTGCGCTCCCAGGCTCCGTCGATCCGGTAGGGGCCGTTTCCGATCGGGGCGACGTCGGCGGCGTCCGGGTTCGCCGTGGCCGCCTTGGGCAGGGGGGCGAATGCGGGGAAGGACAGCAGCATGGGGAACTGTCCGAAGGGTGCCTTGAGGGTGACCTGGAGGGTCGTCTCGTCGAGCACCTTCAGGCCGGACAGGGTTCGCGCGGAGGGCTTGGCGCCCTCTTCCGAGGGGTTGAGGGCGTCGTACCCCTCGATCTGGGCGAAGTAGTAGTTGGCGTCCCAGGCGTTGGGTCCGTAGGCAGCGGCGTTCCACGCGTCGGCGAAGCTGGCCGCCGTGACCTTCTCGCCGTTGTGGAAGGTGGTGCCGGACCGGAACTTGATGGTCCAGACGGTGTTGTCGGTGGTGGACCAGGAGACGGCGGCCAGCGGCTTCACGCTGCCGTTCCCGGGATCGAGCGCCGCGGGCGGGTCGAAGAGCCCCTGCAGGACCTGGAGGGAGTAGCTGCTGGTGGTGCGGCCCGGCAGGAGGTGGTCGGGCTCCGTGAGCGCCACCGAGTAGGCGCCGCCGGGCTTGCCGGGCGCGTTCTTCGGTTTCGTCGGCTCGCCGGAGCCGCAGGCGGTCGCGGAGGCGACGACGGTGAGAACGGCTGCCGCCGCGAGGGCGGTGGAACGGCTGGGGTTCATGGTGCGCTTACTCATTTCAGGAGTGCGGTCCGGTGGAAAGCCGTCAAGGACGTCTGAGGGGACGGGGCTTGGACTGCGATGGGGCGACACGGTAGGGATCGGGACGAGGGACGGACGATCGACGGAATGTCCACGCGAGGCGCGGGAGGATGGACATCGAGTCGTTGCCGCCGCGCATGCGGCGGGCGAGCATGGGACGCGGCACCCCGGTCACCGTTCGCTCCTTCTCGATCGCCGCGGGCGCCGGCACCCAAGGACCTCTCGCGCACAGCCGCACGCGGGAGGGCGGTCCCGCCCGTGCGCACCGGCGCGGCCTCCCTCGCGGATGCGAAACAGAAGATACATAAAGCGACTTCAGTCATCCAGGGTTACGCACGTTACGAAAGCGGTCGGCTCCCGGTTTCCGGCCGCCGGCACTCCCGGCACGCGGGAGCACACCCGGCCCACCGCCCGCTCCGCGCCTCCGTCCCCTCGTCACCTCGCCCGCGAAGGCAGCCATGACCCCGATGCGCACCACCGGTTCCCCGGCCCCGTCCCCCTCCCCGTTTCCCCGCCGCACCCTCCTCGCCGCCGCAGCGGCCGGGTGCGCCGCCGCGCTCGCGCCGTCGCCGGCCCGGGCCGCGGCGCCCCCCGTCGACCCCGTCAAGCGGCAGATGCGCGGGGTGTGGATCGCGTCCGTCGTCAACATCGACTGGCCCAGCCGCACCGGTCTCGACGCGGTCGCCCAGCGCGCGGAATTCACCCGACTCGCGGACGAGGCGCTCGAACAGGGCTTCAACGCCCTGTTCGTACAGGTCCGCCCGACCGCCGACGCGTTCTGGCCCTCACCCCTCGAACCCTGGTCCCAGTGGCTCACCGGCACCCAGGGCCGGGACCCCGGCTACGACCCCTTGGGCTTCATGGTCGAAACGGCGCACGAGCGCGGCCTCGCGTTCCACGCCTGGTTCAACCCCTACCGCGTCTCCATGCAGGCGGACCCGTCCGCACTCGTGCCCGGGCATCCGGCACGGGTCCACCCGGAGTGGACCGTCTCCTACGGCGGCAAGCTCTACTACGACCCCGGGGTGCCCGCCGCGCGCCGCTTCTGCCAGGAGGCCATGCTCGACGCCGTCCGGCGCTACGACATCGACGGCGTGCACTTCGACGACTACTTCTACCCGTACCCGGTGGCCGGCTCCGACTTCCCCGACGACGAGACGTTCCGCGCGTACGGGGCGGGCCATGCGGACAAGGCGGCCTGGCGCCGCCACAACGTGGACCTCATGGTGCGGGAGATGCGGGACGCCGTGCGGGCCGTACGCCCGGACGCGCTCTTCGGGATCAGCCCGTTCGGCGTGTGGCGCAACGCCACGACGGACCCGCGCGGCTCGCGCACCTCGGCCTTCCAGTCGTACGACGGTCTGCACGCGGACACACGGGGATGGGTCGAGCGCGGGTGGCTCGACTACATCGCGCCGCAGGTGTACTGGCACATCGGGTTGCCCGTGGCCGACTACGGCGTCCTGGCCCCGTGGTGGGCCGATGCGGTCCGGGGCACGGGCACGGAGCTGTGGATCGGGCAGGCGGTCTACAAGTCGGGGGCGGCGGGGCAGCCCGCTCCGTGGCAGGACGGCCGGGAGCTGACCCGCCACCTGACGCTCAACGCCACGCTTCCGGAGGTGGGAGGGGACCTCTTCTTCAGCGCCAAGGACGTCCGCGCGGACCGGGTGGGGGACTTCGCCGCCATGCGGCTGGCCCACTGGCGGCAGCCCGTCCTCGGCCCCCTGCCGTCCCGGCTCGATCAGGGCCCGCTTCCGCGACGGCCCACGGTCGAGGCCCGGCGGGACGCCGGGACCGGCGAGGTGACCCTGCGCATCACCGCCGGGACCCGCGGAGGGAAGGACGTGCCGTTTCGCTACGCGGTGCACCGGTTCCCGTGTGACCCCGGCGGGCGCCCGCGGGGAGACGGCTCCTCGCTCGCGGCGGTGATCCCCGGCGGGAAGCGGGCCGTGCACGTCGAGCGGGACCCGTCGGGAGACGGCTGGTATGCGGTGGCCGCCGTGGACCGCGCCCAGCGCGAGGGCAGGCCGTCGCGCCCCGTTTCCTGACCCGCGGGGCAGCGGCGGCCGTTCCGCACGGTCAGCGGCCGCCGCGCTCCTCCCCCGTCCTCCCGGTCCTCACGGGTGAGGTGAGGTCCTGACGAGTGGTCGACAGGCGGTGCCCCGTGATGGACCATGCGTCCCATGCCTCTCACCGTTCGTGATCTGCTGGCCATTCCTTCGCTCCGTCTCAGCCTGGTGGCGGGCCGTGCGGGACTCGGCCGAGTGGTCGAGGCGGCGCACGCGACCGAGAACCACCGGCCCGCCGCCTGGCTCGAAGGCGCCGAAGTCGTCATGACCAACGGCCTGTCGCTCACGGCGGACGAGCCCGGTTACGCCGCGTACGTGCACGAGCTCAGCACCGGCAAGGCCGCCGCCCTCGTGGTGGGAACGGGACCCGGACTGCCCTTGCAGAGCGTTCCGGAAGCCCTGAGCAAGCATGCCGAGGAGGCCGGCTTGCCCCTGCTCACCGCTCCGCCGACGGTCTCCTTCGCCTCCATCACCAGGGCCGTCTTCGTGGCCAGGGCGTCCGAGGAACGGCGCCTGCTGGAAAAAACTCTGCGCACCCAGCGCCGGCTGTCCTCCGCGGCCGCCTCCGGCGACGGTCTGACGGGCCTGCTGTCCTCCTGGCACCAGGCGGTCAACTCCGGTGTCGCGGTGTGCGACGCGGCGGGCCGTCTCCTCGGGGCGGCCGGCACCGACGGACCGGAGCTGCTCGCGAACGCCGCCTCCGTGCTGGAGACCGTCGCCCTGCACGGCCTGCGCGGAAGCGGCGGCGCGGACCTGCCGTGCGGACGACTTGTCGTCCAGCCGCTCGGCACGACCCGGCTGCGCGGCTTCCTGGTCCTGCTCGACGCGGAGTCGCCGGAGGCCCGGCTGCTGATCAGCGTCCTCGTGTCCCTGCTCTCCGTCGAACTGGAGCGCCGCCACCTCGCCGACGAGCCGCAGCGCCGCCGTCGGGCAGCCCTGCTCGCCAGGCTCTTCCACCCCGACGTCACCGCCGACCAGGCCAGAACCCTGCTGCGAGCGGCCGACGTCTCCTCGGCGTCCGTGCGGGCCGTGGCCGTGCGCGCGACCGGTGAACCGGTGGAACTCGCGGCGGATCTCGCGCTGGCGGTCCCCGGAGGACTTGCGCGCGTGACCTGCGAGAACGTCGAGCTGGTCGTGCCGGAGGAGGTGGACGTCCCCGGAGTGCTCCGCCGCTTCGCGACCGGCCTTCCCGCGGGCATAGGACCGGCCGTCGCTCCGCAGCACGCGGCACTCTCGCTCCGGCAGGCGATCGCCCTGCTGTCCTCCAGCAGCGAGCTGGGACGGCCGGTGAGCGCATCCGAAGCGGGTTCGGTACGGCTCCTGATCAGCCTGGGCAGCCCCGCGACGCTCGCGGCGTTCGCCGACACCGTCCTCGCCCCGCTCGACGCCGCCGACCCCGGCGGGGAACTCACCGAGACCCTGCGCGTCTGGCTGGAGACCAACGGCTCCTGGGCCGAGACCTCTTCCCTGCTGGGCCTGCACCGGCACACCGTCCAGAACCGCATCGAGAAGGTGGCGCGGCTGACGGGACGGCAGCAGGACCGGGCGGAGGACCGCGTCGACCTCTGGCTCGCGCTGACGGCACGGGCGGTAGGCGGCCCCCCTGCCCACCCTCGGTAGGACGGGGCGGACCCCGTTTCGTTTCAAACGGCTAAACGGTCCAGGACGACGACGGACGGATCGACATCGCGTCGATGTCCGGACGGACCCCGCAGTTCTTACGTTACGCCTGCCGGTCGGGCCTCCACGCGGAGGTCCGGGGAGGTCACCCGCCTCCCCCGTACGCCGACCTCCCCGGAGGACACCGCGGCCGGCCACCGGAACGGAGAGGACCGCCCATGATCCCAGCGTCCCCCACGACCCTCGCGACGCGCCCGTCCGCCAGGAGCATCCGCACCCTGGTCACCTTCGTCCTCGCGACCCTGCTGTTCGGGATGCTCGGCGCCGCACCGGCGCACGCGGCCCTGCCCGCCTGGCCGTTGCTGCAGAAGGGGGCGACCGGGAACGACGTCGCCAGCCTGCAGTTCCTCCTGCGCCAGCACGGCGGTGCCGTCACCGCCAACGCAGAGTTCGACGTCCGGACGCGCAGCGCCGTGATCGCGTTCCAGGAGGGCCAGGGCCTTTCGACCGACGGAATCGTCGGACCCGCGACCTGGACAGAGCTCGTGATCAGCGTCGCCCCCGGCTCCCCGCAGACCGACGCCGTGCGGGCCCTGCAGTTCCAGCTCCGCGAGCACGGCTACCGGACCGTCGCGACCGACGGCGTCTTCGGCCAGGCGACGACGACCGCGGTGGAGGACTACAAGGCACGGCACCGACTGACCGGAGGAACCACGGTAGGGGCCACCACGTGGCAGCACCTGCTCGGCTCGCCGCCCGGATCCGGGCCCCTGGGCACGTACGCCTTCGTCATCCCGCGCGAGGACGTGTTCGACGGCCGCGAAAGCCTGCTGTGGCCACACCACGACTACCCCGCCAGTGACATCGCCGTCGACATCGGGACGCCCGCCTACGCCATCACCGCCGGCACCGCCCGGCTCAACGGCGGGCTGAACGACTCCTGCGGCCTGGGCGTCGCGATCGACGGGGACGACGGGGTCCGCTACCAGTACTGCCACCTCGACAGCCGCGCGGTGGGCGACGGGACACGGGTGACGCCGGGCCAGCTGATCGCCCGCACGGGCAACACCGGCAACTCCACCGGCCCGCACCTGCACTTCGGCATATTCCGCCAGGGCAACTCCGTCTGCCCGCAGCAGATGCTGATCGCCCTGTACGACGGTCTCGCCCCGCCGTCTCCGTGGACGCTCCCGGAATCGGGCTGCACCTCCTGACCGCACGGCCGACCCGCACCGCGATCCGGGTCCGGCGCCCCCCGAAACTCCCGTGCGGCTTCCGTCCCGCGCGGGATCGCGCGACCCCTCCCTCCACGACAAGGAGCACCCCCATGCGCATCCGTTCCGTCCTCACCGCCGTCGCCCTCGTCCTGGGGGCCCTCTTCGCCCCCGGCTTCGGCGCCCTCACCACCGCGGGCGACGCCCACGCGGTCACCAAGATCAGCCACGCCACCGCGACCTCGATGTTCCGCTCCTCCGGCATCACCTGGTCCTCGTCCGGCGGCTGCTCCGACCGCTCCAACCCCACCTGCACCTCCTTCGAGCAGCTCAACCTCGCCACCGCCCAGGGGGCCCAGACCCTCAGGAGCGCCAGCGGCTGCGCCCTCAACATCACCGGCGGCACCGAGACCGGCCACGCGGGCGGCACCTACTCGCATTGGAACGGATACAAGCTCGACTTCAGCAAGTACACCTGCCTCGGCAACTACATCAAGAACAACTTCACCTACATCGGCGTGCGGGGCGACGGCGCCCCGCAGTGGAAGTCCGGGGCCGGCAACATCTACGCCGACGAGGGCAACCACTGGGACGTGACCTTCTACAACTGCGGCGGCTGCTGACCGCCCGCCCCGCACCTTCGGTGACCCTGCGACGGGTCGCCGGCCTCCAGAGCCGGTGCGGCGCCCCTTCCGCCCGGCGAACCACGTCGCCCGGCAGACAGCGGCACCGGCTCCGGAGGCGTCGGGAGCCACACGTGCCTCGGGGCCGGCACCGGGTCCTCGTTGCCGAGGACCCGGTGCCTGGCCGCACGTGACCGCCTGCACGAGGAATCCGACCGCGCGCCACTCCCGCACCCGAACAAGCCATCCTCACCTCACCTCACCTGGAGGACCGTTGCACCGAGAGACGCCTCGCCGCGCCGTGCTGTTCGCGGCAGTCGGCAGTGCACTCGCCCTGCCCGCCGTTCACTCTGGAACCGCGCATGCTTCCGCCCTTCTCCCGGCAGAGGGGCGCGGACGATCCGCCGTGACGAACCCCCGTGATCCCGCCGCGGTCTACCGCGGCGACGCCGCACGGAGCGCGCACGCCGAACCGTTGAACGCCGCCGTCGGCTGTGCCGTGGATCGTGGAGGACGGAACTGATGGCCACGTTCGTCACCCGCGCCCAATGGGGCGCCCGAGTGCCCCGGAGCGTCAGCGGCGACATCACCCCGGCCCAGGGCGGTGTGGTCGTCCATCACGTCGACGCCGTGAAGTCGGCCGCGGCCGACCACGCCGACTGTGCCGCCCAGGTAAGGGGCATCCAGAACTTCCACATGGACTCCAACGGCTGGTCGGACATCGCCTACAGCCATCTCGCCTGCGTCCACGGCTACCTCTTCCAGGGGCGCGGCGAGAACGTCCGCACCGCCGCCCAGGGCACCACCCAGGGCAACGACGACTGGTACGCGGTGTGTGCGCTGACAGGTGGCACCAGCGGCAGCTACGACGTCATCACGGCCGGACTGATCGACGCCATCCGGTACGGCATCAACCGGCTGCGGACGTCGGGCGGCGCCGCGCAAGCCGTCACGGGCCACCGCGACCACCATGCCACCAGCTGCCCGGGCAACCTGTACGACCGGGTCCTCAGCGGTGAGGTCAACCCCGGTGGCGGCCCCCTGCCCTACCCCGGGGTCAGTTTCCGCCAGTCCCCGGCCACTGTGCACGCGAGCGTGGCGACCTGGCAGTACCGGATGAACAGCGCGCACGGTTATTCCCTCGCCGTGGACGGCCAGTACGGGCCAGGCTCCGACGCGGCCTGTCGCAGTCTCCAGTCGCGGAAGGGTCTGAGTGTCGACGGCGTGGTCGGGCCGGCCACCTGGAGCGCCACGTTCGCCTGAGCGGGGACGCCGATGGCCGGCGTCCCGGGGCGCGTGCGGGAAGGAGGCCGGAAGTCGGGGGCGGGCCCGCCCCCGCTCTTCCGGACCCACGTGAACCCCCACGGCCGGTTCGAGCCGGATGTGCACTCACGTCTCGTCCCGACCACCGCTGCGGCGGGCGCGGTGCCCAGGCTCCGTGGCCGAGCTGCCTGTTCGACGGCAGACGTCGCCGTCGAGCAGGTGCTCTGCGGCCGGAGTCCTCGCGCGGCCACGCCGGCAGGTGCCGTGGCCTTCGAGACGGCTCGGTCGGCGGTGCTCCGATGATGCGGCCGGACCGCATCAGGGGGTGAGGCCGGCGTCGCGGGCGAGGAGGGCGGCCTGGACGCGGTTGGTGACGTCCAGGGCGGTGAGGATGCGGCTGACGTGTGCTTTGACGGTGCTCTCGCGCATGTGGAGGCGGGCGGCGATGTCGGCGTTGGTGTCCCCCTGGGCGAGCAGGGTCAGCACGTCGCGTTCGCGGGGGGTGAGGCGGTCCAGGCGGGTGCGCGCGGCGATGGCCTGCGGCCGGCCGACCTGGTGGTAGCGGTCGATGAGGCGGCGTGCGGCGCTGGGGTGCAGGAGGGCCGATCCGGCGGCGACCAGGTGCACGGCGCGCAGGATCTCGGCGGGGTCGGTGTCCTTGAGCAGGAAGCCGTCGGCGCCGGCGGCGAGGGCGTCGTAGACGTATTCGTCGAGGTCGAAGGTGGTCAGTGTGATCACCTTCGGCGGGTGCGGCAAGGCGCGCAGGCGGGCGGTCGCGGTGATGCCGTCCATGCGGGGCATGCGGACGTCGACCAGGGCAACGTCGATGCGGTGGGCGGTGGCCAGTTCGATGGCGTGCAGGCCGTCGGTGGCCTGGGCGACGACCTCGATGCCGTCGTCGCCTTCCAGGAGGTCGGTCAGGCCGAGGCGGACCAGGGCGTCGTCGTCGGCGATCATGACGCGGATCATGTGCGGGGGCCGTTCTGTTCGGTGCCGGCGGGGTGGGGGATGCGGGCGGCCAGCCGCCAGGTGCCGGCGCCGTGGGGCCCGGCGTGCAGGTCGCCGCCCAGGGCGGTGACCCGTTCGCCCAGTCCCACCAGGCCGAAGCCGGAATCGATCATGCCGGCGGCCGGTGTTCCGGCGGTGTTGGTGACCTCGACCACGGTGGCGGGCGGGCCGTAGTCGAGACGGACGCGGACCGGCGCGCCCTGGGCGTGCTTGCGGGCGTTCGACAGGGCTTCCTGGACGATGCGGTAGGCGGCCAGCCGGTGGGCTGCCGGGGCCCGGCCGGAGTCCCCGCGCACCTGGATGTCGACCTGCTGTCCGGCGGTGCGGGCCTGTTCGACGAGTTCGTCCACCTCTCGCAGAGCGGGCGGTGGGGGGACCGCGGTCGGCTCGCCGGCGCGCAGTGCGCCCAGGACGTCACGCAGGTCCGCCAAGGCATCGGTGGAGGCCGTGCGCAGCAGGGCCAGCCGTTGGACGAGCGGTGGGGGCAGGTGGTCGGCCCGGGTGGTGAGCACTCCGGTGTGCAGGGCGATGAGGCTCAGGCGGTGGGCGAGCACGTCGTGCATCTCGGCGGCGATCTGCGACCGCTCGGCCGCACGGGCCGCCTGCTCGCGCAGTTCCCGCTCGATCCGCAGGTGCTCGACCTGAGCGTGCAGGGCCTGCTCCAGACGGCGACGGCTGCCCAGCCACATCCCGCCGACGACGGCCAGCAGCAGGAACAGGCTGGAGCCGTACTGCTGCGGTGTCCACAGGGAGACCGCCGGCTGGGTGACCGCGTTGGCGGCCAGAGCGATCACCGCGCAGCCCCCCGCGATCCGGGCACGGTGGTGCGCCGCGAGGTCGAAGAGGGCGAGCAGCAGCAGGGGCAGCATCGGCCACCCCCACACCGAGGCCGCCGCCGTCGCCAGGGCCGGTGCCACGGGCCACGGCACGCGGCGCACGAGCAGCGCCGCCCCGCACAGCAGAGCCGCCGCGGTCGGCAGCAGCAGATAGCGTCCGCCCGACGCGGGGGCGTTGTTCTGCGCGGCGGCCAGGGTCAGCAGGACCACCAGGCCCCCGCGCCCGTACGCCCTCCAGGAGGGCCGTTCTCTCCAGCTCACCCGTCAAAGACTAGGTGGGCCGCTGACGCGCCGGCTCCGCCCATCCGCCCGCCGCGCCCCCTACTTTCGTAGGGGGATACGGGCGCACATCGGCGGACTCCCCGGTCTGGGGCCCTCTCTAGCGTCGAATCCATGGACCACTGGACCACTTCACACGACCGTGTCCTCGCGCAGCGGCATGCCGAGGGCTGGATGTTCCTCATCGAGGCCGCCCGCGACCTGCGCACCACCGGTGCCGTGGCCCCCAGCGGCACGGGCCTGGCCCGTGCGCTCACCGATCCGCTGCGCGCCCGGGCGCCACGGCCCCTGTCCGTCCTGGAAGCCGGCGCCGGCACCGGAGCCGTCACCCGCGCCCTGATCCCGCAGCTCGCCCCGGGCAGCCGCCTCCACGTCGTCGACGCCAACCCACGGTTCGCCGACAGGCTGCGCCACCTCGTTCACACCCACCCGCACCTCGCAGGAAGGCCCGGACAGGTCCGCGTCCACCAGGGCTACGTCGAGGAACTGGACGCCGACAGCCGCTACGACGTGATCGTCTCCGGTCTGCCGCTGACCAACTTCACCCCCGACCGGGTTGAAGCGATCATGAACCGGTACCTGGACCTTCTCCATCCAGGCGGCACCCTCACCTACTTCGCGTACCTCGGTACCGGCACCGCGCGAAGCCTGCTGGCCAGCCGAGCGGAAACCCGCCGCCACCAGGAGGTCGAAGAGATCATGACCGGCTACCAGCGCCGTTACGCCACCGGCTGCTGGACCGTGTGGGCCAACCTTCCGCCGGCCCGCGTCTGGCAGCTTCAGCGCCCCCCAGCCGACGCCCCTGCTCCGCAGGCCGGTCCCCCACGAGTGCAGGCCGACCGGTGAACGTGCTGTCGACGGCCCTCGGCGAGGTCCCCGCCCCGGCCGCCTATCCGATCCTCGCCGCGGTCGTCCTTGCCGAGTCCCTCCTGCTGATCGGCGCGTTCGTCCCCACCCTCACCCTGCTGCTGACCGCCGGAGCACTCGCCCGCACCGGAGAGCTCCACCTGCTCCTCGTGATCGCCACCGCGACCGGCGCGGTGATCACCGGCGACTTCCTCGCCCACCGGACGGGACGCCTTCTCGGCCCCCGCCTGCGCACCGCAGGCATCGGCCGCCGCATCCCCGCAGCCACCTGGCAACGCGCCGTGACGCTCATGGCGCGACACGGCGGCCGGGCCCTGCTGATCACGCGGTTCATCCCTGTCGTCCGCACCCTCAGCCCCCACCTGGCCGGCGCCACCGGCCAGCCCTACCACCGCATAGCCCCCTTCAGCGCCCTTGCGGCACCCGTATGGGCGGCCGCCGAAGCAGGTGCCGGGTACGCGGCCGTCCCCTCCCTTCAGCACGCCCTCACCTTCGGGGTACCCGCCGTCGCAGCGCTGCTCGCTGCCGCAGCCGGAGCGGCACTGTGGAGGAAGAACCGCACCGGGCGACGCCCGGCGAGCCGGTCCGGCGTCGCTCAGCCGTCCACCGGTTCCCCCAGCGGCCCTTTGCCCGAGCATGATCGAAAATCGACCGCCGGGCCGCCGCCGGACCCGGTTTCGTTCTCGGAAACCGTTCTCACGCGAAATCGGCGTGGCCCCGTGTGAGACTTGCGCGGTGGGGAAATCCGGGCTCGTGGCGGGTCCTCAGCAGCTCTCCCCGACCGGCCGGTCGCACGCGGACGACGTCGAAGCGCACGCCCGCCCGAAGGGGGACGAACAGCCCTGATCGCCCTGCCGCTCGCGCGGCGGCGCTGCCGCCTCCGCCTCCCGCACCCGCCGCTTCACCAGGGCGCCCCGGCTGGACAAGGCACTGCGCGCACCCGCCCCGGCCGACCGGGCAACGGGGCGGGGACCGCGGCGAGACGCCGATGTCCCCGCCCCCGTCAGACGGAGGCCCGCGCGACGAACTCGGCCTTCACCCGCACTGTCTTGTGGACCTTCCGTCCATCCAGGCGCTCGGTGAGCAGCTGAGCGGCGGCGCGTGCGACCTCGGCCGCCGGATAGCGGATGGTGGTCAGCCGGGGGCGCACCAGCGAGGCGAAGGAAGCGTCGTCGTGGCCGATCAGGGCTACGTCTCCCGGTATGTCGAAGCCCAGCTCATGTGCCTTCTCCATGGCTCCGACGGCGATCACGTCGTTGCCGCAGAAGAGCGCGTCGGGGCGGTGCCTGCGGCTCATGAGCTCGGCGAAGCCGGCCGCCCCCGCCTCCCTGGTGTGCTCGCCCCGGACGACCATGTCGTGGGGCAGCGCCATGCCGAGCTGGAGCGCCAGGGCTCTGAGGTGTTCCAGGCGGGGATCGCCGCCCGTGGCGTCCCGGGGTCCGGCGATCATGGCTATGCGCCGTCGTTGTGCCGCGGCCACCTGCTCCAGGGCGCGCCGGGTGGCCGCACGGGCGTCGGGGGTCACCAGGTCCATCGGGCCGAAGGAGACGTCGGCGCTGACGACGACGGGTATGCCGGCGTCCACGATGGGGGCGAAATCCCGCGGCTTGAGGCGGAAGGGGGTGATGATCACTCCGGCGAACCGCTGCTGCACGGCCTCGGCCAGGAGGGTCTGTTCCTCGTCCCGGCGTGCGCGGGTGTTGCAGACGACGACGTGCAGCCCTCGCTCGCGCAGTTCCTCCTGGAGCGTGGCCGCGAGCTGCGCGTAGAAGGGGTTGACGATGTCGGGCACGATCAGCGCCACCAGGCTGGACCTGCCGGTGCGCAGGCTGCGTGCCGTGACGTTGACGGTGAAGGACAGTTCGGCGATGGCCTCTTCCACCGCGGCCCGGGTCTCGGGTGCCACGGGCCGTTTTCCGGAAAGTACGTAGGAGACCGTCGCGGACGACACTCCGGCCGCACGGGCGACATCCGCCATGGTGACCCGCTCGCGCACAGCACACGCTCCCTTCTGCGGCCACCCTATGCCACCTCGGCTTCCGCCCCGGAACGTTCCCGGACCAGGGCTCAGGGGCGCATCCGCGTGCCGGCGCCGGTCCGCCGTCGTGCCGGCGGTCCGGAGCAGCGCTACCCGTTCCGTCCGTGCCCCGTGACGCGGCGCAGGCGTACCAGTGCGCTGGCGCAGTCGCCCGTGGGCAGGTCGGGCAGCGGCAGGCCGAAACCGCTCAGGGTCGCCCCGGACCATTCCCCTCCGGTGTCCTCGTCTTGGTAGCGCGCCTCCTGCTTCAGCCCGCGGAGCCGCAGCGGCGGAGGGGACGGCCCGAAGGCCGTGGTGGGCCGCCAGACGAACACGACCGCCCGGTCGGCGTCCTCGCTGAGGTACTGCACGGCCGTCAACGGTCCCTCACCCGGTGCCAGCAGGCGGAACTGCCGCCCCCGTTGCACGACGGGGCGGATGTCCTTGTACAGCTCGACCCCTCCGCGTGCCTCGGCGAGTTCGGCGTCGCTCCAGCGCGTCAGGTCGCCCCCGATGCCGAGTACGCCGGCCATGGCGCTGTGAAAGCGGAAGCGCATCGGGACCACGCGGCCGGTCAGCGGGTTGGGGCTGTCGGTGACCCAGGCGGACATGACGCCGGCCGGGTAGAGCTGGCTGAAGCCGTGCTGGATGGTGAGGCGGTCCACCGCGTCGGTGTTGTCGGAGGTCCACACCTGGTCGGTGCGGGCGAGGATCCCCGGATCGACCCGTCCGCCGCCTCCCGCACAGGCTTCGATCCGCAGCCGCGGGAACCGCGTCCGCAGCCGGTCCAGCACCCGGTACAGTCCTCTGGCGTGCTCGACGTGGACGCGTCGGGCATCGGGTCCTGCCTGGTGCGCGCCCGCCTCGGTGAAGGCCCGGTTGAAGTCCCACTTGAGGAAGTCGACCGTGTTCTCGGCCACGAGTCCGCTCAGCCACCGCAGGGCCCAGCCGGTCACCTCGGGGCGGGAGAAGTCCAGGACGAGCTGGTTGCGCAGCTCGGTGGGGGTGCGGTCGGGCAGGTGCTGCACCCAGTCGGGGTGTTCACGGTAGAGGTCGCTGTCGACGTTGACCATTTCCGGTTCCACCCAGAGCCCGAAGGCCATTCCGAGCCGGTGCACCTCGTCGGCGAGGGGGCGGAGTCCGCGGGGGAAGCGCCGGGGGTGCGGTGTCCAGTCGCCGAGTCCGGCCTTGTCGTCGTCACGGCCGCGGAACCAGCCGTCGTCGAGGACGAACAGTTCGGCGCCCAGGTCGGCGGCCCGCCGGGCGAGGGCGAGCTGGTTCTCCTCGTCCACCTGGAACGACGTCGCCTCCCAGGAGTTGTAGAGGACGGGTCGCAGTTCCTCCGGGTGGGGCAGGACGTGGGTGCGCAGGTGGTGGTGGAAGGTCCTGCTCGCCCGTCCGAAGCCGTGCGGGGTGTGCAGGGCGAGGCTGACCGGCGTGCGGTGGCTCCCGCCCGGCGGGAGGCGCAGTTCGGTTCCCTCGTGCCCTTCTCCCGCCGTCACTCCGGTGCGGCCGGCGGCGGTGCGCTGGGCGGTGAGGCGCCAGCTGCCGCTCGCGGCGAGCGCGACGGCCCAGACCTCGCCGTGTTCCTCCGCCGCGTCCCCGGCGTCCAGGGTCATCCAGGGGTTGGCGTGGTGGCCGGTGTGGCCGCGCCGGCTGCCCAGGACCGTCTCGCCCACCGGCAGCCCCGACCGTTCGAGGCGTCCCTCGGCCGACCAGCCGCCGTGCACCGAGCCGAGCCGCCAGGCCGGGCGCTGCGGCAACGGCCAGTGCGCGGAGGCGTACCGCAGCAGGAGGACGTCGCCGTCGTCGTCGGTGCCGGTGTGGTGGAACTCCGTCCACCGCTCCAGCACGCCACCGCCGGCGGGAACGCGGTAGTGCAGGTGCCAGGCCAGGGGGCGGGCGCGGTCCCGCAGGCGGACCACCACGTGGTCGTCCGTCTGCGGGACCACGTCCTCCACCGTCGGTTCGAGAGGGCTGGAGCCGTCGGCGAAGCGGACCTCGAGGGCGGGTGTGCCGAAGCGGGCTCCGCCGTCGACCGGGTACTCCTCCACTCCGTCCCAGCGGCCGGCGAAGCTGTTGTCGTGATCGGCCCACACCGGCAGCGCCACCGCGTCGGCGAGGGGCAGCGGAGCGCCCCAGTGGACGTGCCGTACCGTGCCCGCCGCGCGGTCCACCCGGAGCACGTAGGCGCTGTGGGCGGTGCGCAGCAGTACGGTGCCGCTCGTCCCGTCGATCTGGACCGACGGGGCCGTGGTGGCTCGCTGGGTGGTCACGGGGTCGCTCCTCGCGGTTTCTCTCGGTCGGTACTGCGGTTCAGGCCGGAGCGGTCCTCCGCTCCTCGCGGACCACCACCACTCCCCCGGGCGGCACCACCGCCCGGCCGTCGGTGATCTCGCCGCCGGCGAGGCCGATCCCGGTGACGGGGACGCGGCACGTCTCCGGTGTGTGGTTGATCAGGAAGAGGTACGCGTGCTTCTCCCCCGTACGGCGCACCGCTTCCAGCCCGTGCGGAGCCTCGACGACCGGGACGACACCGGCCTCGGCGCAGAGGGTGCGGAGCACCTCGCGCAGGAACGGGACCGGCAGGCGGCAGGCCGTGTACCAGCCGGTGCCCCGGCCGAAGGCGTGCCGGGTGACGGCGGGGCCGCCCCGGGCCGGGCCGCCGTCGGCGGTGTCCGCGAAACGCCGCACGGTGGTGCAGCCGCGCGGTTCGACGCGTTCCGTCCACCGCTGTACGCGCGTCCCGTCGTCGAGCAGGGCGTGCTCGCCCTCGCGCAGCGGCAGGTACTCGTCCACGACGAGGCCGAGCAGCTCGCGCAGCGCGCCGGGGTGGCCGCCCGGGCGCACCCGGTCGTACGCGTCGACGACCCCGCTGAAGCAGCCGACGGCCAGGTGCCCGCCCTGCTCCGCGTACCGGGTGAGGCTGTCGGCGTCCTGGTCGGACAGCAGGTAGAGGCTGGGGGCGAGGACGACCCGGTAGCCCGCCAGGTCGGCACCGGGTGGGACGAGGTCGCAGGTGATGTTCAGCGTCCACAGTGCTTCGTACCAGTCGCGCACCGCGTCCAGGTAACCCATCCGGTCCGACGGACGGGCCTGCAGTTCCAGGGCCCACCAGGCGTGCCAGTCGAACAGCATCGCCACGTCGCCGCGCACGCGGCTGCCGGTCACCTCGCTCAGCGAGGCCAGCTCCGCCCCCAGCGCCTTGACCTCCTTCCATACGCGGCCCTCGGTGCCGGCGTGCGGAAGCATCGCGGAGTGCCACTTCTCTGCGCCGGCGCGGGATTGCCGCCACTGGAAGAACATCAGGCCGTCCGCGCCCCGCGCGAGGTGGGTCAGGCTGTTGCGGCGGGTTTCGCCGGGCTGCTTGGCGACGTTGACGGGCTGCCAGTTGACGGCTGAGGTGGAGTGCTCCATGAGCAGCCAGGGGCGGCCGCCGGCCATGCCGCGGGCGAGGTCGGCGTTGAGCGCGAGGTCGATGTGTCCGTCGGGGTCGGCGGCGGGGAGGTAGTGGTCGGCCGAGACCAGGTCGCACTCGGCCGCGAAGGCGAACCCGTCCACCTTCTTCTCCAGCGTCCCCATCACGTTGGTGGTGAGCGGGAGGCGCGGGGCGGTGCGGCGCAGGATCGCGGTCTCGGCGCGGTGGCGGGCGAGCAGCGCGTCGGAGGAGAAGCGGCGGTAGTCGAGCTCCTGTCCCGGGTTGCGGAACGCGGTGGTGTCCCGGGGCGGGTCGATCTCGTCCCAGTCTCCGTAGCGCTGGCTCCAGAAGTCGGTGCCCCAGAACTCGTTGAGCGCGTCGAGGGTCTCGTACCGCTCCCGCAGCCACGCCCGGAAGGCGTCCGCGCTGGTGTCGCAGTAGCACAGGGCGTTGTGGTTGCCCCACTCGTTGTGGACGTGCCACATGACCAGGGCGGGATGGTCGCCGTAGCGCGTCGCCAGCGCCGTGACGAGGGCGTCGGCGGCTTCGGCGTAGGCGGGGCTGCTCGGGCAGAAGACCTGCCGGCTGCCGTGGGCGAGACGGGTGCCCGAGGCGGTGACCGGCCGGGCGTCGGGATGCCGCCGGGTGAACCACGGGGGCGGGGCGGCGGTGGCGGTGGCGAGGTCCACCGCGATGCCGTGCTCGTGCAGCAGGTCGAGCACCTCGTCCAGGAGGCTCCAGTCGTAGGTACCGGCCCGCGGCTCGATGCGGGACCAGGAGAACACCCCGACGGTGACGAGGTTGACGCCGGCCTCCCGCATGAGGCGGACATCCTCGCGCCACACGTCCCGTGGCCACTGCTCCGGGTTGTAGTCGCCGCCGTAGGCGATCCCGCCCAGGGCGCGGGTCACGTCGGTGAGGGGGTGGTTCACGATTTCACGGCTCCAGCGGCGAGTCCGGCGCGCCAGTAGCGCTGCAGGAGGAGGAAGGCCAGCACGATGGGCACGACGGAGACCAGGGCGCCCACGATAGTGAGGGTCTGCAGTTCGGGCAGGCGGCTCGTCTGCGACTGCCAGGTGAACAGGCCGAGGGTCACGGGGTAGAGGCGCTCGTCCTGCAGCATGACCAGCGGCAGCAGAAAGTTGTTCCAGATGACGACGAACTGGAACAGGAAGACGGTCACCAGGGCGGGGGCCATAAACCGCAGCGCAAGGGTGCGGAAGATGCGGAACTCGCTCGCCCCGTCCACGCGGGCGGCCTCCATCACCTCGTCCGGGACGGAGGCGGCGGCGAAGATGCGGGAGAGGTACACGCCGAACGGGCTGACGACACTGGGCAGGAACACCGACCAGAACGTGTTGGTGGCGTCGAGTTCGGCGAACATCAGGAACAGGGGCAGGGCGAGCGCGGTGGCCGGCACGAGGACGCCGCCCAGGACGACGGAGAAGACCGCCTCCCGGCCTCGGAAAGCGTACTTGGCGAGCGCGTACCCGGCCGCCGCGGCCAGCAGGGTGGCCAGGCCCGCCCCGGCGCCCGCGTACAGCAGGCTGTTGAGCAGCCAGCGCGCGTAGACGCCGTCCTGCTGGGCGAAGAGCGAGGCCAGGTTGTCGCCGAAGTGCCATTCGGCGGTGAGGAATCCCGGTGTGGTGACGAGGTCGCTCTGGCTCTTGGTGGAGGCCACGAACAGCCAGTAGACCGGCAACAGCATGTAGCAGGCGACCGCGGCCATGGACGTGACGGCGACGGCCGGACCGAGGCCGGCGCTCCGTCGTCGGCGGGCCGCGGTGGTGGGGTGGTGGGCCCCCTCGGTGAGGGTGAGCAGGCTCATCCCTGCCTCCTGGTGGTGAAGCGCAGGAACGCGAACGACAGGACGAACGTGACGACCGCAAGGACGACGGACAGGGCCGCGGCCTCGTTGTAGCTGTCGCCGGAGGCGAGCGAGTAGGCGGCTACGTTCGGGGTGTAGGTGCTGGTCACGCTGGTGGAGATGCTTCGGAAGACCTGCGGCTCGGTGAAGAGCTGGAAGCTTCCGATGATGGAGAACACCCCGGTCAGAACGAGGGCCGGACGGATGACGGGGATCTTGATGCGCAGGGCGATGGTCCATCCGCCCGCCCCGTCCATCCGGGCGGCCTCCGTGATGTCGGCCGGCACGGCCTGGAGGGCGGCGTAGATGATCAGCATGTTGTAGCCGGTGTACGTCCAGGTCACCACATTGGCGATGGACCACAGGATCGCGTCCGGACCTGTCAGGTCGGCATGGACGCCCGCCGACCGCAGGAGGTCGACGACGGGCGACAGCCGCGGGTCGTACAGGAAGGCCCACATCAGGGCGGCGACGACACCGGGGATGCCGTACGGGACGAAGTACACCAGCCGGAAGAACTTCTTCGCCCGCGCGACCGCGGAGTCCAGGAGAAGGGCGAGGACCAGGGCCAGCAGCAGCATCACGGGGATCTGCACCAGGGCGAAGCCCAGGACACGCAGCAGGCTCTCGCCGAAGTAGTCCTCCCCCAGGACCCGCCCGTACTGCTCGAGGCCGGCGAAGACCGTCCGGGTCCTGCCGAAGGTCCCGCCGGTGCGCGCGGTCTTGTGCAGGCTCTGCCAGAGGGCGTACCCGACGGGGAGGAGGGTGAACAGGACGAACGGTATGAGGAAGGGCGCGAGGAAGGCGTAGGGGGCGAGGGTCCGGCGCGGTCGGCCGCGCGCCGGTGCGGTGGTGGATGTCACGGACAACCTTCGGGGTGCTGGCCCCCGCTGCCCGGAGGCGGCGGGGAGGGCATGCGGGGTCGGGTCACGGCGTGACGTCGAGCGACTGCTTGCGCAGGGACTCGGCGCTCCGGGTGCCCGTGTCCTCGAGGACGTCGCCGAGGGTGCTCTTGCCGGCGATGGTGTTCGCCGTGCCGTCGCTGAGGAAGCGGTAGGTGTCCGTCATCGTCGGCCCCCAGGTGAAACCGGTGTCGACCTGGGTCGATGCCTGGGCGAAGACGTCGAAGACCTTCTGCTTGCCGTAGAAGTCGACCGGCTGCTGGAGTGCGGGCAGTTCCAGTCCGGCCTTGGCCGCCGGGTAGAGGCCACCCTCACGGTTGAGGATCTCCAGCGCCTCGGGGTCGGTGTTGAGCCACAGGGCGAACTTGGCGGCCTCGGCGGGGTGCTCGGATCCGGCCATGACCGTCGTGGTGGAACCACCCCAGTTGCCCGCCTGGCGGTCGCCCGCCTTCCACTGCGGCATCGGTGCCACCGCCCAGGCTCCAGCGGTGGCCTTGGCGTTGTCGCGGATCGTGCTGTACCCCCAGGCCGCGCTCACCCAGGTGACGACCTCGCCGTCGTTCCACGCCTTGTACAACGCCGGGGAGAAGCCCTGGAGGTCGGTGGCGACGAGCTTGTCGTCGATCAACTTCTGCCAGTAGTCCGCGACCTGGCGGCTCTCGGGCCGGTCGACGGTGACCTTCCAGGAGTCGTCGGAGCGTTCGAACATGGTGGCCTTGTTCTGCCACAACAGGCCGGTGAACCAGTTCGGGTCGGTCTGGGAGAAGTGGGTGATGAACTTGCCCTCCTTCTTGAGCCTGCGGGCCTGGTCCGCGTACTCGTTCCAGGTGGCGGGCGCCCTCATGCCCAGCTCGTCGTATACGTCCTTCCGGTAGAACAGCGCCATGGGGCCCGTGTCCTGGGGCACCGCCCAGACTCCGTCCTCGCCGCCGGCGCCGAACTCCACCTGCGACCACGTCCAGTCGACGAACGCGGCACCCGCCTCCTCGACACCGGGACAGGAGGAGATGTCCGTCAGCCCCTCCTTGAGACGGAAGCTCGCCAGGGAGTCGTATTCGATCTGGCCGAGGTCAGGGGCCTTGCCCGCCTTGAGCGCATGGGACAGGTTCTGGTACGTGCCGGCGTTACCCGATGGAACGGTCTTCAACTCCACCTGTATGTCCGGGTTGTCGCCGTTCCACACGTCGACGGCCTTCTGCATGCCGGGGACCCAGGACCAGTAGTCCAGCGTGACCTTGCCCCCGGAGGGCTTGCACGCCGCCCCCGCCGCGTCGTCGCTCCCGCCTCCCCCGCCGCCGCAAGCGGTCAGGAAGGTGAGGGAGAGGGCCACTCCGCCGAGCATGCAGCGTCTGACCGAAGAAGTGCGATCACGCATCGCCATGAGGTCGCTCCTTGCGCCGAGTTCCGCTCCGACCAAGCGGTCGCCACACACCACAGCACGATTCCGTGAAAGTCAACCAGTTGAGCAAGAGGATTTCGAGAAAGGGCTCCCTCCCTCCTTGCGAATCCGGCTCCCCCGGTCACCTCATACCCCGTGTGAGCTGCTGTTTCCCGAAAGGATCCCAGCAGTCGCCCGTGCCGTGCCCGCTAGGCGCAATCGATTACGCAAGACGTCCCGCAGCCCCCTTCCGTCGCGGTTCCGCCCTCCCGGACGGTCGGCAACCCCTTCTTCCACGGTGACGGCGGGCCGGACGGCCGCCCGGCAGGGCTCCGGTCGAGTCGAACCGCCCCAGCAGGCGCCCGTCCGAACTCCGGGCCTTCCCTCAACAGCCCCCTCAAGGGTCCGAGTTGGCTTCGGAAAGAAAACAAGCGCGAGCCCTCTCCCCGGATGTAATCGATTACGTTACTGTGCGGTCGCTCGGCTCGGCCGCCCCGATCACGGGGCCGGCCTCGTTGACGATGCGCAAGTCCGGGAGCGCGCCCCGGACTTCGTCCACAGCCGGCGTCCCGGGACGGACGGGCCGTCCCGGACCACCACTCCGCCCATGGAGGCACGCAGTGCGCAGATTCCGCAGGTTGTCCGCTTCCCTGACCATGCTGGCCACCGCGGCCGCGCTCCTGGCCGGCGCCGGCACGGCCCAGGCAGCCGGGGAGCGCTACGTCGCGCTGGGCGACTCCTACTCCTCCGGCGTGGGGGCGGGTTCCTATCTCTCCGACAGCGGCAGCTGCAAGCGCAGTTCCCGCTCCTACCCGGCGCTGTGGAGCGCGGCGAACGCCCCCGCCTCCTTCAGCTTCGCGGCCTGCTCGGGAGCCACCAGCACGACCGTCAAGAACAGCCAGCTCGGAAGCCTGACCAGCACGACGACGCTGGTAAGCGTGAGTGCCGGCGGCAACGACATCGGGTTCGCCGACATCATGGGCGTCTGCGTGCTGCAGTCGGACCAGGCGTGCATCAACGCGGTCAACGAAGGTACGGCCAAGGCCCGTAACCAGCTGCCGGGCCAGCTGGACCAGCTGTACTCGAGCATCCGTTCACGCTCGCCGCAGGCTCGCGTCATGGTGCTCGGCTATCCGCGGCTCTACAAGCTCGGCAGCTGCATCGTCGGCATCGGTGACACCAAGCGCAAGGCCCTGGACGACGCCGCCGACACCCTGAACAGCGTCATCAGCCAGAGGGCGGCCGCCGCCGGGTACCGGTTCATCGACGTGCGCGGCGCGTTCAGCGGCCACGAGATCTGCTCGGGCGACGCGTGGATCCACAGCACGCGCATCCCCGTCGACGAGAGCTACCACCCCAACAGCAAGGGCCAGCAGTACGGCTACCTGCCCTCCTTCGACGCGATCGCCTGACCGCGTCGGTCCGACGGCGGGCGGCCTTCCCGTCCGCCGTCGGACCCCGCTCCCGCTGGGCCGCGGGCGCGGATCACGGCTCCTCCGCCCCGTTCCCGGATCCGGAGCGTGAGGGTGGCGAAGGGCGCCGGGTTCCGGGGGGACTCCTTCGCGTCCTGCCGGACCGTCTCCTGCCCGGTGGACCGCCCGTCGCGCCGGACGGGCACGAGAGGGTGCCGGGCGGGGCGTGGACCCGGGCCGCCTACGCCGCCCCGGGGAGGCCGAGACGGCGGCGGCCCGGCACGTGGGACCGGTCTCGGTGGCGGCAGCCTCCCCGGGGGCGAGCGCGAGGTCGAAGCCCTGCCGACCCTGACACGGGCTCCGGGGTCACGAGCATCGGGCCGGCTCCGGTGGTGCGGCTGCGCAGGTCGAGGCGGGAGGGCCGGTCGACGGACCGCAGCAGGGTGACCGCGATCCCCGCCCGGCTCCGGCCGCCGTCCCCTCGCCGGCGAGTGCCCGCACCCCGGGAGGGCCGGGGCGAAGAGGACCGCGCGGCCCGTGCCCCGTCCGACCGCTCCGAGGCCCTGTGCGGGGGCGGCGCCGCAGACGGCTTCGTGGCCGCGTTCGGCGGGGAGGGGTCCGAGATCGGGGCGGCCCGGGCGACCGAGGCGCACCCCGCCCCGTAACGGATGATCCTAAAAGCCTGTTGCGTGCGCCGTCTGTAATGCTCGATACTCGGTGGCGGGCGGCGTGCGAGTCGCCCGTACCGACAGTGAGGGGCGGACATGCGACGCGAAGAGCGCGATCTCATCGGTGTGCGAGAAGTGCCGGGCGACGTGTACTGGGGCATTCACACCCTGCGCGCGCTGGAGAACTTCCCCCTCACGGGCCTACCGCTCTCGTCGCACCCCGAACTCGTCGTCGCGCTCGCCGCGGTGAAGGAGGCGTCCGCTCTGGCCCACCTGGAGCTGGGGACCCTTCCCGAGGAACGGGCCCGGGCCGTCGTGGCCGCGTGCCGCGAAATCCGCGCGGGCCGCCTCCACGACCAGTTCGTCGTGGACGTCTTCCAGGGCGGTGCGGGCACCTCGGCCAACATGAACGCCAACGAGGTCGTCGCCAACCGGGCCCTCGAAATCCTGGGCCACCCTCGCGGCCGCTACGAGCACCTGCACCCCAACGACGACGTGAACCGCTCCCAGAGCACCAACGACGTGTACCCCACGGCGGCCAAGCTGGCGGTGTACGCCTCCACGGGTCGGCTGCTCGACGCGATGACCGTGCTGCGCGATGCCTTCGGCGACCGGGGCGGGCACTTCGCGAAGACGGTGAAGCTCGGACGCACCCAGCTCCAGGACGCCGTGCCGATGACGCTGGGCCGTGAATTCGACGCGTTCGCCCTCACCGTACGGGACGACGCCGACCTCATCGGCCTGGCCGCCACCTCCCTCCTGGAGGTGAACCTGGGGGGCACGGCGATCGGCACGGGGCTCAACGCGGACGAGGGCTTCGCCCGGCTGGCCGTCGCCCACCTCGAAACCGTCGCGTCCGTGCCAGTCCGGCCCGCCCGCGATCTGGTGGAGAGCACGCAGGGCATCGGCGGATTCGTCCGGCTCTCCGGCGCCCTCCGGCAGTTCGCCGTACGGCTGTCCAAGATCTGCAACGACCTCAGGCTGCTCGCCTCGGGCCCTGGGGCGGGCCTCGGCGAGATCCGGCTGCCGGAGCTCCAGGCCGGGTCGAGCATCATGCCGGGCAAGGTGAATCCGGTGATGCCCGAGGCCGTGAACCAGGTCTGCTTCGACGTCATCGGCGCGGACGCCGCGGTCTGTGCGGCGGCCCAGGCGGGGCAGCTCCAACTGAACGCCTTCGAGCCCTTGATGGTCCACCACCTGCTCAACTCGGCGAACCGGCTCGCCGCCGCCTGTCGGCTCCTGGCCGAACGCTGCGTCGCCGGCATCGAGGCCGACGAGGAGCGCCTGCGCGCCCTGGTGGAGCGGAGCGCCGGCCTCGCCACCGCGCTGAACCCGGTCATCGGTTACCAGCGGTCCACGGCCCTGGCCCGGGAGTGCCGCGCGTCCGGGGTTCCCGTCCGGGAGCTGGCGGCCCGCGACGGGCTGCTGACCGAGGGCGAACTCGACGAGCTGCTCGACCCGTGGCGCCTCGCCCGCCCGTGCTAGTACCGGCGAGGTGGCGTCCCGGCCGGGCCCGGCCGGGACGCCACCCGCGGTACGGGATGCCCGTGGGGCCGGTCGCGCGTGCGGGGCCCCGCGAGGGTGGAGAGCGTCAGCTCCTGGTGAGGGTACAGGTGTAGGCGGCCGTGCCGGACCCGCTGTAGGCCTCCACGTCGAGGTAGTAGGTGCCCGTTCCGGTCGCCGTCCTGGTGAAGGACAGGGACTCGTCGGTGCCCGCTCCGTCGTTGACGGAGCGGGTCAGGGTGCTGCCGTTCGCGTCGAGCCAGTACACGTCGGCGTCGTAGGCGGTGGGCACGGCGCAGTTCACCGAGACGGTCTGGCCGGCCGCCACGGAGACCTTGAAGTAGTCGCGGTCGCTCGTCGACTTCATGCCGCCCGTGACCGTGCCGGGCGAGGCGAGCGCGGTGGCGTCGTCAGCCGTGTCACGCGTGTCGTTGGGCTCGCTCTCCGCGACCGTGGACCCGCCGCCGCCCTGCGAGCCGCAGTCGGTCACCGGCGTGCCGTTGTAGAGGTTGGCGTCGGCGACGCCGTTCGTGACGCTCCGCAGGTAGTAGCCGCACGTCGGGCGGTTCCTGAAGTCGAAGGTGGAGCCGGGCGTCAGACGCCAGATCTTGAAGCCCGAGTAGGTGAGCGGCTTCCTGTCGACGGCCTGCTCGGGCTGGTGGTCGGCGAGGACGACGTACGCGTCCTTGCCGTACTGCGTCGCCATGCCGTTGCGGTCCAGGAACAGCGATCCGCCGCCCTCTTCCACGCCGACGCCCCAGGCCGCGCCACCCGGCGCGAGGCCGTCCTTCACGGCGCGCGCCAGGAAGGACATGGTGCGGCCCATGCGGTCGCGGGTCACGAAGTGGGAGTCGTTGATGACGGCTCCGTAGTTCGCCCACTCGAACATGCCGGTGGTGAAGCTGACGTACCGGTCGTACGGGTTGGCGAGCGCCTCCGCGCT
This sequence comes from Streptomyces omiyaensis, assembly GCF_014650895.1. Taxonomy (GTDB): domain Bacteria; phylum Actinomycetota; class Actinomycetes; order Streptomycetales; family Streptomycetaceae; genus Streptomyces; species Streptomyces omiyaensis. Next base: position 191,248 of record NZ_BMVV01000011.1, read on the forward strand.
GGTGACGCTGCCGTTGCACGCGTCGTAGACGATCGGGCTGTTGATGTGGTGGCCCGCGCTGCCGCCGCCGGACCCTCCGCCCTTGGCCACGACCGACTCGACGGAGGCCTCCAGGGCGGTTCCCTTCCAGGCGGCGTAGCGGCACTGGTCGCCGCCCGCGAAGTAGACGAACTCGGCGTTGCGGACGTCGGTGTTCACCTGGCTGTTGTTGCCGTCGGACGCCGTCGTCAGCGTCCACGTCGTACAGGAGTTGACCCCGGCCAGCCCCGTGATGGTGTCGCACTCCGGAGTCCTGCTGCCCGAGGTCGGCGCCGAACCGGCCACGACGACCACGTCGAGGCTGCCCGTGCCGCCGCGGATCTCGTCGATGGCCCGGGTCATCGAGGCCGTCACGATACCGCCGGCGCCGTTCATCGTGAACGCCGGACCGTTCCATGCGCTGCGGCTGACGTCGGACGCGCTGCCGAGCCGGATCCTGTCGGCCGCCGCATGCGCCGGCTGCTGTGCCATCAGTACGGAGGCCATCGCGGTAAGGACGACGGCGGCCGCCGCGGGTGCCCTGAAGGGACGGTGTGTCATGTGCACTCCTGGAAGGGGGCTGACTCGATGCCGCAGCCGTAGGACTGGGTCTGCGGGATTGGTAGCGGAACTTACAAGCCATGACCAAGTTGGGGAAGATGTAAGTCCGAAAGATTGCCCCGCCCCTCGCAATTGAGCCACGAAAGCCTACCGAAAGCCCCCAAATCACCCCAAGATCGTGGCCGAATCTCTCGTTACATGAACGTAATGAGACGTACATCTAGCCATTCCATGGGTTCCTCTGTAATTTCGCAGCAGTGCCGGGCGGTCAGACTCCGCCGGCAGATGACCACCGAGAGGTTCCAGGCGATGAACGCTCGTATCGCACGCCCCACGGCCGCCGCCGCCGCGGCGGCGACCATGCTCCTGTCCCTGTCCGCCTGCGGGGCTGACGAGCCCGCCGCCCCGTCGGGCAAGGCCGTCGTCGCCGGCGTGGAGATCGTCAAGGACCAGAAGCTGCACGACCTGCTCCCCGAAAAGATCAGGAAGGCCGGTGAGGTGCGCGTCGCGACCGACGTCCCCTACCCGCCGTTCGAGATGTACGTGAAGGAGGGCGAGACCGAGCTGACCGGCCTGGACTACGACCTCGGCCAGGCGCTCGGCGCCAAGCTGGGCGTGACCTTCGCGTTCTCCCCGCAGAAGTTCGACGGCATCGTCCCCGCCATCCAGGCCGGCAAGTTCGACGTGGCGATGTCGGCGATCACCGACAACAAGGAGCGGCAGAAGGTCGTCGACTTCGTCGACTACTCCCGGTCCGGTTCCGGCATCCTCGTCGCCGAGGGCAACCCGGCGGAGGTGACCACCCTGGACGACCTGTGCGGACGGAAGGTCGCCGTCCAGACCGCGACCAACCAGCTCGACCTCCTCAAGGAGCACCAGGCGGCCTGCTCCGCCGCGGGCAAGGGGAAGATCGACATCCAGACCTTCCCCAAGGACTCCGACGCCCAGCTCGCCCTGCGCTCCGGCAAGGTGATCGCCCAGGTCCTCACCAAGCCCGCCGCCGGCTGGGTGGCCAAGACCGCGGACGACGGCAAGGCCTTCGACCTCGCCGAGGACCCCGCCGCGCCGGGCGGCTACAACGCCTCGCCCAACGGCATCGCGGTCAGCAAGGACCTCCCGCAGCTGACGGACGCCATCCAGCAGGCCCTCCAGGCCCTCATCGACGACGGAACCGTCGTCGCGGTCTACGGCAAGTACGGCGTCGCCTCGATCGCCGTCAAGGAAGCGACCAAGAACGCGGCGGTGGACTAGAGATGGCCAGCACCACCAAGGTCCCGCAGAGCCCCACCGCCACGGACCGGCCCCCCGCCCCCCGGGAACTCGAGATCGTCCCCGTCCGCAACTACGCACGGTGGATCGCGGCCGTCGCCTCGGTCCTCGCCCTCGTCGGACTGGTCGGCTCGCTCGCCAAGAACGACAACCTGCACTGGGACGTGGTCGGCGACTACCTCTTCGCCGACCTCATCTTCGACGGTCTCGCGACGACCCTCTGGCTCACCGCCGCCGCCATGCTCCTCGGCCTGGGGCTGGGCACGCTGATCGCCGTCATGCGGCTCTCCTCCAGCCCCGTGCTGTACGGCCTGGCCAACGCCTTCGTCTGGGTCTTCCGCGGCACCCCGCTGCTCGTCCAGATCATCTTCTGGGGCTACGCCGCCGCGCTCTACACGTACGTGAAGATCGGCGTCCCCTTCACCGACATCACGTTCTTCCAGGCCGAGACCAACACCCTGCTGACACCGGCGATCGCCGCCCTGCTCGCCCTCGGCCTGAACGAAGCCGCCTACGCCTCCGAGATCGTCCGCGCCGGCATCCAGTCCGTCGACCCCGGCCAGGCCGAGGCCGCCCACTCGCTCGGCATGCGCCCCGCGCTCACCATGCGCCGCATCGTCCTTCCCCAGGCGATGCGCGTGATCATCCCGCCGATGGGCAACGAGACCATCAACATGCTCAAGATGACCGCGCTCGTCTCGGTCATCTCCGCCCACGACCTGATGTCCAACATCCAGGACGTGTACGCCCAGAACTACCAGGTCATTCCCATGCTGGTCGTGGCCAGCATCTGGTACCTGGCGCTCGTCACCCTCCTCGGCGTGCCCCAGGCCTGGCTGGAGCGGCGCTACGGCCGCGGAACCACCCGCGCCGGACACGTCTCGCCCTTCCGGCGTCTGCTCGGCGGAACCGCGGAGCGGCTCGGCAAGAACAGCAAGGAGCAGAACCGATGAGCACCCCCATGGTGCGCGCCGAAGGCGTACGCAAGCACTTCGGGAGGCTGGAGGTCCTCAAGGGCATCGACCTCACCGTCGGACGCGGCCAGGTCTGCTGCCTCCTCGGCCCCTCCGGCTCGGGCAAGTCCACCTTCCTGCGCTGCATCAACCACCTGGAGAAGGTCGACGGAGGCCGCCTCACCGTCGACGGCGAACCCGTCGGCTACCGGCAGCAGGGCAACAAGCTCCACGAGCTGCGCGAACGCGAGGTCGCCGACCGCCGCCGGGACATCGGCATGGTCTTCCAGCGGTTCAACCTCTTCCCCCACATGACGGCCGTCGAGAACGTCATGGAGGCCCCCGTCAAGGTCGCGGGCGTCTCCCGCGCCGACGCCCGGGAGCACGCCCACTCTCTCCTCGACCAGGTCGGTCTCGGCGACCGCGCCCGCCACTACCCCGCCCAGCTCTCCGGCGGCCAGCAACAACGCGTCGCGATCGCCCGCGCGCTGGCCATGAAGCCCAAGCTGATGCTCTTCGACGAGCCGACGTCCGCCCTCGACCCCGAGCTGGTCGGGGACGTCCTGGACGTCATGCGCCGGCTCGCCGACGACGGCATGACCATGGTCGTCGTCACCCACGAGATCGGCTTCGCCCGCGAGGTCGGCGACACCGCCGTCTTCATGGACGAAGGCGTCGTCGTCGAAGCGGGCGACCCCCGCCAGGTCCTCGTCGACCCGGAGCAGGAACGCACCCGTGCCTTCCTGTCCAAGGTCCTGTGAGCGCCCCCACCCGGCGCCAGGAGAGGCTCGACGACCTCCTGGACCTGGCCCGCGCCCACCGCGCCGACTACCTGCGCGACCTGGAAGAGCTCGTCTCCGTCGACTCCGGTTCCTACAGCCCGGAGGGCGTCGACAAGGTCGCCGACTGGGTCGAACGCCGGCTCGCACGACTCGGCTTCGACGTGGAACGCGTCCGCTTCCCGGCCGCGCCCGACGGGCAGCGGACCGGCGACGCGCTCATCGGCCGCAGGCGCGGCGGCCTGCCCGAGGCGCGGGGAGGCCGCAGGATCCTCCTCGCCGGCCACATGGACACCGTCTTCGAGAACGGCACCGCGGCCGCCCGCCCCTTCCGGATCGAGGGCTCCACGGCGTACGGCCCCGGCGTCAGCGACGACAAGGGCGGCCTGCTCGCCGGACTCACGGCCCTGGAGATCCTGGGCGAGTGCGGCGTCGACGCGTACGACGAGCTGGTGCTGCTCGCCACCCCCGACGAGGAGATCGGCTCGCCCGCCAGCCGGCCGCTGATCGAGGCGACGGCCGCCGGCGTGCACTTCGGGCTCGGCCTGGAATGCGCCCGGGAGAACGGTGACCTCGTCATCGCCCGCAAGGGCGTCGCCGACTTCCGCCTCACCGTGACCGGCCGGGCGGCGCACGCCGGCATCGAACCCGAGCGCGGAGCCAACGCGGCCCTCGCCGCCGCCCACCTCACCGTCGCCCTCCAGGCCCTCAACGGCCACTGGCACGACGTGACCGTCAACGTCGGCGTCGTACGGGCCGGCACCCGCGCCAACATCGTCTGCCCCCAGGCGGAACTCCGCATCGAGGTCCGCGCCGCCACGACGGCCGACATCCAGCGCGTCACCCGGGCCATCCGCGAAGCCGCCGACCAGCCCGGGGTCCCCGGCGTCACGGTCGAGGTGGAACAGCTCGACCTGTGCCCGCCGATGGAGGACACCTCCGCCTCCCGGCGGATGTTCGACCACGCGCGCCGCGCGGCCCGCGCCGCCGGCATCGAGCTCGGCGCCGCCGCCACCGGTGGCGTGGGGGACGCCAACCTCATCGCCGGCACGGGCATCCCCGTCCTCGACGGCCTGGGCCCGGTCGGCGGCGCCGACCACACGCCCCAGGAGTGGCTCGACGTCACCAGCGTCCCGCAGCGTATCGCCCTCCTCGCCGACCTGATCGCCTCCCTGGGCACGGCCGGCACCACCTGAACGACGCCGGTGCCACCTCGGCGCCGACCCCGACGCGCGGCGGAGGGAAGCCCCGCTCCCCTCCGCCGCGGACACGGCGCCGACGCCGCCGGAGGCGCCCGCCCCGGGCCCCGGCCACGCGCTCCCGCCCCTCGCACCGCCCCGCGACCCATCCGACCCTCAACGGAGGCACCATGCGCGCTCCTTCCGCACGCCGCACCGTCCTTGCCGGCGCCCTTGCCGTCTCCCTCCTCTCGGTCTCCTCCTCCGCTCTCGCCGACGCCCCGGGAGACCGGCCCCAGGCGGGGTCCCTCGTCCTGATCGGAGGAGCCCTCAAGGAGAGCAACACCCAGGTCTACGGCGAGATCATCAAGCGGGCCGGCGGCTCCGGCGCCCGTATCGGGATCATCACGGCCGCCTCCGTCCCCGAGAGCCAGGACCCCCACGCCGGCGACCCCGACCTCTGCAGCAACTCCGCCTGCAACGGCGCCTACTACGCCGGCCTCTTCGAGCGCCACGGGGCCGCGGACGCCCAGTGGATCCCCCTGGACATCGACCACGTGGCCAACGCCGACTCGGACGCCGTCGTCGCCCAGGTCGAGTCCATGACCGGCTTCTTCTTCGGCGGCGGCGACCAGTACCGCTACGTCACCACCCTGCTGCGCGGAGAGGCGCACCGGGACTCCAAGGTCCTGGCCGCGATCCGCGCCAAGCTCGCCCGGGGCGCCGTCGTCGCCGGGTCCTCCGCGGGCGCCCAGATCGTCTCCGGCCCCGACATGGTCAGCGGCGGAGAGTCCTACGAGGGGCTCCGGGACGGCAGCGCTCCCGGCTACTTCGACGACCCGACCCGCCTCGGGTACATCCCCGAGGGCGGCTTCGGCTTCCTCCGCTCGGGACTCGTCGACACCCACACGGGCGCCTACGGACGCGAGGGCCGGGCGCTGCGCCTCGCCTCCGACACCGGCCACGACCGCGTCTACGGCCTGGAGGAGAACACCGCCCTCGTCGTCGACCGGCCCGGCAGCGCCCGCGAGCACCTCAGCGTCCTCGGTCCGAACGGCGTCGCCGTCCTGGACCTGCGCGACGCCCGCGCCCACGACTCCGAGGACGGCTGGTCCCTGCGCCGGGCCCGATACAGCTACCTCACGGACGGGGACCAGTACGACGCGCGCACCTGGACGCCGCGCGTCCACCCGTCCAAGCAGCCCCTGAACCCCGTCGGAACGGTGCCCGTGCCCGCCGAAACCGACGTCTTCTCCTCCGCGGCCAACCCCGACGGCGTCCCGTACGGCTTCCGTACCACCGCGCGGGCGCTCGCCTCGACGCGCGCGCAGAACGGCGCGACCGCGACCACGTTCGAGAGCGGGCCGCGGTTCACGGTGACGTTCACCAAGGCGCGCGGCTTCGCCGCCTTCACCAGCGACGGCACGGACGCCCGCTCGCTCCTCTCCCTGCGCATCGACATCGCGCCGCGCTGACCGGCACGACACGGAGCCGGCCCCGGACGGGGGCCGGCTCCTTTCACGTCGTCGAGCGGACCGCGACGCGCGGTCCGGCTACAGCAGGCCGGTGCGCCGGGCGACCCGCTCCGCTTCCTTCATGCGCTCGTGACCGCTGCCGCCGATTCGGTCGAGAACGGCGGCGACGAGGGCCTCGACGACCGCCAGGGCCGGCACCAGGCTGTCATAGGGGGAGTCCGAGGAGACCTGGGTGATGAGCACGACGTCCGCGTGGGCGGCGGCGGGGGAGAGCCACGGGTCGGTGAACACGATGACCTTGCCGCCCCGCTCCCTGGCCAGTTCGGCGATCAGCGTCTTGTCGGTCTCGTAACGCCGGTAGTCGAACAGGACGGTGACGTCCCGTCGGGTGAGCTGCGTGAGGAAGGAGGTCCGCTCCACGTCCTTGTGCGGCAGGAAGCCCACCTGGTCGCGGAACTGCATCAGGTGAAGGCCCAGGTACTCGGCCATCAGGTGCGTGAAGCGTCCGCCGGCCACGTGCACGCGACGGCGCGGGTCGGAGAGGAGGCGGACGGCCTCCTCGAACTCGTGGGCGGACACCTCGTCGAAGGTCTGGGCGACGGCCTGCCGCACGAGTGAGGAGCGCTCGCCGAGCTGGGTGGCGGCGGCGCCCTGTGGAGCCTCCGTCCGCTCGTGCCTCGACGTCTCCGCGGCCGTGTAGAGCGTGATCGGCGAGGCGTTGCGGGCATCGAGTTCCGAGCGGAGAGCGGCCTGGAGGTCGGGAAAGCCCCGGTAGCCCAGCCGGGAGGCGCACCGCAGCACCGTGGGCGCCGACACGCCGGCCCGCTCCGCGATCGTGGCGACCGTCTCGAACACCGCGGCCGGATACCCCGCCAGCAGCACCCGCGCGACCTTGCGCTCCGCGGGACTCAGCTCTCCGAGCCGATTGCGGATCTCGTCGGCCAGCGTGGGGCTCATGGCGTTCCCTTCTGCGGCGTGGGACCACCGAGGGGGACGGCAGCCGTCGAGGCCGCGTCCTCCGGCTTGCCACGTTTCAAATCAGTGAGTTTCAGAGATCAAATGTACCGTCCATTACGGAATCTGCCCAGCCCCGGAGCCGACGCGACGGCGCCCCGCACGGAACCCCCGTGCGCGACGCCGTCGCCCCTGACGAGCTCGTCAGACCAGTTCCTCCGCGACGATCGCCGCGGCGGCGGCCACCAGTTCGTTCGAACCCGCGGCCTTCGGGTCCGGCCGGGTGGTCAGGACGGCGAGGAGGACCGGGCCGCCGCCCGGCGGCCAGGCGACGGCGACGTCGTTGTTGGTGCCGTAGTCGCCTCCGCCCGTCTTGTCGGCGACCGTCCAGTCCGCCGGGAGGCCCTTGCGGAACCTCTCGTCGCTGGTGGTGTTGCGGAGCAGCCAGTCGGTGAGGAGGGCGCGGTCGGCGGGCTCCAGGACCCGGCCGAGGACGAGCCGGCCGTAGGTGCGGGCGATGGCGCGCGGGGTGGTGGTGTCGGTGACCCGCCAGGGCTCGGCGGAGTTCAGCGCGGGCTCCCAGCGGTCGAGCCGGGTGACCGGGTCGCCGGTCGAGCGGGCGAAGCGGGTGACGGCGGTGGGGCCGCCCAGCTCGCGCAGGAGCAGGTTGGCCGCGGTGTTGTCGCTGAAGCGGATGGTGGCGTCGCAGAGCTCCGCGACCGTCATCCCCCGGGCGATGTTCTCCGCCTCCCCGGTCCGCGGGGACCAGCCGGAGCGCTCGACGCAGTCGGCGGTGTAGTGGATCCGGCGGGCGAGGAAGCTTCCGTCGTGGTCGAGGTCGCGCAGGACGGCCGCGGCGGCGAGGGTCTTGAAGACCGAGCACATCGGGAAGCGTTCCCGGTCCCGGTGGGCGATCGTGCGGCCGGTGCGCACGTCGTGGGCGTGGACGCCGAGGCGGGCGCCGTACCGCTCCTCCAGGGCGCCCAGGCGGGCGGCCACCCGCCGCCGGGCCGCGGCGGAGGCGGGGACGGGGGATAAGGCCTGGGCCGGGGCGGCGCCGGCGAGGCCGAGGGCGGCGGTGAGCGCCGTGCCGGCGCCGAGGGCGAGGGCGGTCCGGCGGGAGGCGCCGGGGGTCTGGGTGTGCACGAGCATCCCTTCGAAGGCGATCGTTCCTCGGAGGACCACGCGGGGGCGGCGGGAGCGGTTCCGACACCCCGGCCCCCTGACGGTACGTGATTCGGGGTTCACTGTCCGATCATGGAACCCGGAGCACAGTGCTCCGCGCGTTGTGAAAGGACACGCATGCCCTATCGCGAGGGGGGAAGCGGCACGGCCCCGACCCTGATCCAGTCGGTGCGCCGGGCCGTGCGGTTGCTGGACGAGCTGGAGCGGAGGGGCGGGGCGGGCAGCGCCAAGCAGCTGGCCCGCGAGGCCCTGCTGCCGCTGCCGACGGCGTACCACCTGCTGCGGACCCTGGTCCACGAGGGCCTGGTCCGCAACGACAGCGGCGTCTACGCGCTCGTCTCGCCGCTGCGCCGGGAGGCGGGCACCGCCGCCCACAGCCCGGCGCTCGGGATCCAGGCCTGGGTGGACTCCCTGAGCCGGGACCTGGACGCGGCCGTCTACTTCGTCCAGTACCGGGACGGCGAGGTGGAGATCGGTGCCGTGTCGGACAACCCGGCCAGGCCGCCCGTGCAGGAGTGGGCCGACTTCCGGGCGACCGCGCACGCCCATGCCGCGGGCCAGAGCCTGCTGCTCCAGCTGGAGCCGGAGCAGCGGAGCGAGCACCTGGGCCGCCACCCGGTGACGGAGCTCACCCCGCACACGGTCGGGGCGCGGTGCGCCTTCGAGCGGCGGCTCGCCGCGCTGCCGCGCCGGCTGCCGGTCCTGGAGCACCAGGAGTACGCGCTCGGGACGGCCTGCGCGGCGGTGCCGATCACGGTCGGCGCGGAGACCGCGGCGGTGGCGCTGTCGATCCCCGCCGCCCAGGGGGCGCGCCTGCGGGGGCTGGCGGACCGGCTCCAGGAGCGGGCGGAGCAGGTGCTGATCTCCCAGACCTTCGCGGTGGCCGCGCACGGTCACGAGCCTTGACCGAGGCGTCCGCGGGGCCCGGCGTCCGGCGTCCGGCGTGGGCGGACGGGAACGACGGCCGCCCGACGGGGGGCGGGGCGGAGGACGGGGGCGGAGGACGGGAGGCCGGGACCGGAAAGAGAAGGGGACAGGGGCATCGCCGAAGGGTCGGCGGTGCCCCTTCTTCATGCCCGCCGCAGCTCAGAATACCCCCACTCGTATGAGGGAGAGGCAGTGCGGGCCGGTGCACCCCTGTGACGATCGATACCCAGGGGGGTATTTGACGCATCGCGGCGGAGCCCCGTACGGTCGAGCTTGTTCATACCCGGGGGGGTATCCAGACGCTTGCGGGAGGTTCCGCCGTGTTCTTCGCCCAGTACTACCTCGACTGCCTTTCCCACGCCTCGTACCTGATCGCCGACGAGACGACCGGCCGCGCCGTGGTCGTCGACCCGCGCCGGGACGTCTCCGAGTACCTCGCGGACGCCGAGGCGCACGGGTTCACGGTCGTCGGCGTGATCAACACCCACTTCCACGCCGACTTCGTCGCCGGTCACCTGGAGCTGGCCGCCGGCACCGGCGCCTGGATCGGCTACGGCCGCCGCGCCGAGACGGAGTACCCGATCCGGGCGCTCGCCGAGGGCGAGCGGATCGCGCTCGGCGACGTCACCCTGGAGATCATGGAGACCCCGGGCCACACCCCGGAGTCGATCAGCGTCCTGGTGTACGAGCGCGCCGGGGACGAGGTGCCGTACGGAGTCCTCACCGGGGACGCCCTGTTCATCGGCGACGTCGGGCGCCCCGACCTGCTCGCCTCCGTCGGCGTCACCGTCGAGGAACTGGGCGCCCTGCTCCACGACAGCGTCCAGAACAAGCTGATGGGCCTCGACGACCGGGTCCGCGTCTTCCCCGCGCACGGCGCCGGCTCCTCCTGCGGCAAGAACCTCTCGACGGAGCGGTCCTCCACGATCGGGGAGCAGCGGGCGACCAACTACGCCTGCGCGCCGATGGACCGCGCGGACTTCGTCGCGCTGGTCACCGCCGGACAGCCGGCCGCCCCCGGCTACTTCGCCCACGACGCCGCGCTCAACCGCAAGGAACGCGGACTGTACGACTCCGCCACCGCCGCCCGGCCGCTCGCCCTCGCCGAGTTCACCGCGCTGCGGGACGCCGGGGCCGTCGTGGTCGACGCCCGCGATCCGCAGGAGTTCGCGGCCGGACACCTGCGCGGCGCGGTCAACGTGCCGGCCGACGGGCGCTTCGCCGAGCAGGCCGGCACCGTCCTCGACCCCGGCGACCGGCTCGTGGTCATCGCCCCGGAGGGACGCGAGGAGGAGGTCCTCACCCGCCTCGCCCGCGTCGGCCTCGACCGCGCCGAGGGGCACCTGGCGGAGCCCGGGGCGGCCCTGGAGGCGCTGGCCGGCGAGGTCGCCCCGGCGAGCCGCGTCACCGCCGCCCGGCTGCGGGACGCCCTCGCGGGCGACCGCCCGCCGCTCGTCGTCGACGTGCGCACCTGCGGGGAGCGCGCGGCCGACGGCCTCATCGACGCCGCCGTCCACATCCCGCTCGCCGAACTCCCCCACCGCGCCGCGGAACTCCCCGCGGACCGGCCCCTCGTGGTGCACTGCGCGGGCGGCCACCGCTCCTCCATCGCCGCCAGCCTGCTGCGCCGGCGCGGCTTCCAGGACGTCTCCGACATCCTCGGCGGCTACGCGGCCTGGGCCCTGACGGCACCGGAGCCGGCCACCGCCTGACCGCCCGCCGGCCCTCGCGCGCACTCCGCGCCGCGCGCACCTGCGGCACGCGGCGCGTGGCACACGGACGCCGCGCCCTCCGCGCCCCCACGCCGCGCGCGCTCGCCCCGCACCGCCGCGCGCCTTGCACCCCGCACCCCGCACCCACCCCCGACGCCCTTCACGAACGGATCCCTCCATGAGCACCGCCCCCGTCCTCGCCCCCGCCGCCCTGCACCTCCTCGTCCAGGAGGGCCGCGCCCCGCGCCTCCTCGACGTCCGCACGCCCGGCGAGTTCCGCACCGCGCACATCCCGGGGTCGTACAACGTCCCGCTGAACACCCTGCGCGAGCACCGCGCCGAGCTCCGCGCCCACCTGGACGAGGAGGTCGTGCTGGTGTGCCGCTCGGGGCAGCGGGCCAAGGAGGCCGAGCGGGCGCTGGCCGGCGCGGGGCTGCCGAACCTGCGGGTCCTGGACGGCGGCATCACCGGCTGGGAGTCGGCCGGCGCCCCCGTCGAGCGCGGCCCCGAGCGCTGGGACATGGAGCGCCAGGTCCGCCTGGTCGCCGGCTCGGTCGTCCTGGTCACCGGCCTCGTCGGCATCGCCGTGCCGGGCGCGCACCTCATCGGCACCGCGATCGGCGCCGGCCTGACCTACGCCGCGCTCAGCAACTCCTGCGCCCTGGGCGTCATGCTCTCGAAGCTCCCCTACAACCGGGGCCCCCGCACCGACGTCCGGACCGTGATCGCCGAGCTCCGGAGCACCCGGTGACCGTCCTGATCGTGGCGGCCTCGCTGCTCGTCGGGGTCACCCTCGGCGTCCTGGGCGGCGGCGGGTCGATCCTCACCGTGCCGATCCTGGTCTACCTCGCCGGGCTGGACGCCGAAGAGGCCATCGCCACCTCCCTGTTCGTCGTCGGGGTCACCGGTCTCGCCGCGCTCGTCCCGCACGCCCGGGCCCGCCGGGTGCGATGGCGGACGGGACTCCTCTTCGGTTCCTTCGGCACGGCGGGCGCGTACGCCGGGGGCCGGGCCGCCGCGCACCTCCCGGGCACGGCCCTCCTCATCGCCTTCGCCCTGATGATGCTCGCCACGGCCTACGCCATGCTCCGCAGGCCGCGGCGGCGCCAGGAGCCCCGGCACCGGGACGGCGACCTGCCGGTGGGGCACGCCGCCGTCGAGGGGGTCGCCGTGGGCGCCGTGACGGGGCTGGTGGGTGCGGGCGGCGGGTTCCTCGTCGTGCCCGCCCTGGCGCTCCTCGGCGGGCTCCCGATGGGGGCCGCCGTCGGCACCTCGCTCCTCGTCGTCACCATGAACTCCTTCGCCGGACTCGCCGGACACCTCTCGGGCCTCACCCTCGACCGGGGCCTCGCCCTCACCGTCGCCGGCGCCGCCGTCGCCGGCAGCCTGGCCGGGGGCCGCCTCGCCGGCCGCGTCCCGCAGGCCGCCCTGCGCAGGGCCTTCGGCTGGTTCGTCGTCGTCATGGGCGTCTTCGTCCTGACCCGGCAGCTCGACCCGGCCCTCTGGACCCATCCCGCCACCTGGGCGGTGCTGGGCGCGGCGGGACCGGCGGCGGTCGGCGTGCGCGCCGTGCGGCGGGCACGGAGCCGTACCGCCGTCCCGGCCCGGGAATGACATGGATGGTCCGATACGGGGCGTTTTAATACCCTAGGGGGTATGCTGATCCAAGGGCGGGGGACGAAGGAGGAATGCCGTGCAGGTCGACGAGGACGCCAGGACGCCGGTGCTGAACCGCCTGCGGCGCGCCCAGGGGCAGCTGGCCGGAGTGATCGCGATGGTCGAGGCGGGCCGCGACTGCAAGGACGTGGTGACCCAACTGGCCGCCGTCTCCCGGGCCCTGGACCGGGCCGGGTTCAAGATCGTGGCGAGCGGGATGCGGCAGTGCCTGGCGGAGGGCGCGGAGGACTCCGCGCCCATGACGGAGGCGGAGCTGGAGAAGCTCTTCCTGGCCCTGGCCTGATCCCCGCCGGTTCTCCGTGCCGGCTCCCCGCACGGGGGCTCGCGGAACCCCGCTCCGGTCTCCGGGCGGGGTCCCGCGGCGTCCGCGCCTCCTATGCTGACCTGGTACGGAAGAGACGGGCCAGGGATGGCACGCGACCGAAGGGGGCACCCCGCTCGATGAGCCGGAAGCAGCAGCGCGGGGAAGCCACCGTCGAACGCGTCCTCGACACCGCGCTCGACCTCTACGCGCGCGAGGGCGAGGCCGGACTCACCGTCTCCGCCCTGACCCGCGCGAGCGGTGTCAGCACCGGCAGCGTCTACCACCACTTCGGCAACCTCCACGGCGTGATCGCCGCGCTCGCGATGCGCTGGCTCGGCCGGCTCCTCGGCGAACTGGCCACCGCGCTCACGGCCCACCAGGACGCCCGCTCCGGCATCGAGGCCGTCGTCCGGGCGTACCTGGAGTTCGTCCGCACCCAGCCGGCCGCCGCCCGGCTGCTGCACTCCCCCTTCGCGGACCAGGAGGGCACGGCCCGCGCCTCCGAGATCCGCGACAACCAGGAGGCGCGGCTCACCCCGATCGAGCACTGGCTCGACGGCCACCGCCGCTCCGGCGAACTCGCCGACCTCCCCACCCCGGTCATCGAGACCCTCGTCCTGGGGCCGGTCATCGGCATGGCCCGCCGCTGGCTCACCCTCGGGGACGTCGACCTCGAAGAGGCCGCCCGGATCCTCCCCGACCGCATCTGGCGCTCGGTCGGCCCCTGACGGACCGGCGGCCGGGCGGCGCGGCGGGCCGCCACGCCGCCGGGCCGGGAAGCCCCGCGGACCCGCCGGGCCCGGAAGGTCCGCGGACGGACGGCACCGGAAGGCCCGGCAGGGCGGCGGGGCCCGAAGGGACGGCAGGGTCGCGGGCCCCGAAGGGACGGCAGGGTTGCGGGGCCCGAAGGATCAGCGGGCGCCCGGGGTCCCCATGGGGGCCGGCGGGCCGTCCGGGGCCGCCGGGTCGCCCGGCGCGGTGCCGTCGGCGGTGCCCGGGCCGATCCGGAGCTCGAAGTCGCCGTCGTACTTCTCGTGTCCGGCGATCACCGCGACCCCCACGACCTCCTCGCCGACCTGTCCGCGCACGATCAGCGGGTCCTCGCGCAGGTCCCGCATGAGCGCCACGCACATGCCGATCATCACGAGGACGAACGGGGCGGCGACCAGGATCGTCAGGTTCTGCAGGCCCGCCAGCGCGTCACCCTGGCCGTCGCCGATGAGCAGCATGATCGCGGCGACCGCGCCGGTGACCACGCCCCAGAAGACCACCACCGGGCGGGTCGGTTCCATCGCCCCGCGCTGCGACAGGGTGCCCATGACGATGGAGGCGGCGTCCGCGCCCGAGACGAAGAAGATGCCGACGAGGACCATCACCAGGAGGCTCATCACCCCCGTCATCGGGAACTCCTGGAGCAGCCCGAAGAGCTGGCCCTCGGGGGTGGTCTCGCCCGCCAGCTCCCCCCGCTCGCTCAGCCGCATCGCCGTGCCGCCGAAGATCGCGAACCACACCAGGCTGACCGCGCTCGGCACCAGGATGACGCCGCCGATGAACTGGCGGATCGTCCGACCCCGGCTGATCCGGGCGATGAACATGCCGACGAAGGGCGTCCAGGAGATCCACCACGCCCAGTAGAAGACCGTCCAGCTGCCCAGCCAGTCGTGGATGTCCTCGCCGCTGGTCGCCTCCGTCCGGCCCGCCAGCTGGGGCAGGTCCCCGATGTAGGCGGCGAGGGAGGTCGGCAGCAGGTCGAGCACGATGATGGTGGGGCCCGCGACGAAGACGAAGAGGGCGAGGAGCAGCGCCAGCACCATGTTGATGTTGGAGAGCCACTGGATGCCCTTCTCCACGCCGGAGACGGCGGAGAGCACGAAGGCCAGGGTCAGCATGGCGATGATGCCGACGAGCAGCCCCGTGCCGGCCGTCTCCATCCATCCCAGCTCCTCCACTCCGCTGCCGATCTGGAGCGCGCCGAGGCCGAGCGAGGCGGCCGAGCCGAAGAGGGTCGCGAAGATGGCGAGGATGTCGATGACCCGGCCGGGCCCGCCGAGCGCCCTGCGCTCGCCCATCAGGGGGACGAAGACGGCGCTGATGGTCTGCCGGCGCCGGCGGCGGAAGGTCGAGTACGCGATGGCCAGGCCGACCACGGCGTAGATCGCCCACGGGTGGAGCGTCCAGTGGAAGAGCGTGGTGGCCATCGCCGTCTGCATCCGCTCGGCCGAGTCGGCCGGGGAGGTGCCGGGCGGCGGGGTGCCGTAGTGGGCGAGCGGCTCGCTCACCCCGTAGAACATCAGGCCGATGCCCATGCCGGCGCTGAACATCATGGCGATCCACGAGACCGTGCGGAACTCCGGCCCCTCGCCCTCCTGGCCCAGGGTGATCCGGCCGTACCGGCTGATCGCCAGCCACAGCGCGAAGACGACGAAGCCGGAGGCCGCCAGCATGAACGCCCAGCCGCCGTCCCGGATCAGGCCGTCGAGCAGACTGCTGGAGACCGACTCCAGGCCGTCCGTCGCCGTCGCGCCCCACACGACGAAGGCGAGCGTGAGGACGGCGGTGACGCCGAAGACGACCGGGTCGGTACGGGCGGGGTGGCGGCCCGCGTGGTCGGGCAGGTCCGCCGTCACCGGCAGGGCGCCCCGCCCGGCGCCGTCCTTGCCGCCTCCCGCGCCGCCCGCACCCCCTCCGCCGCCGCCCCCTCCGCCGTCCGGTTCCTGTCCGACCTTCGCCATGCGCACCCCTCTCCCCACTTATCGGAACAAAGTCCCTTATGTCCTGGTAAGGCAGTACCACAGGTGGCGGCGGAGTCGGCGGACCAACAGGCCGCGGACCGGTCGGCGGGGCGGGGCGGGCGGGTTCAGTCGCCGCGCGCGTGCAGCTCCATGGCGGTGAGCAGACGCAACTGGGCGTCCAGCCACGGTCGTACCGCCGCCTCCGGGCCCTCCCCCGCGAGCGCCGCCGGCACCCGCCGGAGCTGCTCGGCCGTGGTGGTGAGGCCGCGCCGGGCGAGGGCGCCGGCCGCGTCGGCGAGCGCGGCGGCGGCCCCGGCCGGCAGCCGCCGCAGACCGTGCACCGCGACGGTGGCGAGGGCCGAGAGGGCGCACTCCAGGGCGAGGCCGACGGGGTCGCCGGGGGCCGCGGGCGCGGCGTGCGGCAGCGCGGCGGTCCGCCGGGGCGCCGGGGCGAGGTCGGGCACGACGGTCCCGTCGGCGGTACGGACCGCGAGCGGCTCCACCACCAGTCCCTCCCCCGTCACCCGGACGAAGCCGCTGACCGACCGGACCGGGCCGGGTCCCCGGCTGCCGGGGCCGCCGGGGGTGCCGCTGCCGGGGGCGCCACCGCCGGGGACGCCGGGAGTGCCGCCGCCGTCGCCGCCCTCGCCGCCGCGGAGTGCCGCGGCCAGGACGTCGAGGCCGCCGGGGCTGTACGGGTTGTACGGGGCGACCAGCCGTGCCGTCGCGCCCCGGGCGTCGCGCAGGGTGGCCCGCAGCTCCTGCCGCGCGGGGTCGTAGCCGATTTCCTCCACCCCGTCGACGGCCAGGACGTGCACCGCCTCGGCCTCCACCCGGGCGCGGGCGAAGCGCGGCGGCCGGCGGCGCAGGGCCCGCGCGTGCGCGGCGAAGTCCCGGACGAGCAGCGGCTCGGGCAGCTCGTCCCAGGCGTTCCCCACGGGGGTGACGCCGGTGGCGGCCACCCGGGAGGTGCCGAGCTTCACGGTCCGTCCGGGGGTGCGGGAGGCGACCTCGCTCACCACGTTCGCCGCGGCGAGCGCGCCCAGGGTGCTGCCGGCGATCCGGCGCCGGGCCAGTGCGGGACCGGTCGCCGCCGGCCCCTCCGCCACCGCCCAACTCCGGCGCAGGACCAGCGCGATGCCCGCGCCGCCGTGCGCGAGGTAGACCTCGGCGGTGCGGTCGGCGGCGGTGCCGGAGATCCGGCAGCCGAGCGCGGTGAGCCGCACCCGCCGCAGCGGGGTGTCGCCGCGCTCGCCGCCGCCGAGGGCCGCGCCGGGCAGGCCGCGCGTCCGGGCCCGGCCGTCGGCCTCCCCGAGCAGCGCGGCCAGCTCCTCGGCACGGAACCCGGCGCCCCTCTCCCGGTAGGCGACGAGCTGGTCGAGGACGCCGGCGAGGACACCGGCCTGCCAGTGCAGCGCTCCGGCGGCGAGCTCGTCCCGGGCGCGCCCCAGGGCACCCGGAAGGACGGGGCCCGCGTGCGCGGCGCCGTCGAGCAGCAGATCGGCGAGGAGCGGCCCGGAGCGGTCGAGCCCGGCGGCGGCCTCGCGGGCGGAGTCGGCCCCGCCGACGTCGACCCGGGACGGCGGCCGCTCCGGATCGGCCCCGACGGCCGCCCGGAAGGCCCACACGGCGAGCGCCACGGCCTCGCCCCGCACCGCGTCCGCCGCGTCCGTCACCGCGTGCGCCACCGCGCCCCGCACCGGGAACCGGACGGTGCAAGTGGGAAGTTCGGCCCGGGCGGCGGGCGCGCCGGCACGCGGATGCGTCAGCCGCGCGGTGTACCCGCGGGCCAGCGTCCGCCGCGCGGCGGCGACCGCCCGCGCGCCGACGGCCGCGACCAGCGCCTCGTCGTCGGTGTCCCCCGGCGACCACGGAAGCCATTCGGCCCCGCCCGCCGCGCCGGCCACCGGCTCCGGCACCGCGCCCGGTCGCGTACCGCACTCCCCGCCGGGGCCCGCCGCGCCGGGCCGGCCGACGTCGCTCGGCGCGGAAACGGCGGCCGGTGCGGCGGCACCCGCCGGCGCGCCCGGGGCCCCGGTCTCCGGACCGGTGGCCGGCACGGCCGCCTCCGGCCCCCCGGCGTTCCCGACGGGCTCCGCCGGGGGGCCCGGTGGGGCGGACGCCGACGGCGTGGGCGGCGCGGCGGGCCCCGGCGGCTCGGGCCCCTCGGCGGCGTCCGCCGGGGCGGGCGGCACGGCGGGGTCCGGGCCCGGGGGGCGTGCGGAGGCCTGCTGGTGGGCGAGGACCAGGCCGACGAGATGGCGGCAGAGGGTGGTGGCGGCGCAGGTGCAGGTGCCGCGGTCCAGGCCGGCGCCGGGGGCGAGGGCCGCGGTGGCGCCGTCGGGGTAGCGGGCGGTGAGCGTGGTGTCCGGGCCGGCGGTCACCGTCGCGCCGGCGCCCGCCGCCAGGTCGCGCGCGGCGCGTTTGACGAGGCCCCGGCTGGTGAGGGCGGCGAGGGTCTCGGTGTCCAGGGCGAGGAGGTCGGGGCGGGTCACCGGCCCAGCCTCTCGGCGACGAACTCGGCCAGCTGCCCCGGCGTCATCGCGCCGACGTGGGCCCCCGCGTCGGCGAGGAGCTGCCCGGTCTCGCGGTCGTACGCCGGACGGGCCTCCTCGTCGAGCGCGGCGAGGCCGAGGACGACCGTGCCCTGTTCGACCAGCGCCCGCACGCCCCGGACCAGCCGGTGGCGGTCGCCCCCCTCGTAGAAGTCGCTGATGACGGCGACGATCGCCCGGCGCGGGTTGTCGATCAGGCCGGTGGCGTGAGCGACGGCCCGGGCGATGTCGGTGCCGCCGCCGAGCTGGACCCGCATGAGCAGCTCCACCGGGTCGGAGACGTCGTGCGTCAGGTCCACCACGGAGGTGTCGAAGGCGACCAGGTGGGTCTTCAGCCCGGGCAGCCCCCACAGGCTGGCCGCCGTCACGGCGGAGTGGATCACCGAGTCGACCATGGAGCCGGACTGGTCGACGAGGAGGATCAGCTGCCAGCGCTCGACGTGCCGCCGGGTCCGCGAGTGGAAGCGGGGCCGTTCGATGAGGAGGCGGCGCTCCTCGGGCCGGTAGTGGGCGAGGTTGGCGCGGACGGTGCCGCGGAAGTCGAAGTCGCGGGAGAGCGGGACGCGGCTGGGACGGCGGGACCGGCTGCCGTGGAGGGCGCGGCGCAGTTCGGGCCGGAGCCGCTCCATGAGCCGGCGGACGACGGTCTCCACGATGCGGCGGGCGAGCCGCAGCACCTCGGGGTTCATGAGGTGCTTGGTGCGCAGGACGGCGCGGAGGAGGGTCTGGTCGGGCTCGATCCGCTCCAGCACGGCGGGGTCGGTGACGATCTCGTGGATCTCGAACCGCTCGACCGCGTCCCGTTCGAGCCGTTCGACGGTCTCGCGGGGGAAGAGGCGGTGCACGTCGTCGAGCCAGTCGACGGGCGTGACGGCGGAGGCGCCGTCACCGCCCTCGCGGCCGGTGGCCCGCACTCCCCGCCGGGCCCGCTCGGGGTCGCGGCCGTAGAGCCAGTCGAGGGCGGCGTCGCGGGCGGCGGCCTCGGGTCCGAGGGGACCGGTGTGGCGCTCGGCGGGGGCACCGAGGACGAGTCGCCACCGTTCGAGCCCCGCGTCGGGGCCGGCGTCGGGGTCGGCGTCCGGTCCGGCGGCCGGTGCGGTGAGGGGGCGGAGGTCGGGCCCTGCGACCGGTGCGGCGGGACGGGCGGACGGTCCGGGGTTCCGGGCGGCGTCCGGTCCGGGGGTGTGCGGTCCGGCGGCGTCGGGTCCGGGGGCGGACGGTCCGGGGGTGTGCGGTCCGGGGGTGTGCGGGGTGCTCATCCGGCGGCCCCCAGGCCGAGGCCGTCGAGGGTGCGTGACACGTGGTCCTCCAGTGTGCGGGCCCTGGCGAGGTCCAGGGGGTCCGCGGTGGTGCGGAGCAGGGCGCGGGCCGAGCCGCGCAGCCCGCGCCGTTCGATGAGACGGGCGGCGATCCGTTCCCGCTCGACGGGCGGGAACCAGGCGAAGGCCTCGCGCAGCGCGGGCAGGGCGATCAGGAAGTCGGTGCCGGACATCGCCACGACCAGCTCGTCGAGGACGCCGACGAGCGTCCCGCCACCGGCCCCCGTCCCGCCGTCCCCCGCGTGCCCCTCCCCCGCCCGGCCGTCCCCCGTGTGTCCGTCGCCGTCGGCCAGCTCCTCGCGGGCCACCGCGAAGAGTCCGGCCAGCCAGTCGCCGAGCACGGCGGGCGCGGCGACGGCCCGGACGGCGTCGGCGACGCCCGGCTCCGCCCCGGCGCCGGGGC
Source organism: Streptomyces omiyaensis (assembly GCF_014650895.1). Taxonomy (GTDB): domain Bacteria; phylum Actinomycetota; class Actinomycetes; order Streptomycetales; family Streptomycetaceae; genus Streptomyces; species Streptomyces omiyaensis. Next base: position 211,249 of record NZ_BMVV01000011.1, read on the forward strand.
GCGGGGGGTGGGAGAGGACGCGGACCAGGCCGAAGGCGGCGCCGCGCAGGTCGGGTGCGGCGGCCGGGTCGGCCGCGACGCGCCGGAAGACGTCCGCGGCGGCCTCCCGGGAGACCGAGAGGAGCGGTGCGGCGTGCAGCAGGGCGTCGCGGACGGCGACCAGGGCGCGCAGCCGCGTGCGGTCCGGGCCGCCCGAGGGGCCCCGGCCGCCGGGGGCCGTGCCCTCGACGAGCCACAGCAGGCGGGTGACGGCGGTGTCGACGGCGGCGGCGAGCAGCGGGTCGCGGGCGACGCCGTAGACGCGGTCGTGCCGCCACAGGCCGAGGGCGGTGGCGAGCGCGCTGCCCAGGGGGCCGGGCGCGGAGGCGGAGGCGAGGCCGGCGCGGAGGCGGGTGACGAGCGGTCCGGCGAGGTGGGTGGCGCCGCAGACGACGGTGTCGAAGAGGACCGCCGCGAGGGCTCCGCAGTCGTCCGCGGCGGCCCGGGCGCGGTCGCCGAGGGCGACCAGGGCCGCGTCGTCGAGCCGGGCGCCGTACGCGCCGGCCTCGACGAGCGCCGCCTCGCGGCCGGCCCCGGGGCGGGGCTCCCAGCGCTCCTCGACGACCGGGTCGGTGCCGTCGGCGGGGCCGGCGGTCCGCTCGTACCCGGGGACGCCGAGGACGCGCAGCCGGTGCAGGACGCGGCTGCGCTCCAGGCCGTCGGGGGCGGTGAGGCGGAGCGTCACGGGGGCGGTGCCGTCGAGGCCGAGGGCGGCGAGCCGGCCGGCGACGTCGTGGACGAGCGGCGGCACGGGGGTGTCGGGGTGGAGCCGGCCCACGCGGTCGCCGCAGCAGGCCGCGACCATCTCCACGACCGCGGGGTGGGACCCGGCGCGCAGCGGGCCGCGCCGGGTCCACGGCAGCGGCTCGTCGAGCGCCTCGGTGACGAGGGCTCCGGCGAGGGAGTCGAGGAGGTCGAGGCGGCCGGGCACGGGATGGCCGCGCAACGCGGCGAGCGCGGCGGCGGAGGCCCCGGCGGCGACGAGGGCGGCGGTGGAGACGGGGTGGCCCCGGTTACGGAGCCGGCCGGCGACCGTGCGGACCAGTCGCCGGCCGGCGGCCTCGGGGCCGTCCTCCCACAGCCACTGGTGGTAGGCGGGGGACGGCATCCCCGACTCGTAGCCGGCGAAGGAGTCGAGCTGCCGGAAGGAGTACGGGACGAGGAAGCTGCCGCTGAGCGCCCCCTCCGGCGGCGCGGGCACGGCGGGCCAGACCGCGGCGCCCCTCCCCGCTCCCCCCGCCCCGGCGCCGGGGCGGGCCTCCGCGGCGGCCCCGGCGCCGGGGCCGGGGCGGGCCTCCGCGGCGGCGACCACGGCGGCCCCCGCACCCGTCCCGGCCTCCCCCGCTTCCGCGTCCGTCCCCGCCCCGGCGTCCGTGTCCGGGCCGGCGGCCTCGACGCCCGCCCGTGCTCCACCGCGCGCCGCGGCGTCCCGGTCCCGCGCGCCCCCTCCGCCGGTCTCGACCAGGCGGCGCAGGGCCGGGCGGTGGAAGCCGCCGGTGACGACGAGGACCGGGCGGTCCCCGGCGGCGGCGAGGGCGGCCCGGATCCACTCGGCCATGTACGCCTCGCGCGCCCGGTCCGAGGGGTCGGCCTCGGTGTCGCCGCGGATCGCGTCGAAGTAGGCCTCCAGGCGCTCCGCCAGGTCCGGGGCGTCCGGGTCGGTCTCGATCATCCGGTCCCAGAGGGCGTCGGTGGAGTCGACGCCGAAGCGGTGCCGGAGCCGGGCGGTGGCCTCGGCGTAGCGGAGCTCCGCGTCCGCGTACCGGTTGGCGCGGCCGGCGAAGGCGGGGTGCCAGGCGGGCAGGTCGATGAAGCGCACCTCGGCGCCGGCCGCCCGGCCCCGCGTGAGCGCGATCCACTCGGGCGAGTAGGCGCACAGCGGGGTCCAGGAGGTCGCGGACCGCTCGTCGTCGCGGTAGTGGCTGAAGACGGCGACGGGCGGTTCGTGGCCGAGCAGCAGCTCGTCCAGGCGCCCGTCGAGGTCGGCGGGACCCTCGACGAGCACGTGGGCGGGGCGCAGCCGCTCGATGGTGCGGGCGACGAGCCGGGCGCAGGCGGGCGAGTGGTGGCGGACGCCGAGATAGGTGACGGACATCAGCCGGCCAGCAGGTGGCGGGCCGCGTGCAGGGCCTTCCACGGGGCGCCGCCGCGGGAGGCGGCGCGCTGTTCGAGGTAGCGGCGGAGGCGGGCGAGGTCCTCGGGGCTGTCCTTGGCGGCGGTGCCGGCGAGGCAGGTGACGAGGTCGGCGGCGTCTCCCGGGCCGCCGCGCAGGAACCAGCCGCGGACGCCGACGGCGTGGGCGACGGAGACGGCCTCGGCGGTGCTCATGACCGACGAGAGCCGGTCGGCGGAGGCTCCGTCGCCGGTGGTGCCGGAGCGGAGTTCGCGGAAGACGGTGACGAGGACGGTGAGGACGTCACGGTCGGGGGCGACGGGGACGCCGGAGCGGCGCAGCAGCGCGGTGGACTCGGCTTCCACGAGCGCGAGTTCGGTGTCGAGGTCGGGGATGGGGAAGACGGTCTCGAAGGTGAAGCGCCGTTTGAGGGCGGCGCTCATCTCGTTGACGCCCCGGTCCCGGGTGTTGGCGGTGGCGATGACGTTGAAGCCCTGGCGGGCGAAGACCATGCCGGCGGGGCCGTCGAGTTCGGGGACGGCCAGGACCCGTTCGGAGAGGAGGGAGAGGAGGGAGTCCTGGACCTCCAGGGGGCAGCGGGTGATCTCCTCGAAGCGGACGAGCCGGCCCTCGGCCATGCCCTTGAGCATGGGGGCGGGGACGAGGGCGCGCTCGGAGGGGCCCTCGGAGACGAGGAGGGCGTAGTTCCACGAGTACTTGATGTGGTCCTCGGTGGTGGCGGCGCCGCCCTGGACGACGAGGGTGGAGTCGCCGGCGACGGCGGCCGCGATGAGCTCGGAGAGGAGGGACTTGGCGGTGCCGGGTTCGCCGACGAGCATCAGGCCCCGGTTGGTGGCGAGCGCGACCAGGGCCCGCTCGACGAGGGCGGTGTCGCCGACGAACTTGCGGCTGACGCCCCGCTCCTCGTCGCCGACGACGAACCGCCGGGCGGCCCGCAGGCTGAGCTGCCAGCCGGGCGGACGCGGGTCGGTGTCGGAGGCGCGCAGGGCGGCGAGCTCCTCGGCGTACCGGATCTCGGCGGGGGGCCGCTGGAGCCGGTCCCGGGCGGAGCCGTCCGGGCCCGCGCCGGCGGGGTCGACGGCGGTCACGGGGTCGGCTCCGCGGGGGCGCCGGGGAGGAGGAGGACGGTCACGAGGTCAGCTCCGTGAGATCGGCGAGGAGTTCGGAGACGGTCACGGGGTCGAGGTCCGCGAGGCGCAGCGGGTAGGTGCGGGACTCCCAGTGGTCGCCGGGGTGGGAGTCGAGCCAGACGGTGTCCAGGGTCTGGTCGGGGTACTCGTCGAGCATGCCGACGGCGATGCCGGGTTCGAGCTGGATGACGAGGTGGCGCTCGGGGCCGAGGCTGCGGGAGAACCAGCGCTCGATGCCGGCGTCCTGCGGGACGCCGCGCTGCCAGCCGCGCTTCTGGAGGCCGAGGAGACGCCCGACGGGGACGGTGACGCCCTCGAAGCGGGTGAGGCGGGCGCTCGCGCCGTCCTCGTCGGTGGCGGTGTGGAGGGGCCGGCCGAGCTGCGGGAAGGGCTGGACGATCTCGTAGTCGGCGAGGAGTTCGGACCAGGTGCCGAGCTCGCCGGTGAGGCGGAGCGGGTGCGGGAGGGTGATCAGGGCGTCGTCGGCGACGGTGAGCAGGGAGTCGTCCGCGTCGGCGTAGGTGCGGTCCTCGGCGATCCGGAAGGCGGTGGCGGTGCCGTCCTGCTCGGCGCTCCAGACGAGGCGGCGGGCGAGGTGCCAGACGAGGGGGTGCTCGACGAAGAGCTGCCGGAACTCGGCGCCGGTCCAGGAGCGGCCGTCGACCATGGCGGCCTCCAGACGGCGGACCTGGTCGGCGGCGATGGTGCGGACCTCCTTCTTGAGGGCGAGGAACCGCTTGCGCTCGGCGGTGGCGAGCTCGGTCTCGTCGCGGGCGCCGGGCTTGGGGAGGTCCTTGAGCCGGCGGCCCTCGGCGTCGCGGACGTAGGGCTTGAGGGCCTCGTCGAAGCCGACGGTGAAGCGGCGGGTGCCGTAGTCGACGACGGTGCTGCCGTCGGCGTCGAGGCCGAGGTCGGGCACGAGCCGGTCGGCGAGCTGCCCGGCGGTGAGGCCGAGGTCGTCGGCGACCTCGGCGATCTTCTCCTGGGCGCGCTGCTTGAGCGCCTTGAACTTGACGCGCTGGGAGATGCCGTGGAGGTGGAGGAGGGCGCTGTCGGTGCCGATGGCGGCGAGCACGTCGAGTCCCTCGACCGCGCGGTGGTGGGCGCCCTCGCCCGGCCAGGAGCGGATGACGGGGGTGAGGTCGCGGACGACGTCGTCGTCGCCGAACCAGCCGAGGGCGTGCAGGGCCCAGGCGTCCTTGGGCGGCATGCCGGCCACCCGCCATTCCTCGAAGAGGCCCCAGGCGAACGCGGCGAGCGACGCGGGCGTGCACAGCGCGCGGAGCTCGGCGAGGCCGGGGTAGGGGGCGTCCGGCCTGGAGACGGCGATCATGGTGAGGACGTGCGTGACGGCGGGGACGGGCAGGGTGGCGCCGGTCCGCAGCCGGATCCGGGGCAGCACGCCGGGCTCGGTCCAGACCGGGGTCTGCGGCATCCGGGCGGGCAGCGAGGCCACCAGCGGGTCGGTGGCGAGCAGCGCCTCGACGGCCTCGGCGGCCTCCTCGCCGTACTCCCGGGCGGCGGCGCGGACGCCGTCGGGGCCCTGGGCGGCGACGAGCGCGCGCAGGGCGTCCTCGGCGGCGGTCCGCTCGGGGCCGGGGGTGCCGACGGCGTCGGGGACGAGGAGCCGGGCCGCGTCGGTGCCGTGGCGGAGCAGCCAGGTGCGGGCGGTGCGGCCGGCCGTCTTGAGGCGGAACAGCCACTTCGCCATCAGGCGGGCGACCCGGACGTCGAGGTAGGGCAGCAGCACCTCGGCCATGGGGGCGGGGTGGTGGGGGGCCATGCGCAGGAGCGGCGGCAGGGCCGCTTCCCCGTGGGCGGCGACGAGCGGCTTGAAGACCTCGGCGCCGTCGTAGCAGTACTCGGTGCCGTCCCAGTCGGCGAGGTAGGGGCGGACGCGCTCGACGGGGCCGTGCACGAGGACGCCGACGGTGTGCCAGTTGTGGAGGCGGCCGTCGAAGAGCTTGTCGACGAGGACGTCGAGGGGCTCGTACGGCTGCCAGCCGGTGACCCAGGACTCGGTGGTGGCCCAGGTGTCCCGCTCCCCGTCCCGCCAGACGAGCCGGGTGCCGTCCGGCGCGGCGGCGCCGGTGACGACCAGGGGCTTGGCGGCCGTGCGCCGCACGGTCCACGGCGGGGCGGTGAGGAGGGCGGGCAGCTCGGCGGGGGCGGCGTCGCCGGCGGTGTCCTGCTCGCGGGTGAGCGGCTCCACGACCTCCGCGGCCTCGGCGGGGAGTTCGGGCAGGACGGCGAGGGCGAGCGCGCGGTGGGCGGCGACGTGCCGGGTGAGCATCCGGCGCACGAGCGCGGCGTCGGTGGTGGCGTCCCGGGCGGCCGGGGCGAGGAGCCGGAGGGCGCGGACCGGGAAGCGGCGGGCGGCGGCGGCCAGTTCGGGGCGGACGTGCTTGTCGCCGACGCGGTCGAGGAGGCCCTGGAAGGCCTCGTCGGAGGGGAGCACGGCGAGGGCGGCGGCGAGCGCCTTGAGGTCGTCGGTGCCCAGGTACGGGCGGTTCGTCTCGGCGACGAGGAAGGGGGCCACGGCGGCGCCCGCGCCGTCCGCGACGGTGGCGACGGTGACGGGTCCCCAGCCGCGCCAGCCGAGGTCGACCCGGCCTCCGTAGACGGCGGTCTGGTCGGCGGTGACGGAGCAGACGAGCATGTCCCGCACCACGAGCTGGACGTGGTCGCGGGTGGCGGGGTCGGCGAGGCACTCGTCGGTCCAGGCCCGCTCGGTGGGCACCAGGAAGGAGACGGTGACGCGGCGGCGCGGCGTGGTGCGGCGCCGGGCGAGGACGGAGACGACCGCCTCGTAGGTGGCGTCGTCGGTGACGGCGAGCAGGGCGCGGACCCTCTCCACGACGTCGAGGGAGGTGCCCTGGTGCCACTGGTTGTCGTCCTCGCGGGCGGCGACGACGCCGCCCACCATGTTGACGCGGACGCCCTGGATCCAGAGGCGGCGGCATTCGAGGTTCTCGACGGCGGCGACGGCGGCGAAGGGCAGTCCGTGGGCGAGGACCCAGGCGTCGGCGACGGTGGCCCCGTCGGCGTCGGGGGGCAGGAGGGCGGCGAGGACGGCGGCGCCGACGGGGTCGGGGCTGCCGGCGTCGTGGGCGCGGGCGGCGGCGACGAGGTCGGCGTCGCTGCGCCCGCCGCCGAGGGCGCGCTCGATCTCGGTCGCGTACCGGGAGCGCCAGGCGGCGAACCGGTCGGGTGCGGTCGCGTCGGCGGGCGCGACCGGGACGGGGGTGCCGCCGCGGCGCGGCCGGAGGTTCCGCTTCCACGCCTCGGGCAGGACGAGGACGGACTCGTCGGCCGGGGCGTCGGGGGTGGCGGGGGTCTCGGGGGCGTCCCCGGACGACGGCGCGGCGGGCGCGGCGGATCGGCCTCCGGCGGACGCGGGGCCGACGGACGCGGCGCCGGCGGACGCGACCTCGGAGGGCGCGGCGGCCCCGGGCGCGGCGGGCGGAGCGGCGGTGTCGGCCCCGGCGGCGACGTACCCCTTGCGCTCCTTCTCCCCCACGGTCTTGAGCAGGTACGCCCGGGCCTCCTCCGGTGTGCCGAACTCCTTGACGCGGGTCTGGCCCGCCGTACCGAGGCGGCCGAACCGGACGGTCACGGAGGTGCCTTCCGCACCGGCCTCCCAGAACTTCCCCGCGCCGTCCCCGGCGTGCTCCCAGCGGCGCACGGCCCCTCCCGCATGTACTCGTCCGATCAGTGCTCCGCACAGTAGCGGGGGCCACCGACAACCCCCGAAATCCCTCCGTTTCCGGGGGTCCTGGACACCGCCGACACGGGATGGTTAGGTTAGCCTTACCTAAAATTCGACCGAGGAGAGTCACCGTGAGCGCCGTCCCCTCCCCCGCCCTCCCCCAGCAGACCGCCGCCGAACAGGTCCGCTCGGTCCTGGCCCGGGCCCTCTCCCTCTCGCTCACCCTCGACGGACGGACCTACGACCTCCTCGGCGCGCACACGATCGGCGCCCGCGGCCGGATCACCCTCCACCCGCCCGCCGACACCCCGCTCACCGACCACCTCGCCGCCTCCCCGGCCGGCGGCGTCGAGGCCCGCGTCGACCTCACCGACATCGCCCCGACGGCGCTGCGCGACCGGGTCCGCGCCCGGGTCGCCCTCACCGGCCGGCTCGCCCCCGCCACCCCCGGCGACCCCGGCTCGCTCCGCCTCGACCTCACCCGCGTCACCCTGCGCACCGGCACCGGGACGACGGAGGTCGCCCCCGGCGCGTACACCCTCGCCTCCCCCGACCCGCTCGCCCTGGAGGAGGCCGCGCTCCTCACCCACCTCGCCGACGCCCACCCCGACCTCGTCTCCGACCTCGTCTTCCTCGCCGGCTCCCGCCTCCCCCACGGCGTCGTCCGCGCCCTCCCGCTCGCCATGGACCGGCACGCCGTCACGCTGCGCTGCGAGTACGGCGAGGGCCACTGCGACCTCCGCCTCCTCTTCCCCGCCGAGGCCCGGGACGCGGCCGCGGCCGGCGACATGGTCCGCCGCCTGCTCACCGCGCCGCGCTGCGCCCACCACCACGACCACCACTGACACCGGCGCCGCGCGGCGGAAACCGCACCCACGGACGGGCGCGTCCCCTCCCGCATGGACCAGATCACGCACGGTTTCCGCCAGCTCCTGCGCTTCGCGCTCCTGGAGGCGCGCTGCTGCGCCTTCGCCGTCGCGCTCGTCGGCGGCATCGCGGTGTCGGCGCTCCTGCCCGACCTCCCCGTCGCCCGCTACGACCTGCTCCTCGGCTACGGGATCCTGCTGACCGCGCTGGCCTGGCGACTGGGCTGGGACAGCGGGCGCGACGTCGCGGTCATCGCCGTCTGCCACCTCGTCGGCCTGCTCTTCGAGCTGGTCAAGGTCCGGATGGGTTCCTGGAGCTACCCGGAGGACGCCGTCACGAAGATCGGCGGGGTGCCCCTCTACGGCGGCTTCCTGTACGCGGCCGTCGGCAGCTACGTCTGCCGCGCCTGGCGCCTGCTCGATCTGCGCCTGACGGGCTACCGGCCCCGGATCATGGCGGTCCTCGCCGGGGCGGTCTACCTCAACTTCTTCAGCCACCACTGGCTGCCCGACGCGCGCTGGGTCCTCGCCGCCCTGCTGCTGCTCGCCACCGCCGGCACCTGGGTCCGCTTCCGGGTCGGCGAGCGGGACCACCGGATGCCGCTCGCCCTCTCCTTCGTCCTCATCGGCTTCTTCCTCTGGATCGCCGAGAACGCAGCCACCTACGTCGGCGCCTGGAGTTACCCCGACCAGCTCGACGGCTGGCAGCCCGTCTCGGTCGCCAAGTTCGGCGCCTGGGCGCTGCTCATCACCGTCACCTTCGTCGTGGCCGCCGCCACGGCCCACCCCACCCGCCGCTCCCCCGCCCCCGCTCCCGACCCGGCCTGATCCGGCCCGGTCCCCCCGGCCCGGGGGCGGTTGGCGTGAACACGCAGGAAGTCGTCATGATGGGGGCATGACGAACGGAGCGGACGGCGGAACGGCGAACGGGCCGGTGGCGTGCACCCGGTGCGGAGCGGCGGACACCACGGCGGTCGCCGAGGCGACCGAGGGCAGCGGGTGCGTGCACTTCGCCGAGGGGACCGTGCTCGCGCTCATGGCCGGGGCGGCGGGCACGTACTACGCCGACGAGCGGGACCTGCCCTGGCTCACGGCGGTCGGCGCCGTCGTCGCGCTGCTCCTCCTCGCCGGCACGGTCGCCGTCGTCCGGAGCGAGAACCGGGACGCGCGCAGGGCCCGGGCCGCCGTGGCCCGCGCCGCCGCGGCCGGCACCGCCGCCACCCGCTACTGCGCCGCGTGCGGGGAGGCGTCCTCCCCGCGGGACGCCGAGGACGCGTGACCCCTCCCCGCCGGGGGCCGGCCCCCGGCTCCCAGGACCTGTCCGGCCGATCATGGCCGTCGGCAGTCGGGGATGATGCCCGGGTGAGCATCATCGTGAAGTTCTTCGTGGCGCCGGACGACACGTCAGCGAGTCTGGCCCTCCAGTCCGGGCCGGAAGGGGCATTCGAGTCGCTCTCCTTCGGCAACTTCGATCCCGAAGAAGCCGTGCTGGAGTGGGAATGTCTTCTGACCGGCGGCAGCTTCGAGGAACTGGTCGAGGCCGGTGAGCCTCGCATCGTTGCCGGCCAGGACAACGACGGGTGCGTCGTCTTCGCGATCTCGCCTCGCCTGTCCACTGCACTCGCGAACGCTGGGCCCTCCAGGTTGCGTGACGTCGCCGCCTCGTGGACCCGGCTGCGTGCGGAGGACGGCGAGGTCATCGGCACGGAGATCGCCGACGCGATCGTGGGTGATCTGGCTGGCCTCGTCAGCAGCGCCCGGCGCCATGACCAGGGCGTCTACTGCTGGGTCGCGTAGGAGTTCATATCCGGAGCCAGATCGCGACGGCCGCCGCGGTGGCGGTGCCGAGGAAGACGTCACCGCGCTTGTCGTAACGCGCGGCGACCGCCCGGAACTGCTTCAGGCGGTTGATCGCCCGCTCGACGGTGTAGCGCTTCTTGTACCGCTCTTCGTCGAAGCCGGGCGGCCGTCCACCGCGTGAGCCCTTGCGCAGGCGGGCCGCCTAACTGTCACTCTTCTCCGGAATCGTGTGGCGGATGCCCCGCCGTCGCAGGTACTCGCGGACAGGGCCGCTGCTGTAGGCCCTGTCGGCCGCGAGGCTGGCGGGCTTCTTGCGCGGCCGTCCCAGGCCCGGTCTGGGCACTCGGATCTTCTCCAGGACCGGCGTGAACTGGGTGCAGTCCGCCCGCTGACCTGGAGTGACGATCAGGGACAGCGGGCGGCAGCGACCGTCCGCGCTCAGGTGGAGCTTGCTGGTGAACCCGCCCCGCGAGCGGCCCAGGCCCTCACCTCCAGCACCACCTCCACCAGGCGGACGATCAGGCTCTGCCACGGCGTCTCGGCCTGGTATTCCACCCCTGCGGCCCCCTTTGATCCCGGGGCCGGCGGCGGATCGGTGCGGGCGCCGGCCGCATGCTGATGCGCACGGACGATAGTGGAGTCGACCGAGACGTCCCAGTCGATCTCGCCTGCGGCGTCGGCCGCGGCCTGGACCTGCTGAAGCAGACGTTCCCACGTGCCGTCGGCCGACCACAGGCGATGGCGCTCGTAGACGGTCTTCCACGGACCGAACCGTTCGGGCAGATCCCGCCACTGCACTCCGGTCCGCACCCGGTGCAGAATCCCGTCGATCACCTGCCGGTGATCCCGCCACCTGCCACAACGCCCGTTGCCGACCGGCAGGAACGGCCGAAGCCGTTCCCACTCGGCATCACTCAGATCACCCCGCCCCATACATAGGACAACGATCCGACCAGGCGACAGTCACATGATCGGCCGGACAAGTCCTAGACGGCCCGCGGCTCGGGCTCCTCGCCCCGGCGGATGCCGAGGGTGGCGAGGAGGTCCTCGTGGAGCTCCATCCAGACGGTGTGGCAGGAGTCGGCGCGCGGGCGGTCGACCCAGGAGAACTCGCCGCGCCGGACCCGCGCGAGGGCCGTGGTGAAGCGCTCGCCGTAGCCGGAGAAGCGGGTGAGCCGGGTGCCGAGTTCGGCGGAGAGGGTGTCCAGGACGCCGCCCAGGACGGTCAGTTCGTCGAGGATCCGGGCGTCCCAGACCGGGTCGGCGTGGGTGTTGACGGCGAGCCGGCCGGTGCCGTCGGGCCGCAGCTGCCAGTCGGTGCAGGCCGTGAGGCAGCGGGAGTTGTACGCGAGGAAGGTCTCGTACCGCTCGCGGACGAAGGGGCCGTGGCCCGTCCCGGCCAGCTCCTCGGCGAGCAGCCGCTCCCCCTCCGCCCGGCCGGCCTCGGTGAGGCTCCAGCCGGAGGTGCCCGCGAAGGCGCTCCGGGTCACCCGGCCGTACGCCTGGAGGTCGAGCAGCAGCTCGCCGACGGCCTCCTCGTCGAGGCCGAAGCGGGCCGCGGCCTCCGCCTCGGTGGTCACGCCCCGCAGCCGTACGGCGTGCAGGACCAGCAGCTCGGGGGTCGAGGGGTTCATCATGGGGAGAGCCTAGGCAACCCGTGGGGCGGCTCGCGCGTCCTCTCCGGTACAGGCCCGCCTCCGCACCGGAACCGGCCCCGGACCGAGCAAGGACACGCGATGAGCGACAAGGCCCGCACCCTCTTCGACGCGCTCGACCTCGACCAGGACGGCACGCTGACCCGCACCGAGGTCATCCGGGCCCTCCGGGAGAAGGGTCCGACCCTGGCGGCGCGCGGCGTGATCCCCGTCTGGGGCGTCGGGGACGTCGACGACTCCGCGGCGCTCTTCGACGCGTGCGACCAGAACGGCGACCGCGTCCTCAGCTTCGAGGAGTTCGCCGCCGTGGTCGACCGCCGCTTCGGCTGGTGAGACCCGCCCGGACCAGGGAGCACCACGACTCGCAGTTTTTTTGAGCGGAACCCTCGATTTCTTGCGAAGAACGCCGGTCCGGGACGGCGGTGCGCACTCCGCTAGCGGGCCGAAGGCGGCGCGGTGGAGCCGCGGACGACGAGCTCGGGCTCGAAGAGGAGCTCGCCCGGCTGCGAGGACGCGCCCTGGATCTGGGCGCAGAGCAGCTCGACGGCGGCCCGGCCCATCGCCTCGATGGGCTGGCGGACGGTGGAGAGCGGCGGCTCGGTGCAGTTCATGAACGCCGAGTCGTCGAAGCCGACCACCGACACGTCGCCGGGGACGGCGAGGCCGCGCCGGCGGGTGGCCCGGATGGCGCCGAGGGCGAGCGGGTCGCTGGCGCAGACGATGCCGGTGACGCCCTCTTCGAGCAGCCGGTTGGCGGCGGCCTGGCCGCCTTCGAGCGAGAAGATCGAGCGGACCACGTGCGCGTCGGGCAGCGGGGTGCCGGCCGCGTCGGCGACGGCCCGCGCGGCGGCGAGCTTGCGGCGGGAGGGCACGTGGTCGGCGGGGCCGAGGAGCAGGCCGATCCGCTCGTGCCCGAGGGAGGCGAGGTGGCGCCAGGCCTGCTCGACGGCGACGGCGTCGTCGCAGGAGACGCAGGGGAAGTCCAGTCCCTCGATGGAGGCGTTGATGAGGACGACCGGGATGTTCCGCTCGTGGAGCTGGTGGTAGTGGTCGTGGGGGGCGTCGGCCTGCGCGAAGAGCCCGCCGGCGAAGACCACGCCGGAGACCTGCTGCTGGAGCAGGAGGTCCACGTAGTCCGCCTCGGAGACGCCCCCCTTGGTCTGGGTGCAGAGCACGGGGGTGAGCCCCTGCTGGGCGAGCGCGCCTCCGATGACCTCGGCGAAGGCCGGGAAGATGGGGTTCTGCAGCTCGGGCAGGACGAGGCCGACGAGCCGGGCCCGCTCGCCCCTGAGCTGGGTGGGCCGCTCGTAGCCGAGCACGTCCAGGGCGGTGAGGACGGACTGCCGGGTCGCCTCGGACACCCCGGGCTTGCCGTTGAGGACCCGGCTGACCGTCGCCTCGCTGACCCCCACCTTCTTCGCCACCTGAGCAAGTCGTCGCGTCATGCGCGCAAGACTAGCGCAGGCCCCGCAAGAGAATGACAGTCCGTTGCAGTCCGCGCGCAAACAGGGTGGCGGGGCGGGATTCCGGGTCCGGGATCAGACCCGTCCCGCGGTCCTCTCCACGAGCCGGGCGAGGACCCGGCCGCGGGAGGCGGTGAGGCCGTCGTGCTCCCGCTCGTCGGTGGCCCGGACCCGGGCGGCGCCGATCCGGCGGGCGGCGTCGAGCGAGAGACCGGCGTCCACGCGCATGCCGTCGTGGCAGACGACGGCGGCGAGCGGCACCTCCTCGGCCGCCGGGCGCTCGAGGTCGTACAGCGGGGGCCGGTCGGCGCGGGTGGCGAGCAGTTCGGCGGCCTCGGCGAAGGGCCGCAGTCCGGCGATCTCCCGGGACATCCACGGGTGCGTCATCTCGCCGGTGAGCAGCAGAGGTCCGGCGGCCTCGGCGAATTCGGGCCGGCCGGCCAGCGCGCGGTGGGCGGCCCGGCCGGTGGGCCCGGCCCCCTGTCCGTACAGGCTCTCCTGGAGGACGGCGAAGAGCGGGGCGTCGACGGGGCCGGTGAGGGCGGCCACCCGGTGGAGGAAGGCGCCGGAGGGCGCGCCGTCGGCGCCGAGGGCCTCGTCGAGGAGCCAGTGGAGGCGCTCGAAGCCGTCGCCCGCGCCGAGGGCGGGGCCGAGGGTGCGCAGCCGGCGGACCGCGAGGCGGTCGCCGCCGGGGAGGCGGACGTCGTGCGCGTCGAGGAGGTCGGCGAGGCGGCGGAGGAGGACGGCGTCCCCGGGGTGGCGGGCGCAGTACGCGTGGCAGCGGTCGCGGACCCGGGGGCAGGTGCGGGCGTGGACGTCGTCGGCGGTGGCGGCGAGTCCGGGCGGGCCGCCGGCGACGTGGCAGGCGCGCAGCCCTCGGGGTACGCGGGAGAGGTAGGTGAGGGCGAGGAAGCCGCCGTGGCTCTGGCCGAGGGTGTCCCGGGGGGTGTCGCCGCAGAGGTGACGGCGGATCAGCTCGGCGTCGTCGACGACGGCGTCCGCACGGAAGTGGCCCAGGTGCGCGGCGAGTCGGGCGGGGTCGCCGAAGCGGGCGGCCTCGCGCGCGGTGACCGGGGGGGAGCGGCCGGTGCCGCGCCGGTCGAGCGGGACGGCGAAGGTGCGGTCGGTGGTGGCGTACGCGGGGCGCAAGGAGGCTCCCGGAGGGACACGGATGGGTAACGGACGGGCCGAGCGGGATCCCACGCCTTGTCAGTGCAATTTCACATTACTATGTTACGGGTCACATTCCGGCCGCTCTGGCTGTCCGACCGCTCTCCCGCTCTTCCTCGGAGTGACCCATGAACAAGCGCACCCGCACCCTGGCCGTCGCCCTGGTGCCGGCCCTGACCCTCGGCCTCGCGGCCTGCTCCGACGGCCCGTCCGGCGGCAAGACCGGCACGGCGGAGCGGAAGAACCCCGCCGCCGCCAACGCCGGGGCGGTCCTCGGCGGCACCCCGCAGAAGGGCGGCACCCTCACCGTCCTGTCCAACCAGGACTTCTCCCACCTCGACCCGGCCCGCAACTGGGTCATGCCCGACATGGACTTCGGCACCCGGCTGCTCTACCGCACCCTCGTCATGTACAGGGCCGAGCCCGGCGCGAAGGGCAGCGAGCTGGTCCCCGACCTCGCCGAGGACCTCGGCACCCCCTCGAACGGGGCGAAGACCTGGACCTTCCGCCTCAAGCCCGGCCTGAAGTACGAGGACGGCACCGCCATCACCGCCCAGGACATCAAGCACAACGTCGAGCGCTCCTTCTCCCCCGACCTGCCGGGCGGCCCCGACTACGCGGCCCGCTACCTGGCCGGCGCCAAGGGCTACCTCGGCCCGTCCGAGGGCAGGCACCTCGACTCGGTCCGGACGCCCGACGCGCGCACGATCGCCTTCGACTTCCACACGCCCTTCGCGGAGTTCCCCTTCGCCGCGACCCTGCCGACCTTCTCCCCGGTGCCCCCGGCACGCGACAAGGGCCCCCGGTACGACAACCGCCCGTTCTCCTCGGGGCCGTACAAGGTCGACGCCTACGCCCGCGACAAGCAGCTGGTCCTGGTCCGCAACCCCCACTGGGACCCGAAGAGCGACGCCGTCCGCAAGGCCTACCCGGACCGGATCGTCGTCACCATGGGCCTCAAGGGCAACCAGGTCGACGACCGCCTGATCGCCTCGGCCGGCGCCGACGCCTCCGCCGTCCCGTGGGCCGCCCTCCGGCCCGAGTCGACCTCGAAGGTGCTGACGAAGCCCGAGGTGAAGGCCCGGCTCCTCGCCGAGTCCAGCACCTGCAACGAGATGCTCCAGATGCACACCGGCCGCGCCCCCTTCGACGACGTGCGGGTCCGCCGGGCCGTGCAGTACGCCCTCGACCGCGAGGCGATCGTCACCGCGGCCGGCGGCCCCGCCCTCACCGAGGCCTCCACCGCCGCCATGCCCGGCGCCCTCTTCACCGGCGGCAGGCAGCCCGACACCCTGGGGATCCCGCTCGCCGGCGACCCCGAGAAGGCCAAGCGGCTCCTGGAGGAGGCCGGGAAGGCGGGCGGCTTCTCCACCAGCGTCACCGTCTCCGTCAACGACAAGGCCATCGGCGAGGCCATCCAGCAGTCCCTGGGCCGGGCCGGGATCGAGGTGACGATCGAGACCGTCGACCCGTCCGCCTTCTACGACACCATCGGCGACACCAGGAACCGCACCGACCTCGTCTACACCGGCTGGTGCCCCGACTTCCCCTCCGGCTCCACCTTCCTCCCCTTCGTCTTCGACGGACGCGGCATCAAGGAGAAGGGCAACTCCGGCAACCACTCCCTCTTCCGCGACGACGCCACCCAGAAGCGGATCGACGAGATCGGCGCCATGACCGACGGCGCCGCCGCCCACAAGGCCTGGCAGGAGCTGGACGGACGGATCCTCGCCCAGGCCCCCGTCGCCCCCGGCGCCGTGAAGCGCCGCCCGCTCGTCCTCGGCACCAACATCGCCGGCGCCTTCGGCCACACCTCCTACGGCGGCCAGATCGACTACGCCACGATCGGCCTCAAGGACCCGTCCCAGAGCACGGACTGAAGGACGCCCTCCCCATGACCACGACCACCACCTCCCCTCCGGTGCACGGGGGCGGCGGAGCCTGGCGGCTCGTCCGCGCGGAACTCCGCCGCCGGGCCTCCCTGAAGGTCTCCCTCGCCGTCGTCGCCCTCTTCGCGCTGATGACCGTCGCCGCCCCGCTGATCGGCTCGCTGGGCGGCTGGGGCCCGGAGGAGTTCGACAAGTCCGCCGTCGACCCGTACCTCGGCGGACTGCCGATCGGGCCGCTCGGCGGCGTCTCCGCCGAGCACTGGCTCGGCGTCGAACCCGTCACCGGCCGCGACCTGTTCGCCCGGGTCGTCCACGGCGCCCAGGTCTCCCTGCTGATCGCCTTCGCCGCCACCGCGATCGTCGTCCTCGCGGGCACCACGGCCGGCATCGCCGCCGGCTACTTCGGCGGCCGCACCGACACCGTGCTCTCCCGTCTCATGGACCTCACGATGTCCTTCCCCTCCCTCATCTTCATGATCGCGATGATGTCGGTGGCCCGGGACGTCGACCGGATCCTGCTGATGACCCTCGTCATCGGCCTCTTCGGCTGGCCCGGCCTCGCCCGGGTCGTCCGCGGCCAGACCCTCTCCCTCAAGCACCGCGAGTACGTCGACGCGGCCCGCGTCGGCGGCTCGGGGCCCTGGCGGATCCTCGCCCGCGACATCCTCCCGGGCGTCGCGGGGCCGGTCATCGCCTACACCACGCTGATGGTCCCCGGCATGATCGCCACCGAGGCCGCGCTCAGCTACCTCGGCGTCGGGGTCCGCCCGCCCACCCCGTCCTGGGGCCAGATGATCGCCGAGTCCGTCGCCTACTACGACACCGACCCCCTGTACTTCCTGGTGCCGAGCCTCTGCCTCTTCCTCACCGTCCTCGCGTTCACGCTCCTCGGCGACGCGCTGCGCGACGTCCTCGACCCCCGGGGGAGCCGCACGTGATCCTCTACCTCGGCCGCCGGCTCCTCCAGGTGCTCGGCGTCCTCCTCGCCATCGCCGCCGTCACCTTCACCATCTTCTACGTCCTGCCCTCCGACCCGGCCGCCGCCGCCTGCGGCAAGGCGTGCAGCGACGAGCGCCTGGAGGCGATCCGCGCCCACATGGGCCTCGACCGGCCGGTCTGGAGCCAGTTCGCCGACTTCGTCACCGGCGTCTTCACCGGCCGGACCATGGGCACCGGCCAGTACGCCCTCCGGTGCGACTTCCCCTGCCTCGGCTACTCCTACGAGAACAGCGAGAACGTCTGGGACCTGCTCGTCGACCGCCTCCCCGTCTCCGCCTCGCTCGCCGCCGGCGCCGCCGTGCTCTGGCTGGCCCTCGGCCTGTCGGCCGGCGTCACCGCGGCGCTCCGCAAGGACACCCTCACCGACCGGGCACTGATGGTCGGCGCGGTCGCCGCCGCCTCCCTGCCGGTCTACTTCACCTCCGTCCTGCTCATCCACGGACTGATCCGGCTCACCGGGCTGCTCCCCTACCCGCAGTACGTCCCCCTCACCTCCGACCCGCTCTCCTGGGCCTCCAACCTGCTGCTGCCGTGGGTGGCGCTCGCCGTCCTGTACGCCGCCATGTACGCCCGGCAGAGCCGCGGTTCGATGATCGAGTCGATGGCGGAGCCGTACATCCGCACCGCCCGCGCCAAGGGGCTGCCGCGCCGCACGGTCGTCGTCAAGCACGGCCTGCGGGCCGGCATGACCCCGGTGCTCACCCTCTTCGGCATGGACCTCGGGGGGCTCCTCGCCGGAGCCGTCATCACCGAGTCCCTCTTCGGTCTCCCCGGCGTCGGACGCCTCTTCTACGGCGCCCTCAGCACCGGGGACCAGCCGGTCATCCTCGGGGTGACGCTGCTCGCCGCCGCCTTCATCGTCGTCGCCAACCTGGCCGTGGACCTGCTGTACGCCGTCGTCGACCCGCGAGTGAGGTACTGATGGCCGAGCCCTCCCCCCTGCTGACCGTCCGGAACCTCGGTGTCGCCTTCCGCACCCCGCGCGGCCCCGTCCGGGCCGTGGACTCCCTCTCCTTCGACGTGCCGCACGGCCGCACCCTCGGCATCGTCGGCGAGTCCGGCTCCGGCAAGTCCGTGACCTCGCTCGCCGTCATGGGCCTGCACACCGGCGCCGAGGTCACCGGCTCCGTCGCCCTCGAAGGACGCGAACTCGTCGGCCTGTCCGAGCCGGAGCTCAACCGGCTGCGCGGCCGGCGGATGGCGATGATCTTCCAGGACCCGCTGTCCAGCCTCCACCCCTACTACACCGTCGGCGAGCAGATCGCCGAGCACCACCGGGTCCACTTCGGCAGCCGGCGGTCCGCCGCCCGGGCCCGTGCGATCGAGGCGCTCGCCGAGGTCGGCATCCCCGAACCGAAGCGCCGGGCCGGGGAGCACCCCCACCAGTTCTCCGGCGGCATGCGCCAGCGCGTCATGATCGCCATGGCACTGGTCTGCGAACCGGACCTGCTCATCGCCGACGAACCGACCACCGCGCTCGACGTCACCGTCCAGGCCCAGATCCTCGACCTGCTCGCCCGGCTCCAGCAGGAACGCCGCCTCTCCATCGTGATGATCACCCACGACCTGGGCGTGGTCGCCCGGGTCGCCCACGAGGTGCTCGTCATGTACGGCGGCCGGGCCGCCGAACAGGCCCCGGTGGACGCCCTGTTCGCCACTCCCGCACACCCGTACACCCGCGGGCTGCTCGACTCGCTGCCCCGGCTCGACGACCCCGACGACGTGCCGCTGCGGGCCATCCCCGGCACCCCGCCCTCCCTCCTGGAGCCCGCGCCCGGCTGCGCCTTCGCGCCCCGCTGCGCCCGCGCGGCGGCCGGCACCGCCGGGGAGCGGGAGCGGTGCGCGACCGAGCGGCCCGCGCCCGGCGGCCCCGAGGACCACACCGCCGCCTGCCACTTCGCCTCCTTCCCGGCCACCGCCGCGCACGAAGGGACCGCAACGTGACCACGACGCCCCTCCCCGGCACGGACCCCGCCCCGCCGCTGCTGCGGGTCCGGGACCTCGCCATGACCTTCCCCGGACGCCGCCGCTCGGCGCCCGTGCGGGCCGTCGACGGGGTCGGCTTCGACCTGGCGGCGGGCGAGACCCTCGGCCTGGTCGGCGAGTCGGGCTGCGGCAAGTCGACCACCGGCCGGATGATCGTCCGGCTCCTGGAGCCGACCGCCGGCTCCGTCGAGTACGACGGCCGGCCCATCGCCCACCTCCCGCAACGGGCCCTGAAACCGCTCCGGCGCGAGATCCAGATGGTCTTCCAGGACCCGCACTCCTCCCTCAACCCGCGCCAGCGGGTGGCCAGGATCATCGCCGATCCGCTGCTGGTGCAGGGGAGTCCGGCGACGGAGGCGCGCGGGCGGGCGCTGGAGCTGATGGAGCTGGTCGGGCTCATCCCCGAGCACGCCGACCGCTTCCCGCACGAGTTCTCCGGCGGCCAGGCGCAGCGCATCGGCATCGCCCGGGCGCTCGCGACGGGCCCGCGGCTCGTCGTCGCCGACGAGCCGGTCTCCGCGCTCGACGTCTCCGTCCAGGCGCAGATCGTCAACCTGATGGAACGGCTCCAGGAAGAGCTCGGCCTCTCCTACCTGTTCATCGCCCACGACCTGTCGGTGGTGAAGCGGGTCTGCGACCGGGTCGCCGTCATGTACCTGGGCCGGATCGTCGAGATCGGCGCCAAGGACCGGGTGTACGGGGCCCCCGCCCACCCCTACACCCGGGCGCTGCTCTCCGCCGTGCCGCTGCCGGACCCGGCGGCCGAGCGGGCCCGGGAGCGCATCACCCTCCTCGGCGACCCGCCGAGCCCCGCCGCTCCCCCGCCGGGCTGCACCTTCCACCCGCGCTGCCCGAAGGCCCGGGCGATCTGCCGCGCCGAGGCGCCGGCCCTGCGACCGCTCGCGCCCGGCGAACCCCGGGAAGTGGCCTGCCACTTCCCGGAGCAGGACTGAGCCCCGGCCCCGGGCGGGGCCGAGTCCCGGGTGGGGCCGAACCCCGGTCCGCGTCCCGGGCCGGGTCCGCCGGAGGACATCGCCAGGCCCATCAGCAGGGCCATCGCCCAGGGCGCCGCGATCAGGAGCAGCGCGGCGGAGGCGGCGGCGATCCTCACCCCCCGGAAGGAGCGCCGGTACGGCGGCAGCCAGCAGAGCACCAGCAGCACGGCGGCGATCCCCCTCGTCACGTCGAGGCCGCTCGTGTGACCGCCGCCGAAGAAAGCGAACTCCCCCACCAGGAGCGGGAGTCCGGGAAGCGTCACCCCGAGGGGCGCCTTCCACCAGGTGGGGTCGGTACGGGTGACGGTAGCGGAGTCGCTGTTCCGGGTGCCGGTGTTCCGGGTGCCGTCGCCGGTCGCCGTGGTCATGCCCCCAGTCGACCACCGGCCCGCCCGGCACGGAATCCGGACCGGTACTCGGAACGGCCGCGGCAGGTACTCGGGCCGGGGCGCCGCGTGCGCGGGTACGGGCGCCTCGTCCGCGCGCGGGCGCCGCGCCCCCGAGACACCGGGGCGGACCTCCGCCGGACGACGCCCGGCCGGCCGGCGGGACCGCGCGGAGAAGAAGTGCCGGGCGGCCGTCACGCTCCCGCGCGCGGCTCCGCCAGGGGGACCGGGCTCCGGCCCTCCCCGGGGCCGGGGGCGGTGTCAGGCGTCCTGGATGCGGCGGACGGGACGCACGGCCTCCAGGGCGAACGCGGCTTCGAGCAGGGTGCGTTCGCTGCCCGGGCGACCGGAGAGCAGGACGCCGACCGGCAGCCCGTCGGCCGTGGTGCGCGCGCTGGGCAGCGAGAGCGACGGCGTTCCCACCACGTTGTCGACGGGGGTGTAGGCCACGTACTCCAGGATCCGCTCGACCAGGACGGGGTACGGGACGGTGGGCGCGAGGTGCCCGATCGGCGGCGTGGTGCGGGCGAGGACCGGGGTGAGGACGAGGTCGAGGCCGCGCAGGGCCGCCGCGTACGCCACCTTGGTCCGCCGCAGCCGGCGGACCACGCCGGGGGTGTCGCGCCAGCGCCGCACGTACTCCTCGCGCAGCCCCCGGCTGAGGCCGTCCATCCGGTGCCGGTCGAAGTCGGCGCCGAGGGTGCGGCCGGTGGCGCCGAGGAGGAAGGAGAGCATGCCCCAGTAGGTGAGGAAGTCCTCGGTGAAGCGGGGGTCGATGTCCATGACGACGGGCTCGACGGTGTGGCCGAGGCCCCGCAGGGTGGCGACGGTGTCGGTGACGGCGGCGCGGGTGTCGTCGTCGCAGGGGACGCCGTTGGGCGAGTCCAGCAGGTAGCCGATGCGCAGCCGGCGGTCCGAGGGGCCCTCGACCAGGCCGACGGGCGGCAGCCCGGGGTTGCGGTGGTGGCGCTCGGCGGCGGCGAGGAAGGCGGCGGAGTCCCGGACCGTGCGGGTCACCACGCCGTCGGTGACGAGGTCGACCGGCAGGTGCCTGCTCTGGTCGTTGGCGACGACGCGGCCCCGGGTGGGCTTGAGTCCGACGAGTCCGCAGCAGGCGGCGGGGATCCGGATGGAGCCGCCGCCGTCGTTGGCGTGGGCGAGGGGGACGGCCCCGGCGGCGACGAGCGCGGCGGCGCCGCCGGAGGAGCCGCCCGCGGAGTGGCCGGTGTGCCAGGGGTTGCGGACGGGCTCGGCCGACTCGTACTCGGTGGTCGGGCTGAAGCCGAACTCCGGCAGCCGGGTCTTGCCCAGGACCGTGACGCCGGTGCTCAGGAGCTGCCGGACGAAGGGGGCGTGGCGGCGGGCCGGGCCGGGCGTGAAGGCGGCGCTGCCGTGGCCGGTGGGCAGGCCCGCGTAGTCGGTGTTGTCCTTGACCAGCGTGGGGACGCCGGCGAAGGCCCCCTCGGTGCCGCCGCGGAGCTCCGGCGGGTCGAGCGGGATCTGCACCGCCCGGAGTTCCGCGACCGCCCGGACGCGGGCGGCGGCGTCCCGGGCGACCTCCGCGGGGCTGGTCTCGCGCCGCCGGATCGCCTCGGCCAGGCCGACGGCGTCGTGCTCGCCCAGGGAGTCGTCCCGGAAGGCGTGCACCGTGGTCCGCTTCTCGAAAGTCACCGCTGCCTCAGCCCCCGGTGTCGTGGTTGGATGCCGTCATCATGGCGTACCCACGGGTAACACGCGAGGGCCGGGCGGGGTGCGGGGTCGTGCGGCGGGGTGGGGCGGGGCGGGGCCGTCGAGGGCTAACGGCCCTGGAGCCGCTTGACGTTGTCGCCGAAGGTCCAGTTCTTCGAACCGTCCCAGTTGGCCGACCAGGTCATCAGGCCCTTGAGCTTGCCCCCGTAGCGGTTCCACGCCTGGGCGACGAGGGTGGGCGACATGTAGCCGCCGCCCGCGCCGGGCTGGGCGGGCAGACCGGGGACCTGCTTGTCGTAGGGGACGCGGATGGTGGTGCCCTGGATGACCAGGCCGCGGTCGAGACAGTCGGTCTGGGCGGCGAAGCCGGCGACGGTGCCCGCGGCGTAGGAGTCGCCGGAGCAGCCGTACATGCTGCCGTTGTAGTACTGCATGTTGAGCCACCACAGACGTCCGTTGTCCGCGTACTTCTTGACGATCGGGAGGTACGCCCCCCAGATCGAGCCGTACGCGACGCTGCCGCCGGTGACGTAGGCGGTCTCGGGGGCCATGGTCAGGCCGAAGCCCGCGGGCATCCGGGCGAGGACGCCGTCGATGATGCGGATCAGGTTGGCCTGGGAGGCGGAGAGGGTGGTGATGCTGCCGCTGCCGACGAGGCCGGTCTCGATGTCGATGTCGATGCCGTCGAAGTTGTACTTCTGGAGGATCGGGACGATCGTCGCGACGAAGCGGTCGGCGACCGCCTGGGAGCTGAGGTCGATGCCGGCGGCGGCGCCGCCGATCGACATCAGCAGGGTGGCGCCCGCGGCCTTGGCGCGGCACATCTCGGCCGGGGTGGAGACGCGGACGGTGTTGTCCATCCCGTCCTCCCACAGCACCGTGCCGTCCGAACGGATCACCGGGAAGGCGGCGTTGATGACGTTGTAGCCGTGGGCGGCGAGCCGGGCGTCGTCGATGGGGACCCAGCCGAAGGGCGGGTGGACGCCGTTGGCCGCGCCGTCCCAGTTCTCCCAGTAGCCCTGGAGCACCTTCCCGGTGGGCCTGGGCTTGAGGGCGCAGGTGTCGGCGGCGGCCCCGGCGGGGGCGGCCTGCGCGGGGGCGACGACGGTGGCGAGCAGGGCGGCGGTGACGCTCAGGCCCGCTCCGAGGGCGCGGACGATCCGTGAGCCTGGCATGCGTGCTCCTTGGGACGTGGGGGGTCGGTCCGGGGCGTGGCGCGCGCTCCAGCAGACCGTAGATTGGTCCAGACCTAGCGTCAACCACCCCTGCGGTGAAGCGAGTTGACCTCGGGCGGCGGGAGCGGTGACAGCCGGCCACCGAGCCCGTCGGCGGGGCGGGGGGCGAGGGGCCGGACGAGCAGGGCCGAGACCATCCGGACCGCCGCCCGGGTGACAACGGGCGGCGAGCGGTACCACGTGGCACCGCGTGGTGCGCGATGACGCCAGATGGCGCCACCAAGGCGTCACGTGACGCCACATGGCGCCACACGACCCCACCCCACAGGAGCACGGAGCCGCCTCGCCATCGCCACGGACGAGGAGGGCCACCCCGCCCAGAGCCGTCTTTCCCGGGTAAAAACCGAGGCGGCGCAAGGCCGTTGGGATCACAGGGCAGCGCCCCGAGCCCCCGGCCGACCACTCGGCACCAGACGGCACCGCTCGGCGCCATGTGGCGGCACCTGACGCCACCCATGACGCCGAGAAAGGCCTGATGGTGCCACTTGGCGCCATCATGGGTTGTGCATGGCGCCATAGTGGTGCCATGATGACGTCATGGACCTCACCCCGTACGTCGACAGCCTCCGCCGCGAACTCGCGGTGGCCGCCGAAGCCGGTGGCGACGAAGCCCGCGAGCTGGCCGAGCGACTCACCGCCCCCCTGGAGTCGGCGACCCGCCTGACCATGCTCAACGTGCTCTCCGCCGCCATGGACGAGATCACCCGTGAGCTCGCCCCCGGCTCGGTCGACGTGCGGCTCCGCGGACTGGACCCCGACTTCGTCGTCACGCCGCCGCCCACCGACAGCGGCACCCCGACGGGACCGGTCGCCCCTTCCGGACCCCTCCCGCTCCCGGCCGCCGCCGAGGGCGACGAGGGCGGCACCGCCCGCGTCAACCTGCGCCTGCCGACCCACCTCAAGGCCCGCGCCGAGGAGGCCGCCGCCCGCGAGGGCATGTCGGTCAACGCCTGGCTCGTCCGGGCCGTGTCGGCCGCCGTCGGCGGCGGCGCACCCCGTGCGGCGGAGAAGCCCCGGACCACCGGACAGAGCATCACGGGCTGGGTCCGCTAGCCCGCACACCCACCCTCAGCACCCCCTCCCACCGAGCCACCCCTCACGGCCCCCACCAGCGGGGACGACCCGACGACCCCAGAGGACGGGACAGCCATGCCTTCTTTCGACACTCCCGCACCGATCTCCGTCACCGCGTACGTCTACGCCGGCTCGCTGCAGTTCACGACGGCCGACCGCCCCGACACCGTCGTCGAGGTGCGGCCGCGCAACCCGAAGAAGGACCTGGACGTGCGGGCGGCCGAGCAGACCGACGTGGCCTGCGTGGGCGGTGTCCTGACCGTCAGGACGCCCAAGGCCAACCTGCTCGGCCGGGGCGGCACCGTCGACATCGCGGTGGACCTGCCCGCCGGCTCCCTCATCGACGTGACCGGCACCGGCGCCTCCGTCCTCGGCGAGGGCCGGCTCGGCGAGACCCGGGTGAAGATCTCGGCCGGAGACGTCCGCCTCGACACCACGGGCCCGCTGACGCTGAACGTGTCGCACGGTTCGAGCACCGTGGACCGCGTCGAGGGCCCCGCCGAGATCACCACCAGCACCGGCACCGTGCGCGTCGGCACGATCGCCGGGACCGCCGTCCTGAAGAACTCGCACGGCAGCACCGTCGTCGACGCCGTGACCGGCGAACTGCGGGTGAACGGCGCCCACGGCTCCGTCGAGATCGCGCGCGCCGGGGCCGGCGTCACGGGCACCACGACGCACGGCAACCTCCGGGTCGCCGAGGTCTCCAGCGGAGAGGTCCGGCTGGAGACCTCCAACGGCTCCATCGAGATCGGCGTCCGGGACGGCACCGCCGCCTGGCTCGACGTCAGCTCCCACCGGGGGCAGGTGCGCAACGCGCTCGCCTCCTCCGAGGCGCCGGAGGCGACCGAGACCTCCGTCACGATCCGGGCACGGACCAACTGGGGCAACATCGACATCCGCCGCGCCCGCGACTGACGCCCCGGCCCCTCCCTCACCGGGCCCCCGGGCCCCCTCCCCCGGCACCTCCCACCTCCTCCTCCCACCCTTCGATCGGAGGGCCCCATGCCTTCTTCTGTCATGCTCATGCCCAGTCAGGCGGACGGCCGCCCGGCTCCCCCCGCCATCACGGCGAACGGTCTGCGCAAGTCGTACGGCGACAAGGTCGTCCTCGACGGAGTCGACCTCCACATCCCGGCCGGAACGGTCTTCGCGCTGCTCGGCCCGAACGGCGCCGGCAAGACGACCGCCGTGAAGATCCTCTCCACCCTGGTCACCCCCGACTCCGGCCAGGCCACCGTCGC
>NZ_BMVV01000012.1 GCF_014650895.1 Streptomyces omiyaensis
CCCCCCCCCCGCGTCAGCGGCGGCGGGGCGGGATCCACTCCAGGCGGGTCCTGACGCGGGTGTCCGTCACGAACTCCAGGGCGGCCAGGGCCGTCTCGCGGGGGGCGCCGTCCGGGTCGCCGTCCGCGAGGACCGCCGCCAGCGCGTCCACCGCGCGGGGGTCCCGGCGGATCGCGAGCCCCCGAGCCGCCTCCGCCGCCGTCTCCGGGTCGGGGTCGGCGAGCCGCTCCGCCAGCGCCTCCCGCACCAGCGGCGTGTCGTCCGGCAGTTCGGCGAGGGCCAGCACCGCCCAGTCCCGCACCCGCGGGTCCCCGTCCCGGCTCAGCCCGAGCAGCACCCCCAGGGCGTCCACGTCCCCGGCCGGCACCAGTCCGGCCAGCGCGCCCGCAGCCGCCCGCCGCACCTCCGGGTCCGGGTGGGCCGCGGCGTCCAGCAGCTCCGGCACCGCCGAGGGGTCCGCGCACGCCCCGAGCGCCGTCACGACGGAGAGGACCGGTTCGCGCGCCGGCCCCGTCACCTCGGCCGCCAGCCGCCGCAGCACCGGCACGGCGCTCTCCGCGAACCCCGGCAGGGCGCCCAGGACCCGCGCGCCGAGCGCCCGCCGCAGCGGGTCGCGGTAGGCGCACCAGGCCGCCGCCGCCGCGAAGGTCTCCTCGTCGGCCCGCCCGGCGAGTTCGGCCACCGCCGTCGTCCAGTCGTCGAGCTCCGGGTCGCCCCGGCGCAGCGCCCGCGCGGCCAGCTCCTCGTGCGGGGTGCGCCGGCCGAGCGCCGCCTCCAGCAGGGTCGCGACGGCCGCGTGCCCGGTCTGGCGCTCGTCGCCGCGTCCGGGCCGGCCGTCCTCCCGCAGCAGCTCGACGACGACGGTCACCCCGCCGTCCTCCCGGACCCGACGGACCGCCGCCTCGTACGTCTCCCCGCTGTCGTTCCCCGCGACCAGGCCGCGCCGCAGCTCGGCCGCCATGTCCACGCCGATCCACCGCCGGGCCTCCCGCAGCGCCGGCACCGCGCCCCCCGCGCCGTGGTCGAGCAGCGCCCGCACGCAGGCGGTGGAGCCGCGCCGGGCGGCCGCGGTGAGCGGGGGGAGCGCGTCGGGCCCGGGGCGGTCGGGGTCGGCGCCGTGGTCGAGCAGGACCCGGACGGTCTCCGCGTGGCCGAGCCGGACCGCCCAGGCGAGCGCGGTGAAGCCGAACTCCTCCTCCTGGTCGGGCGGCGCGCCCGCGGCGAGCAGGGCCCGCACGGTCCCGGCGTGTCCGCCGCAGGCCGCCCCGCACAGCGGGAGGTCGCCGCCGTCCGGGCCGCTCGGCCGGGCGGGGTCGGCCCCGGCGGCGAGCAGCAGCCGCACGATCCCCGGCTCGTCGGCGACCGCCGCCCGGTAGAGGGCGGTCTCCCCGTCGGCGGCGGCCTCGGGATCGGCTCCCGCCCGCAGCGCGCGGACGACCGCGTCCTCGTCCCCGTCCCCGATGGCCTCGAACAGCGTGCTCATGCACCGACCCTGACCCGCCGCCGGGTCCTCGCGCAAATCGTCCCTCGCCGGGCTCAGGGCTTGCGCGCCTCGATGAGGAAGCGGGTGGTCGTCGCGGTGAACGGGCCTTCACGCCCGATCCGTTCGTGCAGCTCCCGCAGCCGGTCCCGGTACGCCTCCACCGTGAAGCCCGGCACCATCCAGATCACCTTCCGCAGGAACCAGACGACCGCGCCCACGTCCCGGAACTCGGTCCGCAGGGACTCCGCCCGCAGGTCCACCACCTCCAGGCCGGCCGCCTCGGCGTCCCGCCGCGCGTCCTCGGGGTGGCGGGCGCGGCGGACCTCCTCCGGCAGCGGTCCGAGGAAGTACTCGACCAGCTCGAAGACGCTGGCCGGGCCGACCTGCTGGGAGAGGTAGGTGCCGCCGGGGCGCAGCACCCGGGCGACCTCGGCCCACCACACGGTCACCGGATGGCGGCTGACCACCAGGTCGAAGGCGGCGTCGCCGAAGGGCAGCGGCGGCTCGTCCTCGTCGTGGACGACGACCGCGCCGAGCGGGTGCAGCAGCCGGGCGGCCTTCGCCACGTTCGGCGGCCAGGACTCGGTGGCCGCGGTCAGCGGCGGCAGCTTCCCGGCGCCGGCCAGCACCTCGCCGCCGCCGGTCTGGACGTCCAGTGCGGCCGCGGCCCGGCCCAGCCGCTCGCCCAGCAGGCGCTGATAGCCCCAGGAGGGGCGCTCCTCGGTGGCCCGTCCGTCGAGCCAGGAGAAGTCCCAGCCCTCCATCGGCGCGGCCTCGGCCTCCGCCACCAGTTCCTCGAAACTCCGTGTCATGTCCGTATTGTCCCGGCCGGGGGCGGGGGAGGCACGGGATTTTCACCCGGCGCAGTCGAGGACCGTCCCGCACAGCCGGCAGCGGGCCCGCAGGGTCCGCCCGGCCGGGACGCGCAGCCGCTGGCGGCAGACGGGGCAGGGGAAGGCGACCCCGGCCGCCGGGGCGCCGCCGTCGAAGGCGTACGGGGCGCCGGGCGCGGCCCGGCCCAGGCGCCGCTCGTGAGCGTAGCGGCGCCGGTGCGTCCAGCCCGCCCCGGCGAGCGGGGGGAGCCGCCGCTCCCGCTCGGCCTCGGCCCGGCCGCGCCGCCACGCCTCGTACGCGACGGCGCTGGTGAACCACGGCGAGGGGTCCTCGCCGAAGAGTTCGGCGCGCTGGGCGAGGACCCAGCCGAACTCCTCCGGCGTCAGGTAGCCGAGCTTCTGGCTCTCGGCGCCGTCCTGCCGGAAGGCGTCGAGAAGCAGCCAGCCCGCGCCGAGGTACGAGGTCACGACGTCGGTGAGGATCTCGTTGCGCGCGGTGCCGGGGAAGCCGAGGCCGAGCCGGTGCAGCAGGACGTGGGTGAGCTCGTGGGCGAGGGCCGCGCCGATGTCCCTCGGGCGGGCCCGGAAGCGCTCGTTGAGCTCGACGGCGTACTCGGGTCCGGCACCGGGCTCGACGGTCGCGGCGTGCTCCATCGTCCGGAAGGTCACCACCGCCGGGGCCTCCGGCAGGCGCAGGTGGCGCACCAGGACACCGGCGACCCGGGTGGCGCCGAGCAGGGGGTCCTCGCCGGCGCCGAGGGCCACGTCGGAGGCGGCGACGCTGACCGGGTAGCGGGCGACGCCGGCGGGGCCGACGCGCCGGTAGAGCGCGGTGAGCGAGGCCCGTACGTCCTCGCGGTGGGGGAAGCCGTGCTCCACCCCGTGGGCGTCCCGGCCGACCCGGTCGGCCGCGCGGCGGTCCGTCATGCGCGCTCCCCTCCCGGTCTACTGTACGACCGGTACGCGATGTCTGGCCGAAAAGGCTTCCTTGTGGCGGCAGTTGGGAGCTGTCCATAATCCGGACATGCCTTGACGGGCGCATGTCATGCCTGACTCCGGTCCGGCACCGCCTGCGCGACCCGCCGTCGGGGCCGCACCCCCCATGCGCCAACCCCCCACACGAGAGAAGGCAGACCGTGCAGAACCGACTCGTCCGCACCCTGCAGAAACTCGCCGCCGCCGGTGCCGTCGCCCTGGCCGCCCTCAGCCTCCAGCCCGTCTCCTCCGCGACCGCGGCCCCCAACCCCGTCGTCGGCGGCACCCGCGCCGCGCAGGGCGAGTTCCCCTGGATGGTCCGGCTCTCCATGGGCTGCGGCGGCTCCCTGATCAGCCCGCAGGTCGTCCTCACCGCCGCCCACTGCGTGAGCGGCTCCGGCAACAACACCTCCATCACCGCCACCGCCGGCGTCGTCGACCTCCAGTCCTCCAGCGCCATCAAGGTCCGCTCCACCAAGGTCCTCCAGGCCCCCGGCTACAACGGCAAGGGCAAGGACTGGGCGCTCATCAAGCTCGCCAGCCCCATCACCTCGCTGCCCAACCTGAAGATCGCCGAGACCACCGCCTACAACAGCGGCACCTTCACCGTGGCCGGCTGGGGCGCGGCCCGCGAGGGCGGCTCCCAGCAGCGCTACCTCCTCAAGGCCAACGTCCCCTTCGTCTCGGACGCCTCCTGCCAGGCCTCCTACGGCAGCGACCTCGTCCCGTCCGAGGAGATCTGCGCCGGCTACAGCCAGGGCGGGGTCGACACCTGCCAGGGCGACTCCGGCGGCCCCATGTTCCGCAAGGACAACGCCGGCGCCTGGATCCAGGTCGGCATCGTGAGCTGGGGCGAGGGCTGCGCGCGGGCCGGCTACCCCGGCGTCTACACGGAGGTCTCGACCTTCGCCGCCGCGATCAAGTCGGCCGCGGCCACGCTGTAACCCTCTCCCGGACCGGGCCCCGGGGCGGCACAGCGCCCCGGGGCCCCTCCGCGTGCGGCCGGTCCCTCAGCCCAGCTCCACCGCCCCGGGGCCGTCGCCCGCCGGCTCCAGCTCCAGCACCCACACCTCGTTCGCGCCCTCGCGCAGGACCGGTCCCGGTACGAACAGCCCCTCCTGAGGCCCCGCCGCCGGCCAGTACCGGCCCAGGCAGAAACCGTTCACCCAGACGAAGCCCCGGCCCGCGCCCGGCAGCCGCAGCTCCGCGTCCCCGGCGCCCGCGACCTCCACCGAGGCCCGGTACAGGCCCCGCCCGCCGGACCTCTCCGCCGCCTCCCGCAGCGGCACCCGCCCCACCGCCTCCGGCGTGAAGGCGTCCAGGCGCAGCCCCCGGGCCCGCACCCCGTGCACGTACTGCCGCTCGTGCAGCAGCCCGCCGGTGATCCCCTTCGGCTCGGCCAGCCGCGGCCCGTAGTTCACCCGCCCCAGCGACTCCACCCACAGCTCCACCACGGCCGGACCCGCCACCGGTTCCGGCAGCACCGCCCCCTCCTCCGCGAGCACCCCGGCGAAGACGCCGTCCACCCACACCTGCGCCCGGTCCCGCAGCCCCCGCACCGCCAGCGGATACGGCTGCCGCGGCCCCGGCACCAGGAACCGGTAGCGCACCAGCCCCCGGTCCACGCCCAGCTCCTCGAAGGACGGCGGCGCCCCCGCCTCGACCTCGGCCCCGCCCAGTTCCTCCAGCACCGCGCCGAGCGGCGCCCACCCCGCGAAGCCCGCCCGCACCGGCGCCGCGAGCCGGGCCGGCGGCTCCGGCACCCCGGGCAGCGGTCCCGCCGCGTACGGCGCCAGCACCTCCCGGAAGCGGTGGAACTTCTCCGTCGGCCGGCCCCACTCGTCCACCGGTGCGTCGTAGTCGTACGAGGTCACCGTCGGCAGCAGCCGCCCGTCGTGCAGGTCCCCGGAGCGGTTCGCGCCCGCCCAGCCGCCGAAGTTCGAGCCCCCGTGCGCCATGTAGACGTTCACCGAGGCCCCGCACTCCAGGACCTCCCGCAGCGCGTCCGCCGCGTCCGCCGCCTCCCGCACCGCGTGCTCCGTGCCCCAGTGGTCGAACCAGCCGCACCAGAACTCCATGCACATCAGCGGCCCCGACGGGCGGTGCCGGCGCAGCGTCGCGAAGCCCTCCCGCGCACCCGAGCCGAAGTTCGCCGTCGCCAGCACCCCCGGCACCGAGCCGCCCGTCAGCATGTGGTCCTCGGGCCCGTCCGAGGTGAAGAGGGGCACCGTCACCCCGCACTCCCGCAACAGCCCCGCCAGCCACTCCAGATAGCGGGCGTCACTCCCGTAACTCCCGTACTCGTTCTCCACCTGGACCATCACCACCGGGCCGCCCCGGTGCACCTGCCGCGCCACCACCTGCGGCAGCAGCCGGCGGAACCACGCCTCCACCCGCTCCAGGAACTCCGGGTCCCGGGTCCGCACCCGCCGGCCCAGCGGCCCGGTCAGCCAGTGCGGCAGCCCGCCGTTCTCCCACTCGGCGCAGATGTACGGCCCCGGGCGCACCAGCGCCCGCATCCCGGCCGCCGCCACCGCGTCCAGGAAGCGGCCCAGCGCCTCCGGATCCGCGTACCGGCCCGGCTCCGGCTCGTGCAGGTTCCACGGCACGTACGTCTCGACGCAGTCCAGGCCCATCGCCCGCAGCATCCCGAGCCGGTGCCCCCAGTGCCCCTCGTGGACCCGGAAGTAGTGCAGCGCCCCGGACAGCAGCCGCACCGGCCGTCCGTCGAGCAGAAAGTCCTCGTCACCCACAGCGAACGTGCTCATGGCCCCACCCTCGCCCCCTGGCGGCGGGCCGGTCCATGGACAAAGATCGTCGCAGTTTGGACGTTAGAAGAAGGCGCGAAGAGGCGGGGCTCGCGGATGTACCACACCTGGATGCGCTACTTCACGCCCGGACCGGTCCACCACCGCCTCGGCCTCGTCTGCCTCGGCGTCGGACTCCAGCACGGCCGCCTCCCCGTCGTCGGCCCCCGCACCCTCGACCACCACGTCGCCGTCGTCGTCTCCGCCGGCGGCGGCTGGTACCGCTCCGCCGACGGCCGCCGCACCCCCGTCACCGCCCCCGCCCTCCTCTGGCTCACCCCCGGCGTCCCGCACCACTACGGCGCCGACCCCGCCACCGGCTGGGACGAGTCCTTCGTCGACTTCACCGGCCCCGCCGCCGCCACCTACACCGAGCTCGGCTACATCGAACCCGACCGGCCCGTCGTCCCCCTCTCCGACGCCGCCCCCGCCCGCGCCGCCGTCGCCCGCATCGCCCGCGCCGCCCGCCCCGGCAACCCCCTCCTGGAGGTCGAGACCGCCGCCGCCGTCCACGAACTCCTCGTCGCCCTGCGCCGCGCCCGCGCCGACACCGACGCCGAGGGCGACCCCGTCCTCACCGGCCTCGCCCGCGACGCCTTCCGGCCGCTCTCCGTCGCCGAGCACGCCGCCCGGCACGGCATGACCGCCGCCGAGCTGCGCACGGCCGTCCGCCGCGCCGCCGGGTGCAGCCCCAAGGACTACCTGCTCACCGTCCGCCTCGGCCGCGCCAAGGAACTCCTCGCCGCCACCGAGCTGCCGGTCGCCGCCGTCGCCCGCCGCGTCGGCTACGACGACCCCGCCTACTTCTCCCGGCTCTTCACCCGAAGGGTCGGACTCGCCCCCGTCCGCTTCCGCGAGCAGCAGGGCCGCGCCGTCCACGGCGGCTGGAGCGACCGCGTTCCGGATCCCGAACACCCGCCGACCCTCACCGGGGACTCCGGATAGGCTCGCTGACCATGAGCGACACCAGGAACGACTCCAGCGACATCGATCCCGCCGTCCGCGCCGAGCTCACCCGGCTGCGCGAGTCGATCGACAACATCGACGCCGCTGTCGTCCACATGCTCGCCGAACGCTTCAAGTGCACCCAGCAGGTCGGCGTCCTCAAGGCCGAGCACCAGCTGCCGCCCGCCGACCCGGCCCGCGAGTCCCGCCAGATCGCCCGGCTGCGCGAACTCGCCGAGAGCGCCAAACTGGACCCGGCCTTCGCGGAGAAGCTCCTCAACTTCATCATCGCCGAGGTCATCCGCCACCACGAGACGATCGCGGACGGAGCACGCTGATGGCCCGCGTCACGGTCTTCACCCTCGGAGGGACCATCTCCGCGCGAGGCGGTGACGCGGCCCGCATGACCGGCCCCGAGGTCCTCGCCTCCCTCGGCGCCCCCGAGGACGTCGAACTCCGCGACTTCCGCCGGCTCCCCTCCTCCTCCCTCGCCCCCGAGGACCTCGCCGCCCTCGCCCGGGAGGTGAACGCGGCCGTCGACGCCGGCTCCGGCGCCGTCGTCGTCCAGGGCACCGACACCCTGGAGGAGACCGCCTTCCTCCTCGACCTGCTCTGCCCCACCGAGCGCGCCCCGATCGCCGTCACCGGCGCCATGCGCCGCGCCGACCTGCCCGGCGCCGACGGCCCCGCCAACCTCGCCGCCGCGCTCGCCGTCGCCGCCGACCCCGCCTGCCGCGGCCTCGGCGTCCTCGTCGTCCTCGCCGACGAGATCCACGCCGCCCGGCACGCCCGCAAGACCCACACCACCTCGGTCGCCACCTTCGCCTCGCCCGGCGCCGGCCCCCTCGGCACCGTCGTCGAGGGCACCCCGCGGATCCTCCTCCGCCCCGCCGTGCCCAGCGCCCCCTGCCGGCTCTCCTACGACCCCGGGGTCCGGATCGCCCTGCTCACCCTGAGCCTCGGCGACCGCGGCGAACTCCTCTCCGCCGTCGACGACCGCTTCCAGGGCCTCGTCGTCGCCGCCTTCGGCGCCGGCCACGCCCCCTCCTGGCTCGTCGGCCCCCTCGCCGAGACCGCCCGCCGCATCCCGGTCGTCCTCGCCTCCCGCACCGGAGCGGGCACCGGCCTCAGCGACACCTACCGCGGCCCCGGCTCCGAGCACGACCTCCTCCACCACGGCCTGATCCCGGCCGGCCCGCTCGACCCCGCCAAGGCCCGGCTGCTGCTCGCCGCCCTCGTCTCCAGCGGCGCCGCCGGACCCGCGGGCTACGACCGGCCCCGGATCACCGCCGCCTTCGCCCACCTCGACGGCACCGGCCTCGCCTGACCCCCCGGGGCTCCCCGGACGGCCCGCGGGGCACCACCCCTGCCCGCCGACCGGACGATCGGGCAGCATAGGGCCCATGTCCGTATTGACGCGCGACGAAGCGCAGACCCGTGCCCAGCTGCTCGACGTCCACCGGTACACGGTGGACCTCGACCTCACCGACGGCGACGAGACCTTCGGGTCCACCAGCCGCGTCCGCTTCACCGCCCGCGCCGCCGGGGACACCTTCGTCGAAGTCAAGCCGGACACCCTGCACTCCGTCACCCTCGACGGCGAGTCCCTCGACCCCGCCGCCCTCGCCGAGAACCGGTTCCCGCTCACCCTCACCGAGGGCGAGCACGAGCTGACCCTCACCGCCACCATGCGCTACTCGCGCACCGGCGAGGGCATGCACCGCTTCCTCGACCCCACCGACGGCGAGTCCTACACCTACACCCAGCTCTTCATGGAGGACGTCCAGCGCGTCTTCGCCGCCTTCGACCAGCCCGACCTCAAGGCCGTCTTCGAGGTCTCCGTCACCGCCCCCGAGGGCTGGACCGTCCTCTCCAACGGCATCACCGAGCGCCGGGAGGACGGCCGCTGGACCGCCGCCGCCACCCCGCCGATCTCCACCTACCTCGTCTGCGTCGCGGCCGGCCCCTGGCACTCGGTCCGCACCGAGCACGCCGGACTGCCCTTCGGCATCCACTGCCGCCGCTCCCTCGCGCCCCACCTCGACGCCGACGCCGACGAGATCATCGCCGTCACCAAGGCCTGCTACGACCGCTACCACGAGAAGTTCGACGAGCCCTACCCCTTCGACTCCTACGACCAGGCGTTCGTCCCCGAGTTCAACGCCGGCGCCATGGAGAACCCCGGCCTCGTCACCTTCCGCGACGAGTTCGTCTACCGCTCCGCCGTCACCGCCACCGAGCGGATGACCCGCGCCATGGTCATCGCCCACGAGATGGCCCACATGTGGTTCGGCGACCTCGTCACCCTCCGCTGGTGGGACGACATCTGGCTGAACGAGTCCTTCGCCGAGTACATGGGCTACCAGACCGTCGCCGAGGCCTGCTCCGACCTCTTCGCCGACCCCTGGACCGACTTCGCCGTCGCCCGCAAGTCCTGGGGGTACGACGCCGACCAGCGCCCCTCCACCCATCCCGTCGCCCCGGACCCGGAGGCCGTCCCCGACACCGCCTCCGCCCTCCTCAACTTCGACGGCATCTCCTACGCCAAGGGCGCCTCCGCCCTGCGCCAGCTCGTCGCCTGGCTCGGCGAGCAGGACTTCCTCGCCGGCATCAACATCCACTTCAAGCGCCACCGCTTCGGCAACGCCACCCTCGCCGACTTCATCGACAACCTCGCCGCCGCCACCGACCGCGACGTCCACGCCTGGGCCGAGCAGTGGCTCCGCACCACCGGCGTCGACACCCTCACCCCCCGCCTCACCGGCGAGGGCAACCGCTGGGACCTCGCCGTCGACCGCGAGGGCAGCCGTCCCCACCGCATCCGGGCCGGCCTCTACGACCGCCGCCCCGACGGCGAACTCGTCCTGCGCGAGCGCGTCCTCCTCGACGTGCCGCAGCAGGAGCCCGCCCGCCTCACCGGCCCCCGCCCCGCCCTCGTCGTCCTCAACGACGGCGACCTCACCTACGCCAAGCTCCGCTTCGACGAGGTCTCCGAGGAGGCCGCCCTCCGCGGCCTCTCCCGCATCCCCGACCCGCTCACCCGCGCCGTCGTCTGGAACAGCCTGCGGGACATGGTCCGCGACGGCGCGCTGGAGCCCGCCGCCTACCTGGAGACCGCCCGCGCCCACCTCCCCGAGGAGACCGAACTCGGCATCGTCCAGGGCGTCCTGGCCTTCGCCCGCACCCAGCTCGCCGACCGGTACGTCCCCGCCGAGCACCGCCCCGCCGCCCTCGCCACCCTCCGCGAGATCGCCCGCGCCCTGCTCCGCCGCACCGAGGACGGCGAGGAGCCCGGCCTGCGCCTCACCGCCGTCCGCACCCTCGTCGACAGCGCCACCACCCCCGACCAGATCGCCACCTGGCTCGACGAGGGCACCGTCCACGGCGGCCCCGAGCTCGACCCGGAGCTCCGCTGGCGGATCCTCGCCCGGCTCTCCGTCCTCGGCGCCGTCGGCGAGGCCGACCTCGCCGCCGAACTGGAGCGCGACCCCAGCGCCACCGGCCAGGAGGGCGCGGCCCGCTGCCGGGCCTCGCTCCCGGACCCGGAGGCCAAGGCGGCCGCCTGGGCCGCGATGTTCGACTCCGACGACCTGTCGAACTACCTGTTCACCGCCACCGCCCTCGGCTTCTGGCAGCCCGAGCAGGCCGAGCTGGTCCAGGAGTACGTGGAGCGCTTCTACGACGCGGCCGTCGCCCTCGGCGACCGCCGCGGCCCGGCGATGGCCGGGGCCGCCGGCCGGGACGCCTTCCCCCGCGACGCGGTCGACGCCGCCTCCCTCGCCCTCGGCGAGCGCCGGATCGCCGACGGCACCATGATCCCGGCCCTCCGCCGCAAGCTCGTCGACCAGCTCGACGACCTCGCCCGGGCCCTGCGCGTCCGCGAGGCCTGATCCCGTCCGAGGGGCCCGGCGCGCCAGGTCGCGCCGGGCCCCTCGGCGCGCCCCTCCGCAAGCCGGCGTCCCTCGTTCGGGTCATGTCACCGCGGTCGCCGGACAGGGCGCACCCGCTCGCGGCACGCTGTCGTCCATGCGTGCCGCACCCCCGCCACCCCTCGCCGCCCGGCCCACTCCGCTCAGCCGCCTCCTCGGGATCGCCCTGGACGCCCTGCGCACCGGCGCGGAGGAGCGCGGCGGCCCGCTGCCGGCCGGGGGCCCCGAGGCGGTCACGGCCCGGGTCCGCTCCGTCCTCGGAGCCGTCCTCCCCGAGACCGGCACCGGACAGGACGAGGCCCTGCGCACCCTGGTGCACCTCGTCGCCGCCGGCGCCGCCGACCCCGCCCACCCCCTCTGCGCCGCCCACCTGCACACCCCACCGCTGGCCGTCGCCGCCGCCGCCGACCTGGCCGCCGCCGCGCTCAACCCGTCGATGGACTCCTGGGACCAGGCCCCGGCCGCCTCCGCCCTGGAGGCCGAGGTCACCGCCGCCCTCGCCGGCGAGGTCTTCCCGGCGGCCGGCCGGCCCGACGCCCTCGTCACCACCGGCGGCACCGAGTCCAACCAGCTCGCCCTGCTCCTCGCCCGGGAGCGGCACGGCCCCGGCCTCACCGTCGTCACCGGCGCCAACGCCCACCACTCGCTGCGCCGCGCCGCCTGGCTCCTCGGCCTCCCCGAGCCGGTCGCCGTCCCCACC
Organism: Streptomyces omiyaensis; assembly: GCF_014650895.1. GTDB lineage: Bacteria > Actinomycetota > Actinomycetes > Streptomycetales > Streptomycetaceae > Streptomyces > Streptomyces omiyaensis. The sequence goes on from NZ_BMVV01000012.1 coordinate 11,673, forward strand.
CCGAGCGGCGTCCTCGATCCGGAGGCCGCGGCCCGGACCCTCGCCGGCACGGACGGGCCCGTCCTCCTCTCCGCCACCGCCGGCACCACCGACGAGGGCCTGATCGACCCGCTGCCGCAGCTCGCCGACGCCTGCGCCGCGCACGGCGCCGACCTCCACGTCGACGCGGCCTACGGCGGCCCGCTCCTCCTCGGCAGCGCCCACCGCCACCTCCTCGCGGGCCTGGACCGGGCCCGCACGGTCACCCTCGACCTGCACAAGCTCGGCTGGCAGCCGGTCGCCGCCGGACTCCTCGCCGTCCGCGAGGCGGGCGACCTCGCCGCCCTCGCCCACACCGCCGACTACCTCAACGCCGGCGACGACACCGAGGCAGGCCTCCCCGACCTCCTCGGCCGCTCCCCGCGCACCACCCGCCGCCCCGACGTCCTCAAGGCCGCCGTCACCCTGCGCGCCCTCGGCCGCACCGGGCTCGGCGCCCTGGTGGACCTCTGTCTGGAGCGCGCCCAGGACCTGGCCGACCTGGTGGAGAAGGCCCCCGGCCTGGAGCTGAGGGCCCGGCCCGTCCTCACCACCGTCCTCTTCCGCCCCGCCGGCGCCGAGGACGCCCGGGTGGCCGGGATCCGGCGCGCGCTCCTCGCCGACGGGCGGGCCGTCCTCGGCCGCGCCGAGGCGGACGGCCGGCTCTGGCTCAAGGCCACCCTGCTCAACCCGCACACCACCCCCGACGACCTGGCCCAGCTCATCACCCTCGTGGAAGGCAGCAGCGACCGATGACCGGCAGCACCCCTCAGCAGGACCTCGACCGCCCGCACGATCTGGTGGGCGTCGGCATCGGCCCGTTCAACCTCTCGCTCGCCGCCCTCGCCGACGGCGTCCCCGGCGGGCTCGCCGCCACCTTCTTCGAGCAGCGCCCCGCCTTCCACTGGCACCCGGGCCTCCTCATCGAGGGCGCCACCCTCCAGGTCCCCTTCCTCGCCGACCTGGTGACCCTCGCCGATCCGGCCAGCCCCTGGTCCTTCCTCGGCTACCTGAAGTCCCGCGAGCGGCTCTTCCCCTTCTACTTCGCCGAGAAGTTCCACATCCAGCGCGCCGAGTACGACGCCTACTGCCGCTGGGTCAGCGAGCGCCTCCCCGGCCTGCACTTCGGCCACCAGGTCGACTCGGTCCGCTGGAACCCCGAACGGCGCCTCTTCGAGGTCGACTTCACCCAGCTCGACCAGGACGGCGAGGCCGCCGCCCTCGGCCGCGCCTACACCCGGAACGTGGTCCTGGGCGTCGGGACCGAACCGTACGTCCCCGAGCCGCTGCGCCCGCTCGCCGACGCCCCCGGCGTGCCGGTGGTCCACTCCGCCGACTACCTCGCCCACCGGGAGTCGCTGCTCGCCGCCGGGCACGTCACCGTCATCGGCTCCGGCCAGTCCGGAGCCGAGGTCTTCCTCGACCTGCTCCGGGGCCGCCCGGCCGGCGCCGAGCGGATCAGCTGGCTCTCCCGCACCGAGGCCTTCGCGCCCATGGAGTACTCGAAGCTCGGCCTGGAGCAGTTCACCCCCGACTACACCCGCTACTTCCACGCCCTGCCCGAGCAGGTCCGGGGCGAACTGCTGCCCCGCCAGTGGCAGTTGCACAAGGGCATCGACGTGGACACCCTCGCCGCCATCCACGACGAGCTCTACCGCCGCAGCCTGCACGGCGGCTGGCCCGACGCCGTCCTCACCCCCGGCGTCCGGGTCCGCACGGCGGGCCGGGTCGCCACCACCCAGGTCGAGCTGCACCTGGAGCACGTCCAGCAGGCCACCCGCTCCCGGCTCACCACCGACGCGGTCGTCCTCGCCACCGGCTACCGGGAGCGCCCGGTCGACCGGATGCTGGCCGGTCTGGACCCGTACCTGCGGCACGACGCGGCGGGCCGGGCGCGGATCGACGAGCGGTACCGGCTGGTCCTCGACCCGTCGGTCACCGGCGCGGTCTACGTGCAGAACGCCGAGCGGCACACCCACGGCGTGGGCGCCCCCGACCTGGGGCTCGCCGCCTGGCGCAGCGCGGTCATCCTCAACGCGGTGACGGGGAAGGAGCCGTACCCGCTGCCGCGCCGGACCGCCTTCACCCGCTTCGGCCTGGACGCGCGAGAGGCGCCGGGCATCCCGTCCCAGGGACGGAAGCTGACGCCCCTCGTGGAGCACTGAGCGACTAGAAGACCGGGGTGCCGTCCCGGGTCAGCTTCCAGTCCACGGACGCGAACAGCCCCGGGTCGACCGTCCCCTTGGCCTGCACCCACTGGATGATCGTGTTGCGGATCTCGTCCGAGTTCGCCCACAGCTGCTCGGCCCCGGCGACGTGCGGGAAGGCGCCGCCGCCGCTGGCGCGGTAGTTGTTGACGGCGAGGACGAACTTCGCGGCCGGGTCGAGGGGCCTGCCCTCGAAGGACAGGCCGGTGATCCGCTGTCCGGCCGGCTTCGCGATGTCGATCTCGTAGGTGAGCCCGGAGACGGCGTCGTAGTTGTAGTCCGGGGTGTTGTCCGCGTTGGTGAGCCTCGCGGTGTCGACGGGGGCGCCCGCCGGGGTCAGGACGTAGTACTTCGCCGAGTACTCCAGGTACTCCTTCAGCTGGGCGCCCGTCATCAGGCGGGCCTCCAGGGTGTTCTCGAAGGGGTAGAGCCCGGCGGCGTCCTTGATGGTGATCTCGCCGGCCGGGATGCGGGCGGTCCGGGAGAAGCAGGACGCCTGCGAGAGCACGGGCAGGGCGGCGTGCGCGCCGCCGGCCAGCGCGGCCTTCACGGTCTCGGTCTGGACGACGTTGATCAGGTCGATGATCGGCTCGTCCTTCCACGGCGCGTCGGCCGTGGTCATGGCGGCGGTGGAGGTGCCGATGACCGTGTTGACGTACGCGACGACCTTCCTGTGCTCGTCGGCGAGGAGCCCGGTGATCTTCGGGTCCTCCTCGACGGTGTTGGAGTTGAGGACCTGGGCGGCGACCTTCTCCACCGTCCAGCGGCCCTTCTCCCACACGAGGTCGAAGTCGAAGAGGGTGAGGCGCTGGCCCCACTTCAGCGGCTCGGAGAGGACGACCTCCTTGCCGGTCTCCTTGTGGGCGATCCGGTACTCGGGGATCTCGGTGTGGGCGTGCCCGACGAGGATCGCGTCGATGCCGGGGACCTGCTCGGCGACGAGTCCGGCCGCGTTCTCGACGTGCGGGAGCTGGTCGCCGTACGAGGAGGTGCCGCTGGAGCCGGAGTGGGCGGAGACGATCACCACGTCGGCACCCATGGAGCGCAGCTTCGGCACCCACTTCGCGGCCTGCTCCTCCAGGCCGGGGAAGACCATCTTCCCGCTGACGTTGGCCTTGTCCCAGATGGCGATGCCGGGGTTGGTCAGACCGAGGACCGCGACCCTGACGTCCTTGCCGTGCGGGGTGCGCAGCCGGTGGAGGCTGTACGGCGGGAAGGCCGGGCGCAGGGTCTTCGCGTCGAGCGCGTTGGCGCCGAGCAGCGGGAAGTCGCACTGCTCCTCGAACTTCCGCAGCACCGGGATGCCGTAGTTGAACTCGTGGTTGCCGAGCGCGGCGGCGTCGTAGCCGATGGCGTTCATGGCCTGGGCCATCGGGTGGACCGGGCCGCCCTTGCGGGTGATGGGGTCGACCTTGGCGTAGTAGTACGAGAGCTGGGTGCCCTGGATGGTGTCGCCGGCGTCGATGAGGAGGGTGTTGCGGCGGCCCTTCGCCGCGCGGACCTGGTTCACCAGGGTGGAGATCTTGGCGAGGCCGACGTCGTTGTGGGCCTTGTCGTCGAACTCCTTGTCCGTGAAGTAGTCCCAGTTGAGGACGTTGCCGTGCAGGTCGGTGGTGCCCATGACGGTGAAGGAGTACCGCTTGGCCGGCCTGGGGCCGCGCCCGTGGGCCGCGGCGGGGGAGGCGGCCCCGGCGGCGAGGGCGGCTCCGGCTCCGATGACGGCGGAGCTCTCCAGGAAGGTCCGGCGGTTCAGCGGCATGTGTCTCTCCTTGTTCCGTGGCGCTGCTTCGGGTGCACAACGCGCGTAGATTCTGGCTCAGACGCCACTGCCGCAACAGCCCTTTCGGGTTACGGAGTGGGAAAGTGTTCGTATGCCACCGATCCCCGGTCCGGAGGAGCCCGCCGTGACGCACGCCCACCCCACCCCCCCAGGCGCCGCAGGTGACGGTCCGTGGAGAGGGCCGCCTGGAGGTCGACCCGGAGCTGGCCCGGATCCGGCTCACCGTCTCCGCCCGGGGCGCCGACCGGGCCGCCGTGCTCGCGGAGCTGACCCGTCGCAACGCCGAGGTGCTGGAGCTGCTCAGGGCGCGCGGACCGGCGGTGGGCAGGGTGGAGACGGGCAGCTTCTCGATCGCCCCGGAGCAGCCGCGCCGGGGGAGGGGCGAGCAGGTGCGGGCCTACCGGGGGCGGGTGGGGATCGACGCGGAGCTGACCGACTTCACGGTCCTCGGCGAGCTGGTGCCGGAGCTCGCGGACCGGGACCGGACGGAGGTGGACGGGCCGTGGTGGGAGCTGCGCCCGGACTCCGAGGCGTACGCGCAGGCGCGCCGGCTCGCGGTGGCGGAGGCCGTGCGGCGGGCCCGGGCCTACGCGGAGGCGCTGGGCACCTCGCTGGGCTCACTCCTCGAACTGTCGGACGCGGGGCTGCCGGAGCCGGGCATGCCGAGGGGCGGCGGCTTCGCGCCGGTGATGGCCGGCTACGCGTCGGAGGAGGGGGGTGCGGCGCTCTCGCTCGACCTCGAACCGCAGCGGCGGACGGTCACCGCCGAGGTCGTGGCGCGGTTCACGATGCTGCCGCCCGCACTCTGAGACGAAGGGTCCGGGGGCGCGAAACATGCTCATCGGAGCACTCCGGCGCACAGATTCAAGTCTTGTCAACAACGTTTCACGGAAAGGTTGTTGAGTGGTCATGCCGTACCCACCGGCTACTGATGGGTAAGGCCCTAGGCTCGCCTCATGCGCCGAGCGAAAATCGTTTGTACCCTTGGGCCCGCCACCGAAACATACGACCAGATCAAGGCGTTGATCGAGGCCGGGATGGACGTGGCCCGCTTCAACCTCAGTCACGGCACCTACGCCGAGCACGAGGAGCGTTACCGGCGGGTCCGGAAGGCGGCCGACGAGACCGGCCGCAGCGTCGGCGTCCTCGCCGACCTTCAAGGCCCGAAGATCCGGCTCGGCCGCTTCCGCGAGGGTCCGGTACTCCTTGAACGCGGCGACGCCTTCGCCATCTCCGTCGAGCAGACGGAGGGCGACCGCCACTGCTGCGGCACCACCTACTCCGGCCTCGCCGCGGACGTCACCGCAGGTGAGCGGATTCTCGTCGACGACGGCCGGGTCACCCTGGAGGTCACCTCCGTCGAGGGCCCCCGGGTCAACACCCGGGTGGTCGAGGGCGGCATGGTCTCCGACCACAAGGGGCTCAACCTGCCGGGCGTCGCCGTCTCGGTCCCCGCGCTCTCCGAGAAGGACGTCGAGGACCTCCGCTGGGCGCTGCGGATCGGCGCCGACGTCATCGCCCTCTCCTTCGTCCGCTCCGCCCGGGACATCGAGGACGTCCACCGGATCATGGACGAGGAGGGCCGCCGGCTCCCGGTCATCGCCAAGATCGAGAAGCCGCAGGCGGTCGAGAACATCGAGGAGATCGTCGCCGCCTTCGACGGCATCATGGTCGCCCGCGGCGACCTCGGCGTCGAGATGCCGCTGGAGCAGGTGCCGATCGTCCAGAAGCGCGCGGTCAAGCTGGCGAAGCGGAACGCCAAGCCGGTGATCGTCGCCACCCAGATGCTCGACTCGATGATCGAGAACTCCCGGCCCACCCGCGCCGAGGCCTCCGACGTGGCCAACGCGGTCATCGACGGCACCGACGCGGTGATGCTCTCCGGCGAGACCAGCGTCGGCCGCCACCCGATCGAGACGGTGCGCACCATGAGCCGGATCGTCGAGGCCGCCGAGGAGGACGTCCTCGCCAAGGGCCTGCCGCCGCTGACCGAGCGGAACAAGCCGCGCACCCAGGGCGGTGCGGTGGCCCGCGCCGCCGCCGAGATGGGCGACTTCCTCGGTGCGAAGTTCCTGGTCGCCTTCACCCAGTCCGGCGACACCGTGCGGCGGCTCTCCCGCTACCGCTCGCCGATCCCGCTGCTGGCCTTCACCCCGGACCCGGCGACCCGCTCGCAGCTCAATCTGACCTGGGGCGTCGAGACCTTCCTCGGTCCGCACGTGGACTCCACGGACGCGATGGTCGCCCAGGTCGACGAGGAGCTGCTGCGGATCGGGCGCTGCGCGAAGGGGGACGTCGTGGTGATCACGGCAGGCTCTCCGCCCGGCGTCTCGGGCTCGACCAACCTGGTCCGGGTCCACCACATCGGAGACCCGCTCTCCTAGCCCCGGGCGCCTCGCGCACGCGGGGGGCGCGCCGGGAGGAACCCTGCCATCAGGCCTTCGGTGGCGGGGTTCTCGCGTTCCCGTCCGGCCGGCCGCGGCTTCCGCCCGGCACCCGCCGCGGGGAGCGGGATCGTGGGGGCTCCCGGGAGCTCCTCGCCGCCCCGTCGCGGACGGTGTCGCGGCCCCGGGCGATTCCCGACCGGAACGCCCGAGGAGTCTCATTCCTAGGAATCAAAGGTAATGTGCCCCGGGTGGGATTCGAACCCACGCTGGATGGTGTTTGAGACCACTGCCTCTACCGCTGGGCTACCGGGGCTTCCTTTGAAACAAAGGCCGATGATCACCCGCCGTGCCCCTACCTTACAGGAGGTGGGTAGGCTCTTGGGGAGCTGTATCCGCCTCGGAACGAGGCCATCGAACGAGGAGCCCGCGTGACTGCCCCCGAGTCGCCCCAGCCCGCCGACGACGCCGCCGCGTCCCACGTCCCGCCGCTGACCACCCGCGTCGTCATCGCCGAGGACGAGGCCCTCATCCGCCTCGATCTCAAGGAGATGCTGGAGGAGGAGGGCTACACGGTCGTCGGAGAGGCGGGCGACGGTGCCACCGCCGTCGAGCTGGCCCGTGAGCACCGCCCCGACCTGGTCATCCTGGACGTCAAGATGCCCGTCCTCGACGGCATCTCCGCCGCCGAGAAGATCGCCGGAGAGTCCATCGCCCCGGTCCTCATGCTCACCGCCTTCTCCCAGCGCGACCTCGTCGAGCGCGCCCGTGACGCCGGTGCCATGGCCTACCTGGTCAAGCCCTTCAGCAAGAGCGACGTCGTGCCGGCCATCGAGATGGCCGTCTCCCGCTTCGCCGAGCTGCGCGCCCTGGAGCAGGAGGTCGCCGACCTCACCCAGCGCCTGGAGACCCGCAAGCTGGTCGACCGCGCCAAGTCGGTCCTCCAGACCCAGTACGGCCTCTCCGAGCCGGCCGCCTTCCGCTGGATCCAGAAGACCTCCATGGACCGTCGCATGTCCATGCAGCAGGTCGCCGAGGCCGTCATCGAGGACGCCGAGGAGAAGAAGGCCGCGAAGGGGCAGTGACACCGGCCCCCGGACGACGAGGAGGCCCGCCCCGCGCGATGCGGGGCGGGCCTCTTCGTGCGCGCGGGGGTGTCAGTCCTCGCCGAGGTACGCCTTGCGGACGGACTCGTCGTGCAGGAGGTCGCCGCCCGTGCCCGAGAGCACGATCTTGCCGATCTCCATTACGTGACCGTGGTCCGCGAGCGCCAGCGCGGCCTGGGCGTTCTGCTCGACGAGCAGGATCGTGGTGCCCTGGGCCTTCAGCTCGGAGATGGTCGCCATGATCTTCTGCATCATGATCGGCGACAGACCCATGGAGGGCTCGTCGAGCATGAGCAGCTTGGGCTGGGACATGAGCGCCCGGCCCATGGCGAGCATCTGCTGCTCACCGCCGGAGAGCGTGCCGGCCGCCTGCTTGCGACGCTCGCCCAGGATCGGGAAGAGGTCGTAGGCGCGCTGCACGTCCTTGGCGATCCCGGCGCTGTCCTTCCGGAGGAAGGCGCCGAGGAGCAGGTTCTCCTCGATGGTCATGCGCGGGAAGATGTGCCGGCCCTCGGGGGAGTGCGCCAGGCCCAGCGAGACGATCTTGTGCGCGGGGATCTTGCGGAGGGACTTGCCCTCGAACTTGATCTGCCCGCCGACCGGCTTGAGGAGCCCGGAGAGGGTCCGCAGGGTGGTGGTCTTCCCGGCGCCGTTGGTGCCGATGAGGGTGACGACCTCGCCCGCCTCCACGGAGAAGGAGATGCCCTTGACGGCCTCGATCTTTCCGTAGGCGACGCGCAGGTCCTCGACTTCGAGCAGTGCGGTCATGCGTCGTTCTCCTTGCCCGGAGCGGCGTCCTTCGCGGCGTCCGCCGCGTCCGCCGGGGTGTCGTCGTCCGCGTCGGAGGCGTCCTCGGCCGGAGCGTCGTCCGCCGGGGTCCCCTCCTCCGCCGGAGCGTCGTCCGCCGGGGCCTCGTCCTCCGCCGGAGCGTCGGCGTCGGCCTCGGTCTCGGCCGCGTCCTCCGTCGTGTCCCCGGCCGCCGGAGCGGCGTCCTCGGCGGGCGCCGCGGCCTTCGGGGTCTCGTCGATCGGCTCGCCGAGGTACGCGGCGATGACCCGCTCGTCGCTCTGGACGGTCTGGCTGTCGCCCTCGATCAGCTTCTGGCCCTGCACGAGCACGGCCACCCGGTCGCACAGGTTGAAGATGAAGCGCATGTCGTGCTCGATGACGAGCACGGCGATGCCCATGTCCCGGATGGCGAAGATGAGTTCCTCGGCCGCCCGGGTCTCCTGCGGGTTCATGCCCGCCGTCGGCTCGTCGAGCAGGATCAGGCCGGGGTCGCTCGCCAGCGCACGGGCGATCTCCAGCTTGCGCTGCTCGCCGTACGGCAGGTTCTTGGCGAGGTGCTGTGCCTTGTCCGCCAGGCCGATGAACTCCAGGAGCTCCATCGCGCGCTTCTCGGAGGCCGCCTCGGCCCGCTTGAAGCCCGGACCGCGCAGCAGGGCGGACCAGAGGCCCTCCTTGGTGCGGGTGTGCCGGCCGACGAGCACGTTCTCCAGGACCGTCATGTTGTTGAAGAGACGGATGTTCTGGAAGGTACGGGCGATGCCGGCCGCGGTGACCTTGAAGGACTTCGGCGGCAGGACCTGGCCCTTGTAGCGGACCTCGCCCTCGGTGGGCACGTACAGACCCGTCAGGCAGTTGAAGAAGGTGGTCTTGCCGGCGCCGTTGGGGCCGATCAGACCGACGATCTCGCCGCTGTTGACGGTGAGGTTCACATCGCGGACGGCCGTCAGACCGCCGAAGCGCATGGTGACCCCGCGCGCGTCGAGCACGGTCTCGCGGGCGGCCGGCTCCGCGGTGGCGTCGGCCTTGGTGGTGGTCGTCGTCATGGTTCAGGCACCTGCCTTGGCGGGCGTAGCGGCCGGCTCGTGCGTGTCGTCGTTCTCGTGGAACTCCAGCTGACGCCGCTTGTCCGCGATGATGCCCTCCGGGCGGAAGCGCATGATCAGCACGAGCGCGACGCCGAACGCGAAGAGCTGGTACTCGCCCATGAACTGGAGCTTGTTCGGGATGAGGAACAGCAGGGCCGCGCCGACCAGCGGACCGCTCATCGTGCCCATGCCGCCGAGGACGACGGCCGCGAGCAGGAAGGCGGAGTTGGGCGGGATCGGACCGGCGAAGAGGTACTGCTCCGGGGTCACCGTGTAGGTGACGTGGGCCTGCACCGTACCGGCCAGACCGGCCAGACCGGCGCCGAGCGCGAAGGCGATCAGCTTCACGCGGAAGCCGTTGATGCCCATCGCGAGCGCGGCGGTCTCGTCCTCGCGGATCGCGACCCAGGCACGGCCGATGCGGGAGTCGCCGGAGCGCCGGAAGACCAGCACGACGACCGCCGTGATCAGCAGCATCAGGAAGAAGTAGTTCGCGAAGCGGCCGATGGTGAAGCCGGCGATGGTGTGCGGCTGCCCGAAGTCGAAGCCGAAGAGGTTCAGGTTCGGGATGGACGCGATGCCGTTGGAGCCGTTGGTGATGTCCGGGCCCGAGGTGCCGTCGGTGTTCATCACCGTGATGCGGAAGATCTCACCGAAGCCGAGCGTCACGATGGCGAGGTAGTCGCCGCGCAGCCGCAGGGTCGGGGCACCGATCAGGACGCCGAAGACCACCGAGGCCGCGGCGCCGACCAGGATCGCCGCCCAGAAGGGGAAGTGCACGCCGAACGGCGAGGTCGGGGCGCCCGAGACGAGGGCCGCCGCGTAGGCGCCGACGCCGAGGAAGGCGACGTAACCGAGGTCGAGCAGACCGGCGAGGCCGACGACGATGTTCAGGCCCAGGGCGACCGTGGCGAAGATCAGGATGTAGACGCCGAGCGTCGCGTACTGGTCGTCGGTCTGGGTGAAGGGGAACAGCGCCGCGGCGATGAACGCGCCCGCGATCGACAGGTTCTGGTGCTTCGAGGTGAGCTGCGTGGCCTGCTTGAGGAGACCGGAGGCGCCGATCGCGGCGAAGCCGAGGCCGGCCGTGATCAGGAAGCCGAGGAACAGCTCGTCGTACTCGGTGCCGATGCCGTAGGTGAAGACGCTGAGCGCCAGGCCGAGGACGACCGCGATGATCAGGATCTCGACGGCGGACGGCAGCGGCGGGAGCTTCTTCACCGCGTGGGGGGCGGCGAAGGCGGCCTTGACCGCGGTCCAGCGGTTGCGCCGGCTCTGCTTGTGCTGGTCCCAGCGGGTGTCCTCCGGGTCGACCGGCAGCACGGCCGGGCGCTTGAAGGGCAGGTCCAGGGCGGCGAGCAGGGTGACCAGGGTGGCCACCGCGAGCACCACGCCGCCGGGCTCCAGGTTGACCGGGCCGCCGAGCTGGACGCTGATCGCGGCGACGGTGAACCAGGCGGTGCCGAAGGTGGCCAGCGCGCCGAACTTGATCGCGCCGTCGGCACCGGCCGGCGTCAGCCAGCCGAGGCCCTTGACGCCGTACGAGGAGAGTGCGAAGAGGACGGTCAGCACACCGGTCACCAGGACCTGGAGCTGGAGTCCGGCCGGGTAGCCGTAGACGGTCAGGTCGCCCGGGAAGCGGGGGGTCCACGTCCAGGAGAGGAAGCAGCTCGCGACCGTCAGGGCGGCGCCGGCGAGGACGACGGCGCGGGCGGTCCGCTCGGGCAGGAGGCCGATCAGACCGCGGTCGGCGGTCTTCGCCGGCGCCGCCGCGGCGGGTGCCTGGGGGTTCTCGGAGATGGTGGTCATGGTGCTCACGCCCTGTCCGCGACGCGCTCGCCGAGCAGACCCTGGGGCCTGGCGAGGAGGACGACGATGAGGAGTACGAAGGCCCAGACGTTGGCCCAGGACTGGCCGCCGAGCTGCTCCATACCGGGGATCTGGTCGACGTAGGCGGTCGCCATGGTCTCGGCGACACCGAGGACGAGGCCGCCGATCATGGCGCCGTAGATGTTGCCGATGCCACCGAGGACGGCGGCGGTGAACGCCTTCAGTCCGAGGAGGAAGCCCATCTTGTAGTCGACGACGCCGTACTTGAGGCCGTACGCGACGGCACCGACGGCGGCGAAGATGGCGCCGAGGGCGAACGCGATCACGATGATGCGGTCGGTGTTGACGCCCATGAGCTTCGCGGTGTCCGGGTCCTGCGCCGTGGCCTGCATGCCGCGCCCGGTCCGGGTGCGCATGACGAAGAAGGCGAGGAAGGCCATGCAGATCGGGGCCGCGATGACGAGGAAGACGTCACCGGTCTGGATGGTGACCGGGCCCAGCTCGATGGGGCCGCCGGGGATCTGCGGGAAGGTCCGGGCGGACTTGGCCTCCGGGTACCAGACCCAGACGGCGTACTGCAGGGCGAGCGAGAGGCCGATGGCCGTGATGAGCGGCGCGAGCCTGGGTCCGCCACGCAGCGGACGATAGGCGAAACGTTCCGCTCCGACGGCTATGGTCGTCGCGACGATCACGGCACCGATGATCATGAGGGGCAGGGCGACCCACATGCTGGTGCCGCCGGGCAGGATGAGCCAGACCGTGAGGGCCCCGAAGCCGCCGGTCATGAAGATCTCGCCGTGGGCGAAGTTGATGAGCTGGACGATGCCGTAGACCATCGTGTAGCCGACGGCGACCAGCCCGTACATGGATCCCAGTAGCAGGCCGTTGACCAGCTGCTGCGGCAGTTCGTTCACCGCATTGTCCTCCGAGACTTTCGACGGATATGACACCGCGCGGGGTGCCGGTTGTGTGCGGCCCCCCGCGCGGTGAAAGGTGGTGCTGAGTGGGGTGGAGCTGAGGGTTCAGCTGCCGGAGTGCTCGGTCACTCGCCGAAGGTGTCGGACTTGACCGGGGCGAAGGCGCCGCCCTTGACCTGGTAGGCGGTCAGCTGCTTGTTGGTGGTGTCACCGAACTCGTCGAAGGCGACCTTGCCGGTCACACCCTCGAAGGAGACGCCCTGCAGGGCCTCGACGACCTTGGCGCGGGCGTCGTCGGGGAGCTTGCCGCCGTTGCCGTCGACGACCTTCTTGACGGCCTCGATGATCGACCAGGTCGAGTCGTAGGAGTAGCCGCCGTAGGCCTCGAAGGCCTCCTTGTAGTTCGCGGCCTTGTAGTTGGCCAGGAACTCCTTGGCGGAGGCGAGGGTCTCGATCGGGGCGCCGACGGAGGTGGCGATGTCGCCCTCGGCCGCGGCGGCACCCGCCAGCTTGACGTACTCGGGGGAGAAGAGCGCGTCACCGCCGACGACGGTGACCTTGGCGCCGGCCTCCTTGATCTGCTTGGCCAGCGGGCCGGCGGCCGGGTACTCGCCACCGTAGTAGACGACGTCGGCGCCGGAGCTCTTGACCTGGGTGGCGACCGCGGAGAAGTCCTTGGTGTCGGGGTCGATGTGCTGGGTGCCGACGACCTTGCCGCCGAGCTTCTCCCACTCGCCCTTGAAGGTGCCCGCGAGGCCGGCGCCGTAGGTCTTCTTGTCGTCGATGATGAACGCCTTGGTCTTCTTGGCGTCGTTGAAGACGTACTGCGCCGCGAAGGGGCCCTGGATGGCGTCGGTGGTGGCCGTGCGGAAGTACGACTTGTAGCCGCGCTTCTTGTCGCCGGAGGCCCAGTTCGGGCCCTGGGACAGCGACGGGTTGGTGTTGGCCGGGGAGACCTGCGCCAGCTTGGCGTCGTCGAAGACCTTCTGCATCGACTCGGCGACGCCGGAGTTCAGCGGGCCGACCACGCCGAGGACGGTCTTGTCGGCGACCAGCTTGGTGGCGTTCTGCTGGCCGGCGGACGGCTGGGCCTGGTCGTCGAGGGAGACCAGCTTGAAGGTCACGCCCTTGACGTGCTGCTTCTTGTTGGCCGTGTTGACGGCGAGGTCGGCCGAGTTCTTGATGCCGAGGCCGAGCGCGGAGAGCTCACCGGTGAGCGGGGCGTCCAGACCGATGGTGACGGTCACGCCACCGCCGTCGCCGGAGCCGCCGTCGCCCTTGTCGTCGCGCGAACCGCAGGCGGTGAGGGTGAGTGCTCCCGCGGTGACCGCGGTGGTGAGTATGAGCAACGAACGGTTTCGCACGAAGGGTCCTTTCCCTGGCGCGGCCCCCTCTGCCGAGGCGGTGCCGTGGAGCTGCGGAGCAAGAGGTGCCGTTGGTGAGTGCCGGGTCGTACTGAAGTGTTGGTACGAGGCCGTGCAGTAGGTCGCACCCAGTGGCGCGGTGACTGGCGGTGACTCTAAGCGCAGGTGGGGAGGGTCGGGGAGCGGCGAGGGAAGGATGTGACTGTCTTGTTATGCCGACGGGTCGAGCGGGGCTGAGAGGTCCGGGCAAAACGGGGCGTAGCGGTCTGTAACATGGTGTTCACATGCTGAGAACGCCCAGTTCCGCTAAGGGGCTTGAGGGAATCTTGGTACTGACGGGGAACTTCGCCGCCTCTCCGGATATCGGACAGGGCGCCCGAACTGAGCGGACGGATGTCAAGCCTCGGACCCCCGCCCCCGCCTCCCCGGCGCCCTCACGGAGCGTGACGAAAACGTGGCCGCCCGACCGGACGGTCGGACGCCCCGACCCGGCCGGAATCCATCGCTCTCGAACGTACCTCCGAGGCAGGGGAGTTGGGAGGGTCTGGCGTGAAAACGACGGAAGGCGAAGGGAGTTGGGGCGCGCACGGTGACCGGGGGTGGATCCGCCGCGGGCCCCCGCCCGTCCGCCACCCCGGGCGTCCGGTCCCGGACGCGCCGAAGGGGGCGGTGCGCCCCCGCGCACCGCCCCCTTCGCGGACCCCGGCCATCCGGCCCCGGCTCAGGCGCCGTTGGGCCCGCCCTCCTGCGGCAGGGCGCCGGCGTCCTTCGGTCCGATCTCCCGCAGCATGCAGGTCAGGCGGGCCGAGCAGACCCGGCGGCCCTCCTCGTCGCTGATGACGATCTCGTACGTCGCCGTCGACCGCCCGCGGTGCACCGGGGTCGCCACGCCGGTCACCAGACCGCTGCGCGCCCCCCGGTGGTGGGTGCAGTTCAGGTCCACGCCGACCGCGATCTTGGTCGTGCCGCCGTGCAGCATCGAGCCCACCGAGCCGAGGGTCTCCGCGAGCACCGCCGAGGCGCCGCCGTGCAGCAGACCGTACGGCTGGGTGTTGCCCTCGACCGGCATGGTGCCGACGACCCGGTCCGCCGACGCCTCCAGGATCTGCACGCCCATCCGGTTCCCCAGGTGGCCCGCGGAGAAGAGGGCCGGCAGATCCACGCCGAGCGCGGCGTACTCGTCGATGACCTCCTGCGGGAACTTCACGTGCTGCTGCTCACCCATGACCCGGCTCCGTTCGTCGTCGTGCGGCTGATCCTTCCGTCGCCCGGCTGACTGAGCAAGCGCTTAGGCGGACGGCTGCGGCGATTCTTCCAGACGCACGACGACCGACTTGCTCGCGGGGGTGTTGCTGATGTCGGCCGTCGACTCCAGCGGGACCAGCACGTTCGTCTCCGGGTAGTACGCCGCCGCGCAGCCCCGGGCCGTCGGGTAGTGCACCACCCGGAAACCGGGCGCCCGCCGCTCGCTGCCGTCCGTCCACTCGCTCACCAGGTCGGCGTAGGCCCCGTCCGCGAAGCCCAGCGCCGCCGCGTCCGCCGGGTGCACCAGCACCACCCGGCGGCCGCCCCGGATCCCCCGGTAGCGGTCGTCCAGGCCGTAGATCGTGGTGTTGTACTGGTCGTGCGAGCGGAGCGTCTGGAGCAGCAGCCGGCCCTCCGGCACCCGCGGGTACTCCACCGGCGCCGCCGTGAAATTGGCCTTCCCCGTCCTCGTCGGGAAGCGGCGCTCGTCCCGGGGCGCGTGCGGCAGCGCGAAACCGCCCGGGTCCGCCGCCAGGCGCGCGTTGAAGCCCTCGAAGCCGGGCACCACGCGCGCGATCCGGTCCCGCACCGCCGCGTAGTCCGCCTCGAAGTCCTCCCACGGCGTCCTCGACGCCCCGCCCAGCACCGCCCGCGCCATCCGGGCCACGATCGCCGGCTCGGAGAGCAGGTGCGGACTGGCCGGCGGCAGGTTGCCGCGCGAGGCGTGCACCTGGCCCATCGAGTCCTCGACCGTCACGAACTGCCGCCCGCTCCTCTGCACGTCCTTGTCGGTGCGGCCCAGCGTCGGCAGGATCAGCGCGCGCGTGCCCGTCACCGCGTGCGAGCGGTTCAGCTTCGTCGACACGTGCACGGTCAGCCGGGCCCTGCGCATCGCCGCCTCGGTGACCTCGGTGTCCGGGGTCGCGCCGACGAAGTTCCCGCCCATCGCGAAGAAGACCTTCGCCTCGCCGTCCCGCAGCGCCTGGATGGAGCGCACCACGTCGAAGCCGTGGTGGCGGGGCGAGACGATCCCGAACTCCTCGTCCAGCGCGTCCAGGAAGGCCGGAGCCGGGCGCTCGAAGATGCCCATCGTCCGGTCGCCCTGCACGTTCGAATGCCCGCGGACCGGGCAGACGCCCGCGCCGGGCCGCCCGATGTTCCCCCGGAGCAGCAGCAGGTTGACCACCTCGCGGATGGTCGGCACGGAGTGCTTGTGCTGGGTCAGCCCCATCGCCCAGCAGACGATCGTCCGCTCGGAGGCCAGCACCATCTCCAGGGCCCGCTCGATCTCCCCGCGCGACAGACCGGTCGCCGCCAGGGTCTCCTCCCAGGAGGCCTCCCCGGCCGCCGCGGCGAACTCCCCGAAGCCGTGGGTGTGCTCCCGCACGAACTCCTCGTCGACCGCCCCGGGGGTGTCGAGGACCAGCTTGTTCAGCAGCCGGAAGAGGGCCTGGTCGCCGCCGATCCGGATCTGGAGGAAGAGGTCGGTGAGCACGGCGCCCCGCAGCGCGCCCCGCGGGGTCTGCGGGTTCTTGAAGCGCTCCAGGCCGGCCTCCGGCAGCGGGTTCACCGAGATGATCCGCGCTCCGGCCGCCTTCGCCTTCTCCAGCGCCGACAGCATCCGGGGGTGGTTGGTGCCCGGGTTCTGCCCCGCCACGATGATCAGGTCCGCCCGGTGCAGGTCCTCCAGGGAGACGCTGCCCTTGCCGATGCCGATCGTCTCGGTCAGCGCCGAGCCGGAGGACTCGTGGCACATGTTCGAGCAGTCCGGCAGGTTGTTGGTGCCGAACTCGCGCGCGAAGAGCTGGAGCAGGAACGCGGCCTCGTTGCTCGTCCGGCCCGAGGTGTAGAAGAGCGCCTCGTCGGGGGAGGAGAGCGCGGTCAGCTCCTCCGCGAGGATCGCGAAGGCCCGCTCCCAGCTCACCGGCTCGTACCGGTCCCCGCCCTCCGGCAGGTAGACGGGCTCGGTGATCCGGCCCTGCTGCCCCAGCCAGTAGCCCGACCGCTCCGCCAGCTCCGCCACCGGGTGCGCGGCGAAGAACTCCGGCGTCACCCGGCGCAGCGTCGCCTCCTCGGCGACCGCCTTCGCGCCGTTCTCGCAGAACTCCGCCAGGTGCCGCTTGTCGCCCTCCGGCCAGGCGCAGCCGGGACAGTCGAAGCCGTCCTTCTGGTTGACCCGGAGCAGCGTCCGCGCGGTGCGCACCGCGCCCATCTGCTCCTGGGCGATCCGCAGGGTGTGCCCGATCGCGGGCAGTCCGGCGGCGGCGTGCTGCGGCGGCGTGACCTGCGGCGCGTCCTGGACCGGGTCGCCTGCCGGCGGCTTGCTGACCATCGCGCTCTCCCTTGAGCGATCGACCTGTGGGGTACGTCTCCGATCCTGTCACGGGGCACCGGCGGACCGGCACCCCGACCGGTGTGGACGGGATTGTCGGCGGTCCGTGGCAGGATCGTCCCGTGGCCGAGACAGCATCGAAGAACCCCGCAGACAACCGCCCCCGCCTGCTCCTCATGGACGGGCACTCGCTCGCGTACCGGGCGTTCTTCGCGCTGCCCGTGGAGAACTTCACCACCGCGACCGGACAGCCGACCAACGCGATCTACGGCTTCGCGTCGATGCTGGCGAACACCCTGCGCGACGAGGCGCCCACGCACTTCGCCGTCGCCTTCGACGTGTCCCGCAGGACCTGGCGCTCGGAGGAGTTCCCCGAGTACAAGGCGAACCGCTCCAAGACCCCCGACGAGTTCAAGGGCCAGGTCGAGCTGATCGGCGAGCTCCTCGACGCGATGCACGCGCCGCGCTTCGCGGTCGACGGCTTCGAGGCCGACGACATCATCGCCACCCTCGCCACCCAGGCCGAGGCCGCCGGCTTCGAGGTCCTCATCGTCACCGGCGACCGGGACTCCTTCCAGCTGGTCACCGAGCACACCACCGTGCTCTACCCCACCAAGGGCGTCTCCGAGCTGACCCGCTTCACCCCGGAGAAGGTCCAGGAGAAGTACGGGCTCAGCCCCTCCCAGTACCCGGACTTCGCCGCCCTGCGCGGCGACCCGTCCGACAACCTCCCGGGCATCCCCGGCGTCGGCGAGAAGACCGCCGCCAAGTGGATCAACCAGTTCGGCTCCTTCGCCGAGCTGGTCGAGCGCGCCGACGAGGTCAAGGGCAAGGCCGGGCAGAACTTCCGGGACCACCTGGAGTCCGTCAAGCTCAACCGCGTCCTCACCGAGATGGTCAGGGACGTCGAGCTGCCCAGGACCGTCGCCGAGCTCGCCCGCGAGCCGTACGACCGCACGGCCGTCGCCCTCGTCCTCGACACCCTGGAGATCCGCAACCCCTCGCTGCGCGAGCGGCTCCTCGCCGTCGACCCCGGCTCCGCCGAGGAGGCCGCGCCCGCCCCCGCCCCCGGCGTCGAGCTCGACTTCACCGTCCTCGGCTCCGGCGAGCTCGCCGGCTGGCTGGCCGCCCACGGCGAGCAGCCCCTCGGCGTCGCCACCGTCGACAGCTGGGCGCTCGGCACCGGCAGCGTCTCCGAGATCGCCCTGGCCGGCGCCGGCGGCGAGGCCGCCTGGTTCGACCCCCGCGAGCTGGACGAGGCCGACGAGCGGGCCTGGGCCGCCTGGATCGCCGACCCGGCCCGCCCCAAGGTCCTGCACAACGCCAAGGGCGCGATGCGGGTCTTCCCCGAGCACGGCTGGAGCGTCGCCGGCGTCACCATGGACACCGCGCTCGCCGCGTACCTGGTCAAGCCCGGCCGCCGCTCCTTCGCCCTCGACGCCCTCTCCCTGGAGTACCTCGGCCGCGAGCTCGCCCCCGCCGCCGCCTCCGAGGGCCAGCTCGCCTTCGGCGCCGAGGACCACGCCGAGGCCGAGGCCCTGATGACCCAGGCCCGCGCCGTCCTCGATCTGGGCGCCGCCTTCGGGACCAGGCTCGACGAGGTCAACGCCCGCGGCCTGCTGTACGACATGGAGCTCCCCACCTCCGTCCTCCTCGCCCGGCTGGAGCGGCACGGCATCGCCGCCGACCGCGACCACCTGGAGGCCATGGAGCAGCAGTTCGCCGGAGCCGTCCAGCAGGCGGTCAAGGAGGCCCACGCCTCCGTCGGGCACGAGTTCAACCTCGGCTCGCCCAAGCAGCTCCAGGAGGTCTTCTTCGGCGAGCTCAACCTCCCGAAGACCAAGAAGACCAAGACCGGCTACACCACCGACGCCGACGCGCTCGCCTGGCTGGCCGGCCAGACCGAGCACGAGCTGCCGGTGATCATGCTCCGTCACCGCGAGCAGGCCCGGCTCCGCTCCACCGTCGAGGGCCTGATCAAGACCGTCGCCGCCGACGGGCGCATCCACACCACCTTCAGCCAGACCGTCGCCGCCACCGGCCGCCTCTCCTCCACCGACCCCAACCTGCAGAACGTGCCGGTGCGGACGGACGAGGGCCGCGCCATCCGGCACGGCTTCGTCGTCGGCGAGGGCTTCGAGTCCCTCATGACCGCCGACTACAGCCAGATCGAGCTGCGCGTCATGGCCCACCTCTCCGAGGACGAGGGCCTGATCGAGGCGTTCACCTCCGGCGAGGACCTGCACACCACCGTCGCCTCCCAGGTCTTCGGCGTCGAGCGGTCCGCCGTCGACGCCGAGATGCGCCGCAAGATCAAGGCCATGTCGTACGGCCTCGCCTACGGCCTCTCCGCCTTCGGCCTCTCCCAGCAGCTGAACATCGACCCGGGCGAGGCCCGCGGCCTGATGGACACCTACTTCGAGCGCTTCGGCGGGGTGCGGGACTACCTGCGCCGGGTGGTCGACGAGGCCCGCGCCACCGGCTACACCGAGACTATGTTCGGCCGCCGCCGCTACCTCCCGGACCTCAACAGCGACAACCGCCAGCGCCGCGAGGCCGCCGAGCGGATGGCGCTCAACGCCCCGATCCAGGGCACCGCCGCCGACATCGTCAAGGTCGCCATGCTCAAGGTCGACGCGGCCCTCACCGAGGCGGGCCTCGCCTCCCGGATGCTCCTCCAGGTCCACGACGAAATCGTCCTGGAGATCGCCCCCGGCGAGCGCGAGCGGGTCGAGGTCCTGGTCCGCGAGCAGATGGCGGCCGCCGTCGAGCTCCGTGCCCCGCTCGACGTCTCCGTCGGCGTCGGACCGGACTGGGACTCCGCCGCGCACTGAGCCCGCGCCCGTATCCGCATGCGCATCCACACGCCGGTGGCCGCACCCCTTCGAGGGGTGCGGCCACCGGCGTCCTCCGCCACCACGGGTCCGGGGCGGGCGGCCCGGTTCCTTCCGCGCCCGGCGCCCGGTCGGCGCACGCCCGGTCAGCGCACGCCCGGTCGGCGCACGCCCGGTCAGCGCACGCCCGGTCGGCGCACGGCCGGACGGGACCGCTCCGTCGGACCGCCCGGGACCCCGGTCCCGGCCGGGTCCCCGGACTCGCCCGCCGCCGGGGCGGGCGCGGGCAGCGGGGCGGCTCTCCGCGCCCACAGCCGGACCGCCGTGCCGTGGAGCACCAGCCCCGCGAAGAGCCCCGCGCCCGCCCCGAAACAGGCGGTCGGGACGATGTCCAGCGGGTTCTCGATCCGGTCCCAGCCCCAGTACGCCGCCCAGCGCAGCACCCGGTGCGCGACCCCGGCCACCACGCACCCCCCGATCAGCAGCAGCCCCGCCCGCCGGCCCCGCCGGCCCGGCGCCGGCACCGTCGCGGGCGGTTCCGTCCCCGCGGGCACCGCGCCGAGCGCCCGGACCGCGAACCAGCCGAGCAGCGCCAGCGCCAGCGCCGAACCGCCGTACTGCGCGTACTGGTAGACCGGGAAGCCCGCCACCACCTCCGCCAGGAACGGGAGCGTCCGCGTCCCCCACCGGTCGAGGTGGGTGAAGGCGTCCCAGGCGACGTGCGTGGTCGCGCCGAGCACCGCCGACACGGCGAACCAGAGGGCGAGTCCGGCCGGCCGCCGCTCCCGCCACGGCCGGCCGCGCACCACCGCGTACACCCGGCCGCGCCACCGCTCCGGCAACAGCCCCACCAGCGGCTCGCGGACCGTCAGCCAGAGCCCCACCAGGACGGCGGCGACGAGCACGTCGACGGTGACGAGTCCGACGGGGGAGTGGGTCACGTCCCCGAACTCCATCGCCCCGGGCACCGCCGTCGCCGCGAAGTAGGTGAGGTCCGGGGCGAAGCTCCCGGCGACCATGGCGGAGGCGACGAGCGGACCGCGCGCCGTCCCGTCCCTCCGCAGCGCGGGCAGCACGGCGGCGGCGTGACTGAGGGTGAAGGGCACCGAAGGAACCTCCCGGTCGTACGGATGATCGGCCCGTAGGCAAGAGGCGCCGCGCCCCCGGGGCGGTTCCCCGTAGGGCCCCCGCGTCCGGAGCGCGGACCTCCGTGTCCGGCCGACGGGAGGCCAAGGGGTGACGAAAGCGTGAAACCCGGTCAGCCCGTGGTGTCCCGTGATACGGACATCGCATAGGGTCGCCTGAGGTCACGCGCGGGGAGCGTGCGGCCGCAGCCGATTGGGGAGGGACCGGTATGGCAGCGCAATTCGGCCGCCGACTGCGCAGGGGCGCCACGAGCGGAGCGATCGTGGCGGCCGCGGTCGCGGCGCTCGCGGCCTCGCAGGGGCCGGGGGCGATACCGCCGCCGACCGACAACCTCAGCGGTGACAGCGCCATCGGCGCCGGTGACGCGACGGAGCCCGCCGGGGGGATCGGCGACGGCTCGGCCACCGGCGACTCGCCCTATTACACCGACCTGCCGCCGCTGAACACGCCGAACCGCCCCGGCGCGCTGCCCACCGCACCCCAGGTGCCGATCGTCACCGGCCCCGCCGAGGCCGGCATACCCGCGACCGTCCTCGCCGCCTACCGGCGCGCCGAGGCCTCGGTACGCGCCTCCGACCCCTCCTGCAACCTGCCGTGGCAACTCCTCGCCGGCATCGGCAAGGTCGAGTCCGGCCAGGCCCGCGGCGGCCGCGTCGACGGCAACGGCACCACCCTCTCCCCGATCCTCGGCCCGGTCCTCAACGGCGTCGGCTTCGCCAACATCTCGGACACGGACGACGGCGCCTTCGACGGCGACGCCACCCACGACCGCGCCGTCGGCCCCATGCAGTTCATCCCGTCCACCTGGGCCACCTGGGGCCAGGACGCCAACGGCGACGGGAAGAAGGACCCCAACAACATCTACGACGCCGCCCAGGCCGCGGGCATGTACCTGTGCGCGGGCGGACGGAACCTCGCCATCAAGGCCGACCTCGACCGGGCGATCCTCAGCTACAACCGCTCCACCGAGTACCTCACCACCGTCCTCTCGTGGTTCGAGTACTACGGGCGCGGCACCCACACCGTCCCCGACGGCACGGGCCTCCTCCCGGTCGACCGCAGCGACCGCCCCGCCCCCGGCAGGCCGCTGCGCCCGACGGAGCCGGGCTCCCCCTCGCCGACCCCGGCGCCGGAGCGCCCGTCGCCGCGGCCCACGCCGTCCCCGACCGTGCCGTCGAAGCCGGCCGAGCCGACGAAGCCGCCGGTCACGGAGCCGTCCCGGCCGCCCGTCGCCAAGCCCGTCGAGGTCCCGCCGACCCTCCGGGTGTCGCGCCTCAAGGCCGGCACGGCGGTGCTGACCACGGTCACCGAGAGCACCTTCGCCGAAGCCGCGACCGTCACCGCCGTGGACGCCTCGGGCCGTCCGGTCGCCGGGGTCAGCGTCCGCTTCGAGCTGCCCGCCACCACCGACGCCCGCTTCCCCGCCGGCGCCACGACGGTCACCGTCACCACGGGCGCCGACGGCGTCGCCGAGGCCCCCGCCCTGCGCGCCGGCGAGAAGGCCGAGCCCTTCACCGTCCGCGCCACCGTCCCCGGCCGCTCCCTGCCGGCCGCCGAGCTGAAGGCGACCGTCGAGGTCCGCAAGGCCGGCGCCCTCGCCCGCGTCGGCGACGCCGACCTGACCGCCGCGCCCGGCGCCGGCTACGCCGACGTCACGGTCGAGGCGCGCCTCGACGGCGCGCTCGCCGCGGGTGTGACCGTCACCGCGGTGGTCACCGACGCCGAGGACTCCGCGGAGCAGAGTGCCGACGGCCCGTCCTTCGGCAAGGACGCCGCGGGCAACCCGATCCGCACCAAGGTCCTGAAGACCGACGACAGGGGCCGGGTGTCGATCAAGGACCTGGTGGCGGGCGAGAAGGCGGGCTCCTACGTCCTGCTGCTCACCGCGCCCGGCGGCGGCACCGCGAAGCTGACCCTCACGGTCTCGGCCCCGGCCACCACGCCGCCCGCGAGCCCGGACCCGACCGGGAGCCCGGACCCGGCACCGACGGCCGACCCGTCGCCGACCGCGTCCGGTTCCGCCTCGGCCTCGCCCACCGCGAGCCCGTCGCCCTCCGCCTGACCGGGTCCGTCCCCGCTCCCCCGTTCCACCGCGCCGCCCCCGCCGCGTCCCTCCCGGGACGCCGGGGGCGGCGCGCGTTTCGGTCCGCCCACCGCGAGCTGTTCTCATCTCGCGGTCGCGTTGCTACGGTGCCCCCGTCCTGACGACCCATCAGATCACGCGCCGGGAGGCCGACATGCGCGCACTCGTCGCCGCCGCCATCGGACTCGTACCCGTCCTGCTCTTCGTCCTGCTCCTCTCCCTGGTCGACCTGCCGCCCGACGGTCCCACCTCGCCCAGGCCCCTGCTCACCGCCGACCCCGGCCCGAAGAAGTAGGGAGCCCCCGTGCGCCGCCGAGCCAGCCTCGTCCTCCTCTCCCTCGCGGTCTTCCTCGCCGCCATGGCCCCCACCCTGCGCTGGTACGCCTTCCCTCGGCTGGCCAAGATCCCGCCGAACCAGTACCAGGAGGTGGTCCTGGAGGCCCGCCCCGCGACCCTCCTCGACTACGGCACCCTCAAGGCCCGCGAGGTCGAGAAGATCACGATCATCCAGACCCTCAAGGGCAACGTGGAGGAGTCGAAGCGGATCGAGCGCGACACCGACCGCGACGTGGTCGTCTGGGACACCCTGTCCTACGTCACGGGACCCGACGGCAGGATGGTGTCCAAGATCCCCGAGCGGTACGTCTTCGACGCCCACAGCCAGGACCCCGTGAACGTGCCCGGGGAGATGGTCGACGGCGACCCGGTCGAGCGCGAGGGCATCGAGTACAAGTGGCCCTTCCTCACCGAGAAGCGCGACTACCTCTACTTCGACGCCCAGACCCGCACCTCGGCCCCCATCCACTACGTGGGGACCCGCACCTTCCGCGGCCTGGAGGTCTACTACTACGAGCAGACCGTCCCCTGGACCGAGGTGCCCATGCCCAAGACCATGCCGGTCGAGGGCATCACCCCCGAGGTCATCGCCGGGATGGGCCTCTCCCGCTGGTACACCACCAAGCGCATGTTCTGGGTCGAACCCGTCACCGGAGCCCCCGTCAACGGCGAGGAGATCCACAAGGAGGAGCTCCGCGGCGCCAAGGCCCTGACCGGCACCGACACCGTCACCGTCTTCGACGGCCACGTGAAGATGCGCGAGGACTACATCGCCGACACCGTCGAGCTGGTCTCCGCCAACCGCACCACCGTCCTCCTCCTCGTCTCCCGCCTCCCGTGGACCTTCGCCCTCCTCGCGCCGGCACTGCTCGCCCTCGCCCTCTGGCTGGAGGCCCGCTCCCGCCGTCCCGCCCCCGCGGCGGCGCCCGGGAAGGCCCCCGAGGCCGTCACCCCTCCCGTCTGAGCCGCGCGCTCGTGTGCCGGGTCGGCTCCGCCGAGGAGGGGTCCTCCGGCCACGGATGCTTCGGGTACCGGCCCCGCAGCTCCGCCCGCACCGCCCGGTAGCCGTCCCGCCAGAACGAGGCCAGGTCGGCGGTGACGGCCGCCGGCCGCCCGGCGGGGGACAGCAGGTGCACCAGTACCGGCACCCCCGCCACCCGGGGCGTCTCGGCCAGCCCGAACAGCTCCTGGAGCTTCACCGCCAGCACCGGCCGCCCCTCCCCGTACGCCACCCGGATCCGCGACCCGCTCGGCACCGCGATCCGCTCCGGTGCCAGCTCGTCGAGCCGTCCCGCCTCGCCCGACGCCCACGGCAGCAGCCGCCGCAGCGCCTCGCCGGCGTCGATCCGCCCCAGGTCCGCCCGCCGCGACGCCCGCGACAGCTCCGGCTCCAGCCACTCGTCGGCCCGCTCCACCAGCGCCTCCTCCGACACGTCCGGCCACGCCCCTCCGACCGCCCCGCGCAGGAACGCCAGCCGCTCGCGCAGTTCCACCGCCTCCCGCCCCCAGCGCAGCAGCCCCGTCCCCTCCCGCCGCAGGCCGTCGAGGAGCGCCTCCCGCACCAGAGCGGGACCGGCCGCGGCCCCCAGCGGCCGGACGGTCAGCTCCACCGCCCCCAGGCGCTCCACGGAGCGCGCGACCACGTCGCCGTCCTCCCAGCGCACCTCCTCGTCCACGCGCAGCAGATGCCCCGCCGCCCGCCGGGCCACGGCCTCGTCCACCACCGCCGCCAGCCGTACCCGCGCCGTCGCGTCCCGGGCCGTCCGGTCCGCCACCGCCACCGCCAGCCACGGCGCCGACCGAAGCCCCGACCCCTCGGAGAGCCGGGCCCCGCTCCCCGACGCCATCAGATGCCCGCCCCGCTCCCGGGCCCGGGCCACCCGCTCCGGGAACGCCAAGGCCGTCACCACCCCCGCCACCACGTCCTCCCCTTCCCCGCCGGAGGCCCCGCCCGCTGCCCTGCCCGACGCCCCCTGCCGGGCCCCGTCAGGCCTTCCGCCCCGGCCCCCTCCCGGAGCCCCACCGAGAGCCCCGCCCGTGGCCCCGCCGGGCGCCCCGTCCGACGTCCCGTCCCGAGCGGCCCCCTCCCAAGCTCCGCCCTCCGCCCCGCCGGCCTCCGCCCCGCCGGCCTCCGTCCCGGCGCCCGCCGAGGCGGCCGCGCGCTCCAGCCGGCGCACCTCCGCGCGCCAGCGCGCCCCGTAGCCGTCCCCGCCCCGGCGGGCCTCGCGCCAGGCGGCGGCCAGGTCGTCGCCGTAGCTCCGGGGCGGCTCCTCGCTCAGCAGGGCCACGACCTCGGCGGCCCGCCGCACGCCCACCTCGGCCGCCCCGTCGAGGAGCGCCCGTCCGAGCCGCGGATGCAGACCGAGCCGGGCCATCCGCACGCCCCGCCCGGTCGCCCTGCCGGCCTCGTCCACCGCCCCGACCGCGGCCAGCACCGAACGCGCCGCGGCCAGCGCCCCGGCCGGCGGCGGGTCGAGCAGCGCCAGCCCCTCCGCCGTCGGGTCGCCCCAGCAGGCGGTCCTCAACGCGAAGTCGGCCAGGTCCGCGATCCGGATCTCCGGCGCCGGGAAGCGCGCCCGGCCGCTCTCCTCCGCCTCCGCCCAGCACCGGTACACGGTCCCCGACGCCTCGCGCCCCGAGCGCCCCGCCCGCTGCGTCGCCGCCGCGGCCGACACCGGAACCGTCGCCAGCGAGCCGAGCCCGCGGGCGTGGTCCATGCGCGGCTCCCGGGCCAGCCCCGCGTCCACCACGATCCGCACCCCGGGCACGGTGAGGCTCGACTCCGCCACCGACGTCGACAGCACCACCCGCCGGCGCCCCCCGGGCCCCGCGCCCCGCAGCACCGCGTCCTGCACCGCCGCCGGGGCCCGCCCGTGCAGCTGGAGCACCTCCGCGTCCACTCCGTCCAGCAGCCCGGCGGTCCGCGCGATCTCCCCGGTGCCGGGCAGGAAGCAGAGGACGTCGCCCCCGTGCCGGGCCAGCGCCTCCCGGACCGTCGCCGCCACGTGCCGCAGCAGGGCCGGGTCCACCCAGGTGCCGTGCGCGGGCCTGATCCCGGCGGGCGGCGGCGCGTGGACCACCGCGAACCCGTGCCCCTCGCCCTCGCTGCGCACCACCGGCGCCGGCCCGCCGCCCTCCTGGGAGGTCAGCAGCCGCGCCCACGCCTGCGCGTCGCTGGTCGCCGAGGCCGCGACGAGCCCCAGCTCCGGCCGGAGCGCGGCCCGCACGTCCACGAGGAACGCGAGCGCCGTGTCGGCGTCCAGATGCCGCTCGTGGCATTCGTCGAGCAGCACCGCGTCCACCCCCGCCAGCTCCGGGTCCCGCTGGAGCCGCTGGAGGAGGACGCCCGTCGTCACCACCTCGACCCGGGTGCCAGGGCCGGCCCGCCGCTCCCCGCGCACGGAGTAGCCGACCGCGCCGCCGACCTCCTGCCCCAGCAGCCACGCCATCCGCCCGGCCGCGGCCCGCACCGCCATCCGGCGCGGCTCGGCCACCAGCACCCGCCGCTCCGGCCCGTCCCCGACCAGCCCCGCGAGGGCCAGCGGCACCAGTGTCGTCTTGCCGGTGCCGGGGGGCGCGTGCAGCACCGCCGTGCCGCCCCCGGCGAGTGCGGCCAGCAGCTCGGGAACGGCGTGGCGGACGGGAAGCAGATCGAGTACGTCGTGTCGGATCACGCACTCAGTCTCGTACGCGCAAGGAAAAGGGCGGGCCCGGTTGTCCACAGGCCCGCCCATAAGTACGACTATCCGCGTCCGGCTGGCGCGGCTGATGCGACCGCCCGGCGTCCGACCGCCGCGCCCCCCGGCGCCCGGCCGCCGCGACCGCCGGGGACCCGGCCGCCGCGACCGCCGGGGACCCGGCCGCCGCGACCGCCCGGTGTCCGGCGGCTCGTCCGGATCCGGTCAGTCCTCGCGCTCGCAGACGAAGATCGCCGTGCCCGGGATCAGGTTCCCCCGCAGCGGCGACCAGCCGCCCCACTCCTGGCCGTTCCACGCCGGCCACTCGGGCTCGACGAGGTCCACCAGCCGGAATCCGCCGGCCACCACGTCCCGCACCCGGTCCCCGAGCGTCCGGTGGTGCTCCACGTACACCGCCCGCCCCGCCTCGTCCTGCTCGACGTAGGGCGTCCGGTCGAAGTAGGAGGCCGCGACCGACAGGCCCTCCGGCCCCGGCTCGTCGGGGAACGCCCAGCGGATGGGGTGCGTCACCGAGAAGACCCACCGCCCGCCCGGCCGCAGCACCCGGCGCACCTCGCGGAAGACCCGCACCGGATCGGCCACGAACGGCACCGCCCCGTACGCCGAGCAGGCCAGGTCGAAGGCGCCGTCGCGGAACGGCAGGGCCCCCGCGTCCGCCTCCACCAGCGGCACCTCCCCGCCGATCCGCAGCGCGTGCTGGAGCTGCCGGTGCGAGAGGTCGAGTGCCACCGGGCGGGCCCCCCGGGCCGCCAGCCACCGCGAGCACTGCGCCGCGCCCGCGCCGATCTCCAGGACGTCGAGCCCCTTCAGTTCCTCGGCCGGCCCGAGCAGGCCGGCCTCGGCCTCGTCCAGGCCCTCCGGACCCCACACGAAGCGGTCGTCCCCGAGGAAGGAGCCGTGCTCGCTCTGGTACTCGTCGGCGTTCCGGTCCCACCAGCTCCGGCTCGCCCGGCTGCTCTCCGCGTCCCCCGCGTCACGGCGGGTCGCCTCCGCCTCCTCCTCGTCCGAGGAGAGGGGATCTTCCTGTTCGTACTCTTGGTTCATCTCGCCCGCCGATGTAGTTTGCGCTCAGTGCCGCCTGCCGGCGGACCCCGCCGATGAGGCGCGGGAGGACGCGAACGGACACGAGTTGTGCCGGGTTTGCGTGGTTCTATCCCGGGTGGGCGCTTCGCGCATTGACCCTGTCCGGCCGCCCCCGTATGCTAAAGGTTGCGCTGCGGGCCTGCGCGCCTCAGACGGAGCAGGCCGCGCTCGCACCTGTTGCGGTCCCCTCGGTTTGCGAGGCGCCTCCGTTCTCCGGAAGGCGCTTCATCGGCTGTCTGGCTTCTTCAGTGCGATACGGGCTCTCGGCGTAGCAGTACCTACGACTTTCTGTCCGTAACCGGAGCCCTTTCCCACATGACGAGCAGCACCGAGACCACCGCCACCAGCACCACCCCGCAGGTTGCGGTCAACGACATCGGTAACGAGGAAGCCTTCCTCGCCGCGATCGACGAGACGATCAAGTACTTCAACGACGGCGACATCGTCGACGGCGTCATCGTGAAGGTCGACCGGGACGAGGTCCTGCTCGACATCGGTTACAAGACCGAAGGTGTCATCCCGAGCCGCGAGCTCTCGATCAAGCACGACGTCGACCCCAACGAGGTCGTCAAGGTCGGCGACGAGATCGAGGCCCTGGTTCTCCAGAAGGAGGACAAGGAAGGCCGCCTGATCCTCTCGAAGAAGCGCGCCCAGTACGAGCGCGCCTGGGGCACCATCGAGAAGATCAAGGAAGAGGACGGCATCGTCACCGGTACCGTCATCGAGGTCGTCAAGGGTGGTCTCATCCTCGACATCGGCCTCCGCGGCTTCCTCCCGGCCTCCCTGGTCGAGATGCGTCGCGTCCGCGACCTCCAGCCCTACGTGGGCAAGGAGCTCGAGGCGAAGATCATCGAGCTGGACAAGAACCGCAACAACGTGGTCCTGTCCCGCCGCGCCTGGCTCGAGCAGACCCAGTCCGAGGTCCGCCAGACCTTCCTCACGACCCTCCAGAAGGGTCAGGTCCGCTCCGGCGTCGTCTCCTCGATCGTCAACTTCGGTGCCTTCGTGGACCTGGGTGGCGTCGACGGTCTCGTCCACGTCTCCGAGCTGTCCTGGAAGCACATCGACCACCCCTCCGAGGTCGTCGAGGTCGGCCAGGAGGTCACCGTCGAGGTTCTCGACGTGGACATGGACCGCGAGCGTGTCTCCCTGTCGCTGAAGGCGACGCAGGAGGACCCGTGGCAGCAGTTCGCCCGCACGCACCAGATCGGCCAGGTCGTCCCCGGCAAGGTCACCAAGCTGGTTCCGTTCGGCGCGTTCGTCCGCGTGGACGAGGGCATCGAGGGCCTGGTCCACATCTCCGAGCTGGCCGAGCGCCACGTGGAGATCCCGGAGCAGGTCGTCCAGGTCAACGACGAGATCTTCGTCAAGGTCATCGACATCGACCTCGAGCGTCGCCGGATCTCGCTGTCCCTGAAGCAGGCCAACGAGTCCTTCGGTGCCGACCCGGCGTCGGTCGAGTTCGACCCGACCCTGTACGGCATGGCCGCGTCCTACGACGACCAGGGCAACTACATCTACCCCGAGGGCTTCGACCCCGAGACCAACGACTGGCTCGAGGGCTACGAGACCCAGCGCGAGGCGTGGGAGGCCCAGTACGCCGAGGCGCAGGCTCGCTTCGAGCAGCACCAGGCGCAGGTCATCAAGTCCCGCGAGGCCGACGAGGCCGCCGCTGCCGAGGGCGCTGCCGCCCCGGCCGCCGGCAACGCCGGTGCGGGCATCTCCGGTGGCTCCTACTCCTCGGAGTCGGACGACACCGCCGGCGCCCTGGCGTCGGACGAGGCCCTCGCCGCCCTGCGCGAGAAGCTGGCCGGCGGCCAGAGCTGAACAGGCTCACCGCTGAACGGCGTTAGCCGCTAGCAGCACACCGGGGCCCGCTCCCTCCCGGGGGAGCGGGCCCCGGTCGCGTTCCCGGCACCAAGGGCTCCCGGGGGGAATGACCCCGCGCCCCCGCGCGTTCTTCCTGGAGACGCGAGGAGGAGCGGTAGACGTGCTTGATCCCCAGGATTTGTACGAGTGGGACGCCAAGGGCCTGGCCGTGGTCGATCTTGCCCTGGCGCAGGAGTCGGCCGGACTGGTCATGCTGTACCACTTCGACGGCTACATCGACGCCGGAGAGGCCGGCGACCAGATCGTCGAGCGGGTCCTCGACACCCTGCCGAACCAGGTGGTCGCCCGCTTCGACCACGACCGGCTGGTGGACTACCGTGCCCGCCGTCCCCTGCTGACCTTCCGGCGCGACCGCTGGACCGCGTACGAGACCCCGACCATCGAGGTCCGCCTCGTCCAGGACGCCACCGGCGCCCCCTTCCTCGTCCTCTCCGGCCCCGAGCCGGACGTCGAGTGGGAGCGGTTCGCCGCCGCCGTCGCCCAGATCGTCGAACGGCTCGGCGTACGGCTCGCCGTCAACTTCCACGGCATCCCCATGGGCGTCCCGCACACCCGGCCCGTCGGTCTCACCCCGCACGGCAACCGCACCGACCTCATGCCCGGCCACCGCAGCCCCTTCGACGAGGCGCAGGTGCCCGGCAGCGCCGAGTCCCTCATCGAGTTCCGGCTCACCGAGGCCGGCTTCGACACCCTCGGCGTCGCCGCCCACGTGCCGCACTACGTGGCCCGCTCCCCCTACCCGGACGCGGCGCTCACCGCCCTGGAGGCCGTCACCGCCGCCACCGGCCTCGTCCTCCCCGGCGTCGCCCACTCCCTGCGCACCGAGGCCCGCCGCACCCAGACCGAGATCGACCGCCAGGTCGGCGCCGGAGACGAGGAACTGGTCGCCCTGGTCCAGGGACTGGAGCACCAGTACGACGCCATGGCCGGTGTGGAGACCCGCGGCAGCCTCGTGGCCGAGCCGGTCGACCTCCCCTCGGCCGACGAACTGGGCCGCGAGTTCGAGCGCTTCCTCGCCGAACGGGAGGGCGACGCCTAGCCCCTCCGGGCCAGGCCCTAAGCTGCCGCCCATGCTGAAGGTGGGCCTGACCGGCGGAATCGGCGCCGGCAAGAGTGAGGTGTCGCGGCTGCTCGTCTCGTACGGGGCCGTGCTGATCGACGCGGACCGGATCGCGCGCGAGGTCGTCGAGCCCGACACGCCGGGGCTCGCGGCCGTCGTGGCCGCCTTCGGGGAGGACGTCCTCACCGCCGGGGGCACCCTGGACCGGCCGAAGCTCGGCTCCGTCGTCTTCGCCGACCCCGAGCGGCTGGCCGTGCTCAACGCGATCGTGCACCCGCTCGTCGGGGCCCGTTCGGCCGAGCTGGAGAGCGCGGCGGGCCCCGGCGACGTCGTCGTCCACGACGTGCCCCTCCTCACCGAGAACGGCCTGGCGCCCCTCTACGACCTCGTCGTCGTCGTGGACGCCGCCCCCGAGACCCAGCTCGACCGCCTGGTACGGCTCCGGGGCATGGCCGAGCAGGAGGCCGCGGCCCGCATGGCCGCCCAGGCCACGCGCGCGGCCCGGCTGGAGATCGCGGACCTCGTGATCGACAACGACGGCCCCCTGGACGCCCTGGAACCACAGGTGCGCACGGTGTGGGAGGAGCTGGCGCGCCGGGCGGCGGAGACCGCCTAGACCCGGGGACACCCCGTCCGGTGTTCCCGGCCCGGATCGTGGGAAGGATGCATTGCATGGCCGAGAGAAATCCGGAGACGCACGTCATCGACTTCCGTGCCGCCGAGCAGCTGCTGGCCGCGCGGGACCCCCGTGGTGCCGTGAAACTGCTCGACTCGGTGATCGCCGAGCATCCGGAGAACACCGCGGCCAGGCTCCTGCGGGCCCGCGCGTTCTTCGCCGCCGCCCAGCTGCGTCCCGCGCAGCTGGAGTTCGAGCTGGTGCTGGAGCGGGAGCCCGACAACGCCTTCGCCCACTTCGCCCTCGCCCGCACCCTCCAGCGCTCCGGCCAGGAGGCGCGCGCCACCCGGCACTTCCGGCTGGCCGCCGCCCTCGACCCGCGCCCCGAGTACGTCCGGGCGGCCGGCTTCGACGCCGAGGCCTGACCGCCCCGCCTCAGCCGTCCCGACCGCCCTCGCCGGGCCCCCCGGCCCCTCCGGGGTCGTCGTCCGGCTTCCGGGGCCATCCGCCGCGATCTGCCTCGAACGGGCGCCGGGGCCGCCCGTCCCCGTGGTCCGGCTCGTACGGGGGCACGTCCCGGCCCGGCTGCCAGTGCGGGCCCTGACGCAGACGGCGCACCACCAGGGCCATGTCGACCACGACCACCAGGAGCAGCAGCCCGCAGGCCGCCGCCCAGCCGGGTCGGCCCACCAGGGTGAAGACCACCGTGCCGAAGACCGCCCACACCATTCCCCAGGCACTCAGCCAGAACCGCAGCCGCAGCGCGCTGCGCGCGGTGGCCGGCTCGCTCCCGGTACGCATGACGGCGCCCTCTTCCGTCGGATCCCTGCGAGCACTTCCAGCATCTACCCGGCCGGGGGCGAAAGGAACGGACGACGGACGGAAACCGGCGGCGCCGGCTCAGTGCACGAGGGAGTAGCTGCGCCAGGGCAGGGTGTTCGGCGCGATCTGGTCGGTGCTGTTCGTGGGCAGGTAGATCGTGTCCTCGCCCCGGCAGTGCGGGGTCCGGTAGAGGATCAGGTCGATCAGGGTGCCGTTCTCCACCCGGGTCGCACCCAGGGGGAGCCGGTGGCAGCCCTTCACCGGCGGGCTCATCACCCGCACCACCTTCTCCCCGCGGGTCTCGTACGTGACGGGACCGACGGCGGTGCGGCCGAGGCCCGAGCAGCCCGCGACCGTGAGCGTGAGCAGCACGGCCCCGGTGGCGGTCGTGAGACGCCGGCGAACGGACATGGCGGGATCCCCTTCGGTCGGGCGAACGAGGCGGTCGGCGGCAGCCCCGGGGGCTGAAAGCCCTGGTCGACGCCACCCTCCCGCCCCCGGAGGGCGTTGTCATCCGCTGTTGGGCCGGTCGGGGGACCGGGGCCCGCGCCCGTTGTCGGTCCCCGCCCGTAAGGTCGGGGACACCGACGCGGACGCTCCGCGCCGGCCCGGTGGACCCCGGGGGAAAGGAGGGCGGCACCGTGACGGAGCGCTGGACGGCCCGTGCCGCCGTCTTCCTGCCGGCCGCGCTGCCCCGGGACGGCCGGATCGCCCTCTGGTCGCCCGACGGAGCGGCCCTGCCCGCGCCCGACGGCCTCGCCGGGGCGGAGCCCGCCCGGATCACCGTCGCCCGCCGGCACGGCGCCGGTGCCCGCGGCCGGGAGGTCCCCGCGGTCACCCTGCCGGTGGCGACCGCCCTGCCCCTGCTCGTCGCCGCCCGGCACAGTCCCGCCGCCCATCCCGCCACCGCCTGCTGGGGCGCGGCCGCCCTGCACGCCCTGCACCTCGTCGCCCGCGGCCGGCTGCTGCCCGGCCTCACCGCGGACGACCTGGACGCCTGGCGGGCCGGTCCGCTCGACGCCGAGGACATCGCCCACCTGCGGGCCGTCGCCGCCGCGATGCCGTACGAGGCGCACGCGGTGCCCGTCGCCGGGTCCGGCCCGCTCGGGCTGCCCGACCCGGAGGCACTGGTGCGGGCCTTCCTGGACGCGGTCGCCGACACCCTGCCCCGTACCCCCGCCGCCGTCCACGCGGTCGGGGCGCCGTTCGCCGCCGCCGGGGCGCAGCACCTCCCCGGGGCCCGGGCCTGGGCCGCCGAGGCCGCCGCCGGGATGGACGCCGGAGTGCGGATCTCGCTCCGCCTGGACCTCTCCGCCGCCGAGCTCTTCGACGCGCGCGACGAGGCCGAGGGCGGCCCCGGACGGCAGGCGGCGGCCGCGATCCTCCAGGTGCACAGCCTCGCCGACCCGACCCTCGTCATCGACGGCGCCGCCCTGTGGGCGGGGGAGGGCGAGCACTTCGGCCCCCGCGCCCGCATCGACGCCCTCCTCGCGCTGCGCCGGGCAGCCCGGATCTGGCCCCCGCTCGGCCGGCTCCTGGAGCGGGACGCGCCCGACGTCCTGGCCGTCGCCGAGGCCGAGCTGTACGAGCTGCTCGGCCCCGCCTCGGCCCGGCTCGCCGACGCCGGGGTGGCCCTGCACTGGCCGCGCGACCTGGCCCGCTCGCTCAGCGCCTCCGCCGTCGTCCGCCCCGCCCGCTCCGCACCCGGCTCCGCCACCGACGGCACCAGCTTCTTCGACTCCACCGAACTGCTCCGCTTCGACTGGCAGCTCGCCCTCGACGGCGATCCGCTCACCCAGGGCGAGATGGACGTCCTCGCCGAGGCCCACCGGCCCGTCGTCCGGCTCCGCGACCGCTGGGTCGTCGTCGACCCCGACCTCGTCCGCAAGGCCCGCAAGCGCGAGCTGGGCCTGCTCGAACCGGTCGACGCCCTCGCCGCCGCCCTCACCGGCAGCGCCGAGGTCGACGGCGAGACCGTCCCCGCGGTGCCCGTCGGCGCCCTCGCGGTGCTGCGCGACCGGCTGCTCGCCGGCCCCGAGGCGGCCGTCCCGCCGCCCGGACTCACCGCCACCCTGCGGGACTACCAGCTCCGCGGACTCGCCTGGCTCGACCTGATGACCTCGCTCGGCCTCGGCGGCTGCCTCGCCGACGACATGGGCCTCGGGAAGACCGTCACCGTCCTCGCCCTCCACCTGCGCCGGGCCCGCCGCGAACCCACCCTCGTCGTCTGCCCCGCCTCCCTCCTCGGCAACTGGCAGCGGGAGGCGGCGAAGTTCGCCCCCGACGTGCCGGTGCGCCGCTTCCACGGCACCGCGCGCGAGCTCGGCGACCTCGACGGCGGGATCGTCCTCACCACCTACGGCACCCTGCGCACCCGCGCCGCCCGGCTCGCCGAGCAGCCCTGGGGGATGGTCGTCGCCGACGAGGCGCAGCACGTGAAGAACCCCTTCTCCGCGACGGCCAAGGCGCTCCGCACCCTCCCCGCGCCCGCCCGGGTCGCCCTCACCGGAACCCCCGTGGAGAACAACCTCTCCGAGCTGTGGGCGATCCTCGACTGGACCACGCCCGGACTCCTCGGCCCGCTCAAGGCCTTCCGCTCCCGGCACGCCCGCGCCGCCGAGAACCACGAGGAGCTGGAGAACGAGGAGGCGGTGGAGCGGCTCGCCCGGCTCGTCCGCCCCTTCCTGCTGCGCCGCCGCAAGTCCGACCCGGGGATCGTGCCCGAGCTGCCGCCCAAGACCGAGTCCGACCACCCGGTCCCGCTCACCCGCGAACAGGCCTCGCTGTACGAGGCGGTGGTCCGCGAGACCCTCGGCCTGATCGAGGCCGCCGAGGGGATGGCCCGCCGCGGCCTCGTGATGAAGCTGCTGACCTCGCTCAAGCAGATCTGCAACCACCCCGCCCAGTACCTCAAGGAGGACGCGCCGCGCGGCGGCACCACCCGCCTCGCCGGCCGCTCGGGCAAGCTCGCCCTCCTCGACGAACTGCTCGACACCATCCTCGCCGAGGACGGCTCCGTCCTCGTCTTCACCCAGTACGTGACGATGGCGCGGCTCCTCGCCGACCACCTCGCCGCGCGCGGGATCCGCAGCCAACTCCTGCACGGGGGGACGCCCGTGGCCGAGCGGGAACGGATGGTCGACCGCTTCCAGGCCGGCGAGGTGCCCGTCTTCCTGCTCTCCCTCAAGGCAGCCGGCACCGGCCTCAACCTCACCCGGGCCGGCCACGTGGTGCACTACGACCGCTGGTGGAACCCGGCGGTCGAGGACCAGGCCACCGACCGCGCCTACCGGATCGGCCAGACCCAGCCCGTCCAGGTCCACCGGCTCGTCACCGAGGGCACCGTCGAGGACCGCATCGCCGAACTGCTCCGCGCCAAGAAGGCCCTGGCCGACGCGGTCCTGGGCTCCGGCGAGGCCGCCTTCACCGAACTCACCGACCGAGAGCTGGCCGACCTGGTCTCCCTGAGGAGGTCCGCGTGAACCGACCCGGAGCCCGGGCCGCCCGCCCCGCGCGCGGCGCCGGCCCCCGCCACGACGACCGCCGCCGCACCTTCCCGGCCGTCCCGCCCCGCGCCGCCTCCGACGGGCGCTTCGCCGCCACGTGGTGGGGGAACGCCTGGGTGGCCGCGCTGGAGCACACCGCGCTCGACCAGGCCCGCCTCGGCCGCGGCCGGGCCTACGCGGAGCGCGGCCACGTCGACGCGATCACCGTCACCCCCGGCAGGGTCGTCGCCTACGTGCACGGCAGCCGGATCCGTCCGTACCGCACCGAGATCCGGATGCGGACCCTCGGCGACGACGGATGGGAGCTCTTCCTCGGCCGGGCGGCCGCCCGCCCCGCGCACATGGCCGCCCTCCTCGACAAGGAGGTCCCGCACGCCCTGGAGGCCGTGGAGGGGCTGCTGCCCGCCCCCGGCGACCTGCTGCCCGACTGCTCCTGCCCCGACGACGGCTTCCCCTGCAAGCACGCCGCCGCCCTCTGCTACCAGGCCGCCCGCCTCCTCGACGAGGACCCCTTCGTCCTCTTCCTGATGCGCGGCCGCGGCGAGGGGGAGCTCCTCGCCGAGCTCTCCCGGCGCAACGCGGCCCGGTCCGCCGCCGAGTCCGGCCCCACCGGGCCCGTCCTCCCCGCCGTGCCCGCCCGGCAGGTCCTCTCCGCCACCGGGCCTGGCCTGCCGCTGCCCCCGCCGCTGCCGCTGCCGGACCGCCCCGGGCGCCCCGCCGTCTTCCCGCCGGACACGCACGCCCCCGACCCCCTCGCCCTCGACCTCCTGGCGGGCGAGGCCGCCGCCCGCGCCCACGCCTTCCTGGCGACCGGGCACGACCCGGTCGCCGCCCTCACGCCCTGGCAGGACGCGGTCCGGCTCGCCGCCGCCCACCCCGGCTCCGGGCTCACCGCCTCGACCCGGGCGCTCTACCGGGACCTGGCCGGCGCGCTCGACCGGACCCCCACCGACCTCGCCCGCGCCGTCGCCGCCTGGCGCCAGGGCGGCGCGGAGGGGCTCGCGGTCCTGGAGGAGCCGTGGGACCCGCCCGCGGGCCCGTTCGACCGGGCGAGACCCACCCTGCTCGCCGCCGGCTTCCCTGCCTTCCGCCCCTGGCGCAACCGGCTCTCCGCCCCCTCGCTCCAACTCCGGCTCGGCCGGGACGGCCTGTGGTACCCGTACGAATCGGACCGCGACCGCGAGGACTGGTGGCCGCGCGGCACCCCGGACGCCGACCCGGTAGGAGCCCTCGCCGAACTCCTGGGCCGCTAGGCCGTCCCTTCCGGATCCTGCCGGATCCGCGCCGCCCGGCACGATCCGGAAGAGACGGCTTGGGCGGTGCCGGAGGCGACCACTCGAACGGCGCCTCCCTCGAAGGAGTGAAACCCGCCGGGGGCCGGATCCGGCAATCGCGTTCGCCGCGTTTATTCCGGTACGGGCACTTGCCCGTGCAACTCCGGAAGGCAGGAAGCCATGAGGCAGATGCGCCGAAGTGGTCTGGCCACACTGTTGGTCACGGGTGGTGCGCTCGCGCTGTCGGCGGGTGCCGCCCACGCGGACTCGGGTGCCGAGGGCGCGGCGGTCGGCTCCCCGGGAGTCGGCTCCGGCAACACGATCCAGCTGCCGGTCCACGTACCGGTCAACCTCTGCGGCAACACGGTCAACGTGGTCGGGCTGCTCAACCCGGCCATGGGCAACAGGTGTGCCAACATCTCCGCCCCGGCCGGGGAGTCCCGGGACGGCGGTCCCGGCCGCACCCACAAGGACGAGGCCGTGACCCCGCGCGGCGGCGAGCAGACCGACACCCGCGGCGGTCACGCCGGCGGCGAGACCGGCGGCAGCGCGGCCAACGGCGGTGGCGCCACCGCCGAGAGCCACGCCGAGGGATCCCCGGGCGTGCTGTCCGGCAACGGCCTCCAGCTCCCGATCGACCTGCCGGTCAACGTCGTCGGCAACTCGGTCAACGTCGTGGGCGTCGGCAACCCGGCCGTCGGCAACACCGGGGTCAACGCCCCGAGCACCCCCGAGGAGCCGCAGGTCGAGATCCCGACCCCGCGCCCGCAGACCCCCGTGCGCAACGTGCCTCCGAAGCCGGTCGCGGAGCAGGAGAAGCCGGCGGTCCCCGCCCCTGCCCCCGCGCCGCAGGGCGAGACCAGCACCGTGGCGCTCGCCGCCACCGGCAGCGAGAGCATGGGCTACGCCGCCGCGGGCAGCGCCGCGCTCCTCCTCGGCGGCGCGCTGATGTACCGTCGCGCCCGCCGCGCGGCCGACCAGGTCTGACCCCGGACCCGCCGCGCCGGGAGCGGGCCCGCTGACGCCCGAGCCGTCAGCGGTCCGCCCGGCGGAGCCCTTCCGCGCCCGTCGTGTCCCTCACGCCGGGCGCGTCCGCGTGTCCGCGCGCCAGGTCCGCAGGACCGTGTCGATGGCGGGACCGACCCGGGTGCGGGCCTGGTGGCGGGGGACACCGCTCATCAGCAGGCTGTCGTACGGCGTGTCCACGTGACGTACCGAGGCGCGGACCGCGGCCGTCACGGCGCCCCGGTCCAGGGCGCGTCCGGCGGCGGTCCTGCCGACCCGGCCGCTGCCCTTCGCCGAGGCGTGCGCGGCGATCTCGGCCGCCCGCTCCGGCGGCATCGCGGGGAAGAGCAGCAGGATCTCCGCCCGCAGGGCCTCCGTGATCCCGGCGTCCCGCACCGCGCGCCGCTCCGCGTCCCGGGCCCGCCGCCGGGCCCGGGCCTCCGCGTCGGCGAGGCAGGCCTCCTCGGCCCGCGCGAGGGCGGCCTCCTCGACGAGCAGCCCCTGCCGCTCGTACCGGGTGCGGCGCCGGTTGTGGCGGACGACCACCGCCCACAGGGCGCTCCGCTCCCGGGCGCGCCGGGTGAGCGCGGTGTCGCCCCGGCGCAGGAAGACCAGGTGACCGAGGTCGGCGCAGTCCAGGCAGACCGGCCGGCCGTACTCCACGATCATGCGTTCCAGAGGGCCCCGCCGGCACTCCGAGCAGCGGCGGCGGCGCAGCGGCTCGACGACGACGGGGGCGACGAGGTCCACGGCCGCCGTCCTCAGCGCAGTCCGGGCGCGGCGGCGGCGAGGAGCCGGGGGAGGGCCTCCTCGGCCTGCTCGGAGCGGTGGGCGCGGTCCTCGGCGCCGACCGCCGCGTGCCGGCGGTGGGCCTCCACGGAGACCGCCGTGCGCAGGGGCGTCCGTCCCCGGAACCCGTGGGGGGCGATCACGCCGAGGAGCGTGTCCGCCACCGCTGTCAGCGCCGCGTCCATGACCGGTCGCCCCTCCCGTACCGCCGTCCCCGAAGCTCCGAAGGTCCGAAGGTCCTTCGTGCCGTCAGATCATGACATTCCGGGGGCGGTTGCGTCACCGGCCCGCAGGGCGGCGAGCGCCGAGGGCAGGCGGTCCCGGGCCGCCGTCTGGGCCGCGATCCGCGCGTCGAGCACCGCGAGCCGCTCGCGGGCGATCTCCAGGCCGCGGGGGGACGGCCGCACCGACGGGAGGTCCCCGTCGAGGCAGGAGCGGAAGGCCGCCACGTCGTCGAGGGTGAGCCCGGCGTCGAGGAGGTGGCGGATGTTCGCGACGCGGACGACCGCGCCCTCCCCGTACACCCGGTAGCCGTTGGCCGCCCGGTCCGAGGCGGTGAGCCCCGCCTGCTCGTAGTGGCGCAGGGACCGCGCCGACGCGCCCGTCCTGCGGGCCAGTTCACCGATGCGCACCCGCCCAGTCGCATCACGCGACCAGCGCGCCCCCGTCGACCGGGAGCACGGTCCCGGTGAGGAAGGCGGCCTCGGGCGCGGCGAGCGCGGCGACCGCCCAGGCGACCTCCTCGGCCCGGCCGATCCGGCCGAGCGGGGTGTGCGCCGCCTGCCAGGCCCGTATCTCCCGTCGCTGTTCCGGCGTCAGGCCCATGTGGTCGGCGATCGGCGTCTCGATCGCGCCGGGGGCGACCGCCACCACCCGGATCCCGGCGGGCGCGAGTTCGACCGCCCAGCAGCGGGTCAGGGTCTCCAGGGCGCTCTTGGTCGCCGGGTAGACCGAACTGCTCGGCCAGCCCCGCTGCCCGATCGCCGTCGTCACGTTCACGACCACGCTCCGGGAGGTGCGGAGCGCGGGGACGGCGGCCTGGGCGAGGAGCACGGGCGCGATCAGGTTCGTCTCCAGGAGGGGTGCGATCCGGGCCCGGTCGAGGGTGCCGAGGGGGCCGCCGCCGGCGAGCACGGCCCCGACGAGCTCCTCGGGCACGCCCTCGGCGGTGATGTCGGCCGGGTGGGGGTGGATCGCGACGGGGTCCTCGGCGGCGGTCTCCCGCAGGGGATCGGACCGGCGGCCGACGGCGACCACGGTCGCGCCCTGCCGGGCGAAGGCCCGCGCGGTGGCCCGGCCGATGCCGGTGCCCGCCCCGGTGACGAGGACGACCCGGGGGGAGGCGGTGGTGTCGGAAACAGTGACTGCGGTGGCTGTGCTGCTCATGAATCCGATGGTGGAACCGTGACGCCAGTGGCAAGGTCAAGCCCATGACCCACGACGGCCGTTCCCTCCCGCCCCCCGAGCTGTGGGCCGCCCTGCCGTGGACGGTACGGGAGCGGGTCGACGCCCATGTCGTGCGGCGGGCCCGCCTCCTGGCGGTCCGGGAGGTGCTGGAGGCCGGGCTGTGTCCGCGCCCCGGGCTGTACGCGTGCCTCGACCTCGTCCACGTACGGGGGGAGATCCTGGCCGACCGGCTCGTGCCGCCGCCGCTCCGGGATGCGGAGACGCTCACCGCGCATGCGGAGGGGCTGGGATGGCCGGTCCTCGCCCTGGAGCTGGAGTGGGACGAGGACAGCTGGGGCCGGATCCTGGTCCTGGACGCCCTGGGCGGGGCGGGGGAGCGGGCGGCGCTCGCCCAGTGGCAGGAAGTGGCGTGGGAGGAGCCGCTCGCGGTCGCGGCGGCCGTCGCCGGGCGCCTCGGGGCGGAGCTGCGCGGGCCTGAGGAGGACGGCCCGGCCCGGCCGTGAGCGGCCGGCGCAGGGCAGAATGGGCGGGATGCGATACGAGGCGATCACCTGGGGCCGGATGGCCGGACGGCTGGCGAAGCACGTGGACGGGCTCGTGCCCGGCGACGGCGGCGACCGGCTGAGGATCGTCCTCGACGGCGCCCCGGCCGCCCGGGCCGAGGAGCTGGCCGAGCTGCTCGCGGAGCAGCTCCGGGACCGCGGTCGCCCCGTGCGGGTCGTCGACACCGGCGGCTTCCTGCGGCCCGCGTCGCTGCGGTACGAGCACGGCAGGCGGGACCCCGACTCCTACTACGACGGCTGGACCGACACCGGCGCCCTGTGGCGGGAGGTGTTCACCCCGCTGGAGCCCGGGGGCGACGGGCGGATCCTGCCCGACCTGTGGGACCCGGTGAAGGACCGCGCGACCCGCACCCCCTATGTGACGCTGCCGCCCGGCGGCGTGCTGGTGGTGCACGGGCCGTTCCTCCTCGGGCACTGGTTCCCCTTCGACCTGACCGTCCATCTGCGGCTCTCGCCGGCCGCCCTCGCCCGGCGCGCCGAGGAGAGCTGGACCCTGCCCGCCTTCGCCCGGTACGAGACGGAGACCGACCCGGCCGGGACCGCCGACGTCGTCGTCCGGGCCGACGATCCGCGGCATCCGGCCTGGACCGGGCTCGGGGGGCTCGGCTCAGACTGACGGCGGCCGGCCGCCCACCCGCGTCACCGCCTCGGCGCCCGCCGCGCACCCCGCTCCGGCCGCCCGCGCCGGGTCCGCGCCGGCGAGCCGCGCGGCGAGGAAGGCGCCGGTGAAGGCGTCGCCCGCGCCCGTCGAGTCCACCCGCAGCTCCGGTGCCACGGGAGGGGCCGGCACCCGCGCGGTGACCGCCCCGGCCTCGGCCACCAGGGCGCCGGCCGCGCCCAGCGTCACCACCACCAGCGGCACCCGCCGGCTCAGTTCCCCGGCCGCCGTCTCCGCGTCCGGCGCGCCGGTGAGCAGCCGGGCCTCGTCCGCGTTGGGCAGCAGCAGGGACACGCCCGCCACGGCGCGGAGGAACCGCTCCGGTCCCAGCCGGGCCAGGAAGCCCGCCGAGGCCGGGTCGACGCTCACCGGGACCCCGGCGGCCCGGGCGTCCCGCAGGGCGAGGAGCGCCGCCGCCCGGCTCGACGGGGCGAAGAACAGATAGCCGGAGAGATGGAGCGCCGCCACACCGTCCAGCAGTCCGGCCGACCAGTCGGCGGGGCACAGGCGCAGCACGGCGCCGCCGTCGGTCAGGAAGGTGCGCTCCGCCGCCGCGTCCACCAGGGCTATCACGGTGCCCGTCGGGGCGTCGGGGTCGGTCACGAGCAGGGGGCGGACGCCCGCGGCCGTCAGGGCCCGCTCGTGCCAGCCGGCCGACTCGGCGCCCACCCGGCCGAGCATCCGCACGTCCCCGTGGCCCGAACGGGCCGCCCAGCAGGCCGCGTTGGCCCCCGCGCCGCCGGGCAGGGTGCGGATCGCGGCCGCCGTGTCCGTCGCCGGCGCGAGCGGGGCGCGGTGGCGGGCCACCACGTCCGTGACGACGTCCCCGACGACCAGCAGCGCTCCGGTCCGGCTCATCCGCCCGGCTCCCCGTCCCCCCGCCCCGGCCGGGTCACCGCGCGCCCTCGGCGTACGCCCCCGCGATCCGCGCCGCGAGCCGGACGTTGCCCCGCACCGCCGCCAGGTTGGCCTCCAGGGAGGCGCCGTCCGTGTGCGTGGTCAGGTACTCCAGGAGGAAGGGCGTCACCGCCTGTCCGGTGATCCCCTTCTCCCCGAGCTCGGCGAGGCCGCGTGCCAGCACCCGGTCGTGCAGCGCCGGGTCCAGCTGCTCCGCCTCCGGCACCGGATGGGCCACGACCAGGGCCGACCAGGGGCGCCCGAGGGCCTCCCGGGCCCGTATGACCGCGGCGACCTCGGCCGGGCTGTGGAGCGTCCAGTCGACGGGCTCCCCGGAGGAGGAGAGGTAGAAGCCGGGGAAGGTCGCCGTGCCGTACCCGGCGACCGTCACGCCCAGGGTCTCCAGGCGCTGGAGCGTCGCCGGGACGTCGAGGATGGACTTCACGCCCGAGCAGACCACGGTGACGCCGACATCGGCGAGCAGCCGCAGGTCGGCGGACTCGTCCTGGGTCTCGCGCCATTCGCGGTGGACCCCGCCGAGGCCTCCGGTGGCGAAGACCCGGATGCCCGCCGCGTCGGCGAGCCGTGCCGTCGCCGAGACCGTGGTCGCCCCGGTGGCGCCGGTGGCGAGCGCCGGGGCCAGGTCCCGGTGGCCGAGCTTGCGCACCGACGGGTCCTCGGCGATCCGGGTCAGGCCCGCCGGGTCGAGGCCGATCCGGGCGACCCCGTCGACGACGGCGATCGTGGCGGGTACGGCGCCGAGGGAGCGGACCGACTCCTCCAGCTCCACGGCCACGGCCAGATTCCG
Organism: Streptomyces omiyaensis; assembly: GCF_014650895.1. Taxonomy (GTDB): domain Bacteria; phylum Actinomycetota; class Actinomycetes; order Streptomycetales; family Streptomycetaceae; genus Streptomyces; species Streptomyces omiyaensis. The sequence goes on from NZ_BMVV01000012.1 coordinate 55,205, forward strand.
CGGGCGCGGCAGGCCGTGCGCGATGATCGTCGATTCGAGGGCGACGACGGGCCGGCCCTCGCGGAGCGCCTGCCGTACCTCTTCGGACACCAGTGTGGTCGTGGTCATGGTCCATTTCTGGCGCGACCACCCACCCCGCAAACACCCCTGGCGATCCCCCGCCACCCCCCTTTCGCACGGGGGTGCGAGTGGGGTACGGATTCGGTTTCCGGTCGTCCGGCGGCGGGGGCCGCTCCGCGCCCGACCCCGCCGCAGCGGCGGGCAAGGGGCCGCTGCGGAATCCGTCGTCCTCGACGGGGAGGGCAACGTGCCTGGTCAGGGCGGTGAACGGAGGGATTCGTTCCGTCGGTCCCGACGTCACCCGCCGCTCCAGGACCCGGCTACAGTCACCGGCCATGACGACTCACGACCTCCCCTCCTTCGCCGTCCACATCCCCGACGCGGAGCTCGAAGCCGACCCGCTCGACCCCGGTCAGATCGTGTCCGGCACCCCCGAGGTGTCCGGCAAGGTGCTGTGGGAGTCCGCCGACGGGAAGCAGCTGCGCGGCATCTGGCAGATCACCCCCGGCGTCGTGACCGACACCGAGGCCAACGAGCTCTTCGTCGTCGTCAGCGGCCGGGCCACCGTCGCCGTCGAGGGCGGCGCCACGCTGGAGATCGGGCCCGGCGACGCCTGCGTGCTGCGCGAGGGCGACCGGACCACCTGGACCGTCCACGAGACCCTGCGCAAGGCGTACCACATCACCCTGCCCTGACCCCCGGGCCGGCGGCTCAGGCCCTGCGGAGCACGCCCCGCAGGGCCAGGGCGGCCATCGGCAGCAGCAGGCAGGCGGCGACCGCGTTGAGCGCCCCGTACCCCGCCTGGGAGACGATCACTCCGGCCAGCAGACCTCCGATGCCCGCCGCCGCGTTCATCACCGTGTCCGACAGGCCCTGGACGGCGGCGCGCGCCGCCTGCGGCACCGAGTCCGTCAGCAGCGCCGAGCCCGAGACCAGACCGGCCGACCAGCCCAGTCCCAGGACGAACAGCCCGGCCGTGACCCGGGCGTGGCTCGCCCCCGCGGTCCCCGCGAGCAGCGCCGCGATGCCCAGCAGCGCGACCGCGAGGCCGATCACCGCGAGCCGGCCGAGCCGGTCCGCGAGCCAGCCCATCACGGGCGAGAAGGCGTACATGCCCGCGATGTGCACGCTGATCACGAGCCCGATCAGCTCGATGCCCGCTCCGTGGTGGGTGAGCGCCACCGGCGTCATCGACATGATCGACACCATCACGGCGTGCGAGGCGGCCACCGTGACCAGGGCGATCCGTGCCTGCGGCGACTCCCGGACCGCCCGCAGCCCGGCCCGCAGCGACCGGTTCTCCGGCCGGTCCGCCGCCCCGTCCCCCTCCTCCGCGGCGGCCAGCGCCCGCGCCGTCAGCAGCGGATCGGGCCGCAGCAGCAGGGCCACCACCAGCGCCGAGACGACGAACACCCCCGCGGCCCACAGGAACGGGCCCGCCGCCACGGGTATCCCGAGGCCGGAGACGCTCCGTCCGGCCGGCGCCGCGATGTTCGGGCCGAGGACCGCGCCGATCGTGGTCGCCCACACGACCGTCGAGATGGCCCGCGCCCGCCGGTCCGGCCGCGCCAGGTCGGCCGCGGCGAACCGGGCCGCGAGATTGGCCGAGGAGCCCGCCCCGAAGCCCACCAGTCCCACCAGCAGCACCGGGAAACTGCCCAGGACCGCGCCGAGCACCGCGACCCCCGCCCCGAGCGCCCCCAGCAGATAGGCGAGCACCAGACCGGCCCGCCGGCCGCGCCGTGCCATCAGCGCCGCCAGCGGCATCGCGAGCAGCGCGGGTCCGGCGACCGTCGCCGTCGAGGCGAGCCCGGCCAGCGCGTCCGTACCGCTCACCTCGGTGGCCAGGACGGCGGCGAGCGCGACTCCGATGGCGATGCCGAGACCGCCGAGGATCTGGGTGGTGACGAGCACGGCCTGGACCCGCCGGCGCAGCTGCGGCAGGGCGGCCGGGACGACCGTGGCGGTCGTCCTTCCGGACAGGGCGGTGTCAGGGGCGTCGGGCGTTTCGGTCACTACCGGAGTGTGTCAGCACACCCGTCCGATGGGAACGCCCGGGGAGGCCGTCCGCCCCGGCCCCCGAGGCCGGCCGGCAGTACCTGCACCTGCTTCACCGGCCCCACGCGCCTCGGAAGCCGCCCGGCCCCGGCCTCGTCCGCCCGGCCCCACGCGTCCGCCCGGCCCCGCCCTCGCCCGCCCGGCCCCGCCCTCGTCCGTCAGAACAGCGGTTCCGGCAGGACCCCCTCCAGCGCCAGCAGCCGCCGCTTCGTCTCCAGGCCCCCGCCGAAGCCCCCCAGGCCGCCGTCGCTCTCCACCACGCGGTGGCACGGCACCACCACCGGCAGCGGATTGGCACCCATCGCCGCGCCCACCGCCTGCGCCGCCCCCGGCTGCCCGACCCGCCGCGCCAGCTCGCCGTACCCCACCACCGTCCCGTACGGGACGCCGGTGGCCAGCTCGCGCAGCACCTGACGGTTGAAGCCGGTCGTCAGCGACCAGTCCAGCGGCAGGTCGAAGGCGTGGAGCGCGCCCGCGAAGTACCGCTCCAGCTGCCGCAGCGGCTCGGCGAGCAGCCCCGTGGAGCGCCCGACGGCCTCGGCGCCCAGCTGCCCGGCGAGCCGCTCGGGCATCCGCTCCGCGCGCCCCGCGCCCGCGTGGAACTCGACCCGCACCAGCCCGCGCCCGGTGGCCGCCAGGAAGAGCGGGCCGATGCCGCTCGCCACGACCGCCCATTCGACGGTCACGCCCCGGGGCCCGTCCTCGATGTCCATGCCCTCACCGTACGACCCGGCGCCGACACCCCGGACCGGCGCGGAACCGCCGACCCGCCGCACCGGCGTCCTCCGGCCAGAACGGCCGTTCGGCGGCGATCCGGCGGCGCGACGCCCCCCGGAGATCACGGACCGGTCTCGCTCCGGTCTCGCGACCGGAAAATCCCCGGTCAGGTGCCCGCGGGGCCCGCCACGGGCCATAATCTCGCCCCGGTAGTACTACCCAGCGGTACCGACTGTTTTCGGACGTGATGCGCCAGGGGTGGGAGGGCACACGCTCATGCAGGGCACGGTCGACGGATTCAGCTACGGGCTCGTCACGCCTGTGGCGGCCTTTCTCATGGCCTGCCTCGGCGGTGCCCTGGGACTGAGATGCACGACCCGCTCGCTGCGCCACCGGGACTCCTTCAAGGCGGGCTGGCTCGCGCTCGGCTCCACCTCCATAGGCACCGGCATCTGGACCATGCACTTCATCGCCATGATGGGCTTCTCGGTCCAGCAGGCGCCGATCGATTACGACCGGCCGATCACCTTCGCCAGCCTGGCCGTCGCCGTCGTCATGGTGGGCATCGGCATCTTCATCGTCGGCTACCGCGGAGCGACCGCGCTGACCCTGGTCACCGGCGGCACCATCACCGGCCTCGGCGTCGCCACCATGCACTACCTCGGCATGGCCGGGATGCGGCTGCCGGGCCGGATCGAGTACGACACCCTCACCGTCGCCCTCTCCGTGGTCATCGCCGTCGTCGCCGCCACGACCGCCCTCTGGGCGGCGGTCTCCGTCCACGGCTTCCTCGCCAGCCTGGGCGCCAGCCTCGTCATGGGCGTCGCCGTCAGCGGCATGCACTACACCGCCATGGCGGCCGTCAGCGTCCACCTGCACGCCACCCCGGCCGCCGGCACCGCGGCCTCCGCCGGCTCGCTGCTGCTGCCCATGCTGATCGGCCCCGCCGTCTTCCTCATCCTGGCCGCCGTCGTCGTCATGTTCGACCCGCTGCTCGTCATGGGCGACCCCGACTGGCAGCGGACCCCGGCCCGCTCCCCGTACCGTCCCGGCGTCCCCGCCCCCCGGCACGTGCCCAGCTACGGCGAGCCCGCGAACTGGACCGCCCGCCCGGCCGGACGCGGTTTCCGCCGCTCCGCCCCGCGCGGCGGGCACCGCTCGCAGGACTGGTGACACCGGCCGCCGCGCCCCGGCCGCGCGGCGATCGCCCCCCGACTGTCGGTGGCGGGTCGTACGGTGGTGGCATGCGGCCCGTTTCCAAGATCGAACGTTCGGTGGCGCCCTTCGAGGTCGTCTCCCCCTTCCAGCCGAGCGGCGACCAGCCGGCGGCCATCGCCGAGCTCGACCGGCGCATCCGCGCCGGGGAGAAGGACGTCGTCCTGCTCGGCGCCACCGGCACCGGCAAGTCGGCCACCACGGCCTGGATGATCGAGAAGCTCCAGCGCCCCACCCTGGTGATGGCGCCGAACAAGACCCTGGCCGCCCAGCTGGCGAACGAGTTCCGCGAGCTCCTGCCGAACAACGCCGTCGAGTACTTCGTCTCGTACTACGACTACTACCAGCCCGAGGCGTACGTCCCGCAGTCGGACACCTACATCGAGAAGGACTCCTCGATCAACGAGGAGGTCGAGCGGCTGCGCCACTCCGCGACCAACTCGCTGCTCACCCGCCGGGACGTGGTCGTGGTCGCCTCCGTCTCCTGCATCTACGGCCTCGGCACCCCGCAGGAGTACGTGGACCGCATGGTCCCGCTCAAGGTCGGCGACGAGATCGACCGCGACCAGCTGCTCCGCCGCTTCGTCGACATCCAGTACACGCGCAACGACCTCGCGTTCACCCGCGGCACCTTCCGGGTCCGCGGCGACACCATCGAGATCTTCCCCGTGTACGAGGAGCTCGCCGTCCGCATCGAGATGTTCGGCGACGAGATCGAGGCGCTCTCCACCCTGCACCCGCTGACCGGCGAGATCATCAGCGAAGACCAGCAGCTGTACGTCTTCCCCGCCAGCCACTACGTCGCCGGCCCCGAGCGCATGGAGCGGGCGGTCAACGACATCGAGCGCGAGCTCGACGGGCGGCTCAAGGAGCTGGAGAAGCAGGGCCGGATGCTGGAGGCCCAGCGGCTCCGCATGCGCACCACCTACGACATCGAGATGATGCGCCAGATCGGCTCCTGCTCCGGCATCGAGAACTACTCGATGCACTTCGACGGACGCGAGCCCGGCTCCCCGCCCAACACCCTCCTCGACTACTTCCCCGAGGACTTCCTCCTCGTCATCGACGAGTCGCACGTCACCGTGCCCCAGATCGGCGCCATGTACGAGGGCGACGCCTCCCGCAAGCGGACCCTGGTCGACCACGGCTTCCGGCTCCCCTCCGCCCTCGACAACCGCCCGCTGAAGTGGGAGGAGTTCCAGAAGCGGATCGGCCAGACCGTCTACCTCTCCGCCACCCCGGGCACCTACGAGCTGTCCCGCTCGGACGGCTTCGTCGAGCAGATCATCCGCCCCACCGGCCTCGTCGACCCCGAGGTCGTCGTCAAGCCCACCGAGGGCCAGATCGACGACCTGGTCCACGAGATCCGGGTGCGCACCGAGCGGGACGAGCGGGTCCTCGTCACCACCCTCACCAAGAAGATGGCCGAGGACCTCACCGACTACTTCCTGGAGCTCGGCATCCAGGTCCGCTACCTCCACAGCGACGTCGACACCCTGCGCCGCATCGAGCTGCTGCGCGAGCTGCGCTCCGGCGAGTACGACGTCCTCGTGGGCATCAACCTCCTCCGCGAGGGACTCGACCTCCCCGAGGTCTCGCTCGTCGCCATCCTCGACGCCGACAAGCAGGGCTTCCTGCGCTCCGGGACCTCCCTCATCCAGACGATCGGCCGCGCCGCGCGGAACGTGTCGGGCCAGGTCCACATGTACGCCGACACCGTCACCCCCGCCATGGCGCAGGCGATCGACGAGACCAACCGGCGCCGCGAGAAGCAGGTCGCCTACAACAAGGAGCACGGGATCGACCCCCAGCCGCTCCGCAAGAAGATCAACGACATCGTCGCCACCATCGCGCGCGAGGAGGTCGACACCGAGCAGCTGCTGGGCACCGGTTACCGGCAGGGCAAGGACGGCAAGGGCGCCAAGTCCCCGGTGCCCTCGCTCGCCGCGCACGCCCCGAAGGCGGGCAAGGGCGCCAAGGGCGGCTCGACGCTGGAGCTGGGCGACCGGCCCGCCACCGAACTGGCCGCGGTCATCGAGGAGATGACGGAGCGCATGCGCGCCGCCGCCGCCGAGCTGCAGTTCGAGGTGGCCGCCCGGCTCCGCGACGAGGTCTCCGAGCTGAAGAAGGAACTGCGCCAGATGAAGGAGGCGGGACTGGCGTGACCCGTGGCGGCCCGGTGTGTTGCAAGACCGACACAAAACCGGGCCGCACGCGGCACGTTGTCAGTGGCCCTGCGTAGGGTGCTGCCACAACGACGAGAGGGGCAGCGCGTGACGGTCAACATGACCAAGGGGCAGGCCATCAGCCTGGAGAAGCAGGGTGGCGGCAGCCTGACCCAGGTGCGGATGGGACTCGGCTGGCAGGCCGCGCCGCGCCGGGGGCTCTTCGGCTCGCGCACCCGCGAGATCGACCTGGACGCCTCCGCGGTGCTGTTCGCCGAGAAGCAGCCGGTGGACGTGGTCTTCTTCCGTCACCTGGTCAGCGACGACGGCTCCGTCCGCCACACCGGGGACAACCTGGTGGGCGGCGTGGGCCAGGGCGGCGACGACGAGGCCATCCTCGTCGACCTCCAGCGGGTGCCCGTCCACATCGACCAGATCGTCTTCACGGTGAACTCCTTCACCGGCCAGACCTTCCAGGAGGTGCAGAACGCCTTCTGCCGGCTCGTCGACGAGACGAACGGCCAGGAGCTCGCGCGCTACACCCTCGACGGCGGCGGCCAGTACACCGCGCAGATCATGGCGAAGGTCCACCGGGCCGGCTCCGGCTGGCAGATGACCGCCCTGGGCAGCGCGGCCAACGGCCGCACCTTCCAGGACCTGATGCCGGCGATCCTGCCGCACCTGTAGGCGGCCCCGCGGGGCCGCCTCCACGGCCCCGCCGCCGAACCACAGCTCCCGACGGGCACGGGCCCGCCGGGAGCTGTCCCGCATGACCGACTTGAAGCGCCGAGGGGAAACAGAGTCCAGATGACGGCCGAGCTGGTCCGGGGGCAGAACCACCCCCTGCCCGACACCCGACTCGAACTCCGGGTGTCCGCCGGACACCCCGTCGTCGCCGGGGCCACCCTCGCCGACGAGCGGGGCCACGTCCCGGGCGCCGAGTGGATCGTCCACCCCGGCGCCCCCGTGCGGCCGGGCGTCGAGGTGCCCGGGCAGGCCGCGGCCGAGCACCGCATCGCCGTGGACCTCGCGGCGCTCCCGGAGACCGTGCACCGGCTCTCCCTCCTCCTCGCCCTGCCGCCGGGCGCCACGGGCCCCGCCCGCTTCGGCACCGCGGCCGCCCCCTTCGTCTCCGTCGCCGACCCGGCGGGCGCCGCCGTCGCCACGTACACCATCACCGGCCTCGACCGGGAGTCCGCCGTCGTGGCCCTGGAGCTCTACCGCCGCCAGGGAGCCTGGAAGGTCCGCGCCGTCGGCCAGGGGTACGAGGGCGGGCTCGCCGACCTCCTCGCCGACCAGGGCGCCCCGGCCGCCGCCGACCTCGCCGCCACCGTCCTGGGCGCGGTCGTGCCGCCCGCGGACCTCCCGGCGCCGTCGCCGCTGGTCCCCGAGACGAGCCCGGCCGACTCCGCCACCACCACCATCAGCTACACCCACCCGAGCCGCCGCGAGACCCCCAGGGCCGCCGCCCCCGGGCCCGCCCCGGTCGCCGCCCCCGGAGCCGTACCGCCCCCGTCGCCCGGGCCGCCGGCCGAGGGCGCCGAGTCGCGGCCGGCCCCCGTCGCCGGGGACGCCGGCGGCTGGACCATGGACGAGCGGCTCTACAACCAGGTGTGGGGCATGTTCGAGGACCTGGCCCGGAGCGTCGCCGCCTACCGCAGCGCCCGGGACTTCGCCGACCACCGCCTCGACCGCGCCATCGACCAGGTGCTCGCCGATCCGGGCGCCCGCGTCGGGGGCGCGGGCGACGCCGCCAGGGCCGCCGCCCGGGCCACCCACGAGGAGCTCATGGGGCGGGCCCAGGAGGTCCTCGACCGGGACCTCGCGCAGCTCGCCGCCGAGTCCGAGGTCGTCGAACCGGCCCTGCCCGTCGCCTACGCCCGCTGGGACAACCCGGTCTGGCACGCCTACCGGATCCCGGAGGAGCCCCCGATGGCGGTGCGCCTCGGCGACCTCCACCTCCCCGAGCGGAGCGGCCTGAGGATCCCCTTCCTCGTCCGCCTGCCGCTGGAGCGCGGGCTCTGGATCGACTCCGGGCCCGGCCGCACCTCGGCCGCCGGCCTGCTCGACGGGGCCGAGCTGCGCCGGCTCGCCCTGGACAGCGCCGTCGCGCACACCGCCCGGCTGCTCGCCGCCCACCCGGCCGGCGCCCTCACCGTCCACGTGATCGACCCGGCCGGCGGCGGTGCCGCCGCCTTCGCGCCGCTCGTCGAGACGGGCGTCCTCGCCGCCCCGCCGGCCCGCGGCGCGGCCGGGGTCACCGACGTCCTCGCCCAGCTCACCGAGCGGGTGGACCTGCTCCAGATGGCGGTGCGCGGCGACGCCGCGGAGGACCTGCCGCCCGGCTTCGACACCTCCCGCCGGCTGCTCGTCGTCCACGACTTCCCGCACGGCTTCGACGACCGGGCCGTCACCCGGCTGCGCTACCTGGCCGACGAGGGCCCCTCGGTCGGCGTCCACCTGCTGATGGTCGCGGACCGGGCGGACGCCGCCGCGTACGGACCGGTGCTCGACCCGCTGTGGCGCTCGCTGCTGCGGCTCACGCCGGTGCCCGACGACCACCTCGCCGATCCCTGGGTCGGCCACGCCTGGACGTACGAGCCGCCGACGGTCCCGCCGGGCAGCGCGGTGCTCTGGCAGGTCCTCGGGCAGGTCGCGGAGGCTCGACGCCGAGACCTGTCCTGACCTGCTCTTTTGAGCGCTCTTTACCCTTTCCTTTACCTTCTCTTGGTTCTTCGGGTAGTCTCTGGCGAGCGGAGGGGAGTACTCCCCATGCGCGGCGTACCCGTCAATACGGACGGATCAAGGACATCCGGTCCCGGGGCGTCGGCCCGGCGGTCGCGCGAGCGGCCCCGGGTGGAAGAGACCTCCGGCAGCGACGACGCTGATCAGTAGCCGTACGAAGCCGGAGGCGCAGTGGACGTTTCGATGACCATGTGGGTGCTGACCATTCTCGGTCTGTGTGCCCTGATCGCGGTCGACTTCTTCATCGGGCGCAAGCCCCATGACGTGTCGATCAAGGAAGCCGGAATCTGGACGATCGTCTGGATCGTCCTCGCCGTGCTGTTCGGGCTGGGCCTGCTCGTCTGGGGCGACAGCCAGGCGTCCGGGGAGTTCTTCGCCGGTTACATCACGGAGAAGTCCCTCAGCGTCGACAACCTCTTCGTCTTCGTCCTGATCATGGCGAAGTTCGCGGTCCCCTCCCACCTCCAGCAGCGCGTGCTGATGGTGGGCGTGCTCATCGCCCTGGTGCTGCGCGCGATCTTCATCGCCGCGGGCGCCGCGATCATCGCGAACTTCTCCTGGGTCTTCTACATCTTCGGCGCGTTCCTGATCTACACCGCCTGGAAGCTCATCCAGGAGGCGCGCGCCGGTGACGAGGAGGACGACTACGAGGAGAACCGCCTCCTCAAGTCGATCGAGAAGCGCTTCGGCGTCGCCGACCGCTACCACGGCACCAAGCTCTTCGTCCGGGTCAACGGCAAGCGGGTGATGACCCCGCTGATGGTCGTGATGCTCGCCATCGGCACCACCGACATCCTCTTCGCCCTCGACTCGATCCCGGCGATCTTCGGCCTGACCCAGGACCCGTACATCGTCTTCACCGCCAACGCCTTCGCCCTCATGGGTCTGCGCCAGCTGTACTTCCTGATCGGCGGCCTGCTCAAGAAGCTGGTCCACCTCAGCTACGGCCTGTCGGTGATCCTCGGCTTCATCGGCGTCAAGCTGGTGCTGCACGCCCTGCACGAGTCCGGGCTCCACGTCCCCGAGATCTCCATCCCCTTCTCGCTCGCCTTCATCTGCGCGGTACTGGTCATCACCACGATCACCAGCCTGATCGCCTCGAAGAAGCAGTCCGAGAAGGAGGCCGCAGCGGCCGCGGAGGCCGCGGAGCAGAGCGGCAAGGACAGCATCGGGGCCTGACCCCCCACGCACGACGGCGACGGCCGGCCCGGGCATCCCGCCCGGGCCGGCCGTCGCCGTCCGTGTGCTCCTAGGCGGCCGCCCCGGTCGCCTCCCGCGGCTTCCCCGTCTCCTCGGCGAGGCGTCCCGGCAGCGTCTCCGGCAGCAGCGCGAAGCAGACGAGGCTCACCAGCGCCACTCCCGTCAGATAGGCCGCCACGCCCCACGGCGGACCCGAACGGCCCTCGGACAGCGTGGTGGCCACGATCGGCGTCAGCGCCCCGCCGAGCACCCCCGCCAGGTTGTAGCCCACCGCCGCGCCCGTGCAGCGCACCCGGGGCTCGTACAGCTCCGGCAGGTACGCGGCGACCACCGCGAACATGGTGATGAAGGCCAGCAGCGCCCCCAGGAAGCCCAGGAACATCAGCAGCGGCCGCCCCGTGTGCAGCAGCGCCACCATCGGGAACATCCACACCGCGGCCGCCCCGCACCCCGCCAGGCAGAGCGGCCTGCGCCCCCAGCGGTCGCCGAGCAGGGCCACGAAGGGCGTCAGGGCGCCCTTCACCGCCACCGCAGCCATCACGCAGACCAGCATCACCGTGCTGCTCACCCCGAGCCGCTCGGTGCCGTAGGCCAGCGCCCAGGTGGAGACCGTGTAGAAGATCGCGTACCCCACGGCGAGGGCGCCGGCGGTCAGCAGGACGAGCCGCCAGTGGCCACGCGCCACCTCGGCGAGCGGGGCGCTCGCCCGCCGGCCGGTGGCCGACAGCTCCTCGAACTGCGGGGTCTCGGCCAGCGAGGAGCGCAGCAGCAGTCCGCCGGCGGCGAGCAGGCCCGCCGCCCAGAAGGGCACCCGCCAGCCCCAGGAGCGGAAGTCGGCGTCGCTCAGCCCCGCGGTGAGCGCCAGCATCACGCCGTTCGCCAGGAGGAAGCCGACCGCCGGGCCGATCTGCGGGAAGCTCGCCCACAGCGCCCGGCGGTGCGGCGGCGCGTGCTCGGCGGTGAGCAGCACCGCTCCGCCCCACTCACCGCCGAGGCCGAGCCCCTGGAGGAAGCGGAGCAGGAGCAGGAGGAGGGGGGCGGCGACGCCGATCGACCCGTACGTGGGGACGCAGCCGACGGCGACGGTGGCGCAGCCGGTGAGCAGCAGGGAGGCGAAGAGCACCGGCCGGCGCCCGTGCCGGTCCCCGATGTGCCCGAAGAGGACGGAGCCCAGGGGGCGGGAGAGGAAGCCGACGGCGAAGGTGCCGAAGGCGGCGAGGGTTCCGGCGAGCGGGGAGAAGGTCGGGAAGAAGAGCGGCCCGAGGACGAGGGCGGCGGCCGTCCCGTAGACGAAGAAGTCGAAGAACTCGATGGCGGTGCCGACGAGCGAGGCGGCGGCGAGCCGGGGCATCGAGGGGGGCGCGGGCCGTGCCGTCGGCGGCGACGGAGTGTGACGGGGGTGCATGAGCCGCCAACTACCCGGCCGCCGTCCGGGTTACGGGGGCGTGCGGAGGCGCCCCCGGGGTCACCGGGGGCGCTTCGGGGCCGGGCGGCTCACCAGCCGCGCTCGCGCCACTCCGGGAGGTGGGGGCGCTCGTCACCGAGCGTGGTGTCCTTGCCGTGGCCGGGGTAGACCCAGGTCTCGTCCGGCAGCACGGCGAAGAGCTTGGTCTCCACGTCGCCCAGGAGGCTCGCGAAGGCCTCCGGGTCCTGCCGGGTGTTGCCGACGCCGCCGGGGAAGAGGCAGTCGCCGGTGAAGAGGTGCGGGTGGCCGTGCGGGTCGTCGTAGACCAGCGCGATCGAGCCCGGGGTGTGGCCGACGAGGTGCCGGGCGGTGAGCTCGACCTCGCCCACGCGGAGCGTGTCGCCGTCCTCCACCGGGACGTCGGTGGCGACCGGGACGCCCTCCGCGTCGTACGCGCCCGCGTAGGTGGTGGCGCCGGTGGCCGCGACCACCTCGGCCAGGGCCTGCCAGTGGTCGCCGTGCCGGTGGGTGGTGACGACGGCGTCGATGCCGTCGTCACCGATCAGCGTGAGCAGGGTCTGCGCGTCGTTGGCCGCGTCGATCAGCAGCTGGCGGCCGGTGGCCCGGCAGCGCAGCAGGTACGCGTTGTTGTCCATCGGGCCGACCGCGACCTTGGAGATCATCAGGTCCTTCAGCTCGTGGACGTCGGCCGGACCGCCCACCCTCACCGCTCCGCTGTACGTCATGGCCTCAGACTAGCCCCGCCCGCCGACAGCGGGCCCGGGAAGACCGTCTAGAGCGGCGGGAGCTGGGGGAGCGGGCCGCCCTCGGTCTTGAGCGCCGAGCCGTCGCGGCGGCCGGCGAGCCAGCCGAGGAACTCGACGGCCGTGCCCGTGACCGCGACGCCGCCCTCGCCGGAGGTGCCGCCGGTCGTCCAGGTGCGCCCGTCGCTCGCCCGCAGGACGACCGGCGGCAGGTCCGCCAGGCCGTGGAACCGCTCGGTGAGGAAGTCGATCTCCCGCAGCACGAACTCCTCGGGGAGGTCCTCCAGCTCGTATCCGCAGCCGAGGTCGACGTGGTGCAGGGCCACCTCCACCCAGCGGCGGAAGGGGATCCGGGAGGCGCTGTCGGTGACGCCGTTGCGCAGCTCGACGGTGCGGCTCCAGTCGGCGGGCGCGGCGGCGACCTCGCGGAAGCGCGCGTCGGTCGCGCGCACGTCGGCGACGTGGGCGTCCAGGTCGCGCGGGGCGTCGCGCTCGATGTCCGCGTCGCGCGTCCCGGCGCTCGCGTACATGGGGCGGCCCTGGAGGACGTTCACCAGGGCGTCGGCGTTCCGGGCGACGTGGGCGAGGACGTGGCCGCGCGTCCAGCCGGGAAGCCGTGACGGCTCGGCGACGGACGCGTTGTCCCAGGAGGCGGCGTCGTTCAGCAACCGCTCGGTGGCTTCGCGCAGGTGGGCGAGGTCGCGTTCGTGATCGATCATGGCGCCGACCCTAGCGCCGACCACTCGTTCGGGTGAAGCAGGCGGGCGAGCCCCGGAAATCGAATGTACGTGCTATAGGCTCGGTGGAGGCGACCGCGACCGAGGAAGCATCCGGCATCCTTGGTTGTTGAGCGCTTGTCGGGTGTTTCAGGCACATCCGCTCTCCCATCCGCTCTCTCAAGAAAGGTGCGGACCGGCGTGGCCGACCGTCTCATCGTCCGTGGCGCGCGCGAGCACAACCTCAAGAACGTCTCGCTCGACCTCCCCCGTGACTCCCTCATCGTCTTCACCGGGCTCTCGGGGTCGGGCAAGTCCTCCCTCGCGTTCGACACGATCTTCGCCGAGGGGCAGCGCCGGTACGTCGAGTCGCTCTCCTCGTACGCGCGGCAGTTCCTCGGCCAGATGGACAAGCCGGACGTGGACTTCATCGAGGGTCTCTCGCCCGCCGTCTCCATCGACCAGAAGTCGACCTCGCGCAACCCGCGCTCCACGGTCGGCACCATCACCGAGGTCTACGACTACCTCCGCCTCCTCTTCGCCCGCATCGGCAAGCCGCACTGTCCCGAGTGCCGCCGGCCGATCTCCCGCCAGTCGCCCCAGGCCATCGTCGACAAGGTCCTGGAGCTCCCCGAGGGCAGCCGCTTCCAGGTGCTCTCCCCGCTCGTGCGCGAGCGCAAGGGCGAGTTCGTCGACCTCTTCGCCGACCTCCAGACCAAGGGCTACAGCCGTGCCCGGGTCGACGGGCGGACGATCCAGCTCAGCGAGCCGCCGACGCTCAAGAAGCAGGAGAAGCACACGATCGAGGTGGTCATCGACCGCCTCACCGTGAAGGACAGCGCCAAGCGCCGTCTCACCGACTCGGTCGAGACCGCCCTCGGGCTCTCCGGCGGCATGGTCGTGCTCGACTTCGTCGACCTCGCGGAGGACGACCCCGAGCGCGAGAAGATGTACTCGGAGCACCTCTACTGCCCGTACGACGACCTCTCCTTCGAGGAGCTGGAGCCCCGCTCCTTCTCCTTCAACTCGCCCTTCGGCGCCTGCCCCGACTGCACCGGCATCGGCACCCGCATGGAGGTCGACCCCGAGCTCGTCGTCCCCGACGAGGAGAAGTCCCTCGACGAGGGCGCGATCCACCCCTGGTCCCACGGCCACACCAAGGAGTACTTCGGCCGGATGATCGACGGGCTCTCCCAGGCCCTCGGCTTCCGCACCGACATCCCCTACGCGGGCCTCCCGCAGAGGGCCAAGAAGGCCCTCATGCACGGCCACAAGACCCAGATCGAGGTCCGCTACCGCAACCGGTACGGCCGCGAGCGCGCCTGGACCAGCCCCGCCTTCGAGGGGGCCGTCTCCTTCGTGAAGCGGCGCCACGGCGAGGCCGAGAGCGACTCCAGCCGGGAGCGCTTCGAGGGCTACATGCGCGAGGTGCCCTGCCCGACCTGCCACGGCACCCGCCTCAAGCCGATCGTGCTCGCGGTCACCGTGATGGACCGGTCCATCGCCGAGGTCTCCGCCATGTCCATCAGCGACTGCGCCGAGTTCCTCGCCCGCCTGACCCTCAGCGCCCGCGACAAGCAGATCGCCGAGCGGGTCCTCAAGGAGGTCAACGAGCGGCTGCGCTTCCTCGTCGACGTCGGCCTCGACTACCTCTCGCTCAACCGCGCGGCCGGCACCCTGTCCGGCGGCGAGGCGCAGCGCATCCGGCTCGCCACCCAGATCGGCTCCGGCCTCGTCGGCGTGCTCTACGTGCTCGACGAGCCGTCCATCGGCCTCCACCAGCGCGACAACCACCGCCTGATCGAGACCCTGGTCCGCCTCCGCGACATGGGCAACACGCTCATCGTCGTCGAGCACGACGAGGACACCATCAAGGTCGCCGACTGGGTCGTCGACATCGGCCCCGGCGCCGGCGAGCACGGCGGCAAGGTCGTCCACTCCGGCACCTTGAAGGAGCTCCTCGCCAACGAGGAGTCGATGACCGGGCAGTACCTCTCCGGACGCCGGGCCATCGCCACCCCGGAGCTCCGCCGCCCCCTCGACCCCGACCGGCTGCTCACCGTGCACGGCGCCCGGGAGAACAACCTGCGGGACATCGACGTCTCCTTCCCGCTGGGCGTCCTCACCGCCGTCACCGGCGTCTCGGGCTCCGGCAAGTCGACGCTGGTCAACGACATCCTCTACACCCACCTGGCGCGCGAGCTGAACGGCGCCAAGACGGTGCCCGGCCGCCACACGCGCGTGGAGGGCGACGACCTCGTCGACAAGGTCGTGCACGTCGACCAGTCGCCGATCGGCCGCACCCCGCGCTCCAACCCGGCGACGTACACCGGCGTCTTCGACCACGTCCGCAAGCTCTTCGCCGAGACGATGGAGGCGAAGGTCCGCGGCTATCTGCCCGGCCGCTTCTCCTTCAACGTCAAGGGAGGCCGCTGCGAGAACTGCTCCGGCGACGGCACCATCAAGATCGAGATGAACTTCCTCCCGGACGTCTACGTGCCGTGCGAGGTCTGCCACGGGGACCGGTACAACCGGGAGACCCTGGAGGTCCACTACAAGGGCAAGTCCATCGCCGAGGTCCTGGACATGCCGATCGAGGAGGCCCTCGGCTTCTTCGAGGCCGTCCCCACGATCGCCCGCCACCTGCGGACGCTCAACGAGGTCGGACTCGGGTACGTCCGGCTCGGCCAGTCCGCGCCGACGCTCTCCGGCGGCGAGGCGCAGCGCGTCAAGCTCGCCTCCGAGCTCCAGAAGCGGTCGACCGGCCGCACGGTCTACGTGCTGGACGAGCCGACCACCGGTCTGCACTTCGAGGACATCTCGAAGCTGATCAAGGTGCTCTCGGGCCTCGTCGACAAGGGCAACTCGGTGATCGTCATCGAGCACAACCTCGACGTCATCAAGACCGCGGACTGGATCATCGACATGGGTCCCGAGGGCGGCAGCGGCGGAGGCATGGTCGTCGCCGAGGGCACCCCCGAGGAGGTCGCCTCGGAACCGGCCAGCCACACCGGCAAGTTCCTCCGCGAGATCCTCGGCGCCGACCGGATCAGCGACGCGGGCGTGCCCGTGCCGCGCGGCACGGCGGCGAAGAAGGCGGCCGGGAAGGCCCCGGCGAAGAAGGCCCCCGCCAAGAAGGCGGCCACCGCGAAGACCGCCACCGCGAAGACGGCCGCGGCGGCCAGGACGGCGAAGGCCCCGGCCAAGAAGACGGCGGCCCGCACCCGCAAGGCGTGACGCCGTCGCCCGTGCCGTCCGGCGGCCCCCCCCGGGGCGCCCGCGGGACGGCACGGGCAGGCCCCCGCGGGCCCGGGCGCGGTCGTCACACCGCGCCCGGGCGCGGTCGTCACACCGCGCACGGGCCCGGTCGAAACCACATCAAACAGCGCGGGTATCGTCGGGGCAGACCACCGTCCCCCGCCCCCGTGGAGAACGATCATGTCCGGCCAGTCCACCCGCCGCACCGTCCTGAAGGGTGCCGCTCTCGCCGGTGCCGCCGGGCTGGGAGTCGCCGCCTGCTCCACCGAGTCCAAGCTGGGCCACGCCGGGGTGCCGACGCCCACCGCGCCCGTCGCCCTCGGCTCGCCGGACGAGGTCCCGGTCGGCGGCGCCAAGCTCTACCGCGAGCAGCGCCTCCTGGTCAGCTGCCCCGCCAAGGGCGAGTACAAGGCCTTCAGCGCCCAGTGCACCCACGCCGGCTGCGTCCTCGACAAGATCGAGGACAACGAGGGCAACTGCCCCTGCCACGGCAGCCGCTTCGACGTCACCACCGGCAAGGCCCTCAAGGGCCCCGCCACCGTCCCGCTGCCCGCCGTCGAGGTGCGCGTCGAGGACGGCACGCTGGTCGCCGGCCCGAAGGCCGCGCCCTCCGCCTGAACCGCCCCCGGCGGACTCACTCCCAGTCCCAGTCGATCCCCAGGATCCCGGGACGCACCCCCTGCTCCACGAGGTGCACCGTGCGGTGCCGGCCGCCGAGCGTCAGCTCCGTCCGGCCGCCGCGCGGCGCGCCCGCCGACGCCTGGGCGAAGCGCCGGCACCGCACCGGCAGCGCCGCCTCGTCGAAGGCGACCTGGAGCACGTACTGCCCGCCCGCGAAGCTGAAGCCGCGCACGTACTCGCCGCTCGGCCCGGCGGTGCCGTCCTCGAAGCCGTACGTGAACAGGTGGGTGTCGCCGGCCCGCAGCCGCGCGTCGAAGAGCAGCTCGGCGACGACCACGCCCGTCCCGGCGTGCCAGCGCACCCGCCCCGTACGGCAGTTCTCCACCGACCGCACCCGCACCCGCGCCGGGTCGCACCCCGGATCGCCGAGGTGGATGGCGAGGTAGCGGTCGACGCCGTCCCGGTGCGCCCGCACCACGTGCTGGGACTCCCGCCCCACCAGCTCCCGGCCGGCGCCGATCCGCACCCGCTCGTGGTGGCCGACCGTGTGCAGCCCGCCGTCCGCCGGCGACTCCAGCTCCGCGAAGAGCCCCTCCACCGCGCCCGACGCCTCCACCAGCGAGCGGTACGAGCGGGCCGCGGGCCGCTCGACCCCCTCCCGGGACGCCGCGTCCTCCGTCAGCAGCCGCAGCAGCGAGTTGCCCGGCAGTCGGAGCACTTCCTCCAGCGCCCGGACCGCCTTCAGCGACTCCGGCCGCTGGGGCCGCCGCGCGCCCTGCTGCCAGTAGCTCAGCGAGGTCACCCCCACCTTCACGCCCCGGTGGGCGAGGTGGTGCTGGACGCGCTGGAGGGGCAGGCCGCGCACGGCGAGCGCGGTGCGCAGGGCCAGGTGGAAGGGGCCGGTGTGCAGCAGCTGCACCAGATCGGCCTCGGTGTGGCTCACACGGGCTCCTCGGTGAACGTTCACGCCCGGGGCACGGACCGCCGCGGCCCGGACGGCGAGCGGGCTGGTGGACAGCGGGCGCGCGTTCACACACGCGCCACACCGTTCACAACCCGATGTCACCCCGCATTGAAGCGTGTTGACCCGCTCGCGACAACGATCGATGCTCCAAGCGGTGTCCGGACGCCACCCCCACCCCCCACGCACCCCCCACCCATCCCCACCGCCCGCACTGGGAGGAACCCCCATGCGCAGACGACTCCAGAACAGGAAGAGGGGCCTCGTGGCGTTCGCCGCGGCCGCGCTCCTCCTCGTCCCCACCGCGGCCTCGGCGTCCGCCGCGCCGGCCCCCGTCACCGTCTCCGCCCCGGCACCCGCCCCCGCCGGCGCCCTCGCCGCCAAGCGCCTGAACATCACCATGCAGGCCCAGCAGAAGACCAACTGGTGCTGGGCGGCCGCCGGGAACACCATCGCCACCTGGTACGGCCGCGGCTACAGCCAGAACCAGTTCTGCAACGCGGCCTTCCAGCGGCAGCAGGGCTACGACTGCCCCAACTGGCAGGCGACCCTCGCCAACGTCCAGACCGGCCTCTCCTGGGCGGGCGTCAGCCCCGGCTCGTACGTCGACGGCTGGCTGCGCTACGCCACCGTCCAGACCGAGATCAACGCCGACCGCCCGGTCGAGACCCGCATCCAGTGGTCGAGCGGCGGCGGCCACATGCACGTGCTGTACGGCTACGACGACGCGAACAGCTGGGTCTACTGGGGAGACCCGTGGCCTTCGAGCAATCGCTACAACTGGGCCTCCCACGCGTGGTACGTGAACAACGCCTCCTTCTCCTGGACCCACTCCCTCTACCGGATCGGGGCGTGAACATGACCACCACCGCACTCGTCGCCGGAGCCGCGTCCGCGCTCCTCGCCCTCGGTGCCGCGGCCCCCGCCGCGTCGGCCGCCGACCCCCTGCCGACCGCGCCGACCGCCGAGCGGGCCGCCGCCGCGCCGGAGACCCTGGCCACCGTCGGCCGCTTCTTCGCCCGCGACGGGGCGCTCGCCCGCACCGCCGCGGAGCCCCGGATATCCGGGGCGTCCGTCCCCGTGCGGATCCTGTCCGCGGCCTTCGTCTCGGGGAAGGCGGGCGCGCCCGTGGCCCGGGAGGAGTTCCGGGCCAGCCTCGCCGTCGCCGCCGACGGGCGGAAGGCGTCCCTCTGGACGGTGCGCGGCTCCGCCGGCTGGCAGGTGGTGAACATCGCCACCGGCGACGACGAGATCCGGTACGCGCGCGAAGGGGCCGGGAAACTCCCCGGGGGCCTCGTCTTCCGCGAACCGCAGATCGACGCCTGGTACGTCCAGAAGGGCGCGAAGGTGCTGCCGCTGGACGAGGACGCGGTGACGGCCGTCGGGCCGAACGGGACGACCCTCGCCGCCTACCGGGACCGCGTCGCGCGCGCGTACGCCGACAAGCTCCCCGGCTCCGGCTACGCCCGCAAGGGCGCGGCGGGCGGCTACGCTCCCCAGGCACCGGCCCAGGTTCCCGCCCAGGCCCCCGCCCAGGCACCGGCGCAGGCCCCCGCCCAGGCACCGGCCCAGGTTCCCGCCCAGGCCCCCGCCCAGGCACCGGAGCGGGCGACCGGATCCGCCGCGGCCCCCCGCCACCAGCCGGCCGCGGCCACCGCCGCCTCCACGGTCGCGGCCTTCGGCGCCGTGGCGGCCCTCGCCCTGATCGGCGCCGCCGCCCTCCGCCGCCGCGCGACCGCCCGCCGCACCCGGCGGTCCTGACCCCGGGGGCCGGGGTGCCGGCCCACCCCGGCCCCCGGCACGGCCGGAGCCCGCCCGCCCCCGTACCTCCCCACCCGCCGCGCGACCCACGAGGCCGCACCCGGCACCCACGGCCCGGGCCGCCCACGAGGCGGCCCGGGCCACCGGAGCCGCACCCCCCCCGGCCGCCCGCGCACGCGCGCTCCACCGGCCTCCCGGCCCCGCCCGCGCCCCCGCGGGACCGGCCTCCCGCGCCCCCTCGCCGCTCCGTTCCGCGCCCCCGCGTGCCCGTCCTCCGTGTCGGTCCGCGCCAGTAGGGTGGGGAGCATGGCCGACCCCTCCAGCTACCGCCCCAAGCCGGGTCAGATCCCGGACTCGCCGGGTGTCTACAAGTTCCGGGACGAGCACCGGCGGGTGATCTACGTCGGGAAGGCGAAGTCGCTGAAGCAGCGGCTGGCCAACTACTTCCAGCCGCTCGCGAGCCTCCACCCGCGGACCGCCACCATGGTGACCACCGCCGCCTCCGTGGAGTGGACGGTCGTCTCGACCGAGGTCGAGGCGCTCCAGCTGGAGTACTCCTGGATCAAGGAGTACGACCCCCGGTTCAACGTGAAGTACCGGGACGACAAGAGCTACCCCTACCTCGCGGTCACGATGGACGAGGAGCACCCCCGCGTCCAGGTCATGCGGGGCCAGAAGAAGAAGGGCGTGCGGTACTTCGGGCCGTACGCGCACGCGTGGGCGATCCGCGAGACCGTCGACCTGATGCTGCGGGTCTTCCCCGTGCGGACCTGCTCGGCGGGCGTGTTCCGGAACGCCGCCTCCGCCGGCCGCCCCTGCCTCCTCGGCTACATCGGCAAGTGCTCGGCCCCCTGCGTCGGCCGGGTCACGCCCGAGGAGCACCGCGAACTGGCCGAGGACTTCTGCGACTTCATGACCGGCCGCACCGGCACGTACATCCGCCGCCTGGAGAAGGAGATGGCGGCGGCCGCCGAGGAGATGGAGTACGAGCGGGCCGCCCGGCTCCGCGACGACATCGAGGCCCTGCGGCGGGCCATGGAGAAGAGCGCCGTCGTCCTCGCCGACGCCACCGACGCCGACCTGATCGCCCTCGCCGAGGACGAGCTGGAGGCCGCCGTGCAGATCTTCCACGTGCGCGGCGGACGCGTCCGCGGCCAGCGCGGCTGGGTCACCGACAAGGTCGAGGCCGTCGACACCGCCGGCCTCGTCGAGCACGCCCTCCAGCAGCTGTACGGCGAGGAGCGCGGCGAGGCCGTGCCGAAGGAGGTCCTCGTCCCGGCGCTGCCCGAGGACGCCGAGGCCGTCACCCAGTGGCTCTCCGGCCGCCGCGGCTCCCAGGTCTCCCTGCGCGTCCCGCAGCGCGGCGACAAGAAGGACCTGATGACGACCGTGGCGCGCAACGCCCAGCAGGCCCTGGTGCTGCACAAGACCAAGCGGGCCAGCGACCTGACCACCCGCTCCCGGGCCCTGGAGGAGATCGCCGAGGCCCTGGACCTGGAGTCGGCGCCGCTGCGCATCGAGTGCTTCGACATCTCCCACCTCCAGGGCGAGGACGTCGTCGCCTCCATGGTCGTCTTCGAGGACGGACTGCCCCGCAAGAGCGAGTACCGCCGCTTCCAGATCAAGTCCTTCGAGGGGCAGGACGACGTCCGCTCCATGCACGAGGTGATCGGCCGCCGCTTCCGCCGCTACCTCGCCGAGAAGGAGAGGACGGGGGAGTGGGGCGAGGACGGCGAGGTCGCCGTCGACGAGGCCGGCGACGACGGGCGGCCCAAGCGCTTCGCCTACCCGCCGCAGCTCGTCGTGGTCGACGGCGGACAGCCGCAGGTCGCCGCCGCCCGCCGCGCCCTGGACGAGCTCGGCATCGACGACGTCGCCGTCTGCGGCCTCGCCAAGCGCCTGGAGGAGGTCTGGCTGCCCGGCGAGGACGACCCGGTCGTGCTGCCCCGCTCCAGCGAGGGCCTCTACCTCCTCCAGCGGGTCCGTGACACGGCTCACGATTTCGCCATCCGCTACCAGCGCTCCAAGCGGACCAAACGGCTCCGGAGCAGCCCCCTCGACGCCGTCCCCGGTCTCGGCGACACGCGCAAGCAGGCCCTGATCAAGCACTTCGGCTCGGTGAAGCGGCTGAGGCAGGCGACAATCGAGCAGATCTGCGAGGTTCCCGGCTTCGGCCGGAAGACCGCGGAGGCGGTCGCCGTGGCCCTGGCCCGGGCGACCCCCGCCGCACCCGCCGTGAACACGGCCACAGGAGAGATCATGGAAGACGACGGGGGCACCACCGCATGACCGAGCGCCATCCCGGCGACGGGCACCACACGCACGACGGGCACCACCGAGAAGACGGAGCAGGACACGTGAGTACGGGCACGAAGGAGACCGCGGGCGACAACGGCGCCGAGGCGGCCATCCCCGAGCTGGTGATCATCTCCGGCATGTCCGGAGCCGGCCGGTCCACCGCGGCGAAGTGTCTGGAGGACCTGGGCTGGTTCGTCGTCGACAACCTGCCGCCCGCGCTGATCCCCACCATGGTGGAGCTCGGCGCCCGCTCCCAGGGCAACGTCGCCCGCATCGCGGTCGTCGTCGACGTCCGCGGCCGGCAGTTCTTCGACGCCCTGCGGGAGTCCCTCGCCGACCTCGACGCCAAGCAGGTCACCCGCCGGATCGTCTTCCTGGAGTCCTCCGACGAGGCCCTGGTCCGGCGCTTCGAGTCGGTCCGCCGCCCCCACCCGCTCCAGGGCGACGGGCGCATCGTCGACGGCATCGCCGCCGAGCGCGACCTGCTGCGCGAGCTCCGCGGCGACGCCGACCTGGTCATCGACACCTCCAGCCTCAACGTCCACGAGCTGCGCGCCAAGATGGACGCCCAGTTCGCCGGCGAGGAGGAGCCCGAGCTGCGGGCCACCGTCATGTCCTTCGGCTTCAAGTACGGCCTGCCCGTCGACGCCGACCTCGTCGTCGACATGCGCTTCCTGCCCAACCCGCACTGGGTCCCCGAGCTGCGCCCCTACACCGGCCTCAACGAGGAGGTGGCGAACTACGTCTACAACCAGCCCGGCGCCAAGGAGTTCCTGGACCGCTACACCGAGCTGCTCCAGCTGATCGCCGCCGGCTACCGCCGCGAGGGCAAGCGGTACGTGACCATCGCCGTCGGCTGCACCGGAGGCAAGCACCGCTCCGTCGCCACCGCCGAGAAGCTCGCCGCCCGCATCGCCGCCGAGGGCGTGGAGACGGTGGTCGTCCACCGCGACATGGGGCGCGAGTGAAGCCGTACCGCCGGCGTTCCTCCTCCACCCTCTCGGTGCGGCGGACGCTCCGCAGGCGTGGCGCCCAGCCGAAGGTCGTCGCCCTCGGCGGCGGCATGGGCCTCTCCGCCTCCCTCGCCGCCCTGCGGCGCATCACCGGCGACCTGACGGCCGTCGTCACCGTCGCCGACGACGGGGGATCCAGCGGCCGGCTCCGGGAGGAGCTGGGCGTGCTGCCCCCCGGCGACCTGCGCAAGGCGCTCGCCGCGCTCTGCGGCGACGACGACTGGGGCCAGACCTGGGCCCGGGTCATCCAGCACCGTTTCCGGTCCAAGGGCGAGATGGGCGGCCACGCCGTCGGCAACCTGCTGATCGTCGCCCTCTGGGAGCAGCTGGGCGGCGACCCCGTGCAGGCCCTCGACCTGGTCGGGCGGCTGCTCGGCGCCCAGGGCCGGGTGCTGCCCATGTCCGCCGTGCCGCTGGAGCTCCAGGCCCTGGTCAAGGGGCACGACCCGGAGCGCCCGGAGGACGTGGACACGGTCCGCGGCCAGGCCACCGTGGCCCTCACCCCGGGCGAGGTGCAGTCCGTGCACCTGGTGCCGCACGACCCGCCGGCCGTGCCGGAGGCCGTCGCCGCGGTCCTCGACGCGGACTGGGTCGTCCTCGGTCCCGGCTCCTGGTTCTCCTCGGTGATCCCGCACCTCCTCGTGCCCGAACTGCTCGACGCCCTGGTCGAGACCAAGGCCCGCAAGGTGCTCTCGTTGAACCTCGCGCCCCAGCCGGGAGAAACAGAGGGCTTCTCACCGCAGCGTCATTTGGAGGTTTTGGGACGACACGCCCCTAAACTCGCCCTGGACGTGGTGCTGGCCGACGAGGCCGCCGTGCCCGACGTGTCAGCCAGGGAACCCCTCGTCGACGCCGCCAAGCGGCTCGGCGCCGCGCTCGAGCTGGCGCCGGTGGCCCGTGCCGACGGCTCTCCGAAGCACGACCCGGAGCAGTTGGCCGCCGCGTACGACCGTATTTTTCGGATGCATGGAAGGATCGGCCCATGGCGATGACGGCAGCGGTGAAGGACGAGATCTCCCGGCTTCCCGTCACCCGGACCTGCTGCAGGAAGTCGGAGGTCTCCTCGATCCTCCGGTTCGCGGGCGGTCTGCACCTGGTCAGCGGCCGGATCGTGATCGAGGCGGAGCTCGACACGGCGATGGCGGCCCGGCGGCTGAAGCGGGACATCCTGGAGATCTTCGGGCACAGCTCGGAGCTGATCGTGATGGCCCCCGGCGGGCTGCGGCGCGGCTCGCGCTTCGTGGTGCGGGTGGTGGCGGGCGGCGACCAGCTGGCCCGCCAGACGGGCCTGGTCGACGGCCGGGGCCGCCCCATCCGGGGTCTTCCCCCGCAGGTCGTCTCCGGGGCCACCTGCGACGCCGAGGCGGCCTGGCGCGGTGCCTTCCTCGCCCACGGCTCGCTCACCGAGCCCGGCCGCTCCTCCTCCCTGGAGGTCACCTGCCCGGGACCGGAGGCCGCGCTCGCCCTGGTCGGCGCCGCCCGCCGGCTCTCCATCGCCGCCAAGGCCCGCGAGGTCCGCGGCGTGGACCGGGTCGTGGTCCGCGACGGCGACGCCATCGGCGCCCTGCTGACCCGGCTCGGCGCCCACGAGTCGGTGCTGGCCTGGGAGGAGCGGCGGATGCGCCGCGAGGTCCGCGCCACCGCCAACCGCCTGGCCAACTTCGACGACGCCAACCTGCGCCGCTCGGCCCGCGCCGCCGTCGCCGCCGGGGCCCGGGTGCAGCGCGCCCTGGAGATCCTGGGCGAGGAGGTGCCGGAGCACCTCGCCGCGGCCGGCCGGCTGCGCATGGAGCACAAGCAGGCCTCACTGGAGGAGCTGGGCGCGCTCGCCGACCCGCCGCTCACCAAGGACGCGGTGGCCGGCCGGATCCGCCGGCTGCTCGCCATGGCGGACAAGCGGGCGCAGGACCTGGGCATCCCGGGCACCGAGTCGAACCTGACGGAGGAGCTGGACGAGAGCCTGGTCGGCTGAGTCCGGCACCCGTGCCGCACGGCCCCCGCCCCACCCGGGCGGGGGCCGTTCCCGTAGCGGTGGAAGGGTGAACTCCGGCGTGGTGAAACGTTTCTGAGGCCCCACCAGCGCCGTTGTGTCCCAGGGTTGTCGCGGTGAGGCGCCCTTGACAGGCCCATGGGCGCCCAAGAGCCTGGCATCCGTTCTTCCTCGTGACGGATCACAACAAGGGGGGCTTCCATGAGACGGAGGGCGCGGGCGGTCGTCGCCGCGACTTCACTGCTGATCGCCGGACTGGCGGCGGCACCCGCCGCCGGGGCACGGCCGGCGGACCCCGGAGGCGGCGACGCCCTCTCCGTGTGGCGGGCCACGGTGACCGGGGAGCAGGTGCCGCTCCTGCTGGAGGCCGGGGCCGACGGGCACGAACTGACCGAGCAGGTGCCCGAGCGCGGCACCGCCACCGTCGAGCTGTACCTCACCGAGGCGCAGGCCGGGGCGCTGCGCGGCCGCGGCGTACAGGTCGCCGAGCACGACCCCGGCCCGGCCGCCGCCCGGCGGTCGGCCGCCGCCGGCGACGGCGTCTTCCGCCCCTACGGCGGCCCCGGCGGGCTGAAGGAGGAACTCCTCGCCACCGCCGCCGCCCACCCCGACCTCACCAAGGTCGTCTCGATCGGCAAGACCCTCAGGGGCCAGGACATCCTCGCGGTCAAGGTCAGCAAGGGCGCCCGCAAGGCGAAGGACGGCAGTCGGCCCGCCACGCTGTACGTCTCCAACCAGCACGCCCGCGAGTGGATCACCCCCGAGATGACCCGGCGGCTCCTCCACCACTACCTCGACAACTACGGCACCGACCGGCGGGTCACCCGGATCGTCGACTCCACCGAGCTGTGGTTCGTGCTCTCCGCCAACCCGGACGGCTACGACTTCACCCACGCCGACCCGGCCAACCGCCAGTGGCGCAAGAACCTCCGCGACAACGACGGCGACGGCACGATCGGCACCGGCGACGGCGTCGACCTCAACCGCAACTTCGCCCACAAGTGGGGCTACGACGACGAGGGTTCGTCCCCCGACCCGGCCGACGAGACCTTCCGCGGCAAGGCCGCCATGTCCGAGCCCGAGACCCGCGCCCTGGACGCCTTCCAGAAGCGCATCGGCTTCTCGTACGGCATCAACTACCACTCCGCCGCCCAGCTGCTGCTGTACGGCGTCGGCTGGCAGGTCGCCACCGACACCCCCGACGACATCCCCCTCAAGGCGCTCGCGGGGACCCCGGAGAAGTCCGCCGTGCCCGGCTACCGGCCGCAGGTCTCCTCCGAGCTGTACACCACCAACGGCGAGGCCGACGGCCACGCCGCCAACGTCAACGGCATGCAGATGTTCACCCCCGAGATGTCCACCTGCGCCACCGCGTCCCGGGTCGACCCGGACGACGCCTGGGAGGCCGCCGACTGCGCCTCCGTCTTCACCTTCCCCGACGACGAGAAGCTGATCCGGGCCGAGTTCGCCAAGAACGTGCCCTTCGCGCTCGCCGTCGCCGAGTCCGCCGCCCGCCCGGACGACCCGGTCTCCCCGGTCGGCGCCCCGGCCCCGGCCCTCGTCCCCGACCCCTTCACCACCTCCTACGCCGCCGCCGGCGAGGAGCAGCGGGTCGCGGTCACCGCCCGCAAGTCCCTCCGCGCCAAGACCCTCCACTACCGGATCGACGGCGGGCGCACCCACCGCGCCGGCGTCGAGGCCTGGGACGGCGGCGAGACCTACGGCGGCGAGGACAACCTGTACTACGACCAGTACCGCGGTGAGGTGCGCGGAGCCCGGCCCGGCGACTCCGTCGAGGTCTGGTTCACCGCCCGCGGCCGCGACGGCCGGACCGTCGCCACCGCCCCCTTCACCTACCGGGTCGCCGAGCGCGCCCGCGGGGACGTCCTGGTCCTCGCCGAGGAGGGCGGCACGAGCGCCGCCCGGCACACCGCCGCGTACACGGAGGCGCTCGCCGCGACCGGGCGGAAGGCCGCCGTCTGGGACGTCGCCTCCCAGGGCGTCCCGCACGCCCTCGGCGCCCTCTCCCACTTCCGCACCGTCGTCTGGTACACCGGCGCCGAGCGCCCCTCCGGGGAGGTCCAGCTCGCCGTCCGCTCCTACCTCAACGAGGGCGGCAAGCTGCTCAACGCCGGCGAGAAGACCGGCGGGCTCACCCGGATCGGCCGGGCCGAGTCCAACGACTTCGCCCAGTACTGGCTCGGCGCCTACCACCGGGCCGGCCTGAACGGGCCGTCCTCCTTCGCCGGCACCGGCCGCCTCGCCGGTCCGCCCACCGGGCTCGGCGCCGCCGACGGCAACCCGCTCGACAACGCCGGCGCCTACACCGTCACCTCCGACACCCTCGACCCGGAGCGGTTCCCGCAGTTCGCCTCCAGCGCCCCCGCCGGCGGCTACCCCGGCGTCCGGACCCCCTTCGAACCGGCCGAGGGCAGCACCTTCGCCGCGGTGCGGCACGCCGACGACACCTGGGCCCGGCTCGCCCGGACCGTCGACCTCACCGGCACCACCGCCGCCGACGGCCCCCGGCTCGACTTCCAGATCAGCTACGACACCGAGCCCGGCTACGACAACCTCGTCGTCGAGGCCCGCACCGCCGGCCAGGACGACTGGACCACCCTGCCCGACCGGAACGGCGGCACCTCCGCCGAGCCGCCCGCCGACTGCGGCGAGGGCTACTACCTGAAGCTCCACCCGGCCCTCGGCCGCTATCTCACCCTCGGCGAGGACGGCTGCGCGTCCACCGGCACCACCGGCGCCTGGAACGCCTTCACCGGCCCGTCCAACGGCTGGCGACAGGCCTCCGTCGACCTCTCCGCCTACGCGGGCAGGCAGGTCGAGCTCTCCCTCTCGTACGTCTCCGACCCCGGCACCGGCGAGACCGGCGCCTTCGTCGACGACGTCCGCCTGGTCACCGCGGCCGGCACCGAGCGCGAGGGCTTCGAGAGCTCGCTCGGCGCCTGGACCGTGCCGGGGGCCCCGGAGGGCAGCCCCGGCAACGCCAGGGACTGGACCCGCTCGCCGGCCCTGTTCCACTCCGTCGCCGCCGTCACCACCCGCGACACCGTCCTCCTCGGCTTCGGCCTGGAGCACGTCGGCTCCGCGGCCGAGCGGCGGCGGCTCCTCGACCGGGCCCTCACCGCGCTCCGCCGCTGACGGAGAGTAGTGGGGCCGAAGGTCCCGAGGCGGCCCGTACCTGTCACCGGGTACGGGCCGTCGGCCGTTCTCCGGCGACTCCCCGGGCGCGTACGGATGCGCTCGATGTCACCCGGGGGCGCCCGGAGAGGTAGGGTCGGAAGCGGTCGGGGACATCCCAAAAAAATCAAGATCTAGCCGGTGTGACATATCACCCGGCGTTCTCATACGAGGAGATCGGTTCGTGACGATCCGCGTAGGCATCAACGGCTTTGGCCGTATCGGTCGCAATTACTTCCGCGCGCTCCTTGAGCAGGGTGCCGACATCGAGGTCGTGGCCGTCAACGACCTGGGCGACACCGCGACCACGGCCCACCTGCTGAAGTACGACACGATTCTGGGCCGCCTCAAGGCCGAGGTCTCCCACACCGCCGACACCATCACCGTCGACGGCCACACCATCAAGGTGCTGTCCGAGCGCGACCCCGCCGACATCCCGTGGGGCGACCTCGGCGTCGACATCGTGATCGAGTCCACCGGCATCTTCACCAAGCGCGAGGACGCGGCGAAGCACCTCGCCGGCGGAGCGAAGAAGGTCCTCATCTCGGCTCCGGCCAAGGACGAGGACATCACCATCGTGATGGGCGTCAACCAGGACAAGTACGACCCGGCGCACCACGACGTCATCTCCAACGCGTCCTGCACCACCAACTGCGTCGCCCCGATGGCGAAGGTCCTCGACGAGAACTTCGGCATCGTCCGGGGCCTGATGACCACGGTCCACGCGTACACCAACGACCAGCGCATCCTGGACTTCCCGCACAAGGACCTGCGCCGCGCCCGCGCCGCCGCGGAGAACATCATCCCGACCACGACCGGTGCCGCCAAGGCCACCGCCCTGGTCCTCCCGCAGCTCAAGGGCAAGCTGGACGGCATCGCCATGCGCGTCCCGGTCCCCACCGGCTCCGCCACCGACCTGGTCGTCACCCTCGACCGCGAGGTCACCAAGGACGAGGTCAACGCGGCCTTCAAGAAGGCGGCCGAGGACGGCCCGCTGAAGGGCATCCTCTTCTACACCGAGGACCCGATCGTCTCCTCGGACATCGTCAGCGACCCGGCGTCGTGCACCTTCGACTCCTCCCTGACCATGGTCCAGGACGGCAACTCGGTCAAGATCCTCGGCTGGTACGACAACGAGTGGGGCTACTCCAACCGTCTCGTCGACCTCACCACCTTCGTCGGCGACCAGCTCTGACGTACTAGGGTTCAGCAGGGCAGGCTTTCGATGTGAGCAGGGCTCGGGCAGCGCGACGAAGCGCTGTGCGGGCCCTGTCTCGTGTGCTCCACCGCGTACCAAGGAGTCAGTGAACAGATGAAGACGATCGACGAGCTTCTCGGCGAGGGCGTCGAGGGCAAGCGGGTGTTCGTCCGCGCCGATCTCAACGTGCCGCTCGACGGCACCACCATCACCGACGACGGGCGCATCCGCGCCGTCGTCCCCACGGTCAAGGCGCTCGCCGACGCCGGCGCCCGGGTCGTGGTCGCCTCCCACCTCGGCCGCCCCAAGGGCGCCCCGGACCCGGCGTTCTCCCTCGCGCCGGCCGCCGCGCGCCTCGGCGAACTCCTCGGCGCCGAGGTGGCCTTCGCCACCGACACCGTCGGCGAGTCCGCGCGGACGACCGTCGCGGGCCTGGCCGACGGCGGCGTGGCCGTCATCGAGAACCTCCGCTTCAACGCCGGCGAGACCTCGAAGGACGACGCCGAGCGCGACGCCTTCGCGGAGCGGCTGGCGGCCCTCGCCGACCTCTACGTCGGCGACGGCTTCGGCGCCGTCCACCGCAAGCACGCCTCGGTCTTCGACCTCCCGGGCAAGCTGCCGCACGCCGCCGGCTACCTCATCGCCACCGAGGTCGGCGTCCTCAGGAAGCTGACCGAGGACGTCCGGCGGCCGTACGCGGTCGTCCTCGGCGGCGCCAAGGTCTCCGACAAGCTCGGGGTGATCGACCACCTCCTGGAGAAGGCCGACCGCATCCTCGTCGGAGGCGGCATGGCCTACACCTTCCTCAAGGCCCAGGGCCACGAGGTCGGCATCTCCCTCCTCCAGGAGGACCAGATCCCGGCCGTCAAGGACTACCTGAAGCGGGCCGAGGACCGCGGCGTGGAGTTCGTCCTCCCCGTCGACGTCCTGGTCTCCACCGAGTTCCCGGACCTGAAGACCAAGGCCCCGGCGAACCCCGCCACCGTCGCCGCGGACGCCATCCCGGCCGACCAGGAGGGCCTGGACATCGGTCCGGAGACCCGCAAGCTCTACGCCTCGAAGCTCGCCGACGCGGCCACCGTCTTCTGGAACGGCCCGATGGGCGTCTTCGAGCACCCCGACTACGCCGAGGGCACCAAGGCCGTCGCCCAGGCGCTCGTCGACTCCCCGGCCTTCTCCGTGGTCGGCGGTGGCGACTCCGCCGCCGCGGTCCGCATTCTGGGCTTCGACGAAACCGCATTCGGCCACATCTCGACCGGTGGCGGCGCCTCCCTCGAATACCTCGAGGGCAAGCAGCTCCCCGGCCTCGTCGCACTGGAGGACTGACCCCCTTATGACCACCCGCACCCCGCTGATGGCGGGCAACTGGAAGATGAACCTCAACCACCTCGAGGCCATCGCCCACGTCCAGAAGCTCGCGTTCTCGCTCACCGACAAGGACTACGACGCGGTCGAGGTCGCCGTCCTCGTCCCCTTCACCGACCTGCGCTCCGTGCAGACCCTGATCGACGGCGACAAGCTCAAGATCAAGTACGGCGCCCAGGACCTCTCGGCCCACGAGTCCGGCGCCTACACCGGTGAGATCTCCGGCGCCATGCTCGCCAAGCTGAACACCGGCTTCGTCGCCGTCGGCCACTCCGAGCGCCGCCAGTACCACGCCGAGTCCGACGAGCTGTGCAACGCCAAGGTGAAGGCCGCCTTCGCCCACGGCATCACCCCGATCCTCTGCGTCGGCGAGGAGCTGGACGTGCGCGAGGCCGGCAACGCCGTCCCGCACACCCTCGCCCAGGTCGAGGGCGGCCTGAAGGACGTCCCGGCCGAGCAGGCCGAGACGATCGTCATCGCGTACGAGCCGGTGTGGGCCATCGGCACCGGCAAGGTCTGCGGCGCCGACGACGCCCAGGAGGTCTGCGGGGCGATCCGCGGCAAGCTCGCCGAGCTGTACACGCAGGACGTCGCCGACAAGATCCGCATCCAGTACGGCGGCTCCGTCAAGAGCGGCAACGTCGCCGAGATCATGGCGCAGCCCGACATCGACGGCGCCCTGGTCGGCGGCGCGTCGCTCGACGCGGACGAGTTCGTCAAGATCGTCCGTTTCCGCGACCAGTGACGATGTAGAGCGACGGAGGTGATCCGTCGTACCCTTGCGGGGGTCGGGCAGGTGCCCGGCCCCCGTCCCTTTTCAAGCTCCGAGGAAGTTGGTCCCGCCGTGGTTATGGGGTTCTCGATCGCCCTGATCGTCTTCAGCGGCCTGCTGATGCTGCTGGTGCTGATGCACAAGGGGAAGGGCGGCGGCCTCTCCGACATGTTCGGTGGCGGCATGCAGTCCTCCGTCGGCGGCTCCTCGGTCGCCGAGCGCAACCTCGACCGGATCACGGTCGTGGTCGGCCTGCTCTGGTTCGCCTGCATTGTGGTACTTGGTCTGCTCATGAAGCTGGACGGGTAACTCCGCACACTGGACGCGCGTTGGGCCTTCCGTAGACTGGGGCATCTTCGAGCACCATCACGCAGGGAGTTACGACCGTGGCAAGTGGCAACGCGATCCGGGGAAGCCGGGTCGGAGCGGGGCCGATGGGGGAGGCCGAGCGGGGCGAGTCGGCACCGCGCCTCCGCATCTCCTTCTGGTGCTCGAACGGGCACGAGACCCAGCCGAGTTTCGCGAGCGACGCGCAGGTCCCGGACACGTGGGACTGCCCCCGCTGCGGATTCCCGGCCGGCCAGGACCGGGACAACCCCCCGGACCCCCCGCGCACCGAGCCGTACAAGACCCACCTCGCCTACGTGCGGGAGCGCCGCAGCGACGCCGACGGCGAGGCGATCCTCGCCGAGGCGCTCGCCAAGCTCCGGGGCGAGATCTGAACGGCAGCTGAACACCATGGCAAAGGGCTCTGCCCGTGAACTCGTTTCGCGGGCGGGGCCCTTCGACGTGTCCGCTTTCGATGGCGTCGATCGCCCCGTTCGATCAACTAGGTTGGAGGAGCAGCGGGGCAGAAACGTACGAGAAGAAGTGGGCGATGTCCGAAATGACCACTGAAGGACGCATCAGGCTCAACCGGCTGCCCGAGTGGGCGGCCCTCGGCAAGCACCGGGAGCAGCTGGGCGGGACCCACCTGCGCGAGCTGTTCGCGGCCGACCCGGAGCGCGGCACCGGCTACACCCTGCGGGTCGGCGACCTCCACCTGGACTACTCCAAGCAGCTCGTCACCGACGAGACCCTGGAACTGCTGCGCGAGCTGGCCGTCGCCACCGACGTGGCCGGGCTGCGCGACGCCATGTTCCGCGGCGAGAAGATCAACACCACCGAGGACCGGGCCGTCCTCCACACCGCGCTGCGCGCCCCCCGCGGAGCCGTGATCGAGGTCGACGGCGAGAACGTCGTCCCCGCGGTCCACGCCGTCCTCGACAAGATGGCCGGCTTCGCCGACACGATCCGCTCCGGCGCCTGGACCGGCCACACCGGCAAGCCGATCAAGAACATCGTCAACATCGGCATCGGCGGCTCCGACCTCGGCCCCGCCATGGCCTACGAGGTGCTGCGCGCCTACACCCGGCGGGACCTGACGTTCCGTTTCGTCTCCAACGTCGACGGCGCCGACCTCCACGAGGCCGTCCGCGACCTCGACCCGGCCGAGACGCTCTTCATCGTCGCCTCGAAGACCTTCACCACCATCGAGACGGTCACCAACGCGACCTCCGCCCGGGACTGGCTCCTCGGCGGGCTCGGAGCCGGCCAGGAGGCCGTGGCCCGGCACTTCGTGGCGCTCTCCACCAACGCCGAGCGGGTCGAGGAGTTCGGCATCGACACCGCCAACATGTTCGAGTTCTGGGACTGGGTCGGCGGCCGCTACTCGTACGACTCCGCCATCGGCCTCTCCCTGATGATCGCCATCGGGCCGGACGGCTTCCGGGAGATGCTCGACGGCTTCCACCTCGTCGACGAGCACTTCCGCACCGCCCCCGCGGAGGAGAACGCCCCGCTCCTGCTCGGCCTCCTCGGCGTCTGGTACGGCGGCTTCTTCGACGCCCAGTCGCACGCCGTCCTGCCGTACTCCCACTACCTGTCGAAGTTCACCGCCTACCTCCAGCAGCTCGACATGGAGTCCAACGGCAAGTCCGTGGACCGCCAGGGCGAGCCGGTCGACTGGCAGACCGGCCCGGTCGTCTGGGGCACCCCCGGCACCAACGGGCAGCACGCCTACTACCAGCTGATCCACCAGGGCACCAAGGTGATCCCCGCCGACTTCATCGGCTTCGCCCGCCCGGTCGCGGACCTGCTGCCCGGCCTGGTGCCCCAGCACGACCTGCTGATGGCCAACTTCTTCGCCC
The DNA here is from genome assembly GCF_014650895.1 of Streptomyces omiyaensis. GTDB lineage: Bacteria > Actinomycetota > Actinomycetes > Streptomycetales > Streptomycetaceae > Streptomyces > Streptomyces omiyaensis. The sequence continues at coordinate 88,871 of NZ_BMVV01000012.1, forward strand.
AGACCCAGGCCCTCGCCTTCGGCAAGACGCCCGAGGAGGTACGGGCCGAGGGCGTGCCGGAGGAGCTCGTCCCGCACAAGACCTTCCAGGGCAACCACCCCACCACCACGATCCTCGCCGACGCCCTGACCCCCTCGGTCCTCGGCCAGCTGGTGGCGCTCTACGAGCACAAGGTCTTCGTCCAGGGCGCCGTCTGGAACATCGACTCCTTCGACCAGTGGGGCGTCGAGCTCGGCAAGGTCCTCGCCAAGCGGATCGAGCCCGTCCTCACCGGCGACGGGGAGACCGGGGGCCTCGACAGCTCCACCGCGGCGCTCGTCTCCGCCTATCGCGCGCTGCGCGACCGGAGCTGAGCGATGGCGGGGGAGAACGCGGTGCGGCTCCGGCCGCCCAGGAACGCCGTCGACCGCCGCAGCGTCGGCTGGTGGCGCACCCAGTGGCTGCTCGGCACCGCCGTCCCGGTGGCGGTCCTCGGCGTCCTCGGCGCCCTGATCGGGCCGGCCAGGTTCTGGCTGCTGCTGCCGGCCGCCGTGCTGGCCGCCGCCGGCCTGGCCTGCGCCGCGTTCTTCCCCGCCTGGTGGTACCGGCTGCACCGCTGGGAGGTCACCGACGAGGCCGTGTACGTGCGCACGGGCGCCCTGTGGCAGGAGTGGCGGATCGCCCCCATGTCACGGATCCAGACCGTGGACACCGTACGCGGCCCGCTGGAGCAGCTCTTCGGGCTCGCCACCGTCACCGTCACCACCGCCTCGTCCAAGGGCGCCGTCGAGATCGAGGGCCTCGACCACGAGGCGGCCGCCGGACTCGCCGAGCGGCTCACCGCGATCACCGGGGCGACCCCGGGGGACGCCACGTGATGCCCGGCGACGCGGGGGAGTGGCGGCGCCTCGACCGGCGCACCTCCCTCGTCACCGCCGCCGTCCTCTGCGGCGTCACGGCCGGCGCCGGAGTCCCGGTCACCGCCGGGCTCACCGGCTCCCGGCCCCTCTGGCAGGCGCTGGCCTGGGTCCTCGCCGGCGCCGTCCTGCTGATCGGCGGCGGCACCGTCGCCGAGCAGGTCCGCCTGCGCCACACCCGATACCGGATCGGCACCGACCAGGTCGAGCTCCACTCCGGCCTGCTGCTCCTCAAGCGGCGCTCCCTGGCCCGCGAGCGGATCCGCAGCGTGGACCTCACCGCCAACCCCCTCCAGCGGATCCTCGGCCTGGTCAAGGTCCGCATCGGCACCGGGGAGTCCACCGGCGGCGGGGAGTCCACCCTGGAACTCGAATTCGTCACCCGGACCGAGGGCGAACGGCTCCGCCGCGAGCTCCTCGCCCGCCCGGCCGCCCCGGAGACGGCACCCGACCACGACGGCACGCTCGCCGTCCTCGACCCCCGCTGGATCCGCTACGCCCCCGTCTCCTTCGTCACCGGCCTGCTCGGCGGCGCCGCCGCCGGCGCGGTCATGCAGGTCAGCGAGTGGTTCGGGGTCCAGTCCGAGGTCATCGGCTGGATAGGGGACCGGTTCCGGGACGTCTCCCTGACGTGGGTCGTCATCGACCTCGTCCTCCTCGCCACCCTGGCCGGCGCGGTCGGCTCGCTGGGGCTCTGGGCCGAGATGTGGTGGAACCACCGGCTCGAACGCGAACCCGGCGGCACCCTCCGGGTCCGCCGCGGTCTGCTCAGCACCCGCTCGGTCACCCTGGAGGAGGAGCGCCTGCGCGGGGTCGAGCTCGTCGAACCGCTCGGCGTCCGCCTCGCCGGCGCCGCACGCGTCGACGCCGTCGCCGGCGGCCTCGCCGAGGACGACGAGAAGCACGCCGACCTGAAGACGCTGCTTCCGGCCGCGCCCCGGGAGGTCGCCGCCAGGATCGCCGCCGAGGTGCTGCGCGAACCGGGCGCCCCCCTCTCGGGCCCGCTCACCCCCCACCCGCGTGCCGCCCGGGCCCGCAGGCTCCGCCGGGCGCTCTCCGCCGTCCTGGGGCCCGCCGCCGTCCTCGCCCTCCTCGGCGCGCTGCTCACCCCGGTGCTGTTCTCCGTGGCGGCCGGCTGGACGCTGGCCCTGAGCCCGCTCGCGGTGGCCCTCGCCCTGGACGCGTACCGCTCCCTGGGGCACGCTCTCGGCGGCGCCTATCTAGTGACCCGGTCGGGCACGGTGCGGCGGGCCACGGTCGCCCTCCAGCGGTCCGGGATCATCGGCTGGACGGTCAAGCAGTCGTACTTCCAGCGGCGCGCGGGGATCCTCACCCTCACCGCCACCACGGCCGCCGGCGAACGGGCCTACGACGTCCTGGACACGGACGCGAGCGAGGGCCTGCTCTTCGCCGCCGAGGCCGTACCGGGGCTGCTCGCGCCCTTCCTGGAGCCCGTGGAGACGCCGGAGGCCCGGTCCACCGAGGGGTGAACCGGGCCTCCGCGCCGGGATCAGGCCGGGTGCGCGCTCCGGGGCAGCTCCGAGGCCGCCGCCGTGTCCATCAGCCACAGCGTGCGCTCGGTGCCGCGGGCTCCGGCGGCCGGGGTCCGCACCTCGTCCGCGCCGGCGGCGAGCGCGAGGGCCGCGGCCTTCGCCTTGTCCTCGCCCGCCGCGAGCAGCCAGACCTCCCGGGCCGCCCGGATCGCCGGGAGGGTCAGGGAGATCCGGGTCGGCGGCGGCTTGGGCGCGCCGTGCACCCCGACGACCGTCCGCTCCGTCTCCCGGACCGCGGCCAGCTCGGGGAAGAGCGAGGCCACGTGGGTGTCCGGGCCGACGCCCAGCATCAGCACGTCGAAGGCGGGCACCCCGCCCACGCCGTCCGGACCGGCCGCGGCGGCCAGCTCGGCCGCGTAGGCCGCCGCGGCGGCGTCGGCGTCGTCCCCGTGGGGGCCGTCCGAGGCCGGCATGGCGTGCACCCGGGCCGGGTCCAGCGGGACCCGGTCGAGCAGCGCCTCACGGGCCTGGGTGACGTTCCGCTCGGGGTCGCCCTCGGGCAGGAACCGCTCGTCGCCCCACCACAGGTCGAGCCGCGACCAGTCGACCGCGTCCCGGGCGGGCGCCGTGCCGAGCGCGGCGAGCAGCCCGTTGCCGTTGCGACCGCCGGTCAGCACGACCGAGGCCGTGCCGCGGACGGCCTGCGCGTCCACGACCGCCGTGATCAGCCGGGCCGCCGCGGCCTCGGCCATCAGTTCCTTGTCGCGGTGGACCACCAGCCGCGGGGCGCTCACTCGGCCGCCGCCTTCTTCGCCGGGGCCTTCTTCGCCGGGGCCTTCTTGGCGGGAGCCTTCTTCGCGTGCTCCGCGGCGGGCTCCGCCGTGACGTCCGGGGCGGGGTCCTCCGGCGCGGGGGCGGTGACGGCCGCCTCCTCGTCGAGCCGCTCCAGGCCGAAGCGGAGCGAGGCCGCGTAGGTGTCGTCCGGGTCGAGCCGGCGCAGCTCCTCCGCGATCAGCTCCGCCGTCTCGCGCCGCTTGAGCGCCACCGCGCGGTCCGGCTGACCCTCTATGGAGAGGGTCGCGAGCGAGCCGTCGGGCCGGTCGAGGACGATCGGCCCGGCGCTGGTCTCCAGGCGGACGGAGGTGAGGCCGGGACCGGCCGACCGCGAGCGCCGCACCGGCACCTTCAGCCGCTCGGCCAGCCACATCGCGAGCAGTTCGACGCTCGGGTTGAACTCCTCGCCCTCCACGTCGGCCGAGGTCACCTCGCAGGTGACCTGGTCGAGCGCGGCGGCCAGCATCGAGCGCCAGGGGGTGATCCGGGTCCACGAGAGGTCCGTGTCGCCGGGGGTGTAGGTGTCCGCGCGCGCGGTCAGCTCCTCGATGGGCTGCTCGGCGGCGTACGTGTCGGTCACCCGCCGCTGGGCGAGGGCGCCCAGCGGGTCGTTGGCCGGGTCGGTCGGCGCGTTCACCGGCCACCAGACGACGACGGGGGCGTCCGGGAGGAGCAGCGGCAGCACCACCGACTGGGCGTGGTCGACGACCTCGCCGTACAGCCGGAGGACGACCGTCTCCCCGGAGCCGGCGTCGGCGCCGAGGCGGACCTCGGCGTCGAGCCGGGTGTTGGCGCGGTCCCGCGGCGAGCGCGAGACCCGCTTGATCACCACGAGGGTCCGCGAGGGGTGCTCGCGGGACGCCTCGTTGGCCGCCTTCAGCGCGTCGTAGGCGTTCTCCTCGTCGGTGACGATGACGAGGGTGAGCACCATGCCGACGGCCGGGGTGCCGATCGCCCGCCGCCCGAGCACCAGCGCCTTGTTGATCTTGGAGGACGTGGTGTCCGTCAGGTCGGTCTTCATGGCCGGCGCCAGCTCCTGCCGTCTCGTGCGAGCATCTCGTCCGCCTCGACCGGACCCCAGGTCCCGGACTCGTACTGGGCGGGCTTGCCGTGCCCGTCCCAGTACTGCTCGATCGGGTCGAGGATCATCCAGGACAGCTCGACCTCCTCCACGCGCGGGAAGAGGTTGGAGTCGCCGAGGAGGACGTCCAGGATGAGCCGCTCGTACGCCTCGGGGCTGGACTCGGTGAAGGACTCGCCGTAGGCGAAGTCCATCGACACGTCCCGGATCTCCATCTGGGTGCCGGGCACCTTGGAGCCGAAGCGGACGGTGACGCCCTCGTCCGGCTGGACCCGGATGACGATGGCGTTGCGGCCCAGTTCCTCCGTCGACGTGTGGTCGAAGGGGGAGTGCGGGGCGCGCTGGAAGACCACCGCGATCTCGGTGACCCGGCGGCCCAGGCGCTTGCCGGTGCGCAGGTAGAAGGGGACGCCCGCCCAGCGGCGGTTGTCGATCTCCAGCTTGACCGCCGCGTAGGTGTCGGTCTTCGACTGGGGGTCGATGCCCTCTTCCTGGAGGTAGCCGACGGCCTTGGCGCCACCCTGCCAGCCGGCCGCGTACTGGCCGCGGACGGTCGACTTCGCCAGGTCCTTCGGGAGCCGGACGGCGCCCAGGACCTTGGTCTTCTCCGCGGCGAGCGCGTCGGCGTCGAAGGAGGCGGGCTCCTCCATCGCGGTCAGCGCGAGCAGCTGGAGCAGGTGGTTCTGGATGACGTCACGGGCGGCGCCGATGCCGTCGTAGTAGCCGGCGCGGCCGCCGATGCCGATGTCCTCGGCCATGGTGATCTGCACGTGGTCGACGTACGACCGGTTCCAGATCGGCTCGAAGAGGGTGTTGGCGAAGCGGAGCGCCAGGATGTTCTGGACGGTCTCCTTGCCGAGGTAGTGGTCGATGCGGAAGACCGCCTCGGGCGGGAAGACCTCGTGGACGACCTCGTTGAGCTCCTTGGCGGAGGTCAGGTCGTGGCCGAAGGGCTTCTCGATGACGGCGCGGCGCCAGGAGCCGTTCTTCTGGTCGGCCAGGCCGTGCTTCTTCAGCTGCTGGACGACGAGCGGGAAGAACTTCGGCGGCACGGACAGGTAGAAGGCGAAGTTGCCCCCGGTGCCCTGCGCCTTGTCCAGCTCCTGGATGGTGTCCTTCAGCTGCTCGAAGGCCTCGTCGCTGTCGAAGTCGCCCTGGACGAAGCGCATCCCCTGGATGAGCTGCTGCCAGACCTCCTCGCGGAAGGGGGTGCGGGCGTGCTGCTTGACGGCGTCGTGGACCTCCTGGGCGAAGTCCTCGTCCTGCCATTCCCGCCGGGCGAAGCCGATGAGCGAGAAGCCCGGCGGCAGCAGGCCGCGGTTGGCCAGGTCGTAGACGGCGGGCATCAGCTTCTTACGGGACAAATCGCCCGTGACGCCGAAAATGACCAGGCCCGACGGCCCCGCGATGCGCGGGAGCCGTCGGTCTGCGGCGTCACGGAGCGGGTTGGCTCCGTGGACGGTGCTCAAAGTGGTCAGGCCTCCGAAGGGACGCGGCGCGCGAGCTCCGCCTCGGTCGAGCTGAGCAGGTCGTTCCAGGACGCCTCGAACTTCTCGACGCCCTCGTCCTCCAGGAGCTGGACCACGTCGTCGTAGCCGATGCCCAGCTTCGCGACGGCCTCCAGGACCTCGCGGGAGGAGTCGTACGTGCCGCGGATGGTGTCGCCGGTGACCTCGCCGTGGTCGGCGGTGGCCTCCAGAGTCCCCTCGGGCATGGTGTTGACGGTGCCCGGGGCGACCAGGTCCACCACGTACAGCGTGTCCTTGTACGCCGGGTCCTTGACGCCGGTCGAGGCCCACAGCGGACGCTGCTTGTTGGCCTGTGCCTTGTCCAGGGCCGCCCAGCGCTCCGAGGAGTCCGCGAAGACCTCCTCGTAGGCCTCGTAGGCCAGACGGGCGTTGGCCAGGGCGGCCTTGCCCTTGAGCGCCTTCGCCTCGTCGGTGCCGATGCCGTCCAGGCGCTTGTCGATCTCGGTGTCCACGCGGGAGACGAAGAACGACGCCACCGAGTGGATCTTCGACAGGTCGAGGCCGCGCTCGCGGGCCTTCTCCAGACCCGCCAGGTAGGCGTCCATGACCGCGCGGTAGCGCTCCAGCGAGAAGATCAGCGTCACGTTGACGCTGATGCCGAGGCCGATGACCTCGGTGATCGCCGGCAGACCCGCCTTGGTGGCCGGAATCTTGATGAGCGTGTTGGGGCGGTCCACCAGCCAGGCCAGCTGCTTGGCCTCGGCGATGGTGGCGACCGTCTCGTGGGCCAGACGGGGGTCGACCTCGATCGACACCCGGCCGTCCTGGCCGTCGGTCGCGTCGAAGACCGGGCGCAGGATGTCGGCGGCGTCACGGACGTCCGCCGTCGTGATCATGCGGATGGCCTCGTCCACGGTCACCTTGCGGGCGGCCAGGTCGGCGAGCTGCTGCTCGTAGCCGTCGCCCGAGGTGATCGCCTTCTGGAAGATCGACGGGTTGGTGGTGACACCGACCACGTGCGACTGGTCGATCAGCTCGGCCAGGTTGCCCGAGGTGATCCGCTTGCGCGACAGGTCGTCCAGCCAGATCGCGACGCCTTCGTCGGAGAGGCGCTTGAGAGCGTCTGTCATGAGAGTTGCATCTCCAAAAAGTCGTACGTATCCGCGTCAGCGCGCGGCGGCGGCGATCGATTCCCGGGCGGCGGCGGCCACGGCCTCCGGCGTGAAACCGAACTCACGGAAGAGGACGTTGGCGTCGGCCGAGGCGCCGAAGTGCTCCAGCGACACGATCCGGCCGGCGTCGCCGACGTACTTGTGCCAGGTCAGGCCGACACCGGCCTCGACCGCCACGCGCGCCCTCACCGACGGCGGCAGGACGGCGTCCTTGTACGCCTGGTCCTGCTCCTCGAACCACTCCACCGACGGCATCGAGACCACCCGGGTCGGGACGCCCTCCGCCTGGAGCTGCTCACGGGCGCCGACGGCCAGGTGCACCTCGGAACCGGTCGCGACGATCACGACCTCCGGGGCCGTGTGCTGCCCGGAGGGCCCTTCGGCGTCGAAGAGCACGTAGCCGCCCTTGGCCGCGTCCTCGTTCGGCGCGTAGGTCGGCACGCCCTGACGGGTCAGCGCCAGACCGTGCGGCGCCCCCTTCAGGTACGCGCGCGTGTGCCGCTTCATGATCTCGCGCCAGGCGATCGCCGTCTCGTTGGCGTCGGCCGGACGGACCACGTTCAGGCCCGGGATCGCGCGCAGCGAGGCCAGGTGCTCCACCGGCTGGTGGGTCGGGCCGTCCTCGCCGAGACCGATCGAGTCGTGCGTCCACACGTAGGTGACCGGCAGGTGCATCAGGGCCGACAGGCGCACCGCGTTGCGCATGTAGTCCGAGAAGACCAGGAAGGTGCCGCCGTAGATGCGGGTGTTGCCGTGCAGCGCGATGCCGTTCATCTCCGCGGCCATGGCGTGCTCGCGGATGCCGAAGTGGATCGTGCGGCCGTACGGGTTCGCCTCCGGCAGCGGGTTGCCCTCGGGGAGGAAGGACGACGCCTTGTCGATCGTCGTGTTGTTCGAGCCCGCGAGGTCGGCCGAGCCGCCCCACAGCTCCGGGACGACCTCGCCCAGCGCCTGGAGGACCTTGCCCGAGGCGGCGCGGGTGGCGACGCTCTTGCCCGCCTCGAAGACCGGGAGCTTCTCCTCCCAGCCGGCCGGCAGCTCGTTCGCCTGGATCCGGTCGAACCCGGCGGCCCGCTCCGGGTTGGCCGTCCGCCACTCGGCGAGCTGCTTCTCCCACGCGGCGCGGGCCTCGCGGCCGCGGTCGCCGAGGGCGCGGGTGTGGCCGATGACCTCGTCGGAGACCTCGAAGCTCTGCTCCGGGTCGAAGCCCAGGACGCGCTTGGTGGCCGCGACCTCCTCGGCGCCGAGCGCCGAGCCGTGCGCGGCCTCGGTGTTCTGCGCGTTCGGCGCGGGCCAGGCGATGATCGAGCGCATGGCGATGAAGGACGGGCGGTCCGTCTCGGCCTCGGCTGCCCTGATCGCCGCGTACAGACCGGCCGGGTCCAGGTCGCCGTTGGCCTGCGGCTCCACGCGCTGCACGTGCCAGCCGTACGCCTCGTACCGCTTCAGCGTGTCCTCGGAGACGGCCGTCTCGGTGTCGCCCTCGATCGAGATGTGGTTGTCGTCCCACAGCAGGATCAGGTTGCCCAGCTTCTGGTGGCCCGCGAGCGAGGACGCCTCGGCGGAGATGCCCTCCTGGAGGCAGCCGTCGCCGGCGATCACGTAGACGTGGTGGTCGAAGGGGGAGGTGCCGGGGGCCGCCTCCGGGTCGAACAGACCGCGCTCGTAGCGGGCGGCCATCGCCATGCCCACCGCGTTGGCGACGCCCTGGCCCAGCGGGCCGGTGGTCGTCTCGACGCCGGCCGTGTGGCCGTACTCGGGGTGGCCCGGGGTCTTCGAGCCCCAGGTGCGGAACGCCTTGAGGTCGTCCAGCTCCAGTCCGAAGCCGCCCAGGTACAGCTGGGTGTACAGGGTCAGGGAGGAGTGGCCCGCGGAGAGCACGAAGCGGTCGCGGCCGACCCACTCGGGATCCGCCGGGTCGTGGCGCATCACCTTCTGGAAGAGGGTGTACGCGGCCGGTGCGAGGCTCATCGCGGTACCGGGATGGCCGTTGCCGACCTTCTGTACGGCGTCCGCGGCCAGGATGCGGGCGGTGTCGACGGCCCGCTGGTCCAATTCGGTCCACTGGAGGTCTGTGGTGGTCGGCTTAGTGCTCACCCTGAGTCAGGGCTCCTCTCCACATGTCTGTAGCCGGTGACTGAGGGTGTACCGGCGGTGTCGAGCCTACCCCCGAAAAAGCGCCCTCTTTTCGTGTCCATGCCCCTCAAATGAGCGGACAGAGCAAGAGTGCCGGTGGCCGTGGCGCTTCGCCTCCCGAACGGCGCGCCGAACCGTGTCCGCCCCTTGATACCGGGTCGGACGCCCGCCCGCGGGTGAGCCCCGCCAACACGACCCCACCCCCGCGAAGATCGGTGTCTGGGCAACGTCTACAGTGGCGTGGTACGCGCAAGTTTCACCCCGCCTTTATTCGGGGAACTTGCTGGGAATTTCTCTGTCAGGGGTGTGCGTGACGGCCGTCGAGTCCCGACCCGCAGGGGTCGTCTTGACTCCCAGCCCGGGGGGCCATCGGCCGTTCGGGGCCCGCGTCAAGGCATTCGTGGCGCTGACCAAGCCGCGGATCATCGAACTGCTCCTCATCACCACCGTTCCGGTGATGTTCCTCGCCGAGCAGGGCGTGCCCGACCTGTGGCTGGTGCTCGCCACCTGCTTCGGCGGCTACCTCTCGGCCGGCGGCGCCAACGCGCTCAACATGTACATCGACCGCGACATCGACGCGCTGATGGACCGCACCGCGCAGCGCCCGCTCGTGACCGGAATGGTCTCGCCGCGCGAGGGGCTGGTCTTCGGCCTCACCCTCGCCGTCGTCTCCACCCTCTGGTTCGGCCTCCTGGTCAACTGGCTCTCCGCCTGGCTCTCCCTCGGCGCGCTCCTCTTCTACGTGGTCATCTACACGATGATCCTCAAGCGGCGCACCGCGCAGAACATCGTCTGGGGCGGCATCGCCGGCTGCATGCCCGTCCTCATCGGCTGGTCCTCGGTCACGAACTCGATGTCCTGGGCCGCCGTCATCCTCTTCATGGTCATCTTCTTCTGGACGCCGCCGCACTACTGGCCGCTGTCGATGAAGGTGAAGGAGGACTACGCGCGCGTGGGCGTGCCGATGCTGCCGGTGGTCGCCTCCCACAAGGTCGTCGCCAAGCAGATCGTGCTCTACAGCTGGGTCATGGTCGCGGTCTCGCTGCTGCTCACCCCGCTGGGCTACACCGGCTGGTTCTACACCGCCGTCGCCCTCGCCACCGGCGGCTGGTGGCTGTGGGAGGCCCACGGCCTGCTCAACCGCGCCAAGGCCGAGGTCACCGGCGCGAAGCTCAAGGAGATGCGCCTCTTCCACTGGTCCATCACCTACGTGTCGCTGCTCTTCGTGGCCGTCGCGGTGGACCCCTTCCTGCGCTGACCCGGGACCGACCGGCTCCGACGGCCGGGTCGTGTGGGCTGTCCCACGCGGCCCGGCCGTCGCCAGTCGATCTACCCCTCGGTAGCATCCTTGCCATGGCAGACACCACGGAAGACACCACGGCCGTCTCCCCGCGCGCCGAGCGCAAGGCGGCCAAGCTGGCCAAGGAGATCCGCGCCTTCGGCAAGGAGCACGGCGGCGTCGAGGGCCAGCTCGCCCACATCGGCCAGGCCGGCACCCGGATCGTCCTCGTCGGCGAGGACGGCGGCTGGGGCGACCTGGTGGCCCCCACCCACGCGATCGCCCGGCAGGCCGCCGAGAAGGCCGGACTGACCCTGCACGACGAGTTCGACGGCGAGTTCGCCGCCAAGGTCGTCACCGGCCCCTACGAGTGGACCCGGATGGCCGGCATCCAGATCGGCGGCCCCGCCAACGCCTGAACCGGCCGCCGGCCCGCCCGGGCCGGCCGACGGCGACGGCGCCAGGCAACAACCTCGTGCGGGGCTCACCCGTTAGGACGTGGGGAGACACGTCCACGCAGGGAGCCCTCCGAGATGATCGACACGCCACGCCTGGTGGACCAGTACTGCCACGGGGTGCTCCGGACGGAGCTGGGCCTCGGCACCTTCGAGGCCCACCTCGGCCCGGCAGCCGTCCTGCCCGCCTCCGGCACCACCTTCTTCGACACCCAGACGGGCTTCGCCGTACGCCGCTGGTGCCCGCCGCTCCTCGGCCTCGAGGCGCACTGCCCGCCCGCCCGCTACCTCGCCCGCCGCCGCGAGCTCGGCGTCGCCGAGACCGGCCGCCGGCTGCTGCGGGGCGCCGGCGTCGGCACCTACCTCGTCGACACCGGTCTGCCCGGCGACCTCACCGGGCCCGCCGAACTCGCCGCCGCCGGACGGGGCCGCGCCCACGAGATCGTGCGCCTCGAACCCCTCGCCGAACAGGTCGCCGACACCTCCGGGACCGTCGACGCCTTCCTCGCCAACCTCACCGAGGCCGTCCAGGACGCCGCCGTCCGCTCGGTGGCCTTCTCCTCGGCCGCCGCCGCGCGCTGCGGCCTCGCCGCCGGCGCCGAGGCCCCCGGCCGCGCCGACGTCCGCCGGGCCACCGGGCGCTGGCTCGCCGACCGGTCCGCCGGGGGCCCCCTCGACTCCCCGGTGCTCCTGCGCCACCTGTTGTGGATCGCGGTGGGCGCGGGACGCCCGCTCCAGCTGCACACCGGGGACCGCGACCCGGGCGCCCTGGCCGGCTTCGCCGCCGCCACCTCCGGGCTCGGAGCCGACCTCGTCCTGCTGCACGGCTCGCCGCACCACCGGACGGCGGCGCGGCTGGCCGGGGCCTTCCCGCACGTCTACGCGGACCTGGGCGCCGCCCTCGCCCACACCGGGGCCCGGGCGGCGGACGTCCTCGCCGAGGTCCTGGAGCTCGCCCCCTTCGGCAAGCTGCTCTACTCCAGCGGCGCCCGCGCCCTGCCCGAGCTGCACGTGGTGGCCGCCAGCGCCTTCCGCGCCGCCCTCGGCCGGGTGCTGGGCTCCTGGGTCCTGGACGGCGCCTGGTCGCGCACCGACGCCCAGCGGGTCGCCTCGATGATCGCCGCGGACAACGCGACGCGGGTCTACCGGCTGGGGTGAGCGGCCGGTGGACCCGCGTCGGGGTGCGGGGGAGCGTCAGACCGAGGCCGGCTCCGGGTCCGCCTGGGCCGGGATCTCCGCCGTCGGCAGCGGCCGCTCGCGCAGGCTCAGGGCCAGGCGGAGCACCGCGATCCACATCAGCGAGGAGCCGAGCATGTGGGCGGCGACGAGGAGCTCGGGGACGCCGGTGAAGTACTGGACGTAACCGATGACGCCCTGCGCGAGGACCACGACCAGCAGGTCGCGGGCGCGGGCGCGGGTGTCGTCCGGGGCGTCGACGACGCGCAGGACCAGCCACATGGCGACGGCGAGGGCGCAGACGGCCCAGGCGGCGATGGCGTGGAGGTGGGCGGCGTTCGTCCAGTCCCACGGCATGCGGGGCACGTCGCTGCTGTCGCCCGCGTGCTTGCCGGCGCCGGTCACCGTGGTGCCCAGCACGATCAGCAGGCCCGAGACGATCGTGATCGCCCAGGACAGCTTCCGTACCGGGCCGGGCACGCGCGGGCGCGCGGGGGTGTCGCCCTCGCCGGTCCGGTGCCAGGTGATCACCGCGACGGTGAGCAGGGCGTTGGCGGCCAGGAAGTGACCGGCCACCGTCCACGGGTTGAGGCCCATCCAGACGGTGATGCCGCCGATGACGGCGTTGCTCATCACGATCCAGAACTGCGCCCAGCCCCAGCGGGTCAGGCCGCGGCGCCACGGCTTGGTCGAGCGGGCGGCGACGATCGCCCAGCCGACGGCGGCCGACAGGACGTAGGTCAGCATCCGGTTGCCGAACTCGATCAGTCCGCGGTAGCCCTGCTCGGGCGTCACGATCAGGCTGTCGTCCGTGCACTTGGGCCAGGTGTCGCAGCCGAGACCGGAACCGGTCAGCCGGACCGCGCCACCCGTCACGATGATGAGCACGCTCATCACGACGGCGGAGAGCGCGGCGCGCCGGAGGATCCGGGGGGAGGGCGTCCAGCGCCGGGCGATGAAGGCGAGGGGGGTCTGCACGGGCCCTATCGTAGGCGCGGGCTTGTGCACGCTTTCACGAGGGGTGGCTTGTCGGGAAACGTCACCCTCTGGTCCCTTCCGGCTACTCCGGGCGCCTCCCCCGGGCGGCTACTCCCAGCGGAAGAAGCGCGCGGCCGCCCCGAGCCCCAGGACGGCCCAGACGGCGAGGATCAGGGCGTCCGCCCACGGCATGCCCGCGCCGCCCTGGAGGACGTCCCTGAGGCCGTCGGAGAGGGCGGAGACGGGCAGCAGCGCCAGGACGTCGCCGGCCGCGCCGAACTTCTCCAGCGGGACGATCACCCCGCCGCCGACCAGGAGCAGCAGGAAGACCAGGTTGGCCGCGGCGAGGGTGGCCTCGGCCCTGAGCGTGCCGGCCATCAGCAGCCCGAGCCCGGAGAAGGCGGCGGTGCCGAGGACCAGCAGGAGCAGGACGGCGAGCGGGCCGCCCTGCGGGGACCAGCCGAGAGCGAGCGCGATGCCGGTCAGGAGCGCGATCTGGAGGACCTCGGTGACCAGCACGGAGAGGGTCTTCGCGGTCATCAGGGCCCAGCGGGGCAGCGGGGAGGCGCCCAGCCGCTTCAGGACCCCGTAGCGGCGCTCGAAGCCGGTGGCGATGGCCTGGCCGGTGAAGGCGGTGGACATCACGGCGAGCGCGAGGACGCCGGGGGCGAGGAAGTCGACGGCCTTCCCCTCGCCGGTGTCGACGACGTCGACGGTCGAGAAGAGCACCAGGAGGAGCGACGGGATGATCACCGTGAGGAGGAGCTGCTCGCCGTTGCGGAGCAGCATCCGGGTCTCCAGGGCGGTCTGGGCCGCGATCATCCGGCCGACCGGGGCGGCGCCCGGAGCGGGGGAGTGGGTGCCTGCGCTCACGACCGGAGCTCCTTGCCCGTCAGTTCGAGGAAGACGTCCTCGAGGGTGTGGCGCTCGACCGAGATGCGGTCGGGCATGACGCCGTGCTGGGCGCACCAGCTGGTCACGGTGGCGAGCAGCTGGGGGTCGACGGTGCCGGTGATCCGGTAGGAGCCGGGGAGCGGCTCGGCGGCCTCGGTGCCGTCGGGGAGCGCCTTGAGCAGGGAGCCGAGGTCGAGCCCGGGGCGGCCGGCGAAGCGGAGGGTGTTCTCGGCGCCGCCGCGGCAGAGCTGCTCGGGGCTGCCCTGGGCGGCGACCCGGCCGGCGTCGACGATGGCGACGTCGTCGGCGAGCTCCTCGGCCTCCTGCATGAAGTGGGTGGTGAGGACGACGGTGACGCCGTCGGCGCGCAGCTCGCGGACGAGGTCCCAGGTGGCGCGGCGGGCCTGCGGGTCGAGGCCGGCGGTGGGCTCGTCGAGGAAGACGAGCTCCGGGCGCCCGACGACGGCCATGGCGAGCGAGAGGCGCTGCTGCTGCCCGCCGGAGAGGCGCCGGTAGGCCGTCCGGCCGCAGGAGCCGAGGCCGAGGCGCTCGATCAGGGCGTCGACGTCCAGCGGGTGGGCGTGCAGCTTCGCCATGTGGCGGAGCATCTCGTCGGCGCGGGCGCCGGAGTAGACGCCGCCGGACTGGAGCATCACGCCGACGCGGGGGCGCAGGGCGGCGGCGTCGGCGACCGGGTCGAGGCCGAGGACGCGGACGGTGCCGGCGTCCTGCCTGCGGTAGCCCTCGCAGGTCTCGATCGTGGTGGTCTTGCCGGCGCCGTTGGGGCCGAGGACGGCGGTGACAGTGCCGGTCCGCACGTCGAGGTCGAGGCCGTCGACGGCGGTCTTGGTGCCGTACCGCTTGACCAGGCCGCGGACGCGGACGGCGGTGCCGACGGGCTCGTTCTCCATGCGGGGAAGTCTAAGGACCCGCCGGGGCGGGGCGGGCCGCGGCCCCGGGGGAGGAGGGCCGGGCGGTGCCGTATGCGCGGTCGCGTGCGGGGCAGGAGCGCCGTATGACGGTCTTCGTGGGCACCTCGGGATGGCAGTACCGGGACTGGCGCGGCACCTTCTACCCCGAGGGCGTGCCGCAGCGGCTCTGGCTGGAGGAGTACGCGGGCCGGTTCGCCACGGTGGAGAACAACGGCTCCTTCTACCGGCTGCCCGAGCGGTCGACCTTCGCGGCCTGGCGCAGACGGACGCCCGAGGGCTTCGTCATGGCGGTCAAGGCGACCCGGCGGCTGACCCACGACAAGCGGCTGCGGGAGCCGGAGGAGCTGGTGGCGGAGCTGATGGGGCGGGCCGAGGCGCTCGGTGACCGGCTGGGGCCGGTGCTGCTCCAGTTCCCGCCGTCGCTGCGGGCCGACACGGGGCTGCTCGACGCGGTCCTCGCCTGTTTCCCGGCCGGGGTGCGGGTGGCCGTCGAGCCGCGGCACGCCTCGTGGTGGACGGACCGGACCGAGGCGGTGCTGGCGGAGCGGGGGGCCGCGCTGTGCTGGGCGGACCGGAAGTCCCGGCCGGTGACCCCGCTGTGGCGGACGGCGGACTGGGGCTATCTGCGCCTGCACGAGGGCCGGGCCCGGCCGTGGCCGGCGTACGGCCGGCGGGCGCTGGAGAGCTGGGTGGAGCGGCTCGCCGAGGGACGGCCGAAGGGGGCGGACGCGTACGTCTACTTCAACAACGACCCGGGGGTCGAGGCACCCCGTGACGCGGCCGTCTTCCGCGACCTGATGAGCGCGGCGGGGCGGCCGGTCGCCGTGCCGACGCCGGGGCGGGACGAGGGGGAACCGGCTGGTCAGGGCAGTGGGATTCGTCCTACGAATGATCGTTTCCGCAGGTCAGGTAAGCCTTACCTGAGTGATGCACGCCATCGTGACCACTTCCGGCGCGGCTTGTCACTGCCTGATTAATTACGCAACAATGGCGTTGTGAAAAACCTTGGCGCGGCTCCGTCGGAGGAACTCGCGACCCGAGAGCGGTCCACACGCAACCGGGTCGCGCGGTCCATCCTGGACCACGGGCCGTCCACCGTCGCCGACCTCGCCGAGCGGCTGGGCCTCACCCAGGCCGCGGTCCGCCGCCACCTCGACGCGCTCGTCGCCGAGCAGGTGGTCGAGGCCCGCGAGAAGCGCGTCTACGGAGCCCGCACCCGCGGCCGCCCCGCCAAGGTCTTCGCCCTCACCGACTGCGGCCGGGACGCCTTCGACCAGTCGTACGACTCCCTCGCCGTCGAGGCGCTCCGCTGGATCGAGCGCAACGCCGGCGGAGAGGCCGCCGTCGCCGCCTTCGCCCGCGACCGGATCGAGGCCCAGGCGGAGTCCTACCGGGAGGCCGTCGAGTCGGTCGAGCCGGAACAGCGGGCCGAGGCGTTGGCCAAGGCCCTGACGGCGGACGGGTACGCTGCCACTGCGCGCAACGCGCCGGTCGGCGAGCAGCTCTGCCAGCACCACTGCCCGGTCGCCCACGTCGCCGAGCAGTACCCCCAGCTGTGCGAGGCGGAAACGGAGATCTTCTCCCGCCTCCTGGGAACGCACGTCCAGCGCCTGGCCACCATCGCCCACGGTGACGGCGTCTGCACCACGTTCATCCCGCACAGCGCCCCACAGACCACCGAAACAGCATCTGTCAGCACGGCCGGGAGGAACCCCGCATGACCACCGAGATCAGCCACCCCGAGCTCGAGGGCCTGGGTCGGTACGAGTACGGCTGGGCCGACTCGGACGCGGCCGGCGCCACTGCCAAGCGCGGTCTGGGCGAGGAAGTCGTCCGCGACATCTCCTCGAAGAAGAACGAGCCCGAGTGGATGCTGAAGCTGCGTCTCAAGGGTCTGCGCCTCTTCGACAAGAAGCCCATGCCGACCTGGGGATCCGACCTCGGCGGCATCGACTTCGACAACATCAAGTACTTCGTGCGGTCCACCGAGAAGCAGGCGGCCTCCTGGGAGGAGCTGCCGGAGGACATCAAGAACACGTACGACAAGCTCGGCATCCCGGAGGCGGAGAAGCAGCGCCTCGTCGCCGGTGTCGCCGCCCAGTACGAGTCCGAGGTCGTCTACCACCAGATCCGCGAGGACCTGGAGGAGCAGGGCGTCATCTTCGTCGACACCGACACCGCGCTGAAGGAGCACGAGGAGCTCTTCAAGGAGTACTTCGGCACCGTCATCCCGGTCGGCGACAACAAGTTCGCCTCCCTGAACACCGCCGTCTGGTCCGGCGGATCGTTCATCTACGTGCCGAAGGGCGTGCACGTCGAGATCCCGCTCCAGGCCTACTTCCGCATCAACACGGAGAACATGGGCCAGTTCGAGCGGACGCTGATCATCGTCGACGAGGACGCCTACGTCCACTACGTCGAGGGCTGCACCGCCCCGATCTACTCCTCCGACTCGCTGCACTCCGCGGTCGTCGAGATCATCGTGAAGAAGGGCGGCCGCTGCCGCTACACGACCATCCAGAACTGGTCGAACAACGTCTACAACCTGGTGACCAAGCGCGCCGTCGCCTACGAGGGCGCCACCATGGAGTGGGTCGACGGCAACATCGGCTCCAAGGTCACCATGAAGTACCCGGCCGTCTACCTGATGGGCGAGCACGCCAAGGGCGAGACCCTCTCCATCGCCTTCGCGGGCGAGGGCCAGCACCAGGACGCCGGCGCCAAGATGGTCCACATGGCCCCGAACACCTCGTCGTCCATCGTCTCCAAGTCGGTGGCGCGCGGCGGCGGCCGCACCTCCTACCGCGGCCTCATCGAGATCGGCGAGGGCGCCCCCGGCGCCAAGTCCAACGTCCTCTGCGACGCGCTGCTCGTCGACACCATCTCCCGCTCCGACACGTACCCCTACGTGGACGTGCGCGAGGACGACGTGACCATGGGCCACGAGGCCACCGTCTCCAAGGTCTCCGAGGACCAGCTCTTCTACCTGATGCAGCGCGGTCTCACCGAGCAGGAGGCCATGGCGATGATCGTCCGCGGCTTCGTCGAGCCGATCGCCAAGGAGCTGCCGATGGAGTACGCGCTGGAGCTGAACCGGCTGATCGAGCTGCAGATGGAAGGCGCGGTCGGCTAAGCGCCCCCGCCCCCTCCGTACCGCAGCGACTGATTCTTTACGCAGGAAGAGAGCAAGACGACAGCCATGGCTGAGGCTCAGAACATCCCCGCGGGCTCCACCACCGCGGGCTCGATCGCGGTGGCCGCAGAGTCCACCGTCGCCACCCGCATGAGCGCCCCGCCGTCCTTCGACGTCGCGGACTTCCCCGTCCCGCACGGACGCGAGGAGGAGTGGCGCTTCACCCCGCTCGCCCGCCTCCGCGGCCTGCACGACGGCACCGCCGTCGCGACCGGCGAGGGCGTCCGGGTCGAGATCGAGGCCCCCGAGGGCGTCACCGTGGAGACCGTCGGCCGCGAGGACGAGCGGCTGCGCAAGGCCGGCAAGCCGGTCGACCGCGTCGCCGCCCAGGCGTACTCCTCCTTCGAGAAGGCCTCGGTCGTCACCGTCGCCAAGGAGGCCGTCCTCGACGAGCCGATCCGGATCGCCGTGCACGGCCAGGGCGGCGTCGCCTTCGGCCACCAGGTGATCGAGCTCGGCGCCTTCGCCGAGGCCGTCGTCGTCATCGACCACACCGGTGACGCGGTGCTCGCCGCCAACGTGGACTTCGTCCTCGGCGACGGCGCCAAGCTCACCGTCGTCTCCGTGCAGGACTGGGAGAAGGACGCCGTCCACGTCGCCCAGCACAACGCGCTGCTCGGCCGCGACGCCTCCTTCAAGTCGGTCGTGGTCACCTTCGGCGGCGACGTCGTCCGCCTCCACCCGCGCGTCAGCTACGCCGCCCCCGGCGGCTCGGCCGAGCTCTTCGGCCTCTACTTCACCGACGCCGGCCAGCACCAGGAGCACCGCCTCCTGGTCGACCACAACACCCCGCACTGCTCCTCGAACGTGGCCTACAAGGGCGCGCTCCAGGGCCAGGACGCCCACGCGGTGTGGATCGGCGACGTCCTCATCCAGGCCGCGGCCGAGGGCACCGACACCTACGAGCTCAACCGGAACCTGGTCCTCACCGACGGCGCCCGGGTCGACTCCGTGCCGAACCTGGAGATCGAGACCGGTGAGATCGCCGGCGCCGGCCACGCCTCCGCCACCGGCCGCTTCGACGACGAGCAGCTCTTCTACCTGATGGCCCGCGGCATCCCGGAGACCGAGGCCCGCCGCCTCGTCGTCCGCGGCTTCTTCGCCGAGCTGGTCCAGCAGATCGGTCTGCCGGACGTCGAGGAGCGCCTGATCGCCAAGGTCGAGGCCGAGCTGGAGGCCTCCGTCTGATGGCCTTCGTCCGAGTCTGCGCACTGAGCGAGCTGGAGGCCGACACCCCGAAGCGGGTCGAGGTCGACGGCACGCCGGTGTCGGTCGTCCACACCGAGGGCGAGGTGTTCGCGGTCAACGACATCTGCTCGCACGCGAACGTCTCCCTCTCGGAGGGCGAGGTCGAGGACTGCGCCATCGAGTGCTGGCTGCACGGTTCCAGCTTCGACCTCCGTACCGGCAAGCCGTCCGGCCTTCCCGCGACGCGCCCCGTCCCCGTGTACCCCGTAAAGATCGAAGGGGACGATGTGCTCGTCTCCGTCACCCAGGAGTCCTGAGTCACCCATGGCAACGCTCGAAATCCACGACCTGCACGTCTCCGTCGACGCGGAGAACGGCCCCCGCGAGATCCTCAAGGGTGTCGACCTGACCATCAAGCAGGGCGAGACCCACGCGGTCATGGGCCCCAACGGCTCCGGCAAGTCGACCCTGGCGTACTCCCTGGCGGGCCACCCCAAGTACACGGTCACCGGCGGCACCGTCACCCTCGACGGCGAGGACGTCCTGGAGATGTCCGTCGACGAGCGCGCCCGCGCCGGCGTCTTCCTCGCCATGCAGTACCCGGTCGAGGTCCCCGGCGTCTCGGTCTCCAACTTCCTGCGCACCTCCGCCACCGCGATCCGCGGCGAGGCCCCCAAGCTCCGCACCTGGGTCAAGGAGGTCAAGGAGGCCATGGAGAAGCTCTCCATGGACCCGGCCTTCGCCGAGCGCAACGTCAACGAGGGCTTCTCCGGCGGTGAGAAGAAGCGCCACGAGATCCTCCAGCTGGAGCTCCTCAAGCCGAAGATCGCGATCCTCGACGAGACCGACTCCGGCCTCGACGTCGACGCCCTGCGCATCGTCTCCGAGGGCGTCAACCGCGTCCGCGAGACGGGCGAGGTCGGCACCCTCCTCATCACCCACTACACGCGCATCCTGCGCTACATCAAGCCCGACTTCGTGCACGTGTTCGCGAACGGCCGCATCGTCGAGTCCGGTGGCGCCGAGCTCGCCGACCAGCTGGAGAACGAGGGCTACGACAAGTACGTGAAGGGGGGCGCATCCGCGTGACTTCCGCCCATCAGGGGCTGACCGGCCTCCTCGACACCGAGGCGATCCGCAAGGACTTCCCGCTCCTGGATCGCACGGTCCACGACGGCAAGAAGATCGTGTACCTGGACTCCGCGGCCACCTCGCAGAAGCCGCGGCAGGTCCTCGACGCGCTCAACGCCTACTACGAGCGGCACAACGCCAACGTCCACCGCGGCGTCTACACGGTCGCCGAGGAGGCCACCGCGCTGTACGAGGGTGCCCGCGACAAGGTCGCCGCCTTCATCAACGCGCCGAGCCGCAACGAGGTGATCTTCACCAAGAACGCCTCCGAGTCGCTCAACCTCGTGGCCAACATGCTGGGCTGGGCCGAAGAGCCCTACCGCGTGGACCACGAGACCGAGATCGCCATCACGGAGATGGAGCACCACTCCAACATCGTCCCGTGGCAGCTGCTCTCGCAGCGCACCGGCGCGAAGCTGAAGTGGTTCGGCCTCACCGACGACGGCCGCCTCGACCTGTCGAACATCGACGAGGTCATCACGGAGAAGACGAAGATCGTCTCCTTCACGCTGGTCTCCAACCTGCTCGGCACCCAGAACCCGGTCGAGACGATCGTCCGGCGCGCCCAGGAGGTCGGTGCGCTCGTCTGCATCGACGCCTCCCAGGCGGCCCCGCACCAGGTCCTGGACGTGCAGGCGCTCCAGGCCGACTTCGTGGCCTTCACCGGCCACAAGATGTGCGCCCCGACCGGCATCGGCGTGCTGTGGGGACGGCAGGAGCTCCTGGAGGACCTCCCGCCCTTCCTCGGCGGCGGCGAGATGATCGAGACCGTCTCGATGCACTCCTCCACCTACGCGCCGGCCCCGCACAAGTTCGAGGCGGGTACGCCCCCGATCGCCCAGGCCGTCGGCCTCGGCGCGGCCGTGGACTACCTGTCGGCGATCGGCATGGAGAACATCGCGCGCCACGAGCACGCGATCACCGAGTACGCCGTCCGCCGCCTCCAGGAGGTTCCGGACCTGCGGATCATCGGCCCCACCACGGCCGAGGACCGCGGCGCGGCGATCTCCTTCACGCTCGGCGACATCCACCCGCACGACGTGGGTCAGGTCCTCGACGAGCAGGGCATCGCGGTCCGGGTCGGCCACCACTGCGCGCGGCCGGTCTGCCTCCGGTACGGAATTCCCGCGACCACGCGGGCGTCGTTCTATCTGTACTCCACTCCGGCCGAGGTCGACGCCCTGGTCGAGGGGCTGGAGCACGTCCGCAATTTCTTCGGTTAGGAGCGGAGCGACGTGAAGCTGGATTCGATGTACCAGGACGTCATCCTGGACCACTACAAGCACCCGCACGGGCGGGGCTTGCGGGACGGCGACGCCGAGGTGCACCACGTCAACCCGACGTGCGGCGACGAGATCACGCTCCGCGTGAAGTACGACGGCGACCGCGTCGAGGACATCTCGTACGAGGGCCAGGGCTGCTCCATCAGCCAGGCCTCGGCCTCCGTCCTCAACGAGCTCCTCGTCGGCAAGGAGCTGGTCGAGGCGCAGCGGATCCAGGGCACCTTCCTGGAGCTGATGCAGTCCAAGGGCCAGCTGGAGCCCGACGACGCCATGGAGGAGGTGCTGGAGGACGCCGTCGCGTTCGCCGGCGTCTCCAAGTACCCGGCCCGGGTGAAGTGCGCGCTGCTCAGCTGGATGGCGTGGAAGGACGCGACCGCCCAGGCCCTGGGCGGAGACGACCAGAAGTCTGTGAGGAAGTCGGCATGACCGAGAACATCGAGGCCACGATCAAGCCGGCCTCCGAAGAGGAGATCCGCGAGGCCCTGTACGACGTCGTCGACCCCGAGCTGGGCATCGACGTCGTCAACCTGGGCCTGATCTACGGGATCCACATCGACGACGCGAACATCGCGACGCTCGACATGACGCTGACCTCGGCGGCCTGTCCGCTGACCGACGTCATCGAGGACCAGGCCCGCGCGGCCACCGACGGCATCGTCAACGAGCTGCGCATCAACTGGGTCTGGATGCCCCCGTGGGGCCCGGACAAGATCACCGACGACGGCCGCGAGCAGCTGCGCGCGCTGGGCTTCAACGTCTGAGCCGTCACCGTACGAGGAGGGGCCCCCGGCATCGCGCCGGGGGCCCCTCCTCGTCCGCGGGCCGGGTCAGGCGTGCGGTCGGCCCGCGGCCCGGGCCAGGACCGGGGCCAGGTTCTCCCGGCGGATGCGCTGGTCCACGTAGAGCAGGCCGGAGGCCAGGGGCTGGAGGGGGCCCAGGACGGCCTGGGTCAGCAGCATGAGCAGCGTGGAGACCACCGCGGCCGTGCCCGTCGAGAAGAAGATCGTGCCGGGGGTGGCGTGCTGGGTGAGCGGGGCGGCGAAGAGGGACGCCTGCGTCACCAGGGAGACGGCCGTCTGCACCACGAAGGTGACGCCGGCGACGATCACCAGCATCACCAGCGTGTAGCCGAAGATCCGCCACCAGGCGCCGCGCACCAGCTGCGCGGACCGGCGCAGGGCGGTGAGGGTGCCGGCGGACTCGACGACGGCGGCCGTCGGGGCGAGGCTGAACCTCACCCAGAGCCAGAGGGCCGGCGGCGTCGCCGCGAGGGCGAGCAGGAGGAAGAGCACGCCGGTGACGGCCCACCCGGCGCCGCTGCCGTCGTCCGCCCCGATGCTCGCGACCATCGCGGCCAGCAGGAGGAAGAACCCGGCCATGAGGAGCAGGGCGGGCACGACGGCGGCCACGGCCGACAGCAGGACCGCGCCGAGCACCGGGCCGAGCCGGGACCACGCCCGGCGCCACACCGTCCCGAAGCCGACCCGGCGGCCGAGCACCGCCTCCTGGACGACGACCGCGACGGCGGAGTGCAGCAGGGCGGTCGCCAGCAGCAGCCCCACCGAGCAGGCCAGCCAGATCGCGCCGAGCAGGGTGAAGAGCGGCGTGAGGTCCGAGAGCGAGACGTCCTCGGCGGTGGAGGTGTGCGCCCACCGGTCGGAGAGGCCGGCCCAGGCGGCCGTGACCACCCCGGCGATCAGCAGCGCGGCCAGCGCGTAGGAGACCAGGGTGATGCCGAGCAGCACCTTCCAGTGGCGGCGGTACGCGGCGAAGGCGCCCCCCAGGACGTGGTTCAGGTCCAGGGGCGCCAGGGGTATCACGCCGGGCTTGGGCGGGGGCGGCACCGGAGCGTAGCCGTACCCGTACGGCCCAGGGGCATAAGTCATGCGCCCTACGCTATCCGCGACCTTTGTGTACGCCCGTACGCATGCCCGGCTACCCTCGCCCCATGGGTTACGGACTGCTCGCCGGGGCCATCGCGGCCGAGATCATCGCCACCACCTCCATGAAGTACAGCGAGGGCTTCACCAGGCTCTGGCCCTCGGTCGTCACGGGTGTCGGGTACCTCATCGCCTTCGCCCTGCTCGCCCAGGCCCTCAAGACCCTCCAGGTCGGCACCGCCTACGCGATCTGGTCCGGCGTCGGCACGGCCGCCGTCGCCGGCATCGGGATCCTCTTCCTCGGCGAGACCCTGAGCCTCGCCAAGATCGCCGGGATCGTCCTGATCGTCGCCGGCGTCGCCGTGCTCAACCTGGGCGGGGCGCACTGATGCCCCGGCCCCGGCGGTACGACCCCGAGCGGCGGGAGCGGATCGTGGACGCCGCCCTGCGGGTGGTGCGGCGGGACGGCATCGGAGGGCTGAGCCACCGCACGGTCGCGGCCGAGGCCGACGTGCCGCTCGGCTCCACCACGTACCACTTCGGCTCCCTCGACGAACTCCTCGTCGCCGCCCTGCGGAAGGTCAACGCCTCCTTCGCCGGCACCCTGCGCGCCCGGACCGCCCCCGACGCGGACGGGCTCGCCCGGCTCCTCGGGGAATGGCTGGGCGGCGAACGCGGCCAGGTGGAGCTGGAGTACGAGCTCTACCTCGCCGCCCTGCGCCGCCCCGCGCTCCGGCCGGTCGCCGCCGAATGGGCCGAGGAGGTCACCGCCGCCCTCGCCCCGCACACCGGACGGAGCACCGCCCGCGCCCTCGTCGCCCTGATGGACGGCATCGGCCTCCAGGTGCTGCTCACCGGCACGCCCTACGACGAGGAGTACGCCCGCGAGATGATCGCCCGGATCCTGCACGAAGGACCGAAAGAGCAGGCCGGGGGCTTGTCGGAAGCTCCGGTCCGGCCGACCGGCACCTGAGACCGGTTGGCCCGCGCGGGGCCCCGCCCGTTAGGTTTTCCGTCATGACCACCACTGCTCCTCGCACCACCGGCGCCGTCGCCGCCGGCCTCGCCACCCTCGCCGGCGACGGCACCGTCCTCGACACCTGGTTCCCCGCCCCCGGGCTCACCGACGAGCCCGGCCCGGCCGGCACCACCCGGCTCTCCCCGGACGAGGCGGTGAACGCCCTCGGCGAGGGCGCCGCCAAGGCCCTCGGCGTGGACGCCCGCCGCGGCGTCGAGGTGGTCGCCGTCCGCACCGTCATCGGCTCCCTCGACGAGAAGCCGCTCGACGCCCACGACGCCTACCTCCGCCTCCACCTGCTGAGCCACCGTCTGGTGCGGCCGCACGGCCAGAGCCTGGACGGCGTCTTCGGCCTCCTCGCCAACGTCGCCTGGACCTCGCTCGGTCCGGTCGCCGTCGACGACGTCGAGAAGGTGCGGCTCAACGCCCGCGCCGAGGGCCTGCACCTCCAGGTCACCTCGATCGACAAGTTCCCCCGCATGACCGACTACGTCGTCCCCGCCGGCGTCCGCATCGCCGACGCCGACCGCGTCCGCCTCGGCGCCCACCTGGCCGCCGGCACCACCGTCATGCACGAGGGCTTCGTCAACTTCAACGCCGGCACCCTCGGCACCTCCATGGTCGAGGGCCGCATCTCCGCCGGCGTCGTCGTCGGCGACGGCTCCGACATCGGCGGCGGCGCCTCCACCATGGGCACCCTCTCCGGCGGCGGCAACGTCGTTATCTCCATCGGCGAGCGCTGCCTGATCGGCGCCGAGGCGGGCGTCGGCATCGCGCTCGGCGACGAGTGCGTCGTCGAGGCCGGCCTGTACGTCACCGCCGGCACCCGGGTCACCCTGCCCGACGGCCAGGTCGTCAAGGCCCGCGACCTCTCCGGCGCCTCGAACATCCTCTTCCGCCGCAACTCGGTCACCGGCGCCGTCGAGGCCCGCCCGAACAACGCGGTCTGGGGCGGCCTCAACGAGGTCCTGCACAGCCACAACTGACGCCCCGGCCGTGCCTCCCGGCCGTCCTCAGACGGCCGGGAGGGCGGTCAGCCGCTTCCCGTGGAGCGCCATCAGGCGCGTGCCCGCCGCCGCGACGTACCACTGGTCGAGCGCCTCGCTGCCGTCGTTGTACCGCCAGCGCAGCTTCCCGCTGCGGGCGTCGAAGGCGAGGATCCCGCCCTTGTCGTCCAGCTCGGTGGCGGCGTAGAGCGTGGTGCCCACCTTGGCGAACTGCCCCGGGTACGCCACGTCGAGCAGCGCCTCGGTGCGCCAGCTCTCCCTGCCCGTCGCCGGGTCGACGGCCCGCACGACGTGGCCGGAGTCGGCGGCGTACAGCACCCCGTCGAGGACCCCGATCCCGTGGAAACGGGTGAACTCCTCCGACGCCAGGGACCACTTCTCCGCCCCGTCGGCCAGTGCGAAGGCACGCAGCCGCCCCGCGTCGGCGACGATCACCAGTCCGTCGTGGACCGCGAGCCGGCCGCTGTTGGACCGCCCGATCTTCTTCGTCCAGAGCTGGCGTCCGGTGTCGGTGGACCGGACCGTCACGTTCTCCTCGTAGTCCGTGTAGACGAGGTACCGCCCGGCGGCGTCGGCGGCGATCCCGTACTCCTGCGTCCCCGCGTCGCGCAGCTCCTGCCAGGCCACCTTGCCCGTCGAGGCGTCGATCGCGGCGACGACGTTCCGCTCGACGCGGAAGTCCTTCCCCAGGACGCCCGCGAGGACGTACACCCGGTGCTCGTCGGCGGCGATCGGCCGCGGCTGCGCGAACCGCTTGCCGAGCCGGCTGCGCCAGGTCTCCCGGCCCGTCGCCGGGTCGAGGCCGACGACGTCCCCGTCGTACCGTGCGCTCGCCAGGTAGAGCGTGCCGCCGCGCACCAGCATCCGCGCCCCCGGGACGGCGGCCTCCGCGCGGCGCCAGAGCTCCGCGCCGGTGGTGGCGGACCGGCCGATCAGCGGGTCGTTCGAGACGAGGACCACGTCGCCCGCGACGGCGAGCGCGTCCATGCCGAGGGCGCCCCCGGCGGTCCGCCGCTGCCACAGGGGCTCCGGGGCGGTGCCGGGCGGCGGGGTGGCGAAGGCCTCGCCGCCGCCGGCCGGAGCCCCGGAGGGGGTGCCCGAGGGGGCGGAGGGCGCGGCCGCTCCCGGTTCCTCCACCGGGCCGCAGCCCCAGGCGCCCGCGCCGAGGGCCGCGAGGCCCGCTCCCGTGCCCGTCCGCCGCAGCACCGTCCTGCGGGAGACCCCGCGCCCCTCGTGCCGTTCCATCCGTCCGCCCCTCACCTGGTCCGATTCCCTGTTCGACGGCGGGGAGCCTAGCGACCCGGCCGGGCGCCGCCCGGCTTCGGGACACGACGGGGACAGGACCGTGAACCTCGTGACGACACGGCAACCCTTTGTGATCACGGAGCGTTGTCACGGGGGAGCGCAGTGCTCCACCGAGAGACGAGGCGAGGAGCAGACATGAGGACGAAGCCCATGGTCGCGGGGGTGCTCACCGCGGCGGCGGTGCTGCTGCCGGCAGGGGCGGTCCGGGCGGACGAGACGCACACGCACAACGGGCCCACCGTGACCAACGGCCCCAGTCTCAGCCTGCACACCGGGCAGATCGACGACCCGCTGGAGGACGTCCTGGAGCACGCGGCGATCCTCGGGCGGACCTACACCACCGACTCCGCCTGAACCAGCTCCGCCAGCAGGACCCGCAGCCCGTCGGCCGTCTCCCGGTCGGCGGGCCGCAGCGGTTCGCGGACCGGTCCGCCGAGGAGGGCCTTCGCCGTGACCGTGCCGGGCAGGCCGGCGGCCATCATCCGCTCGACGAGGGGCAGCGTGCGGGCGTGCAGCCGGGCCGCCAGGGCGGTGTCGCCGGAGTCGTACGCGTCGAGGACGGCGGCGAGCGGGCGCGGGGCCACGTTGGCGACGGTGCTCACGTACCCCGCGCCGCCGACCGCGTACAGCGGGAGGTTCAGCTCCTCGCTGCCGGAGTAGTACGCGAGGGGGGTCTCGGCGATCAGCCGGGCGGCGGTCAGCAGGTCGTACGAGCAGTCCTTCACCGCGGTGATCCGGGGGTGCCCGGCGAGCCGGCGCATGGTGTCGGGCTCGACGCGGGTGCCGGTGCGGCCGGGGATGTCGTAGACCATCACGGGCAGCCCGGTGCCGTCCGCGACCTTCAGGAAGTGGGCGGCGACCGCGTCCTGCGGCGGGCGGCTGTAGTACGGCGTGACGACGAGCAGTCCGTCGGCCCCGGCCGCCTCCGCCCGGCGGCCCAGCTCGACGGTGTGCCGGGTGTCGGCCGTGCCCACGCCCGCGACCAGCGCCGGAGCCGGGCCGACCGCCTCCCGCACGGCCCGGACGAGCGCTTCCTTCTCGGCGTCCGTGGTGGTCGGGGACTCGCCGGTGGTGCCGTTCAGGACCAGGCCGTCGCAGCCGTCGCCGACCAGCCGGGCGGCCAGCTTCGCGGCCGCGTCGAGGTCCAGGGCCCCGGAGTCGGTGAAGGGCGTGACCATCGCGCAGAGGGCGCGGCCGAAGGGGCGGTGCGTTCCGGTAGTGCTCATGGCAGCAGTCTGGGCGGGTGTCACCGTTCAGGTCCACTTAGATCTGCTTGGCCGGAACGTTCAGTTCGGGTGAACGGAGGCCGGGCGGGGCGGAGGCCCGGTGGGGGGAGGCCCGGTGGGCGGAGGCCGGGTCAGAGGGGGAGCTTGAAGCCCTCGTGGCTCCGGGCGTACCCCAGCGAGGCGTAGAAGCGGTGGGCGTCGGCCCGCTCCTTGTTGCTGGTCAGCTGGACCAGGGCGCAGCCGCGCCCGCGGGCCCGCTCCGCCGCCAGCTCCATCAGCCGGCGCCCCAGGCCCGCGCCCCGGCGGTCGGCCCGGATCCGGACCGCCTCGATCAGCGCCCGCTCGGCGCCGCCCCTGCCGAGTCCCGGGATGTAGGTGGCCTGGAGGCAGCCGAGGACCGTGCCCCGCGCGTCGGCCAGCACCAGCATCTCGTTGCGCGGGTCGGCCTCGATGGCCGCGAAGGCCCGCTCGTGGGCCTCGTCGACCCGGACCGAGACCGGATCGACGACCCGCTCCCCGTCGGCCAGGAGGGCGAGGACGGCGGGGAGTTCGGCGCGGGTGGCGGGGCGAAGGATCACGGGGGCAGCCTCCCACGCCGAACCCCCTTGACCTCGACCAAGGTTGAGGGTGGAGGGTCGAACCGTCCGCACCGAGCAGGAGGAGAGCCCCATGAACGCCGTCGCCCACCCCGACCCCCGCCCCGACCTCCACCGCCCCGGGGTCGGCGCCGTCCTCGTCAGCACCTGGCGGGTCGGCACCCCCGAGCGCCAGCGCGCCGCCGTCGAGGCGATCCGGAGGACCTGGGAGGACCGTGACTGGCCGGACCCCGGCCTGCTCTCGTACAGCGTCCTCGCCGGGACCGACGGGGAGACGCTGCTGCACTACTCGCAGTGGACCGGCCAGCGGGTCTACGACGACTTCGTCCGCACCCACCGGGACGACCGGAACGCCGCGATCGACGCCGCCGTGCCGGGCATCGAGCGGGTGGAGCTCCGCCGCTACGGGCCGATCCACCGCTCCACCGTCCAGGCCGGCGCGGGCACGGGCGAACCGGCCGGGATCGTCGTGATCGTGGAGGCCGACTTCGACGGGGCCGGGCACCGGGAGGAGTGGGTGGACGCGGTGTTCGCCGCCCTGGACGAGGACGCGGCGACGCGGCCCGCGGCCGGCGGGATCAGCGGCCGGTTCCACCTGTCCGTCGACGGCGGCCGGGTCCTGAACTACGCCGACTGGGAGAGCGAGCGGGCCCACGAGGAGTGGATGGCGGACGGAGCCCCGCCGAGCGGGGCCTGGGCGCGGGTCCACCACCATCCGGCGCTCGTGGGCGGCCGGGTGCGCCGCTACGCGCCCGCGCTCAGCCTGAGCGCGGGCGCGTAGCGGCGGGATCCGGTTACGGGCGGAAGCGCAGGACCTGCGGGTCGTGGTCGCTGTCCTGGTCCGCGAACTCGGCGTTGATGTGCACGCTGTCGTACTCGAAGTGGTGCACGCCGGGGCTGGTCAGGATCTGGTCGAGGACCTGGCTGTTGCCCTGGTAGACGTACGAGTAGCGCTCGGAGCGCGGCAGCGACTTCACGGCGGGGTAGAGCACGTCGCCGTCGGTCAGCGCCTCGGTGGTGTCCGAGAACTCGAAGTCGTTGATGTCGCCGACGACGAGGACGTCCGCCTGCTTGTCGAGGGCCGTGATCTCCTTGACGAAGGCGTTCACGGCCTGCGCCTGGAGGAGGCGCTTGGCCTCGGAGGAACGGTTCGGCGGCTGGTGGTGGGAGACGATCGACTCGTCGCCGCCCTTCGAGCCGAAGTGGTTGGCGACCACGAAGACCGTGCGGCCGCGGAAGGTGAACTCGCCCGCGAGCGGCTTGCGGCTGGCCTCCCAGGCGGCGTTCGCCGGGTCGATCCGGCCGGGGGAGAGGGTGAGGGCGGCGCGGCCCTTCGATCCCGTGACGCCGGTCGCGGTGGTCGCGTCGCCGCCCGCGCGGTCGACGAAGGAGACCCGCTCGGGGTTGAAGAGGAAGACCTGACGGATGTTGCCGCCGGGCTCGCCGCCGTCCTTGTTGTTCTCCGGGTCGATCGAGCGCCACTCGTACGCCGGACCGCCGGCCGCCGCGATCGCGTCCGTGAACTTCTTCACGGTCTGACCGGCCGACACCGTGCCGTCGTTCTTGGCGCCGTTGTCGTCCTGGATCTCCTCCAGGGCCAGGACGTCCGGCGAGGCGAGGTTCTCGACGACCGCCTTCGCGAGGGAGTCGAACTTCTCCTGCGGGTCGGTCGGGTCGAGGTTCTCCACGTTGTACGTGGCGACGGCCAGCTCGTTCTTGTGCTGCTTCTGCGTGACCTCGCGCTTCAGGCCGAAGTCCACGACCTCGCCGAGGGTGCGGGCGGTCAGGGTGTAGCCGCCGAACTGGTTGAAGTCGAGCGGGCCCTCGGTCGAGCCGGTCAGCCAGTCGCCGACGTTCGCCTTCGGGAAGGGCCGCTGGGCGAGCGGGATCAGCGACTGGATCTGGAGCCGGCCGGTGTTCTGGGACTCGTACGAGCCGTAGACCGTGCCGCCGCGCCAGTTGCGGTTCTCCCACGGCTTCACCGTGACCCACAGCTCGGAGTACGGGTCCGTGGCGCCGACCACCCGCGAGGAGGAGACGCGGACGTTGGTGCCCTCCAGCGACTCGTAGTAGTCCAGGGCGTAGGCGTCCGGGTCCAGGGCCAGGCCGTTGATCGAGCCGCCGTTCGCCGGGTCGCCCGCGGGGGCGTAGGCGTCCGGCACCGACCAGGGGGCGATGGTGACCGGGGCGGGCAGCGCGTTGCCCTGCGAGACCACGGTGACCTTGGGACGGGAGAGCTGGGTCAGCGACTGGTTGCCGGAGCTCAGACCGCCGGGGACGTACTCGGTGACCGTGCCGTCGACGCTGACCGCGTCGCCGACCGCGACCGTCGGGTTGGAGCCGGTGAAGACGAACAGGCCCTCGCTGGTGGCCGGGTCGTCGTCGCCCTGCGGGTCCTGCATCCAGAAGCCGCGCGAGGAGCCGTAGCCGCGGACGCCGGTGACGACGCCCGTCACGCCGGTGACCTGCTTGCCGACGAGCGGCGAGACCCGGGTGGTGCCCTGGACGTCGTGGATGCGCACCGCGGCGCTGTCCTCGGCCGCGGCGCTCTGCGAGCCGGCGAGCAGTCCGGCCGCGAGGGCGGCCGCGACCACCGCGGAGACGGCGGCGGTTCTCGGTATGGAGGAAGGCATCAGGAGGCTCCGAGGGTGCTTGGAGGAACGGCAGAGGGATCTACGCGCGTCAATCTCTTGCGAGAGCCCCTCACTTGTCAAGGGTCGACGGGTGTACGAAGGCTGACGGGCCCGTGAACCGGCGGGCGTTCCCCCCGATGCGTCTACGCTGGGACGCCGGCCCCCACCGGCCGCCACCGGGATCCGCCGTCGGATCCGACGTGGTCCCCCACCGATCCACACCGGTCCACACCGATCCACGCACGCGTCGAGGAGATCCCCCACATGGCTGCGGAGCACCCCACCCTTCCCCCCGTTCGGCTGCCCTCGGACGCGGAGCTGGCTCGGGAAGCCCTGGCCGCCCCGCTCCTCGCCCACGCCGTGCGCCTCGCCCGCTGGGCGGGACCCGACACCCGGGTCGGGGCGGGCGGCGAACTCGTCGACGAGCAGCTCCCGGACGCGGTCGAGGTCCTCGGCCTCGGCGACGACGAGGACGCCGAGTACTGGGCGGGTGACGCCTGGCGGCTCGCCGTCGACACCGGTCTGGTCGACGTCGAGGACGGCGCCGCCGACGACGCCCCTGGCACCGCCGCCGCCGGTGGGAACCTCGCCGTCGTCGCCGGCGGCGCGCCCCGGGACGTGCTCGCGCTCTGGCTCGACGCCTTCGAGGCCGTCTTCGCCGACGCCGTCGCCCCGGTCCTCGACGACCTGGAGCCGCTGCTCGACGAGGACGGCGGCCTCGACCTCGACGCCCTCGACTGGGACCCCGAGGCGGAGGCCGACTTCCTGGAGGGCGTCCTCGGCAACCTCTACCTGCTGACCGTCAGCGAGGGCGGCCCCGGCGAGGGTCCCGTGCCGCTGCCCGCGCTCGCCGCCTCCATGGTCGTCCCCGACGACATGGGCGAGCCCACCGACGACGTCCTGGAGCAGGTCTCCGACGCGATGATGCGGCTCGACGAGCAGTTCCGGCTCCTGGAGCCGATCGGCCTCGTCGAGTACCAGCCCGTCGACGAGGCCCTGATGGCCGAGGAGGGCGAGGAGCCCGCCCCGTCCGTCGACGACGAGGACGTCTCCCGCTACGGCATGGTCCGGCTCACCCCGCTCGGCCTCTACGGCGTCCGCACCCGCATGCGGGAGGCCGGCGTCGACGCCCCCGCCGTCGGCGACCTCGCGGAGAAGGACGCCGACACCCTCCTCGCCGGCCTCGTCGGCTACCCCGAGGCCGCCGCCCGCGCCGAGACCGAGGACTGGCTCGCCGGCCGGGAGCCGGTCCCCGCCGCCGCCGAACTCCTCGCCGCCGCCCGGGGCTCCGACCCCGCCTCCCCGCTCCGCCGCCTCCACTGCCAGCAGGCCCTCGCCCTGGTCGGCCCCGAGGCCGAGCCGGTCGTCCGCGCGGTCCTCGGCGACCCCGAGCTCGGCGGCCTCGCCCGCGTCTGGCTCGCCGAGCGCGGCGCCGCCGACGTGCCCGCCCCGCCGGAGTCCATGATCTTCTGGCTCGCCGTGGACACCATCG
Source organism: Streptomyces omiyaensis (assembly GCF_014650895.1). Lineage (GTDB taxonomy): Bacteria > Actinomycetota > Actinomycetes > Streptomycetales > Streptomycetaceae > Streptomyces > Streptomyces omiyaensis. The sequence continues at coordinate 121,618 of NZ_BMVV01000012.1, forward strand.
CCGCCCAGCTCGACGCCGCCGGCGACCTGGCCGAGCTCCAGGAGCTCATCGAGGGGCTGACCAGCCGTCACACCGGCTTCCTGGAGACCGCCTGGCGCGTCGAGCACCCCTCCACGGCCGACGTCCTCGACGCGATGGGCCGGCTCCACCCGGACAAGACGGCCGCCAAGGAGGCCCGCAAGGCCGCCTTCAAGGCCCGCTCCCGCACCGGCCAGGCCTGACCGGTCCGCTCCCCGCGGCCGCGGAGCGCCTTTCCCCGGACCGGGGCAGGCGCTCCGCGGCCGTTCCCGCGCCGTTCAGCCGCCGTTCCCGCGGGCGCGCGATGGTGTGCGCGACATCCGGCCACCAGCATGGGAGAGACCGCACACCATGGCGCTCAACCGCAGAGAGTTCACCCAGAAGTCCGCCGTCGCCGGCTTCGCCCTCACCGGCGCCGTCGGAGTGCTCGCCACCGCGCCGGAGGCCCTCGCGAGCGACGAGCGGTCCCACGGCGGGCACGGCCACGACGACGACCACGGCCACGGCGACCACGGGCACGGCCACCACCGCCTCGGCTACGGCCCCCTCGTCGCCGACCCCGACGGCGTCCTCGCCCTCCCCGAGGGGTTCGCCTACCGGGTCGTCACCCGCACCGGCGTCACCCGTCTGGAGAGCGGCGAGTCCACCCCCTCCCACCACGACGGCGCCGCCACCTTCGCCGGGCCGCGCGGCACCACGTACATCGTCTACAACCACGAGCTCAAGGGCGCCCGCTCCCGGTGGGAGCACCCCGTGCCGCTCACCGAGGGCCTCGTCTACGACCCGGCCGCGGCCGGCGGCTGCACCGTCGTCGAGGTGCACCGCGACGGCACCGTCGCCGAGTGGGTCGGCATCTCCGGCACCTCCACCAACTGCGCCGGCGGCCGCACCTCCTGGGGCACCTGGCTGACCTGCGAGGAGAACTCCGACCTCGCCGGCAAGAACGGCATGACCAAGGACCACGGGTACGTCTTCGAGGTCGACCCCCGGGACCGGCGGGCCAACCTCGATCCCAAGCCCCTCAAGTTCTTCGGCCGCTACGACCACGAGGCCGTCGTCGTCGACCCCGAGCGGGGCCACGCCTACCTCACCGAGGACGCCTCCAACCCCAACGGCCTCCTCTTCCGCTGGGTCCCGCCGCAGGGCTTCGAGCACGGCCGCGGCCGGTACCGCCCGCTCGCCGACGACGCCGGCGTCCTCCAGGCCGCCAAGTGCATCGACTCCGCCGGGCGGTTCGTCGACGACCTCTCCCGCGCCACCCGCATCGGCACCGTCTACGGCGTCGACTGGACCGACGTCCCCGACCGCGACGGCCGCGCCACGCCGGTGCGCAAGCAGTTCGCCGACGGCCAGGTCACCCGCGCCCGGAAGCTGGAGGGCATGTGGTGGGCCGACGGCGGCGCCTACGTCGTCTCCTCCTACGCGCGCGAGGAGAGCCCCGGCGCGGCCCACGACGGCCAGGTCTGGTTCTACGACCCCAAGCGCCGCACCCTCACCCTCAAGGTGCTGCTCGGCGTGAACCCCGCGCCCGAGCAGGACGGCGCCTACGACGGCCCCGACAACATCACCGTCTCCCCGTACGGCGGGCTCGTCATCGCCGAGGACGGCGAGGGCGTCTCGCACCTCTTCGGCGCCACCGACTCGGGCCGCACCTACCCGATCGCGCGCAACGACCTCAACGACAGCGAGTTCACCGGCGTCGTCTTCTCGCCCGACGGCGACACCCTGTACGCGAGCATCCAGGACCCGGGCATCATGGTGGCGATCACCGGTCCCTGGCGCCGCCAGCCCCGCCGCTGACGCCCCGTCGGACCCCGGCGCCCGCACGTCGGGGGAAGCCGTGAGGAATCGGGACGGGTTCCCGTCGGGTTCCCGCCAGGTTCCATGATCCTCTGTCGGCTCCGTGGACTGACATCTAACCTGTCAGTCCATGGACGACGCTCTGCGGCCCGTGGGCCGGACCCTGTTGCGCGACCGGGCCTACGAGTCGCTGCGCGAGGCGATCGTGCGCGGCGACCTCGCCCCCGGCGCCCTGCTCAAGGACGCCGACCTCGCCGACCGCCTCGGTCTCTCCCGCGCGCCCGTCCGCGACGCCCTCGCCCGGCTCACCGTCGAGGGCCTCGTCGAGACCAAGCCGCAGAGCTACACCCGGGTCACCCGGCCGGTCACCCGGATCGTCCGGGACGCGGCCTCCGTCGTCCGGGTGATGCACGAGCTCGCCGCCCGCACCGCCGTGCCGCTGCTCGGCCCCGGGGCGATCCGCGCGATGCGCGAGGCCAACGAGCGCTTCGCCGCCGCCGTCCGCGCCTCCGACGTCGAGGCGGCCCTCGACGCCGACGACGAGCTCCACCAGGTCCTCGTCGGCGCCAGCGGCAACCACGCGGCCGCCGCCACCATCGACCGCTACACGCCGCTGATCCGCCGGGTCGAGCGCCGGCTCTTCGGCGATTCCGGCAGCTGCGGCTCCGCCGAACTGCACGCCCGCCTCATCGACGCCTGCGCCGCCGGGGACGTCGAGGAGGCCGTGCGGATCACCAGCGAGATCTGGACCGCGCTCGAACAGCTCGCCGACGACGCCACCGAGGTCGCCGAGGTCACGGGCATCCCCGCGGCCTCGGGCGTCCCCGCGCCCTCGGAGCCTTAGGGCCCCCTCCTGTCCCCGCCCCGTCCGCCACCCAGGGAGAGCCGCCCGTGCCGATCACCGACTTCGAACGCTATCCGCTCCTCTTCGGACCCTCCCCGGTCCACCCCCTCGAACGGCTCGGGCACCACCTCGGCGGCCCGTCCCTGTGGGCCAAGCGCGAGGACTGCAACTCCGGCGTCGCGTACGGCGGGAACAAGACCCGCAAGCTGGAGTACCTGGTCGCGGACGCCCTCGCGCAGGGCTGCGACACCCTGGTCTCCATCGGCGGCGTGCAGTCCAACCACACCCGCCAGGTCGCGGCCGTCGCCGCCCGCGCGGGGCTGCGCTGCGTGCTGGTGCAGGAGAGCTGGGTCGAGTGGCCCGACGCCGTCTACGACAAGGTCGGCAACATCCTGATCAGCCGGCTGGCCGGCGCCGACGTGCGGCTGGTGCGGGCCGGCTTCGGGATCGGCTTCAAGGAGAGCTGGGAGCAGGCGCTGCGCGAGGTCGAGGAGGGCGGCGGGAAGCCGTACGCGATCCCGGCCGGCGCCTCCGACCACCCGCTCGGCGGCCTCGGCTTCGCGAACTGGGCCTACGAGGTGGCGGAGCAGGAGCGGGAGCTCGGCGTCTTCTTCGACACGGTGGTGGTCTGCTCGGTGACCGGCTCCACCCAGGCCGGCATGGTCGCGGGCTTCGCCGCGCTCGCCGAGGAGGGCGGCCGGCCCCGCCGGGTCATCGGGATCGACGCCTCCGCGAAGCCCGCCGAGACCCACGGGCAGATCACCCGGATCGCCCGGTCCACCGCCGCGCTCATCGGCGTCGAGCGCGAACTCACCGGGGCCGACGTGGAGCTGGACGAGCGCTACCACGCCGGCGTCTACGGCGTCCCGGACGAGGCCACCCTCGACGCGATGCGGCTCGCCGCCCGCACCGAGGGCATGGTCACCGACCCCGTCTACGAGGGGAAGTCGATGGCCGGGCTGATCGACCTGGTGGACCGGGGCGAGATCGGCCGGGGCTCGACCGTGCTCTACGCGCACCTCGGCGGTCAGCCCGCCCTCAACGCCTACAGCGCGCTGTTCTCCTAGCGCGACGCCGGAGTCCGGCGCCCGGGGGCGCGCCCCGGGCGCCGGACTCCGCGCGGGGCCGGGGACCGCCCGCTCAGAGCGCCTGGGCGGCGGGCTTCACCATGCCCCGCACCGTCCGGGACTTCACGAACTCGCCCATCGCGGTCATCTCCCACTCGCCGGAGAACTGCTTGATGAGCTTGGCCATCATCACGCCGGTCTGCGGCTCGGCGGAGGTCAGGTCGAAGCGGACCAGCTCCTCGCCGGTCGCCGCGTCCATCAGCCGGCAGTACGCCTTGGCGACCTCGGTGAACTTCTGGCCGGAGAAGGAGTTGACCGTGAAGACCAGGCCGGTGGCGTCGGCCGGCAGCCGGCCCAGGTCGACGGTGATGACCTCGTCGTCGCCGGCGCCCTCGCCCGTGAGGTTGTCGCCGGAGTGCCGGACGGACCCGCCCAGGATGGTCAGCTTGCCGAAGTAGCAGCTGTCCAGGTGGTTGCGCTGCGGGCCGTACGCGATGACCGAGGCGTCCAGGTCGATGTCCTTGCCCCGGTACGCGGGCTCCCAGCCGAGGCCCATCTTCACCTGGGAGAGCAGCGGACGGCCGCCCTTGACCAGCGAGACCGTCTGGTTCTTCTGGAGGCTGACCCGGCCCTTGTCGAGGTTGATCTTGCCGGTGGCGGCCGGGGCGGCCGGGGCCGCGGCGGCGACCCGCGGGTCCGCCGGGGGAGCCGGCGGCATCGGCGGGGGAGTGAAGGAGGGCAGCGTCTGCGCGGGCGGGGCCGGCGGCGCGGGGGCGACCGGGGCGGCCGGCGCGGGGGCCGCGGCGGGCTCCTCGTCGACCGAGACGCCGAAGTCGGTCGCGATGCCGGCCAGGCCGTTCGCGTATCCCTGGCCGACGGCGCGGACCTTCCAGGCGCCGTTGCGCTGGTAGATCTCGACGACCACCAGGGCCGTCTCGCCGGCCAGCCGGGGCGGGGTGAAGGTGGCGATGACCGCGCCGCTGTCGGCGTCGCGGACGGTCGCGGTGGGCTCGATGCCCTGGAAGGTCTGGCCGGCGGCGTCCGGACTGGCCGTGACGACGATCCTCTCGATGCCGGCGGGCAGGCCGCCGGTGTCCACCAGGATCGCGTCCGGCGCCGCGCCGCCGCCGGAGCGGTAGGTGACGCCGGGGCCCGCGGGCTGGTTGTAGAAGATGAAGTCGTCGTCCGAGCGCACCTTGCCGTTGGCGCCGAGCAGCAGGCCCGAGACGTCGAGCCGCACGGGGGCGGCGACGTCCACCGCCACGCGGGGGGCGGTGAGCGGGAGGTTCGAGCCGGGGGTCATTGCGGTCATGCCAGGCTCAACGATCCGGGTCCCTTTGCCGTTCCCTTACCCGCGGCGGGTTCCGCCACCCTGGTTACGCGGATGGCTCCGCGCCTGCCGCTCGTTGCCGAAACGGTACGCCCCGGTCCAGCGGGCCATCACCAGCTGGAGGTCGCCGGACTCCGCCTCGGCCAGGAACTTCGCCGCCCGGGCGCCGCGCAGCACCCCCGCGGCGCGGCCGTGGTGGGTGAGGACGACGGAGCCGTCCTTGCGCTCCTCGTAGGCGAATCCATGGGGTTGTGGCATGCCGGCATCCTGCCCGCCCCCGGACGGTTCCGTCATATGAATTATCTTTCGCACCGTGGGTGCAGCGGGTGGGAGTTTCACGACCGGGGACGTCGACGAGGCGCGTCAGGAACTCGACGTGCGCTACTACACCAGCCGGATGGACGTCGTGGACGACCACCGGTCCTTCGCGGCCCGCTTCGACATCGTCGAGTTCGGGCCGCTCGTCATCGGCGACCTGAGCTGCGGGGCGGACGTCCGGATGAGCTTCGGCGAGCTGGGCGCGTACCACCTCAACGCCCCGCTCAGCGGCACCATGGAGATGCGCCAGGGCCGCGGCCCCGCGGTCCGGGCCACCGCCCGCGAGGCGCTCCTCCTCGACCCCTCCGGGGACACCTTCCTCGACCGCTGGAGCGGCGACGGGCGGATCCTCTCGGTCAAGGTCGGCGCCGACGAGCTGCGCGACCGGCTGGAGAGCCTGCTCGGCCGGCCGCCGCAGGGCCCGCTCGCCTTCCGGCCCCGCGTCGACATCTCGCGCGGCCCCGGCCTCGGCTGGGTGCGGTTCGCCCGCCGGGTCGCCGCGGAGGCGCTCGCCGGGGAGGGCCTCGCCCATCACGAACTCGTCGCCCGCCCGCTCCAGGAGGCGCTCCTCAACGGGCTGCTGCTCGCCGCCGAGCACCCCTGGCGCGAGGAGCTCGCCCACCCGGCCGGGCCGCGCCGCCCGGCGCCGGTGAAGCGGGCCATGGACGCGGTGCGGGAGCGCCCCGAACACCCCTTCACCACCTCCGATCTCGCCGCCCACGCGCGGGTGAGCGTCCGCAGGCTCCAGGAGTCCTTCCGGGAGTACGTCGGGATGTCGCCGATGGCGTACGTCCGCGAGGTCCGGCTCGAACGGGTGCGGGAGGAGCTGCGGGCGGCGGAGCCGGACGAGGTGAGCGTGAGCGAGGTCGCCTGGCGCTGGGGCTTCGCCCACCAGGGCCGTTTCGCCGCGCACTACCGCGAGAAGTTCGGCGAGTCGCCCTCCCGGACGCTGCGGACGGCGCCCTGAGCCGGGGCGTGCGCCCGCGTGCTCCTGTCGGCCGCGCATTCCGGACAGAGGCCGCGTTCCGTGGCTCGCGGTGATCTTGGTGGCGGCCTACGGTGGGAGCGTCCGGCGCTGCCAGCGCGCGCCGTCGAACCGGGCCCGGTCGGCTCCCCCGTATCACCGACCGGGCCCGCGGACGTCCGCTCCGTCCCCGTCCGGCCCCCCGGCACGCCAGCGGGGGGCCGTGGTGGTGAAGCCGCCGCCGAGGTAGACGTCGTCGGGGGTGCCCGCCGGCGGGAGGCCGTGTTCGGCGATCAGCTTCTCCGCGTACCGCTCCGAGTCGTCCCGGGGCTCGTAGCCCAGCGCCCTGGCGGACGACAGGTCCCACCACTCGCGCGTGTTGGCGGAGGAGCCGTGCACCACGGTGTGGCCGACGTCCGGCGCGGTGAGCGCGGCGTGCAGCAGCCGGGCGCAGTCGGCGGGGCTGAGCCAGAGGGAGAGCATCCGGACCGACGTGGGCTCGGGGAAGCAGGAGCCGATGCGGACGGAGACGGTCTCGACGCCGTGCCGGTCCCAGTAGAGCTGGGCCAGGTCCTCGCCGAAGCACTTGGAGAGGCCGTAGAAGGTGTCGGGCCGGTGCGGGGTGGTGACCGGCACCGGCGGCTCGCCGTCGCGCGGCCGGGGGGTGAAGCCGACCGCGTGGTTGCTGGAGGCGAAGACGATCCGGCCGACGCCCTCCTCGCGGGCCGCCTCGTAGAGGTGGTGGAGGCCGGTGACGTTCGCGGCGACGATCGCGTCGAAGTCGGCCTCCAGGGATATCCCGGCCAGGTGCACGATCGCGTCCACCCCCCGCACGGCCTCGCGCAGCGCCGCCCGGTCGGCGAGGTCGGCGACGACCGCGTCCGGGGCGCCGGGCACCGGGACGGCGTCGAGGAGGCGCAGCGCGTAGCCGTGGGCCGGGAGCAGCTCCCGCATGAGGGTGCCGACGCCGCCGGCGGCACCGGTGAGGAGGAGGGTGCGGGGTGCGGGCATCGGGGGGTTCTCCTCGGCTGGGACGCGGGGCCGGTCGGCGGCCATTCACGGACGTGGACACGCTAGGGAGGGGCCGGGGGGTCGTCAAGGTGCGGTGCGAGCAGGTCCGTTCGTCTTGACCCGGCAGGCCCGGAGGGTTAGCGTGCGAGGGTCGTTCATGGATGTGAACGGCCGTGGAGTCGTGTGACCTGTCCTTCCGGGAGCGCCCGTGACCACCCCCGCCCTCCCCCGCACGGGAGCCTTCCTCTACCCCTGGGACGTCGACGGCGACCCCGCCGCCCCCGCGCTCCTCGCCGGCCTCGGCGTCCGGCAGGTCACCCTCGCCGCCGCCTACCACTCCACCCGGGCGCTCAGCCCCCGCCACCCCGCCCGACGGGTCGTCACCGCCGGGCACGCCGCCGTGCTCTACCCGCCCGACCCGGCCCGCTGGACCGGCCGCAGGCTCGCCCCGTACCCCGCGGGCGACTGGGCCCCCGGCGACGCCTGGGGGCGCGCCGCCGAAGCCCTCGACGGCACCGGCCTCGCGGTGCACAGCTGGGTCGTCCTCGCCCACAACTCCCGCCTCGGCGCCGAACACCCCGACACCTCCGTCGTCAACGCCCACGGCGACCGCTACCCCTGGGCCCCCTGCATCGCCCACCCCGAGGTCCGCGCCCTGCTGGTGGACCTCGCCGCCGAGGCGGCCGTCCGCCCCGGCGCGAGCGGCACCGAGCTGGAGTCCTGCGGCTGGTACGGCTACGCCCACCTGCACGCCCACGACAAGACCGGTGGCGTCCCGCTGGACGACCGCGCCCAGCTGCTCCTGTCGCTCTGCTTCTGCCCGCACTGCCGTCGGGGGTACGCCGGGGAGGGCGCCGACCCGGACGCGCTGGCCGCCGCCGTCCGCGCCGCCCTCGCCCCCGTCTGGGCCGGCGCCGGGCCGGCCGGGGAGCTCGGCGCCCGGGCGGCGCCCCTCCTCGCCTGGCGCGCCCGGACCGCCCGCGGCCTCCAGGAGGCGGCCGTCGCCGCCGTCCGGGCCGCCGCCCCGCCCGGCTTCCGGATCCTGCTGCACGCCGACCCGGACCCGTACCGCTGCGGCGCCGACGCCGGCACCGATCCCGCGCACGTCCTCGGTCTCGCCGACGGCGTGGTGGCCCGGCCCGGCCGGCTCGCCGCCTTCGCCGCCCACCGCCCGCCCGGCGCCACCCTCGCCGCCAACCTCTCCGTCGTCGGCGGCATGGGCGGCGCCCCCGGCCGCCTCGCCGCGGACGCCCGGCGCGCCCTCGCCGAGGGGGCCACCGAACTCCGGCTCTACCACGCGGGCCTGGCCTCCGACGGCGACCTGGCCGCGGTCCGGGCCGCGCTCGCGGAACTCGGCCGGCCGGCGCGGGCCGGACGGAATCCGAAGGAAACGCCCTAGCGTGCTTCCAGGGGGCCGGACCGGACCAGGCGGCCGTCCCGGGCCACCACCCGGCCCGCCCGGACCACCAGGTCGCGGCGGGGCAGGTCCACCACGACCTGCGGCACGCACTCGCCCTCGACCAGCATGAAGTCGGCGGGGGAGCCCGGGCGCAGATCGGCGGCGGGCAGCCCCATCAGCGCCGCGCCGCCGTCGGCGGCGACCCCGAAGCAGGCCTCCAGCTCCTCGTCGAGCCGGGCGTCCAGGGCCCAGCCGGCCAGCCAGGCCCGGTGCAGCATGTCGGCGTCGCCGTACGGGCTCCAGCTGTCGCGGACGCCGTCCGAGCCGAGGCCGACCGTCACCCCGCGCTCGGCGAGCCGGCGGAACGGCAGGACCGTCGTCTCGCCCAGCGCGACCGTGGTCAGCGCCACCCCGGACTCCGCGAGCAGCTCCGCCGTCCCGTCGAGCTCCCGGCCGGCCAGCCCCGCGACGGCGAAGGCGTGCGCCACCGTCACCTTGCCCCGCAGACCGGCGGCGCGGGTGCGGGCGGCGATGTCGCGGATCACCGCCAGGCCCGGCTCGCCCCGGTCGTGCAGGTGGATGTCGAGGCCCAGGCCGTGCTTCTCGGCCAGGGCGAAGACCAGGCCCAGCTGGTCGCCCTCCCGGCCGCCGTCCGCGTCGAAGCCGGTCGGGTCGATGCCGCCCACATGGCTGACCAGACCGCTCGCCGCCGCCTCCGCCAGCAGCTCCGCGGTGCCCGGCGCGCGGACCACGCCGTGCTGGGGGAAGGCGACCAGCTCGACGTCGACGATCCCGGCCAGCTTCGCCGCGGCCTCGGCGATCCCCTCGATCCCGGCCAGGCCGTAGGCCGGGGCCACGTCCGCATGGGCGCGCATCGCGCGGGTGCCGAGCGCCGCCGCGTGGGACATCAGGCGCAGCGCCCGCTCGCCCACCGGGGTGGGCAGCGACCGGGCCAGCTCCACGTCCCCGGCCACGTGGTCGGCGATGCCCGCGGCGGCGCGGCGGCGGTACCAGGGCTCGCCCCAGGAGGTCTTGTCCGGGTGGATGTGCGCGTCGACCAGGGTCGGCAGCGCGAGGCGCCCGCCGCCGTCGACCCGCTCGACGGCCACGCCCTCGGGGAGCTCGTCGACGAGCACCCCGTCGACGGCGATCAGGTCGCCGGCCGGGCCGCCGAAGGGCCGGACGTCGTGGAAGAGGGTCGCGGTGCGGGGCGTGGGGCTCACGGGGTCTCCTTCGGGCTCTGGCGGACCCTTTTGGTATACCATGTGGACCCACCGGTCCGGAGGGGTGCGGAGCCGCCGGTCCGGAGGGGTACGGGCCCGCCGGTCCGGAGAGGTACGGAGCCACCGGTCCGGAGCCGTGCGCGGCCTCGGTCCCGAGCCGTGCGGGCCCGCCGGTCCGGAGCGGGGCCCCCTCCTCACCAGGCCAGCTTCTCCAGCGCGTCGAGGTCGAGCGCGGCCGCCGGCCCCGTCCCCGCCGTGTCCGGCCCGCCGTCGCCGCCGCCCGGCCCCACCCGCAGCTCCGCCCAGATGGTCTTCCCCCGCCGCCCGTACCGGGTGCCCCAGCGCTCCGCGAACCGCGCCACCAGGTACAGGCCCCGGCCGCCCTCGTCCGTCTCCGCCGCGTGCCGCAGATGCGGCGAGGTGCTGCTGCCGTCCGAGACCTCGCACACCAGCGTCCGGTCGTACAGCAGCCGCACCCGCACCGGATCCGCCCCGTACCGCACCGCGTTGGTGACCAGTTCGCTCAGGATCAGCTCCACCGCGAAGGCCGCCTCGTCCAGCCCCCACTCGCCCAGCTTGGCCGCCGCCGCGTTCCGCACCGGCGACACCGCCGCCGGGTCCCGCGCCACCTCCCACTCGGCGATCCGGTCCGCCGGCAGCCGCCGGGTCCGCGCCACCAGGACCGCGATGTCGTCCCGCGGCGCCGGCGACAGCAGGTTCGCCAGGATGTCCGCGCAGGTCTGCTCCGGGCTCCGCTCCGGCCGCTCCAGCGTCCGGCGCAGCAGCCGCAGCCCCGTTCCCACGTCCCGCCCGTGGTCCTCCAGCAGCCCGTCCGTGAAGAGGACCAGCTTGCTGCCCTCCGGGATCCGCAGCCGAGTCGACTCGAACGGCACGTCCCCGAGCCCCAGGCCCAGCGGCACCCCCGGCGCCAGCGGAGGGAACTCCACCCGCCCCTCCGCGTCCACCACCGCGGGCCCCGGATGCCCCGCGCTCGCCATCGTGCACATCCCGGTCGCCGGATCGTAGATCGCGTACAGGCAGGTCGCGCCGGTGATCGTCTCCTCCCGCCGGCCGCCGTCGCCCGCCGCGGCCGCCGGCTCCGCCTCCTCGTCGATCCGCCCGGTCAGTTCGTCCAGGTGCCCGAGGATCTCGTCCGGCGGCACGTCCAGCGTAGAGAAGTTGTGCACCGCCGTCCGCAGCCGGCCCATCGTCGCCGCCGCGTGCAGTCCGTGCCCCACCACGTCGCCCACCACCAGCGCCACCCGCGCGCCCGGCAGCGGGATCACGTCGAACCAGTCGCCGCCGACCCCCGCCTTCGCCGGCAGGTAGCGGTACGCCACCTCCACCGCGCTCTGCTCGGGCAGCACCCGGGGCAGTAGGCTGCGCTGGAGCGTCACCGCCATCGCGTGCTCCCGGGTGAACCGGCGGGCGTTGTCGATCGCCACCGCCGCCCGCGCCGCCAGCTCCTCCGCGAACTCCAGGTCCTCCTCGCCGAACGGCTCCTCCGTGTCCGCCCGCCAGAAGTTCGCCATCCCCAGCACCACGTCCCGGGCCAGCAGCGGCACCGTGAGCAGCGAGTGCATCCCGTACGCCAGCGCCCGCGCCGCCCCCTCCGGGTCCTGCGCCCGCCAGCCGTCCGCCGCCGCCAGCTCCTCCTGCACCACCGCGTGCCCGCCGGACAGCGCCGTCGCCATCGGCGTGCTCGGCACGTGGAAGCGGATCACCTCGCCGACCGGCTGGAGCGGCTGCTCCGCCCGCACCCCGCTCATCGCCGTCCGCCGCATCTCCGCCAGCGTCGCGTCCTGCGGCGGCTCCTCGCCCCGCAGCACCGGTTCGAGCAGCTCCACGGTCGCGAAGTCCGCGAACCGCGGCACCGCCACCTCCGCCAGCTCCTCCGCCGTCCGGACCACCTCCAGGGTCGTCCCGATCCGCACCCCCGCCTCGTACAGCAGCTGGAGCCGGCCCCGCGCCACCTCCGCCCGCCCGCTCAGCGCGGCCAGCTCGGTGGTGTCCCGCATCGTCATCACGCTGCCCGAGCCGGGCCCGTCGGCCGGCACGGTGGGCCGCACGCTCACCGCGAGGAGCCGGTCGCCCGCCCGGTGCACCTCGTCCGTCGCGGTCCGCCCGGACTCCAGCAGCTCGACCGTGCGGGAATCGAGCCCGAGCTCCGCGACCGGCCGCCGCTCGGCGTCCGCCGGCAGGCCGAGCAGCCGCCGCGCCTCGTCGTTGGCGAGCAGCAGCCGCCCGTCCCCGCCGACGATCAGCACCCCCTCGCGGACCGCGTGCAGCACCGCCTCGTGGTGCTCCTTCATCCGGGTCATCTCCGCCGGGCCCAGGCCGTGCGTCTGCCGCCGCAGGCGCCGCGCCACCAGCGCCGCCCCGCCCACCGCGAGCACCAGCGCCCCGCCGCCGGCGGCCAGCAGCACCACCAGCCGTCCCTCGACCGCCTCGCTGAGCGACTGCACCTCGATGCCGCTCGTCACCATGCCGACGATCCGGCCGTCGTCGTCCACCACCGGCACCACGGCCCGCACCGCGTCGTTCGGCGCGCCCCGGAAGGTCTCGGTGTACGACTCGCCGTCCACCACCGCCCGCGAGAGGTCGCCGGTGGCCTTCTCCCCGATCAGCCCGGTCTGCGCGTCCGTGTACCGCACCCCGTCCGGGCCCAGCACCGCGATGAAGTCCACCCCGGTCGCCACCCGGGTCTGCTCCGCGCGCTCCTGGAGCGCCGCCGTCGGGTCCGGCGAGGCCAGCGCCGTGTCCACGCCGGGCGCCTTCGCGAAGGCCTCCGCCACCGCGAGCGACCGCACCTCGGCGTCCCGCAGCACGTCCTGCCGGGCCTGCCGGAAGGTGACGAACACCGCCGCCACGATCACCAGGAGCGCGATCAGCGCCTCCAGGGCGAGGACCTGCCCGGCGAGGCTCCGCAGCCCGGAGCCCCGCCCCGCCGGCGAGCCGCCCCGGCGGGCCCTCACGCCGTGCTCCGGGCGATGAGGAGCGCCACGTCGTCGGGGGCGCCGGGGCGCCGCAGCTCCCGCAGCAGCCGGTCGCAGCTCTCCTCCAGGGAGAGCTCCCGGGTCTCCTCGACGAGCGCGACGAGCAGCGCGAGCCGTTCGTCGATGGCGCTGTCCCGGGTCTCGATCAGCCCGTCCGTGTACAGCACCAGCCGGTCGCCGGGCAGGAAGGGCACCCGTGTGGTGCGGAAGGCACCGCCGCCGACGCCCAGCGGCACCCCGGTGGAGACGTCGACGAGTTCGGCCGGGCCGTCCGCCGGGAGCCGCACCGGCGGCAGGTGGCCGGCGTTGGCGATCCGGCAGCGGCCCCGGCGCGGATCGTGCACCGCGAACAGGCAGGTCGCGATGGAGTGCTCCGGGCCGACCGTGATCCGGTCCAGGTGCCGCAGCACCTGCGCGGGGGAGAGGTCCAGGTCGGCGAAGGCGCGGGTGGCGGTCCGCAGCCCGCCCATGGTCGCCGCCGCGTCGATGCCGCTGCCCATCACGTCCCCCACCACCAGGGCCGTCTTCCCGTCGGGCAGCGCGATCACGTCGTACCAGTCGCCGCCGACCTCGCTGGACTCCTGGGCGGGCTGGTAGCGGGCGGCCGCCTCCAGGCCGGGCCGTTCGGGAGGGGCGCCGGGCAGCAGGCTGCGCTGGAGGGTCACGGCCGCGTTCCGCACGTTCTGGTACCAGCGGGCGTTGTCGATGCCGACCGCGGCCCGGGCCGCCAGCTCCACGGCGAGCAGCACGTCGTCCGCGTCGAAGGGCAGCGGGTGGTGCCGGTCCCGCTTCAGGTCGAGCGCCCCCAGCACCTCGCCCCGCGCGATCAGCGGCACCGCCAGGTACGAGTGCACCCCGGCCCGCGCCAGCCGCAGGGCCGCCTCCGGACTGCGGGCGATCCGCGGCAGGTCCTCCGGCCCCACCCGGGCCACCAGGACCGGCCGCCCGGTCTGCACGCACCGGGTGACCAGCCGCTCCGCGCCGTACAGGGCGACCGACCCGGGCGGGTCCGCGGCCGCCAGCGCCTCCGTCTCGTGCCCGCTCTTGACCGCCAGCGCCCGGAAGAGCGCCGGGCCCCGCTCGGGGGAGTCCGTCCGGCGCAGCGAGAGCACCGAGTCGAGGACGTCGACGGCGGCCACGTCGGCGAGCGCGGGCACCACCACCGCCGCCAGCTCGTCCGCCGTCCGCTCCACCTCCAGGGTGGTGCCGATCCGGGTGGAGGCGTCCGCGATCAGCGCGAGCCGCCGCCGGGACCGGCCGGCCGCCGCGTCCGCCCGGTGCCGCTCGGTCACGTCCACCACCCACGCGGCCACCCCGAGGACCCGGCCCCCGGTCGCCTCCAGGCGGTAGAACGACACCGACCAGGCGTGCTCGCCGCCGCCGGGGTCGGACGGGGTCCCGCCCATCGCCTGGAGGCCGAGGAGCGGCATCCCGGTCTCCAGCACCCGCCGGGCCGCCGCCTCCAGCGGCGCCGCGTCCACGCCCTCCAGCACCTCGGAGGGCCGCCGGCCCAGGTGCCGGGCGGCCGGCAGCCCGTTGAACCTTTCGAGCGCCGGGTTGACCAGGGCGTACCGCAGCTCGGTGTCGAGGACCGCGAGGCCGATCGGGGACTGGTCGACCAGCCGGTCGGAGAGGGCCAGCTCGGTCTCCACCCGGGCGACGGCGGCCCGGTCGGCGGCGATGCCGAGGGCGTACAGATCGCCCAGGTCGTCGGTGAGCCGCATGTTGCGGAACTCCACCTCGCGGACCGACCCGTCCTTGTGCCGTACGGGGAAGGTCCCCGCCCAGGCCGTGCCGCGGCGCAGCACCTCGCCGAAGAGGCGCATCGCCTCGGACCGGTGCTGCTCGTCGATGATCAGCCGGGCCACGTACTGCCCGAGGGCCTCGTCGGCCCGGTAGCCGAACAGGTCCTCGGCCTGCGGGCTCCACAGCACGATCCGCCCGGCCGAGTCCACGACCACCGCGGCCACCCCGAGCACGTCGAGCAGTCCCCGCGCGTCGAAGGCCGTGCCGGGCACGAGGCCGCCCGGGGGCCCGGCCGCTCCGCCGCCGCCCGTGCCGCGGGGCAGCCCGCCGCGGCCCTCCTCCGTCCCCGTGCCCGTCTCCGGGAAGGAACCGGCCGTCACACTGCCCTCCTCCCGCCTGGGGCCCGAGCCCGCCGCCCCTTCCATGCTCCCCGGCCGCCCGCGGGCACGCACCACGAGCACGGCCGACCAGGAGCCGGCCGGTCATCCGGAGCCGGTGAGGGCGCCGTCCTCCCCCCGGGCCGGGGTCCGCGCCGCCGCGACCGCCGCCCACGTCAGCCCCGCCGCCGCGACCACCGGCAGCAGCACCCGGACGTCCACGGTGGTGACCAGGGCCGCGCCCAGCGCCAGGGCCGCCGCGTTCGGCACGAAGAGGACCGTGTGCGCGGTCGCCGCGACCCGGCCGACCGCCTCCGCCGGGGCCTCCCGCTGGACCGCCGTCACGGCCGCCACCAGCACCCACGGCATGCCCAGGCCGATCACCGCGCTCGCCGTCAGCGCCGCCGCCTCGGAGGGCAGCGCCCGCACCCCGGCCGCCGCCGCGAAGAGCGCGAGGCCGCCGGCGGCGAGGAGCCGCTCCGGGACCCGGCGCAGCAGGGGTCCCGCGGTCAGTCCGGCGAGCACCGATCCGGCGCCCTGCACCGCGTACAGCACCCCGGCGTAGGCGGCGGGGCGGTCGAGCCCCCGGTCCACCACCGCGTAGACCGCCGCCCCGTTCACCCCGGCGAGCAGCATGGTGAGGGCCCCGGTGCCGACCAGCGGCCGCAGCACCGGCGAGGCGGCGAGCAGCCGGACCCCCTCGGCGGTCTCCCGCCACCACGCGCCCGGCTCCCGCGCGGCCCGCGCCGGCGGCTCCTCCCGGACCCGCAGGGCGGCGAAGGCGGCCGCGGCCAGGACGAAGGTGGCGGCGTCCAGGAGGACGACGGGGCCGCTCCCGTACCGGGCGTAGAGGCCCGCCGCGGCCAGCGGGGCGATCAGTTTCGTCGACTCGCCCGCCGTCATCCGCCAGCCGTTGGCCGATCCGAGCCGCTCCTTGGCGAGTCCGGTCGCGAGCAGCGCCTGCTCGGCCGCGTCGTGGACGGCGCCCTGTGCCCCGTAGAGGACGAGGACGGCGAAGAGCAGCCACACCCGGTCGGCCGAGGTCACCCAGAGCAGCAGCGGCAGCACGGCGGCCATCGCGAGGTCGAGGGCGATCAGCAGCGGACGGCGGCGGACCCGGTCCGCGAGCGTGCCGAGCAGCGGCCCGAGCAGGGCCGGGGCCCACAGGGCGAAGGCGGTGAGGGCCGCGAGGCCGTCGGAACCCGTCAGCGACTTGACCCAGATCCCGGAGACCAGCCACATCGCCGTCGTCCCGAACCCGGACACGACCACACCCGTCAGATACCAGCGCATGGCCGAAGGGTGGTCCCTGAGGTGGCCCTCCGGGATCGGGCAGGCTCCCTATTTCCCGAGGCCGGACCGCTTCTCGTGCCACAGGGCCGCGCCCGTGACGACGGCTCCGAGCCCCTCCCACAGGCCGACCCCGAGGAAGCCGGACGGGGCCCGTCCGGTGACGACCGCGAGGGTGAAGACCGCGCAGGTGAGGAGCCGGAAGGGAACCGTCCAGCGGAAGAACGCCTTCCAGTCGGAGAGCGCGGCGAGGACGTAGTAGACGCCCATGTTGAGCGCCGCCATGGAGGAGGCGGTGAGGAAGACCAGGGTGTGGTCGCCGTCCGCGCGGGCCCCGTCGGGCACCGGCTCGAAGCCCATCACCGTGAGCAGGGCGTCCGGGGCGACGAGCCCCACCACCCCGAGGGCGGCGGCGAGGAGTCCGAAGACTGCCATGGTCCAGCCGGACAGCGAACGGGGCAGGCGACGCACGAAGGTCCTCCGTGGAGCGAGATCGGCAGTTCGGGAACGGGCGCTCTGTTCGAGCCCGCCCCTGCCTATCGCACGAGGGCCCGCGGGGGCCAATCCGGCCCCCGCGCAGGTCGCTTCGCCGCCGCCGCGGACGTCACTCGGGCGCCCCCGCGGACGTCACTCCAGCGCCGCCGCCATCGTCTTCCGCGCCACCGGGGCCGCCAGGCCGTTGCCGCTGACCTCGGAGCGGGCCGCGCCCGAGTCCTCGATCATCACGGCCACCGCCACCTGCTTCCCGGTCGACGGGTCCTTCGCGTAGGAGGTGAACCAGGCGTACGGCGTCTTGCTGTTGTTCTCGCCGTGCTGCGCCGTGCCCGTCTTGCCGCCGACCTCGGCGCCGGCGATCGCCGCGTTGGTGCCGGTGCCCCGCTCCACCACCGTCACCATGGCGCTGCGCAGCTGCTCGGCGGTGGACGGGGAGACGATCCGGGTGGCGTCGCCGTCGTCGAAGGACTGCAGGGCGTCGCCGTCGGAGTCGACCACCTCGGAGACCATGTGCGGGGCGGCCAGCCGGCCGTCGTTCGCGATCGCCGCGGAGACCATCGCCATCTGGAGCGGGGTGGCGGTGACGTCGAACTGCCCGATGCCGGTGAGCGCGGTCTGCGCCGGGTCCATCCCGGACGGGTACACGCTCGCGTAGGCCCGGACCGGCACGTCCAGCTCGTCCTCGCCGAAACCGAACTTCTCCGCCATCGCCTTCACCTTGTCCTGCCCCAGGTCGGCCGCCATCTTGGCGAAGACGTTGTTGCAGGAGTACTGGAGCGCGGTGCGGATGGTGGCGTTCTCGCAGGGCGCGGAGGCGTTCTCGTTCTTCAGGACGGTCCGGGTGTTCGGGAGGGTGTACGGGTCCGGGCTCTGCGTCCGCGCGTCCACCGAGGGGTACAGGCCGTCCTCCAGGGCGGCGGCCGCGACCACCAGCTTGAAGGTGGAGCCGGGCGGCAGGGGCTGCCGCAGCGCCCGGTTGACCAGCGGCTTGTCGGGGTCCTCGGTCAGCCGCTTCCAGGCGTCGCCGTCGGTGCTGCCGGCGATGGCCGAGGGGTCGTAGGAGGGGGTGGAGACCATGGCGAGGATCCGGCCGGTCGCCGGGTCGATCGCCACCACCGCGCCCTTCTTCTCCCCGAGCGCCCGGTAGGCGGCCTTCTGCACGTCCGGGTCGATCGTGGTGACGACCGTGCCCGGCGCCTGCTGCTTGCGGGTGACCGCGTCCACCGGGTTCTTCAGCCGGTCGTCGGTGCCGTCCAGGATCCCGGAGTAGATGCCCTCCAGCTGGGTCGCGCCGTACGCCTGCGAGCTGTAGCCGGTGACCGCCGCGTACAGCTCGCCGTCCGTGTAACTGCGTTCGTACGCGAGATCACCGCTCTCGGTGTGCTTCGAGCCGGTGACCGGCGAACCGGCCACGACGATGTTCCCGAGCGGCTGCGCGTACTGCGCGATCGTCTTCCGCCGGTTCTTGCTGTCGTTCGCGAGCGCCTTGCTCTCGTACGCCTGCACCCACGTGGCCCGGCCCAGGAGGGCGAGCACGAGGAGCAGCGCGAAGACCGAGGTGCGCCTGATCGTCTTGTTCATGGCACCAGAAGGGACGAACGGCGCGGTGGGGGGCGTTCCGGTGGTGACCCGATTCTCAGGAAACGTTCATGCGGCACGCATCCGCCGCCGGTCCCGGACCTCCGCTCCCCGGCCGGCCCGGGACGCGCCGGCCCGGGACGCGGCCGGCTCAGAGGCGGCGGGTCGCCAGCGTCAGCCGGTCGCGGGCGTCGACGAGGGCGTCCTTGATCAGCTGCTCGTGGCCCGGGGTGAGCCGCGCGACCGGGACCGAGCAGCTGAGCGCGTCCCGGGCCGGGGTCCGGTAGGGGATCGCCACCGCGAAGCAGCGCAGCCCCAGGGTGTTCTCCTCGCGGTCCACCGCGTACCCCAGCTCGCGCACGGTCGCCAGCTCCTCGATCAGCCGCTCCCGCTCGGTGATCGTGTGCTCGGTCACCGAGGGCAGGGTCTCCGGCAGCAGCGTGCGCACCTGCTCGTCGTCGTGGGAGGCGAGCAGCGCCTTGCCCAGCGCCGTCGAGTGGGCGGGGAGCCGACGGCCGACCCGGGTGAAGGGCCGCAGGTGGTGCTGGGACTGGCGGGTGGCCAGATAGACCACGCTGGTGCCGTCGAGCCGCGCGAGGTGGACGGTCTCGGTGGTGTCGTCCGAGAGCCGGTCCAGGGTGACCCGGGAGGCCGCCACGACCTCGTCGCCGTCGATGTACGAGGTCCCCACGAGCAGGGCCCGCACCCCGATGCCGTACCGGGTGCCGGTGGCGTCGGTCTCCACCCAGCCCAGCTCGACCAGGGTGCGCAGCAGCATGTACAGGCTCGACTTGGGATAGCCGACGGCCTCCTGCACGGCGGCCAGGGTGTGCATCCCGGGCCGGCCGGCGAAGAACTCCAGCAGCTCCACCGTCCGCACCGCCGACTTCACCTGCGCGCCGCTCGCGTCGGCACCCGCCATGACCCCGCCCTTCTCCCTGACTTCCGGACGACCTTGTGGGAACGCCCGCGGCGTCA
The DNA here is from genome assembly GCF_014650895.1 of Streptomyces omiyaensis. Taxonomy (GTDB): domain Bacteria; phylum Actinomycetota; class Actinomycetes; order Streptomycetales; family Streptomycetaceae; genus Streptomyces; species Streptomyces omiyaensis. Next base: position 141,052 of record NZ_BMVV01000012.1, read on the forward strand.
ATAGAGTCCACCCGGAAGCGTTCATGCACAAGAACGACGTTCATCATAGTGAACAGAGGTGTCGTGGTGTCGGCAGCAGCAGTGTGGAGTGTGGACCCCCGGACGGGGAAGCGGCGCGAGCAGGTCGCGACGGAGGCCACCGCCGCCGACGTCGACCGCGCGGTCCGCGCCGCGCACGCCGCCCGGGCGTCCCTCGCCGTCCGCGCCGTCCGCGCGGCCTTCCTGCGGACCGCCGCCGACCTCCTCGACGCCGCCGCCGACGAGGTGGTGGCCACCGCCGACGCCGAGACCGCCCTCGGCGCCCCCCGGCTCACCGGCGAGCTCGCCCGCACCACCGCCCAGCTGCGCGCCTTCGCCGGGGTCGTCGACGCGGGCGCCTTCCTCGACGTGCGCGTCGACCTGCCCGACCCGTCGGCCGTGCCGCCCCGCCCCGACCTGCGGCGCTGGAAGATCCCGCTCGGCGTCGTCGCCGTCTACGCCGCCAGCAACTTCCCGCTCGCCTTCTCCGTCCCCGGCGGCGACACCGCCAGCGCCCTCGCGGCCGGCTGCCCGGTCGTCGTCAAGGCCCACCCCGACCACCCGGCCACCTCCGCCCTCGCGGCCGGACTGCTGCGCCGGGCCGCCGCCGGGACCGGACTCCCCGAGGACGTCGTCGTCCTGCTGCACGGCTTCGACGCGGGCGTCGAGCTGGTCCGCCACCCGCTGGTCGCGGCGGCCGGCTTCACCGGCTCCGTGCGCGGCGGCCGGGCGCTCTTCGACGCCGCCGCCGCCCGCCCGGTGCCGATCCCCTTCCACGGCGAGCTCGGCTCCCTCAACCCGGTCGTCGTCACCCCCGGCGCCGCCGCCGAGCGGGCCGAGGAGCTCGGCGCGGGCCTGGCCGGCTCCATGACCCTGGGCGCGGGCCAGTTCTGCACCAAGCCCGGCTTCGTCCTCGTCCCGGCCGGCGCCGACGGCGACCGCTTCCTCGACGCCGTCACGAAGGGCGTCGGCGAGACCGCCCCCGCCGTCCTGCTCGACCACCGGATGCGGGCCGCCTTCGTCGACGGCGTCACCGAGCGCGCCGCCCTCGACGGCGTCGAGGCCCCCGTCGCCCCCGGCGCCGCCGACGAGCACACCGTCACCCCCGGCGTCCTCACCGTCGACGCGGCCCGCCTCGCCGACGGCGGCCACGCCCTCCTCCTGGAGGAGTGCTTCGGCCCCGTCACCGTCGTCGCCCGCTACGCCGACGAGGCGGAGATCACCGCCGTCCTCGGCCGGCTGCCCGGCAACCTCACGGCCACGCTGCACTGCGCCGACGAGGACCCGGCCGCGCCCGGCCTGCTCGCCGCCCTCACCCCGCTCGCCGGCCGGATTCTCGTCGGCGGCTGGCCCACCGGCGTCGCCGTCGCCCCGGCCCAGCACCACGGCGGCCCCTACCCGGCCACCACCTCCACCTCCACCTCGGTCGGAGCCACCGCCGTCGAGCGCTGGCTCCGGCCGGTCACCTACCAGTCCACCCCGCAGCACCTCCTCCCGCCGGAGCTCCGCGACGGCAACCCCCTGGGCGTCCCGCGCCACTGAGCCCCGTGACCGGGCCCCGCGGATCCCGCGGGGCCCGGCCGCGGTCCGGGGCGTCAGCGGCGGAGGCGCGGGAGGCGCAGCGAGGCCAGGCCCGTCAGGGTGAGCAGGGCCGCGCTGATCAGGACGCTCGCGGGCAGGGCCGTGCCGAAGCCCCGGGTCACCAGCGAGCCGAAGACCGCGATCGCGAGCGCGCCCGCCGTCTGGCGGACCGCGTTGAGCAGGCCCGCCGCCGTCCCCGCCCGCTCGGCCGGCACCGCCTCCATCATCGCGGCGATCAGCGGCGGCAGCGAGAAGCCCACCCCCAGCGACATCGGCACCAGCAGCAGCGCCTGGGCGGTCCGCGAGGTGGACCCGTCGACCGCGAGCAGCGCCAGCAGACCGGCGACGGCGACCGCCTGGCCGAGCAGGGCCGGCACCCGCGCCCCGTACCGCGCCGCCGCCTTCGCCGAGAGGACGTTCACCCCCGCGAGCAGCACCGTCATCGGCAGGAACATCAGCCCCGCCTCCAGCGCCGAGAGGCCGAGCTCCTGCTGGAAGAAGAGACCGAAGACGAAGACCGTGCCGTAGAAGGCCACGCTGTTCGCCGCGCCCACCGTCACCGCGACCGCCACCGTCGTGTTCCGGAACAGGCCCAGCGGCACCACAGGGTGCCGCCGCCGCGCCTCGACCAGCAGGAAGGCCGCGAAGGACACCGTGGCGAGACCGAGCGCCCAGCGCCCCTCCGTCCCGCCCTCGATGGCCGCGAAGGTCAGCGCGCCGAGCCCCGTCACCGCCGTCAGCTGGCCGGGCACGTCCAGCGGCGCGGACCGCCGCGCCGAGGCCGGCACCCGGGTGAGCAGGGCCAGCGCGAGCAGCCCGAGCGGCAGATTGACGAAGAAGACGCCCCGCCAGCTCCACGCCGTCGTCAGCGCCCCGCCCGCCACCGGCCCGAGCGCCACCGCGACCGTGCCGCCCGCCGCCCACAGCGCCACCGCCCGTGCCCGCCGCCCCGGGTCCGCGTACGCCTCGCGCACCAGGGCGAGCGAGGCGGGCAGCATCACCGCCGCCGCCACCCCCTGCACCGCCCGGGCCGCGAGCAGCGAGGGCAGCCCGGGCGCGAGGCCGCAGGCGGCCGAGGCGAGCGTGAAGAGGAGGGCCCCCGTGGCGAAGGCCCGGCTCGCCCCCACCCGGTCGGCCAGGGTGCCCGTGGAGAGCAGCAGCGCGGCGAAGACGAGCGTGTAGGAGTCCACCACCCACTGGAGCCCCGTCATCCCCGTGCCCAGGTCGGCCCCGACGGCCGGCAGCGCCACGTTGACGACGGAGGTGTCCAGGGTGATGAGGGCGAAGCCGAGCACGGCGGCGCCGAACGCGGGACCGGGCGGAGGCGGGGGCGGGGGCGGCGGGCCGGCGGACGGCGGCGGCGGTCCGGCGGGGTCGACGGGGACGTGACCGGCGGGGGAGGGTTCGGGGCCGGGGGAGACGGGGTCGGTACGCGTCGAGGTCATGGCCCCACCCTCGTGACCGGCGGCGCCGTACAGTAGTGGCCCGAATGCCAGATGACCGGAGGTTCTGGCTATGCCGCCGCAGCCGCACCCGTCCGTCCCGCCCCCGCCCGCGTCCCCCGCGCCCCTTCCGGCGGTCCCTCCCCTCCGCCCCGCCCCGCCCGCCGTGCCCGTCCGCCGGGTCGCCGTCATCGCCGCCCCGCCCGTCTCGATGTTCAACCTCGCCATCCCGGAGATGCTCTTCGGCAAGGTCGAGGTCGACGGGGCGCCCGGCTACGAGACCGTCATCTGCGCCCCCGACCCCGGGCCGGTCGCCACCACCGGCGGGCTCGACCTGGTCGTGCCGCGCGGGCTCGACGCCGTCGACGCGGCCGACACGGTGGTCCTCGCGGGCAGCGGCTCGTACACCGACCCGGACCCCCGCATCCTCGGCGCCCTGCGCCGCGCCGCCGCCCGCGGCGCCCGGATCGCCTCGATCTGCACCGGTGCCTTCGCGCTCGCCGAGGCCGGTCTCCTCGACGGCCGGGCCGCCACCACCTATTGGGCCTACCGGCAGCTCCTCGCCGACCGGCACCCCGCGGTCGACCTGCGCGGCGACGTGCTCTACGTCCAGGACGGGCCGGTGCTCACCTCCTCCGGCTACGCGGCCGGCATCGACCTCTGCCTGCACGTCATCCGCACCGACCACGGGGCCGCCGTCGCCAACGCGGTGGCCCGGCTCGCCCTCGTCGCGCCGGTCCGTCCCGGCGGCCAGGCGCAGTTCACGGACACCCCGCTGCCGCCCGAGCGCGGGGTCTCCCTCGCCGGCACGCGCGCGTGGGTCATGGAACACCTCGACGCGCCGCTCACCCTCACCGACCTCGCCCGGCACGCCGGGGTATCGGTCCGCACCCTCTCCCGCCGCTTCCGCGCGGAGACCGGGGTGAGCCCGCTCCAGTGGCTGCTGCACCAGCGGGTCGAGCGGGCCAAGGAGCTCCTGGAGACGACCTCGCTCGGCATGGACGCGGTCGCCCGGGCGAGCGGGCTCGGCTCCGCGGACTCGCTCCGGCAGCACGTGCAGAGCCGTACGGGACTGACCCCGAGCGCGTACCGGAGCTCCTTCAGCCGGCTGGCCCGGAGCGCCGCCGCGGGCGCCGCGACCTGATCCGGCCCCGGTCCGCCGCGTGCTCCGGCTCACACCGGGCGGAGAAACGGAATGAGATCCGGTCCGGTCCGCGTTGGCCGGAAGAGGACGGACCATCCCCGTCGTCCGCCCCGCCGTCCGTCACCCCCGGAGAAGGAACCCCATGCGCGTAGAGATCTGGTCGGACATCGCCTGCCCGTGGTGCTACATCGGCAAGGCCCGTTTCGAGAAGGGCCTCGCCGCCTTCGCCCACCGCGAGGACGTCGAGGTGGTGCACCGGTCCTTCGAGCTCGACCCGCACCGGGCCAAGGGCGACACCGGGCCCGTCCTGGAGATGCTGGCGAAGAAGTACGGGCGGACGCTCGACGAGGCGCGGGCCATGGAGGCGCACGTGGCGTCCAACGCGCACGCCGAGGGCCTGGAGTACCTGGCCGACGGCCGCGACCACGGCAACACCTTCGACATCCACCGGCTGCTGCACCTCGCCCGGGAGCGCGGCCACCAGGACCGGCTGCTCGACCTCGCCTACCGGGCGAACTTCGCCGAGGAGCGGTCGGTCTTCGACGACGAGACCCTCGTCGCCCTCGCCGTGGAGGCCGGACTCGACGAGGCCGAGGCGCGGGGCGTCCTCGCCGACCCGACCGCCTACGCGGACGCCGTCCGGGCCGACGAGCGCGAGGCCGCCGAACTCGGCGCCGACGGCGTGCCGTTCTTCGTCCTGGACCGCCGCTACGGCGTCTCCGGCGGACAGCCCGCCGAGGTCTTCACCCGGGCCCTGGAGCAGGCGTGGCAGGGCCGCGCCCTCCAGCCGGTCGCCGCCGCCGCCGGCGGCACCGGCGCCGAGGCCTGCGGCCCGGACGGCTGCGAGGTCCCGCCGCGCGCCTGACCGCGCACCCGCGGACCGATCCGAGGCTCCGCACCGAGGCCCTGTCCCTCGGCTTGGGTCCGCGGCTCTGACCTGCGGAGATAAGCCGCGCTTGGGGGACCTCCATGATCGACGGGCATTGACGGGCGGTCGCGGGGAGCCCAGGCTGGGCCCATGGACCCCCTCGACCAGCCGCTCGGCGGCGCCGAGTTCGCCCCCAAGCGGACCTACCTGAACACCTCCGCCTGCGGTCTGATGCCGCGCCGCACCGTCGAGGCGGTCACCCTCCTCGCCGAGGAGACCGCCGACGGGCGCGCCGACGGCGCGGGCAGCTTCGACGTCGTCGCCGAGGCCCGCGCCGCCTACGCCCGGATCGCCGGGGTCGCCCCCGAGCGGGTCGCGGTGGGCAGCTCGGTCGCCGTGCACTGCGGGATGATCGCCCAGTCGATGCCGTCCGGTGCCGAGATCCTCTTCCCCGAGGGCGACTTCTCCTCCGTCATCACGCCCTTCACCGTCCGCGGCGACCTGAAGACCCGGTTCGTGCCGCTGGAGCGGCTCGCCGAGTCCGTCCGCCCGGAGACCGCGCTGGTCGCCTTCTCGGCCGTGCAGTCGGCCGACGGCCGCACCGCCGACCTCGCCGCGGTCCGGGCCGCCGCCGCGGCCCACGGGGCCCGCACGCTGCTCGACGCCACCCAGTCCGCGGGCTGGCTGCCGCTGTCGGCGGGGGAGTGGGACTACACGGTCGCCGGCGCCTACAAGTACCTGCTCTGCCCGCGCGGCGCGTCCTTCCTCACCGTCACCGAGGAGGCCCAGGACAGCCTGCTGCCGATCCACGCGGGGTGGGTCACCGGCGAGGAGCTGTGGGCCAACAGCTACGGCCCGGTGCGCGAACTCGCCCGCTCCGCGCGCCGGTTCGACGAGCCGGCCGCCTTCCTCTCGTACCACGGCGCCGCCCGCTCGCTGGCCCTCCTGGAGGAGGTCGGCATCGAGTGGATCGAGGCCCACGACAAGGGGCTCGCCGCCCGCTTCCGGTCCGGCCTGGTCTCGCTCGGGCACGAGCCGGTCATGGACGACTCCACGGTCGTCGCGGTGCCGGGGCTCGGCCACCGCGCGGACGCCCTGCGCGCCGCGGACGTCCTGCTGTCGGCCCGCGCCGGCAATCTGCGGGCCTCCTTCCACCTCTACAACACGGCGGCCGACGTCGACCGCGCCCTGGACGTCCTGGCGGGCTGAACACCCCGCCGCCGCTCCGGCGGTCCGCCCGGTCGGCCGGCACCGAGGCCGACCGGGTCGGCCCGGTCCGGTGGTCCGGCCGCTCCGGCGGATCGCCCGGTTCCGCGGGTCCGCCCGGTGTGTCCGGTGCGTCCGGTCCCGCGGGTCCGCCCGGCCCGCCGGTTCAGCAGTTCAGCGGCGGGCAGTCGCCCGCCTCCTCCGCCTCCTCGCGCAGGTTGTCCGCGACCAGGTCGAGGAGGCGGGCCAGCTCCGCGCGGTCGTCCGGGCCGATCCCCGCGAGGGAGCTCTCCTCCAGGTCCGACCAGGCCCGCTCGACGCCCCCGCGCAGCGCCCGTCCCTCCTCCGTCGTCTCGACGAGGACGGCGCGCCGGTCGGACGGGTCCGGGCGGCGCAGCACGAGGCCGCACTGCTCCAGGCGCTGGAGCATCTTCGTCACCGTCGAGGGGTCGAGTCCGAGGGAGTGGATCAGCTCCGACTGGCGCACGGCCCCGCAGTCCCACAGGACCATCATCATCAGTTCCTGCCCCGGGTAGAGGCCGAGCTCCCGCAGCCGCCGGCCCATGGCGATCCGGTGCGCCCGGGCGGCGCGGGCCAGGGTCATGCCGACCGGGCCGCCGCGGGCGGCGGACGGCAGCTGGTCGGCGGTACAGGCGGGCTCGGCTGTGGTCATCGGGGCTCCTCGGGACGGCTCTTCACCCCTCAGGTTACCGTGGCGCCCAGTATTGATTGGCTGGCCAAGGAATGGGTTACAGTGGCGGCGGGTTCAATACTTGGCCGACCACATAAAACTTCCGGGAGACCCTCATGACCACCGCCTTCGACCCCCACGACCTCGCCGGCACCCCCCTCGCCAACCGCATCGCCATGGCCCCCATGACCCGCAGCCGGGCCGACGCCGTCCTGCGCACGCCCACCGCGCTGACCGCCGAGTACTACGCCCAGCGCGCCTCCGCCGGCCTGATCATCACCGAAGGGGTCCAGCCGGTCCCCGAGGGTCAGGGCTATCCCGACACTCCCGGCCTGCACAGCCGCGAGCAGATCGCCGCCTGGCGCGAGGTCACCGACGCCGTCCACGAGCGCGGCGGCCGGATCTTCGCCCAGCTCATGCACGCCGGCCGGATCGGCCACCCCGACCTGCTCGACGGCGGCCTCCACCCCGTCGGCCCCTCGCCCGTCGCCGCGGCCGGCCAGGTCTACACCCACGAGGGCCCCAAGGACTTCCCCGCCCCGCGCGAGCTCACCGGCGACGAGATCCGCGAGGCGGTCGCCGGCTTCGCCGCCGCCGCCCGCAACGCCGTCGAGGCCGGTTTCGACGGCGTCGAGATCCACGGTGCCAACGGCTACCTGATCCAGCAGTTCCTCGCCACCGGCTCCAACCACCGCACCGACGAGTGGGGCGGCCCGGTCGAGAACCGCATCCGCTTCGCCGTCGAGGTCGTCCGGGCCGTCGCCGCCGAGATCGGCCCCGACCGCACCGGCCTGCGCATCTCCCCGGCCAACTCCCTCAACGACATCGCCGAGACCGGGACCGAGGAGCTCTACCCCGCCCTCCTCGACGCCATCGAGCCCGTCGGCATCGCCTACCTCCACGTCCTGGAGACCCGCCCGGAGCTCCGCCCGCTCGTCCTCGACCTGCGCAAGCGCTTCGCCGGCACCTTCATCCTCAACCCGGCCACCGACGGTCCGACCGGCACCGAGTCCCTCGCCCTCGTCGAGGAGGGCGTCGCCGACCTCGTCGCCTACGGCGCGCTCTTCATCGCCAACCCCGACCTGCCCGCCCGCCTGCGCGCCGGAGGCCCCTTCGCCGCACCCGACCGCGCCACCTTCTTCGGCGGCGACCACCGCGGCTACACCGACTACCCCGCGCTGTAGCCCCGGCGCCCGGGCACGCGGAAGGGCGGGGTCCGCACCGGACCCCGCCCTCCGCCGCACACCGCCGGCGCCTACGCCGACCAGGTCTCCGTGACCGCCCGGCGGGCGCCCTCCAGGTCCACCGTCCGGCCCGCCTCGCCGAGCACCGCGCCCAGCGCGGCCAGCGAGGACTGCACGGCGTTCGGCGTCGCGTCCGCCCCGTAGTGGTTGACCCGGATCATCTCCCCGGACAGCGCCCCGCCGCCCGCGATCAGCGGCAGCGACGGGTCCGCCGCCAGCGCCTTCGCCACCAGGCCGGTGGCGTCCAGGCCGGCCGGGGCCCGCAGCGTCGTCGCCACCGGCGCCGCGTCCGCCGCCTCGTGGACGTACGGCTCCAGACCGCCGCCCAGCGCCACCGCGCCCGCGCGGGTCGCCGCCGCCGCCGAGGCGTGCCGGGCCATCAGCCGGTCCAGGCCCTCCGCCTCGATCCGCTCCACGCACGCCTCCAGGGCCAGCATCTCCAGCTGCGCCGGAGCGTGCAGCAGCGCCTTGCGGCCGCCGTCGATCCACCGCTCCTTCCAGTCCAGGAGGGAGAGGTACGAGCGGCGCGGGGCGGCCGGGTTGGCGGCGAACCGCTCCCAGGCCCGCGCGCTCACCGACACCGCCGAGACGCCCGCGGGACCGCCCATGGCCTTCTGCGCGCCGATGATGCACATGTCGACGCCCCAGGCGTCCGGGAGGACCGGCTCCGCGCCGATCGACGCCACCGCGTCCAGGTAGAAGAGCGCGCCGTGGGCGCGCACGACCTCGCCGATCTCCGCGACCGGGTTGGTGTTGCCGGTGGCGGCCTCCGCGTGCACCAGCGAGACGAAGTCGATCTCCGGGTGCTCGGCGAGCGCCCGCTCCACCTGCCCGGCGGTGACCGCCGTGTGGAAGGGGACGACCAGGTCGACCACGGTCGCCCCGCAGTCGCGCAGCCAGTTCCCGAAGGTCTGCCCGTACGGACCGGTGACCACGTTCAGCGCGGTCGAACCGGCCCGCGCCCCGCTGCGGATGCACCCCTCCAGCGGCAGCAGCGCCTCGCCCTGGGTGATCACCACGTCCTGCTCGGTGGAGAGCAGCGCGGCGACCCGCCGCTCGATGGACGCGAAGTGCGCGGCGGTCATCGGGGCCAGGTCGAGCAGCGGGTGTGTCACGGTCACGGTGGCGCCTTCTCGGGTCGGTGGTACGGCCGTGGCCAGCGTACGCCCACCGCCCCGGCGCGCCCTCGTACAGTGCTGGCATGAGCGATCACGAGGTGTTGCACGTGAAGGGGCGGGTGCTCGTCGGCCCGGAGGACGTGCGGGACGAACTCTGGTGCGTGGACGGGCGGATCACCTTCGAGCGGCCCGCCGGGGAGGCCCTGTCCGTCGAGGGCTGGGCCCTGCCGGGACTGGTCGACGCCCACTGCCACGTCGGCCTGGACCGCCACGGGCCGGTCGACGGGGCCACCGCCGAGAAGCAGGCCCTCACCGACCGGGACGCCGGCACCCTGCTGATCCGGGACGCGGGCTCGCCCTCCGACACCCGCTGGATCGACGCGCGCGAGGACCTTCCGAAGATCATCAGGGCGGGCCGGCACATCGCCCGCACCCGCCGCTACATCCGCAACTACGCCCACGAGATCGAGCCCGCCGACCTCGTGGAGTACGTCGGCCGGGAGGCCCGGCGCGGCGACGGCTGGGTCAAGCTGGTCGGCGACTGGATCGACCGCGAGGTCGGCGACCTGGCGCCGTCCTGGCCGCGTCCCGAGGTGGAGGCGGCGATCGCGGAGGCGCACCGGCTCGGCGCACGGGTCACCGCCCACTGCTTCGCCGAGGACTCGCTGCGCGACCTCGTCGAGGCCGGCATCGACTGCGTCGAGCACGCGACCGGCCTGACCGAGGAGACCATCCCGCTCTTCGCGGAGCGCGGGGTGGCGATCGTCCCCACGCTGGTCAACATCGCGACCTTCCCGCACCTGGCCGACGGCGGCCGGGAGAAGTTCCCCCGCTGGTCCGCCCACATGCGCCGGCTGCACGCGCGCCGGTACGACACCGTCCGCGCCGCGTGGGACGCGGGCGTGCCGGTCTTCGTCGGCACCGACGCGGGGGGCTCCCTCGCCCACGGCCTGGTCGCCGAGGAGGTCGAGGAGCTGACGAAGGCCGGCATCCCTGCCCTCGACGCCCTCTCGGCCACCACCTGGCGGGCCAGGGACTGGCTGGGCCGCCCCGCCCTGGAGGAGGGGGCCCCGGCCGACCTGGTCGTCTACGGCGAGGACCCGCGCGCGGACGTCCGCGTCCTCGCGGCCCCGCGCCGGGTCGTGGTCAACGGCCGGATCCTCGCCTGACGCGCACCGCGCCCGGCGGTCCCCGCGGTCCCGCCGGGCGCCGCCGGGTCAGGCGGCCCGGCGGAGGAAGGCCAGCCGGGCCTTCTTCTCCGGGATGAACACCTCCGGCAGGTCGACCTCGGGCAGCACGACCTCCGGGCCGAGCTCGAAGCCGGCCCGCTCCATGCGCCGGACGGCCTTCTCGTTCGCCGCGTCCGGCTCGACCACGATCCGCAGGTGGTCGCGGAGGCAGAAGGCGGTGAGGGCGGTGATCAGGCCCGCCGTGAAGCCGGGGGACGGGGCGGAGCTCGGGGCGATGAGGAAGTGGCAGCCGATGTCGCCCTCCTCGACCTCGTAGCACTCGCCGACCCGGTCCGCCGCGGGCTCGTAGGTCTGGAAGAGGGCGGTCGGCTGCCCGTCGAGCTCCACCAGGAAGCCGTGGTGGGTGGTGAGCGAGTCCAGGTGCGCGTAGACGTCCCTGACCTGCTCGACGGTGGTGCCGTTCATGCCCCAGAAGCGGGCCCGCTCCTCGTTGACCCACGCGTGGATGAGCGGGGCGTCCGCGTCCGGGGCGATGGGCCTGACGACGACGGTGCCGAAGCCCTCGACGGTCTGGACGTGTACGGGGGTGGTCATCCCTGCTCCTTGGTGAGGCGGTTCCAGTCGGTGGTGACGGGGGCGAGCTCGCCCCGCAGCCACAGGGGGAGTTGGTCTTCGTGGTGCGGGTCCCCGGCCACCCCGGACGCGCCGAACGGCACGATCCAGCCGCTGCGTTCGCGGTCGGCGAGGTCCCACACGTACCGGGCGGCGGACGCCCGGGCGCTGAGGTCGGTGTAGCCGGGGGCGCTGGAGGTGGAGAGCACGCAGTCGTGGTCGCCGCCGAGCCCGGGCCACCGGTCGGCGGCCGCGTCGGCGGGGTCCGGCAGCGCCTGCCAGGGCGCGAGCCGGTGGGTGGCGCCCCAGACGGCGGGCGGCTCGCCCGCGGCCGTCTCCTCCAGGGCCTCGCGGACCGTCCGGGCCACGTCGGCGGCCGGCACGGGTCCCGCCACCAGCAGCGTCTCCAGGGCGAGGCCGACCCGCGGGCCGAGGTACAGCCAGGGGTGGAACACCTCGGGGTGGGGCGCCGGTCCGCGCAGCCCGGCGAAGACCTCGTGCCCGGCGAGCCGGCGCACCACCGCGCCCCGGACCGCCGCGTACAGTCCGGCGTCGGCGCTGTCGGCCTCCATCCGGCGGTCCCAGGCGAGCAGCCGCCCGCGGAGCTCCGCGGCGGCGGGGGAGAGCTCCCCGGCGGCCTCGACGGCGGCCAGCAGCCGCGCCGCGGCGCGGTTGTCGGTGTCGCGGTGGACGGCGGCGGTGGCCTCCGGGGTCCAGGCGTCGGAGGCGTCGAGGAGCTCGGCGATCCGGTCGGCCCGGTGCGCGGGCGCGAACTCGACGCCGAGCGGGGCGGCGAGCCCCCGGGCGTTGGCCATCACGGCCCGGCCGCGGACCTCGGCGCGGGGGAGCGGCGCGGGCTTCGCCGCCCAGTCGTGGCCGGGCTCCCACGCGGGCACGGGCCGCAGCGAGTTGGCCCGGTCGCGGACGGGAACGTGTCCGGCGACCCGGTGCAGCAGCCCGCCCTCCGTGTCGGCGGCGAGCACCACGTTCACCGGCTCCACCCAGGCGTCGAGCGCCGTGTCGACGTCGGCGACGGTACGGGCGGCGAGCAGGCGCGGCAGGACCTCGAAGCCCAGCAGGCCGGTGACCCGGGGCACGTACCGCAGGCTCAGCCCCTCCCACGCGGCACCGGGCTCCGCCGGGCCGTCGTCCGTGAGGACCGGGCCCCGGGCGGTCTCGACCAGCTCGACCGTGACCGGTGCGCCGCCGGCGACCTCGACGGTCTCGGTGTGCGCGGCGGCCGGACGCCAGCCGTCGGGTCCGAGGGCCTCCACGCCGCCGTCGGCGGTGCGCCGCAGCCGCTCCCGGTAGAGGTCCTGGTAGTCGGCCATCGCGTTGGTGATCGCCCAGGCGACCCGCCCGGTGTGCCCGAAGTGGGCGAGCCCGGGGACCCCCGGCACGGCGAGGCCGACCACGTCGTACGCGGGGCAGGCGAGCCGGATCTGCTGGTAGACGCCCGGCGCCTCGATGAACCGGTGCGGGTCGCCGGCGACCAGGGCCGCCCCGCTCGCGGTCCGCTCGCCGGCCACCAGCCAGCCGTTGGAGCCGGCCGTGGCCGGGCCGTCGGCGGCGAACAGCTCGGTCCACTCCTCGCCGAGCCCGGTCGCCACCCGGTCGCGCCACAGCTTGGTCGGGAAGCCGGCGAAGAGGATGTGGGTGGAGAGCCAGACGGCCAGCGGCGTCCAGGCCTCCCAGCGTCCGGGGGCGAGCCCGGTCGCGGCGAACTCGGGCGCGCGGCGGGCCCCTTCGGCCAGTCCGTCGTTGACGCCGTCGGCGTAGGCCCGGACCCAGTCCGCCGTCTGCGGGTCGGTCTCCTCCAGGCGCGCCAGGCAGCGGCGCGCGGTGTCGGCGAGCCGGACCCGGCGGGCGAAGACGTCCCAGCCGGTCTCGCCCGCGCCGAGGAAGGCCGCCGTGGTGCCCTGCGCCCGGTGGCGCTCGACCTCCAGCTGCCAGGCCCGGTCCCGTGCGGTGACCCGGCCCTGCGCGAAGGCGAGCTCCGCCGGGTCCGCGGCGCGCAGATGGGGGACGCCGTACGCGTCCCGGTAGACCTCGATGCTCACCCGATCCGATCCCGTCCGTGTGCTTCCAGATTCATTAGGTTAGGCTGACCTAAATTAATCGCTGACCCAAAGTAACCCATGGGTCCGGGGGAGGAGCACGCGGTGGGGCACGGGTGGCAGGGCGCGGTCCTGAAGCTGATGGGCGCCAAGGACTTCACGTTCACCGTCACGGGGGCCGAACAGGTCACCGAGGACTACCGGCGGGTCCGCTTCACGGACGGCGGGCTGCTCGCCGCCGCCGGGATCCACCCGACGATGTGGGTCCGCATCTGGTTCGAGAACGCCGGCAAGCCGCACCAGCGCGCCTACACCCTGGTCGACCCCGACCAGGAGGCCGGCACCTTCAGCCTGGAGTTCGCCCTCCACGACGGTCCCGCCAGCCACTGGGCCCGCGGCTGCGCCCCCGGCGACACCGTCGAGGCCACCCTCCAGGGCTCCGGCTTCGAGACGCCGGAGCCCCGGCCCGAGCGGCTGCTCGTCGTCGGCGACGCGGCCTCGCTGCCGGCCGTCAACTCGCTGCTCGACGCCCACCCGGACCTCCCGGCCACCATCTGGTTCGAGACCCAGCACGCCTCCGACGAGGAGCTGCCCTTCCGCACCGACCCGGACCGCCACGAGCTGCGCCGGGTGCCCCGGCAGCGGTCCGGCGCCGACCTCGTCGAGAGGGTCAGGGCCGAACTGCCCGCCCTCGCCGGCCCGGAGGCGTACGTGTGGATCGCCTGCGACACCGCGACGACCCGGGCGCTGGCGGCGTACGCCCGCAAGGAGCTGGCGCTGCCCAAGGAGCGGGTGCACGCCCTCGGCTACTGGCGGCCGAGCTGAGCCGTCCCGCCGGGGCGTGATGTTGACGATCCGTGACCCCGCGGGGGCGCGGATCGTTTCCTTTGCCCGTGCGGGGCCCTCTCCGGAGCCGGGCCCACCTCCCCGTACGAAACACGCGGGACGGCCGGGAACGGTTGTGTCGAAACGAATCGAAAATGAACACGGAAACCCCCCTTTGGAGTGAACTCACGTCAGGCGACTGTCGGTTCACTCTCCGTGCGTAAAGATTCCGGTGTCTCAAGTCGCCGCCGCCGCGCAGACCCACCGTCCCCGTGGCGAGCGGCCGGCGACGCCATGTCTCTGTGGGGGTTCCACCATCTTGAACAGCAACACCTTCCGCACGTCCGTCCGCCGCACCGCCGCCGCCGCGACCGTCGCCGCCCTGGCCGTCGGCCCCGTGCTCCTCGCGGCCCCGGCGGCGCAGGCCGCGGGCGACGAGGGCCGCGCCACCGCCGTCGTGCTCCGCACCTCGCTCGACGTCGACCTCCTCGGCAAGACCGTGCAGGTCCCGGTCCGCGCCACGCTCAACGAGGTCAAGGCGCCCGAGAGCGAGAGCGAGACCGCGCTCAGCGTGAAGGTGAAGGGCGCGGAGGGCGGCGAGCCGATCGACATCCTCACCGCCGACGTCGCCACCTCGACCGCCACGGTCGACGAGAAGAAGGCCGAGGGGTACGTCAACCTCGCCAAGGCCCGCCTCCACGTGCCCGGCCTCCCGGCCCTCGCCGTCATCGAGGTCGAGAAGGTCACCGCCAAGGCGGTCTGCGAGGCCGGCCGGAAGCCCGTCGCCGAGTCCAACGTCCTCGGATACGTCCGCGCCCTCGGCCAGAAGGTCACGCTCACCGCCGGCGGCCGCAGCCGGGTCGAGGTGCCGGCCGTCGGCACGGTCACCCTGGACCTCTCCCGCACCACCACGACCGACCGCACCGCGGCCGCCACCGCCCTGGAGCTGGACGTCGAGGTCGACCCGCTCAAGCTCGGCGTCGCCAAGGTCAAGGGCACCGTCACCCTCGCCGAGGCCACCTGCGAGACGCCGAAGGGTCCGGCCCCGACCGGGAAGCCCACCGAGAAGCCCACCGAGAAGCCCACGGAGCGGCCGACCGAGCAGCCGACCGGGAAGCCCGCCGAGCAGCCCTCGCCGCAGGCCACCGAGCCCGAGGACGACGGCGGCCTCACCACCGACAACGGCGGCTCCACCCCGACCCAGAACCTCGCCGAGACCGGCGGCAGCTCCGCCACCCCGTACCTCGCGGGCGGCGCGCTCGTCCTCCTCCTGGCCGGCGGCGGCGCCGTGGCCCTGACCCGGTCGCGCGCCCGGGCCCGCGGCTGACGGCCCGAGGGGGCGGCGCGCCGGGGGCGCGGGGGGAAACGGGCCGGGGCGGGCGGTGTGACGACACCGCCCGCCCCGGCCCGTCCGCGCGCGGCGGCTCAGCCGCCCAGCAGCAGCGCCTGGTCCAACGCCTGGAGGAAACGATTCGTCGTCGCCCGGTCCCGGACCGCGAGCCGCAGCCAGTGCCGGTCCAGACCCGGGAAGGTGTCCCCGCGCCGGGCCGCGAACCCCAGCAGCCGCAGCCGCTCCCGGACCGCGTCCGCGCCCTCGATCCGGATCAGCACGAACGGCCCCTCTGCCGCCGCCACCGTCCGCACCTCGTCGAACTCCGCGAGCCCCGCCAGCAGATGCGCCCGCTCCGTCCCGATCCGGTGCGCCGCGTGCTCCGCCTCCGCCAGCGCCGCCCGCCCCATGCAGGCCTCCGCCGCCACCAGCGCCGGCGTCGACACCGGCCACAGCGGCTGCGCCCGCTCCAGGAGCGCCACCGTCTCCGGCTCCGCCAGCACATAGCCGATCCGCAGCCCCGCGAGGCCCCAGGTCTTCGTCAGGCTCCGCAGCACCACCAGGCCCGGCACGTCCGTCCGCCCGGCCAGCGCCTCCCGCTCGCCCGGCACCGCGTCCATGAACGCCTCGTCCACGACCAGGTACCGCCCCGGCCGCGCCAGCGAGGCGATCGTCTCCGCCGGATGCAGCACCGAGGTCGGGTTGGTGGGATTGCCGATTACCACCAGGTCCGCCTCCTCCGGCACCGCCGCCGGATCCAGCCGGAAGCCGTCCTCCTCGCGCAGCAGCACCCGGCCCACCTCGTGCCCGGCGTCCCGCAGCGCGGCCTCCGGCTCGGTGAACTGCGGGTGCACCACCACCGGCCGGCGCACCGGCAGCGCCCGCGCCAGCAGTACGAACGCCTCCGCCGCGCCCGAGGTCAGCAGCACCCGCCCGGCGGGCAGGTCGTGCCGCTCGGCCACCGCCGCGCGGGCCGAGCGCCCGTCCGGATAGGCGGCCAGGCCCGTCAGCGAGTGGGCGATCCGTTCCCGCAGCCAGTCCGGCGGGGTCGCCGTCCGGACGTTGACCGCGAGGTCGATGAGTTTCTCGTCCCGGACCTCGGCGTCACCGTGATGACGCAGGTCGTGGGCTTGGCTGCCCGTGTGGGGGCCTTCCGTGTGGGTGTCCATGTCCGCCGTCGTGTGGGGGGTGGGGAAGTGGGGTGTGCCAGGCTCGCCAGCGATGTACCCGCACGTCAAGGGCGACAACCGTGCGACGGACGTCACTTCGTCCGGACCAAAGGGGACGAAACCGGCGATCGCGCACGTCACGCGCCGCGACTTCCGCTTCGGCACCAGCAGCACCGCGCCCGGCCCCGCCGCCCGCAGCGCCGCCGCCTCCGCCACCGACGCCGTCCCCGTCGCCGCCAGCGGCACCTCCGACGGATGCGGTACCGCCACCCCCGCCAGCTCCTCCGCCGGGAACCCCCTCACCGGCACCCCGAGACGCACGGCCGCCGCCACGATCCCCGGCTCCGCCACCCTGGCGTCCAGCGTCGCGACGCCCGCCACGCGCGCGTACCGCCGAGCGGCCCCGTCCCCGACGCCACCCGCCCCGTCCCCGCCCGTCGCGTCCGCGCCGCCCGCCGCACCCGTCCCGCCCGCACCGCCTGTCCGGTCGGCCTCCGCCGCGCCCGCGGCCGGAAGGGGTGCGCCGTCGGCCGGCTCCACCTCCGCCGGCCCCGCCTCCGCCAGTCCCGCCTCTGTCAGCGCCGCCCGCACCAGGGCCCAGACCTCGTCCCCCGTCGCCCCCGACCGGACCCCCACGCCGATGTGCACAGCGGGCACCCGATCCGATACCAAGGGCCCATGGCTGTGATCGTCGCGCTCGGCGCGTTCCTCATGACGCTCTTCGGCGGCTGGGTCGCGCAGCGCGTCACCGACCGCCGGCACCTCGTCCTCGGACTGGCCGGCGGCCTCATGCTCGGCGTCGTCGGACTCGACCTGCTGCCCGAGGCCCTGGAGGCCGCGGGGGAGGAGGTCTTCGGCGTCCCCCAGGCCCTGCTGCTCTTCGTCGGCGGCTTCCTCTTCGCCCACGTGGTGGAGCGGCTGCTCGCCACCCGCCGCGCCGCGCACGGCGCCGAGCCGGGGGAGCGGACCCCGCAGGTGGGGCTCGTGGCCGCCGGCGCCATGGTCCTGCACAGCCTCATGGACGGCATCGCGCTCGGCGCCGCCTTCCAGGTCGGCGGCGGCATGGGCGCCACCGTCGCGCTCGCCGTCGTCACCCACGACTTCGCCGACGGCTTCAACACGTACACGCTCACCAGCCTGTACGGGAACGAGCGCCGCAAGGCCCTCGCCATGCTCTTCGCCGACGCGCTCGCGCCGATCGCCGGCGCCGCCCTCGCCACGCTCCTCACTCTTCCGGAGGAACTCCTCGGCAGCTATCTCGGCTTCTTCGGCGGCGCCCTGCTCTACCTCGCCGCCGCCGAGATCCTCCCCGAGGCCCACCACGAACACCCCGCCCGCACCACCCTGCTCTGCACGGCCGCGGGCGTCGGCTTCATCTGGCTCGTGGTGGGCGTCTCCGGCGGCTGACCTCACGCGCAGTGCCCGACGAACCGCGCGGCCACCTCCGGCGACCCCGCCCAGTGGGTGTGCACGTAACTCGCGTGCACCCCGCCCCGCACGAAGCCCTCCACCCTCCGCTCCGGCTGCCGCAGCCCCCACGCGGCCACCGGCCCGGCACCCGGCTCGATCACCGTCCGGTGGAACTCGTGCCCGCGCAGCCGCGCCCCGGCCGGCGCCAGCACGCTGTCGTTCACGGCCACCGCGTCCCGGTACCCGAGCGTCAGCCGCTCCGACATCCGCGCGTCCGCGTCCAGCACCCCGCACATGGGCGTGCCGTCCAGCGACCGCGCCAGGTACAGCAGCCCCGCGCACTCCGCGGCGATCGGCGCCCCGCCCGCCGCCAGCTCCGCCACCGCCTTCCGCAGCGGCTCGTTGGCGGCGAGCTCCGCCGCGTACATCTCCGGGAAGCCGCCGCCTATGACGAGCCCGCCGGTCCCCTCGGGCAGCGCCTCGTCCCGCAGCGGGTCGAAGGCCACGACCTCGGCGCCCGCGGCGGTCAGCAGCTCGGCGTGCTCCGCGTACGAGAAGGTGAACGCGGCTCCCCCGGCCACCGCCACGACCGGCCGGCGCCCCGCCGGGGCCGTCGCGGCGGGCGGGCTCCACGGCTCGGCGGCCACGGGCGGCGCCGACCGCGCCAGCGCCAGCAGCGCGTCGAGGTCGCATCCCCGGCGCACCTGCTCCGCCTGGGCCGCCACCGCCTCCAGGGCCTGCGCCTGCCGCTCGGCGACCGGGATCAGCCCGAGGTGCCGCGAGGGCGTCGCGACGGCCGGCGCCCGCCGCAGCACCCCGAGGACGGGCACGCCCGACTCCCCGAGCGCCTCCCGCAGCAGGTGCTCGTGCCGGTCGGTCGCGACCTTGTTGAGGATCACGCCCCCGATCCGCACCTCCGGGTCCCAGGAGGCGAAGCCGTGCACCAGCGCCGCCACCGACCGCGACTGCGAGGACGCGTCCACGACCAGCACCACGGGCGCCCTCAGCAGCTTCGCCACCTGCGCGGTGGACGCCAGCTCGCCCTGGTCGGCGGCCCCGTCGTACAGGCCCATCACGCCCTCGACCACGGCCAGGTCGCAGCCGCGCGACCCGTGCGCGAAGAGCGGCGCGACCATCCCCGTCCCGCACATGAAGGCGTCGAGGTTGCGGCCCGGGCGGCCGGTGGCGAGCGCGTGGTAGCCCGGGTCGATGTAGTCGGGGCCCACCTTGTGCGGGGAGACGGACAGGCCACGGGAGGCGAACGCGGCCATCAGGCCGGTCGCCACCGTGGTCTTGCCCGCGCCCGACGAGGGGGCCGCGATGACGAGACGTGCTACCACTCGATGCCCCGCTGGCCCTTCTGACCGGCGTCCATCGGGTGCTTGACCTTGGACATGTCGGTGACGAGGTCGGCGAAGTCCACCAGCGCCTGCGGCGCGTTGCGGCCGGTGATCACGACGTGCTGACGGCCCGGACGGTTCCGCAGCACCTCGACGACCTCCTCGACGTCGATCCAGCCCCAGTGCAGCAGGTAAGCGAACTCGTCGAGGACGTAGAACGCGTACCTCTCCTCGGCCAGGTCCCGCTTGACCTGCTCCCAGCCCTCGCGCGCCTTGTCCTCGTGCGACTGCTCGCCCTCGGCGACCTCGCGCTGGATCCAGGACCAGCCCTCGCCCATCTTGTTCCAGGTGACCGTGCCACCCTTGCCGGTCTCGCCGAGCGCCTTGAGGGCGTTCTCCTCGCCGACCTTCCACTTGGCGGACTTCACGAACTGGAACACCCCGATCGGCCACCCCTGGTTCCAGGCGCGCAGCGCCATCCCGAAGGCGGCCGTCGACTTCCCCTTGCCGACGCCCGTGTGCACCATCACCAGCGCCCGGTTGCGGCGCTGACGGGTCGTGAGGCCGTCGTCGGGCACGACGGTCGGCTGTCCCTGCGGCATTAAGCGGCCCTCCTGGCAGAACGGTTGACTTGCGCTTCCCGGACGAGCCCGGCGATCGCGTCGGCCCGCAGCTCGTCCAGCGTGACGGCGGTGCCGCCCAGATCACGGGCGAGGTTCCCGGCGAGACCGAGCCGCACCGGGCCCCCCTCGCAGTCCACGACGACGCTCGCGGTGCCGTCGGCGGCGTGCAGCCGCGCGGCCCGCGCGGCCAGACCCACCGGGTCGGGACCGCCGGTCGCCCGCCCGTCGGTCACGACCACGAGCAGCGGCCGGCGCGAGGGGTCCCGCAGCCGCTCCACCCGCAGCACGTCGTGCGCCCTCAGCAGCCCGGCGGAGAGCGGCGTACGGCCTCCGGTCGGCAGCTCCTCCAGGCGCGCGGCGGCCGCGTCCACGGAGGACGTCGGCGGCAGCGCCAGCTCGGCGTCCCGCCCCCGGAAGGTGACGAGCCCGACCTTGTCGCGCCGCTGGTAGGCGTCGAGCAGCAGCGACAGCACGGCGCCCTTCACCGCGCCCATCCGCTTCCGCGCCGCCATCGACCCGGAGGCGTCCACGACGAACAGCACCAGGTTCCCCTCGCGCCCCTCCCGCACCGCCTGCCGCAGGTCGTCCCGGCGCACCACGAGCCCCGCCCCCGACCGGCCCCGCGCCCGCTGGTGCGGAGCGGCGGCCCGGACGGTCGCGGCGAGGTGCAGCTTGGTCAGCGCGCCCCGGGGCCGGGTCGCCCCGGTGGTCCTGCCGTGCTCGGTCCGGGCCCGGGAGCGGCGTCCGGCGGCCCCGTCGCCCACCCCGGGCACGCTGAGCACCTTCGTGCGGAAGGGCTCGGCGGCCTTCACGGCGGCCCGCTCACCGGCCGCGCCCCGCGGCGCGGGCGCCCGGTCCGGTGCCTGCTCCGGTACCCCGTCGCTCCCCGGTGCCCGCTCCGGTACGCCGTCGGTCCCGGGCGCGGGCCCCTCGCCGCCCTGCGGCGGCACCCCGCCCCCGCCGCCGGGACCGCCGTCCCCCGGCCCGTCGGGCCCCGGGTCCGGGTCGTCGTCCGGCTCCTCGCCCCCGAACCGCTCCAGGGTCTCGTCGAGCTTGTCCTCGTCCATCCCCGGCGCGTCGAACGGATTGCGCCGGCGCCGGTGGGGGAGGGCCAGCAGCGCGGCCTGCCGCACGTCCTCGCCGGTGACCTCCTCCCGGCCCGCCCACGCGGCGAGCGCGGTCGCGGTCCGGGCCATCACGATGTCGGCGCGCATGCCGTCGACCTCGAACGCGGCGCAGGTGGCGGCGATCTGGAGCAGCACGGCGTCGCCGAGGGCCACCGAGGGCAGGAGCCGGCGCGCGGCGACGATCCGGGCGCGCAGCGCCGCCTCCTCGCCGGCCCAGCGGGCGGCGAAGCCGGCCGGGTCGTCCTCGAACGCCAGCCGCCGCCGCACCACCTCGACCCGCTCCTCGGGCACGCGGGAGGCGGCGACCTCCACGGTGAGCCCGAAGCGGTCGAGAAGCTGCGGCCGCAGCTCGCCCTCCTCGGGGTTCATCGTCCCGACGAGCAGGAACCGGGCGGCGTGGCGCACCGAGACGCCCTCGCGCTCCACGTGGGAGGCGCCCATGGCGGCGGCGTCGAGGAGGTGGTCGATGAGGTGGTCGCTCAGCAGGTTGACCTCGTCGACGTAGAGGATCCCCCGGTGCGCGGCGGCCAGCAGTCCCGGCTCGAAGGCCTTCACGCCGTCGGCGAGCGCCTTCTCGATGTCGAGCGACCCGACGAGCCGGTCCTCCGAGGCCCCGACGGGCAGCTCGACCATCCGCGCGGGCCGGGCGTCGGCGCCGCCGTCCCCGTGCGGCCCGTCCGGGCACCCGGGGTCGGGCGAGGCGGGGTCGCAGCTGAACCGGCACCCGGCGACGACGGCCACCTCGGGCAGCAGCTCGGCGAGGGCGCGCACGGCGGTGGACTTGGCGGTGCCCTTCTCGCCCCGCACGAGCACGCCGCCCACGCTCGGGCTGACGGCGTTCAGCAGCAGCGCGAGCCGCAGGTCGTCCATGCCGACGACGGCGGTGAACGGGTAGCGGGTGCTCATCGGGCGGTCACTCCTTCGGTGCGTACGGATGCGGGGACCGGGCGGACGCTCACGGCGCCCCCGGCGGGACGAACGGCAGCCCCTTCGGGGCGCCCTCCTCGACGAGCCGCAGCAGCGCGTCCGTGTCGGCGTGCTCCTCGATCAGGTCGCCGAGCCGGTCGAGCTGCTCCTCGCGCAGGGTGCCGAAGGAGGTGTCGGGGGCGGGGACGAAGGCCCGGCCGGCGGCGGCCGCGACCTCGCGCAGGAAGGCGCGGCGGAAGCCGTCGCTCTCCAGGGAGCCGTGCCAGTGGGTGCCCCAGACGGCGCCTACCCGGCAGCCGTCGAGGAAGGGCTCCCCGCCGCGCACGTCCGCGACGCCGTGGTGGATCTCGTATCCCTCGACCCGCTCTCCGAGCGCCTCGCCGACCGGCCGCGCGAGGGTCTTCTCGCGGGCGAACCGGACCCGCACGGGCAGCAGGCCGAGGCCGTCGACGGAGCCGGCCCTCGACTCCACCTCGTCCTCGATGTGCTCGCCCAGCGCCTGGAAGCCGCCGCAGATCCCCAGCACCGGGCGTCCCTCCGCGGCCCGCCGGGCGATCGCGCCGGCGAGGCCCCGCTCGCGCAGCCAGGCCAGGGCCCCGACCGTGCCGCGGGTGCCGGGCACGACGACCAGGTCCGCGTCGGCCAGCTCCTCCGGCCGGTCGACGAACCGCACGATCACGCCCGGCTCGGCGGCCAGCGCGTCGACGTCGGTGAAGTTCGACATCAGGGGGACGGCGCAGACGGCGACCCGCAGCACGTCGGCGCCGAGCGGCGGCGCCACGACGGACTCGCGGACGGTGCCCCGCAGCGAGACCCGCAGGCCGTCCTCCTCGTCGATGCCGAGCCCGTGCGCGTACGGCAGGACGCCGAAGGTCCGGCGCCCGGTCAGCCCGTGCAGCATGTCGAGGCCGGGCTCCAGCAGCGTCACGTCGCCCCGGAACTTGTTCACCAGGTACCCGGCGATCAGCTCCTGGTCCTCGGGGGCGAGCAGCGCCGTCGTGCCGAAGAACTGGGCGAAGACCCCGCCCCGGTCGATGTCGCCGACCACCACCACGGGGAGCCGCGCGGCCCGCGCGATGCCCATGTTGACGATGTCGGTGCGCCGCAGGTTGATCTCGGCGGGGCTGCCCGCGCCCTCGCAGATCACCGCGTCGTGGGTGGCCCGCAGCTCCTCCAGGCAGGCGAGGACGGGCTCGAAGAGGGCCTGCTGCCGACCGCCGTGGTAGCCCCTGGCGCTCATCTCGCCGACCGGCCTGCCCATGAGGACGACCTGGCTGGACCGGTCGCCGCCGGGCTTGAGCAGCACCGGGTTCATCAGCGCGGTCGGCTCGACGCGGGCGGCCTGCGCCTGCATGGCCTGGGCGCGGCCGATCTCGGCGCCCTCCCGCGTGACGAAGGAGTTGAGGGACATGTTCTGTCCCTTGAACGGCGCCACCTTGACGCCCCGGCGGACCAGCCAGCGGCAGATGCCCGCCGTGACGACGCTCTTGCCCGCGTCCGAGGTCGTCCCGGCGACGAGCAGCCCCCCACCTCTCACTTCGTCCTCCGCTTCACCGTGTCCGTCAGGATCCGGCCGCCCACGCAGACGGCCAGGGTCAGCCAGGTCACCCGGCGGGAGAGCCGGACGGCCCGGTCGATGTCGGCGACCTCGACGGGCCGCCCCTCGCCGTTGAGGACGGGCCGGTGCTCGACCCGCCCGCCGTACGAGAGCGTGCCCCCGAGCCGTACTCCGAGCGCTCCCGCGAACGCGGCCTCGACCGGGCCGGCGTTGGGGCTCGGGTGCTTCCCCGCGTCGGAGCGCCAGGCCCGCACGGCCCCGCGCGGGTCCCGGCCCGCGAGGGCCGCGAGGGCGGCGGTGAGCCGTGCGCCGGGCCAGCCGGCCAGGTCGTCGAGGCGGGCGGAGGCCCAGCCGTAGCGGAGGTGGCGGGGGGACTTGTGGCCGACCATGGCGTCGAGCGTGTTGACCGCCCGGAAGCCGACCAGGCCGGGCACGCCCGCGACGGCGCCCCAGACGAGGGCGCCGACGACGGCGTCGGAGGTGTTCTCGGCGACGGACTCGACGACCGCGCGGGCCATGGCGGGCCCGTCCAGGGACTCCGGGTCGCGCCCGACGAGGTGCGGCATCCGCTCCCGGGCGACCTCCAGGTCGCCGGCGGCGAGCGCCCCGCCGATGGCCCGGGCCTCCCGGCCCAGGGTGGTCCCGCCGACGACGGCCCACACGGCGGCGGCGGTCAGCGCGGCGGACGCGGTGCGGCTGCGGCGCACCGCGCGGGCGGCCAGCACCCCGGCGGCGGCGGCACCGCCCGCGCAGACGGCGGTGTGCAGGGCGCCCCGGCCGCGGTCGTCGCGCCACAGGCGCTCCTCGACGGCGGCGGCGGCCCGGCCGAAGGCGGCGACGGGGTGGCCGCGGCGCGGGTCGCCGAGGACCAGGTCGACGGCGAGGCCGGCGGCCGCTCCGTACGCGAAGACTGCGGTGGCTCGGGAAGCCACGGGGATGCGGCCGGGCATGGCGGCGTGTCCTCACTCAGGGTCCGCGCCCTGGGTCGACGTGACCGGCGGCGAGAGTTCCTGACTCCCGGTCCCGGCTGTCCGCCGGGCCCGGTCACAGTGGCGGGACCGCGCCGGAATCGCACCGGGCTTCCTCTCCATTGCCGCCGTATTGGCCCCGGCAGTCCACCACGCCCCGCGAAGGGCCGTCAACTCACCCTTGACCTGCGACGGGTCACTGTGCGGAGCGCCACAGACACGAGGGCCGGGCCCGCCCTCTCCACGAGGTGCGGGCCCGGCCCCGGAGCGCCGTGGATCAGACGACGATGAGGTAGATCCCGTAGGCGACGGCCGCCGCGCAGAGCGCGAAGCACGCGTAGGCGCCGGTGCGGGCGAGGGTCGCGGAGCCTCCGGAGGCCGCGGCCTCCTCCTGCTTGGTGAGGCCGACGATCCCGAGGGTGAAGAGGCCCACGAGGGCGACGGTCGCCACGAGGCTGACTCCGAAGACGGAGCCGAGAGCTGCCCAGTCGATCTTCATGGCTTGGGTTCCCGTTTCCTTAGGGGGCTCAGACCGCGGCGGCGGGGGCCGGGGGAGCGGCGGGGTCGTTCGGACCCGGCGCGTGGATGGTGGTCTTGAGACCGTCGTCCGCGACGGCGGCGACGGAGCCGGCCGGCGGCGGGGCGACGGCCGCGATGGCCGTGGTCACGACGCCGGGGGTGCCGGAGTCCGGGCCGCCGAGGTCGTCGCCGTTCACGTTGTTGTGGTCGACCGGCTCGCGGCGGGAGAGCACCCAGATCACGGCCGAGCCGCCGACCAGGACGAACGCCGTGGCGGCGATGCCCCAGGGGCCCTGCTTGGTGAGGAACTCGGCGCCGGCGCCGACGAGGCCGGCGGCCGGGAGGGTCAGGCCCCAGGCGACGAACATCCGGGTGGCGGTCGACCAGCGGACGACGCCGCCCTTGCGGCCGAGGCCGGCGCCCATCACGGCACCCGAGCAGGACTGGGTGGTGGAGAGGGAGAAGCCGAGGTGCGAGGAGGCCAGGATGACGGTCGCGGCGCTGGTCTGGGCGGCGAAGCCCTGCTGCGGCTGGAGGTCGGTGAGGCCCTTGCCCATGGTGCGGATGATGCGCCAGCCGCCGAGGTAGGTGCCGAGCGCGATGGCCACACCGGCGGAGACGATGACCCACAGGGGCGGGTTCGAGCCGGGGGCGACGACGCCCTGCGTGACCAGGGCGAGGGTGATGATGCCCATCGTCTTCTGGGCGTCGTTGGTGCCGTGGGCGAGGGAGACGAGACCGGCGGAGGCGATCTGGCCGGCCCGGTAGCCCTTGGCGGTCGCCTTGGCCTCCGGGTTCGCCTTGATCTTGTACGTCAGCTTGGTCGCGGCCATCGCGGCGAGGCCGGCGACGAGCGGCGCCGCCACGGCCGGGATGAGGACCTTGGTAACGATGGTGGAGCCGTTCACGGCCGACCAGCCGGCCGACATGACCGCGGCGCCGATGAGGCCGCCGAAGAGGGCGTGGGAGGAGCTGGACGGCAGACCCAGGAGCCAGGTCAGCAGGTTCCACAGGATGGCGCCGACGAGGGCCGCGAAGATCACTTCCGTGCGGATGCCCTCTTCGTTGATGATCCCGCCGGAGATCGTCTTGGCGACCTCGACGGACAGGAACGCGCCCACCAGGTTCAGCACGGCGGACATGGCCACCGCCGTCTTGGGCTTGAGTGCACCGGTCGAGATGGTCGTGGCCATCGCGTTGGCGGTGTCGTGGAAACCGTTCGTGAAATCGAACACGAGAGCTGTCACGACCACAATGGCGAGCAGCAGCGTGATGTGTTCCATTTACCCAGGCAATCGTTTGACGTCAGTGGCTGGACGAACGTAGGCAACCTGAGTGAACGGAAGGTGAACTGGGCAGGGCATCACGGTGTCCCGAACCGGTGTCGTGAGATTCCGCTTAGCCTCCCGGAGGCCTCCGTGTCCACCATCCGGTCACCCCGCAACCCCGGGTAATCCCGCCTCTCACGGGACGCACCGGACCCAAGCCGCCTTCCCTCCCGATCGGCGCGTTCCACGCCCTGGACGGTTTCATCCGCACGGGGCACCCCCGGGGGAGACCCTCGTCACCCTCCCGGGGCACCCCCCCGGAGGGGCGCGGGGACCCGCCCGGCCCCTTCCCGGTGGCAGCCCCGCCGTCCCGTGCCGAGACTGGGGGAGTGCGCCCGGCTACAGCGACGGCAGCGGCCGTCACCACCCTGATCGGTGTCGGCGCGGCCGTTGTGGCGGCCGGCCGCCACGCGAGCGGCGTCGCCCTCCGGGGCGCGTCCGGACGGCCCCTCCCCGGCGACCCCAGACTCACCGTGCACGCCACGGGGCCCGAGCGGGTCACCCTCACCCGCAGCCTCGCCTCGCTGCGCCCCGGCACGTACGGCATGACGGCACCCGGCCTGCACGCGGTCACCGGACCCGTCCTCGACCGCGTCCCGCACACCGCCGACACCGTCGTCCGCCGCCTCGAACGCGTCGAGCGCGGCGCGCTCGGTCCCGGCAGCCGCGTGCGCCTCACGCCCCAGCTGCACATCGGCACCCCGGAGACCGCCCTCGGCCTGCCCCACGAGGACGTCGAGATCCCCGGCGAGCTCGGCCCCCTCCCGGCCTGGCTCGTCACCGGCCCCCGCGCCACCTGGGTGGTCGCCCTGCACGGCCTCACCGCCGGCCGCGAGCACGCGCTGAACCTCGTCCCCTTCTACGCCCGGCGACGCGTCCCCGTCCTCGTCCCCGCCTACCGCGGCGACGAGGGCGCCCCCTCGCCCGCGGACGGCCTCGCCCAGCTCGGCGACACCGAGTGGCGCGACGTCGACGCGGTGCTCCGCTACGCGGTCCGGCGCGGCGCGGGCAAGATCGTCCTGCACGGCTGGGGCACCGGCGCCACCATGGCGCTGCGGGCCGCCGCCGAGTCGGGGGTGCGCGACCGGATCGCCGGCCTCGTCCTCGACTCCCCGGTCCTCGACTGGGAGGCGACCGTCCGCAACCTCGCCGCCGCGCGGGGCGTCCCCGCCCCCCTCGTCCCGCTCGCCGTCCGCGCCGCCCTCGGCCGCACCGGCCCGCACCCCGACCACACGGCGGACCTCGGCGTCCCGGTCCTGCTGGCCCACGGCCCCGACGACACCATCGCCCCCTGGGAGCCCTCCGTCGAACTGGCGGCGCGCCGACCCGACCTGGTCACCCTCCTCCCCGTCCGCCACGCCCCCCACACGGCCATGTGGAACGCCGACCCCGTCCGCTACGAGGAAGCCCTCCGCCGCTACCTCACCCCCCTGCTCTGAGCCGCGCGCCCGCACCGGCGGCTCCGCCGGAGGGCGCCGCCCCGCGGCGCCGCGCCCCGCCCGCCGGCCGGGTCCGGCTCGGCGTGGCGGATTCCGATTGGGCTTTCGGGCCGTCAGCGGGAAGACTGCCCCCGTGACGTCTCGAAAGCCCGATGAACCATTGGCGCGCAACTCCAGACTCCGACTCGTCCGTCCGCGGTCGCTGGCCACCGCCCGACGGGCCGCGACGACGCGGCGCACCCGGCCTGCCCCGAGGCCGCCCGAGGGCACCCCGCCCCGCGCGGAGCTGGCCCGGCAGGCGCGGCTCGTCCTCGCCGACGCCGTACGGATCGCCCGCTGGGCCGCCACGCCGCGCGGCCCCCAGGCGGGTCCCCGCGCGGTCGCCGCCGGCGCCTCCGCTTCCGCCCCGCTCGACGGCCCGACCGCGGCCGAACGGGCCGCCGCCGAGCTGGACCTGACACCGGCTCGGGTCCGGGCCGGCTGGGACCGGGCCCGGCTCGCCGGCCTCGTCGAGCTGCACGGCGCCACGGTCCGCCCCGGCTGGCGGCTCCAGGCCTGGGACCGGGACGACTCCGCGGTGCTCCGCGGCTGGGTCGCGCTCCTCGACGCCTGGTCCCTGGTCCACCCCGCCCCCGAGGGCGTGGCGCCGGGCGCGGTCGCCGAGGTCGTGGAGGCGGTCCCGCAGGTCCTGTCGCTGCTCCAGCTCTCGCAGGGTCCGGTCCTCGTCCCCGTCCTGCTCGACCTCCTGGGCCAGCGCGTGGACGAACTCCGCGAGGAGCGCTGCGAGGTGCCCGGCGACGGCGCCCCCGGGCGGACCGCCCCGCCCGCCCCCGCCGAGCGGCTGCCCGCCCTCCTGGACTGGGCCCTGGAGGGCCTCGCCGAGGTCGGCGCGCTCACCCTGGACCCCGCGGCCGGCCCGGAGGGACGTCACGCGAACCTGACCCCGCTCGGCAACTGGGCGGTCTGGGTCAAGCTGGAGCAGATCTGCGTGGCCGCGCAGAGCCCCGCGGGGAACATCGAGCAGTCCGCGGCCGACATGCTCCGCGGCTGCGCCCGGCTCACCCCGGGACCGGCCCGTGACGAGTACCGCGCCTGGCTCGCGGCCCGCCCGCTCGCCGGCGCGGTCGCCGAACTCCTCGCCGCCGCCCGGGGCGAGGACGCGCTGCTGCGCGGGCTCGCCTTCGAGGCGCTGCGGGTCGTCGGCGCCCCCGCCGAGGCGGAGGTCCGCGCCGCGGTCGCCGAGGCCTCGCTGCGCCCCTACGCGCTGCTGTGGCTCGCCGAGTACGACGGGACCGACCCGGACGACGCCCCCGAGGTCCTCACCCGGGAGGAGGCGACCTGGCTGTGGGTGGACACCGCGGCCGCCGTCGCCGACCACGGCGAGAGCGAGCTGCTGGTGCGGCACCTGGACTCGGCCGTGCAGGGCACGGTGCCCGCGCTGCTCGACGAGGTGCGGGCGGTGGGTCATCCGAGGACCGTGCAGGTGCTGGTGGCGCTGGCCGCCGCCCACCCGGACCCGGCCCTGGCGAAGGCGGTCCGCCGGGCCGCCTTCCAGGTCCACACCGGGGGGGACTGACCGCGGGCGCGCGGCGCTGGGGTCAGTCGCCGCCGGGGGTGTACGTGCCGAAGCTCCACACGTTGCCCTCGGCGTCCTTCGCCAGGTAGTCCCGGGAGCCGTACTCCTGGTCGGTGGGCGGCATCACGATCTCCGCGCCGTGGGCGACGGCCCGGGCGTGGTGCTCGTCCACGTCCCGGACGCGGACGTAGACCCCCACCGGGCCGCCCGCGCCCATCGCCCGGTCGAAGACGCCGTCGGTGCCGCTGCTGCCGAGCATCACCGTGCCGTTGCCGTAGCTCAGCTCGGCGTGCGCGACCAGGCCGTCCTCGCCCTCGTACACCGCGGTGGCGGTGAAGCCGAAGGCCTCGGTCAGCAGGGTGATCGCCGCCTTGGCGTCCCGGTACTTCAGCGCCGGGCAGACGTCGGGTGCCTCGGACATCCCGCTCACTCCCTCTCGGTCGGTCCCGATGTGACCTGGGACACAGTCTCGCAGGCGGCACCGACAATCAGCCGAAGGTGTTGCACCGGGCCATGTCGCCCGTCCGGTAGCCCGTGTGGAACCACTGCCGGCGCTGCTCGGCCGAGCCGTGGGTCCAGCTCTCGGGGGTCACCCGGCCCTGGAAGCGCTCCTGGATCCGGTCGTCGCCCACGGCGGCGGCCGCGTCGAGCCCGTCCCGGATGTCGGCGTCGTCGAGCCGGGAGATCAGCGGCCGGCCGGTGGACTCGTCCGGGGTGCCGGTCGCGTGCCGCGCCCACACGCCCGCGTAGCAGTCGGCCTGGAGCTCGACCCGGACGGCGTTGGAGTCCGCCCCGGTCCGCCCGTCCTGGGCCCGGGAGAGCGTCCCCATCAGGTTCTGCACGTGGTGCCCGTACTCGTGGGCCACCACGTACGCCTGCGCGAAGGGCCCGCCGCTGGAGCCGAACGTGGTCCGCAGCTCGTCGAAGAAGCCCAGGTCCAGGTAGACCCTCCGGTCGCCGGGGCAGTAGAAGGGGCCGACCGCCGAGCTCGCCGCGCCGCAGGCGGTGTTCACCCGCTGGGTGAACAGGACGGTGGAGGCGTCGGCGTAGGTGCCGCCGCGGCGCGCGTACTCGCCGCGCCAGTAGTCCTGGAGGCTGTTGACGACGGCCACGGTCCGGCAGTCCTGGCGGCTGTTGGCGTCCGCGCCGGTCCGGCAGGCCCGGTCCACCTGGGCCGCGGAGGAGGAGCTGGCGGCGGGCTGGTCCTCGCCGCCGGAGGAGAGGCCCAGCTGGTCGGGGCCGACGCCGAAGAGGAGGCCGAGGATCAGCGCGACGAAGGCGGCGAGCCCGCCCCCGACGGTCGCCCGGCCGCCGGGGATGCGGCTGCCGCGGACGTCCTTCACCTCGGAGGTGTCCAGACGGGCGTCGTCGTCGAACTGCACGGTCCACCTCCGCGTCACCGCGGCGGCCAGACCGCCGCCCTCCGCCGAGTATCAGCCGGTCTTTCGCGTGCTGCCCCTTTTGTTCCCTCCGTGGAGCGCTGAGAGAAAAGTCCCTATCGTCCCCTCGTCGCCCGTGTGGCCGAAAACGAGTTGCAGGCGCCGGATAGACTGGCCGCATGGACATTCTCCCCTGGGACATCCTCCCCTGGGTGCATTAGCGGCGTCGCAGCCCGTCACCTGTCGTCATCCGCCCTATCCCCACCGCCCTGGAGTCTGTCCGTGATCACCGCTTCCGGCATCGAGCTGCGCGCCGGCGCCCGCATCCTCATCGAGAACGCCTCGTTCCGCGTCGCCAAGGGCGACCGCATCGGCCTGGTCGGCCGCAACGGAGCGGGCAAGACCACCCTCACCAAGTGCCTGGCCGGCGAGGGGCAGCCCGCCGCCGGCACCATCGCGCGCTCCGGCGAGGTCGGCTACCTCCCGCAGGACCCGCGCACCGGCGACCTCGACGTCCTCGCCCGCGACCGGGTCCTCTCCGCCCGCGGCCTCGACGTCCTCATCCGCAAGATGCGGATGAACGAGGAGCGGATCGCGACCGGCTCCGGCGCCACCCGCGAGAAGGCCCTCAAGCAGTACGAGCGCCAGGAGACCGAGTTCCTGACCAAGGGCGGGTACGCCGCCGAGGCCGAGGCGGCCACCATCGCCGCCGCCCTCGGCCTGCCCGACCGCGTCCTCGGGCAGCCGCTGCACACCCTCTCCGGCGGCCAGCGCCGCCGGATCGAGCTGGCCCGGATCCTCTTCTCGGACGCGGACACCCTGCTCCTCGACGAGCCCACGAACCACCTCGACGCCGACTCGATCACCTGGCTGCGCGACTACCTGAAGACCTACCGCGGCGGCTTCATCGTCATCTCCCACGACGTCGACCTGGTCGAGACCGTCGTCAACAAGGTCTTCTACCTGGACGCCAACCGCTCCACCATCGACGTCTACAACATGGGCTGGAAGCTCTACCAGCAGCAGCGCGAGGCCGACGAGAAGCGCCGCAAGCGCGAGCGCCAGAACGCCGAGAAGAAGGCCGCCGCCCTCAACTCGCAGGCCGACAAGATGCGCGCCAAGGCCACCAAGACGGTCGCCGCGCAGAACATGGCCAAGCGCGCCGAGCGCCTGCTCTCCGGCCTGGAGGCGGTCCGCGTCTCCGACAAGGTCGCCAAGCTGCGCTTCCCGGAGCCCGCGCCCTGCGGCAAGACCCCGCTCACGGCGGAGGGCCTGTCCAAGTCGTACGGCTCCCTGGAGATCTTCACCGACGTCGACCTGGCCATCGACAAGGGCTCCCGCGTCGTCATCCTCGGCCTCAACGGCGCGGGCAAGACGACCCTGCTCCGCCTCCTCGGCGGGGTCGAGCAGCCCGACACCGGCGAGGTCACCCCCGGCCACGGCCTCAAGCTCGGCTACTACGCCCAGGAGCACGAGACCCTGGACCCGGAGCGCACGGTCCTGGAGAACATGCGCTCCGCCGCGCCCGACCTCGACCTGGTCGAGGTCCGCAAGACGCTCGGCACCTTCCTCTTCTCCGGCGACGACGTCGACAAGCCGGCCGGCGTGCTCTCCGGCGGCGAGAAGACCCGTCTGGCGCTGGCCACCCTGGTCGTCTCCTCGGCCAACGTGCTGCTGCTCGACGAGCCCACCAACAACCTCGACCCCGCCAGCCGCGAGGAGATCCTCGGGGCGCTGCGCACCTACAAGGGCGCCGTCGTCCTGGTCACCCACGACGAGGGCGCCGTGGAGGCGCTCGACCCGGAGCGGATCATCCTGCTCCCGGACGGCGTCGAGGACCTGTGGGGCCCGGACTACGCGGACCTGGTCGCCCTGGCCTGAGTCCGGACTGGATCATTCGGCTCATCGGTGATCCATCATCTGAGTGAGACGGTCTCGTACCTCCGGCGCGGACCTCTGCCGAATCCTTCCGGCAGGGTCCGCGTCGTACGTTTGTTCCCCGAGCGCTGCTGACCTGCCGATCCCTTGATCCACTCCTTCGGGGGTCGGGTTCCGGCCGTGCGGAATGACGGCTTCCGGTCGTGTGGACGCGGTACTCGTCCGCAAACCCGGCAGGACGGACCTTGTCGAATGGGTGGCCAGGACGACGGGGAGGGGTGATCATGAGAAGTCCAGAGCGCACTTCCCATGAGGAGGCACGGGTGGCCGAGACTCTGAAGAAGGGCAGCCGGGTGACCGGCGCCGCGCGCGACAAGCTCGCGGCAGACCTGAAGAAGAAGTACGACTCCGGTGCGAGCATCCGGGCGCTGGCCGAGGAAACGGGCCGCTCCTACGGATTCGTCCACCGGATGCTCAGCGAATCCGGAGTCACGCTGCGTGGTCGCGGCGGGGCGACACGAGGCAAGAAGGCAGCCTCGGCCTGACGCCGGGGGCGGCTCGACCGGGTCCATCGGGACGTCCCCGGTGGGCACCCGGTCGGTCCTGCGACCGACCGGATGGTTACTGTGCAGTCACTTAGCATCGGATGCAGTGCTGCACCGGAACCGGAGGCGCCCCATGACCACGCCCGACGACTCCCAGCTCGTCTTCGACAAGGACGGTGTACGGCTCACCGTCGAGGACGCCGTTGCCACGGTGACCCTGACCAACCCGGCGAAGCGCAACGCCCAGTCTCCCGCTCTGTGGCGGGCGTTGACGGAAGCCGGCCGGTCTCTTCCGGGCAGCGTGCGGATCGTCGTCCTGCGCGGTGAGGGCCAGTCCTTCTCCGCCGGACTCGACCGACAGGCCTTCACGCCCGAGGGCTTCGACGGGGAGCCGTCCTTCCTCGACCTCGCACGGGGTTCCGACGCGGACCTCGACGCGGTCATCGCCGAGTACCAGGAGGCGTTCACCTGGTGGCGCCGCAGCGACCTCGTGTCCATCGCGGCCGTCCAGGGCCACGCCATCGGTGCGGGCTTCCAGCTCGCCCTCGCCTGCGACCTGCGGGTCGTCGCCGAGGACGTGCAGTTCGCGATGCGCGAGACCAGCCTGGGCCTCGTCCCGGACCTGACCGGGACGCACCCCCTCGTCTCCCTCGTGGGCTACGCCCGCGCGCTGGAGATCTGCGCCACCGGCCGCTTCGTCCACGCCGACGAGGCCGAGCGCATCGGCCTGGCCAACATCGCCGTGCCCGCCGCCGAGCTCGACGCCGCCGTACGGGACCTCGGTGCCGCCCTGCTCGCCGCGCCGCGCGACGCGGTCGTCGAGACCAAGGCGCTGCTCCGGGGCGCCTCCGGCCGCTCCTACGAGGAGCAGCGGGTCGCCGAGCGCGCCGCCCAGGCCCGCCGCCTCCGCGACCTCGCAGGCCTCGGCGACTGAAGCCGCGCCCGCGAGGGCCCCTCAGCGCACCTCCGTGACGAGGACGGTGACCGCGGTGCCCTCCGGGACCGCCGCGGCCGCCGCCGCCCGGGCCGCCCGGGCCACCTCGGCCGGCGGATGCTCCGCCGCCACGGCGAACTCCACCCGGACGGCCCCCTCCGTGCGGAGCACCGGCGGG
Organism: Streptomyces omiyaensis; assembly: GCF_014650895.1. Taxonomy (GTDB): domain Bacteria; phylum Actinomycetota; class Actinomycetes; order Streptomycetales; family Streptomycetaceae; genus Streptomyces; species Streptomyces omiyaensis. Next base: position 175,276 of record NZ_BMVV01000012.1, read on the forward strand.
CCCAGCGCCTCGGTCACCGCCGCCACGCCGGGCACCAGCAGCACCGCGGCCGCCACGGGATCGTCCGTCGCCGGCGCGGTGTGGACCGGTGGCGGCTCCGCGGGCTCCGCCGCGGGCGCCTCCTCCAGCAGGTCCGTCACCCGGAGATCGGCCTCCGTCACGGCCAGGCCCAGCTCCGCCGCCGCCGCGAGCAGGACCGCCCGCACCTCCTGCGCCGTCTCCGGCAGCGGCCGCCCGGCGGCCGCCACCGCCGAGAACTCGGCGTCGATCCTCAGCGGCCCCGGCGCGAGCCCGCCCGGCGGCACCGGGAACGGCGGATCCGGGAGCTCCGCCTCCGCCGCCGCGCCGATCCGCAGCCTGCCCGGCACCGCGCCCGGCACCCCCGCCGCCGCCCGCACCAGCACCGTCCGGGCCGCGCGCTCCGCGAGCCATGCCCCCGCCGCCGTGCCGAGCGGCAGCAGCCTGCCCGGCGCCAGGCGGTCGCGCACCGCCGCACTCCAACCGTCACCCGTCGTCATTGCCCCAGCCTGCCGTATACACGGAGCGGTGTCGGGGAACCGCCCTTAGTGTGGGCGAAGAACCCCGAAATATCCCAGAAGGGGAAGAAATTCGATGACGGACAGTGAACGCAGTGGCGAGAACGTCTCGGTGACCAAGCGCGGCGGCGGCACGGCCGCGGGCCGGGGCAGGACCACGATCGCCGACGGAGTGGTCGAGAAGATAGCCGGAATGGCCGCACGCGACGTGGTCGGCGTCCACGCCATGGGCAGCGGGCTCTCCCGCACCCTCGGTGCCGTCCGCGACCGCGTCCCCGGCGGGGGCGGCGGCAAGGCGGGCGTCACCCGGGGCGTGAAGGCGGAGGTCGGCGAGGTGCAGACCGCGCTCGACCTGGAGATCGTCGTGGACTACGGCGTCTCCATCGCCGACGTCGCCGGAGCCGTCCGCGAGAACGTGATCGCGGCCGTGGAACGGATGACCGGCCTGGAGGTCGTCGAGGTCAACATCGCGGTCAGCGACGTGAAGCTGCCCGACGAAGAGGAAGACGAGCCCGAGTCCCGGCTCCAGTAGCCGGCGGGCACGGGCAACGGCCCCACAGGGGCCGGAAAGGGGTACAGCATGAGCATGGCGGTGGTCGGTCTGCTGGCCGGCATGGGTCTCGGCTTCGCCGGGTACTTCGGCGGCTTCGGCGCGTTCCTGCTGGTCGCGGCCCTGGGCGCGGTCGGTTTCGTGGTCGGTCGCTTCCTCGACGGCGACCTCGAACCCGGCGACCTCCTCCGGAGCCGCGACCGCGGCGACCGGCGGCGGTGACGGCGGGTGCCCACGGACGTGACGGAACGGCCGCCGCTGCGCGAGCGCGGCGCGACCACGATCGCCGACCGGGTGGTCGCCAAGGTCTCCGCGCAGGCCGCCCGGGAAGCCCTGGGCCGCGTGCCGGAGGGCGGCCACCCGCCCCACGCCTCGGTCGTCGTCCACCGGGACGCGGCCCGCATCTCGATCAGCCTCGAACTCGACTACCCCACGGACGTCGGCCGCCGCTGCGGCGCCGTCCGCGGCCGGGTCCGCACCCGGGTCGAGGAGCTCGTCGGCATGGAGGTCCACGAGGTCGCCGTCCACGTCGAGCGCCTCCACTCCGCGCGCACCGCGCCCACCGCGAGGAAGGGCCGGCTCGCATGACGACACCCGAACGGCCCCCCGTCCCCCGGGAGACCGCGGCGGGCGGCGACGCGGGGACGGACGGCGGCGACGCGAACGGCGGGGGCGTCCCCGTCCTCACCGGCGGCGGTGCGGCCCCGGAGAAGGCCCGGCGCTTCTGGTCCGTGCGGCGGATCCCCGCCGCGCTGCTCGCCGCCGCCGTCCTCGGCGGCGCCGGACTGCTGCTGTACGACGTCGCCGCCGTCCGGGCCGACCGGGACGCCATGAGCTGGCGGCGCGAGCTCGCCGACGGGCTCGCGACCCGGCCCCTCGACGACACCGCCGTCCTCGTGGGCGCCGCCGTCGCCGTCCTGATCGGCGTCTGGCTGCTCGTCCTGGCGGCCACCCCCGGTCTGCGCGCCGTCCTGCCGATGCGGCGCACCCACCCCGACCTGCGGGCCGGACTCGACCGGGAGGCCGCCGCGTTCGCCCTGCGCGACCGGGCCATGGAGGTCTCCGGCGTGCAGTCGGTGAAGGTCCGGGTCGGCCGCTCCAAGGTCGCCGTCCGGGCCGTCTCCCACTTCCGCCCCCTCGACGACGTCCGCGCGGACGTCGAGTCGGTCCTCGCCGACGGCGTCGAGGAGCTCGGACTCGCCCGCCCGCCCGCGCTGACCGTCCGGGTGGACCGACCCTCCACGAAGGGGTGACGCCTCCGTGAACGCACCCGTCACCGCCGTCCTGCGGCGGGTCGACCGGGGCCTGATCGGCCTCGCCGGGCTGCTGCTCGTCGTCCTCGGCGGCGCCGTCCTGGCCGCCGCGCTCGACCTGCCCGTCCCGTCCTGGTGGCCCTGGTCGGGCCCCGGCGACGTGCTCCTGACCGCCGCCGACCGCCGGCGGTGGCGCGCGGAGGGCTGGTGGTGGCCGACCGTCATCGCCGCCCTCGGCATCGTCGTCCTGCTCGCCCTCTGGTGGTTCCTCGCCCAGTTCCGCAGGGGCCGGCTCGCCGAGGTCCTGGTCGACACCGGCGACGGCGACGCCGCCGTGCTGCGCGGCCGGGCCCTGGCGGACGTCCTGGAGGCCGACGCCGCCGCCCAGGAGGGCGTGGCCCAGGCGAAGGTCGCGCTCACCGGCCGCCGCACCGCCCCCCGCACCCGCGTCGCGCTCCTCCTGGAGCCGTACGCCTCCCCGGCCGAGGCGCTGACCGGCCTCGGCGGCGAGGCGCTCGCCCGGGCCCGCGCCTCGGCGGGTCTGGCCGCCCTCCCCACCGAGGCCCGCCTCCGCGCGGTCCGGCACCGGGCCCGCCGCGTGAACTGACCGGGGCTCCGCACGGAAGGTCCCGCCGGGCGTCGCACGCCCGGCGGGACCTTCCGTACCGGATCCGGCCCCCGGGCTCAGAAGCCGTGGCGGGCGCCGCCGTCCACCGGGAGCATCACCCCGGTCAGGTAGGAGGCGGCGGGGGAGAGGAGGAAGGCGGCCGTGCGGCCGAACTCCTCCGGGGTGCCGTAGCGGCGCAGCGGGATGGCCCGCTCGTTGGCGGCGCGGGAGGCCTCCGCGTCGCCGGAGAGGGCGTCGAGCTGCCGGACCCGGTCGGTGTCGATGCGGCTCGGCAGCAGGCCGACCACCCGGATGCCGCGCGGACCCAGGTCGTCGGAGAGGGACTTGGCGAAGCCGGCGAGGCCGGGGCGGAGCCCGTTGGAGATGGTCAGGCCCGCGATCGGCTCGTGCACCGAACCCGAGAGGACGAAGCCGATCACCCCGCCCTCGCCCAGCGCCTCGGCGGACGCCCGGGCGAGCCGCACCGCGCCGAGGAAGACGGTGCCGAAGGCGGCCGTCCACTCCTCGTCGGTGTTGTCCGCGGCGAAGCCCGGCGCCGGGCCGCCGACGCTGATCAGGACGCCGTCGAAGCCGCCGAACCGGGCGCGGGCCTCCGCGATCAGCCGGGCCGGGGTCTCCGGGTCGTCGTTGTCGGCGGCGAGGCCCGCCGCGCCCTCGCCCAGTCCGGCGACCGCCGCGGCGACGCCCTCCTCCTCGCGCCCGGTGACCAGCACCCGGGCGCCCTCCGCGAGCAGGGCCTCCGCGGAGGCCCTGCCGAGCCCCCGGGTCGCGCCGGTGACGACGTACACGCGGTCCTTCAGTCCAAGATCCATGGCCCTATCCTGCCGCCTCGTCGCCGGCCAGCGCGAGCGCCGTCCCGACCAGTCCGATGTGGCTGAAGGCCTGCGGGAAGTTGCCGAGCTGGCGGCGCGTCACCGGGTCGTACTCCTCCGCCAGCAGCCCCACGTCGTTGGTCAGTCCCGCCAGCCGCTCGAAGAGCTCCACGGCCTCCTCCCGGCGTCCGGTCGCCCGCAGCGCGTCGGCGAGCCAGAAGGAGCAGACGAGGAAGGTGCCCTCCCGCCCGGGCAGTCCGTCGACCGCGCCCGAGTCGGGGGTGTAGCGCCGCAGGAAGCCCCGGTGGGTCAGCCCCTCCCGGACCGCGTCGACGGTGCCGACCACCCGGGGGTCGTCCGGCGGCAGGAAGCCGACCCGGGGGATGAGCAGGGTGGCGGCGTCGAGTTCGGCGGAGCCGTACGACTGGGTGAAGGTGTTCCGCACGGGGTCGTACGCCTTGGCGCAGACGTCCGCGTGGATCTCGTCCCGGAGCGCCCGCCAGCGGTCCGGCTCCCCGGGCAGCGAGGGGTCCGCCTCCAGGGTGCGCACCGCCCGGTCGGCCGCCACCCAGGCCATCACCTTGGAGTGGGTGAAGTGGCGGCGGGGGCCGCGCACCTCCCACAGGCCCTCGTCGGGTTCGCGCCAGTGCGACTCCAGGAAGCCGAGCAGGCTGAGCTGGAGGTTCCAGGCGTGCCGCTCGGGCGGAATGCCCGCCTCCCGGGCGAGCGACAGGGAGTCCATGACCTCGCCGTAGACGTCGAGCTGGAACTGCTCGACGGCCGCGTTCCCGGTCCGCACCGGCACCGAGTCCGCGTAGCCGCGGAGCCAGGGCAGCGCGGTCTCGGGGAGCCGCCGCTCGCCCGCGGGTCCGTACATGATCTGGAGGTCGGCGGGGTCGCCGGCGACCGAGCGGAGCAGCCAGTCGCGCCAGGCGGCGGCCTCGTCGGCGTATCCGGCGGCGAGGAGCGCGCCGAGGGTGAGGGAGGAGTCGCGCAGCCAGCAGGCCCGGTAGTCCCAGTTCCGCACGCCGCCGATCTCCTCCGGCAGGGAGGTGGTCGGGGCGGCGACGATCCCGCCGGTGGGGGCGTAGGTCAGCGCCTTGAGGGTGATGAGGGAGCGGACCACGGCGGCGCGGTACGGCCCCCGGTAGGTGCAGCGAGCGGTCCACTCCCGCCAGTCGGCGAGCGACTGCTCCAGGGCCTCGAAGGGGTCGACGAGGGCGGGCCGCCGCTCGTGGGAGGGGTGCCAGGTGAGGACGAAGGCGACCCGCTCGCCGGCGGCGACGGTGAAGGCGGAGCGGGTGGAGTACTGCTGGCCCCAGGTCTTCACCTGCGGTTCGCTGCGCAGCCAGACGGCGTCGGGCCCGGCGACGGCGACCCGGTGCCCCTCGGAGCGCCGCATCCAGGGCACGACCGAGCCGTAGTCGAAGCGGAGGCGGAGCACGGCGGCCATCTCCACCCGGCCGCTGATCCCCTCGACGATCCGGACGACGTCCGGGGCGCGGTCCCGCTGGGGCATGAAGTCGGTGACCTTGACGCTGCCGGTGCGGGTCTCCCAGAAGGTCTCCAGGACGAGGGAGTCCTCGGCGTAGCGGCGGGAGGTGCAGGTGGTGGCGCCCTGGGGGGCGATCCGCCAGTGGCCGTTGTCCTCGTCGCCGAGGAGGGCGGCGAAGCAGGCGGCGGAGTCGAAGCGGGGCAGGCAGAGCCAGTCGACCGAACCGTCGCGGCCGACGAGCGCGGCGGTCTGGAGATCGCCGATCAGGGCGTAGTCGTCGATGCGTCGGGTCACGCTCTGGGCTGTTCCCGCCGGCGGCGGCGGTCAATCAGCGGGGCGAGGTGGCCTGGATCGCGGCGCCGTCCCCTTGCGGGGCCTCCGGGGCGTCCCCGGGGGTCTCCCCGGCGCCGTCCTCCGCGGCGCGGGCGGCGGCCTCGCGGTCGCGCCTCTCGCGCCGGGCGAGGACGATCCAGCCGACCGGCACGCCGGCGGCGAAGAGCCACCACTGGACCGCGTACGCCATGTGGGCGCCGATCGAGTCGTGGTCCGGCTCGGGGATCTGCTCGGGGGAGCCGTCGGCCGCGGCGGGCTCGGTCTGCTCGACGTAGCCGCCCAGCACCTCGCGTCCGATCAGCTCGGCCTGCTGGCCGCTGCTGATGAGCATCACCTGGCGGTCCGGCAGGCCCTTGAGGTCCTTGATGCCGCTGGCGCCGGTGGTCTCGTCGGCCTTGAGGCGGCCGGTGACGGTGACCTCGCCGCGGGGCGCGGGCGGGACCTCGGGGTAGTCGCGCTGGTTGGCGGCGGCCGGCACCCAGCCCCGGTTGACCAGGACGACCGTGCCGTCCTTGAGGACCAGCGGGGTGAGCACGTGCGCGCCGACCCGGTCGTCGGATGAGGTGCGGCGGCGGACGACCACCTCGTGGGCGGTGTCGAAGGTGCCGGTGGCGGTGACCGGGCGCCAGTAGTCGGCGCGGGGGACGACGTGGCCGGGGGAGGTGAGCTCCTCGACCGGGACCGGCGCGGCCTTCAGGTTGTCGGCGATCAGGGCGTTCTGGGCGACCCGGCGTTCGTGCCGGTGGAACTGCCAGAAGCCCAGCTCGATCATCACGGGGATGAGGGCGAGGGCGACGAGGGTGAGGATCACCCACTGCCGGGACAGCAGGAAGCGGTACACCCCATGACCGTACCCTTGCGCCCACGGGGCGGCCGCAGAGGGGTCGGGTGACCGGAGTCACCCGACCAGGATCGTTTCTTCACAAGGGGCCGGGTGGCTCACACCCGGTCGACGATGCCCGCCTTCCCCTCCGCGCGGGCGCAGTGGGCGCCGCAGTACCAGTTGCCCTCCACCTCGACGCCCTGCCCGATGATCTGGACCCGGCAGTGCTCGCAGATGGGCGCCATGCGGTGGATGGCGCAGGCGAAGCAGTCGAAGACGTGCACCGCGCCCTGCGCGTGCACTTCGAAGGACATGCCGTAATCGTTTCCGCAGACCTCACAACGTGCCATGCGCCACAGGGTGGGCCCCGGGGGCCGTGCGCGCCGCGCGGCACGCCCGCCGGGGGCGGGGTGTCACCCGTCTGCCGGGGCGACGTCCCGCAGCAGGTGGGCGTAGGCGGCCTCGTCGACGATCGGGGTGCCGAAGCTCCTGGCCTTGACCGTCTTGGAGGTGCCGGCGTCCGGGTCGTTGGTGACGAGCAGGCTGGTGAGGCGGGAGATCGAGCCGGCGACGTGCAGCCCGGCCTCGACCGTCCGGTCCTCCAGGAGCTCCCGGTCGACGGAGGTGTCGCCGGAGAAGGCGACCCGCATCCCCTGCTTGAGCGGCTTGTCGCTCTCGTACCGGCCGGGGTTGGGGTACGGGCAGGCGGGCCGCCTCCGGGAGGGGCGCCAGCCGCCCGCCCGGTAGGAGGACGGGGCGCCGAGCGCGGGGCGGGCGGGGCCGGAGGCCCACTCGGTGAGCGGGCGGCACTCCAGGAGCGGCAGCCGGACGTTCCGCTCCGCCGCCGCGTGCAGGCTGGGGCGGAAGGCCTCGGCGAGCACGCGCGCGTCGTCGAGGGCGTCGTGCGCGCGCTGCTGCACCACCCCGAAGTGGGCGGCGAGCGAGGCCAGCTTGTGGTTGGGCAGCGGCAGCGCCAGCTCCTTGGCGAGCGCGATGGTGCACAGCCGCTGCTTCACGGGCGCGGTCCGCTCGGCCCGGGCGTACTCGCGGGCGATCATCTGCCAGTCGAACATCGCGTTGTGCGCGACGAGGACGCGCCCGTCGAGGCGGGCGGAGAACTCCTCGGCGATCTCCCCGAAGAGCGGAGCCCCCTCCAGGAGGTCGCTGGTGAGGCCGTGGATCCAGACCGGTCCGGGGTCCCGCTCCGGGTTCACCAGGGTGTACCAGTGGTCCTCCACCTCCCCCTGCGCGTCGAGGCGGTAGACGGCGGCGGACACGATCCGGTCGTCGCGGGCGAGACCGGTGGTCTCCACGTCGACGACCGCGTACCCCTGCGGGTAGGCGGCCGGCCACGTCGCTGCTGTCGTGCGGTCGTCGAGCATGGTCATTGAGAATACGGCCCGCGACCGACAGCCCCACCCTCACTGCCCCTGATGTCCGCTATGTCACTCCCGCCGGGTGGCCTGCCGCACGGGAGCGCGCTTGCGGAGCCGCCCCCCGCGCGCGGGCCCGGCGCCGATCGCCGCCCCGCGCGCGTGCCGCCGCGTTTCCCTCCGGCCCCGGGGCGGGCCCTCATCGGCGCAGCAGCCCCTCGACCAGGGCGCGCACCGAGACCGCGAAGAGCCGATCGGTCTCCACCGGGGCGGCCAGCGCGCGGGCGAGCGGCGGGTCGGCGTCGGCGGTCTCGGCGTCCCACAGCTCCTCCTCGGCGGGCGACTGGGCCGGGGCCCGTTCGCGGTTGCGCTCCACGAGGACGTACCCGACGACCTGGAAGGCGACCGCCCGCACCAGCTCCGCCGCGCGCTCGCCGCGCAGTCCCGCCGCGTGCGCCTCCCGGACCAGGGCCCGCTGGGCCGGCAGGAACATGCGCTCGGTCAGGCCGCGCTCGTGGACCATCGCCACCAGGTGCGGACGCTCGCGCAGGGCCCGGCGCAGGGCGTGGGCCACCGAGCAGATCCGCTCCGCCGGGTCGGCCCCGTGCGGCCGGATCGCGCCCAGGTCGGCCACCGTCCGCGCGGCCAGCGCGTCGAGCAGCGACTCGCGGTTGCCCACGTGCCAGTAGATCGAGGTGACCGCGGTGTCGAGGGCGGCGGCGAGCCCGCGCATGGTGAGCCCGTCCGGTCCGTGCGCCCGCACCAGGGCCGCCGCCGCGTCCAGGACCTCCTCGCGGCTGAGCGTCCGGCGTGTCATCCACTGCTCCCTGATGAACCGTCAATTCCCGTCGCGCACGCGTCTTTACCCTTCATCGACAGCGGTGTAACAGTGTTACAGGCCGTCGCCCCGGCAGCTCCGGGAGGCCGGCGGCCGTCTCCGTCCGGAAGGGTGGTACGACATGGCACGAGTACGGTACGGGGCGCGCACCGCGGCGGAGGCCGCCGCCGCCCGCGCCGCCGCCGCGAAGCTCCCCGACATCTGGTCCACCGGCGTGGTCGCCCTCTGGGAGACCGATCCCGACGCGGTGGCGGCCGTCCTGCCGCCCCCGCTGAAGCCCACCGGGCGCCCCCTGGTCCGGGTCACCGTCAGCAAGGTCGACCTGCCCGGCTACCCGCTCGGCGCCGGCTCGGTCTCGGTGGCCGCCGCCCACGGGGCGACCGAGGGCTGGTACCCGCTGGTCATGCCGATGACCCACGAGCGGGCCCTGGCCGGCGGCCGCGAGGTCTTCGGCGAGCCGAAGAAGCTGGGCGAGGTCGTCGTCGAGCGCGACGGGCTCGTGGTGGGAGCCCGGCTCGCCCGGCACGGCATCGCCTTCGTCGAGGTGCGCGGCGCCGTCTCCGGCGCGCTGCCGCTGCCCGAGCCGGCCGAGAAGACCGACTTCTACTTCAAGTTCCTTCCCGGCGTGGAGGGTTCCGGCTTCGACGCCGACCCCGTCCTGGTCCACTGCGTCCGCCGGGAGAAGGTCCGGAAGCTGGAGCGGATCACCGGGGACGTCGTCCTGCGCGAGTCCATGTACGACCCCGTCGCCGATCTCCCGGTCCGCCGGATCGTCGAGATCACCCTCGGCGAGAAGACCTCCGACCAGCGCGGCCGGGTCGCCGAGCGGGTCTCCGCCGAGGCGCTGCTGCCCTACGTCCACCAGCGCTACGACGACCCCGCGCAGATCCTCGACGGCCCCCCGGAAGGAAGCGTCTGATGGAGCTCGGGGAGGGACAGGTCGCCGTCGTCACCGGCGCCGCGAGCGGCATCGGCCGGGCCATGGCCCGCCGCTTCGCCGCCGAGGGCCTCGCCGTCGTCCTCGGCGACGTGGAGCGGGGACCGCTCGACGAGGCCGCCGGCGCACTGGCGGCGGACGGGGCGCGGGTCCTCGCCCGGACCGTCGACGTCTCCGACCCGGAGCAGGTGCGTGCCCTCGCCGACGCCGCCTACGACGCCTTCGGCGCCGTCCACGTCCTCTGCAACAACGCCGGCGTCGGTTCCGGCGCCGAGGGCCGCATGTGGGAGCACGAGCCCAACGACTGGAAGTGGGCCTTCTCCGTCAACGTGTGGGGCGTCTTCCACGGCATCCAGGCCTTCGTGCCCCGCATGCTGGCGGGCGGCGAACCCGGCCACGTCGTCAACACCTCCTCCGGCGACGGGGGCATCGCCCCGCTGCCCACCGCCTCCGTCTACGCGGTCACCAAGGCGGCCGTCGTCACCATGACCGAGTCGCTCTACGCCCACCTGCGCGCCGAGCACGCGCGCGTGGGCGCCTCCGTGCTCTTCCCCGGACCGCACATGCTCCGCACCGGCCTGTGGGAGTCGCACCGCAACCGGCCCGAGCGGTACGCCAAGGAGCGCCCGCGCCGGACCCCGTACCGCTCCCTGGACCAGTGGGAGGCCGCCATGAAGGAGGCCGGCCACGAGGTCGCCTTCACCCCGGTGGAGGAGGTCGCCGAGCACGTCGTCGAGGGGATCAGGGCAGACCGCTTCTGGATGCTCCCGGCGAGCGAGCACAGCGACCGGCAGATCGCGGCGCGCTCGCGGTCGATGCTCGACCGCGCGAACCCGTCCTACCTGGAGAGCTTCATCCTCGACTGACCTGACTGAGGGGCCATGTCCATGAGCCACGAGGACCCGTACCTGATCGTCTCCTCCGACTGCCACGCCGGGCTTCCCACCGAGGAGTACCGGCCCTATCTGGAGTCCCGCCACTACCGGGCCTTCGACGACTTCCTCGCCGGGCGCCAGGCCCGCCGCGAGGCCATGACCCGCCTCGGGGTGCGCAACGAGGACTTCGCGTCGAAGTGGTTCAGCGACCACGAGGAGGGGCTGCGCGGCGGCTGGGACCACGCGCAGCGGATCAAGGAGCTGGACGGCGACGGCGTCGCCGCCGAGGTCGTCTTCCCCGACGCGGACGCCGTCGACAGCCGGACCGCCGCCCCCTTCGGCGTCGGCCTCGGCCTCTCCGGCGACCAGGACCCCGAGCTCGGCATGGCGGGCGCCAAGGCGCACAACCGCTGGCTCGCCGAGTTCGTCGCCCACGACCCGGCCCGGCACTGCGGCGTCGCCCTGCTGCCCGTCACCGCCGACCCGCGCGAGGTGGTCGCCGAGATCCACCGGGCCAAGGAGTCGGGGCTCGGCGCCCTGATGATCCCGTCCATGTGGGTCGACAGGCCGCCCTACCACGACCGGCGGTACGACCCCGTGTGGGCGGCCGCCGCCGAGACCGCGATGCCGGTCCTCACCCACTCCGGCGCCGCGCCCCGCGAGGAGTACGGCGACCACCTCGGCATCTACGTCTCCGAGGTCACCTGGTGGCCGGCCCGGCCGCTGTGGTTCCTGCTCTGGTCCGGGGTCTTCGAGCGCCACCCGGGGCTGCGGTTCGGCGTCGCCGAGTCCGGCTGCTGGTGGCTGCCGAACCTGCTCTGGTTCATGGACCGGCTCTACCTCGGCGCGCACGGCGGCAAGAAGCTCTCGCCCTTCGCGGAGCTGCTGCGCCCGCCGAGCGAGTACCTGGACCGGCAGGTCTTCGTCTGCGCCACCAACACCAAGCGGCGCGAGCTGGCGCAGCGGTACGAGATCGGCGTCGACACCATCCTCTGGGGCTCGGACTTCCCGCACCCCGAGGGCACCTGGCCGAACACCCGCACCTGGCTGCGGAACACCTTCCACGACATCCCCGTGGCGGAGACCCGGCGGATGCTGGGCCTGGCCGCCGCCGAGGTCTTCGGCTTCGACACCGGGAAGCTGGAACCGGTCGCCCGGCGGATCGGCCCCACCCCCGCCGAGCTCGGCCAGCCCGCCGACCAGACCGCCGTCGAGGCCTCCTGGGCCCGCTCCCGCGCGACCGGCCGCCACTGGCTCACCGGCGGCGACTTCCCGGTCACGGGCCCGGACGCGGGGGTGACCCCGTGACCGACCGCCACACCGTGATCTCCGCCGACTGCCACGCCGGCGCCGACCTCCTCGACTACCGGCCCTACCTGGAGAAGCGGTTCCACGACGACTTCGACGCCTGGGCCGCCGCGTACGTCAACCCGTACGAGGACCTGCTCGCCGACACCGCCGACCGCAACTGGAACTCCGGCCGGCGGCTGCGCGAGCTGGAGGAGGACGGGATCGTCGCCGAGGTCGTCTTCCCCAACACCATCCCGCCCTTCTTCCCCTCCGCCTCCCTCATGGCCCCGGCCCCCACCCGGGAGGAGTTCGAGCGCCGCTGGGCGGGACTGCGCGCCCACAACCGCTGGCTCGCCGACTTCTGCGGCCTCGCCCCCGGCCGCCGGGCCGGCGTCGCCCAGATCCTCCTCAACGACGTCGAAGAGGCCGTCCGCGAGATCCGCCGCACCCACGCGGCCGGCCTCACCGGCGGCATCCTGCTCCCCGGCACCCCGCCGGGCAGCGGACTGCCGGAGCTGTACTCGGAGGCGTACGACCCGATCTGGGCCGTTTGTGAGGAGCTGGGGGTCCCGGTGAACCACCACGGCGGCTCGGCCTCCCCGCCGCTCGGCGACGAGCCGGCCGCCCGGGCCGTCTTCATGGTGGAGACCACCTGGTTCTCCCACCGGGCGCTGTGGCACCTGGTCTTCGGCGGCGCCTTCCGCCGCCACCCCGGCCTCAGGCTGGTCCTCACCGAGCAGGGCTCCGGCTGGATCCCCGGCGTGGTGGAGATGCTGGACTACTACCACGGGCGCCTCGTCGCGGCGGCGGGCCGGGCGGTCACCGCCGAGTCGAAGTTCGGCGCGGGCCTCGCCGACTCCATGGGCCGCAGTCCCGGCGAGGTCTGGCGGGACAACTGCTTCGTCGGCGCCAGCTTCATGCGCCCCCACGAGGTGCCGCTGCGCGACCGGATCGGCCTCGACAAGATCATGTGGGGCAGCGACTACCCCCACGACGAGGGCACCACCCCCTACTCCCGCGAGGGGCTCCGCCTCGCCTACGCGGGCCTGCCCCGCGAGGAGGTGGCGGCGATGGTCGGCGGCAACGCGGCCCGCGTCTACGGCTTCGACCTCGCCCTCCTCGACCGGCTCGCGGCCGTCCACGGCCCGACCGTCGAGGAGATCGCCACCCCCCTGGAGAGGGTCCCGGAGGGCGCCACCAGCCCGGCGTTCGCCCCGGGCGGGTCGGTCCGCGTCTGGTGACCCGACGGGTGCGACCCTCCAGGGGTGACCGCAGCCCCCGCACACGACGAGGCCCACGGCGGCGCCCTCGGTTCCCGTCTCAACTGGCTCCGGGCCGCCGTGCTCGGAGCCAACGACGGCATCGTCTCCACCGCCGGCCTCGTCGTGGGCGTCGCCGGCGCCACCGGGTCCCGGGCGGCCCTCCTCACCGCGGGGCTCTCCGGCCTCCTGGCCGGCTCGCTCTCCATGGCGGTGGGGGAGTACGTCTCGGTCTCCGTCCAGCGCGACTCCGAGACCGCGGCCCTCGCCGGCGAGCGGAAGGAGCTCCACGAGAGCCCCGAGGCCGAGCTCGACGAGCTCACCGCCCTCCTTACCGCCCGCGGCCTCAGCGCCGGCGTGGCCCGCGAGGCCGCCGTGCAGCTCACCGAACGCGACGCGCTCAGGGCCCACGCGCGCGTGGAGCTGGGCATCGACCCCGACGACCTCACCGATCCCTGGCACGCGGCCTGGGCCAGCTTCCTCGCCTTCACGGCCGGCGCCCTGCTCCCGCTGCTCGCGATCGTCCTGCCGCCCGCCTCCCTCCGCCTGTGGATCACCGTCGTCTCGGTCCTCGCCGCCCTCGCCCTCACCGGCTGGTGGGCCGCCCGCCTGGCCGCCGCCCCCGCCCCGCGCGCCACCCTCCGCACCGTCGCCGGAGGCGCCCTCGCCATGGCCGTGACCTACGCGGCAGGCTCCCTCCTGGACGTCGCCGGGGTCTGACCGGGACCCGCTTGTCGGAAGCCGCCAAAGCCTGCTGACACGTCGTCTCGCATACTTGTCGGTAACGGCGTCTAGCCGCCCGCGGGGACGGGCCCTACCGTCGACGCATGCCGAACCTGCCCGATGTCGTGCTCTGGTCCATACCGGCGTTCGTCCTGCTCACCGTCGTGGAGATGGCGAGCTACCGGCTCCACCCCGACGAGGACGCCGCCGGGTACGAGGCCAAGGACGCCGCCACCAGCATCGGCATGGGACTCGGGAGCCTCTTCGCCGACCTCGTGTGGAAGATCCCGGTCGTCGCGGTCTACGCCGCCGTCCACGAGCTCACTCCGCTGCGCGTCCCCGTCCTGTGGTGGACGATCCCGCTGATGCTGCTCGCCCAGGACTTCCTCTACTACTGGTCGCACCGGGGCCACCACGTCATCCGGCTCCTGTGGGCCGGCCACGTCGTGCACCACAGCAGCCGCAGGTTCAACCTCTCCACCGCCCTGCGCCAGCCCTGGACCGGCTTCACCTCCTGGCCGTTCTACCTGCCGATGATCGCGCTCGGCGTCCACCCCGCCGCCGTCGCCTTCTGCTCCTCGGTCAGCCTCGTCTACCAGTTCTGGATCCACACCGAGCGCGTCGACCGGCTGCCCCGGCCCTTCGAGTACGTCCTCAACACCCCCTCCCACCACCGCGTCCACCACGCCTCCCAGGGCGGCTACCTGGACCGCAACTTCGGCGGGATCCTCATCCTCTGGGACCGGCTCTTCGGCTCCTGGACCGGCGAGACCGAGCGGCCCGTCTACGGCCTCACCAAGAACATCGAGACCTACAACCCGCTCCGCGTCGCCACCCACGAGTACGCCGCCATCGCCCGCGACGTCCGCGCCGCCCGCGACTGGCGGGAGCGCGCCGGACGCGTCCTGCGCGGCCCCGGCTGGCAGCCGGCGGACCGCACCCCCACCCCGTCCCACGACCGGACCACCGCCCCGGAGCCCACCGCGTGAACACCCCCGGCACCACCCTCCCGCCCCCGCCCGCACCGCCCCCCTCGCCCTCTCCCGGGTCCTGCTCGGCGCCTTCCTCCTCGCCGCGGCCGTCGACCTCGGCTCCCTCCTCGCCGGCGCCGACACCGGCCACCTGGTCGCCAAGCCCCTCCTGATGCCGCTGCTCGCCGCGTACGCGGCCGCCCAGGGCGCGCCCCGGCTCCTCCTCGCCGCGCTCCTCCTCGGCTGGGGCGGCGACGTCCTCCTGCTCCTCGACGCCGACTGGGCCTTCCTCGCGGGCATGGGCTCCTTCGCCCTCGGCCACGTCTGCTACCTCACGCTCTTCGCGAGGCGCCGCACCTCGCCCGCCCTCGGCGCGGTCTACGCCCTGGCCCTCGCGGGCACCGTGCTCGCGCTCTGGCCCGGACTCCCCGCCGACCTGCGGATCCCCGTCGCCGGCTACTCCCTGCTGCTCACCGCGATGGCGTACCGGTCCAGCTCCCTCGGCGCCCTCGCCGGCGCCGGCGGCGCCCTGTTCCTGCTCTCCGACACCCTCATCGCCACCGGCATCGCCGAGTGGCCCCAGCTGCCGGCCCCCGACTTCTGGGTCATGCTGACCTACATCGCCGCCCAGTACCTGCTGACCGCGGGGGCCCTGCGGACGATGTACGGTGCACGTCGTACAACGAGCTGACCAGGACGAGGAACCATGCGCGCCACCACCATCCACGCCCCCTTCGACATGCGCGTGGAGGAGGTGCCCGACCCGGTCGTCCAGGAGCCCACGGACGTCGTCGTCCGGGTCCTGCGCGCCTGCATCTGCGGCAGCGACCTGTGGGCCTACCGCGGCGAGTCCGCCCGGCAGCCCGGCCAGCGCATCGGCCACGAGTTCCTCGGCGTGGTCGAGGAGACCGGCTCCGAGGTCCGCGGCTTCACCGCGGGCGACCTCGTCGTCGCCCCCTTCGTCTGGTCCGACGGCACCTGCGACCACTGCGCCGAGGGCCTCCAGACCTCCTGCCCCCGCGGCGGGTTCTGGGGCTCCGTCGGTTCCGACGGCGGCCAGGGCGAGGCCGTCCGCGTCCCCTTCGGCGACGGCACCCTCGTCAAGCTCCCCGCCGACGCCGCCTCCGACGACCGGCTGCTCACCGCCCTGCTCGCCCTCTCCGACGTCATGGGCACCGGCCACCACGCCGCCCTCGGCGCCGGCGTCCGCCCCGGCTCCACCGTCGCCGTCGTCGGCGACGGCGCCGTCGGCCTGTGCGGCGTCCTCGCCGCCAAGCGGCTGGGCGCCGAGCGGATCATCGCCCTCGGCCGCCACACCGCCCGCACCGACATCGCCCGCCTCTTCGGCGCCACCGACGTCGTCGCCGAGCGCGGCGAGGCCGCCGAGGCCGCCGTCCGCGAGCTCACCCGCGGCCAGGGCGCCCACGGCGTCATCGAGGCCGTCGGCACCGAGCAGTCCATGCGCACCGCCGTGAACATCACCCGCGACGGCGGCTCCGTCGGCTACGTCGGCGTCCCGCACGGCTCCGGCACCGGCCTCGACCTCTCCGTCATGTTCGACCGGAACATCGCCCTGCGCGGCGGCGTCGCCCCCGTCCGGGCCTACCTCCCCGAGCTGCTCGCCGACGTCCTCGACGGGACCATCGACCCGTCCCCGGTCTTCGACCTGACCGTGGACCTCGACGGCGTCCCCGCCGGCTACCGGGCCATGGACGAGCGCACCGCCCTCAAGGTCCTCGTCAAGCCGTGACCCAGGCGGGGGCGTCCCCGCCCGGCAGCCCCGGCGGGCGCGACCAGCCCGCCGGGCCGCCCTCGTAGGCCACCGGCGACACCGCGTGCCGCAGCCGCCCCAGCGGGCCCTCCGACTCCGTGACGTACCGCCCGGGGTCGTACCGGGGCAGCCCGTGCGCCAGCCAGTGCCCCGTCTGCGCCAGCGCGAGCCGCACCAGGCGGCTGCCGCCGTCCCGCTCCTGCTCGGTCAGCGACCGCAGCACCGCCGCCGCCAGCAGGTACCCCGTCCCGTGGTCCAGCGCCTGCGCCGGCAGCGCCCCCGGCTCCCCGGCCGACCCCTCCGTGACCGCGATCCCGGTCGCCACCTGCACCAGGCTGTCGAAGCCCCGCCGCCCGCCCCACGGCCCGTAGTCGCCCCAGGCCGACAGCCGGGCCGTCACCAGCCCCGGCCGCTCCAGGCCGTACCGCTCCAGGGCTCCCGGCCGGTACCCCGTCACCAGGACGTCCGCCCCGTCCAGGAGCTCCTCGAAGGTCCGCCGGTCCGACGGCCGGTCCAGGTCCAGGGCCGCCGTCCGCTTCCCGACGTCCGTGTCCGCGTGCTGGTCCGGCAGCTCCGGGGAGGCCGGCGGATCGATCCGCAGCACGTCCGCGCCGAGCAGCGCCAGCGTCCGGGTCGCCACCGGACCCGCGATCACCCGGGTCAGGTCGAGCACCCGCGGCGGACCCGTACGCCCGCGGGGCGGGGCCTCGTCGAGCCGCTCCCGGCTCAGCACCGGCCGCGCCGCCACCTCCCGGCCCTGCGGGTGGGCGGCCCACGCCTCCGGGGTGCGCAGCGCCACGGCGAGCCCCCCGGAGGCGTACACCGCCGCCTCGACCCCGGCCGCCGTGCGCCCGCCGATCGCCTCCGCGACCGCCTCCACCGAGTCGGCCGCGCCGAGCGCCGCGAGCAGCGCGGCCTTGTGGTGCGGGTAGTTGGCGTGGGTGCGGACCCAGCCGTCGGCCGCCCGCCAGAACCGCGACAGCGGCGCGAAGCTCACCGGTGCCCGTCCGTCCACCCGCAGGTGGCGCTCGCTCACGAAGGCGGTGGCCACGGCCCCGTCGTCCACCCGCACCGGCCCCGCCGCGCCCGCGTGCTCCGCGGCCGCGAGCCCGCAGGCCGCGACCGTCGCCCGCGCGAGGTCCATCACCGGCAGCCGGGCGGGCAGCAGTCCCGCCGGTCCGCCGTACTCCACCCGGTCCACCAGGGCGGGATCGCCGCCCAGGACCGCCCACAGTGCTTCCGTACCACTCCGAACCGTGCTGTCCATGCCCGCACTATGGCACCCGGTGCCACTCCGGAGACGCGAAGGGCCCCGGTGCGGTCGACCGCACCGGGGCCCGTGACGCTAGGGCGTCACCACTTGCGGACGGCGTCCAGGGCGTCCACCAGACCGGCTCCGTAGAAGCCGTTCTTCTGCGTGCCGCCCTCGCAGACGGCGTCGATCTTGCCGTCGCCCTCGATGTCGTACGGGTTGGTGCAGCTGCGCTCGTCGGCCTGCGCGTACAGCAGCGCCTTCAGCGCGGCCGGGCTCGCGTAGGGGTGCGTCGACTTCAGCAGCGCGAGCACACCGGCGGCGTGCGGCGACGCCATCGACGTACCGGCCTTGTAGTTGTAGCCGCCGTTGACCGTGGTCGACAGGATGCGGCCGTTGACCGCCGGGGCGTCCGGGGTCTGGTACTCGGTGCGGTCACCGCCGGGGGCGGCGATGTCGATGACACCGAGACCGTAGTTCGAGTAGGACGCCTTCAGGTCCTTCGCGCCGGTCGCGGAGACCGTCACGACGCCCGGCAGCTGCGCCGGGTAGTCCAGGCAGACGCTCGGGTCGATGACCCGGTCGCCCGGCGTGGTGTCGTTCGGGCTGGAGTTGTCCAGGATCTCGTCGGCGGCGAGGTCGAACTTGGAGTTG
The DNA here is from genome assembly GCF_014650895.1 of Streptomyces omiyaensis. Taxonomy (GTDB): domain Bacteria; phylum Actinomycetota; class Actinomycetes; order Streptomycetales; family Streptomycetaceae; genus Streptomyces; species Streptomyces omiyaensis. The sequence goes on from NZ_BMVV01000012.1 coordinate 193,649, forward strand.
CCGGCCGCGGCCACGTTGACCGTGCCCTTCTTCTCCGCGTACCGGGTCGCCCGGGTGACCGCCTCGATGAGGGCCTTCTGGTCCTCGTCCGTCTTGCAGGCGAACATCCACGGGTCGGTGTAGTAGCTGTTGTTCGTGATGTCGACGCCGTGCTCGGCCGCCCACACGAAGCCGCAGACGACGGCCTCGGTGTAGAAGAAGCCGTCCGGGGTGGACACCTTGATGCCGGAGACCTTGACGCCCGGGGCGACACCGGTGATGCCGATGCCGTTCTTCGCGGCGGCGATGGTGCCCGCCACGTGGGTGCCGTGGTCCGACTCGCCCGGGTTGGGGCGCCACGAACCGGGGGTGGTGTCCGGCTTGCCGGAGACGCAGTTGGCGGACGCCTTGGCGTCGAAGTTCGGCGCCAGGTCCGGGTGGGTGTCGTCGACACCGGTGTCGATGACGCCGACCGTCACGCGGCTGCTGCCGAGGGTCTTCTTGTGGGCCTTGTCGGCCTTGATGGCCGGCAGGTCCCACTGCAGGGGCTCCAGCGCGTCCTGCTCGTCGGTGGCGCGGGCCGCGGCGGCCGCGGCCTCGGTGGCCGACAGCGCCTGCGTGGCCTCGCCGACGGAGTTGTCGTTCTGCGCCGAGAGCGGGGCGGTACGGGTCGCACCGGCCGACACCACGCCGCGGGCCTTGCGGATCGTCTGCGCGAACGCGGGGTTCTGCGAGTGGACGACGATGACGCCTATCTGGTCGTACGCGATGACGACCTCGCCGCCGGCGGCGGCTATCGCCTTCTTCACCGAGGCGGCCGTCCAGCGGCCCCCCTCGACGTTGACGACGTACGAGAGCTTCTCGCCCGTCGCCGCGACGGTGGCGGCCGCCGGAGCATCGCTCAGTTCCGCGGCGGAGGCGGCGCCGGAGGGAAGGAAGCCGAGCGAAGCGGTGAGCGCGAGACCAGCAGGCAGAGCGAGTACTCGGCCGCGCCTCGATCCCAGATGAGCCATGGGTTCTCCACATCATCCGTATGTACTGCGCGCGCGCGGGGTTGCGCGCGGGCAGGTGCATGACGAGTGAAGCTATCGCTGATCTTCCCCACCCTTCAATGAGTTGAGAAGACTTGATGAAGATTCGCACGAAGAAAACCACCGCGCTGAACCACTTCGCATCGGGCTCCGTGCCGTTGAGCAGGGGAGGGGCTCCAGCAGGCGCCCCCGTCCCACACCCCGGGTGAGGCCCCCTTGACCATGCCGTCCGTCCCCGCGTCACGAGGAGAGTCCGTGGCTACCGAAGCACCGCCGCCGCCGAGAAAGGGCACCGAGACCGCCCCCGGTCCCGCCCGGCCCACCACGGAGCAGTTCGTCGAGGTCCAGGAGAGCGAGGAGTTCGGCGAGCTGCGCCGCACCTACCGCTCCTTCGCCTTCCCCCTCACGGTCGCCTTCATCACCTGGTACCTGCTCTACGTCCTGCTCTCCAACTACGCGGGCGGCTTCATGGGCACCCGCCTCTTCGGCAACATCAACGTGGCGCTCGTCCTGGGCCTCGGCCAGTTCGCCACCACCTTCCTCATCGCCTGGCTCTACTCCCGCCACGCCGCCCTCCGCCTCGACCCCAAGGGCGAGGCCATCAAGGCCCGTATGGAGGGCGACGCATGAGCACCCCCGCCGCCTCCCTGCTGCTCGCCGCCGACAACGCCACCACCGAGCACCGGCCACTGATCATCGCCCTCTTCGGCGCCTTCGTCATCGCCACCCTGGCCATCACCGTCTGGGCCGGCCGGCAGACCCGCAGCGCCGCCGACTTCTACGCCGGCGGCGGCCAGTTCACCGGCTTCCAGAACGGTCTCGCGATCTCCGGCGACTACATGTCCGCCGCGTCCTTCCTCGGCATCAGCGGCGCCATCGCCCTCTACGGCTACGACGGCTTCCTCTACTCCATCGGCTTCCTCGTCGCCTGGCTCGTCGCCCTGCTCCTGGTCGCCGAACCGCTGCGCAACTCCGGCCGCTTCACCATGGGCGACGTCCTCGCCTACCGGATGCGCCAGCGCCCCGTCCGCACCGCGGCCGGCACCTCCACCATCGTCGTCTCGATCTTCTACCTGCTCGCCCAGATGGCCGGAGCCGGCGTCCTCGTCTCGCTGCTCCTCGGCATCACCAGCGACGGCGGCAAGGTCGCGATCGTCGCCCTGGTCGGCGTCCTGATGATCGTCTACGTGACCATCGGCGGCATGAAGGGCACCACCTGGGTGCAGATGGTGAAGGCGGTGCTCCTGATCGCGGGCACCCTCCTCATCACCTTCCTCATCCTGCTGAAGTTCGACTTCAACCTCTCCGACCTGCTCGGCGCCGCCGCCACCAACAGCGGCAAGGGCGACGCCTTCCTGGAGCCCGGCCTCAAGTACGGCGTCACCGAGATCTCGAAGCTCGACTTCCTCTCGCTCGGCATCGCCCTCGTCCTCGGCACCGCCGGCCTGCCGCACATCCTCATCCGCTTCTACACGGTCCCGACCGCCAAGGCCGCCCGCAAGTCGGTCAACTGGGCCATCGGCATCATCGGCGCCTTCTACCTGATGACGATCGTCCTCGGCTTCGGCGCCGCGGCCCTGCTGAGCCCCGAGACCATCACCTCCTCCAACAAGGCCGGCAACACGGCGGCGCCGCTCACCGCCCTGGAGGTCGGCGGCGGCGCCGACTCCACCGCGGGCGCGATCCTCCTCGCCGTCATCTCCGCCGTCGCCTTCGCCACCATCCTCGCGGTCGTCGCCGGCCTCACCCTCGCCTCCTCCTCGTCCTTCGCGCACGACATCTACGCCAACGTGATCAAGCGCGGCCAGGCCACCGAGAAGCAGGAGATGCGGGCCGCCCGCTGGTCCACCGTCTTCATCGGCGTCGTCTCCATCGGGCTCGGCGCCCTCGCCCGCGACCTCAACGTCGCCGGCCTGGTCGCCCTCGCCTTCGCGGTCGCCGCCTCCGCCAACCTGCCGACGATCCTCTACTCGCTCTTCTGGAAGAGGTTCACCACCCAGGGCGCGCTCTGGTCGATCTACGGCGGCCTGGTCTCCTCCGTCGTCCTCGTCCTCTTCTCGCCGGTCGTCTCCGGCGGCCCGAACTCGATGTTCAAGGGCGTCGACTTCCACTGGTTCCCGCTGGAGAACCCGGGCCTCGTCTCCATCCCGCTCGGCTTCCTCCTCGGCTGGCTCGGCTCGCTCCTGTCGAAGGAGGAGCCGGACAAGGGCAAGTACGCCGAGCTGGAGGTCAAGTCCCTCACCGGCGTCGGCACCGCCGCGGCGGTCGAGCACTGACCCCTCCGCACCCGGCCGTATACGGTCCGCAGCGAAACCCCGGCCGCGTCGTAGAGTTCTACGACGCGGCCGGCCCCGTCCTCGTGACAATCGGACCGTGCCCGCCGTCCGGACCGTCACGTAGGCTCGGACGAGAAGAGGGACCCGGGGACGGGTCCGCAAAATCCCGGGGAACCGGAGAAGGGGAGAGGGACCCGTGCTCCTCGACACGTACGGCCGAGTCGCCACCGACCTGCGCGTTTCCCTCACCGACCGGTGCAATCTGCGCTGCACCTACTGCATGCCCGAGGAAGGCCTGCAGTGGCTGGCCAAGCCGGACCTGCTCACCGACGACGAGATCGTCCGGCTGATCCGGATCGCCGTCACCGACCTCGGCGTCACCGAGGTCCGCTTCACCGGCGGCGAGCCGCTGCTCCGCCCCGGCCTCGTCGGCATCGTCGAGCGCTGCGCCGCCCTGGAGCCCCGCCCCCGCATGTCCCTGACGACCAACGGCATCGGCCTCAAGCGCACCGCCGCCGCCCTCAAGGCCGCCGGCCTCGACCGGGTCAACGTCTCCCTGGACACCCTGCGCCCCGAGGTCTTCAAGACCCTCACCCGCCGCGACCGCCACCACGACGTCCTCGACGGCATGGCCGCCGCCCGCGAGGCCGGCCTCACCCCGGTGAAGGTCAACGCGGTCCTCATGCCCGGGCTCAACGACGACGAGGCGCCCGACCTCCTCGCCTGGGCCGTCCAGCAGGGGTACGAGCTCCGCTTCATCGAGCAGATGCCCCTCGACGCCCAGCACGGCTGGAAGCGCGACGGCATGATCACCGCCGGGGACATCCTGGAGTCGCTGCGCACCCGCTTCACCCTTACTCCCGAGGGGGCCCAGGAGCGCGGCTCCGCCCCGGCCGAGCGCTGGGTCGTCGACGGCGGTCCGCACACGGTCGGCGTCATCGCCTCCGTCACCCGCCCGTTCTGCCGGGCCTGCGACCGCACCCGGCTCACCGCCGACGGCCAGGTCCGCACCTGCCTCTTCGCCACCGAGGAGACCGACCTGCGGGCCGCGCTCCGCTCGGACGCGCCGGACGCGGACGTCGCGGAGCTGTGGAAGAAGGCGATGTGGGGGAAGAAGGCCGGTTCCGGTCTGGACGACCCGAGCTTCCTCCAGCCCGACCGCCCGATGTCAGCGATCGGCGGCTGAGCCGTCCGGTCCCGCGGGGCCGGACGGGTCCTCGGATCCGGTCCACTCGGCGAACGGCACGACGTCCTTCAGGAAGCCCCGCACGCCGAGGAACTGCGCGAGGTGCTCGCGGTGCTCCTCGCAGGCGAGCCAGGTCTTGCGCCGCTCCGGAGTGTGCACCTTGGGGTTGTTCCAGGCGAGCACCCAGACGGCGTCGGCCCGGCAGCCCTTCGCGGAGCAGATCGGCTTCTCGTCACCCACGGGACCATTGATCACCGGACCATTGTCCAGCAAGGGCGATGCCGAGCAGCCACGGGGGGAGCTGCCCGGCATCGGTCCGTCGCTCCGACGGGGGATGCGGAGCGCGTACGCAGTATGTCACGGCACCCCGGGTACGGTGCACCGGAACTTCATGATTGATCTGAGCTTTTCTTGAGGTTCCCGGCGGTTTCGCCGACACGTTCCGTGACCGGCGGACACCGGTCCGGGCCGGGCGGGACCCTACGGCCGTTCCGCTCCGGACTCCGCCCCGTCCTCGGCCGCGCCGAGCGCCGGCCGCACCGGTGCCGGCAGGTAGGCAGACGGGAGCGAAGGGGCCGACTCGCGGCCGGCGTTCGCGATCACCACCGCGATGTACGGCAGCAGCACGCCGAGCGCCAGCGCCACGATCGCCACGTGCCGTTCCACGTTCCACAGCACCGCGGCCGCGATCACCGAGAGCGTCCGGACCGACATGGAGATGACGTACCGCCGCTGCCTGCCCCGGACGTCGTCCGCGAGCCCCTGCCGGGCCCCGGTGATCCGGAAGACCTCGGGCTCCCCTCGCTTCCGCATCGCGTTCCACCACCCGCCGCTCGTGCCGGAGCCTCCCCGGTCCGGACCTCGGACCACCGTACGCCCACCGCCCCGGGCCGACGAGACCGGGGCACGTACGGAGGCGTCCGACATGCGCCGTATGGCCGACGGGTCGAGACTGGGGCCACATGCGTACGAGGAGGCGACTATGAGTTGGTTGTGGGCGATCATCGTCGGTTTCGTCCTGGGCCTGATCGCGAAGGCGATCCTGCCGGGGAAGCAGCAGATCCCGCTGTGGCTGACGACGGTCTTCGGCATTCTGGGCAGCGTCCTGGGCAACGCGGTCGCCACGTGGATCGGCGTCAACGACACCAAGGGCATCGACTGGACCCGTCACCTGCTCCAGCTCCTCGGCGCCGTGCTCGTGGTCGGCGTCGGCGACATGGTCTGGGCCTCGCTCAAGGGCAACAGGCGGCGCGCCTGACGGGCCCGCGCAGCCCGGAGGCCCGGTACGGCGACCGCCGTGCCGGGCCTCCGGCGCGTCCCGCCGTGACGGCGCTCAGCCGGCGTACTCGATCGCCGCGAGGTTCTTCTTGCCGCGGCGCAGCACCAGCCACCGGCCGTGCAGCAGCTCGCCCGCCTCGACGACGGCGTCCTCCGCGGTCACCTTCGCGTTGTTCACGTAGGCGCCGCCCTCCTTCACCGTGCGCCGCGCCGCCGACTTGCTCGCCACCAGGCCGACCTCGGCGAACAGGTCCACGACCTGGCCCAGCTCGGTCACGCGCGCGTGCGGCAGCTCGGAGAGCGCGGCGGCGAGCGTCGGCTCGTCCAGCTCGGCCAGGTCGCCCTGTCCGAAGAGCGCCTTGGAGGCGTCGATGACGGCCGCGCACTGCCCGGCGCCGTGCACCAGCGTGGTGAGCTCCTCGGCCAGCGCCCGCTGGGCGGCCCGCGCCTGCGGCCGCTCCGCGGTCTGCGCCTCCAGCTCCTCCAGCTCCTCGCGGGACTTGAAGGAGAGGATCCGCATGTAGGCGGAGATGTCCCGGTCGTCCACGTTCAGCCAGAACTGGTAGAACGCGTACGGCGTGGTCATCTCCGGGTCGAGCCAGACGGCCCCGCCCTCGGTCTTGCCGAACTTGGTGCCGTCCGCCTTGACCATCAGCGGCGTCGCCAGCGCGTGCGCCTCGGCGCCCGGCTCCAGGCGGTGGATCAGGTCGAGGCCGGCCACCAGGTTGCCCCACTGGTCGGACCCGCCCTGCTGGAGGGTGCAGCCGTACCGCCGGTACAGCTCCAGGAAGTCCATGCCCTGGAGCAGCTGGTAGCTGAACTCGGTGTAGCTGATGCCCTGCTCGGACTCCAGGCGGCGGGCCACGGAGTCCTTGGTCAGCATCTTGTTGACCCGGAAGTGCTTGCCGATGTCCCGCAGGAACTCGATCGCCGACAGGCCGGCGGTCCAGTCCAGGTTGTTCACCATGACCGCCGCGTTCTCCCCCTCGAAGGAGAGGAAGGGCTCGATCTGCGAACGCAGCCGGTTCACCCAGTTCGCGACCGTCTCGGGGTCGTTCAGGGTGCGCTCGGCGGTCGGGCGCGGGTCGCCGATCTGGCCGGTGGCCCCGCCGACGAGCGCCAGCGGCCGGTGCCCGGCCTGCTGGAGCCGGCGGACGGTGAGCACCTGGACCAGGTGGCCGACGTGGAGACTGGCCGCGGTCGGGTCGAAACCGCAATAGAACGTGACGGGACCGTCCGCGAGAGCCTTGCGCAGGGCGTCCTCGTCGGTGGACTGGGCGAAGAGCCCACGCCACTTCAGCTCGTCGACGATGTCCGTCACGGTCGTCAGTCTCCTTGGATAGTTACGGGTGACAGCCCAGTCTAGGCGGGTCAGACGCCCTTGCTGACCGAGCTCATGTTGAAGTCGGGCACCCGCAGCGCGGGCATCGCGGCCCGGGTGAACCAGTCGCTCCACTCGCGCGGCAGGGTCCGCTCCGTCCGGCCCGCCTCGCTGGCGCGCGAGAGCAGGTCCACCGGGGACTCGTTGAACCGGAAGTTGTTGACCTCGCCGACCACCTCGCCGTTCTCGACGAGGTAGACGCCGTCCCGGGTCAGACCGGTGAGCAGCAGCGTCGCCGGATCGACCTCGCGGATGTACCAGAGGCAGGTGAGCAGGAGCCCGCGCCCGGTGGCGGCCACCATCTCCTCCAGCGAGCGGTCGCCCCCGCCGTCCAGGATCAGGTTCCCGGCCCCCGGCGCCACCGGCAGACCGGTGAGGCCCGCCGTGTGCCGGGTGGTGAGGAGGCGGTCGAGGACGCCGGCCCGCATCCACTCCACCGGGGCGACCGGCAGGCCGTTGTCGAAGACCGAGGCCTCGTCGCCGGAGGCGTGCGCGATCACGAAGGGCTCGGACTCCAGGCCCGGCTCGTTCGGGTCGCTGCGCAGGGTCAGCGGCAGCGGGGAGAGGGTCTCGCCGAGCCGGGTGCCGCCGCCGGGGCGGGAGAAGACCGTCCGGCCCTCCACCGCGTCCCGGGCCGCCGAGGACCACAGCTGGTAGATCAGCAGGTCGGCCACGGCGGACGGCGGCAGCAGCGTCTCGTACCGGCCCGCCGGCAGCTCGATCCGCCGCTCGGCCCAGCCGAGCCGGACGGCCAGCTCGGCGTCGAGCGCCGCCGGGTCGACGTCCTTGAAGTCCCGGGTGGAGCGCCCGGCCCAGGCGGAGCGCGGCCGGCCCTCGGCGGTCGCGACGGACTTGGCGTTGAGCTCCAGGGTGCCGTTGGGCTGGTCGTGCCGCAGCCGCAGCCCGGTCGAGGTGCCCAGGTAGGTGGAGGTCAGCTCGTGGTTCGCGAAGCCGTACAGCTCCCGGCCGCCGGCGCGCGCGCGTGCGAACGCCTCGCCGAGCGCCGGGGCGAAGTCGGCGAAGACGGCGGAGGAGGTCTCGACGGGCGCGTCGGCGAAGTCGGGGGAGGAGGGCACGCCCTCCACCAGCGGCTGCGCGTCCTCGGCGGGCCCGGCCGCCCGGGCCGCCGCCTCGGCGGCCCGGACCAGCGGCTCCAGGTCCTCCGCGGTCACCGCGGAGCGGGACACCACGCCGGAGGCGGTGCCCTCGGCGCCGTCCACCGTGGCGATCACGGTGAGGGTGCGGCCCCGGGTCACGCCGTTCGTGGTGAGCGCGTTGCCCGCCCAGCGCAGGTTGGCCGAGGACTCCTCGTCCGCGATGACGACGCACCCGTCCGCGCGGGACAGCTCCAGCGCCCGCTCGACGATCTCGTACGGCTTGCTGACGCGGCTCATCGACCGGCCTCCTGCGTCGTGTTGAGAATGTTGACGCCCCGGAAGAGGGCGGAGGGGCAGCCGTGCGAGACGGCGGCCACCTGGCCCGGCTGGGCCTTGCCGCAGTTGAAGGCGCCGCCGAGGACGTACGTCTGCGGGCCGCCGACCTGCTCCATCGAGCCCCAGAAGTCGGTGGTGGTGGCCTGGTACGCCACGTCCCGCAGCTGCCCGGCCAGCCGGCCGTTCTCGATGCGGAAGAAGCGCTGTCCGGTGAACTGGAAGTTGTACCGCTGCATGTCGATCGACCAGGACCGGTCGCCGACCACGTAGATGCCCCGCTCCACGCCGCCGATCAGGTCCTCGGTGGACAGGCCGCCCGGGTCGGGCCGGAGCGAGACGTTCGCCATCCGCTGCACCGGCACGTGCGCGGGGGAGTCCGCGAAGGCGCAGCCGTTGGACCGGCCCAGGCCGGTGAGCTTCGCGATCCGCCGGTCCAGCTGGTAGCCGACGAGCGTGCCGTCCTTCACCAGGTCCCAGGACTGTCCCTCGACGCCCTCGTCGTCGTACCCGATCGTCGCCAGCCCGTGCTCGGCCGTGCGGTCGCCCGTCACGTTCATCACGGAGGAGCCGTACGCCAGCTTGCCCAGCCGGTCGAAGGTGGCGAAGGAGGTGCCCGCGTACGCCGCCTCGTAGCCGAGCGCCCGGTCCAGCTCGGTGGCGTGCCCGATGGACTCGTGGATCGTCAGCCACAGGTTCGACGGGTCGACGACCAGGTCGTAGCGCCCGGCCTCGACGCTCGGCGCCCGCATCTTCTCGGCGAGCAGCTCCGGGATCTCCTCCAGCTCCCCGTCCCAGTCCCAGCCGGTCCCGGTCAGGTACTCCCAGCCCCGGCCGACCGGCGGCGCGATCGTCCGCATCGAGTCGAACTCGCCGGTGGTGCCGTCGACCGCGGTCGCGGTGAGCTGCGGGTGGAGCCGCACCCGCTGCTGGGTGGTGACGGTGCCCGCCGTGTCCGCGTAGAACTTGTTCTCGAAGACGGTGAGCAGGGAGGCGTCCACGTGCGCCACCCCGTCGGCCCGCAGCAGCCGCGCCGACCAGTCGGCGAGCAGCGCGCTCTTCTCCTCGGCCGGCACCGAGAACGGGTCGATCTCGTACGAGGAGATCCACGTCCGGTCGGCGTGGACCGGCTCCGCCGCCAGCTCCACGCGCTCGTCCGAGCCGGCCGCCGCGATCACCCGCGCCGACAGCTGGGCCATGGCCACGGCCTGCGAGGCGACCCGGGCCGCCCCGTCCATGGTCAGATCGACCCCGGAGGCGAAGCCCCAGGCCCCGCCGTGCACCACCCGCACCGCGTACCCGAGGTCGGTGGTGTCCGACGAACCCGCCGGCTTGGCGTCCCGCAGCCGCCACGAGGCGCTGCGCACCCTTTCGAGGCGGAAGTCGGCGTGCTCGGCGCCGAGCGCCCGCGCCCGCGCGAGCGCCGCGTCGGCGAGCGCCCTCAGCGGAAGGGCCGTGAAGGCCGGATCGATGGAATGGGCCCCAGTTGGCACAGCTGTCTCCTGTCGTGTGACACCGGTCGTCCCGATCATGTCGCGCTTTGGGCCGTGATGCCCAGGCAATTCTGTAGGGACCCGACAGTGGCATGCTGACGCCACTGTCAGGGCCCGATTCCGCGGATCGCGGAACGGGCCGATAGGTTTCGATGTACCAGACCGCTGATCGAAAGGGTGATCCGTTGAGCCGCTCGGTTCTCGTCACCGGAGGAAACCGGGGCATCGGCCTCGCCATCGCCCGCGCGTTCGCCGAGGCGGGCGACAAGGTCGCCTACACCCACCGCTCGGGCGAGCCCCCGGCCGAGCTGGCCGAGCTCGGCTGCCTCGCGGTCCGGTGCGACATCACCGACGGCGAGCAGGTGGAGCAGGCGTACAAGGAGATCGAGGAGAAGCACGGCCCGGTCGAGGTCCTCGTGGCCAACGCCGGCGTGACCAAGGACCAGCTCCTCATGCGCATGTCGGAGGACGACTTCACGTCCGTCCTCGACACCAACCTCACCGGCACCTTCCGGGTCGTGAAGCGCGCCAACCGTGGCATGCTCCGCGCGAAGAAGGGCCGCGTCGTCCTGATTTCCTCGGTCGTCGGTCTGCTGGGCTCCGCGGGCCAGGCCAACTACGCCGCCTCCAAGGCCGGCCTGGTCGGCTTCGCCCGCTCGCTCGCCCGTGAGCTCGGCTCGCGGAACATCACCTTCAACGTCGTCGCGCCCGGCTTCGTCGACACCGACATGACCGCCGTGCTCACCGACGAGCAGCGCGCGGGCATCGTGTCCCAGGTCCCGCTCGGCCGCTACGCGCAGCCCGCGGAGATCGCCGCGGCCGTGAGGTTCCTCGCCTCCGACGACGCCTCGTACATCACTGGAGCCGTCATCCCGGTTGACGGCGGACTGGGAATGGGTCACTGAGCACGATGACGAACACGTCCGGAATCCTCGAGGGCAAGAAGATCCTCATCACCGGTGTGCTGATGGAGTCCTCCATCGCCTTCCACGCCGCGAAGCTGGCCCAGGAGCAGGGTGCGGAGATCATCCTCACCGCCTGGCCCCGGCCGACGCTCACCGAGCGCATCGCCAAGAAGCTCCCCCGTCCCGAGGACGTCAAGGTCCTGGAGCTCGACGTCTCCAACGACGAGCACCTCGCCCGCCTGGAGGGCCAGGTGCGCGAGCACCTGGGCGACCGCATCGACGGCGTCGTGCACTCCATCGGCTTCGCCCCGCAGGACGCGCTCGGCGGCAACTTCCTGAACACGCCGTTCGAGTCGGTCTCCACCGCCATGCACATCTCGGCCTTCTCCCTGAAGTCCCTGACGATGGCGGTCCTCCCGCTGCTGAGCGAGGGCGGCTCGGTCGTCGGCCTCACCTTCGACGCGAAGTTCGCCTGGCCGCAGTACGACTGGATGGGCCCGGCCAAGGCCGCCCTGGAGGCCACCAGCCGCTACATGGCCCGCGACCTGGGCAAGCAGAACATCCGCTGCAACCTGGTCTCGGCCGGTCCGCTCGGCTCCATGGCCGCCAAGTCCATCCCGGGCTTCTCCGACCTGGCGAGCGTCTGGGACAGCCGTTCCCCGCTGGAGTGGGACCTCTCCGACCCGGAGCCGGCCGGCCGCGCCATCGTCGCGCTGCTCTCCGACTGGTTCCCGAAGACGACCGGCGAGATCGTCCACGTCGACGGCGGCCTGCACGCGATCGGCGCCTGACCGCACCGCCTCCACCGCGACGGCCGGGGCCGGGTGCGCGTCCTTCCGGGGACCGCGCGCCCGGCCCCGGCCGTTTCCGGGTCCGTACCGCCCCGAGTCGAAAAGTCCGGCGGATCACCGCAGACTGGTCGGAGCGTGTCGTTCCGGCTACTCACGGGGAGGAGGTACGGGCATGCGCGCGCTGCACCGCGGCTTCGCCGCCTATGCCTCGGTCGCCGCCCTGCTTCTCGGGACCGCCGTCGCCGCGGAGGTCCACGCGGCCCCCACCCCCTCCGAGGAACCCGTCGTGGCCGTCCCGGACGGCGACGGGCCGGACGGGTTCGGTGCCTCCTGCCACGCGGTCGTCGAGGGCTCCCGGGTCACCGCCCACTGCCGCAACCCCTACCCGCGGACCGACCGGATACGGCTGCACGTCGAGTGCGACCCCTGGTGGGACCTGGACACCGACAGCGCGCCCGTGGACGTCGCCCCCGCCGACCACGCGACGGTCACCGCCCGCTGCTGGAAGCGGGTCCGCTCCGCCTGGGTCACCCACGAACGCGTCCCGGACCCCCCTCCCGCACCCCCGGCCTCCGACGCCCCCCGCCCTTCCGCGCCCCCCGCCGCCTAGGCGGACTCCTCCGGCCCCGGCTCCTTCCCGCCCAGGCACATGAACGGGTAGCCGGCCGCCTCCTCCGCCGCCCGCTCGGCGTCTCCGGCGCGGATCGCGTCCACCAGGCGCGCGTGGTCCATGTGGTTCTCCGGGCGCAGGACCTGCCCCACGTCGTCGCGCAGCCATTCGCGCAGGAGGTCGCCCAGGTCGGCGTAGAGCTCCGTCAGCACGTCGTTGCCGGAGGCCGAGACCACCGCGTGGTGGAAGGCCGCGTCCACCGTCACGAACCGCTCCGCGTCCCCCGACTCCCATGCCTCCTCGCGCCGGAGCAGCAGCGCGTCCAGCTGCTTGAGGTCCCGCTCCGACCGGCGCTGCGCCGCGAACCGCGCGGCCGCCGACTCCAGCGTGGAGCGCAGCTCGGCCACGTGCCGCGGGTCGGAGTCCGCGAACCGGCGGTGCATCACCCCGGCCAGCTCGCTCGTCGCCGCCACGTAGGTGCCGGAGCCCTGCCGGATGTCGAGCAGGCCGTTGTGGGCGAGGGCCCGGACCGCCTCGCGGACGGTGTTGCGGGCCACGCCCAGCTGCTCGACCAGTTCGGGTTCGGTCGGGATCCGCGAGCCGACCGGCCATTCGCCGGAGGTGATCTGGTTCCGCAGCTCCGAGATCACCTGGTCGGTCAGGCCGGTGCGCCGGGGGTGCCCGAGGGTCATGGGGGACTCGCCTTCCGCGGTGGGGTCGGGGTCGTTCGGGAGGGGTTCGAGGGTGGTGCGAGGGGTGGTGCGGGAGGGGTGGTGGTTCGAGAGCGAGGCGGTGCGGGAGGGGTGGTGGTTCGAGATTGGACAACCAATCATCCCATGATTCTATGATGGTCCCATGCCAGACGAGCCGAAGACCCTCGACCCCGCCGCCGTCACCCGGCCGGCCCCCCTCCCGGAGCACCCGGCCCCCGCCCCGGAGACCGGCCGCACGGCCCGGTGGACCCTCGGCCTCGTCTCCGTCGGACTCGTCCTCGCCGCGCTCAACCTGCGCCCCGCGATCACCAGCCTCGGCGCCCTCCTCGAAGAGGTCACCGCGTCCCTGCACATGAGCGGGACCGTCGCCGGCGTCCTCACCTCCGTGCCGCCGCTCTGCTTCGCGATCTTCGGCATCACCGCCCCGCGCCTGGCCCGCCGCTTCGGCCCCGCCGCCGTCGTCTGCGCCGGCATGGCCGCCATCCTCGCCGGCCTGGTGCTGCGCCCCCTGGCGACCGGCACCGCCGCCTTCCTCGCCGCCAGCGCCCTCGCCCTCATGGGCATCGCCGTCAGCAACGTCCTCATGCCGGTGATCGTCAAGCGGTACTTCCCCGACCGCATCGGCAGCATGACCGGCCTGTACTCCATGGCCCTCGCGCTCGGCACCTCGCTCGCCGCCGCCGTCACCGTCCCCCTGACCGACGCCCTCGGCGGCGACTGGCGCCTCGGCCTCGGCGTCTGGGCCGCGGTCGCGGCCCTCGCCGTGCTGCCCTGGCTCCCGCTGGTGAAGGACCGCACCGGCACGCCCCGCACGGAACCGGGCGCCCCGGCCGCCACCGCACCGGCCCCCGCCGCCGAGCGCGCTCCGCGCCCGATGCACCGCAGCCGCACCGCCTGGGCCCTCGCCTGCTTCTTCGGCCTCCAGGCCACCGGCGCGTACATCACCATGGGCTGGATGCCGCAGATCTTCCGCGACGCCGGCGTCCCCGCCTCCACCGCGGGCGTCCTGCTCGCGGTCACCATGGTCATGGGCGTCCCGCTCGCCTTCGTCATCCCGCGCCTCGCCACCCGGATGCGCCACCAGGGCCCGATCGTCGTCGCCCTCGGCACCTGCGGCCTCGTCGGCTACACCGGCCTCCTCCTCGCCCCGGCCGGCGGCGCCTGGGTCTGGGCGGTGCTCCTCGGCATCTCCAACTGCTCCTTCCCGCTCGCCCTCACCATGATCGGCATGCGCTCGCGCACCGGCGCCGGCGTCGTGCGCCTCTCCGCCTTCGCCCAGTGCGTCGGCTACCTCATCTCCATCCCCGGCCCCCTCCTCGTCGGCGTGCTCTACCAGCACAGCGGCGGCTGGGGCGTCCCGATCGCCCTCATGGGCGGGCTGATGGTGCCGCAGATGATCGTGGGCTCGCTCGCCGGACGGGACCGGACGGTCGAGGACGAATCCTGAGATGCGAGACTGGGCCCATGCCCGTTCTCGAACCCAATCCCCAGGGCGGCCAGAAGAAGCTGCTCCTCGTGCTCGGCGCGATGCTCGGCATCACGGTCGTCATCGCCGTCATCGCCTCGATCGCCTCCCCCTGACCCCGTCCGCCCCGGCGGCCGGGGGTGGGGACAGCCCCCGCATCCCCTAGGGGGAGGACTCAGGGGCACGTGGGTGGATCACCGGATGGGCCGGCGCCCCCGCGCTCCCTACGGTGGGGACACGCCGCGGTTCCGCGGCACCCACCTCCCCTCAGGGGTACTCCACCACGGAGGCGGCCATGGCGGCCCTCACCCGCACCGGCGACCGGACCACCCCGGCCGGCGTCGACACCCGGCTGCCCTGGTGGGCCCTCGCCCTCCCGGTGGCCGCCTTCACCGTCCTCCTCCTGCTCGTCACCGGGCCCGGTGAGGCCGCTGCGGCGGGCGGGGGAGAGGGGATCGGCAGGGTCCTCCGGCTGATCGGGCAAACCCTCGCTCTCTGAGTCAGGACGGGCCGATCCGTGCCAAGCTGTGGACCATGAGCGTCGAATCAACCCGCAGGATCGTGCTGCTCCGGCACGCGAAGGCAGACTGGGGCCAGGAGACCGACCACGAGCGTCCGCTCGCCGAGCGCGGCCGCAAGGACGCACCCGTGGCGGGCCGCCGGCTCGCCCGGTCCGGCATCCCCTTCGACCTGGTCCTCTGCTCGACCGCGGCGCGCACCCGCGAGACGTGGAAGCTCGCCGTCCACGAGCTCCCCGAGCGCCCGAGGACGGTCTACGAGGAGCGGATCTACGAGGCGTCCCTCGGCGAGCTCATCGCCCTTCTCAACGAGGTCCCGGAGGACGTCTCCGACGTCCTGGTCGTCGGCCACAACCCCGGCGTGCACGCGCTGGCCGACGCCCTCGCCGGCGAGGCCGAGGGGGACGCCCTCGCCCGGATGAACCGCAGCGGCTTCCCGACCGCCGCCTACGCCGTCCTCGCCTTCACCGGCACCTGGAAGTCCGTCGAGCACGGCGTCGCCCGCCTCGTCGACTTCTGGACCCCGCACGACTGATCCCCGCACCCCCGCCCACGGGCGCCGGCACGGGCGACGTACACGCGGAGGGGCCCGGCCGTCCCGGGACGGCCGGGCCCCTCCGCGTACGACGCCTCACACCTGGCGGGACGCCTCACGCCTCACGGCGACGGGCGCGCGGACTCAGTGCTCCCGCGACTCCGCGTCGCCGCCGCCGTCCGCCGCCTCGACCTCCTCGCGGGTGATCCCCAGCAGGTACAGCACCGTGTCCAGGAACGGCACGTTGACCGCCGTGTGGGCCGCCTCGCGCACCACCGGCTTGGCGTTGAACGCCACCCCGAGTCCCGCCGCGTTCAGCATGTCCAGGTCGTTGGCGCCGTCGCCGATCGCCACCGTCTGCGCCAGCGGCACCCCGGCCTCCGCGGCGAAGCGGCGCAGCAGCCGCGCCTTGCCCGCCCGGTCCACGATCTCGCCGGTCACCCGGCCGGTCAGCTTCCCGTCGACGATCTCCAGGGTGTTGGCCTGGGCGAAGTCCAGCCCGAGCCGCTCCTTCAGGTCGTCGGTGACCTGCGTGAAGCCGCCCGACACCACGCCGACCTGGTAGCCGAGCCGCTTGAGCGTCCGGATCAGGGTCCGCGCGCCCGGCGTGAGCCGCACCTCGGACCGCACCTTGTCCACCACCGACGCGTCCAGGCCCTCCAGGAGCGCCACGCGCGCGTGCAGCGACTGCTCGAAGTCCAGCTCGCCGCGCATCGCCGCCGCCGTCACCTCGGCGACCTTCTCCTCGCACCCCGCGTGCGCCGCGAAGAGCTCGATGACCTCGTCCTGGATCAGCGTCGAGTCCACGTCCATGACGACCAGCCGCTGGGCCCTCCGGTGCAGCCCCGCCGAGACCACGGCCACGTCCACGCCGATCGTGTGCGCCTCGGTGGCCAGCGCCGTCCGCAGCACCTCGGTCGCGCAGCCCGAGACCGCGAACTCGACCGCCGTCACCGGGTACTTCGCCAGCCGGAAGATGCGGTCGATGTTGCCGCCCGCGCCGGCGATCCTGGCCGCTATGGCCGCCGTCTGCTCGGCCGTCAGCGGGTGCCCGAGCACGGTCACGTGCGAGCGCCCCTCGCCGCGCGGCCGGTTGTCGCCGGTGCCCGAGATGATCTCCGCCTGGAGCTTCAGCGACTCGGCCCAGCTGTGCACGGTGGCGCGCAGCTCGCCCTGGGAGGCGACCGTCGGCTCGGTGACCAGCGCGCACAGCACCAGCCGGCCGCGCGAGACGACCTGCTCGATGTCGACGACGTCCACGGAGAAGGCGGCCAGGGTGTCGAAGAGACCGGCGGTGATACCGGGCCGGTCCTTCCCGAAGATCTTGACGAGAAGCGTGGGAACGTCCGAGGCGGGAACGGCGGGAACGTCCGGTGTCTGCGATGCGCTCATGGTGCCCCCCACCGTATCGGGCACCCGATGCCACCGGGCGCCCCGTCCCGCGTACCGGACACCCGGCCGGGCGAGTCCGGGACCGGAGCGGCCCGGCGACCCTCCCTCGGGTCTTCACGCCGCCCGACTTTCGGATCGGGGACCCGGCCTGAAATAGTTCCCCAGGATGATTCGCCATCCCTAGGGCCCCCGAGACGGGGGCGCATCGGGGGACACACAGTGGGGCATGGAGTGCCAGAACTCGTACTCGAACTCAACGGCAGGACCTGGACGCTGGAGCCGTCCCGGGCCTACACCCTGGGGCGCGACCCCCAGGGGGACCTGGTCATCGACGACGCCAGGGTCTCGTGGCGGCACGCCACGATCAGCTGGAACGGCCGGAGCTGGGTCGTCGAGGACCACGGCTCCACCAACGGCACCTTCGTCGCGGGGCAGCGGCTCCAGCAGCAGGAGATCGGCCCCGGGACCGCCGTCCACCTCGGCAACCCGACCGACGGCCCGCGCCTGAACCTCTCCGCCGCGCACGCCGGCCAGGCCGCGCACGCCGGGCAGCCGGCCCACGCGGGACAGCAGGGCACCGCCCCGGTCCGGCCCGCGCAGCAGCCGGCCGGGCCGCAGGCCGACTGGGCCACCCACGACGCCCCGCCGCAGCAGGGCGGCTGGCAGCAGCCCGCCCCGCAGCACGGCGGCCACGTCCCGCCGCAGGTCCCCCACCAGGGCGGCGGTCCGGTCGAGCAGCTCGCTCAGAAGACCAACGGCGCCGCGGGGGCGTCGTCGGCCTACTCCGACCGCAGCCCGACCACCTTCCACCAGCTCGCCCTCGGGCGCGTGATGCGCATCGGCCGTGCGCTCGAGAACGAACTGGTCGTCTCCGACCTCCAGGTCTCGCGCCACCACGCCGAGTTCCACGCCACGCCCGACGGCCGCATGGAGATCCGCGACCTCGGCTCGCACAACGGCACCTACGTCAACGGCCAGCCGATCCCGAAGGGCGGCAGCGCCCTCCTCGGTCCGCAGGACATCGTCGGCGTCGGCCACTCCACCTTCCGGATCGTCGGCGGCCAACTGGAAGAGTTCGTCGACACCGGCTCGGTCTCCTTCTCGGCCCGCCACCTCACCGTCACCGTCGACGGCGGCAAGCAGATCCTCAAGGACGTCTCCTTCGGCGTCCCCGAGAAGTCGCTCATCGGCGTCATCGGTCCCTCCGGCTCCGGCAAGTCGACCCTCCTCAAGGCGCTCACCGGCTACCGGCCCGCCAACGAGGGCGACGTCCTCTACGACAACCGCAGCCTCTACAAGCAGTTCGCCGAACTGCGCCAGCGCATCGGCCTGGTCCCGCAGGACGACATCCTGCACAAGGAGCTGACCGTCCAGAAGGCGCTCCGGTACGCCGCCAAGCTCCGCTTCCCCGGCGACACCGCGACCGCCGAGCGCGAGGCCCGCATCGACGAGGTGCTGCGCGAGCTCAAGCTCGACATCCACAAGGAGAAGAAGGTCACCTCCCTCTCCGGCGGCCAGCGCAAGCGCGTCTCGGTCGCCCTGGAGCTGCTGACCAAGCCCTCGCTGATCTTCCTGGACGAGCCGACCTCCGGCCTCGACCCGGGCATGGACCGCGACGTCATGCAGCTGCTCCGCGGCCTCGCCGACGACGGCCGCACGGTCCTCGTCGTCACCCACTCGGTCGCCGAGCTGGCCCTCTGCGACAAGCTCCTCGTCATGGCGCCCGGCGGCTCCGTGGCGTACTTCGGCCCGCCGGACGAGGCGCTGAACTTCTTCGGCTACTCCTCCTGGGCCGACGTCTTCTCCGCCTTCGAGAACTACCGCGACTACGACTGGGCCGGCCGCTGGAAGGGCTCGCAGCACTACCAGCTGTACGCCGCCGACATCGACGCCGTCGCCGCCCAGCCCGTCCACATGCCGCAGCAGGCGATGTCCCGCCCGCCCAAGCCGCAGGGCTGGGGCTCCCAGCTGTGGACCCTGATCCGCCGCTACACCTCGGTGATCGTCTCCGACAAGGGCTTCCTCGCCCTCATGGTGATGCTCCCGGCGGTCATCGGCTTCGTCTCGGTCGTCATCCCCTCCGACTTCGGCCTCGCCCCGCCGACACCGCCGTCCCGGTTCAACGGCGACGCCGGCATCATCATGCTGATCCTCACGGTCGGCATGTGCTTCTCCGGCGCCGCGAACTCCGTCCGAGAGCTGATCAAGGAACG
This sequence comes from Streptomyces omiyaensis, assembly GCF_014650895.1. GTDB lineage: Bacteria > Actinomycetota > Actinomycetes > Streptomycetales > Streptomycetaceae > Streptomyces > Streptomyces omiyaensis. The sequence continues at coordinate 212,845 of NZ_BMVV01000012.1, forward strand.
GGTCATCTACGAACGGGAACGCGCCACCGGCCTCTCCCGCTCGGCCTACCTGATGTCCAAGGTCATCGTCCTCGGCGTCATCACGGCCTTCCAGGGCGTCATCCTCTGCGCCATCGGCTTCGCCACCCGCGACCTGCCCGCCGAGGGCCTGCTCATGCCGCCGGCCGTCGAGCTCTGCCTCACCGTCATCGCGCTCGGCCTCACCTCGATGATGGTCGGCCTGGTCATCTCCGCGCTGGTGAAGACCGCCGAGAAGACCATGCCGCTGCTCGTCATGTTCGCGATCGTCCAGGTCGTCTTCACCGGCATCCTCTTCAAGGTCTTCGGCTCGCCGGGCCTGGAGCAGTTCGCCTGGCTCATGCCCTCCCGCTGGGCCATCGCCGGCGCCGGCACCACGCTGGACCTCGCGCACCTCATGGCGCCGTGGGACCCGAAGAACCCCACCGACCTGGACCCGCTCTGGGACCACAGCGCCGCCCAGTGGGGCTTCAACGTCGGCGTCCTGCTCGTCATGACCACCGTCCTCGGCGTCCTGGTCGCGCGCCTGCTGCGCCGCCACGAGCCCGAGGTCATGCGCAAGTAGCGGCCCGCCTCCGCACGCACGCGCCGAAGGGCGGCACCCCGCACGGGGTGCCGCCCTTCGGCGCCGTCGAGGCGCCTCAGTACGCGCTGTTGACGTTGTCGATCGAGCCGTAACGGTCGGCCGCGTAGTTGGCGGCGGCGACGATGTTGGCGACCGGGTCGTACTGGTCGAACTTGGTGCCCTTCACGTGGTACGCCTTGAAGGTCGGGTAGATGACCTGGAGCAGACCCTTGGACGGGACGCCGTTGATGGCGTTGATGTCCCAGTTGTTGATCGCGTACGGGTTGCCGCTGGACTCGCGCATGATGTTCTTGTGCAGGCCGTTGTACGAGCCCGGGATGTCGTGCTTGTCCATGATGAACAGCGCCTCGCGGATCCAGCCGTCGAGGTTGTTCGCGAAGACCGGCGTCCGCGTGACGGAGCGGCTCGCGGCCGTCTTCGTCGCGGCGCGCTTCTTCGCGGCCGCCTTCGCCTTCGCCTCGGCCTTCGCCTGGGCGGCCCGCTTCTTCGCGGCGGCCTGGGCCTTCGCCTTGGCCTCGGCCTTCGCCTTCGCGGCCTTCACGGCCTTGGCCTTCGCGGCGGCCTGCGCCTTGGCCTTCGCCTGGGCGTCGAGCTTGGCCTGGAGGCCGATGGTGGTGTGCTGGTCGGCCACGCTCGCGGCCAGCGCCTTGGCCTGCGGGGCGTTCGCGTCGTAGGACCACGCCACCCGCTGGCTCGTGTTCAGCGCCTGCGGCTCGGTCTCCGTGGAGCCGTTGTTCGGCACGAGCGAGAGGGTGAGGGCGGCAGCGCCCAGGGCGGCGACACCGGCGATCGTGGCCTTGTGGGTCTTCTTCAGACCACGACTGTGGCCAGGGGTGTTCTGAGACATGCAGGACTACCTCTTCGAATCGCTGGGGGTCGCTGGGCCGGGGCGGCTGCGCCTGCTCGGCGGCGACGGGGGCAATTCTTAGCGGCAGCAAAATCTCGTGGCAAAGGTGTGACGTACGATCCCGGGTAGTGGATCAGGGGCTCGTGTACGCGCCCGACACATGCCTTCAGGGCCGATTCGTCCCGCTCCGAACCGGCCTCGCGCCCTCCACTAGGCAGCTTCGTAAGTGACCTGCGTCCTATGCCCGGGCTCACACGGGATCCAGGGCGACCTCACCTGGCGTTGCGACCGCAATGCACACAGTGAGGCTTCTCCACCGGAAGGAGGAGAGGGGCGCCCCCCGCCCTCGTGCCAGAGGCGGTACCCCCTCCCCACCCCGGCGTACGCGCTCCGCCCTCCACGGGCCCCGCTCACCGCCCCACCGGCCCCACCTCGCCCCCGCGGGCCCGCCCGCACGCATGCACGCGCGCGTGCTCCCCTTCCCGCCCGGCGTCCCCGTCCGGCGCGCGGCTCCACCGCCCGCCGGCCGCCCCCGCCCCCCGCCGTCCCACCCCTCCGTCCCCGGCGCGCGTCCGTCACCGCATCCCCGGCGCCTCCCCAGCGCCGCCACCACGTTCGTCTCGAACGCCGCCCGCAGCCCGTCCAGCGGGTTCTCCGCCGGCCGCACCAGCGGCTCCGCGCCCGGCACGCCCGCGTCGTTCACCGGCAGGTCGAGCCCGCCCGGCTCCCCGGCCGCCGCCACCAGCGCCCGCCGGCGCACCGCCTCCCCCACGTCCCCCGGCACCGCCACCACGCGCGTGCCGTGCGCCGCCCGCACCCCGGCGGCCGTCGCCTCCAGCACCGGGACCGTACGGGCGCCCAGGTCCCGGCCCGCCCGGCCCGTGCGCCGGCGCCCGCCCCAAGCCCTCCGAAGCCCCCCTCACGATCGGCCACCACCACGCCGTCCGTCCCCTCGCTCGCCCCGCGGGACGCGCCCGGCCCCGGCGGGCTGGGCGCGTCACGGCCCCGTCCGGCCCCGCTCCCCCCACCCCCCGCCGCCGCCCCCGGCCCGGACCCCCGGGGCCCTTCGGCCTAGGTCCCGCGACCTGCGCCCGAGCCGTCTCCGGACCCATACGGACCGTCACCCCCCGCCGGTACGGTGAGGCCATGAGCCACCGACCGAGCTCCGGCCTCGCCGCCGTGAGCACCGCACTCCTCGCGATGAGCCGGCAGATGGAGGTCCGCGACGTCCTCAAGACGATCGTGGCCTCCGCCCGCGAGCTCCTCGACGCCGAGTACGCGGCCCTGGGCGTCCCCGACGACCACGGCGGCTTCGCCCAGTTCGTCGTCGACGGCGTCACCGACGAGCAGTGGAAGGCCATCGGCCCGCTGCCCCGGCAGCACGGCGTCCTCGCCGCGATGCTCCACAAGGCCGAGCCCGAGCGGCTCGCCGACGTCCGCGAGGACCCCCGCTTCGGCGGCTGGCCCGACGCCCACCCCGAGCTCTCCGACTTCCTCGGCCTGCCCGTCCGCGACGGCGACGAGACCCTGGGCGCCCTCTTCCTCGCCAACAAGCGCTGCCCCAGGCCCGGCGGCGGCTGCGGCTTCACCGCCGAGGACGAGGAGCTCCTCGGCATCCTCGCCCAGCACGCCGCCATCGCCCTCACCAACGCCCGGCTGTACGAGCGCAGCCGCGAGCTCACCATCGCCGAGGAGCGCTCCCGCCTCGCCCACGAGCTGCACGACGCCGTCAGCCAGAAGCTCTTCTCCCTCCGGCTCACCGCCCAGGCCGCCGCCGCCCTCGTCGACCGCGACCCCGCCCGTGCCAAGGGCGAGCTCCAGCAGGTCGCCGCGCTCGCCGCCGAGGCCGCCGACGAGCTGCGCGCCGCCGTCGTGGAGCTCCGCCCCGCCGCCCTCGACGAGGACGGCCTCGTCCACACCCTGCGCACCCAGGTCCAGGTCCTCGACCGCGCCCACACCGCCACGGTCGTCTTCGACAGCCCCGGCATCCGCGCCCTCCCCGCCGCCCAGGAGGAGGCCGTCCTGCGCGTCGCCCAGGAAGCGCTGCACAACGCGCTCCGCCACGCCGACGCGGCCCGCGTCGCCGTCACCCTGGTGCGCAGCGGCCAGGGGGCCCGGCTCACCGTCACCGACGACGGCCGCGGCTTCCACCCGGGGACGGTCCGCAGCGCCGGCCGCCACCTGGGCCTCGTGTCCATGCGCGACCGCGCCGCCGGAGTCGGCGGCGCCCTCACCGTGACCTCCGCACCCGGCGAGGGCACCACGATCGAGATGGAGGTCCCCGGTGGCTGACAAGCCCATCCGCGTGCTCCTGGTCGACGACCACCAGGTCGTCCGCCGCGGCCTGCGCACCTTCCTGGAGGTCCAGGACGACATAGAGGTCGTGGGCGAGGCCGCCGACGGCGCCGAGGGCGTCGCCCGTGCCGAGGAGCTCCGCCCCGACGTCGTCCTCATGGACGTCAAGATGCCCGGCACCGACGGCATCGAGGCCCTCAAGCGGCTGCGCGCCCTCGACAACCCGGCGAAGGTCCTCGTCGTCACCAGCTTCACCGAGCAGCGCACCGTCGTCCCCGCCCTGCGCGCCGGCGCCTCCGGGTACGTCTACAAGGACATCGACCCCGACGCCCTCGCCGGCGCCATCCGCTCGGTCCACGCCGGCCACGTCCTGCTCCAGCCCGAGGTCGCCGGCGCCCTCCTCGCCCAGGAGGACCCCCAGGGCGGTACGGGCCGGGGCACCACCCTCACCGAGCGCGAGCGGGAGGTCCTCGGCCTGATCGCCGACGGGCGCTCCAACCGGGAGATCGCCCGCGCCCTGGTCCTCTCCGAGAAGACGGTGAAGACCCACGTGTCGAACATCCTCATGAAGCTCGACCTCGCCGACCGCACCCAGGCGGCGCTCTGGGCGGTGCGCCACGGCCTCACCACCTGAAACGCTCCCGTCACGCGCCGGGGCGCACGCCCGTTCAGAACGTCATACCGTCGGGTGCACATCCCCCGTTCGGCGCAACCCGGCGGGGCCGGCGGCGTTCTCCAGGGCGTGCTGCGGCGGACCGGCCGCAGCGATGACCAGGAGGAAGTACCAAGTGAAGAACCTCAAGAAGGCCGCTGCCCTCACCATGGTCGCCGGTGGCATCGTCGCCGCCGGTGCCGGTGTCGCCTCCGCCCACGGCGCCGAGGCCGACGGCAAGGCCCTCAACTCCCCGGGTGTCGCCTCCGGCAACCTGGTGCAGGTCCCGGTCCACGTTCCCGTGAACGTCTCCGGCAACACGGTCAACGTGATCGGCCTGCTCAACCCCGCCTTCGGCAACGGCGCCTTCAACGGCTGACCCGCCACCCCGACGGCCCCCCGGAAACCCTCCGGGGGGCCGTCCCCTTTTCCCGCCCTCCGGGACGCCCTCCCGGAGGACCGCCCTCCGGGACGACCCCGGAAGGTTCCCCTTCCCGGGACGCCCTCCCGGAGGACCGCCCCGCACGGGTCGAGCGCCCCGCCGACCGCGGAGGTCAGAAACCCCGTTCCCGCTCCCGCTCCTCCACCCACGCGTTGTACGCCGCGACCTGCGCCCGCCGCGCCACCCGCTCCACCGGCGCCAGCACGGCCCCCCGCGCCGCCATCTCCGACGCGCTCACCGCCCCGCCGTGCCCGTTCCCGTACGCCAGGTCGACCATCAGACCGATCCGCTGAGCCAGCTCCAGGACCCGGACCGCGCGCTGCGGGTAGCCGGGGGCCAGCACCTCGCGGCCCGCCTCCCCCCGCGCCCGGTACGCCTCCCGCGCCGCCTCCGCCGCCGGACCCGACGCCGCCACGTCCAGCCGCGTCAGCGCCGCCGTCGCGTCCCGCAGCGCCTCCGCCAGCTCCCGCTCCGCCTCGCCCAGCGACGGCACGTCCGCCGGCGGCGCCTCCCGCACCGCCAGGCAGTGCCACACCACCTCGACGTGCACGTCCCCGCGCGGCCCCGCCTCGGAGACCTCCGGCACGAGCCCGTACGGCGCTCCGTACCCGACCACGGCCTCCTCCGCCTCCAACGCGCGCGCGTTGAAGTCCGGCGGCCCGCTCAGCCCGAGCGGATGCCCCGGCGCGGGCAGGGCCACCCGCCACCCGGTCACCCCGAGCCGGCGCAGCCGCCCCAGGGCCAGCGTCAGTCCCACCGGACCCGCCTCACCCGGCAGCCCCGCCACGCGGTGCACCGCGTCCTCCCCGACAATCGCCAGTGCCGCGTCGTCCGGCGACACCGCCCCGGCCAGCAGGGCATTGCCCCAGGCGGCCAGGCGTCCTGAACGTGGTTCCGAAAGCATCCCTCCAGAGTAGGGACCCGAACGACGCCCTAGGGACCGGGCCGCCCCGCCGATGACGTAGGTTTTCCCGTGGACGCCGCGCCCGCGGCACAAGGCGACGACACGAGCCGACACGACTCGACGGCAAGGGGAGACAACGCGCTCATGAGCGATGTACTGGAGCTGGTGGACGTATCGGTGGTCCGCGACGGACGCGCTCTGGTGGACGAGGTCTCCTGGTCGGTCAAGGAGGGGGAGCGCTGGGTCATCCTCGGCCCGAACGGCGCCGGCAAGACCACCCTGCTGAACCTCGCCTCCAGCTACCTCTACCCCACCTCCGGCACCGCCACCATCCTCGGCGACCGCCTCGGCGGCGTCGACGTCTTCGAACTGCGCCCCCGCATCGGCATGGCCGGCATCGCCATGGCGGAGAAGCTCCCCAAGCGCCAGACCGTCCTCCAGACCGTCCTCACCGCCGCGTACGGCATGACCGCCACCTGGCACGAGGACTACGACCCGGTCGACGAGGCCCGCGCCAAGGCCTTCCTCGACCGCCTCGGCATGACCGAGTACCTGGACCGCCGCTTCGGCACCCTCTCCGAGGGCGAGCGCAAGCGCACCCTGATCGCCCGCGCGATGATGACCGACCCCGAGCTCCTCCTCCTCGACGAGCCCGCGGCCGGCCTCGACCTCGGCGGCCGCGAGGACCTCGTCCGCCGCCTCGGCCGCCTCGCCCGCGACCCGTACGCCCCCTCCATGATCATGGTCACCCACCACGTCGAGGAGATCGCCCCCGGCTTCACCCACGTCCTGATGATCCGTCAGGGCAAGGTGCTCGCGGCCGGCCCCATGGAGACCGAGCTCAACTCCCGCAACCTCTCCCGCTGTTTCGGCCTCCCGCTCGTCGTCGAGCGCGTCGGCGACCGCTGGACCGCCCAGGGCCTGCCCCTCGGCTAGCCCGCCCCGCAGGGCCGACCGGCCGCCGTGACCCGCACAGCCGCGGCACCGCACCGCGCCCTGTCCCATCCGGCCCCACCCGCCCTACCATGACCGTGTGGACATCGACGCATGGATCTGGTGGCTGATCGGCGCGGTGGGGCTCGGCATCCCCCTGGTCCTGACCGCGATGCCGGAATTCGGCATGTTCGCCGTGGGCGCGGTCGCGGGCGCGATCACCGCGGCCCTCGGCTTCGGGATCGTCGCCCAGGTGATCGTCTTCGTGGTCGTCTCGGTCGCGCTCATCGCCGTCGTCCGGCCGATCGCCGCCCGTCACCGCGCGGGCGGGCCCGCCCACGCCACCGGGATCGACGCCCTGAAGGGCCGTCAGGCCCGGGTCCTGGAAAGGGTCGACGCCGAAGGCGGCCGCATCAAGCTCGCCGGCGAGATCTGGTCCGCCCGCTCCCTCGACGCCACCCGCGTCTTCGAACCGGGCGAGGAGGTCGACGTGGTGGAGATCGAGGGGGCGACCGCCGTCGTCATCTGACCGAAGCCCGCCCATGACGTCCAGGCGTCTGGGAAACTCGATCATCGGAAGAGAAACCCGGCAGACAACCGGCAGCGAAGGGCACGGGGAACACGATGTCAGCAGTCATCATCGTCCTGATCATTCTGGTGGTGCTCGTCTTCATCGCCCTGATCAAGACGATCCAGGTCATCCCGCAGGCCAGCGCCGCGATCGTGGAGCGCTTCGGCCGCTACACCCGCACCCTCAACGCCGGCCTCAACATCGTCGTCCCGTTCATCGACACGATCCGCAACCGCATCGACCTGCGTGAGCAGGTCGTCCCCTTCCCGCCCCAGCCGGTGATCACCCAGGACAACCTGGTCGTCAACATCGACACCGTCATCTACTACCAGGTGACGGACGCGCGGGCGGCGACCTACGAGGTCGCCAGCTACATCCAGGCCATCGAGCAGCTCACCGTCACCACGCTGCGCAACATCATCGGCGGCATGGACCTGGAGCGGACCCTCACCTCCCGCGAGGACATCAACGCCGCCCTCCGCGGCGTCCTCGACGAGGCCACCGGCAAGTGGGGCATCCGCGTCAACCGCGTCGAGCTCAAGGCCATCGAGCCGCCGACCTCCATCCAGGACTCGATGGAGAAGCAGATGCGCGCCGACCGCGACAAGCGCGCCGCCATCCTCCAGGCCGAGGGCGTCCGGCAGTCCGAGATCCTCCGCGCCGAGGGCGAGAAGCAGTCCGCCATCCTGCGCGCCGAGGGCGAGTCCCAGGCCGCGGCCCTCAGGGCCGAGGGCGAGGCCCAGGCCGTCCGCACCGTCTTCGAGGCCATCCACGCCGGCGACCCGGACCAGAAGCTCCTCTCGTACCAGTACCTCCAGATGCTCCCGAAGATCGCCGAGGGCGACGCCAACAAGCTCTGGATCGTCCCCAGCGAGATCGGCGACGCCCTCAAGGGCCTCTCCGGAGCCCTCGGCAACATGGGCCAGGGCGCCCCCGCCCCGTCCTTCGGCAAGGACGTCCCGTCCGCCAGGCGAGAAGAACCCACCGTCGACTGACGGATTGCTGACACGTACACGTAACTCCGGGCATGATCGGTGCGAGCCCCTCGACCCTCGCCGCGCGCAGGGCGGGGAGGCGAGCCACTGACCATGTGAGGAAACGGCCTTGTCCATCTGGGAAATGCTGGCGGTCTTCGCCGCCGGCATCGGCGCCGGCGCCATCAACACCATCGTGGGATCGGGGACGCTCATCACGTTCCCGGTCCTCCTCGCGACCGGACTGCCCCCGATCACCGCGAACGTCTCCAACGCCCTCGGGCTCGTCCCCGGTTCCCTCAGCGGAGCCATCGGCTACCGCCGCGAACTCAAGGGCCAGACCCGCCGGGTGCTCCGCCTCGGCTCCGCCGCCCTCGCCGGCGGCCTGATCGGCGCGATCCTCCTGCTCGCCCTGCCCTCCGAGGCGTTCGACGCGATCGTCCCCGTCCTCATCGCACTGGCGCTGGTCCTGGTCCTCTTCCAGCCCCGCATCTCCGCCGCCGTCCAGCGCCGCCGCGAACGGACCGGCAGCGAGGCCCACCCCGACGGCGGCCCCGCCCTCCTCGTCGGCCTCACCCTCGCCAGCATGTACGGCGGTTACTTCGGCGCCGCCCAGGGAGTCCTCTACCTCTCCCTCATGGGCCTGCTCCTCGACGACAGCCTCCAGCGGATCAACGCGGTCAAGAACGTCCTCGGCGCCCTCGTCAACGGCGTCGCCGCCGTCTTCTTCCTCTTCGTCGCCGAGTTCGACTGGACCGCCGTCCTCCTCATCGCCGTCGGTTCCACCCTCGGCGGCCAGATCGGCGCCAAGGTCGGCCGCCGCCTCAAGCCCGCCGTCCTGCGCGGAGTGATCATCGCCGTCGGCGTCGTCGCCATCCTCCAGCTCACCCTGAAGTGACCCCGGCATGACGGGAGGGCCCGCCCCGCACCCGGGGCGGGCCCTCTCCGTCCCGTACGGCTCAGGCGGCGTTACGAGCCAGCCACTCCGGCAGCTCCGACCGCTCGCCCGCCCGCATCGCCAGCAGCATCGCGTCCGCCGGCGTCGGCACGAACGGCTCGAAGAGCAGCGGCATCCCCGCCTGCTCCGGCGTCCGGTCCGCCTTGCGGTGGTTGTCCTCCGCGCAGGAAGCGACCGTATTCAGCCAACTGTCCCCGCCCCCCTGCGCCCGCGGGACCACGTGGTCCACGGTCGTCGCGCGCTTCCCGCAGTACGCGCACCGGTGCTGGTCCCTGACCAGCACCCCCCTCCTCGACCACGGTGCCTGTCTTCGGAAGGGCACCCGGACGAAGCGGCAGAGCCTGATCACCCGGGGCACCGGCAGGTCGACGGCGGCGGCACGCACCCGCAGATCGGGGTGGGACTGCTCCACGACGGCCTTGTCCTGCAGGACAAGCACCACCGCACGGTTGAGTGTCACCGTCGAAAGCGGCTCGAAGCTCGCGTTCAGTACCAGCGTGTCCCGCATTGTGCCCACCTCCCGTTGTGCCGGCCCGGCCCCCCCATAGGGCTCTCGGGCGTGGATCAAACGATGGCCGGGCCGGCCGGGGTCGGACAACGCAATTTCGTGCGCAACAAAAGATGCCCGCTTCTGATCTCTCCAAGACCAGAAGCGGGCAAACAACAGACGAACGATCAGCCCGCCGCGGGAGCCGCGTACTCACCGACCAGCTGGGCCCGGCCCAGCGTGTGGAAACGCAGGTGGAAACCGACGGCGGCCGGCGAGGCGTCGGCGTCCGGCCCCAGCCTCTCCGTGTCCACCGCGTAGACCGTGAAGACGTAGCGGTGCGCCGGGTCGCCGGGCGGCGGCGCCGCCCCGCCGAACTCCCGTGCCCCGTAGTCGTTCCGGGCGTGCACCGCACCGGCCGGCAGCCCCTCGAAGGAGCCCGAACCGGCTCCGGCGGGGAGCTCGGTCACCGACGCCGGGATGTCGAAGAGCGCCCAGTGCCAGAACCCGCTGCCCGTCGGCGCGTCCGGATCGAAGCAGGTCACGGCGAAGCTCCTGGTCCCCGCCGGGAACCCCTCCCAGCGCAGCTGCGGGGAGACGTTGCCCTCCGCGTACACCTGGTCGTCCTTCAGCACCCCGCCGGGCGCCACGTCGTCGCTGGTCACGACGAACTCCGCCACCGGCGGATGGAAGGCGTGGGGGAGCGGAGCCCGCTGGCCCTCGGACATGTCGAACCTCCGGATCGTTCCGTACTACAGCCAGTTGCGACGGCCGCCGACCTCGGCGAGCCACTGGTTCAGGTACGCGTTCCAGTCGGTGGTCTGGTAGCTGTCGAGGCCCACCTTGAACGCGCGGAAGGAGTCGCTGCCCTCGGTGAAGAGACCCGGCTTCTTGTCCATCTCCAGCACGACGTCCATCTCGCGGTCGTCCGCGACGAAGCTGACCTCGACCTGGTTGAGCCCGCGGTACTGCTGCGGCGCGAAGAACTCGATCTCCTGGTAGAAGGGCAGCCGCTGACGGGTGCCGCGGATGTGCCCGCGCTCCATGTCCGCGCTCTTGAAGCGGAAGCCCAGCTGGATGAAGGCGTCGAGGATCGCCTGCTGCGCCGGCAGCGGGTGCACGTTGATCGGGTCGAGGTCGCCCGAGTCGACCGCGCGCGCGATCTCCAGCTCGGTCCTGACGCCGATCTCCATGCCGTGCAGGCGCTGCCCGCCGATCGTGTTGACCGGGGTCTCCCACGGGATCTCCAGCCCGAACGGCACGACGTGCACGGCGCCGGCCTTCACCTCGAAGGCCCCGCCGAGGCGCACCTTCACGAACTCCACGTCCTGCTTGTGCTCCTGGTCGCCGCCCTCGACCTCGACGCGCGCCTGGAGACCGACGGACAGGCCCTCGATCTGCTGGTCGACGCTGCCGCCCTGGATCCGGACCTCGCCCTGGACGACACCGCCCGGGACCACGTTCTCCTCGGTGAGCACCGTCTCCACGGTCGCCCCACCGGCACCCAGGCTCGCCAGCAGTTTCTTGAATCCCATGCCACTCACTCCTTCTCGTTCCTGTCCCCTACATACGCGCGACGACCGTAGCGGGTTCCGAACCGTCCCCCGGTACGCTCGGACGCCATGAGCGAGAGCCCCGACCGTACGCCGCTCCCGCGGAGCTTCTTCGACCGCCCCGTTCTGGAGGTGGCCCCGGATCTCCTCGGCCGCACCCTCGTCCGTACGACCGACGAGGGACGGCTGGAGCTGCGCCTCACCGAGGTGGAGGCGTACGCCGGCGCGATCGACCCCGGCTCGCACGCCTTCCGCGGCCGCACGGCCCGCAACGCCGTCATGTTCGGCCCGCCCGGCCACGCCTACGTCTACTTCACCTACGGCATGTGGCACTGCCTCAACCTGGTGTGCGGCCCCGAGGGCGAGGCGAGCGGCGTCCTGCTCCGGGCGGGCGAGATCCTCCACGGCGCCGCCCTGGCCCGCCCCCGCCGCCGCTCGGCCCGCAAGGACGCCGAACTGGCGAAGGGCCCGGCCCGCCTCGCCACCGCTCTGGACGTCCCCGGCTCCCTCGACGGCACCGACGTCTGTGGCGGCCCCGACGCCCCCCTCGCCGTCCTCACCGGCACCCCGCCCGCCCGCTCCCGGATCCGCACCGGTCCGCGCACCGGGGTCGGCGGCGACGGAGCCGCGCACCCCTGGCGCTTCTGGATCGCCGAGGACCCCACGGTCAGTCCGTACCGTCCCCACACGCCCCGGAAGCGCCGACTTGACCCGACCAGGACGGAGGCGTAACGTGGCCCGAGCCGCTTGAGACGGTGGTGCTTCTTCAAGCGCCCCGAGAGCGGCCATCCACTTCACTGCGACGAATCCCCCCGGGGCCTATTTCGGCATGCCGAAATTAGTTCCTAAAGGCTCGATTATGAGCCGCAGGGGAAATCGGCTAAAGTAGTGGACGCGCCGGAAGGCCCCGAGGAAATCGAATTCGGGACCGGAAAGCACCGAGGAAATCGGGTCGGAAAGATCTGATAGAGTCGGAAACGAAGGAAGCGCCCGGAGGG
>NZ_BMVV01000013.1:0-1086 GCF_014650895.1 Streptomyces omiyaensis
CGCGCTGCGCGCCCTCCACGGACAGCTGCTCGCCCCGGCGGCGGAGCCCGTACCGGCGCCCCTCCCGGCGGCGGCACCGGCGCCCGCACCCGCACCGGCTCCCGTCCCCGACCCCGCCCCCGCGCCCCCGGTCCGGAGCTCCCTGCCCGCCCGTCTGACCTCCTTCATCGGCCGGGACGGGGAACTCGCCGCGCTCGCCGACGCGTTGGAATCCTCGCGGCTGGTGACCCTGCTCGGGCCCGGCGGTGTCGGCAAGACCCGGCTGGCCCTGGAGGCGGCGGAGGCGTACGCCGGGGAGGGCACCGTGCACTTCGCCGAACTCGCCTCCGTCCGCGAGGAGTCCGAGGTCCCGGGCGCCGTCCTCACCGCGCTCGGCGCCCGCCAGACCATGCTCAGGGGAGCCGACGAGCTCGTCGGCGGTGATCCGCTGTCGCGGTTGGTGGAGCACTGTGCGGGGCGGCGGATGCTGTTGCTGCTGGACAACTGTGAGCACGTGGTGGGGGCCGCGGCGGGGTTGGCGGAGGCGGTGCTGGCGCGGTGTGCGGGGGTGCGGGTGCTGGCGACGAGCCGTGAGGCGCTGGGGGTGCCGGGGGAGCGGGTGCGGCCGTTGGGTCCGTTGTCGCAGGAGATGGGGGTGCGGTTGCTGGCGGAGCGGGGGGCGGCGGCGCGGCCGGGGTTCGAGGTGGCGGGGGACGCGGGGGCGGTGGGGGAGATCGTGCGGCGGCTGGACGGGTTGCCGTTGGCGATCGAGCTGGCGGCGGCGCGGTTGCGGGTGTTGTCGGCGCGGCAGATCGCGGACCGGCTGGACGATCGTTTCCGGTTGTTGAGGTCGGGGGCGCGGACGGTGTTGCCGCGGCAGCAGACGTTGCGGGCGGTGGTGGACTGGTCGTGGGATCTGCTGGAGGGGCCGGAGCGGGCGGTGCTGCGGCGGTTGGCGGTGTTCACGGGCGGGTGTGATCTGGGGGCGGCGGAGGCGGTGTGTGCGGGGCCGGAGGGGGTGGAGGTGCTGGACGTGCTGGGTGCGCTGGTGGACAAGTCGCTGGTGGTGTCGGTGCCGGTGGAGTCGGGGATGCGGTTCCGGTTGCT